>NZ_JAGQDE010000009.1 GCF_018069755.1 Ideonella aquatica | reverse complement strand
CGCGGCGCGCGGGCAGGCTTGGCGGGCGCCGGCGTGTCGTTGTCCGTGGGCGCGGCGCCGACCGCGGGCGTGTCGCCGGCGGCAGGCGCGGCCTCGGCCGCCGGTGCGGCGGCGCTGCGCGTGCGCCGACGCGGCTTCGGGGCCTCGGTGGGCTCGTCGGGGACGGAGGGGTCTTGCGCGTCGTTGCTCATGGCTCGCTGGGGTCCTTCGGCACGTCGGCCTGGGGCAGTTCGGCGTCTGGGGACGGCGCCGTCGTGAGGGGGGGCTGATCAATCGGGTCGATCGGGTCGATCGGATCAGTGGATTCGGCGGACGCGCCCTCGGGGGCCTCGTCCAGCGGCAGTTCAGGCTGTTCGTCGAGCAGGTCTACCTGCTCGCCGGTCAAGGGCGCCAGCGTCTGGGCCGACATCGGGCCATCGAGGGCCGGCAGGCGGTCCAGGCTGTCCAGGCCGAGGTCGTCCAGGAACTGCCGCGTCGTGGCGTACAGCGACGGGCGGCCTGGGCCATCGCGGTGACCGATCACCTCGATCCAGTGGCGGTCTTCCAGCTGCTTGAGGATCTGGCTGGAGACGACCACGCCGCGGATGTCCTCGATGTCGCCGCGCGTCACCGGCTGGCGATAGGCGATGATCGCCAGCGTCTCCAGCACGGCGCGTGAGTAGCGGGGCGGCTTTTCGGGGTTCAGGCGGTCCAGGTACTCGCGCATCTCGGGGCGGCTCTGGAAGCGCCAGCCGCTGGCCAGGGCCACCAGTTCGACACCGCGACCGGCCCAGTCACGCAGCAGCTCGTCGAGCAGTTGGCGCAGGCTGTCGGCGCCGACCTGGTCGTTGAAGAGCGCACGCATGTCGCGCAGGGACAGCGGCTGGTTGGCGCAGATGAGCGCCGTTTCTAGAACGCGCTTGGCATCCTGGGTATTCATGGACACATGTGTCGGGCGCCGGCGTGGTGCCACGGCGCGTCAGGCGGTCAGGGCCGAATCCCGGTGGCACGTCGGACATCGGTGTCCGAGTTCGGACAGACGCGTGACTGGGGTTCAGGCAGCCCGCCGGCATGGGCCTGCCTACGCGGCAGACCGGGCGGTCGGTGTCGGCCGGGCCGATCGGACCGCCCCACTCTCGGGGGGCTTGGGCGCTGATTGTAGCGCGCTTCGACGAGGGGCCGCTCAGGGCGCCAGCACGGCCTGCCAGGCCTGGGCAAAGTCGGCCGGGGGTTCGCACCGGAACAGCATCGGCTCGCCGTTGATCGGGTGCGTGAAACCCAGCTCGGTGGCATGCAGGGCCTGGCGCGTCATCCCCAGCGCCGGGGCGCCGCCATACACCGCATCGGCCACCAGCGGGTGCCCCTGCGAGGCCAGATGAACGCGGATCTGGTGGGTGCGGCCGGTGTGCAGCGCGCAGCGCACAGCGCTGATGTCGCCGCGCAGGCCCAGGCGTTCGATGTCGGTGCGAGCCGGCTTGCCGCCGGCCACCACGGCCATGCGCACGCGGGCGCTTGGATCACGGCCGATCGGCGCGTCGATGCTGAACGGTGCCGCTGCCACCCGCCCATGCGCCAGCGCCAGGTAGCGCCGGCGCACGCTGCGCGCGGCGATGTCGCGCACCAGCGCAGTCATCGCCGGCAGGCTGCGCGCCACGACCATCAGGCCCGAGGTGTCCTTGTCCAGCCGGTGCACGATGCCCGCGCGCGGCAACTGGGCGCTGGCGGGATCGCGGGCCAGCAGGCCGTTGAGCAGCGTGCCCGTCCAGTTGCCGGCCGCTGGATGCACGACCAGGCCCGCCGGCTTGTTCACCACCAGCAGGTGGGTGTCCTCGAACAGGACCGCCAAGTCCATCGCCTGCGGCACGAAGGCAAGGCTCTCCTCGGGCAACGCCAGCCTCACCTCGACCGGCTGACCAGCCTTGAGCCGGCGTGAGGCCTGCAGCACCGGCTGGCCGCCGACATGCACCAGGCCGCGCTCGACCAAGGACTGCAGGTGGCTGCGCGAGAACTCCGGCGCCAGCATGGTCAGGTAGCGGTCCAGGCGTTCGCCATGGGCGGCATCCGGCACGGTCGCGGCGCGGGTTTCAGCCTGGTTGTCCAGGTCGGTGTCGTCGATGCCCGTCTGATCCAAGGAGCCCTCCTATAATCGGCCGCCTCTTCGCAGACCTTCCAACATGACCGCAGCTTTCTCGTCGCGCCGCCTGGCACGCCTTCTCTCGGCCCTGGCCCTGATCGCGCTGGCCGCCTGCAGCTCGACGCCACGGGAAGACGACGCGAAGAAGTCCGCCGAAAAATTGTATGCGGAGGCCAAGGAAGACATGGCCAGCGGCGCCTGGGACCAGGCGATCAAGACGCTGGAGCGCGTCGAGGGCCGTGCCGCCGGCACACTGCTGGCGCAGCAGGCCCAACTGGACATCGGCTACGCCCAGTGGAAGACCAATGAAAAGGCCAAGGCGCTGTCCACGCTGGACCGTTTTGTCAAGGTGCATCCGTCCAGCCCCGGTGTGGACTACGCGCTGTACCTGCGCGGCCTGATCAACTTCAACGACAACCTGGGGCTGCTGGGCTTCCTGGCCGGCCAGTCGCTGACCGACCGCGACCAGCAAGCCTCGCGCGATGCCTACCAGTCCTTCCGCCAGCTGGTCGAGCAGTTCCCTGACTCGCGCTATGCCGACGACGCTCGCGTGCGCATGGATTACATCGTCAACTCGCTGGCCGAGTACGAGGTGCATGTGGCGCGCTACTACCTGCGCCGCGGCGCGCTGCTGGCGGCCGCCAACCGCGCCCAGCAGGCCGTACAGGCCTACCCGCAGGCGCCGGCTGGCGAAGAAGCACTGTTCATCATGACCGAGGCCTACGACCGCCTGGGCCTGGACAAGCTGCGCGACGATGCCCGCCGCGTGCTCACCACCAACTTCCCGAACAGCCGCTTCGTGCAACCGGCGCTGGCCCAGGCCAAGCCCTGGTGGAAGCTCTGGTGAGCTGGTGGCGCTGAGCCGCCGCGCTCAGCCGCCGCGCTCTTCGGCCAGCGTGCGCAGCCACTGCAAGGCCTCTTCACCGCTGTCCAGCGGTGTCATGGGCGGCAGCGCCGCCAGCAGCCGCTTGCCGTAGCCCTTGTCGCGCAGCCGGGTGTCGCACAGCACCAGCAGGCCTTTGTCCTGTTCGGTACGTATCAGGCGCCCCGCGCCCTGCTTCAAGGACACCGCGGCCTCGGCGACGAAGTACTCGCTGAAGGCATCGCGCCCCTGTGACTTGAGCTGACGCACCCGCGCCTCGACCAGCGGGTCGTTCGGTGGCGGAAAGGGCAGCTTGTCGATCAGCACGCACTGCAGCGCATCACCGGGCACGTCGATGCCTTCCCAAAAACTCTGCGAGCCCACCAGCACGCTGCCGCCCTCGCCAAAGCGCGACAGCAGGGTGCGCTTGGCGGCGCTGCCCTGCACCAGCACCTGCAGCGGGCTGTCTATCGCGCTGAGCTCGCGCTCCAGCGCCTCGGCCACCAGCTTCAGCGCGCGCAGCGTGGTGGTCAGCACGAAGGTGCGGCCGCCCAGTGCCTTGGCGCAGTGCGCGGCAGCGCGTCCGACCAAGGTCAGGTGGCTGTCGTCGCCCGGGGCCGGAAAGCGTGGCGGCACATACACCCGGGCGTGCGCCGCATAGTCGAAGGGGCTGCCCACGCGCAGGCGGCGAGCGTCGTCCAGGCCGGCGGACTCGCAGAACCAGCGCAGGTCGGGCTCATCGCCCAGCGTGGCCGAGGTGAAGACCCAGGCGCGCGAGCCCGCGGCGCGCTGCTCGCCCATCATCGCCCGGATGTCCAGCGGCGACTCCACCAGCCGCGCCTGGTGGGCGGTCAGATCGATCCAGCGCACCCGCTCGGGCGGGCATTCGCGCTGGAAACGCAGGCACTGCTGACCCATCTCGCGGGCGCGCGATTGCAGGCGGGCGAAGTCCGGCGCGGCCTCGATCACAAGGTCCAGCGCCTCGGCGGCGCGGCGCAGGGCATCGGCCAGGCGGTCCAGCGCCGGGCCCAACGCATCGTCGCGCGCTGCCTCATCCCAGCGGCGCTTGAGCTGGGCGCGTACCTCGGGCAGGCCATGGGCGGCGGCCAGGCGCAGCTCGCGCGCGGCCAGCTCGATCGAGGCCGACAGCTCCTGCCACGGCGCCAGGCCGCGGGCGTGCTGCAGGCCAGCGGCCACCAGGTCGCGCGCCAGATCAACGCCCTGCCCCGTGCCCAGGGTCTGGCCCAGGAACTGCACGCCGGCCTCGACCATCTGGTGGGCCTCGTCAAACACCGCCACGTCCACGGTGGGCAACAGCTCGGCCACGCCGCTGTCGCGCAGCGACAGGTCGGCAAAGAACAGATGGTGGTTGATCACCACCACATCGGCCGCCATGGCGTCGCGCCGAGCCTTCATCAGGTGGCAGTTGACAAACTCCGGGCATTCGCCGCCCAGGCAGTTGTCGCGGCTGGAGGTGACCAGTGGGATGAGCTCGGAGCGCTCGTCCAGCCCGTCGAGCTCACCCATGTCGCCGCTGCGGGTGCCCTGGGCCCATTGCTCGATGCGGGTCAGCGCGCGGATCGATCCGCGGTCGGCGAAAGTGGCGCCCTCGCGGGCCTGCTGCAGCCGGTGGCGGCACAGGTAGCTGGCCCGGCCCTTGAGCAGGGCCACACTGGCCGGCACCTGCAAGGCCTCCTTCAGGCGCGGCAGGTCACGCAGGAAGAGCTGGTCCTGAAGGTTCTTGGTGGCGGTGCTGACCAGGGTGCGCCGGCCCGACAGCAGCACCGGCACCAGGTAGGCAAAGGTCTTGCCGACACCGGTGCCCGCCTCGGTGACCAGACAGCCCTGCGTGTCGATCGCCTCGGCCACCGCCTGCGCCATGTCCAGCTGCGGCTGGCGCGGCGCATAGCCTGGCGCCGCGCGCGCGAGGGCGCCGTCGGCAGCGAAGGCCTGGGCCACTGCCGCGGGCAATCCGGCATCGGCCATTCAGGCCGGCTCCGGCGGCTCGAGGGTGGCCTCCAGCACCGCGATCTGGTCGCGCAACACCAGGCGTCGCTTTTTCAGGCGACGCAGGGTCAGCTCGTCCAGCGGCGTCAACGGGTCGGTCCGATCGATCAGATTGTCCAGATCGGCGTGCTCGATGCGCAACTCGATCAGGCGACGTTGGGGGGAATGGAGGTTCTCCGTCATCCAGGGGGCGGCGAAATATCTGCTGACAGTTTATATTGCATGGCATGAGCACCCTCAGCACCCAGGCCTACCGGCTGACCGCGGCCACCGGCCTGCACAAGGGCGATAGAGCCTACCAGCAAGACCAGGTCGAGATTCTTCCGCACCACCGGGTTCCCGGCTGCCTGCTGGCGCTGGTGGCCGATGGTATGGGTGGCAAGAGCGGCGGACGTACCGCCGCCGACCAGGTGGTGCTGACCGCGCGCCAGGTCTTCGACCGATACAACCCGGCCGATGACGACACCGAGGCGATGCTCAGGCAGCTGGTGGTCGAGTCGCACCTGATGATCAAGCTCACGGCCATCACCGCCGATGAAGAGCCGCACAGCACCCTGGCCGCCTACCTGATCCTGCCCGACCGCAGCGCCTGGACGGTGCATGCCGGTGATTCGCGGGTCTACCATTTCCGCGGCGCCGAACTGGTGCGCCGCACCATTGACCACTCGTATGTGCAGCGCCTGATCGACGAAGGCAAGATCACCGAGGCCCAGGCCAACACCCACCCGCAGTCCAACCTGCTGACCGGTTGCCTGGGCACACAGCAAGACCCCCCGGTGGCGATCCAGCGCATCGAGCGGCTCGACCAGGGCGACGCACTGCTGGCCTGCTCCGACGGCCTGTGGCACTACCTCAGCAGCAAGGAACTGGGCGCGATCGTCAATGCGCTGAACCCGCGCGAGGCCAGCGAGATGCTGATCAGCAAGGCCCGACAGCGCGCCCGCGGTACCGGCGACAACCTGTCGCTGGCGCTGGTGCGGGTGGAGCCCATCAAGTAAGCCTGCGCCCTCAGGTCAGGCGCGTGTCGACCTCGCGCCGCTCCAGGGCCAGGAACTCGCGCGACTGCATTTCGTTCAGGCGCGACACCGTGCGCGGGAATTCATGCGCCAGCGGGCCCTCCAGGTACAACTGGTCCGGCGGCACGGCGGCCGACAGGATCAGCTTGACGCGGCGGTCGTAGAGCACGTCCACCAGCCAGGTGAAGCGCCGCGCCTCCGAGGCCATGCGCACCGGCATCTGCGGCACGTCCGACAGCAGCAGCGTGTGGAACTGGCTGGCCAGCTCCAGGTAGTCGTTCTGCGAGCGCGGGCCGCCGCACAGGGTCTGGAAATCGAACCACACCACGCCGCCAGCGCGCCGACGGGCGCGCAGCTCACGGTGCTCGATGTGCAGCAGCGGCGACTCGTCACGGGCCTCGGCCAGTTCCTCGAAGGCCCGGGTCATCGCCTGGTCGGCCACCTCGCCCAGTGGCGTGTGGTAGAGCTGCACATGCTCCAGCGTGCGCTGTCGGTAGTCGGTGCCGTTGTCGACGTTGATGACCTCGAGCTTGTCCTTGAGCAGCTCGATGGCCGGCAGGATGCGGTCGCGGTGCAGGCCGTTGGGATACAGGCCGTCCGGTACGAAGTTCGACGTGGTGACGATGGACACCCGGTTGGCGAACATCGACTCCAGCAGGCGGTGCAGGATCATCGCGTCGGTGACGTCGGCGACGTGGAACTCGTCAAAGCAGATCAGCCGGTAGCGCCGCGCGATGCGCTTGCCCAGTTCGTCCAGCGGGTTCTGCAGGCCCTTGAGGTCCTGCAGTTCGCGGTGGACTTCGCGCATGAACTCGTGGAAGTGCAGGCGCGTCTTGCGGGTCAGTGGCACCGCCTGGAAGAAGGCGTCCATCAGGAAGCTCTTGCCGCGGCCCACGCCACCGTACATGTACACGCCGCGCGGGATCGGCGGGCGCACCAGCGCCTTGGTGATGGCATTGCTGCGCCGGGCCTTGTAGGCCGCCCATTCGTCCTGGCAACGCTGCAGCGCCGCCACGGCGCGCAGTTGCGCCGGGTCGCTCTGGTAGCCGCGCTCGGACAAGGTCTGGTGGTACAGCTCGGTAACCGTCATGCCCCCACGCTCCCTGGCGGTCGCTGCCCCCCAAGGGGGCTTTGGCTGCGGACCGGCAAAGCCGGATCCGCGCCAAACCCTTGGCGAAGACGCATCAGAAGTTCAGCGTGCGCTTGTCGACGGCCAGCGCCGCTTCCTTGGTCGACTCGGAGAGCGACGGATGGGCGTGGCAAATGCGGGCGATGTCCTCGCTGCTGGCCTTGAACTCCATGGCCATCACCGCCTCGGCGATCAGCTCGGAGGCCATCGGGCCGACGATATGCACGCCCAGGATCTCATCCGTGGCGGCATCGGCGATGATCTTGACGAAGCCGGTGGTGTCGCCCAGCGCGCGCGCCCGGCCGTTGGCCAGGAACGGGAACTGGCCGGCCTTGTAGGCCACGCCGTCGGCCTTGAGCTGCTGCTCGGTGCGGCCGACCCAGGCGATCTCGGGGCTGGTGTAGATGACCCAGGGCACGGTGGCGAAGTTGACGTGGCCATGCTGGCCGGCGATGCGCTCGGCCACCGCCACGCCCTCTTCCTCGGCCTTGTGCGCCAGCATCGGGCCGCGCACCACGTCACCCACCGCCCAGACGCCAGGCAGGTTGGTGCGGCAGTCGCCGTCCACCACGATGGCGCCGCGCTCGTCGAGCTGCAGGCCGACCGCCTCGGTGTTCAGACCCGTGGTGTTGGGCACGCGGCCGATCGAGACGATCAGCTTGTCCACCGCCAGTTCCTGCGCGCCGCCCTTGGCGTCGGTGTAGGCCACGGTGACGCCCTTCTTGCCGTTCTTGACCTCGCTGATCTTGACGCCCAGCTCGATCTTCAGTCCCTGCTTGGTGAAGGCCTTCAGCGCTTCCTTGGCCACCGCCTCGTCAGCAGCGCCCAGGAAGGTGGGCAGGGCCTCGAGGATGGTGACCTCGGCGCCCAGGCGGCGCCAGACCGAGCCCATCTCCAGGCCGATCACGCCCGAGCCGATCACGCCCAGCTTCTTGGGCACGGCGCCCACGCGCAGCGCGCCGTCATTGGAGAGGATGTTGACCTCGTCGAACTCGGCGCCCGGCAGCGGACGGGCGTTCGAGCCGGTGGCCACGATCACCTGCTTGCCGGAGATGACTTCCTCGGCGGCACCAGCCACCTTGATCTCGTAGGCACCGTCCTTGGCCGCCACGAAGGAGCCGCGGCCATGGAAGAAGCTGACCTTGTTCTTCTTGAACAGGTAGAGGATGCCGTCGTTGTTCTGCTTCACGACGCCGTCCTTGCGGGCGATCATTTTCGCCACGTCCATCTCGACCTTGCCGGTGGAGATGCCGTGCTCGGCGAAGTGCTTGCTGGCGTGCTCGAAGTGCTCGGACGACTGCAGCAGCGCCTTCGAGGGGATGCAGCCAACGTTGGTGCAGGTGCCGCCCGGGGCCGGGCCGCCCGCGGCGTTCTTCCACTCGTCGATGCAGGCCACGTTGAAGCCCAGCTGGGCCGCGCGGATGGCAGCGATGTAGCCGCCGGGGCCGCCGCCGATGACGACGACGTCGAATTGCTTGGACATGAGAGTTCCTGGTGGGTCTGGACAAGCGCCCCGGCAGGCGGGGCGCTTTGGGCAGGTTCGGTGCTTAGATATCGAAGAGCAGACGTGCCGGGTCTTCCAGCGCTTCCTTCATCGTGACCAGGCCCAGCACGGCTTCGCGGCCGTCGATGATGCGGTGGTCATACGACATCGCGAGGTAGTTGATCGGGCGCACCACGACCTGGCCGTTCTCGACCACCGCGCGGTCCTTGGTGGCATGCACACCCAGGATGGCCGACTGCGGCGGGTTGATGATCGGGGTCGACAGCATCGAGCCGAAGGTGCCGCCGTTGGAGATCGAGAAGGTGCCGCCCGACAGCTCCTCGATGCCCAGCTTGCCGTCCTTGGCCTTCTGGCCGAATTCGCCGATCTTCTTCTCGATGTCGGCGAAGCTCAGTTGGTCGGCATTGCGGATGATGGGCACCACCAGGCCGCGCGGCGAGCCCACCGCGATGCCGATGTCGAAGTAGCCGTGGTAGACGATGTCATTGCCATCGACCGAGGCGTTCAGCACCGGGTAGCGCTTGAGCGCAGCGACCGCGGCCTTGACGAAGAAGCTCATGAAGCCCAGCTTGACGCCGTGCTCCTTCTCGAACTTGTCCTGGAACTTCTTGCGCATCTCCATCACCGGGGCCATGTTGACCTCGTTGAAGGTGGTGAGGATGGCGTTGGTCGACTGCGACTGCACCAGGCGCTCGGCGATGCGGGCGCGCAGGCGCGACATCGGCACGCGCTGCTCGGGGCGGTCGGCCAGGTTCTGCACCGTGGGCGCGGCCACCGCGGGCAGCGGCTTGGCGACAGCGGCATTCACCGGCGCGGCCACCGGGGCCGGCACCGCGGCCTTGGCCCCCGAGGCCACGGCACCCAGCACATCGCCCTTGGTGACGCGGCCGTCCTTGCCGGTGCCGGCCACCGAGCCGGCGGCCAGGTTGTTGTCGGCCATCAGCTTGGCGGCGGCGGGCATGGCCACGCCGGACTTGTCGGCCGAGGGCGCGGCCGCGGGGGCGGCAGCAGGCGCCGGGGCAGCTGCGGCCGGTGCGGCGGCGGCACCAGCCTTGCCTTCAGTGTCGATCTGCGCGATGACCTGGTCAGAGACCACGGTGCCGCCGTCGCCCACCACGTGAGCGGCCAAGACGCCAGCAGCCGGCGCCGGGACCTCAAGCACGACCTTGTCGGTCTCGATCTCGATCAGGATTTCGTCCACGGCCACGGCTTCACCGGGCTTCTTCTTCCACTGCAGCAGGGTGGCCTCGGCCACGGACTCGGACAGTTGGGGGACCTTGACTTCTACGATTGCCATGATGTGTCTTTCGTGTCGGTGCGGGGGACGCTGTGCATCCGCCAGCCCCGGCCTGGGCGCAGCGCCTCAGGCCAGGACTTCGGCGGCGCCCTGAGGGCGTCCGCCGTCGTGCTTATTTGCTGAGAATGAAACCCTTGAGCTTGCCGTAGGCCTGGTCCAGCAGCGCCTTCTGCTGGTCCTGGTGCAGGTGGGCATAGCCCACCGCAGGCGAGGCCGAGGCCGGGCGGCCGGCGTAACCCAGGCGCTGGCCATCCAGCATGTTCTCGTGGATCTGGTGCTGGATGAAGAACCAGGCGCCCTGGTTCTGCGGCTCGTCCTGGCACCACACGATCTCGGTGGCGTTGGGGTACTTCTTCAGCTCGGCGCCGAACACCTTGTGCGGGAACGGGTACAGCTGCTCGACGCGCAGGATGGCGACATCGGTGGCCTTCTTGTCCTCGCGCTTCTTGACCAGGTCGTAGTAGACCTTGCCCGAGCAGGCGATCACGCGCTTGACCTTGGCGTTGTCGATCGCCTCGTTCTGCTCGCCGATCACGGTCTTGAACTCGCCGCGGGTGAAGTCGGTCAGCGGCGAGGTGGCGTCCTTGTTCCGCAGCAGCGACTTGGGCGTGAAGATGACCAGCGGCTTGCGCAGCGGGCGCACCATCTGGCGGCGCAGCAGGTGGAAGATCTGGCTGGCCGAGGTGGGCTGCACGATCTGCATGTTGGTGTCCGCCGCCAGCTGCATGAAGCGCTCCAGGCGGGCCGAGCTGTGCTCGGGGCCCTGGCCTTCGTAGCCGTGCGGCAGCATCAGCGTCAGACCATTGACGCGGCCCCACTTCACCTCACCCGAGGCAATGAACTGGTCGATCACCACCTGCGCGCCATTGGCGAAGTCGCCGAACTGCGCTTCCCAGATGGTCAGCGTGTTGGGCTCGGCCGAGGCGTAGCCGTACTCGAAGCCCAGCACCGCCTCTTCGGACAGGATGGAATCGATGACGGTGAATTGCGCCTGGTTGTCGGCCACGTGCTGCAGCGGGATGTAGGTGCCTTCGTCCCACTTTTCGCGCTTCTGGTCATGGATGACCGCATGGCGGTGGGTGAAGGTGCCGCGGCCGCAGTCCTCGCCGGACAGGCGCACCGGGTAACCGGCGGCCACCAGCGAGGCAAAGGCCATGTGCTCGCCCATGCCCCAGTCGACGTTGATGTCGCCCCGGCCCATGGCCGCGCGGTCGTCGTAGACCTTCTTGACCAGCGGGTGCATGTTGACGGTGGCGGGAATCGTCGTCAGGCGCTCGGACAGGCGCTTCCACTCGGTCAGCGGGATCGCGGTGTCGGCCGAGTCGGTCCACTTCTTGCCCAGGTAGGGCAGCCAGTCGACGGCGAACTTGCTCTTGAAGTTGCTCAGCACCGGGTCGACCGTGTGGCGGCCGGCGTCCATGGCGGCGCGGTAGGCCTTGACCATGTCATCGCCCAGCGTGTCGCCCAGGCCTTGCGCGGCCAGCTTGTCGGCGTACAGCTTGCGGGTGCCCGGGTGCTGGGCAATCTTCTTGTACATCAGCGGCTGGGTCAGCGCCGGCGTGTCCTGCTCGTTGTGGCCCAGCTTGCGGAAGCAGATGATGTCCACCACGACGTCCTTGCGGAAGGTCATGCGGAACTCCAGCGCCAGCTGGGTGGCCAGCACGACCGCTTCCGGATCATCGCCGTTGACGTGCAGCACCGGCGACTCGATCATCTTGACGATGTCGGTGCAGTACAGCGTGGAGCGCAGGTCACGCGGATCGCTGGTGGTGAAGCCGATCTGGTTGTTGATGATCAGGTGCACCGTGCCGCCCGTGGAGTAGCCACGGGTCTCGGACAGCATCAGGGTTTCCTGGTTCACACCCTGGCCACCGAAGGCCGAGTCACCGTGCACCAGCACCGGCAGCACCTGCGCGCCGACCTTGTCGCCGCGGCGGTCCATGCGGGCGCGCACCGAGCCCTCGACCACCGGGTTGACGATTTCCAGGTGCGAGGGGTTGAACGCCAGGCTCAGGTGGACCGGGCCGCCAGCGGTGGAGATGTCGGAGCTGAAACCCTGGTGGTACTTCACGTCACCGGCGGGCAGTTCCTCAGGGGCGGTGTGGTCGAATTCGGCGAACAGATCCTTGGGCATCTTGCCCAGGGTGTTGACCAGCACGTTCAGGCGGCCGCGGTGGGCCATGCCGATGACGATTTCCTGCACGCCTTGCTCGCCACCACGCTGGACGACTTCGTCCATCGCCGCGATGAAGCTTTCGCCGCCTTCCAGCGAGAAGCGCTTCTGGCCAACGTACTTGGTGTGGAGGAAGCGCTCCAGGCCCTCGGCCGCGGTCAGGCGCTCGAGGATCTGCTTCTTCTTCTCGGGGCTGAAGCTGGGCTTGGAGCGGATCGATTCCAGCTTTTCCTGCCACCAGCGCTTTTGCGTCTGGTCGGTGATGTGCATGAACTCGACGCCCAGCGTGCCGCAGTAGGTCTCGCGCAGGGCCTGCAGGATGTCCCGCAGCGTCATGTTCTCGGCCTTGCTGAAATAGCTGTTGGCCGCCGAGAACGAGATGTCCATGTCGGACTCGGTCAGGTCGTAGAACGCCGGCTCGAGTTCGGGGATCTTGGGGCGCTCGGTGCGCTTGAGGGGGTCCAGGTCGGCCCAGCGGGCGCCCACGTTGCGGTACGCGGCGATCAGCGACTGGACATGAACCT
This sequence comes from Ideonella aquatica, assembly GCF_018069755.1. GTDB lineage: Bacteria > Pseudomonadota > Gammaproteobacteria > Burkholderiales > Burkholderiaceae_C > Ideonella > Ideonella aquatica. The sequence continues at coordinate 186,539 of NZ_JAGQDE010000009.1, read as the reverse complement.
GCTTGCGGGCGACGGCCAGATCGGCCGAGCTGGCCTTGGCGGCGAAGGCGTTGGCCTTGGCGCGCTGGGCGAAGGACTCGACGACCGGCGCATGGGCGACGTCGCGGGCTTCGGTGCCGTCGGTGGCGGGGACGTGTTGCAGCGCGTCGAAGTAGGCGCGCCAGTTGTCGGGCACGGAGCCCGGGTTGTCGAGGTAGGCTTCGTACATCTCCTCGACGTAGGGCGCATTGCCCCCGAACAGGTACGAGTTCGACCTGTATTGCTGCATCATCTTTCGCTCACCTTTCGTCCCGGTTCCCAGGACTCCGATGGGTTGATCAACCTTCCGCGACCCGGCTTCACCGGTTGGCGGATTGCGACCCGCCTTGCTCGGTTTGTCTCGACTACCAGCAAGGGGACACAGAAGGACCTATTCAAGTCACATCCAGCACTTTAACACCGCTGTGACCTGTTGTTGTGGGGCGTATTACGCGCCTCCAATCCCTTTACTTTCCTGACAAATCGGCGCCGGGGTTGAAAAATGCGTCGGTGGAATCCCGTCCCCCTGCCCGGTTGCGCGTGATCCGGCTGCGCTCGGAGGCACCCGCCATGCCTGCGCCCGGGGTGGCCTGCAACGGCTGCGGCGTGTGCTGCGCCTGGGCGCCCTGCCCGCTGGGCATGCTGGTCAGTGGCCGGCGCCGCGGGCGCTGCCGTGCGTTGCGCTGGGATGCGACGCAGCGCCTGTACCGCTGTGCCATGGTCAGCCAGCCGCGCCGCGTGTGGCGCTGGTGGCCGCGGTGGGCCGAGCCGGCGCTGCAGCGCCTGGCGCGGCGCTGGATCTCGGCCGCCAGCGGCTGTGACGCCGACCTGACGGCCGCTCGCAGCGACTGATCAGCCCATCAGGCGCGCGCGGGCCGCGGCGTACTCGCGGGCCAGCTGCGCCACCAGATCGGCCGCCGGCTGCACCCGGGTGATGGCGCCAATGCCCTGACCGCAGCCCCAGATGTCCTTCCAGGCCTTCTTGGCGTCGCCGCCGAAGTTCATCTTCGACGGGTCGCTCTCGGGCAGGTTCTCCGGGTCCAGGCCGGCGGCGCGGATCGACGGCTTCAGGTAGTTGCCGTGTACGCCGGTGAAGAGGTTGGAGTAGACGATGTCGTCGCTGCTGCTGTCGACGATGCACTGCTTGTAGGCGTCCACCGCACGCGCTTCATCGGTGGCGATGAAGGCCGAGCCGATGTAGGCAAAGTCGGCCCCCATGGCCTGCGCGGCCAGGATGGCGCCGCCGCTGGCGATCGAGCCCGACAGGGCCAGCGGGCCGTCAAACCACTGGCGAATCTCCTGGATCAGCGCGAACGGGCTCTTGACGCCCGCGTGACCACCGGCGCCGGCAGCCACCGCGATCAGGCCGTCGGCGCCCTTCTCGATGGCCTTGTGGGCGAAGGCGTTGTTGATGATGTCGTGCAGCACCACGCCGCCCCAGGCGTGCACCGCCTCGTTGACGTCGGTGCGCGCGCCCAGCGAGGTGATCACCACCGGCACCTTGTAACGGGCGCAAACCTCCAGGTCGTGCTCCAGCCGGTCATTGCTCTTGTGCACGATCTGGTTGATCGCAAACGGCGCGGCCGGCGTGTCGGGGTGGGCCCGGTCCCAGGCCGCCAGGGTCTCGGTGATCTCGGCCAGCCACTCATCCAGCTGCGAGGCCGGACGCGCATTGAGCGCCGGCATCGAGCCGATGATGCCGGCCTGGCACTGGGCGATCACCAGCTTCGGGTTGGAGATGATGAACAGCGGCGAGCCGATCACCGGCAGGCGCACGCGTTGCAGCGCGGCAGGCAGACGGCTCATCAGAAGGCCTCCAGCGCCATCGCGGTGACACCGGCATGGCCGTCGACGATGCTTTCGCGCAGGCCGGCGGTGCGGGTCAGCAGGTGGTCGGCGTAGAAGCGCGCAGTGGCGATCTTGGCCTGCATGAAGGCCGCATCGTCACCCGCGGCCAGGCGGTCTTCGGCGGCCATCAGCGCGCGGCCCATCTGCCAGCCGGCCATCAGGTTGCCGGCCAGCATCAGGTAGTTCACGCTGCCCGCGAACACGGCGTTGGGGCTGGCCTTGGTCTGACCGGCGACGAAGTCGACCACCGCCAGGAAATCGGCGCGCGCCGCGGCCAGGCGCCTGGCAAAGGCCTTGGCGTCGTCGCTGGGACGCGCGGCCAGCGCTTCCTCGGTGGCAGCGATCTGCGCCGCGATGGCCTTGGCGGTCTGGCCGCCGTCGCGCGCCGTCTTGCGGCCGATCAGGTCGTTGGCCTGGATCGCGGTGGTGCCTTCGTAGATGGTCAGGATCTTGGCGTCGCGGTAGTGCTGGGCGGCGCCGGTTTCCTCGATGAATCCCATTCCGCCATGGACCTGGACACCCAGGCTGGTGACCTCCAGGCTGGTCTCGGTGGAGTAGCCCTTGACCAGCGGCACCATGAACTCGTAGAAGGCCTGGTTCTGCTGGCGCACTGCGGCGTCGGGGTGGTGGTGCGCGGCGTCGTAGGCGGCGGCGGCCACCAGCGACATCGCGCGGCAGCCTTCGGCCGTGGCGCGCATCGTCAGCAGCATGCGGCGCACGTCGGGGTGGTGGATGATGGCGGCAGCGCCCGGCACCGAGCCGTCCACCGGACGCGACTGCACGCGGTCGCGGGCGTAGGCCACGGCGCGCTGGTAGGCGCGGTCCGACACCGCCAGGCCCTGCACGCCCACGCCGAAGCGCGCGGCGTTCATCATCACGAACATGTACTCCAGGCCGCGGTTCTCCTGGCCCACCAGGTAACCCACCGCGCCGCCGTTGTCACCGAACTGCAGCACCGCGGTGGGGCTGGCCTTGATGCCCATCTTGTGCTCGATGCTGACGCAGTGCACGTCGTTGCGCGGGCCCAGCGAGCCATCGGCGTTGACCAGGAACTTCGGGCAGATGAACAGCGAGATGCCCTTGACGCCCTCCGGCGCCCCGACCACGCGGGCCAGCACCAGATGGACGATGTTCTCGGCCATGTCGTGCTCGCCCCAGGTGATGAAGATCTTGGTGCCGAAGACGCGGTAGGTGCCATCCGGCTGCGGCTCGGCACGGGTGCGCACCGCGGCCAGGTCGGAGCCGGCCTGCGGTTCGGTCAGGTTCATCGTGCCGGTCCAGGTGCCGTCGATCATCTTCGGGATGAAGGTGGCCTTCTGCTCGTCGGAGCCGGCGGTCAGCAGGGCCTCGATCGCGCCGTCGGTCAGCAGCGGGCACAGCGCGAAGCTCAGGTTGGCGGCGTTGACCATTTCCTGGCAGGCGGCATGGATCAGCTTGGGCAGGCCCTGGCCACCCACATCGGCCGGGTGGTGCAGGCCCTGCCAGCCGCCCTGGGTGTATTGGTCGAACGCGGCCTTGAAACCGGGCGTGGCGTGGACCTTGCCGTCGCTGAAGTGCGAGGGATTGATGTCGCCTTCCCAGTTCAGCGGCGCGACCACGTCCTCGTTGAGCTTGGCGCACTCCTCCAGCACGGCCTGGGCGGTGTCATAGCCCGCGTCCTCGAAGCCGGGCAGCTGGGCGATGGCGTCGATGTTGGCGAGTTCCTTCATCGCGAACAGCATGTCCTTGACGGGGGCGCGGTAGCTCATGAAATGTCTCCGGGGAAAGGCAGGGGGCGAAAGAAAGGGCGCCACGACGGGCGCCCTTGCTGTGTTGGCGAGGGCCGCGCGGCGGCACCTCAGGCGCGGATCAGAGGGCGTTGATCAGCTCGGGCACGGCGGCGAACAGGTCGGCCTCCAGGCCGTAGTCGGCGACGCTGAAGATCGGCGCTTCCGGGTCCTTGTTGATCGCGACGATCACCTTGGAGTCCTTCATGCCGGCCAGGTGCTGGATCGCACCGCTGATGCCGCAGGCGACATACAGCTGCGGCGCGACGATCTTGCCGGTCTGACCGACCTGCCAGTCGTTGGGCGCGTAGCCGGCGTCCACCGCGGCGCGGCTGGCGCCCAGCGCGGCGCCCAGCTTGTCGGCCAGCGGCGTCAGCACCTCGTTGAACTTCTCGCTGCTGCCCATCGCCCGGCCACCGGAGACGATGATCTTGGCGGCGGTCAGCTCGGGGCGGTCGCTCTTGGCGATCTCGCGGCCGACAAAGCTGCTCTTGCCGGCAGCCGCGGCGGCGGCCACGGTCTCGACCGCGGCCGCGCCACCGCTGGCAGCGGCGGCATCGAAGCCGGTGGTGCGCACCGTGATCACCTTGACCGCATCGGCGCTCTGCACTGTGGCGATGGCGTTGCCGGCGTAGATCGGACGCTCGAAGGTGTCGGCCGAGACCACCTTGGTGACGTCGGACAGCTGCGCCACATCCAGCTTGGCGGCCACGCGCGGCGCGACGTTCTTGCCGTTGGCGGTGGACGGGAACAGGATGTGGCTGTAGCCAGAGGCGATGGCCAGCACCTGGGACGCCACGGCCTCGGCCAGTTGGTCGCCCAGGCTGGCGCCATCGGCGTGCAGCACCTTGGCCACACCGGCGATCTGCGCGGCAGCCGCGGCGGCGCCGCCGGCGTTGTGGCCGGCCACCAGCACGTGCACATCACCACCGCAGGCCGCAGCGGCGGTCACGGTGTTCAGCGTGGCGCCCTTGACGCTGGCGTTGTCGTGTTCAGCAATGACGAGGACGCTCATCTCAGATCACCTTCGCTTCGTTCTTCAGCTTGCTCACCAGGGTGGCCACGTCGGGCACCTTCACACCGGCGCCGCGCTGCGGCGGCTCGGAGACCTTGAGCGTCTTGATGCGCGGGGCCACGTCCACACCCAGGTCGGCCGGCTTGACCGTCTCCAGGGGCTTCTTCTTGGCCTTCATGATGTTGGGCAGCGTGACGTAACGCGGCTCGTTCAGGCGCAGGTCGGTGGTGATCACCGCGGGCAGCGCCAGCTTCAGCGTCTCCAGGCCGCCGTCCACCTCGCGGGTCACGGTAGCGGCGCCGTCAGCGACTTCCACCTTCGAGGCGAAGGTGGCCTGCGGCAGGTCGGCCAGCGCGGCCAGCATCTGGCCGGTCTGGTTGCAGTCATCGTCGATCGCCTGCTTGCCCAGGATCACCAGACCGGGCTGTTCCTTGTCGACCAGGGCCTTGAGCAGCTTGGCCACGGCCAGCGGCTGCAGCTCGGCGTCGGTCTCGACCAGGATGGCGCGGTCGGCGCCGATGGCCATCGCGGTGCGCAGGGTTTCCTGGCACTGGGTGACGCCGCAGGAGACGGCGATCACCTCGGTCACGGCGCCCTTTTCCTTCAGGCGAACGGCCTCTTCGACGGCGATCTCGTCAAAGGGGTTCATGCTCATCTTGACGTTGGCGATGTCCACCCCCGTGCCGTCGGACTTCACGCGAACCTTCACGTTGTAGTCGACGACGCGCTTGACGGGTACCAGTACCTTCATGCTGCGTTGCTCCTGTCGGATGTCGAGGTTGTTGAATTGACGTTAACGTAAACCAAGCGATTCTAGGGGCGATGCGTGCCGCACGGCATCTTCCCTCGTGGAAACTCGCGTGGACGGGCGCGCGGCACCCGTCTTTTAAATCGAACGTTCGTTCTATTTTAGGTGTCAGCCGGTCGATCGCACAAGCCAACTCGGTGAAAACCCGAAGGGACGATGCGAGCAGGTAGACTCCCGCCCGCATGTACGACCTGCCCCGCCCGCCCCGCGCCATCGGCGTCTTCGACTCCGGCGTGGGCGGCCTGTCGGTGCTGCGCGCGCTGCACCGCCTGCGGCCCGAACATCCGCTGCACTACCTTGCCGACTCGGCCCACGCCCCCTACGGTGACAAGGATCCCGCGCAGGTCATTGATCGCAGCCAGCGCCTGGCCGAGCACCTGCTCAACAGCGGCGCCGGCATGCTGGTGGTGGCCTGCAACACCGCCACCGCCTGGGCGATCGATCACCTGCGGGCGCGCTATCCCACACTGCCGCTGGTCGGCGTGGAGCCAGGCGTGAAGCCCGCGGCAGCACTCAGCCGAAGCGGTCACATCGCCGTCATGGCCACCACGGCCACGCTGGCCAGCCCCCGCTTTGACGCCCTGGTGCAGCGCCACGCCGGTCACTGCGAGGTGATGCGCCTGCCCTGCCCCGGCCTGGCCGCCGCCATCGAGCAGGGCGAGGACGGCCGCGCCGAGATCGAGCGCCTGCTCGACCGCCATCTGGCGCCACTGAACGCCGCCGCCGTGGATGTGGTGGTGCTGGGCTGCACCCATTACCCCTTTGTGGCCGAGCGCATTGCGCAGCGACTGCAACCCGGCGTGCAGTTGCTGGACACCGCCGAGGCCGTGGCGCGCCAGGCGATCCGCCTGCTGGGCGAAGCCCCTGCGGCCAGCGCCGAGGCGCCCTGGACCGGCCTGCGCCTGGAGAACACCGGCCCGACCGAGGTGCTGGAGCGGCTGACCCGCGACTGGCTGGGTCTGACGACCGCGGCGCGTCGCGTGGTGGTCTGAGGCGTCTGGGCGCTGGTGCCTGGAACGGGACTCGAACCCGTACGCCCCTTGCAGGGCTGCGGAGTTTAAGTCCGCTGCGTCTACCGATTTCGCCATCCAGGCGGCACACGTGGGGCCCATGATAGGCGGTGCCACACAGCGCAACGGCCGCACAGAGTGCGGCCGTTGGGGATTGGAGCGGGAAACGAGGCTCGAACTCGCGACCTCAACCTTGGCAAGGTTGCGCTCTACCAACTGAGCTATTCCCGCTTGGGATGCGTGGGCCTGCCGGCCCCGCCGATGCGCCCGAAGGCTCACCGGTTGGTGATCTGGAGCGGGAAACGAGGCTCGAACTCGCGACCTCAACCTTGGCAAGGTTGCGCTCTACCAACTGAGCTATTCCCGCGTCGCTTCAAGAGACTGGAGGCGCGATCCAGAGTCGAACTGGACTAGACGGATTTGCAATCCGTTGCATAACCGCTTTGCTATCGCGCCTTCGGATTCCCGAAGGAGGCGTGCGCCGCCAGGCTCCCCCGATGAAAAAGGGAAGCCGGGGCTTCCCTCTTGGGCATCTGGAGCGGGAAACGAGGCTCGAACTCGCGACCTCAACCTTGGCAAGGTTGCGCTCTACCAACTGAGCTATTCCCGCAGGGGCTCCTCTCGGAACACTTTCGCTGCTGACGCGCTTGGTGTCGCTCGGCCTGTCGCTCTCTTGCAAGAGCGCCCTGCCGCAGCAGCGAAGCTCGCATTATAGGCAAAAACATGGCCGCCATGAAGCGGCCATGAGATTTTTTCGACGGGCGAACGATCAGTGCGTCAGGTCCGGCCCCGTCCCCACGGCACCGCTCTCGGCGGCCGGTGTGGCGGCGGGCGCGGCGGACGTCGCCGGCTCGTCGTCAGGCAGCGGCGAGGGAGCGGATTCCAGCGCCACTTCCAGCACCTTGTCGATCCAGCGCACCGGCACGATCTCGAGCTGACTCTTGACGTTGTCCGGGATGTCCTGCAGGTCCTTGACGTTCTCTTCCGGAATCATCACCAGCTTGATGCCGCCACGGGCCGCGGCCAGCAGCTTTTCCTTCAAGCCGCCGATCGCCGTGACCTCGCCGCGCAGTGTGATCTCGCCGGTCATCGCCACGTGCGCCTTGACCGGGATGCCGGTCAGCGCCGAGACGAAGGCGGTGGTCATGGCCGCGCCGGCGCTGGGGCCGTCCTTGGGCGTGGCGCCATCGGGCACGTGGATGTGCACGTCGCGCTTCTCGAAGAGTTCGTCCTTGATGCCCAGGCGCCGAGCGCGGCTGCGCACCACCGTGCGCGCGGCCTCGACCGATTCCTTCATCACATCGCCCAGCGAGCCGGTGCGGATGATGTTGCCCTTGCCCGGCATGGCCGTGGCTTCGATGGTCAGCAGATCGCCGCCCACCTCGGTCCAGGCCAGTCCGACCACCTGGCCAACCTGGTTGGTCTTCTCGGCGCGGCCGAAGTCGAACTTGCGCACACCCAGGAAGTCGTGCAGGTTCTCGTCGGTCACCACCACCTGGCCGCTGTAGGTCTTGAGCTGGTGGCCCTTGACCACCTTGCGGCAGATCTTGGAGATCTCGCGCTCCAGCGAGCGCACGCCCGCCTCACGGGTGTAGTAGCGGATGATGCCGCGGATAGCGGATTCGGTGACCTCCATCTCCTCGGCCTTGACGCCATTGTTCTTGGCCTGCTTGGGCAGCAGATAGCGCTGGGCGATGTGCAGTTTCTCGTCCTCGGTGTAACCCGACAGGCGGATCACTTCCATGCGGTCCAGCAAGGCCGGCGGCATGTTCATCGAGTTGGAGGTGGCCACGAACATCACATCCGACAGGTCGAAATCGACCTCGATGTAGTGGTCGCTGAAGGTGTGGTTCTGCTCGGGGTCGAGCACCTCCAGCAGCGCCGACGACGGGTCACCGCGGAAATCCATGCCGAGCTTGTCGATCTCGTCGAGCAGGAACAGCGGATTGCGCACGCCCACCTTGGACAGGCTTTGCAGCACCTTGCCCGGCATCGAGCCGATGTAGGTGCGGCGGTGGCCGCGGATCTCGGCCTCGTCACGCACGCCGCCCAGGGCCATGCGCACGAACTTGCGCCCGGTGGCGCGCGCCACGCTCTGCCCCAGCGAGGTCTTGCCCACGCCCGGGGGGCCGACCAGGCACAGGATGGGCGCCTTGACCTTGTCGACGCGCTGCTGCACCGCGAGGTATTCCAGGATGCGGTCCTTGACCTTCTCCAGGCCGTAGTGGTCCTCATTGAGGACTTCCTCGGCGTTGCCCAGGTCGTGCTTGACCTTGGACTTGCGCGCCCAGGGCAGGCCGATCAGCGTGTCCAGGTAGTTGCGCACCACCGTGGCCTCGGCCGACATGGGTGACATCAGCTTGAGCTTCTTGAGTTCGGCATCGGCCTTCTTGCGCGCTTCCTTGGGCATGCGCGCGGCCTTGATCTTCTTCTCGAGCTCCTCGATGTCGGCGCCTTCTTCGCCGTCGCCCAGCTCCTTCTGGATGGCCTTGACCTGCTCGTTGAGGTAGTACTCGCGCTGGCTCTTTTCCATCTGCCGCTTGACGCGGCCGCGGATGCGCTTTTCCACTTGCAGGATGTCGACCTCGTGCTCGAGCAGCTCGAGCAGCTTCTCCAGGCGCTCGGAGACCTCGAACAGGTCCAGCACCGACTGCTTGGACTCGAGCTTGAGCGGCAGGTGCGCGGCGATGGTGTCGGCCAGGCGCCCCGGCTCGTCGATGCCGGCGATCGAGGTGAGGATCTCGGGCGGGATCTTCTTGTTGAGCTTGACGAACTGGTCGAACTGCTGCGTCACGGCGCGGCGCAGGGCCTCGACCTCGGGGCTGGCCTCGCCGGCCGGCGCGACCGGCACCACTTCGGCAATGAACTGCTCGCCCTGGTCGGTGACCTGGCGGGCCACGGCGCGCTGCACGCCTTCGACCAGCACTTTCACCGTGCCGTCGGGCAGCTTGAGCATCTGCAGGATGCTGGAGATGCAGCCGATCTCGAACAGGTCGTCGGCCTTGGGCTCATCCTTGCCGGCGGCCTTCTGGGCCACCAGCATGATCTGCCGGCCGCCTTCCATGGCGGCTTCCAGGGCCTTGATGGACTTGGGCCGCCCCACGAACAGCGGGATGACCATGTGCGGGAACACGACCACGTCGCGCAGCGGCAGCAGCGGCAGCGTGATGGGTTCCGGGGGAAGAATCGGGTGTCCGGACATCAAGGGCCTCACTTTCTCGAACCCATCTGGGGGCCGAGCGGGTGTTTGCAAGTGACCAGCGTCATCGGGGGCTGGTCGATCTGGGGGGTGAGGCGTTGGCGAGGGTCAGGCGCTGGCCTTGGCCTGCTCGCGGTACACCAGCAAAGGCTTGCCGCCTTCGTCGATGATGTGCTCGTCGACCACCACCTTGGCCACGCCGTCGAGCGTGGGCAGGTCGAACATGGTGTCGATCAGCGCCTGCTCCATGATGGAACGCAGGCCGCGCGCGCCGGTCTTGCGCTTGAGCGCGCGGCGGGCGATGGCGGCCAGCGCGGACGGCCGGATCTCCAGCTCCACACCGTCCATCGAGAAGAGTTTCTGGTATTGCTTGAGCAGCGCGTTCTTGGGCTCGACGAGGATCTGCACCAGCGCGTCCTCAGTCAGCTCGCCCAGCGTGGCGACCACCGGCAGGCGGCCCACCAGTTCGGGGATCAGGCCGAACCGAACGAGGTCTTCGGGCTCGACGTGGCGAAACAGCTCCGACGCGCGTTTCTCCGACTTGGAATGCACCGTGGCACCAAAGCCGATGCCGGACTTTTCGGTGCGGTTCTGGATGACCTTTTCCAGGCCGTCAAACGCGCCGCCGCAGATGAACAGGATGTTGGTCGTGTCGATCTGCAGGAAATCCTGGTTGGGGTGCTTGCGGCCGCCCTGCGGCGGCACGCTGGCCATGGTGCCTTCCACCAGCTTCAGCAGCGCCTGCTGCACGCCCTCGCCCGAGACATCGCGGGTGATGCTGGGGTTGTCGGACTTGCGGGTGATCTTGTCGATCTCATCGATGTAGACGATGCCGCGCTGGGCCCGTTCCACATCGTAGTTGCAGTTCTGCAGCAGCTTCTGGATGATGTTTTCGACGTCCTCGCCCACGTAGCCGGCTTCGGTCAGCGTGGTGGCGTCGGCGATCACGAAGGGCACGTTCAGCAGGCGCGCCAGGGTCTGCGCCAGCAGGGTCTTGCCCGAGCCGGTGGGGCCGATCAGCAGGATGTTGCTCTTGGCGAGCTCGACCTCGTCCTTGGAGCCACCCAGGTGCTTGAGCCGCTTGTAGTGGTTGTAGACCGCCACCGCCAGCGTGCGCTTGGCGGCTTCCTGGCCAATCACGTACTGGTCCAGGCTGGACTTGATCTCGGTTGGCGTGGGCAGGTCAGACTTGGCGGCCTTCGCCCCACCCACCTCCGCCGGGACCTCGTCACGGATGATGTCGTTGCACAGCTCGATGCACTCGTCGCAGATGAAGACCGACGGCCCTGCGATGAGCTTTTTGACCTCGTGCTGATTCTTCCCGCAGAAAGAGCAGTGGAGGACCTTTTCGGCAGAAGTGCCTTTCTTCTCGGGCATGGGCTCGGCTGGCTGGGGAAGTGGTCGTTCAATGATAGTGCAAGTACGGATCGCCCTTCGGGTGCGAAAAGAGGGGGAAATCCGCCTGCGGCCGGGCTCAGCCGCGCTTGTCGAGCACCTGGTCGATCAGGCCGTAGGTCTGGGCTTCGGCCGCGCTCATGTAGTAGTCACGCTCGGTGTCGGCCTGGATCTTCTCCAGCGGCTGGCCGCTGCGTTCGGCCAGGATGCGGTTGAGCTGCTCGCGGGTTTTGAGAATCTCGCGGGCGTGGATCTCGATGTCGGTGGCCTGGCCCTGGGTGCCGCCCAGCGGCTGGTGGATCATGATCTTGCTGTTGGGCAGCGAGAAGCGCTTGCCCTTGGCACCGGCCGCCAGCAGGAAGGCGCCCATGCTGGCCGCCATGCCCATGCACATCGTGGACACATCCGGCTTGATGAACTGCATGGTGTCGTAGATCGACATGCCGGCGCTGACGCTGCCGCCGGGCGAGTTGATGTAGAACGAGATGTCCTTGTCCGGGTTCTCGCTCTCCAGGAACAGCAGCTGCGCGACCACCAGATTCGCGCTCTGGTCGTTCACCGGACCGACCAGGAAGATGATGCGCTCGCGCAGCAAGCGCGAGTAGATGTCGTAGGCGCGCTCACCGCGGCCCGACTGCTCGATGACCATCGGGACCATGCCCAGGGCTTGGGTGTCCAGTGCACTCATGGATGTCCTTGAGAAGAGATCGTTGCGAAGGATGCGCCCATTATGCGGCGCGCCAGCAAGCCCCTGATCCAGAAAAAAGCCCGGCAACTGGGCCGGGCTGATTTGGTGCGTGTACGCGGGTGCGCACAGGGCGGCATCAGGAGGCGGACATCAGCTCCTCGAAGGGCAGCTGCTTGTCGCTGACCTTGGCCTGGGCCAGCACGAAGCCGGTGACGTTGTTCTCGATGACCACGGCTTCGACCTCGGCCATGCGCTCGCGGTCAGAGAGGTACCAGCGGATCACCTCGGCCGGCTTTTCGTAGCTCTGGGCCATCTCCTCGATGTGGGCCTGCAGCTGCTCGGGCTTGGCCTGCAGGTTGTTGGCCTTGACCAGCTCGGCCACCACCAGGCCCAGGCGCACGCGGCGCTCGGCCTGCGGCTGGAAGATTTCCTTGGGGATCGGCGCCTTGTCGGCGTCCTTGACACCGCGCGCCTTCAGGTCGGCGCGGGCGCCTTCGGCCAGGCGCTCCAGCTCGCTGTCGACCAGGGCCTTGGGCAGGTCCAGCTCGGCCACCTTGACCAGCGCATCCATCGCGGCCGCCTTGTTGCGGGCCAGCACGCGGAACTTGACCTCGCGCTCGAGGTTCTTGCGCACGTCGGCGCGCAGCGCCTCGACGGTGCCATCGGCAATGCCCAGCGACTTGGCGAACTCAGCCGTCACCTCAGGCAGGTGCTGGGCCTCGATCTTCTTCATCGTGACCAGGAAGTCGGCTTCCTTGCCGGCCACATCCTGGCCGTGGTAGTCGGCCGGGAACTGCAGCGGGAAGGTCTTGCTGTCGCCGACCTTCATGCCGCGCACGGCGGCGTCGAACTGCTCCAGCATCTGGCCTTCGCCGACCAGGAACTGGAAGGCCTCGGCCTTGCCGCCGGCAAAGGGCTCGCCGTCGATCTTGCCTTCAAAGTCGATGGTGACGCGGTCACCGGCCTGCGCGCCTTCGGCGGCCGGGCGCTGGGCGAAGCTGCGACGCTGCTTGCGCAGGATCTCGATCGTGCGGTCCACGGCGGCCTCGTCAACTTCGGCGTTGACGCGCTCGACCTCGGCCGTAGCCAGGTCGCCGATCTTGACCTCGGGGTAGACCTCGAAGGTGGCGTCGAAGGCCATCGTGCCTTCGGCGGCGCCGTCCTTCTGGCTGATGCTGGGCACGCCAGCCACGCGCAGCTGCGCCTCGCCGGCGGCCTGGGCGAAGGCCTCGCCGAGCTTGTCGTTCATCACCTCGTACTGGACCGAGTAGCCGTAGCGCTGGGCCACGACCGACATCGGCACCTTGCCGGGGCGGAAGCCATCGGCCTTGACGGTGCGCGACAGCTTCTTCAGACGGGCCTCGACCTCCGCATTGATGTCGGTGGCCGACAGGTTCAGCGTGATGCGACGCTCCAGCTTCTCGAGGGTTTCAACAGTGACGGCCATGGACAAACTCTGGGGTTGGGGTGTCTCTGAACGTGATCGGTTCCGATGGTGCGCGGAGCCGGACTCGAACCGGCACGCCCGTGAAGGCGTCAGGACCTAAACCTGGTGCGTCTACCAATTTCGCCACCCGCGCGGATCCGATCACGAGCCCGTCGGCGGCGGTCAGGCCAACCCACGGGCGCTCCTTGTACGGCAGTGCGGGACCTGGACAAGCCGAGGCACCCTGCCCTGGCCGTCCCGGCCCCTGCGAACCGGTAAACCGTGGATTCTATCGTCCCGCGGGCGTTTCCGACGCCGACGGCCTCTCAATGCGGAACCAGGCCGCATACATGGCGGGCAGCGCCAGCAGCGTCAGCACCGTGGCGACCAGCAATCCACCCATGATGGCCACCGCCATCGGCCCCCAGAACAGGCTGCGTGACAGCGGGATCATCGCCAGCATCGCCGCCGCCGCTGTCAGCACGATCGGCCGGAAGCGGCGCACCGCCGACTCGACGATGGCCTTGGCTGCCGACACGCCGGCGCTGCGGTCCTGCTCGATCTGGTCGATCAGGATCACCGAGTTGCGCATGATCATGCCCAGCAGCGCGATGAAGCCCAGCAGCGCCACGAAGCCGAAGGGTCGGTTCAGCAGCAGCAACGCGCCGGCCACACCGGCAATGCCCAGCGGCGCGGTCAGCACCACCAGCATCGCGCGGCCGAAGCTCTGCAGCTGCAGCATCAGCAGGGTCAGCATGATGAAGCCCATCACCGGCACGCCGGCGGCGATCGAGCCCTGGCCCTTCTGGCTCTCGGCCACCGCACCGGCCACCTCGATGTGCATGCCCGGCGGCATGCGCTGCGCCAGGGCCTGCATCTGCGGCCAGACCTCGTTGGTCACGGTGGCGCCCTGCACGCCTTCGATCACGTCGCCCTGCACCGTCACCGCGTAGAGCCGGCCTTCGCGCCACAGCACACCGGGCTCCCAGCCGAAACGGTAGGTGGCCACCTGGTTCAGCGGCACCGAGCGACCGCTGGCCGTGGGCACGTAGGCATTGCCCAGCGCGGTGATGGTGTCGCGCTCGTCGGCGGGCTGGCGCAGCACGATGTCGATCAGGCGGTCGCCCTCGCGGAACTGGCCCACCGTGCTGCCTGACAGCAGCACGCGCGCCGCCTGGGCGATCGACTGGCTGCTGACACCCAACGCGCGTGCCTTGTCCTGGTCCACCTCCAGCTGCAGCGCCTTGACCGGCTCGTTCCAGTTGTCGTTGACGCCGCGCATGCTGGGATGCGCCTGCAGCACAGCACGGGCCTCAGTGCCCCACTGGCGTACCGATGCCATGTCGGGGCCCACCACGCGGAACTGCACCGGGTACGGCACCGGCGGTCCGTTGGGCAGCAGCTTGACGCGGCCGCGCGCCTCCGGGAATTCGCTGGCCAGCAATTGCGGCAGGCGCAGGCGCAGCTCCTCGCGGGCTGTCAGGTCCTTGGGCAGGACGATGAACTGGCTCACGTTGGCCTGCGGGAACACCTGGTCCAGCGGCAGGTAGAAGCGCGGCACGCCGCTGCCCACCCAGGCAGTGACCGTGGCCACGCCCGCTTCCTTGGCCATGCGCTGCTCGAATCGGTGCGCCAGCAGCTCGCTCTGCTGGATCGTTGAGCCCTCGGGCAGCCACAGATCGACCAGGATCTCCGGGCGGCTGGAATCGGGGAAGAACTGCTGCTGCACCCGGCCCATGCCAACCAGGCCGAGCGCGAAGATCGCCAGCGTGATGGCGATGGTCTTCCAGCGGTGCTCCACGCACCAGGTCACCATCGCGCGAAAGCGCTGGTAGAACGGCGTGTCAAACAGCTCGTGGGCCTCACCGTCATGGCCCTGGCGGGTCTTCAGCAGCCAGGCGCCCAGGTAGGGCACGAAGTACACCGACACCACCCAGGAGATCAGCAGCGCCGCCGAGGTGACCGCGAAGATCGCGAAGGTGTACTCGCCCACCGTGGACTTGGCCATGCCGATCGGCAGGAAGCCTGCGGCCGTGATCAGCGTGCCGGTGAGCATGGGCATCGACGTGGCCTCGTAGGCGTAGGTCGCGGCACGCATGCGGTCGTAGCCCTCTTCCAGCTTGCGCACCATCATCTCGACCGCAATGATCGCGTCGTCCACCAGCAGGCCCAGCGCGATGATCAGCGAGCCCAGCGAGATCTTGTGCAGCCCGACGCCCCAGTAGAACATCGTCACGAAGGTGATCGCCAGCACCAGCGGAATGGTGATCGCCACCACCAGGCCGGGCCAGATGTCGATGCGCAGCGGCTTGAAGTGCAGACCCAGGCTGATGAAGCTGACCGCCAGCACCACCGCCACCGCCTCCACCAGCACGCGGATGAACTCGCCCACTGACAGGCTCACCGCCTTGGGCTGGTCCTGCACCTGCGACAGCTCCACACCCACCGGCAGCTCGGCCTGGATGGCCTCGACCTTCGCGCGCAGCGCCTTGCCCATCGCGATGATGTCGCCGCCCTTGGCCATGGCCACACCCAGCGCCACCACCTGGCGGCCCTGGTGGCGCACCATCACGCCCGGCGGATCAGAATAGCCGCGGCGGATCTCGGCGATGTCGCCCAGCCGCAGCGCGCTGGCCTGGCCGGTGCTCGGGTTGACGCCGCGGATCGGCAGCGCGCGCAGGTCGTCCACGGTGCGCAGCTGGCCGGCCACGCGGACCTGCAGGTTCTCGGTGCCGGCATTGAGCACGCCGGAGCTTTCCACCGCGTTCTGCGCCGAGAGCTGGACCAGCACCTGGTTCATGTCCAGGCCCAGCGTCGCCACGCGCTTGTGCGAGAGCTCGATGAACAGCTTCTCGGCCTGCACGCCGAAGAGCTCGACCTTGGCCACGTCATGCACCCGCAGCAGCTCGCCGCGCACACGCTCGGCAAACTGGCGCAGCTCCTCGTTGGTGAAGCCGTCGCCCGCCAGCGCGTAGATCGAGCCGTAGACCTCGCCGAACTCGTCATTGAAGAAGGGCCCGATCACCCCCTGCGGCAAGGTGCCGCGCATGTCGCCGATCTTCTTGCGCACCTGGTACCAGGTGTCGGGCACGTCGGCCGCCGGCGACGAGTCCTTCAGCTGCAGGATGGTCAGCGATTCGCCCGGCTTGGTGAAGCTGCGGATGATGTCGCTGTGGGGCACCTCCTGCAGCGTGCGCTCGATCTTGTCGGTCACCTGCTCGGCCACCTGCTGGGCACTGGCGCCCGGCCAGTAGGCCTGCACCACCATCGCCCGGAAGGTGAACGGCGGGTCCTCGTCCTGGCCCAGTTGCAGGTAGGCCGCCACGCCCAGCAGCATCAGCACCACCATCAGGTAGCGCGTCAGCGGCGCATGCTCCAGCGCCCAGCGCGAGATGTTGAAGCCGCCGCCGGCTCCCCCCTGTCCGGCACTCATCAGCGGCTCCCCGAAGCGGCAGCCGAGGTGCCCGGCGGCAGCCAGGGCTTGACCTTCTGGCCGGCCGCCAGCAGGTGGGTGCCGGCGCTGACCACTTCTTCGCCTTCCTTCAGGCCGCCCACCACCAGGGCCCAGTTGCCATCGGCCCCGGCCAGTTGTACCGGGCGCAGCCGGATGACCGAGGCGGCGCGGTCAAACACCCAGACCGCGCTGCCCGCCTCATGGGCGAAGATGGCGCCCAGCGGCAGCCGCCAGCCGCGCGCCGCGCCGGCGCTGACCAGGCGCACCTGGGCGGTCTGGCCCAGCGGCGGGTTGGCGCGGCCCAGATCGGCCTTGGCCTGGAAGGTGCGGGTCACCGGATCCGCCGCGGCGGCCAGCTCCCGCAGCGTGACCGGGATGTCCTCGGTCTGGCCCCACAGCTGCATCAGCAGCGCGTCCGCTCGGCCCTTCAGCGTGCGCAGTGTGTCGATGCGGCCTTCGGGCACGCTGAACACCACGTCACGCGGCCCGTCCTGCGCCAGGCGCAGCAAGGGCGTGCCGGCGGCCAGCACCTGGCCCGGCTCAGCCAGCACACCGGTGACCACACCAGCAGCGGGCGCCACCAGCGTGGTGTAGCCGGCCTGACGCCCCTGCGCCTGCGCCGAGGCCCGGGCCTGGTCCCATTGCGCACGGGCGGCCTTGGCAGCGGCTTCGCGCCGCTCCAGCTCGGCCGGGCCGACAAAGCCCTGAGCGCGCAGCTCGCGGTAGCGCAGCAGGTCGGCTTCCAGCTGATCCAGGTTGGTCTTGGCGGCCAGCGCGCCGGCATCGGCCGCCTGCTGGGCCAGTTGCAGGTCGGCTGGGTCCAGGCGCGCCAGCACCTGGCCCGCCTTCACGGCCTGGCCGTTGTCCACCAGGCGGCTCTCCAGCCGGCCGGGCACTCGGAAGGACAGCACGGTCTCGGTCCGCGCGCGGATCTCGGCCGCAAAAATCTGTCCGGGCGGTGTGCCCGAGTCGCCCACCTTGAACAGGCGCACGGCGCGTTCGGGCTCGGGCGCCGGGGTCTTGGGCTGGCAGGCGGTGAGCGCCGCGGCGGCCACCAGGACCAGGAGCACGGCGCGAAAAGGGATGGCGGCCATCGATGGATCTCGATTAATGACTGACTGGTCAGTAATATACGAAGCCGTCTGATGCGCGTCAACCGCCGAACCCATGATCTGTGCCCCGACAATCGCGGCGTGAGCGTCGATCACTACGAAAACTTTCCCGTGGCCTCCTGGCTGTGCCCGCCGGCCCTGCGCCCGCCGATCACCGCGATCTACCACTTTGCGCGCACCGCCGACGATCTGGCCGACGAAGGCAGCGCCCCGCCGGAGCAGCGCCGCGCCTGGCTGCAGCAACTGCGCGACAGCTGGCATGCCCACCTGCGCGGCGAGCCGGCCGACCCGCGCTGGGCCGCGATGCTGGCCACCCTGGTGCGCGAACAGCGCCGCCACGCCCTGCCGCAGACGCTGCTCGAAGATCTGCTGGATGCCTTCCGCCAGGACTGCGGCAACCCGCTCTATGACAGCCGTGATCAGTTGCTGGACTACTGTCGCCGCTCGGCCAACCCGATCGGTCGGCTGCTGCTGCACCTCTATCACGTGGACGAGCCCAAGGCGCTGCAGCGCTCGGACGACATCTGTACCGCGCTGCAACTGATCAACTTCTGGCAGGACTTCAGCGTCGACCACCCGCGCGGCCGCTGTTACCTGCCGGCGGAGGATTGCGCCCGTCACGGCGTGGACCGCGCCGCCCTGCTGGCCGGGC
This sequence comes from Ideonella aquatica, assembly GCF_018069755.1. Taxonomy (GTDB): domain Bacteria; phylum Pseudomonadota; class Gammaproteobacteria; order Burkholderiales; family Burkholderiaceae_C; genus Ideonella; species Ideonella aquatica. The sequence goes on along the minus strand of NZ_JAGQDE010000009.1, from coordinate 168,148 downwards.
GCGTCCCCGGCCGCACCGAGGCCGCGCTGCTGACCGACCTGCTGGATTGGACCGAAGGCCTGATGCGCCGCGGCGCGCCCCTGGTGCATCAACTGCCGGGCCGAGTCGGCTGGGAGCTGCGCGCGGTGGTCCAGGGCGGTCTGCACGTTCTGGCGACAATCCGCCGCATGAACCCGCACTCGTTCCAGACCCGCCCCCAGCTGCGGGGTGCCGACTGGCTGGCCATTGGCTGGGCCGCCCTGTGCATGCGCCGGACCGTGTCATGACGCCCCAGCAATATGTCCAGGAGAAGGCCGCCTCCAGCGGCTCGTCGTTCTACTACGCCTTCCTCTTCCTGCCGCCTGAGCGCCGCGCGGCCATCACCGCCTTCTACGCCTTCTGCCGTGAGGTGGACGATGTGGTGGACGACATGGTCGAGCCCAGCGTGGCCGCGACCAAACTGGCCTGGTGGCAGCAGGAGGTGGCGCGCGCCTACGCCGGCCAGCCCAGCCACCCGGTGATGCAGGCGCTGATGCCGCTGGCCTCCACCTACGGCATTCGGGCCGAACACCTGCAGGCCGTGGTCCAGGGCTGCCAGACCGACCTGGAGCAAAACCGCTTCCTGGACTTTGCCAACCTGGCCCAGTACTGCCATCTGGTGGCCGGCGTGGTGGGCGAAGTGGCCGCGTCGATCTTCGGCCAGACCGATCCGCAGACCACCCGCTACGCCCACCGCCTGGGCCTGGCGATGCAGCTGACCAACATCATCCGCGATGTGGGTGACGATGCGCGCCGCGGCCGCATCTACCTGCCGATCGACGAGTTGCAGCGCTTTGACGTCAAGGCCCATGAGCTGCTGATGCGCCAGTCGCCCTGGGGTTACAGCGAGCGCTTCCAGGCCTTGATGCAGTTCCAGGCCGAACGCGCCCGCACGCTGTTTGCCGAAGCCCTGGCGCTGCTGCCCGAGGCCGACCGCGCCGCGCAGCGGCCCGGCCTGATGATGGCCAACATCTACCGTGCGCTGCTCGACGAGATCGAGCGCGGAGGCTTCCAGGTGCTGCACCAGCGCATCTCGCTGACCCCGCTGCGCAAGCTGTGGATCGCCGCGCGCACCCAATGGCGAGGTCGCTGACACCGGCGTCCCGTCGTGTGGCCGTGATCGGCGCCGGCTGGGCCGGGCTGGCCGCGGCGGTCGAGCTGGTCGATGCCGGCCATGCGGTCACGCTGATCGACATGGCCTCCCAGCCGGGTGGGCGGGCGCGCTCCACGCCGTCCAGCACGCTCGCCGCGCAGGACAACGGCCAGCACATCCTGGTGGGCGCCTACCGGGACACGCTGGCGATGATGCGCCGCGTCGGTGTCGACCCCGACACGGTGCTGCTGCGCACCCCCCTGTCGCTGCGCGACCCGCAGGGACGTGGGCTGGCACTGGGCCGCGGCCCGGCGACCTGGGCCTTTGCCATGGGCGTGCTGCGCTGGCAGGATTGCCCGTGGCCGGACCGCTTCACGCTGCTGCGCATGGCCCTGTCGTGGCGTCTGGGGGGCTTTCGCTGCCAGCCTGACCGAAGCGTGCAGGCCTTTGCCCACGGCTGCCCGGCCTCGGTCTACCAGGCCCTGCTCGAGCCGCTGTGCGTGGCCGCCCTGAACACCCCGGCATCCGAGGCCAGCGCCCAGGTGATGCTCACCGTGCTGCGCGATGCGCTGTTCGGCGGCGCGGGCAGCGCCGACCTGCTGCTGCCCCGTGTGCCACTGGACGCGCTGTTCCCGCAGCCGGCGCTGGCCTGGCTCACCCAGCGCGGCGTGAGCTGGCACCCGCGCCATCCGGTGCGGTGCCTGCGCCACGACCCCGGCGCGGGTTGGCAGATCGATGGGCTGCCGCCGGTCGACCAGGTGGTGCTGGCCTGCAGCGCCACCGAGGCGGCCCGGCTGGCGCAGCCCTGGGCACCGCACTGGAGCGCCCTGACCCAGGCGATCCACTACCAACCGATCGTCACCGCCTGGATTGATGCGCCGGCCACGCGCTGGGCGGCGCCGATGCTGCGCCTCGCCGACGGTCCGGCCCAGTTCGCCTTTGACCTGGGCGCCTTGGGTGGCCCGGCCGGTTGCTACACCCTGGTGGCCAGCGGCGCGGCCGAGCTGGCGGCCCAGGGTGCGGCGGCAGCGGGTCAGGCGCTGCTGGACCATTGGCAGCGCGTCTTTGGCGGCGGCGCTCGCCTGCGCAGCGTGCGCAACGAGAAACGCGCCACCTTCGCCTGCACACCCGGCCTGAGGCGTCCGTCGATGCAGATCGCCCCCGGCCTGTGGGCGGCCGGCGACTATGTCGACGGCCCTTACCCGGCCACCCTGGAGGGCGCGATCCGGGCCGGTCGCCTGGCGGCGCAGGCCGTGGCATGAATGGGTGTCCACGCAGAGGTCGCGCATGAAATCTCCATTCACTTGACGACATCGGCGTTTCGCCATGCAAAATAGGGTCAACCCCGTGATCGCCGCACCATGACCCGCAAAGACAACCAGTCCCCCAGCATCCAGGTGCTGGCCCGCGCGTTCTCGCTGCTCGATGAGCTGGCCGCCCACCAGGATCCGGTGCCCCTGAAGGAACTCAGCGAACGCACCGGGCTGCACCCATCCACCGCCCACCGCATCCTGAACGACCTGGCCGTGGGTCGCTTCGTCGATCGCCCCGAGGCTGGCAGCTACCGCCTGGGCATGCGCCTGCTGGAGCTGGGCAACCTCGTCAAGGCGCGTCTGGATGTGCGCGACGCCGCACTGGGTCCGATGCGCGAGCTGCACAAGCTGACCCACCAGCCGGTGAACCTGTCGGTGCGCCAGGGCGACGAGATCGTCTACATCGAGCGCACCTACAGCGAACGCTCGGGCATGCAGGTGGTGCGCGCTGTGGGCGGCCGGGCGCCGCTGCATCTGACCTCGGTGGGCAAGCTTTTTCTGGCCTGGGACGATCCGCAGCGGGTGCGCGCCTACGCCACCCGCACCGGCCTGGCCGGCCACACGCGCAACAGCCTGACCGACCTGCCCTCGCTGGAACGCGAACTGGTGCGGGTGCGCCGCGAGACGCTGGCGCGCGATGACGAGGAGCTGGAACTGGGCGTGCGCTGCATGGCCGCCGGCATCTTCGACGACCAGGGCAAGCTGGTGGCCGGGCTGTCGATCTCGTCGCCCGCCGACCGCATCGAGGAAGCCTGGGTGGACCGGGTCAAGGCGACCGCGGCGCAGATCTCGGCGTCGCTGGGCTTTCGGGGTCCCACCCCGTCGCCCTGAAGCGCGTCAGCCGGCGCTGCGACCCGCAGCCACCGGCTGGGCCGAGACCTGGTCCGGCGCGCCGGTCAGCCAGCGGCGGATGCGCTCGGCATCACCGATGCGCGAGTACTTGCCGGCCGAATCCAACAGCACCATGATCAGCTTGCGGCCCGCCAGACGGGCCTGCATGACCAGGCACTGGCCGGCTTCGCTGATATAGCCGGTCTTTTGCAGGCCGATGTCCCACTCGGGGCTCTTGACCAGGCGGTTGGTGGTGTGGAACTGCAGTTGGCGACGGCCCAGCGACACCTGGTACTCGGGCGAGGTGGACAGCTCGCGGATCAGCGACACCTGGTAGGCCGCCTTGACCAGCGTGGCCAGATCACGCGCGCTGGACTGGTTGGAGCTGGACAGGCCGGTGGGCTCGACATAGCGGGTGTCGTGCATGCCCAGCATGCGGGCCTTGGCGTTCATGGCCAACACGAAGGCCTGCAGGCCACCCGGGTAATGGCGACCCAGGGCATGGGCCGCTCGGTTCTCGGAGGACATCAGCGCCAGATGCAGCATCTCGCCACGGGTGAGCTGGGTGCCCACCACCAGGCGCGAGCGGGTGCCCTTCTCGGTGTCGACGTCGTCGTCCGAGATGGTCAGCGTCTCGTCCATCGACAGGCGGGCTTCCGTGACGACCATCGCCGTCATCAGCTTGGTGATCGAGGCGATCGGCAGGACCGCGTCGGGGTTCTTGCTGAGCAGGATCTCGTTGGTGTCCTGGTCCATCACGAAGGCCACGCTGGAGCGCAGGTCCAGCGGGTCGTCGGACTCGTGCAGGCCATAGAGCTGCCCGAAAGAGGGCTTGGCCGGCGCCTCGGCGCGCACAGCCACCGGCCGGCGCACCGCTGCCGGGCGGGCCTTGGCACGGGCCGTGGGCGCTGCGGCAGCGCGCACCGGTTTGGCCGACTTGCTGACCTTGGCAGGCGCAGCCGGCTTGCGGACCGCAGCCGACGCCGATACACCCGACACGGCCAAGGCCAGCGCCGCCAGCCAGGCCAGAGAAAACACGCGCAACTTCGAATTCAACATGTATCGCAACCGGTGTCGGGGCTGGGGATCGGGCTTTTGCGAGATGACAGTCTATTGGAAACCAAAAAGACACGCAAGATCAAAAACTTGCGTGTCTTTCCTAAAGTAGCTGTCGGCGCTTGCGGCGCCGCGGCCGGCTTACCACTGGGCCGAGGTGCGCTCCACGTTGCCCTGCAGCTTGTTCAGAGCCGCCAGATAGGCCTTGGCAGATGCCACCACGATGTCGGGATCCGAACCGACGCCGTTGACCACCCGGCCGCCATGCTGCAGCCTGAAAGTCACCTCGCCCTGCGATTCTGTGCTGCCCGAGGTGATCGCATTGACCGAATAGAGCAGCATCTCGGCGCCACTTTGCACATGGGCCTCGATCGCCTTTAGGCTGGCATCGACCGGGCCGTTGCCGTCGGCCTCGCTGGTCACCTCCTTGGCGCCGACGAAGAAGCTGACCTTGGCGTGCGGGCGCTCGCCCGTTTCCGAGCGCTGGCTCAGCGCCACCAGGCGGTAGTGCTCCTGCTCGGAGGTCACGCTCTCGTCACCCACCAGGGCGATGATGTCCTCGTCAAAGATCTCGCTCTTGCGGTCGGCCAGGTCCTTGAAGCGCGCGAAGGCGGCGTTGATCTCGGCCTCGGAGTCCATCTCGATGCCCAGCTCCTGCAGGCGCTGCTTGAACGCGTTGCGGCCCGAGAGCTTGCCCAGCACGATCTTGTTGGCGCTCCAGCCCACGTCCTCGGCACGCATGATCTCGTAGGTGTCGCGCGCCTTGAGCACGCCGTCCTGGTGGATGCCGCTGGCATGCGCAAAGGCGTTGGCGCCCACCACTGCCTTGTTGGGCTGCACCACGAAGCCGGTGGTCTGGCTGACCATGCGGCTGGCCGGCACGATCTGGCTGGTGTCGATGCCCACCTCCAGGCCGAAGTGGTCGCGGCGCGTGCGCACCGCCATCACCACCTCTTCCAGCGAGCAGTTGCCCGCACGTTCGCCCAGGCCATTGATCGTGCACTCCACCTGGCGCGCACCGCCGATCTTCACGCCGGCCAGCGAGTTGGCCACCGCCATGCCCAGGTCGTTGTGGCAGTGCACCGACCAGATCGCCTGGTCGGAGTTGGGCACCTTCTCGCGCAGCGTGCGGATGAACTGGCCGTAGAGCTCGGGGATGGCGTAGCCCACGGTGTCGGGGATGTTGATCGTGGTGGCACCCTCGGCAATCACGGCCTCGACCACGCGCGCCAGGAAGTCCATGTCCGAGCGGTAGCCGTCCTCGGCGCTGAACTCGATGTCGCCGCACAGGTTGCGGGCGAAGCGCACCGCCTGCCTGGCCTGCTCGAACACCTGGTCGGGCGACATCCGCAGCTTCTTTTCCATGTGCAGCGGGCTGGTGGCGATGAAGGTGTGGATGCGGCCGCGGTTGGCGCCGGCCAGCGCCTCGGCGGCGCGGCTGATGTCACGGTCATTGGCCCGCGACAGCGAGCAGACGGTGGAGTCCTTGATGACGTCGGCAATCGCCTTGACGGCCTCGAAGTCGCCGTTGGACGAGGCGGCGAAGCCGGCCTCGATCACATCGACGCGCAGCCGCTCGAGCTGCCGCGCGATGCGCAGCTTCTCGTCCTTGGTCATCGAGGCGCCGGGCGATTGCTCGCCGTCACGCAAGGTGGTGTCGAAGATGATCAGCTTGTCGGACATGGGAGGCTCTTCGGTTGCGGTGGGAAATGTTGGACAAAGAAAAACGGCCCGCTGCGTGCGCAATGCGGGCCGTTGATCGGTGAGGAGGTACGGGTGAGGTACGGACGAATTCGATCAGCGCGCCCGGCGGGTGCCTAGCAGCGCTAGCAGCAGCGAGGAGGTGGTGATCGAAGACATGGGCCTGAATATAGCACGCAGCCGCGCACTCAGTGCAAGCCGCGTTCGTCCGGCTCGTCGGTCGACGTGGCGATCACGCTCACCGGCTTCCCCTTGGCCTTGCGCATCGCATAGATCACATAGCCCGACAGGCCGTAGACGCAGAACAGGCCGAACAACACCGCGGGCGGGTGGATGTTGATCACCGCAATGCCCAGCGCGATCGCGACGATCACGATGAAGGGCACGCTGCGCTTGAAGCTGACGTCCTTGAAGCTGTAGAACGGCACGTTGGTGACCATCGTCAGGCCCGCGTACAGCGCCACCGAGAAGGCCACCCAGGGCAGCACCGGCAGCACCGACACGCCCTTGTAGCCAGCGTCGTCCAGCACCCAGATGAAGCCGATCACGATGGCCGCCGCCGCCGGGCTGGGCAGGCCCTGGAAGTAGCGCTTGTCGACCACGCCGATGTTGGTGTTGAAGCGCGCCAGGCGCAGCGCGGCACAGGCACAGTAGACGAAGGCGGCGATCCAGCCGGCCTTGCCCAGACCCTTGAGCGCCCATTCGTAAACGATCAGTGCCGGCGCGGCGCCGAAGCTGACCATGTCCGACAGGCTGTCCATCTGCTCGCCAAAGGCGCTTTGCGTGTTGGTCATGCGTGCGACGCGGCCGTCCAGGCTGTCGAGCACGGCGGCGCAGAAGATGCCGATGCAGGCGTTCTCGAAGCGGCCGTTCATCGCCATCACGATGGCGTAAAAGCCGCCGAACAGCGCACCCAGTGTGAACAGGTTGGGCAGGATGTAGATGCCCCGGCGGCGCGGGCGCAGGGGCTGCGCCGGCTCGTCGTCGAGGTCGTCGTTCACGGGTTCAGTCATGGTTGGGAGGATAACTCAGGGCCTCAAGCACAAGGCCGCCCACAGGGGCGGCCTTGTCGGTGATGTTGGCGGCGGCGCCGTGGCCGCCACCCGCATCAGTTCCTGCTCTTGTCGACCAGCTTGTTGGCCTTGATCCAGGGCATCATGTCGCGCAGCTTGGCACCGACCACCTCGATCTGGTGCTCCTCGGTCAGGCGGCGGCGCGAGATCAGCGTCGGGGCGCCGGCCTTGTTCTCGAGGATGAAGGACTTGGCGTATTCGCCGGTCTGGATGTCCTTCAGGCACTGGCGCATCGCGTTCTTGGTGTCTTCGGTCACCACGCGCGGGCCGGTCACGTACTCGCCGTATTCGGCGTTGTTCGAGATCGAGTAGTTCATGTTGCCGATGCCGCCTTCGTAGATCAGGTCGACGATCAGCTTGAGCTCGTGCAGGCACTCGAAGTAGGCCATCTCGGGCGCGTAGCCGGCTTCCACCAGCGTTTCGAAACCGGCCTTGATCAGCTCAACGGTGCCGCCGCACAGCACGGCCTGCTCGCCGAACAGGTCGGTTTCGGTTTCTTCGCGGAAGCTGGTCTCGATGATGCCGGCCTTGCCGCCGCCGTTGGCCGCGGCGTAGCTCAGGGCCAGGTCACGGGCCTTGCCGGTGGTGTCCTGGTAGACGGCGATCAGGTGCGGCACGCCGCCACCCTGGCGGTAGGTGTTGCGCACGGTGTGGCCCGGGGCCTTGGGGGCGACCATCCACACGTCCAGATCGGCGCGGGGCTGGACCTGGCCGTAGTGCACGTTGAAGCCGTGGGCGAAGACCAGCGAGGCACCGGCCTTGATGTGGGGCTCGACGTCCTTGCGGTAGACATCGGCGATCTGCTCATCGGGCAGCAGGATCATGACCACGTCGGCCGTCTTCACGGCGTCGGCGATCTCGGCCACCTTCAGGCCGGCGCCTTCGGCCTTGGCCCAGGACGCACCGCCCTTGCGCAGGCCAACCGTGACCTTGACGCCCGACTCGTTCAGGTTCTGGGCGTGGGCATGGCCTTGCGAGCCGTAGCCGATGATGGTGACGTTCTTGCCCTTGATCAGGGAGATGTCGGTGTCCTTGTCGTAATAGACCTTCATGGTGTTCTCTCGTCGGAAAATGAGGAGCGGGAAAGGGAGATAGGCGATCCTGGTGGATCAGACTCTCAGGATGCGCTCGCCGCGACCGATCCCGCTGGAGCCGGTGCGCACGGTTTCAAGAATGGCGGTGCGGTCGATGGCCTCGATGAAGGCATCGAGCTTGCCTGCGTCGCCGGTGAGCTCGATCGTGTAGCTCTTCTCGGTCACGTCGATGATGCGGCCACGGAAGATGTCGGCCATGCGCTTCATCTCCTCGCGTTCCTTGCCCACCGCGCGGACCTTGATCAGCATGAGCTCGCGCTCGGTGTACTGACCCTCGGTGAGGTCGACCACCTTGACCACGTCGACCAGGCGGTTGAGGTGCTTGGTGATCTGCTCGATGACCTCGTCGGAGCCGGTGGTGACGATGGTCATGCGCGACAGCGAGGCGTCCTCGGTCGGCGCCACCGTCAGGCTCTCGATGTTGTAGCCGCGGGCGGAGAACAAGGCCACCACCCGCGAGAGGGCGCCGGGCTCGTTCTCGAGCAGCACGGCGATGATGTGTTTCATGGTTTCAACTCCTGGCGCGCTCTTCAGACCGGCGGCGGTAACCGCCGGCCCTTGGCCACGCCTGTCGATCGTTACGGTGTCAGGGTCGGTCCGGTCGCCGGATCGCATCGGCCAGCAGCGCCGCAGCGGGCGGTCACCCGCCGCGGCCGGCTGGCCTCAGGCGATCACAGGTCCTCGGACCCCAGCAGCATCTCGGTGATGCCGGCGCCGGCCTGCACCATCGGCCAGACGTTCTCGGTGGGGTCGGTGCGCACGTCCAGGAAGACCGTGCGGTCCTTCAGGCGGATCATCTCCTTGAGCGCGGGCTCGACCTCGGAGGGCTTCTCGATCTTGATGCCGACATGGCCATAGGCCTCGGCCAACTTGACGAAATCGGGCAGCGCGTCCATGTAGCTGTGGGCGTAGCGCTTGTCGTAGATCAGCTCCTGCCACTGCCGCACCATGCCCAGGTAGCGGTTGTTCAGCGAGATCACCTTGACTGGCGTCTTGTACTGCTGGCAGGTGGACAGCTCCTGGATGCACATCTGGATCGAGCCTTCGCCGGTGATGCAGAAGACGTCCGAGTCCGGCTTGGCCAGCTTGATGCCCATGGCATACGGCAGGCCCACACCCATCGTGCCCAGACCGCCCGAGTTGATCCAGCGGCGCGGCTCCTCAAAGCCGTAGAACTGCGCCGCCCACATCTGGTGCTGGCCCACATCCGAGGTGATGTAGCAGTCCTGGCCGCGGGTCAGTTCGGCCAGCGTCTGCACCACGTACTGCGGCTTGATGACGTCGGTGCCAGGCCGGTACTTCAGGCACTCGCGCTTGCGCCATTCGTTGATCTGACCCCACCAGGCCGAGATCACGGCCTTGTCGGGCCGCGCCTGGGCCTCGCGGACCTGGGCGATCAGCTCCTGCAGCACGTCCTTGACGTCGCCGACGATCGGGATGTCGACCTTCACCCGCTTGGAGATCGACGAAGGGTCGATGTCGACGTGGATGATCTTGCGCTCGACCGAGGCGAAGTGCTTGGGGTTGCCGATCACCCGGTCATCGAAGCGCGCCCCGACGGCCAGCAGCACATCGCAGTGCTGCATCGTCATGTTGGCCTCGTAGGTGCCGTGCATGCCCAGCATGCCCAGGAACTTCGGGTCGGAGGCCGCGGTGGCGCCCAGGCCCATCAAGGTGTTGGTGACCGGGAAACCCAGCAGGTCGCAGAGCTCGCGCAGCTCGGGTGCGGCATTGCCCAGCACCACGCCGCCACCGGTGTAGATGTAGGGGCGCTTGGCCTGCAGCAGCAGTTGCACCGCCTTGCGGATCTGGCCGCCGTGGCCCTTCTTCACCGGGTTGTACGACCGCATCTCGATCGTGTCCGGGTAGTGGTAGGGCGCGGTCTTCAACGAGACATCCTTGGGGATGTCCACCACCACCGGCCCCGGGCGACCGGTGCGGGCGATGTGGAAGGCCTTCTTCATGGTCATGGCCAGGTCGCGCACATCCTTGACCAGGAAGTTGTGCTTGACCACCGGGCGGGTGATGCCCACGGTGTCGCACTCCTGGAAGGCATCGAGGCCGATCGCCGCCGTGGGGACCTGGCCCGTGATGATGACCATCGGGATCGAGTCCATGTAGGCGGTGGCAATGCCGGTCACGGCATTGGTGACACCGGGGCCCGAGGTGACCAGGGCCACGCCGACATCGCCGGTAGCGCGGGCATAGCCATCGGCGGCGTGAACGGCGGCCTGCTCATGGCGCACCAGCACATGCTGGATCGACTCTTGCCCGTACAGGGCGTCGTAGATGTAGAGCACCGAGCCGCCTGGGTAGCCCCAGATGAACTTGACACCCTCGGCCTGCAGGCAGCGCACGAGGATCTCCGAGCCATTGGGCTCGGCGGCAGGGGTGGCGGGGGGAGTGGTTTGCGGTTGCGCCATTGGGGCGCGTTTGACTTCCGCGGCAGACATGTTCATTTTCGAACCTCTGTGAATTTCTCTGACGAAAAACCTTCGGTGCCCCTCCTCGCGCCCTCATGAGGCGGACTTGGAACCTGCGCGATCAACAAGGGAGCGGCACCCGCTGTCGGGGCGCCCTGGAGATCTCATCGCTATGCGCGAACTCAGCATTATCGCATTCCTTCGAGCCTGTCGGCCAGACGCACAGGGACATTGCATAATGCGGTAACAACGCAGCAATGGCACCCCGCGTGCCCGCCGGCACTTGGCCACCGACAAAGAACTGTCCGATTTCCTCAAAGGCACCGAGAAGCGGGCCTTCAAGCGCACACTGTTCACCGTGCGCGACGAGGAAGCCGCGCTCGACATCGTGCAGGACGCGATGTTCCGGCTGGCCGAGAAGTACGCCGACCGCCCGTCAGCCGAGTTCCCGATGCTGTTCCAGCGCATCCTGTCGAACGCCACGATGGACTGGTTCCGGCGTCAGAAGGTGCGCCGCTCGGTGATGCAGAACATGTCCGAGTTCCAGGGCAATGCCGAGGACGAGGATTTCGACCTGCTGGAGGCCCTGGAAAGCCTGGACGGCGCCCTGGGCGCCGAGAGTGCCGCCGACACCTTTGGTCGGGAACAGATCTTGCATATCATCGATACCGAAGTGCAACAACTCCCAGCGCGTCAACGAGAAGCCTTTCTGCTACGTTACTGGGAGGAACTGGATGTATCCGAGACGGCGGCCGTGATGGGCTGCTCGGAGGGCAGTGTCAAGACGCACTGCTCCCGAGCCGTTCATGCATTGGCCAAGTCGCTCAGAGCCAAGGGAATCGCACCATGACCACCTTCATCGACCGCACGACGGCAGACCCGACCTCGGCCGCCCTGGAGGCACGGTTCGGCCTGCGCATCGCTTCGTTGCTCAATGACACCCGCAGCGGCGCCGACCACGACATCTCCGAACGCCTGCGCATCTCGCGCGAGCAGGCGCTGGCTCGTGCCCGCGCCAGCCGCCTGGCCACCGCGCCGGTGACGGCCTCGGCCGCGCCGGTGGTGGGGAGGTCGGCGGCCGGTTCCGCCGTGCTGGGCCGCCACCCAGCCGACTGGTGGGGCCGCATCGCGTCGGTGCTGCCGCTGCTGATGTTGCTGGGCGCCCTGGTGGCCATTGATGCCTGGCAAGATGGCGTGCAGATCGGCGCCGCCGCCGATGTCGACGCCGCGCTGCTCACCGACGACCTGCCGCCCGAGGCCTACTCGGACCCCGGCTTCGCCGAGTACCTGCATGCGCCCCAGGAGTGACATGCCCCGGAGCCGTCTGCTGATGCCCGTGGCCTGGCTGGGCCGCCTGCTGCTGGTCAGCGCCCTGGTCGGGGCGGGCGTGGCCCAGGCCCAGGCGCTGGCGCCCAGCCCAGACTGGTCGTCGCTGCAGGGGTCGCAGAAAACGGTCCTGGCGCCGTTGAAAAGCGACTGGAACAGCCTCGATGCCATCCAGCGGCAAAAATGGCTGGAACTGGCCAACCGCTACCCGTCGATGTCTGCCGACCAGCAGCAGCGCATGCAACAGCGCATGAGCGAGTGGGCCCGCATGTCGCCTGCCCAGCGGGGTCAGGCGCGCATCAATTTCCAGCAGGCCCGAGCCATCCCGGCCCCTGATCGCCAAGCCCAGTGGGAGGCCTACCAGGCCCTGCCCGCCGAGCGCAAGCAGGCGCTGGCACAGCGCCAGGTCGCCCCGGCGTCGTCGCCCCAGTCGACGGCAGCGGGCAAGCTGCGACGCGCCCCGGTCGACGCCCAGGCGGCCAAGGCCAACACCCTCGCACCGACGCCGGCGCCGGCCCCGCGCGCCGTGGGTCCGTCGCTGGTGCAGGCCGGTCCGGGCGCCACCACGCGCCTGATCACCCAGTCGCCGCCGGTCAAGCCGGTCGCCAGCGCACCGCGACCCAAGATCGAGGTCAGCCCGCAGGTGGTGGACCGCACCACCCTGTTGCCCAAGCCGCTGCCACCCAAGCCCCCCGAGGCACCCAAGCGGGTCGAGGCGACGCCACCGCCCGCCGCTGAACGGCCCACGGCGTCCACACCGTGAGCGCGGCTGCCGCACCCACGCAGCGGGCGCCCTCGCTGCGACGCCGCCTCGCCTGCCTCACCTACGAGGGCGTGCTGCTGTTCGGCGTGGTGATGATCGCCGGCTATCTGTTTTCGGCCCTGACCCATCAGACCCATGCCCTGCGCGGCCGTGAGGCGCTGCAGGCCTTCATGTTCCTGGTGCTGGGCATCTACTTCGGCTGGTTCTGGTCGCGCAGCGGTCAGACGGTGGCCATGCGCGCCTGGCACATCCGCGTGGTCGATGTGCACGGCCAACCGGTGAGCCAGGGCCGCGCCGTGGCCCGCTACCTGGCCAGCTATGTCTGGTTCCTGCCGGCGCTGGCGTCGGCAGCGGCGCTGCACTGGGCCGACACCGGCACGATCTTTGGCTGGATGGCGCTGTGGGCGCTGGTGTACGCCGGCCTCACGCGCCTTCACCCCGAGCGCCAGTACTGGCACGATGTGCTGTGTGGCACCCGCCTGATCGACTGGCGCCCTGCCCCGCCCGTGCGGGCCTGAGGCCGCTGGCACAATCCCGCCCCTGATGAGCAATCCACACAAGGGGCGCACCGGCCTCGATCGCATCCTGCATGCCGCGGGCTACTCGGCCGCCGGCCTGCGCCAGGCCTACCAGGGCGAAAGCGCCTTCCGTCAGGAGACCTGGCTGGCCGTGGTGATGCTGCCGCTGGCCTTTGTCGTCGGACGCAGCTGGGTCGAGGTGGCCTTGCTGGCGGGCTCGGTGGTGATGGTGCTGGTGGTCGAGTTGTTGAACTCGGCCGTCGAGGCGGCGATTGATCGCATCGGCTTCGAGCACCACGAATTGTCTGGCCGGGCCAAGGATTTCGGCAGCGCCGCCGTGATGCTGGCCCTGCTGCTGACGGCCGGTATCTGGGCTGCCGCCCTGTGGCAGCGTCTGGCATGAGCGCCGTGCGGCCCTTCAGCGTGTGCGTCTATTGCGGCTCGCGCCACGGCGTGCGGCCTGAGTACACCGCCGCCGCCCGCGCCATGGGCCAGGCGATCGGCGAGCGCGGCTGGCGCCTGGTCTACGGCGGTGGCAACGTCGGCCTGATGGGCGAAGTGGCCGACGCCACGCTGGCGGCTGGCGGCACCGTGCTAGGCGTCATCCCCGAGCGCCTGCTGCAGCGCGAGGTGGGCCACCATGGCCTGACCGAGCTGGTCGTGGTGCAGAACATGCACCAGCGCAAGATGCGCATGGCCGAGGAGGCCGACGCCTTTGTGGCGCTGCCCGGCGGCATCGGCACCTTTGAGGAGCTGTTCGAGATGTGGAGCTGGCGCCACCTGGGCTACCACGGCAAGCCGCTCGGCCTGCTGGAGGTGCAGGGCTTCTGGGCGCCGCTGGTGGGCTTTCTGCGCGGCACGGTGGCGGCCGGCTTCATGGACGACAGCCAGATGACCATGCTGGCCCTGCAGGCCGATCCGGCGGCGCTGCTGACGCAACTGGCGGCCGCGCCCTCGCGACAGGCCGCCGATTACCGCGGCACCTGAGCCGCGGATCGGCCGTCAGACGGCGGATTCGTCGGTCTCGCCGGTGCGGATGCGCACCACCTGCTCCACCGGCGTAACGAAGATCTTGCCGTCGCCGATCTTGCCGGTCTTGGCGGCCTTGACGATGGCCTCGATCGAACGCTCGACGTCAACATCCTTCACCACCACCTCGATCTTCACCTTGGGCAGGAAGTCGACGACGTATTCAGCGCCACGGTAGAGCTCGGTGTGGCCCTTCTGACGGCCGAAGCCCTTGACCTCGGTGACGGTCAGCCCCGAAACGCCCACCTCGGCCAGCCCTTCGCGCACTTCCTCGAGCTTGAACGGTTTGATGATGGCGGTGATCTGCTTCATGGGGCACTCCGGGCAAAAGGGGTTCTCAGTCGCGATTTAAGCACGGAACTTCGAGGTGATCGGGTAGCGCCAATCGCGTCCGAAGGCGCGGTGGGTGATGCGGATGCCGATCGGCGCCTGGCGACGCTTGTACTCGTTGATCTTGATGAGCCGGGTGACCTTGTCGACGTCGGCCGCATGGAAGCCGGCGGCAACGATCGCCTCGATCGGCTCGTCGTCCTCCATGTAGCGCGCCAGGATGGCATCGAGCACCTCGTAGGGCGGCAGGCTGTCCTGGTCGGTCTGGTCGGGCCGCAGCTCGGCCGAGGGCGGCCGGGTGATGATGCGCTCGGGGATGACCGGACCCAGGCTGCCATCGGCGCGCCGTGTGGGCTGGCGGTTCTTCCACTCGCACAGGCGGTAGACCAGGGTCTTGGCCACGTCCTTGATCACCGCAAAGCCACCGGCCATGTCGCCGTAGAGCGTGCAGTAGCCGGTGGCCATTTCGCTCTTGTTGCCGGTGGTCAGCACGATGGCGCCGGTCTTGTTGGACAGCGCCATCAGCAGCGTGCCGCGGATGCGGGCCTGGATGTTTTCCTCGGTGGTGTCCTCGGGCAGGCCGGTGAACTGGTCTGCCAGCGAGGTCCTGAAGGCGTCAAACATCGGCGTGATGCCGATCTCGTCATAGCGCACGCCCAGGCGCTCGGCCATGTCGCGGGCGTCGATCCAGGAGATGTCGGCGGTGTAGGGCGAGGGCATCATCACCGCGCGCACGCGGTCGGCGCCCAGCGCATCCACCGCCACCGCCAGCACCAGCGCCGAGTCGACGCCGCCGGACAGGCCGATGATGGCGCCGGGAAAGCCGTTCTTGCCCAGGTAGTCGCGCACACCGGTGACCAGCGCGCGCCAGACCTGCTCCTCGGGGCCCGGGATCGGTGCCAGTTCGCCCGACACCAGTCCGTCGGCCGTCACCTGCAGCGGCCACACCGCCGGCTCGAAGGCCGGCGCGCGGGCCCGCACCACGCCAGTGGCATCCACCGCGAACGAGGCGCCATCGAAGACCACTTCGTCCTGGCCGCCCACCAAATGGGCGTACAGCAGCGGCAGGCCGGTCTGGCGCGCCCGCTCGGCCATGCGGGCCTCGCGCTCGTCGTGCTTCTCGACATGAAAGGGCGAGGCATTGAGCACACACAGCACCTGGGCGCCGGCGGCCCGGGCCAGCGCGGCGGGTTCGTCGAACCAGGCGTCCTCGCAGATCAGCAGCCCGAAGCGCACCCCTTGCACCTCGAACACCACCGCGCCCTGCCCGGCCTCTCGACCGGTGGCAAAGTAGCGGCGTTCATCAAAGACTTGGTAATTGGGCAGTTCGCGCTTGTGGTAGGTCGCCAGCACCTGGCCACCCGCCAGCACCGAGGCCGAATTGAAGCGCCGGGGCAGAGAGAACGACCGCGACGCAGGCCCCTGGGCCTCGGTCCACGAACTCGGATGCCCCACCACCAGATGCAGGCCCTCGCAATCGGACAGTTCCATCGCCAGCGCCAGCAGCGTGCGATCGCAGGCCGCCATGAAGGCCGGACGCAACAGCAGGTCCTCGGGCGGATAGCCGGTCAGACTCAATTCGGGCGCCAGCACCAGGCGGGCACCGCTGGCATGCGCCTTGCGGGCCGCCTCGGCCAGCAAGCGGGCATTGCCGGCCAGATCGCCGACCGTGGCGTTGATCTGCGCCAGCGCGACGCTGACAGGGGCCTGGGAGGTGCTCATGGACAAGGATGACGTGGACAGCGCCGATTATTCCATCGAGGTCTGCACCGACCCTGCGGCCATCGAGGCCGATGACTGGAATGCGCTGCTGGCGCGCCAGACCGAGCCAACGCCCTTCATGCGCCATGAGTTCCTGGTGGCGCTGCACGCCGGCGGCTGTGCTGCGGCCGAGACCGGCTGGGCACCGCGCTTCGTGCTGTTGCGCAGCCAGGGCCGGCTGGTGGCGGCGGCACCGGCCTGGCTGAAGTCGCACTCCTGGGGCGAGTACGTCTTCGACTGGGCCTGGGCCCAGGCCTACCAGCGCCACGCGCTGCCCTACTACCCGAAGCTGGTGGTGGCGGTGCCGTTCACGCCGGTGCGCGGCAGCCGGCTGCTGGCTGCAGACGCTGCGGCGCGCGCAGCGCTGCTGGCGGCGCTGCAGGCCGTGGCGCGCCAGGAAGAGACCTCCGGCGTACACCTGTTGTTCGGCGACGCGGCCGACCAGGCCACCGCGGGCGAGGCCGGCTGGCTGGCGCGCACCGGCGTGCAGTTCCACTGGCACAACCAGCCGGGGGAGGGTTGGGCGGACTGGCCGGCCTACCTGGCCGACCTGAAGCGCGAGAAGCGCAAGAAAATCCAGCAGGAGCAACGGCGCGTGGCGCAGGCCGGGGTGTCACTGCAGGTGATCGAAGGCCCGTCCATCCGCGACGAGGACTGGGCATTCTTCCACCGCTGCTACACCGCCACCTACCTGGCGCACGGCCATGCGCCCTACCTGGACCAGGCCTTCTTCCAGCGTGTGGGCCGCACGCTGCCGGCGCACTGGCTGATGGTGGTGGCCACCCAGGGCAGCGAGCGCATTGCGGCCTCGCTGCTGGCCATCGACCGCGCCCGCGGCATCGCCTGGGGCCGGCACTGGGGCGCACTGGCCCAGGTGCCCTGCCTGCACTTCGACGCCTGCTACTACCGACCGCTGGAGTGGTGCATCGACCAGGGCTTCCAGCGCTTCGAGGGCGGTGCACAGGGCGAGCACAAGATGGCCCGCGGCCTGCTGCCCGAGCCCACAGGCTCGGCCCACTGGATTGCCCACCAGGGCTTCTCCGGGGCGATCGCCGACCATCTGGGCCGCGAGGGGCGCGGCATCGAGGCCTACCTCGACGAACTCGGCGAGCACAGTCCCTTCAAGGCTGCGCCCACCGATCGAGGCTGATCAGGCCTTCTTGGCCTTCTCGGCGTCGTAGGCGGCCATGCCGTCGACGATTTCCTTCTTCGCCGCCTCAGGGCCTTCCCAGCCGGTCACCTTGACCCACTTGCCGGGCTCCAGGTCCTTGTAGTGCTCGAAGAAGTGCTGGATGCTCTTCAGGCGCATCGGGTTCAGGTCTTCCGGCTTGTTCCAGCCGCTGTAGAGCGGCAGGATCTTCTGGATGGGCACCGCGATCAGCTTGTTGTCGCCGCCGGCCTCGTCGTCCATCTTCAGCATGCCGATCGCGCGGCAGGTCACCACCACGCCGGGGATCAGCGGCACGGGGGTGATCACCAGCACATCGACCGGGTCGCCATCGGCGGCCAAGGTGTTGGGCACGTAACCGTAGTTGGTCGGGTAGTGCATCGCCGTCGACATGAAGCGGTCGACGAACAGCGCGCCCGATTCATGGTCGACCTCGTACTTGATCGGGTCGCCGTTCATCGGGATCTCGATGATCACGTTGAACTCTTCGGGCGCCTTGTCCCCGGGCGTCACGTTGTGCAGGCTCATGGTGGTTCTCTCGGTGCGATTGGAGGGGAAAACCCGGATTCTACGGGTCGCCCTTGCCGCGCCCTGACATGCGCCTGTCCTTGACGCACCGCAGGAAAACACCATGCTGAGCCAGGACTTCCTCCACTAGCATGGCCGGCGCCGACCCCGGGGGCTCGGCGTCGAGTGCGCCACGCCGCCGGGATCAGATCATTCAATGGGTCTGTGAGAGGAAGGAGAACGCTTGATGTCCACCACCGTGGCGCTTTATGTTGCGCTCGCGTGCGGCCTGCTGGCCGTCGTCTATGGCTTCGTTCAACGAGGCTGGATCCTGAGTCAGGACGCGGGCAATGCCCGCATGCAGGAGATTGCTGGCGCCATCCAGCAGGGTGCCGCAGCCTACCTGGCGCGACAGTACAAGACCATCAGCATCGTCGGCGTCGTGCTGGCCGTGCTGATCTTCTGGCAGCTCGGCAGCACCACCGCGGTGGGCTTCGTGCTGGGCGCGGTGCTCTCGGGCGCCTGCGGCTTCATCGGCATGAACGTCTCGGTGCGCGCCAATGTGCGCACCACGCAGGCGGCGACCAAGGGCATCGGCCCGGCGCTGGATGTGGCTTTCAAGGGCGGCGCCATCACCGGCATGCTGGTGGTCGGCCTGGGCCTGCTGGGCGTGGGCGCCTTCTTCTGGTACCTCAGCGGCGGCACGCAGGCTGACTCGGCCACGCTCAAGCCGCTGCTGGGTCTGGCCTTCGGCTCCAGCCTGATCTCGATCTTCGCCCGCCTGGGCGGCGGCATCTTCACCAAGGGCGCCGACGTGGGCGCCGACCTGGTGGGCAAGGTCGAGGCCGGCATCCCGGAAGACGACCCCCGCAACCCCGCGGTGATTGCCGACAACGTGGGCGACAACGTGGGCGACTGCGCCGGCATGGCGGCCGACCTGTTCGAGACCTACGCGGTCACGCTGATCGCCACGATGGCGCTGGGCGCGCTGCTGGTGGCCTCGTCGGCCAGCATGGCTGCGGCGGTCTACCCGCTGATGCTGGGCGGCGTGTCGATCATCGCCTCGATCATCGGCTGCAGCTTCGTCAAGGCCAGCCCCGGCATGAAGAACGTCATGCCGGCGCTGTACAAGGGCCTGATCATCGCGGGCGTGATCTCGCTGGTGGCCTTCTATTTCGTCACCACGATGATGTTCCCGGCCGGCCTGGCGCTGGCTGCGGGCGGCTCGGTGTCGGCCATGGCGCTGTTCGGCAGCTGTGCCGTGGGCCTGGTGCTGACCGCCGGCATGGTCTGGATCACCGAGTACTACACCGGCACCCAGTACGCGCCGGTGCAGCACGTGGCGCAGGCCTCCACCACCGGCCACGGCACCAACGTGATCGCCGGTCTGGGCGTCAGCATGAAGTCCACCGCCTGGCCGGTGATCATGGTCTGCCTGGCCATCATCGCCGCCTACGCGCTGGCCGGTCTGTACGGCATTGCCGTCGGCGCTACCGCCATGCTCAGCATGGCCGGCATCATCGTTGCGCTGGACGCCTACGGCCCGATCACCGACAACGGTGGCGGCATCGCCGAAATGGCCGAGCTGCCCGACAGCGTGCGCGACGTGACCGACCCGCTGGACGCCGTGGGCAACACCACCAAAGCGGTGACCAAGGGCTACGCGATCGGCTCGGCCGGTCTGGCCGCGCTGGTGCTGTTCGCCGACTACACCCATGCGCTGGAAGCCCATGGCCTGAATGTCACCTTCGACCTGTCGAACCACATGGTGATCGTCGGCCTGTTCATCGGCGGCCTGATCCCCTACCTGTTCGGCGCCATGGCGATGGAGGCCGTCGGCCGCGCCGCCGGCTCGGTGGTGGTGGAAGTGCGCCGGCAGTTCCAGGGTGGCGAGATCATGGCCGGCAAGAAAAAGCCGGACTACAGCGCCGCGGTCGACATGCTGACCACCGCCGCGATCAAGGAGATGATCGTCCCGTCGCTGCTGCCGGTGGTGGTGCCGATCATCGTCGGCAAGCTGCTGGGCCCGGCCGCGCTGGGCGGCCTGCTGATGGGCACCATCGTCACCGGCTTGTTCGTCGGCATCAGCATGTGCACTGGCGGCGGCGCCTGGGACAACGCCAAGAAGCTGATCGAGGAAGGCTTCACCGACAGCAACGGCACCCTGCACAAGAAGGGCTCCGAGGCGCACAAGAGCGCGGTGACCGGCGACACCGTGGGCGACCCCTACAAGGACACCGCCGGTCCGGCCGTCAACCCGCTGATCAAGATCATCAATATCGTCGCGCTGCTGATCGTGCCGCTGCTGCCGGGCGCTGGCGCGGCCAACCACGGCGCAGCCGCCAGCCACGCGTCCCCGCCGGCGGTCACCGCGCCGGCCACGGCCGAGCCGGCGGCCCCGGCGCCGGCCGTGGTGGCCAGCGCCGCATCCAACTGAACCCGCACACGCCGTGCATCCTGGCCGCCCTCGGGCGGCCTTTTTCATGGGGCCGGCGCCGCTTGTGGCTATGCTCGCACCATGGCCCTGCCCTGGTTGCACGACGACACCCCCTTCCCGCCCACCGCCTTGGCCCTGGATGAGCGCACCGACGCCCCCGGTCTGCTGGCGGCGGGCGGTGACCTGTCGGTGCGGCGGCTGATCGAGGCCTACCGCCACGGCATCTTCCCGTGGTTCGGCCCGGGTCAGCCGGTGCTGTGGTGGACGCCCGATCCGCGCATGGTGCTGCCGGTGGCCGAGTTCAAGCTCTCGCGCTCGCTGCGTCGCAGCCTGCAGCGCTTCCTGGCCGATCCGGCCTGCGAGATCCGCTTCGACCACGACGTGCGCGCCGTCATCAGCGCCTGCGCCGCCACGCCGCGCCACGGCCAGCGCGGCACCTGGATCGTGCCGGCCATGGTGGCGGCCTACACCGAGCTGCACCGCGCCGGTGTCACGCACAGCGTCGAGACCTGGATCAACGGCCAACTGGTCGGTGGCCTCTACCTGAACCTGGTCGGCCGCATGGTGTTCGGCGAGTCGATGTTCGCGCACCGCACCGATGCCTCGAAACTCGCGCTGTGCGCCCTGGTGGCCTGGTGCCGTGGCCACGGCCTGGACTGGATCGACTGTCAGCAGGAGACCGCCCACCTGGCCAGCCTGGGCGCCCGGCCGATCGGTCGCAGCCGCTTTGAAGCCCTGCTGGCCGACCGGGTCGATGCCGAGCCGCCCGCCTGGACCTATGATCGGCGCCACTGGAACCACCTGCTGCCCTGGTCCGAGCCGTTGTGACGCACCCCAAGGAAGCCCCGTTCGCGTCGTTGCAGTTCTACGCAACCGCCCCCTATCCGTGCAGCTACCTGCCCCACCGGCAGGCCCGCTCACAGGTCGCCACCCCTGGCCACCTGATCCACGCCGAGACCTACTCGGCGCTGGTCGCCTGTGGCTTTCGCCGCAGCGGGCTGTTCACCTACCGGCCGCTGTGCGACGGCTGCCGCGCCTGCGAGCCGATGCGCCTGCCGGTTGAGCGCTTCATGCCCAATCGCAGCCAGCGCCGCTGCTGGAAGAGCCACGGTGAGCTGCGCGCGCGGGTCATGCGCCTGGGCTTTGCCCAGGAGCATTACGCGCTGTACCTGCGCTACCAGGCGGGGCGCCATGCCGGCGGCGGGATGGACCATGACAGCGTGGACCAGTACACCCAGTTCCTGCTGCAAAGCCGCGTCAACTCGCGGCTGGTGGAGTTTCGTGAGCCAGCGGACGACGGCGGGCCGGGCACCCTGCGCATGGTCTCGATCGTCGACATCCTCAGCGATGGACTGTCCGCGGTCTACACCTTCTACGACCCCGACGTGCGGGCCAGCTACGGCACCTATGGCGTGCTGTGGCAGATCGAGCAGGCGCGGCAAATGCAGCTGCCCTACCTGTACCTGGGCTACTGGATCACCGACAGCCCGAAGATGGCCTACAAGGCGCAGTTCCGGCCGCACCAGCGCCTGGTCGACCAGCGCTGGGTCGACGTCAGCGACGCCTGATCGGGCCAGGCTGCCGTCTGTCGCAGCACGCTGGCGGGTGCGTTCGCCCGGCCTTAAGGTGGCGGCATTCTCACCTTGGAGCCCCTCCCATGCGCCACTCCCTTGCTCTGGTGTCCTGCCTGCTGAGCCTGGCCAACGCCGTCCACGCCGCTCCCGTCGAGGAGCCACGCAACGTGGGAGCGTTCCAACGCCTGCGCGTCGAGGCCGCGATCGATGTCCAGGTGTCACCGGGCACGCTGCGCGCCACCGTGCGCGGCGAACCCGCCGCGGTGCGGCAGGTGCTGACCGAACTGGATGGCGACACCCTGGTGATCCGCCAGACCGAGTCCTACCCCCAACGCAGCGGACCCGTCACCGTGCAAGTGCAGGTGCCCAGCCTGGCGGCGCTGGACCTCAAGGGCAGCGGTGACGTGCGGCTGCAGGATTTCAAGCTGCCGGCGCTGGCGCTGCGCGTGGCCGGCTCCGGCGACCTGCAGGGCCAGACCCTCGACATTGGCCGCCTCGAGCTGAAGCTGGCCGGCTCGGGCGACATCCGCCTGTCCGGGCGCTGCGAACAGGCCGCGATGTCGGTGGCCGGCTCCGGCAACGTGGCGGCGTCGGAGCTGAACTGCCGAGACGTCACCATCAGCGTGGCGGGCAGCGGTGATGCCGAGGTACGCGCCAGCGAGCGCGTCAGTGCCTCGGTGGCCGGTTCTGGCGATGTGCGCTACCGCGGCCGCCCGGCGCAGGTCACGCGCCAGGTGGCGGGCAGTGGTTCGGTGTCGTCGGCCGACTGAGCAGGCGGCTTGCTCTTCTTGATGTGGCGCATTCCGGGGGCAAACCCCCAGAAAGTCGCGCCGTGCCGGGCATGCCCGGTGATCGTCGGCATGAGATAATCAGGAGTTGCCCGATGCACGCTGACGGCTTCCTGTGAAGGATACCCTGACAGGTTGGCCAGACCGCTGCGGCATCGGCTGTCGTCGACGACTCGAAATCAAGGAGGTCATTCTGGCCAAGGACGATCCCAAGACGGCCATCGATGCCGGTGGTCTACGTTACCGTTCCAAAGTGGCTGGTTCGCCGTTCTCGGCGACAGGTGCCTTCGGCGCCGCCACGATGTCCTGCTTTCTCTGCGGCAAGCACCGCCCTCGGGCGCAGCTGAAGACCCGCAAGCTGCTGGGCAAGGCACAGGCGGTGTGTGCACCGTCCTGCAAGGAGCTTGAGGAGCTCCTGTCCAAGAAGGCCTGATGGCCCACGGGGCCCGCCACCGACAGGTGCCGGGCCCCGTTCCTTTTCACGATGTCCGATCCCGATCCCCTGCCCGAGACCGCCGAGGCGCTCTTCGCGCCCGCGGCGCCGACCCCGCTGTCCCGGCGTGAACGCGCCGCCGTCATCGCCCGCATTGAGGCCCTGATGGAGTACTGGGGCATCACCACCGCCGACCTGACCGACGAGTCCGCGCTGCCCGCCCCCGCGCCTGCGCCTGCGCAGCCGGCCGCCGTCAAGTACCGGCACCCGATCAGCGGCGACACCTGGGACGGCCAGGGTCCGCACCCTGACTGGCTGCGCAAGGCGCTGCTGCAAGAAGGCTACCGCGTCGACGAGCTGCGTCCACCCACCGCCGAACCGGCGCCCTGAGCAACGCCCGTCGGGCTGGCTATAGTGGGTGGCCGATCCGCTCCACCCGCCGCCCGATGTCCCTCGATCCCCTGCTGCTGGCCCTGCTCTTCGGGGCCCTGCTCACCGGTGCCCTGCTGGGTGGGTGGCTGGCCACGGCCCGCGCACGCGCTGACAGCGCCGCGCTCCACGAACGCGTGGCGGGCCTCACCCAGAGCCTGGGCCTGGAGCGCAGCCAGCACCAGGCCCTGCGCGCCCAGTCCGAGGCCTGGCGCCGCGAACTGGACGAGGGCAGCAACCACCTGGCCCGCTGGCAGGAGCGTGCTGAATCGCTGGGCGAGCAGCTGGCAAGCGCACAGGCCACCTTGGCGCAGAACCAGGCGCGCATCACCGCGCTGACTGACACCCAGGCCAGCGCCCAGGCCGAACTGGCCGACACCCGCGCCCGCCTGGACAGCGAGCGCCGCAGCGCCGAGCTGCGCCTGAAGGAGCTGCAGGACGCGCGCGAGGCGCTCTCCCTGCAATTCAAGGCGCTGGCCAACGAGATCCTTGAGGACAAGTCGCGCCGCTTTGCCGAGCAGAACCAGGCCAGCCTCTCCCAGTTGCTCGATCCGCTGCGACAGCAGTTGGGCGAGTTCAAGGGCAAGGTCGAGGAGGTCTATGTCCAGGAAGGCAAGGACCGCAGCGCGCTGGCCGAACAGGTGCGCCAGCTGGCCGCGCTGAACCAGGCACTGAGCCAGGATGCCAAGGACCTGACACGCGCCCTCAAGGGCCAGGCCAAGACCCAGGGCAACTGGGGCGAGCTGGTGCTGGAGCGCGTGCTGGAGGCCTCGGGCCTGCGCAAGGGCCACGAATACAAGGTGCAGGACAGCCAGACCCGCGAGGACGGCAGCCGCGCCCAGCCCGACGTGGTGATCGAGCTGCCCGAGGGACGCAGCCTGGTGGTCGACGCCAAAGTCTCGCTGCTGGCCTACGAGCGCTTCGTCAACGCCGCTGACGACGACGCCCGCGCGGCGGCACTGCGCCTGCACCTCGAATCGGTGCGCAAGCACATCCGCGATCTGTCCGAGAAAGGCTACCAGCAGCTCTACGGGCTGCAGTCGCTGGACTTCGTGCTGGCTTTCGTGCCGGTAGAGCCGGCCTTCATGCTGGCCGTGACCAGCGACAGCGAGCTCTTCATGGATGCCTGGCAGCGCAACGTGCTGCTGGTGAGTCCGTCGACGCTGCTGTTCGTGGTGCGCACCGTGGCCCACCTGTGGCGCCAGGAGGCCCAGAACCGCAACGCGCAGGACATCGCGCGGCGCGGTGCAGAGCTCTACGACAAGCTCTGCGGCTTCGTGACCGACCTGGAGAAGGTAGGCGAGCGTCTGAAGCAGGCACGCGACGCCTACGACGGCGCGCAGGCCAAGCTGCACAGCGGTCGCGGCAACGTGATCCGCCAGGCCGAGATGCTGCGCGAGCTGGGCGTGAAGCCCACCAAGCAGCTGCCCGAGGGACTGCTGCAGCTGGCCCAGGACGCCGATCCGCCGGCCAGCGCCTGAGCCCCCCTTTTCGCGGCGTACACCGTACGCGGCGCACTCAACAGCGGCGCACTCGACAACGGCACACACAAGCAAAAGGCCCGGCACCTTGCGGTACCGGGCCTTGGCTTTTTCAATGGTCGGGGTGGCGGGATTCGAACTCGCGACCCCTTGCACCCCATGCAAGTGCGCTACCAGGCTGCGCTACACCCCGACGAAGCTCGCAGTATAGCCTGAAATCAGGCGTTTTCAGACATCGAGCAATTCGCGAATCGCCAAAAGCTCCTGGCGGACATGGCGGGTGCTCAGATGCACGGGCAGATCGTCGAGGCTCAGCTCGATGACCTCGATACCGGCCGTGGCGTCCGACAGGTCGGACTCCTGCGCGGTGAGTTCGGAAGCGCCGGCGCCAGACGCCACCGCGGCGGCATCGCTGAGCCGGTTGCGGGCACCGCTGATCGTGAAGCCCTGGTCGTAGAGCAGGTCACGGATGCGACGGATCAGCAGCACCTCGTGGTGCTGGTAGTAACGGCGGTTGCCGCGCCGCTTGACCGGCTTGAGCTGGGTGAACTCCTGCTCCCAGTAACGCAGCACATAGGGTTTGACGCCACAGAGCTCGCTGACCTCACCGATGGTGAAGTAGCGCTTGGCCGGTATATCCGGCAGGCGTTGGTCCCGCTCTTCCATGACAAATCAAGGCCCTGGCCCAGAGGACTTGAGACTTTACTCGAAGTCTTCGTCCGGAGACACGTCGCCTTGGACAAGAGCCTTCAACTTTTGGCTGGCGTGGAATGTGACCACATTGCGTGCGGCGATCGGGATGGCTTCGCCGGTGCGCGGGTTGCGGCCGGGCCGGGGCGCCTTGCGGCGGATCGTGAAGTTGCCGAAACCCGAGAGCTTGACGTCCTCACCCGACACCAGCGCGGCGTTGACGATCTCGAAGAAGGCCTCGACCATGTCCTTCGACTCGCGCTTGTTCAGGCCCAGGCGCTCGAACAGCAGCTCGCTGAGCTCGGCCTTGGTCAGCGTGGGCGTCTCCAGGCTGGGCAGGATGACCAGCGGTGCGGCACCGGCGGCAGAGGTGTCGTCGATCGGCTGTTCTGTGTTCATGGTGTGTCTCGCACCGGATGTCATGCAGGGGCTCAGCCGCGCAGGCGAGCGCCAAACGCGGCCTGGGCGCGGGCCACGGCGGCGGCCACGGCGGCGTCGATGCGCTCGTCGGTCAGTGTGGCCTCGTCGTCGAGGAGCGCCAGGCGCAGGGCCAGGCTGCGCTCGCCGGCGCCGATGTCGGCGCTGGGGGCCTTGGGCCGGTAGATGTCGAACAGTGTGACCTGGCGCACCAGCGGATCATCGGCCAGCGTGGCCACCAGCGCGTCGTGCGCCACCTGATCGGACACCACCAGCGCCAGATCGCGCAGTGCCGCCTGCTGACGCGGTACTGGCTGGGCCAGCGGCACATTGCGCTGCTGCACCGCCGCCAGGTCCAGCTCGAACAGCATCGGCGCCGACGGCAGCTCGTAGGCCTGACGCCACTTCGGGTGCAGCTCGCCCAGGTGGCCGATGCTCACGCCATCCAGCAGCACCTCGGCGCAGCGGCCCGGGTGCATGGCCGGGTGTTCGGCCGGGACGAAGCGGGCCACGCGCGGCGCCAGCAGGCGCTCGACATCAGCCTTGAGGTCGAAGAAGTCAACAGGGCGCTCGGGCTGGCCCCACTGCAGCGGCGTGGCCGGTCCCCAGCTCAGGCCCGCCACGCGCATCGGCTGCGACACGCCAGCCACGCTGGCGTCAGTGGAGGCCACCGAGGCATCGCGGCGGAACACGCGGCCCAGCTCGAACACCCGCACCCGCGGCGCCTTGCGCGCCAGGTTGTACTTCAGCACGCCCACCAGGCTGCCCAGCAGGCTGGAGCGCATCACGGCCAGCGGCGCGGCGATCGGGTTCAGCACCTTGATCGGGTCGGGGTTGCCGGCCAGCTCCTGCTCCCAGCGTGCCTCGACGAAGCTGAAGTTGATCGTCTCCTGGAAGTCGAGTGCGGCCAGCGCATGGCGGACGCCGTGGGCGCCGCGGCGCGCCTCGGGGCGCACGCGCGCGGTGACCGGCGCCTGCGGCGGGGTGTCGGGCAGGCTGTTGTAGCCCAGCACGCGCGCCACCTCCTCGATCAGGTCTTCCTCGAGCGTGATGTCAAAGCGCCAGCTGGGCGGCGTCACGGTGAGCTCGCCGTCGGCTTGTGTGAACGGCAGGCCCAGGCGCTGCAGCACGCCTGCGCACTGGGCCTGGGTGACCGGCATGCCGATCACCTTGGCGGCACGCGCCACGCGCAGGCGCACCGGTGCGCGCTGCGGCATCGCCGGCTGCACATCGGTCACCGGGCCGGCCTGGCCGCCGCAGATCTGCTGCACCAGCGCGGTGATGCGCTCGATGTGTTCGACCGTGCCCTGCGGATCAACACCCCGCTCGAAGCGGTGGCCGGCGTCGGTGGCGAAGTGGTAGCGGCGCGAGCGTCCGGCCACCGCGGTCGGCCACCAGAAGGCGGCTTCGATGTAGATGTTGGCGGTGTCGTCCGACACGGCCGTGGCGTCGCCGCCCATGATGCCGGCCAGCGACTCCACCGCCTGGTCGTCGGCGATGATGCCGACCTGGCCATCGAGCTCGACGGTGTTGCCGTTGAGCAGCTTGAGCGACTCGCCCGCGCGCGCCCAGCGCACCTGCAGGCCGCCGTGGATCTTGTCCAGGTCGAAGATGTGCGAGGGCCGACCGTACTCGAACATCACGTAATTCGAGATGTCGACCAGCGGGCTCACCGCGCGCTGGCCGCAGCGCGCCAGGCGCTCGACCATCCAGGCCGGCGTGGCCGCCTTCGGGTTGACGCCGCGCACGATGCGGCCGCTGAAACGACCGCACAGGTCGCTGGCCTGCACGTCGACCGGCAGCGTGGCGTCGATGGCCGGCGCCACCGGGGCGATCGCGGGCGTGACGAGCGGCGCACCGGTCAGCGCGCTCACCTCGCGCGCAATGCCGTAGACACTCAGGCAGTGCGCCAGGTTGGGCGTGAGCTTGAGCGTGAACAGCGTGTCATCCAGGTTCAGGAACTGGCGGATGTCCTGGCCCAGCGGCGCATCCAGCGGCAGCTCGAGCAAACCGCCGTGGTCCTCGCTGAGCTGGAGCTCGCGCGCCGAGCACAGCATGCCAAAGCTCTCGACGCCACGCAGCTTGCCCACCTTGATCGCGAAGGGCGCACCGCCCTCTTCCGCTGGCGGCAGCTCAGCCCCCACCAGGGCCAGCGGCACGCGGATGCCGGCGCGCGCATTGGGCGCGCCGCAGACGATCTGCAGCGGACCGTCCTTGCTGTGCGGGCCGGCATCGACACGGCACACGCGCAGGCGGTCGGCATTGGGGTGCTGTTCGGCTTCGACGATCTCGGCCACCACGATCTTCGAGAAGGCCGGCGCCACCGGGCGCAGCTCTTCGACCTCCAGGCCGGCCATGGTCAGCAGCTCGGCCAGTTCGGCGGTGGTGATGGCGGGGTTGCAGAACTCGCGCAACCAGGACTCGGGGAATTGCATGCTTCAGATCCGTTGGGGGTTCTCGGGGACGCGCGGGCTCACTGGAACTGGGCCAGGAAGCGCAGGTCGCCGTCGAAGAACTGGCGCAGGTCGTTGACGCCGTAGCGCAGCATGGTCAGGCGATCAAAGCCCATGCCGAAGGCGAAGCCGATGTAGCGCTCGGGGTCGAGGCCGAAGTTGCGCACCACGTTCGGATGCACCTGGCCAGAGCCGGCCACCTCCAGCCAGCGGCCCTTGAGCGGACCCGAGGCAAAAGCGATGTCCACCTCGGCCGAAGGCTCGGTGAACGGGAAGAAGGACGGCCGGAAGCGGATCGTCAGGTCGTCGGTCTCGAAGAAGGTGCGGAAGAAGTCGGCGAACACCGCCTTCAGGTCCTTGAACGACACGTTTTCGCCGATCCACAGGCCTTCGCACTGGTGGAACATCGGCGAGTGGGTGGCATCGCTGTCGACGCGGTAGGTGCGGCCCGGCGCGATGACGCGGATCTCGGGCATGGTCTGGCCGGCATCCAGCAGCGCCTGGTGGCGCTTGACGTGCTGCACCGCGTAGCGCACCTGCATCGGGCTGGTGTGCGTGCGCAGCAGGTGGCCTGAGCCATCGGGCGCCACCGTGTCGACGTAGAAGGTGTCGTGCATCGAGCGCGCCGGGTGGTCGGCCGGCGTGTTCAGCGCGGTGAAGTTGAACCAGTCTTCCTCGATCTCGGGGCCGTCGGCCACATCAAAACCCATCGAGCCGAAGATCGCCTCGACGCGCTCCATGCTGCGGGTGATCGGGTGCAGCCCCCCCTGGGCGCGCGGCTGGCGGCCGGGCAGCGTGACATCCAGCGCCTCGGCGCGCAGCTGCGCCTGCAGCTCGGCGTCGGCCAGCGCGGCACGGCGCTCGCTCAGCAGCGACTCGATCGCCTGCTTGGTCTGGTTGATCTCGGCGCCGCGGGTCTTCTTGTCCTCGTGGCTGAGCGCGGCCATGCCCTTGAGCAGGTCGGTGACGCGACCAGCCTTGCCCAGGAAGCGGGCCTTGGCGTTCTCCAGCTCGGCCGGTGTCACGGCGGCGGCGAAATCCTCGCGCGCGGCCTGCACCAGTTGTTCGAGATCGTTCATTGCAAGCAGGGAAAAAATGAAAAAAGGCCGCACCGGCAGGTGAGGCCTTCGAGGTCCTGAGGGCGCTGCCGGCGCGCGGGCACCGGCGGCAGCCTCCAGAGGATCAAGCGAGCTGGGCCTTCACCTTGTCGACGATGGCAGCAAAAGCGGCCGGATCGTGGATCGCCATGTCCGACAGCACCTTGCGGTCCAGGTCGATCTGGGCCTTCTTCAGGCCGGCGATGAACTTGCTGTAGGTCAGACCCAGACCACGCGTGGCAGCGTTGATACGGGCGATCCACAGCTGGCGGAAGACGCGCTTCTTGGTGCGGCGGTCACGGTAGGCGTACTGGCCCGCCTTCATCACCGCCTGCTTGGCGATGCGGAAGACGTTCTTGCGGCGGCCGCGGAAACCCTTGGCGAGGGCCAGAACCTTCTTGTGACGAGCGCGGGCGGTCACACCACGTTTGACGCGAGGCATATGTTGACTCCTTCTTGGTGGTGATTACAGACCAGCGAACGGCAGCATCTGCGCCATGTGACCCATGTTGGTCTCATGCACATTGGCTGCACCACGCAGGTGACGCTTGTTCTTGGTGGTCTTCTTGGTCAGGATGTGACGCTTGAAGGCTTGGCCGCGCTTGACGGTGCCACCCGGGCGGACGCGGAAGCGCTTCTTGGCGCTGCTCTTGGTCTTCATCTTGGGCATGTGATGCTCCTTATCAATGACCTCTGCTGGGCGGCCCCACGGGCGTGGTGCGCTTGATGGCCTGCAGCGGCTTTTCTTCATCGCCCCGGTGACCAGACCAGGGCGCGAATCGGTTACGACTTCTTCTTGGGCGCCAGCACCATGATCATCTGGCGGCCTTCCAGCTTGGGCATGTGCTCGACCACTGCCACATCCGCCAGTTCGTCGCGGATGCGCTCCAGCAGGCGCATGCCGATGTCCTGGTGGGTGATCTCACGGCCCCGGAAGCGCAAAGTGACCTTGCCCTTGTCGCCGTCCTCGGCGATGAAGCGGCGCAGGTTGCGCATCTTGATGTTGTAGTCGCCTTCGTCGGTGCCGGGCCGGAACTTGACTTCCTTGACCTCGATGATCTTTTGCTTGGACTTGGCTTCGGCGGCGCGCTTTTGCTCCTGGTACTTGAACTTGCCGTAGTCCATCAGCCGGCATACCGGCGGATCGGCCTGGGCCGCGATCTCAACCAGATCCACGTCGTGTTCGGCCGACAAGCGCAGCGCCTCCTGGATGCTGACGATGCCCAGCGGCTCGTTCTCGAGGCCGTTCAGGCGCACGGAGGAAGCGGTGATCTCGCGGTTCAGTCGGTGCTTGCGCTCGACATTGGGAATCCGGCGGTCGAGAAAGGTAGCGATGGTTCAAACCCCTGCAACAGGCCCCGAGGCAAGGACGGGACCCGACACAAAAACTCTGGAGCGCAAAAAAGCCGAGGCGTCCTCAGACCTTGGCTGCGATGTCGGACGCGAGCTTCGCGAGGAAGTCGCTGACCGGCATCACCCCCAGATCCTGGTTGCCCCGGGCGCGCACCGCGACGGCCCCGCTTGCCTTCTCCTTGTCACCAATGACCAGGATGAACGGGACCTTCTGCATGGAATGCTCACGGATTTTATACGTGATTTTCTCGTTGCGCAAATCTGCCTGGACCCTAACTCCTTGTTTTTGCAGCGTTTTCACCACTTCCTGCACAGCATCGGCCTGGGCGTCGGTGATATTGGCCACCACCACCTGGGTCGGCGCCAGCCACAGCGGCAGCGCGCCGGCGTGCTGCTCGATCAGAATGCCGATGAAGCGCTCCAGGCTGCCGACGATGGCGCGGTGCAGCATGACCGGGTGGCGGCGGCTGCCGTCCTCGGCCACGTACTCGGCACCCAGGCGCTCGGCCATGAAGAAATCGACCTGCATCGTGCCGCACTGCCACTGGCGGCCCAGCGCGTCCTTCAGCGTGTACTCGATCTTCGGGCCGTAGAAGGCGCCGTCGCCCGGCGAGACGACGAAGTCCACGCCGCTCTGGCGCAGGCTTTCCATCAGCGCGTGCTCGGCCTTGTCCCAGGCCTCCTCGCTGCCGATGCGCTGCTCGGGGCGGGTGGCCACCTTGTAGAGGATCTCGGTGAAGCCAAAGTCCCGGTAGACCTTCTGCAGCAGCGTGGTGTAGGCCAGGCACTCGGGCAGGATCATGTCCTCGGTGCAGAAGATGTGGCCATCGTCCTGCGTGAAGCCGCGCACCCGCATGATGCCGTGCAGGCCACCGGTGGGCTCGTTGCGGTGGCACTGGCCGAATTCGCCAAAGCGCAGCGGCAGGTCGCGGTAGCTCTTGATGCCCTGCTTGAAGATCAGGATGTGGCCGGGGCAGTTCATCGGCTTGAGCGCGTAGTCGCGCTTCTCCGATTCCGTCGTGAACATGTTCTCGCGGTACTTCTGCCAGTGGCCGGTCTTCTCCCACAGGCCCTGGTCCAGCAGCTGCGGACCCTTGACCTCCTGGTAGCCGTTGTCGCGGTAGACGCGGCGCATGGTCTGCTCCACCTCCTGCCACACGGCCCAGCCCTTGGGGTGCCAGAACACCGTGCCGGGGCTGTGCTCGTCGATGTGGAACAGGTCCAGCTCGCGGCCCAGACGGCGGTGGTCACGCTTCTCGGCCTCCTCCAGCATGGTCAGGTACTGCTGCAGCTCTTCCTTGGTGGCCCAGGCGGTGCCGTAGACGCGCTGCAGCATCTCGTTGCGGTGGTCGCCGCGCCAGTAGGCGCCGGCCACCTTCATCAGCTTGAAGTGCTTGAGCTTGCCGGTACTGGGCACGTGCGGGCCGCGGCACAGGTCCTCGAAGGCGCCTTCGCGGTACAGCGACACGTCCTGGTCGGCCGGGATGCTGCCGATGATCTCGGCCTTGTAGTGCTCACCCAGGCCCTTGAAGTACGCCACCGCCTCGTCGCGCGGCAGCACGCGGCGCACCACCGGCTCGTCCTTCTTGGCCAGCTCGGCCATCTTCTTCTCGATGGCGGCCAGGTCCTCCGGGGTGAACGGGCGCTTGTACGAGAAGTCGTAGTAGAAGCCGTTGTCAATCACCGGGCCGATCGTCACCTGGGCCTCAGGGAAGAGCTCCTTGACCGCATAGGCCAGCAGGTGGGCGGTGGAGTGGCGGATCAGCTCCAGGCCTTCGGGCTGTTTGTCGGTGATGATGGCCAGTGCGCTGTCTTGCTCCAGCAGGAAGCTGGTGTCAACGAGGCGCGCCGCGGCGCCGCTGCCCACCTTGCCGCCCAGCGCGGCCTTGGCCAGGCCGGTGCCGATCGAGGCGGCCACCTCGGCCACGGTCAGAGGCGCGGGGAATTCGCGTCGGGAGCCATCGGGCAGCGTGATCGTGATCATCGAGACATCCTTCGGAAAAGAAAAAAGCGCAGCTGATGCAGCCGCGCTTTCTTCAGGAACAGGGGTGACGTGGGGTCGTGTGTATTCCAGCCGCGGCCGACTAAACCTCAGTGACGAAGCTCGTAGTTCGCGGTGTCATAACCCGTGTCGCCTTTCTCTGCTCTTGTGGTGGGGATGGCCCGATTGTAGCCGCCCTGGGCGTGATCAGTACCGGCGCACGGTCTGGCCGTCGACCACCACGCGGTCGCCGGGTCGCAGGTCACCGATCTGCGCTAGGTTGAAGGTGCGCATCTGACCGCCGTCGATCGCCACCTGCACGCGGAAGCGAGCAGCCGGCTGGGTGTTGTGCTTTTCGATCTCGTTGCCGGCCACCGCGCCGCCCACCGCGCCGACGATGGTGCCCGCGGTGCGGCCGCTGCCGGAGCCGAACTGGCGGCCGACCACGGCGCCCACGACACCGCCGATCAGCGCACCCGCGCCGCTGGTGTTCTCACGCGGGGCGACATCGTCGATGGCGCGGATCGTGCCGTACTGCAGGCCGGCGCGCTGGCTCGACCAGGTGGCGCCTTCTTCATAGACCGGCGCCTGGCGCGGGTTGGCGCAAGCGGCCAGCAGGCCGGCGCAGACGATGACGGAGGACAGGCGAATCAGACGAGTGTTCATGGCAGTGAGTGTGCAACACGGCTCGAAGGGCCGCTCCTGAGCCCTCAACGCACGAGCCCCCGTGCCGGTTGGCCGAGGATGTAACCGCCGGTTCAGTGCAGCGGCTCGATCGGCAGCGGGCGGCCGCCTTGCACCGCGTTGGCGAACTCATCGGCCAGTTGGCGGCTGGCGTCGATCGCGGCGCGCCAGCAGCGCATCCGGCCGGTCAGGTCGTCGCCAAAGCGCTTGAAGTCGTCCCGGTCGGGCAGCTTGCCGCCGGGCAGGCGGGCGATCCACTCGGCCGAGGGCACCAGCAGCACCACGCGGTCGAGCGCGCGGCTGGCGCGGTGGCGCGCCCGCAGGCCCTTGTCCAGCCAGCCAGGCACCACGCTGGGCTGGAAGTGCGGGTACAGCACCAGGCCGTCGCCTGCCAACTGGTCATAGCGCAGGTGCAGGTGGTAGTCGGTGATGCCGCCGTCCCAGTAGGCACCGGGCGGCGCACCCGGGATGTCGTGCACTGCCTTCAGCCAGAAGGGGATGGAACAGCTGGCCAGCACCGCGGGCTGCAGGTTGCCTGCTGACAGCGCCACCTGGCGGGTGCGGAAGTCGTCCAACGGCAGCGGCAGCGGGTCACGCGGGTCGGAGAAGACCACGCGTTCCAGCCAGCCGCCCAGCGCCCGGCGGCTGGCCAGGTTGCTGAAGAAGGCGGCGCCATAGCCCAGCGGCGTGCGCCACCGCCCCTCGCGGCTCAGCAGGTGGCGGCCGCGGCTGGTGAACACATGCAGGCGCCGCCGCGGGTGCGACAACAGCTCATCGGCCACGGCGCCGACGTGCGGCACGAGGGTGTCGTTGAAAACCGCGCTGACGGTCGCCGCGGTCGGCGAGCGGCCAGGGGCATGCGGATAGTTCTGGGCAACATAGGCGTCAGCCAGTCGGGCCAGCGCCGTGTCGGCATCGGCACAGCAGGCAGCGGCCATGCGCCAGGCGCCGATCGAAGCGCCCAGCAGGTGGACCGTCGGCCCGTCGCCGGCCAGCCAGTGGCCAAACAGGAAGCGGTCCAGCGGGTTCAGCACCAGGCCCTTGGGGCCGCCCGCGGCGGCCGGCACCACGCGCACATCCTGCGGCCGCCAGCCGCGCTCTTGCAGCCAGCGGCGCGCCGTCAGGCCGGCGAGCACACGCAGCGCGGGCGCGGCCATGGCCGTCAGCGCTTGAGCTTGGCGAAGGCCGCGGCCATGGCACTGGGCGCCTCGGCCTGGCGCTGGCCTGCGCCGTGGCTGCGCTCGCCGCGCGCCGGCGCTCGGTAACTGTTGTCGCCGCTGCGGCCCTTCTGGGAGGGCGCCGTGTCCAGCTTCATCGTCAGGCTGATGCGCTTGCGTGGCAGGTCCACCTCCAGCACGCGCACCTTGACGATGTCGCCGGTCTTCACCACTTCGCGCGCGTCGTTGACAAACTTGTTCGACAGCTGGCTCACATGCACCAGACCGTCCTGGTGCACGCCCAGGTCGACGAAGGCGCCGAACTGCGCGACGTTGGACACCGTGCCTTCCAGCACCATGCCCTCCTTCAGGTCCTTGATGTCCTCGACGCCATCGTTGAAGCGGGCCACCTTGAAGTCGGGGCGCGGGTCGCGGCCGGGTTTCTCCAGCTCGGCCAGGATGTCCTTCACGGTGATCGCACCGAAGCGCTCATCCGCAAAGGCCTCGGGGCGCAGCTTGCGGATCACGTCGGCATTGCCGATCAGCTCCTGGATCGGCCGACCGGCGGCGGCGATGATCTTCTCGACCACCGGGTAGGTCTCGGGGTGCACACCGGACAGGTCCAGCGGGTTGTCGCCACCGCGGATGCGCAGGAAACCCGCCGCCTGCTCGAAGGTCTTGGCCCCCAGGCCGGCCACCTGCAGCAACTGCTGGCGGCTGACGAAGCGGCCGTTGGCCTCGCGCCAGCGCACGATGCTGTTGGCCACCGAGCTGCTCAGGCCAGACACCTGCGACAGCAGCGGCGCCGAGGCGGTGTTCAGATCCACCCCCACCTTGTTCACGCAGTCTTCCACCACCGCGTCCAGCGTGCGCGCCAGCTCGCTCTGGTTGACGTCGTGCTGGTACTGGCCGACGCCGATGCTCTTGGGCTCGATCTTCACCAGCTCGGCCAGCGGATCCTGCAGCCGGCGAGCGATCGACACCGCGCCGCGCAGGCTCACGTCCAGGTCCGGCAGCTCCTTGCTGGCGAACTCGGACGCCGAGTAGACCGAGGCGCCGGCCTCGCTGACCACCACCTTTTCCAGCCTGACATCAGGGGCCAGGCTGGCGATGCGCTTGATCAGGTCGGCCGCCAGCTTGTCGGTCTCGCGGCTGGCGGTGCCGTTGCCGATCGCGATCAGGTTGACGCCATGCGCCGCCACCAGGCGGCCAAGCGTGTGCAGGCTGCCCTCCCAATCGCACTTGGGCTCGTGCGGGTACACCGTGCTGGTGGCCAGCACCTTGCCCGTGTCACTGACCACCGCCACCTTCACGCCGGTGCGGATGCCGGGGTCCAGCCCCATCACCACCCGCTGGCCGGCGGGGGCGGCCAGCAGCAGATCGCGCAGGTTCTCGGCAAAGACCTTGATCGCGGTGGCCTCGGCCGCCTCGCGCAGGCGGCCGAACAGATCACGTTCCAGGCTCATCGAGAGCTTGACCTTCCAGGTCCAGGCCACCGTCTTGCGGATCAGCTCATCGCCTGGGCGCTTGCCATGGCGCCAGCCCAGGTGGTGGGCGATGCGGCCCTCGGCCAGCGTGGGCTGGCCAGCCACGATCTCTTCATCGAGCACCAGCTTGGCGTCCAGGATCTCCAGCGCCCGGCCGCGGAACACCGCCAGCGCACGGTGGCTGGGCACGGTGCGGATCGGCTCGTCGTAGTCGAAGTAGTCGCGGAACTTGCTGTGGTCGGGGTGGTGTTCGTCCTTGCCCGGCGCCAGCTTGGCCTGGAACAGGCCCTCGGCCCACAGCCATTCGCGCAGCGTGCCCACCAGCCCAGCGTCCTCGGCCCAGCGCTCGCTGAGCAGGTCGCGCACCCCGTCGAGCACCGCCAAGGCATCGGCGAAGCCAGCCTCGGCCAGCTTGGCGGCACCGCCGTCATACGCGGCGACAAAGGCCTGGGCCTCGGTCAGCGGGTCCAGGGCCGGATCAGCGAACAGGCGATCGGCCAGCGGCTCGATACCCGCCTCGCGGGCGATCATGCCCTTGGTGCGCCGCTTGGGCTTGTAGGGCAGGTACAGGTCTTCCAGTTCCTGCTTGGTGGGCGCCGCCTCGATCGCCGCGCGCAGCGCCGGCGTCAGCTTGCCCTGCTCGTCAATGCTCTTGAGCACCGCGGCGCGGCGGTCCTCCAGCTCGCGCAGGTAGGCCAGACGGGATTCCAGCTCGCGCAGCTGGATGTCATCGAGGCCGTCGGTGGCCTCCTTGCGGTACCGGGCGATGAACGGGACGGTGGCACCACCGTCCAACAGTTCCACCGCCGTCTTGACCTGGGCCGGCCGAACGGTCAGCTCGGCGGCGATCTGCAACAGGATCTTGTCCAACACGGGAAAGGGAGAAGTCGCGGGAAGCGCGGGAGTGTGCCAGATGCGCGCGCAGCACCGCCGAACTGGCCTCTTCCACAGATCAGAGGATGTGCCGGCCACCGCCCCTGCCTAGGATCCGCTTCACCCCATCACCCTCAAGCACAGGAGAGGACCCATGAACCACACCCCGATCACCCGCCATCTGCCGCTGTGCGCCGCGCTGCTGGCGGCGCTGGCCACGCCGCTGCTGCAGGCAGCCCCCAAGGCGCAGCCCATGGTGCTGAATGGCCCGACGGCGGTCCTGAGCCAGTCGTCGCCCAGCGGCACCGCCCAGGTCACCGTCGATGGCGCTGGCAGCTTCATGGAGGCGCTGGTCTACACCACCGCCGACGATGACACCTACGACATGAGCTACAAGTCCGGTATGTACTTCGACGGCGCCCTCTACGGCGTTGAAAGCGTCAAGCAGAGCCAAGGCAACAAGGCCAAGAGCAGCTACGTGGTAGGGTCGCTGCAGGTCGACCTGAAGCAGGCACTGACCCTCGGCGCGGTGGCGGGCAGCTACCAGCTGAAGCAGGTTTACACGCTGACCAACCCGGGCACGGAGCCGGTCAGCGTGAACCTGATGCGCTACAACGACAGCGATGTCGGCGACTACGGGTATCAGCCGGCCGGGGGTCGCTTCAGCTACGTCGTCTCCACCGCGACGCCGTCGCCCGAGTCCCTGACCCGGTACGTCGGCATCCAACTCACCGGCGGCGCCAACACCATGCGCGTGGTCCGCTACTGCTGCGATAACCTCAACGACATCACGCCGGAGGAAAACAACACCGTGGCGGATGACCTCGACGGGGACGGCGTCAGCGAAGCAAGCTGGGACAAGGCCATCAACAACCAGACCACCGTGGTGGTGCCCGCAGGCGGCTCAGCCAAGGTGCACACCGTGACCCTGTTCGGCCGCAGCGCGTTGGGCAGCCTGTCGGCCCTGCCCGCCCGCTGACCCCGCCGCTCAGCCACGCAGCTGGGCGCGCAGCCGCTCGCCCAGCTCCGGCCGCTCCTTGAACGGGTCGGTCGGGTTGCGCTGCAGCATGATGTCCTCCAGCCGCACCTGCACGCCGCCCAAAGCGTGCGGGTGGCTGTAGATGTAGAAGCGATCGGCCAGGATGGCATCCACCACGAACTGTGCCACCTGGGCCGCGCTGACCTTGCCGCTGGTCACCGCCTTCTCGGCCATGGCCGCGCCGATCAATTGGCTGCGCGTGGGCCCAGCGCCGGCATTGGCCATCTCGGCCGGCCGGTTGCGCTCGCTCTGGTGGATGCCGGTGGGCACAAAATATGGGCACAGCACGCTGGCGCTGATCTGGTCGGTCACCAGGCGCAGGTCCTGGTACAGCGTCTCGCTCATCGACACCACCGCGTGCTTGGTGACGTTGTAGACGCCCATGTTGGGCGCGTTCAGCAGCCCGGCCATCGACGCGGTGTTGACGATGTGGCCCTCAAAGGTCGGATCGGCCTGGGCAGCAGCCAGCATCATCGGCGTGAAGACGCGCACGCCGTGGGCCACGCCCATCAGGTTGACGCCCACCACCCATTCCCAGTCTTTGAGGGTGTGCTCCCAGATCAGGCCACCGGCGCCCACGCCGGCGTTGTTGAAAACCACGCCCGGGGCACCGAAGCGCGCCAGCGTGGCCGCGCCCAGCGCCTCAACCTGATCGGCCTTGGAGACATCCACCACCTGGGCCAGCACCTCGGCGCCCAGGCCGCGCATCTCCTGTGCAGCGGCTTCCAGCGCCGCCGCCTGCACGTCGGCCATCACCAGGTGCATGCCCTGCCCGGCCAGCAGCCGCGAGAGTTCCAGGCCGAAGCCCGAACCGGCACCGGTGATGACCGCCGCGCGGCCTGCCAATCGTTTCATCGTGAACTCCTTCAGCGCTGCGCCGGGC
This sequence comes from Ideonella aquatica, assembly GCF_018069755.1. GTDB lineage: Bacteria > Pseudomonadota > Gammaproteobacteria > Burkholderiales > Burkholderiaceae_C > Ideonella > Ideonella aquatica. The sequence goes on along the minus strand of NZ_JAGQDE010000009.1, from coordinate 128,888 downwards.
GCAGCATCTGGATGTGGGGAATGGTGTCTTCGCTGTAGGGCTCGCCCACGGGCGCATAGCCGAACTCGGCGTAGAAGCGCTGCAGATGCGCCTGCGCGCTGATGCGGTTGGCCTGGCCGGGCCAGGCGGCGTCGGTGTGGCGCAGGCCCTCGGCCACCAGCGCGCGGCCCAGGCCGGTGCCGCGCAATGCAGCGTGCGCCACCACGCGGCCGATCGAGGGCTCGTCGTATTTCAGGCCGGGATCCACCACCCGCAGGTACAGCACCGCCTCGCCCGCCGGCAGCGCGCCCCAGGGCGCGGCCAGGCGGCCCAGCAGGTGCAGGCTGTGGCGGTCCAGGCCATCCAGGTCCAGGTAGGGCCCCTGCTCCAGGATGAAGACGCGGGCGCGCAGTTGCAGCGCGTCGTACAGGTCGTCTGTCGACAGGCCCTCGAAGCGCGCTGCCGTCCAGGCGATGGGCGGCCGCTCAGCCATCAGACGAGCTTGACCAGCTGCTTGCCGAAGTTCTTGCCCTTGAGCAGGCCCAGGAAGGCCTCGGGCGCGCTCTCCAGGCCCTGGGCCACGGTCTCGCGGTACTTGAACTTGCCGGTGGCCACCATCGTGCCCAGCTCCTTCAGCGCCTCGGGCCAGAGCTGCATGTGCTCGCTGACGATGAAGCCCTCGAGCTTCATGCGGTTGACCAGAATCAGCGCCGGGTTGGCCATCGGGATCGGCTCGCCGTTGTAGCCGGCGATCATGCCGCAGAAGGCGATGCGGCTGAAGGCGTTGGCACGCAGCATCACCGCGTCCAGGATCATGCCGCCGACGTTCTCGAAGTAGCCGTCGACGCCATCGGGGCAGGCGTCCTTCAGCGCCTTGCTGAGCGAGCGCAGGTCCGGATGGGCCTTGTAGTCGATGCAGGCATCGAAGCCCAGCTCGTTCACCACCGCCTCGCACTTGGCCGGGCCGCCGGCCAGGCCCACCACGCGGCAGCCGCGCGCCTTGGCCAGCTGGCCCACCGCACCGCCCACCGCACCGCTGGCCGCGCTGACCACCACGGTCTCGCCGGCCTTGGGGGCGATGATCTGGGTCAGGCCGTACCAGGCGGTGACACCCGGCATGCCCACAGCGCCCAGGTAGGCCGACAGCGGGATGTGGGTGGTGTCCACCTTCTGCAGCACACCGCGCTGGCTGGCGTTGACGCGCTGGTACTCCTGCCAGCCGCCCATGCCCACCACCTTGTCGCCGACCTTGAAGTGCTCGTTGCGCGACTCCACCACCTCGCCCACAGTGCCGCCGATCATCACCTCGTTGAGCGGCTGCGGCTGGGCGTAGCTCTTGCTCTCGTTCATGCGGCCGCGCATGTACGGGTCCAGGCTCAGGTAGTGGTTGCGCACCAGCACCTCGCCATCGGCCAGCGCCTCGACGGGCGCCTCGACCAGGGCGAAGTTGGCGGTGCTGGGCTCGCCCTGCGGGCGCGAGACGAGGTGGATCTGGCGGTTGAGGGTGCTCATCGGGTGCTCTTTCGTTCAGGACGCAGGGCCATCGGCGCGCTGCAGGGGTTTGACATGGCGGCCCTTGGCGGGCAGCGCACGCAGGTACTTGAAGGTGGCTGTGCCATGGGCGCACAGCTGGCCATCGCTGTTGATCACGCGGCCCTCGCAAAAAGCCATGGTCGAGGTGCGGTGCAGCAGCGTGCCCAGGGCCCGCAGCTCGCCCTCGCCGGGGCGCATGAAGCTGGTCTTCATCTCGATGGTGGCCACGCCGGGCCCGGCCAGCATGTCATGGCTGCGCGCGGCGTGGGCCATCACCACATCCAGCATGGTCATCAGCACGCCGCCATGCGCCACTTCCCAGGAGTTGAGATGCGACTCGGCCAGGTCGACACGCAACTCGGCCGCACCGTCGGCGCAGCTGTGCAGTTCCAGCCCCAGTTGCTCGACGAAGGGGATGCGGACGGGAAACGGGATGGGGGGCTTGCGATGGCTCATGCCGGGATCATCGCCGAAGGACAGCTCAGCCGCCGATCAGGGCGCTGACACCCCCGTCCACGGGCAGGATCTGGCCGGTGATGTGCTTGCCAGCGGCGCTGGCGAACAGCAGCGTGGCGCCCTTGAGGTCATCGTCATCGCCCAGGCGGTTCAGCGGCGCGTGGGCGGCCATCTTGTCGGCGCCCAGGGTATCCAGCAGGCCCTTGGTCATCTTGCTGGGGAAGAAGCCCGGCGCCAGCGCATTGACGGTGATGCCGTAGCGGCCCCACTCGGTGGCCAGCGCGCGGGTGAAGTTGACCGCAGCGCCCTTGCTGGTGTTGTACGCGATGGTCTTCATGGCCGACGGGTTGCCGCCCAGGCCGGCGATCGAGGCCACGTTGATGATGCGGCCCGAACGGCGCGGGATCATGCTGGTCACCGCCGCCGCCTGGCTGATCACGAACAGGCTGCGGATGTTCAGGTCCATCACCTTGTCCCAGGCCTCCAGCGGATGCTCCTCGGCCGGGGCGCCCCAGGTGGCACCGGCGTTGTTGACCAGGATGTCGATGCGGCCCAGGCGCTCCATCGCGTCGGCCACGATGCGTCGGCCGTCCTCGGGCTGGGCAGCGTTGGCGGCCACCCAGCGGGCATCGATGCCCTTGGCCTGCAGGTGGGCCGCGGCCTCCTCCAGGTCGGCGGCCTTGCGCGAGCTCAGCAGGATCTTCGCACCAGCCTCGCCCAACGCCTCGGCAATCTGCAGGCCCAGGCCGCGCGAGCCGCCGGTGACCACGGCGGTCTGGCCGCTGAGGTCGAAGAGTTTCATCACGGGGGTGCTCATCGGTCGGTCTCCTTGGTGGGTCAGAACCAGGCGTCCTGCATCTCGCGGCAGACCGCCTCGCGGCTGCTGACCACGCCCAGCCAGGCGTCGATCTTGGGCAGCTCGTACACATGGAAAAAGCGCAGCGCCGACAGCAGGCCGGCGTTGCGGGCGCGCTCGGCGTCGCTGGCGGGCGCCGCGGCGCGGGCCGCCAGGCCCAGCTCCAGCCACACCCAGGCCAGCACCACATGGCCGAAGGCCTGCAGGTAGGGCGTGGCATTGGCCAGCGCCTCCTCGGGCACGCCGGTGGACCAGGCCGCCTTGGTGGCAGCCCCCAGGCGCTGCACCGCACCGCCCAGCGCGGGCACATAGGCGGCCAGTTGCTCGTCCTGGCCGGCGCGGGCCAGCGTGTCGCTGATGCGCTCGGCCAGCAGCTTCAGGCCGGCACCGCCCTGCATCACCACCTTGCGACCCAGCAGGTCCAGCGCCTGGATGCCGTGCGTGCCCTCGTGGATCATGTTCAGGCGCTGGTCGCGCCAGTACTGCTCAACCGGGAAGTCGCGGGTGTAGCCGTAGCCGCCATGCACCTGGATCGCCAGCGAGTTGCCCTCCAGGCACCACTCGCTGGGCCAGCTCTTGGCAATGGGCGTGAGCACCTCCAGCAGCAGCGCGGCCTCGGCGCTGGCCTCGGGCGTGCCGGTGTGCTTTTCGTCGACCAGGCGCGCGCAGTACAGGCACAGCGCCAGCGCGCCCTCGGCGTAGGCCTTCTGGGCCAGCAGCATGCGCTTGATGTCGGCGTGTTCGATCAGCAGCGACTGCGGCTTCGAGGCATCCTTGCCGCCATCCCCGATCGGACGACCCTGCGGCCGCTGCCGCGCATAGGCCAGCGCGGCCTCGTAGCCAGCCATGCCCAGCATCGCGGCCGACAGGCCGATCGCGATGCGCGCTTCGTTCATCATGTGGAACATGCAGCGCAGGCCCTCGCCCGGCGCACCCACGCGATAGCCGATGGCGCCGGCACCGCCGCGCACCGGGTACTTGCCTTCCCCGAAGTTCAGCAGCGTGTTGGTGGTGCCGCGCCAGCCGCACTTGTGGTTCAGGCCGGCCAGGGCCACGTCATTGCGCTCGCCGGTCAGCTGACCGTCGGTGTCCACCAGCATCTTGGGCACAATGAACAGCGAGATGCCCTTGACGCCGGGCACCAGCTGGCCATCCGGCCCGGGGATCTTGGCCAGCACCAGGTGGACGATGTTCTCGGTCAGTTCGTGCTCGCCGGCGGAGATCCACATCTTGTTGCCGCGCAGGCGGTAGCGCGGGCCCAGCGGGTCGTCCTGGAAATCGGCGCCATCGGGCTCGGCGCGGGTGGCGATGTCCGACAGGCTGGAGCCGGCCTGCGGCTCGGACAGGCACATCGTGCCGGCCCAGCGGCCACTGAACTCGTTGTGGGCGAAGACCTGCTGCTGCAGCGCCGTGCCATGCGCCATCAGCAGGTTCGCGTTGCCGCTGGTCAGCATGCCCGCGCCGATGCTGGCCGAGGCCTTGGCGAAGAAGGCGTTGGCCGCCGCCTCCACCGCGTAGGGCAGCTGCATGCCGCCGATCTCGTAGTCCTGCGCAGCGGCCAGCATGCCGCTGCCGGCATAGGCCGCCCAGGCGTCATGCGTGGCCCGAGGCAGGTGGACCTTCTCGCCGTCGAAGGACGGCTCCTGGGTGTCGACCAGCCGGTTGAAGGGCGCGTACTTCTCGCGCGCGATGCGCTCACAGGTGTCCAGCACCTGGGCGAAGGTTTCGGCGCTGTGGTCGGCAAAGCGCTGGCGCTGGGCCAGCGCAGCCACCTTCAGCCAGTCGTTCAGCTGGAAATCGACGATCGGACGCATGCGCCCTCCTTGGTTGCGGTGTGGGCGCTCTCAGCGCCGATCGAGCGGCACCACGGCCATCGTCGCCGAGGCCTTCAGCACCAGCGTGCGGTCGCCCTCGCGCTCGGCCCAGACCTCGGCCTCGGTGAAGCTCAGCGTGCGGCCGGGCTTGACCACCCAGGCCTCGCAGACTAGGCGCTCGCCATCGGCCGGGCGCAGCAGGCTCACCTTCAGGTCGGCGGTCAGCACCCAGTGGCCATCGGCCACCAGGGTCTGGGCGGCCGAGCCCATGCTGTGGTCGGCCAGCGTGGTCTGCACCCCGGCGTGGGCGTGGCCGCTGTGCTGGCGGAACCGGTCCTGCATGGGCAGCACCGCAGTCACCCGGCCCGGCGACACGGCTGTGGGCTCCGCTCCCAGGTCGCGCATGAAGGGCGAGAGCTGGAAGAAGCGGCGGAGCGTGTCGAGGTCCATGCTCAGCCGCCCTCACCCAGGCGAACGATCGTGCCCTGCGCCAGCGCGCACAGCTTCTCGACGCCGTCGGTCACCGCGTACACCTCGCAGCGCGCCACGCTCTGCGCCTTGCCGGTGGCTTCGGCGCGGGCGCGCGCCACCAGTCGCTGGCCCAGCGCCGGCCGAACATAGTTGATCTTGAACTCGGAGGTGACCACGGGCACCTGCATGGCCGTGCCACCGGCGTAGGTCAGCGCGTTGTCGGCCAGGTAACTGACCACGCCGCCATGGGCGAAGCCGTGCTGCTGCTTGAGCTCGTCGCGCAGCGGCAGTTGCAGCTCCACCTGACCCGGCGACAGGGCCGTCAGCTCCGCGCCCAGCAGGCCGCTGAAGGGCTGCTTCGCCAGGATCTCCCGGCCCATCTGCAGAAAGGCCTCGGGGCTGGCACGCGCGTCGCTCATCAGAGGACTTCGAAGATGCCAGCCGCGCCCATGCCGCCGCCGATGCACATCGTCACGCACACCCGCTTGGCGCCGCGGCGCTTGCCCTCGATCAGCGCATGGCCGGTCAGGCGCTGGCCCGACACGCCATAGGGGTGGCCCACGGCGATCGCACCGCCGTTGACGTTCAGGCGATCCATCGGGATGCCCAGCGTGTCGGCGCAGTACAGCACCTGCACGGCGAAGGCCTCGTTGAGCTCCCACAGGTCGATGTCGGCCACCGTCAGGCCCAGCTTCTTCAGCACCTTGGGCACGGCGAAGACCGGGCCGATGCCCATCTCATCAGGCTCGCAACCGGCCACCGCGAAGCCCAGGAAGCGGCCCAGCGGCTTCAGGCCCTTCTGCTCGGCGTAGGTCTCGCTGACCACCACGCAGGCGCCGCCGCCGTCGCTGAACTGGCTGGCGTTGCCGGCCGTGACCACGCCGCCGGGCACCGCGCTGCGGATGCCGCGCACCGCCTCGATCGTGGTGCCGGGACGCAGGCCTTCATCGGCGCTGATCGTGACCTGCTGGCTGCGCAGGCCCATGACCTTGTCCGCCACGCCAGCGGTCACGGTGCAGGCGACGATCTCGTCGTTGAACTTGCCCGCCTCCTGGGCGGCGCAGGCCAGGGTCTGGCTGCGCACGCCGTACTCGTCCATGCGCTCCTTGGCGATGCCGTAGCGCTTGGCCACGTTCTCAGCGGTCTGCAGCATGTTCCAGTAGATCTCGGGCTTGTTCGCCTTGAGCCAACTGTCAGCCAGCATGTGGGTGTTCATTTCCTGCTGGACACAGGAGATGCTCTCGACGCCACCGGCGACGTAGACGTCTCCCTCGCCGGCTATGACGCGCTGCGCAGCCATCGCGATGGTCTGCAGGCCGCTGGAGCAGAAACGGTTGACGGTGACGCCGCTGACGCTGATCGGCAGGCCGGCGCGCAGCGCCACCTGGCGGGCGATGTTGGCGCCGGTGGCCCCTTCGGGGTTGGCGCAGCCCATCAGCACATCCTCGATCGCGCCGGGGTCGATGCCGGCACGCTCGACGGCGGCCTGGACGGCGAAGCCCCCCAACGTGGCGCCGTGGGTCATGTTGAAGGCACCCTTCCAGCTCTTGGCCAGGGGCGTGCGGGCGGTGGAGACGATGACGGCTCGGGTCATGGTGTGTCCTGGGTTGCGTTGGAGGCGTGGATCAGGAGAAGCTCTTGCCTTCGGCGGCCAGACGGGCCAGCAGCGGCGCGGGCTGCCAGAACTCGGCGTCGTCGTGGGGGTTCTTGGCGAAGCGCTTCATCGCCTGCGCCACGTTCCACAGGCCCAGCGTGTCGGCATAGCACATCGGACCGCCGCGGTGCAGCGGGAAGCCATAGCCGGTCAGGTAGACCATGTCGACGTCGGAGGCGCGGTTGGCAATGCCCTCCTCCAGCAGCTTGGCCGCCTCGTTGACCAGCGCGAAGACCAGGCGCTGGACGATCTCCTCGTCGCTGATCTGGCGCGGCGTGATGCCCAGCTCGGCCCGGTGCTTGTCGATCATCTCGGTGACCACCGCCGACGGGATCGCATCGCGCTTGCCCGGCACGTAGTCGTACCAGCCGGCGCCGGTCTTCTGGCCGTAGCGGCCCAGCTCGCACAGCAGGTCAGCCGTCTTGGAGTAGCGCAGGTTGGGCTTTTCCAGGTAGCGACGCTTGCGGATGTACCAGCCGATGTCGTTGCCGGCCAGGTCGCCCATGCGGAACGGGCCCATCGCGAAGCCGAACTTCTCGACCGCCTTGTCCACCTGCTGCGGCGTGCAGCCTTCTTCCAGCAGGAAGCCGGCCTGGCGGCTGTACTGCTCGATCATGCGGTTGCCGATGAAGCCGTCGCACACGCCCGAGACCACGCAGGTCTTGCGGATCTTCTTGCCCAGCTGCATCACGGTGGCCAGCACGTCCTTGGCCGTGGCGGCGCCGCGCACCACCTCCAGCAGCTTCATCACGTTGGCGGGGCTGAAGAAATGCATGCCCACCACGTCCTGCGGGCGCTTCGTGAAGGCAGCGATCTTGTTGAGGTCCAGTGTGGAGGTGTTCGAAGCCAGGATGGCGCCGGGCTTCATCACCGCATCCAGCTGCTCGAAGACGGCCTTCTTGACGTCCAGGTCCTCGAACACGGCCTCAATCACCAGATCGGCGTCGCCGATGTCGGCGTAGCTCAGCGTGGTGCTCAGCAGCGCCATGCGCTGCTCGTACTTGTCGACCTTGAGTTTGCCCTTCTTGACCTGGGCCTCGTAGTTCTTGCGGATGGTGCCGATGCCGCGGTCCAGCGCATCCTGTTTCATCTCCAGGATGACCACCGGGATGCCGGCGTTCAGGAAGTTCATGCTGATGCCGCCGCCCATGGTGCCGGCGCCGATCACCGCGACCTTGTTGATGGCGCGCACCGGGGTGTCCTCGGGCACGTCGGGGATCTTGCTGGCGGCGCGCTCGGCGAAGAAGGCATGGCGCAGCGCCTTGCACTCGGGCGTGAACATCAGCGCGGTGAAGATCTCGCGCTCATAAACCATGCCCTCGTCGAACCTCTTGCTGATCGAGGCCTCGACGGCGTCCACACACTTGGCCGGCGCCGGGAAGTTCTTGGCCATGCCCTTGACCATGTTGCGGGCGAACTGGAAATAACCGTCCGGGTTCTCGTGGCGCACCTTCAGGTCGCGCACCAGCGGCAGCGGACGCACATCGGCCTTCTCCAGCGCGAAGGCGATGGCGCCGTCCAGCAGGTCGCCCTCGATCACCTTGTCAAAGAGCTTCTGGCCCGGCAGGCTGGCCAGCAGCTCGCTCTTGACCGGATCGCCCGAGACGATGATGTTCAGCGCAGTTTCCACGCCCAGCACGCGCGGCAGGCGCTGCGTGCCACCGGCGCCCGGGATCAGACCGATCTTCACCTCCGGCAGCGCGATGTTGGCGCCCGGCGCCGTCACCCGGTAGTGGCAGCCCAGCGCCAGCTCCAGGCCGCCGCCCATGGCCACGCTGTGCACCGCGGCCACCACCGGCTTGCTGCACAGCTCGCAGGCGCGGATCAGGTCGAGCAGGTTGGGCGCGGCGGTGGCCTTGGGCGAGCCGAACTCCTTGATGTCGGCGCCGCCGGAGAAGGCCTTGCCGGCGCCGGTGATCACCACCGCCTTCACGGCCGGGTCGGCGTCGGCCTGCTCCAGGCCCTGCGCCACGCCCACGCGGGTGGCGTAGCCCAGGCCGTTGACCGGCGGGTTGTCCAGCGTGATCACGGCCACCGGGCCGCGGGTCTCATAGCGTGCAGTCATGTCGGCGTGTCCTCGCGAAGGGGTAAGACGCAAATAGAACGATCGTTCGATTCTATGGAGAAGCGGCGGGCGCCCGCGTCGCCCCAGCGACAGCAGGACTCCTCATTAACCCTGATGCGCGGGCCCCAGCGGCAGCAACGATTCATCCGGACACAGGTTTGGGCTTGTGCGTGGTGATGCATGCGGTCATGATGTGCAAAACGACCATTTACAAGGGGATACCTGATGAGTGACACGACCTCCACCACCCACCGCTCACGGGCCTCGGCCTGGCTCCTGGCCGGCACCCTGGCCGCGGCGCTCGCGTGGCCCGCGAGCGGACAGGCCGCGACGACGGTGCAGGACCTGGGCGGTCTCTACACCGGTGGCTTTTCATCGGCCCTGGCGCTGAGCCAGTCGGGGCAGGCCATTGGCATCGCGATGCGCGATGGCGACTTCCAGATCGTCAATGCGCAGTGGTCTTCCGGCGGCGTCATCAGTGCGCTGCCCGACTGCTGCAGCGGCTTCCTGGCCATGCCGGCGTCCATCAACCGATCGGGTGAAGCCGTGGGCTCCCACCAGGCCACGCGCGACCATTGGGCCGCGGTGAAGTGGGCCGCCAACGGCAACGCGCAGTACCTGCCATCGCTTGGCAGCTACGGCCTGGCTCGGGCGTTCGCCATCAACGACGCTGGGCAAGCGGTGGGTTCCTCGGTCACCGACAACTTCGCCCAGCGTGCCGTGCGCTGGAACCCCGATGGCAGCGTCACCCAGCTGGGCGAGATGGGGTCGCCGGACCCAGGCTATCTGGCCTTCCATGAAGCCCATGGCATCAGCAACAAGGGCGTGGTGGTGGGCACTGCCCTGGTCGGATCGGCGTTCCGGGCTTTTTCCTGGAAGGGTGGCCAGTTCACAGATCTGGGTCTGGGCAATGCCACGCATGTCAACGACAAAGGTCTGATCGCCGGTCTGGCCCCGGGCCGCATCCCGGTGATCTGGAAAAAGGGAACGATGCGCTACCTGCCCGGCCGCGATGGCGGCAAGCGCGCCTATGGCCACGAGGTGCTGGGCATCAACAACCTGGGCGACATGGTCGGCTTCGGCCCATCGCCAGGTGTGGGTGTGCACTCGATCGCCGTGCTGTGGCGCGGTGGCGCTGCCCTCACGCTGGGCCACTACCCCGGCGGCACCCACAGTGTGGCCACCGGCATCAATGACGCTGGCATGATCGTCGGCTACGGCAACCTGGTGGATGGCGGCCCGATGCGCGCGCTGCGCTGGACCGTGACCAGCACCAGCATCCAGGTTGAACTGGCACCGGTGCATTGAATCGTCGGCGGGGAGCCTGTGCAAGGCCCCCGCCACTCACACCTCCAGCCACTCCTTGCGGACGTAGCTGTCGGCCTTCAGCCCCGCGGGCGTGCCCTCGAAGACGATGCGGCCGTGGCCCATCACCAGGCAGCGCTCGGAGACCTCCAGCGCAATCGTCAGCTTCTGCTCGACCAGCAGCACGCTGATGCCGCGGCGCTTGAGTTCGCGCAGGTACTCGGCCACCAGTTCCACGATCTTCGGCGCCAGCCCTTCGGTAGGCTCGTCGATCATGATCAGGTCGGGGTCGCCCATCAGCGTGCGGCACAGCGTGAGCATCTGCTGCTCGCCACCTGAGAGCACGCCGGCCTCGGTGTGCTGGCGCTCCTTCAGGCGCGGGAACAGGCCATACATGTCGTCGATCTGCCAGCGCGTGCTCTTGCGGCCCGACTTTTCGCCCAGCAGCAGGTTCTGGTGCACGGTCAGCTTGGGAAAGATGTCGCGGTTCTCGGGCACGTAGCCGATGCCGCGGTGGGCGATCTCGAAGGCCTTGCGGCCAGTGATCTGCTCGCCGCGCCAGGCGATGCCGCCGGTGGCATCCACCAGGCCCATGATGGCCTTGACGGTGGTGGAGCGGCCCGAGCCATTGCGGCCCAGCAGGCTGACGATCTCGCCCTCGCCCACCGACATCGACACGCCATGCAGCACATGGCTCTTGCCGTAGTAGGCGTGGACGTTGTCCAGCTTCAGCAGTTCGCTGCTCATCGTCACGCTCCTGCCGCCTGCGTCTCGGCCAGCACGCTGCCCAGGTAGGCCTCCTGCACCTTGGCGTTGGCACGCACCGCCTCGGGGGTGTCGAAGGCGATCACCTCGCCGTAGACCACCACCGCGATGCGGTCGGCCAGGCCGAAGACCACGCCCATGTCGTGCTCCACGGTCAGCAGGGTCTTGCCCTCGGTGACCTCGCGGATCAGCTGGATGAAGCGCTTGGTCTCGCTCTTGCTCATGCCGGCGGTGGGCTCGTCCAGCAGGATCACGCTGGAGCCACCGGCGATGGTGATGCCGATCTCCAACGCGCGCTGCTCGGCGTAGGTCAGGTTCATCGCCAGCTGGTCGCGCCGCTTGTCGAGCTTGATCATCTCCAGCACTTCCTCGGCGCGGTCATTGACCTCGTGCAGGTCGGCCAGGAAGCGCCAGAAGCTGTAGCGCTGCTTCATCGACCACAGCACGGCGCAGCGCAGGTTCTCAAACACGCTCAGGCGCGTGAACAGGTTGCTGACCTGGAAGCTGCGCGACAGACCGCGGCGATTGATCTCGTAGGGCGCCAGGCCGTCGATGCGCTGGCCGTGCAGGCGGATCTCGCCACTGCTCAGGCCAAAGCGGCCCGAAATCAGGTTGAACAGCGTGGACTTGCCGGCGCCATTGGGGCCGATGATGGCCACGCGCTCGCCCGGCTTCACCTGCAGCGTGGCGCCGCGGATGATCTCGGTCTTGCCGAAGCGCTTGTAGGCGTCCAGCAGTTCCAGCGCATACGGGGACTGGGTGGCCGCATTCACAGCGTCTCCCTCCGCTTGATCTCTTTCTCGATGTCTTCCTGCACCTCGCCCCATTGACGGGCGAACTGGCGGCGGGCCAACTCGAACAGTGCCACGCCGGTGAGGGTCACGAACACGGCTCCTGCCCAGGCGTCGGTGCCGCTGGCGTCGATCATCGCGCCCATGAAGGGCAGCTGGGGGCCCAGGGCGGCATTGAGCTGCAGGTGGTAGATCATCTCGATCATCGCCGCCACCCCCAGCAGCACGGCCGCGCCGGCACCGCCCAGCGCCAGGTAGGCGGTCCAGAGCTGGCGCAGCTTGCCAAAGGCCGCCACGCGCAGGTTCATCATGATCAGGCTGGCAAAGCCGCCTGGCGCATACATCACCATCAATACGAAGACCAGGCCCAGGTAGAGCAGCCAGGCCTTGGTGATCTCGGACAGCAGCGCCAGGGCCACGACCATCAGCACCGCACCCAGGATGGGCCCGAAGAAGAAGGTGGCGCCGCCCAGGAAGACGAACAGCAGGTAGGCGCCCGAGCGCGCCGCGCCCACCACCTCGGCGGTGACGATCTCGAAGTTGATCGCCGCCAGGCCGCCCGAGATGCCCGCGAAGAAGCCCGAGATCATGAAGGCCAGGTAGCGCACACGCTGGGTCGAGTAGCCGATGAACTCGACCCGCTCGGGGTTGTCGCGCACCGCATTGAGCATCCGGCCCAGCGGCGTGCGCGTCAGCGCGAACAGCGCCGCCGTGCAAATGAAGCAGTAGACGGCGATCAGGTAGTAGACCTGGATCTGCGGGCCGAAACTGATGCCCAGCAGCTTTTCGCCGACCACCCGGTTGCCCGAGACGCCGCCCTCGCCGCCGAAGAACTCGGGGATCATCAGCGACATCGACCACACCAGCTCGCTCACCCCCAGCGTGATCATCGCGAAGGTGGTGCCCGATTTCTTGGTGGTCACCCAACCCAGCACGGCCGCGAAGAACAGGCCCCCCAGACCGCCGACCAGCGGCACCAGGCTGACCGGCAGACCGAGCGTGCCGGCCCCCACCATGTTCAGCGTGTGGATGGCCAGGAACGAACCCAGCCCGCTGTAGACCGCATGCCCGAAGCTGAGCATGCCGCCCTGCCCCAGCAGCACGTTGTAGGCCAGGCAGACGATGATGCCGATGCCGATCTGGCTGAGCATGGTCTGCCCGAAGCTGCTGGTCCACCACAGCGGCGCCACGCCCAGCAGCAGCGCGTACAGGCTCCAGATCAGGATGCGGCCGACATTCCAGGGCTTGAAGTGGAAATTGGGACGGGATTCGCGTGTGTGGTGCATGGCAGTCTCAGCCCTCACGCGTGCCCAGCAGGCCCTTGGGCCGCAGGATCAGGATCAGCACCAGCGCCAGGTAGGGCAGGATCTGCGCGGTCTCGGACAGCTTGATGCGCAGCAGCGCCATGGCCGGACTGTCAGGGCTGATGCTCACACCGATCAGCCGGAACATGTCCACGCCATTGGCGTCCACGGTCAGTGGCAAGGTCTGCAACAGGCCCACCACCAGCGAGCCGACGAAGGCGCCGCTGAGCGAGCCCATGCCGCCGATGACGATGACGGCAAAGATGATTGGCCCGATGTTGGCCATGTTGGGTTCGGTGACGAAGGTGACGCCGCCGATCACGCCCGCCAGCCCGGCCAGCGCACAGCCGCTGCCGAACACCAGCATGAAGACGCGCGGCACGTTGTGGCCCAGCGCCTCGACCATCTCGGGGTGGGTCAGCGCCGCCTGGATCACCAGGCCGATGCGGGTGCGGGTGAGCAGCAGCCACAGCGAGACCAGCATGCCCAGTGCCACCACCGCCATGAAGGCCCGGGTCAGCGGGAAGCGCGAGCAGGCCGCGCCCACTGCATTGCACACCTCGGCCGGTGCGGCGCCCAGGGCCAGCGACAGCCCGTTCTGCGCCGATTGCACAATGGTGAAGGCCGGCCCCTGCAGCCAGGTGGGCGGATCAAAGGTCAGCGGCGAGCGGCCCCAGATCAGCGCCACCACCTCGCCCACCACATAGCTCAGGCCAAAGGTGATCAGCAGCTCAGGCACATGACCGAACTTGTGCACGCGGCGCAGCGCCGTGCGCTCGAACAGCGCCCCCAGGCCGCCCACCAGCAGCGGTGACAACAGCAGCGAGGCGGTGAAGCCAATCAGCGGCGTCAACGTATAGGCGGCGTAGGCGCCCACCATGTAGAAGCTGGCATGGGCGAAGTTCAGCACGCCCATCATGCTGAAGATCAGCGTCAGGCCCGAACTCAGCATGAACAGCAGCAGCCCGGAGCTGATGCCGTTGAGCAGGTTGATGAGGATCTGGTCCACAGTGGCGCGTCAGGAAACGACGAGGCCCGGGCGGAGGTCACTCCCCCGGGCCTGCAGGCAGTTTGCCGCCGGGCGGGCGGCGGACGGACAAGGCCTCAGGGGCGCTTCATCTGGCACGAGGTGGGCGTGCTCGACACGTAGGAATCGTAGGCCTTGACCGGCGCGAAGGTGAAGCCGGTGTTCTCGACGTTGTACTTGTTCTTGGCGTCCATCTTCTGCCAGATCGAGATGTACAGCGGCTGCTGCAGCTGGTGGTCGGTCTTGCGCATCTCGACGTCACCATTGAAACCCTTGATGCCGATGCCTTCCATCGCCGCGGCCACCTTGACCGGGTCGGTGGACTTGGCCTTGGCCATGGCCGACGACAGCATCAGCAGTTCGTTGTAGACCGCCTGGGTGTAGAGGTCTTCGTTGAACTTGGCCTTGAAGGCGTCACCGAGCTTGCCCAGCGGCTCACCCATGTTGGAGTGGCCGTAGGCGACCATGTACACCCGGCCGGCACCGGCCGCACCGATGGCGGTGGGGGCGCCGCTGACCGAGGCGTAGTAGGTGTAGAACTTGATGTTCAGGCCGGCGTCATTGGCGGCCTTGACCAGCAGCGTCAGGTCGGAGCCCCAGTTGCCAGTGATCACGCTGTCAGCACCCGAGGCCTTGATCTTGGCCACATAGGGCGCGAAGTCCTTGACCTGGGCCAGCGGATGCAGGTCGTCGCCGACGAACTGGATGTCCGGACGCTTGCGCGCCATCATTTCCTTGGCGTACTTGCTGACCTGCTGGCCGTGCGAGTAGTTCTGGTTCAGCAGGTAGATTTTCTTGGTCTCGGGCTGGTCCTTGATGAAGGTGGTCAGCGCTTCCATCTTCATCGAGGTGTCCGCATCAAAGCGGAAGTGCCAGTAGCTGCACTTGCTGTTGGTCAGGTCGGGATCGACCGCGGCATGGTTGAGGTAGATCACCTCCTTGCCGGGGTTGCGCTCGTTGTGCTTGTTGACCGCATCCACCAGCGCCAGCGCGACGCTGGAGCCATTGCCCTGGGTGATGTAGCGCACGCCCTGGTCGATGGCCGACTTCAGCGCGTTCAGGCTCTCGGCGGGGCTGAGCTTGTTGTCGATCGTGATGATCTCGAACTTCACGCCGGCCGGGTTGCTCTTGTTGAAGTGCTCGGCCAGGAACTGGAAGGTCTTGACCTGGTTCTGGCCCACTGGCGCCATCAGGCCCGACAGCGGGTCGATCCAGGCGATCTTGACGGTCTCGCCCTTCTGCGCGAACGCCACCGTGCTCGACAGGGCGATGGCGGCGCCGACAGAGATGCCAAAGAGCTTGCGAGTGAACTTCATCCGGGTCTCCAATGGTTCGGTGGTGATCACAAGGGGCGATCGACGCGAACGGTAGCGGATGCTCCGGCGATTGAGGTTCAGGGACTACCACTAAAGCCTGTCACGGGGGGGACAACCGGGGCGCCTTCGGACGGCTGCTCCCTGCCCACAGCGGCCGTAGGCCGCTGTGGGCCAACGCGCTACGCCAACCGTGCCGCCAAAGGCTGGGCAGGCAGGCAGAGCCGGCCATTGGAGGGCGCCGAGGAGCGCAGGACTGCAGGGCAAATCTCTCTGACTTGGCCCACACTGTTTGAGCGAAGCGAACCGTAGGTGAGCGTAGCGAGTTTGGGGGCCGCCCTGCAGGCCGAGCACCACAGGGGAGTCGGCGCAGCCGACCGCCCTCGCTGGCCGGCTCTGCCTGCCTGCCCAGCCTTTGGCTCGCTCCAACAGTTGCAAGTGGTTTTGCTGCAAAGCTTGGCGCACAGCCAAGGCCTGAGCGACCTGGGTCTGTCGTCGCAGACGGTGGCGGTCGGCTACGCCGACTCCCCTCGGGTGCTCAACCCCCCGGGGTGGTCGACAAACTCCCTACGCTCGCCTGCGGCTCGCTCCGGTCAGACAGTGTCGACCAAGTCAGTGCACGAGGCGCGCCTGCGGCGCGCCCCCCGGGGCGTCTGCGCTCCTCGGCGCCCCCGACAGCGCCGCCAGCCCCAGGCCGCTCATTCCTTGGCTGAGGTCACCGTCAGCGTTCTGCGACGCTCCGAAGCGGCCTACGGCCGCTGTGGGCAGTCAGCCGACCTTCGCTCTGAGCCAGTCGGGCATTGGCGTGGACTTGCCACTGGGAAAGTCCATCCAGACGGTAGTGGCTCCGCCCTCGGCGTAGATCACGCCGGGCTGGTCGGTGCGCTCCAGCGTGATGAAGGTGTCGAAGCTGCTGCGGCCCGGGTTGGCCACGTAGTGGCGGGCGAGCACATCGCCCGGGTATTCCAGCTGACGGATGAAGTTGCAGAACGCGTTGACGATGACCGGGCCCTGGCCGGCCGGGTTGGGCTGGCCGCCGATGGCGCTGAGCCACTCGATGCGCACGATCTCCATGTAGCGGAAGTAGACCGTGTTGTTGACGTGGCCCATCATGTCCATGTCACCCCAGCGGATGGGAATGACCATTTCGTGGCTGAGGGTCTTGTGCTCGGGCAGCGTGAAACGCATGCAGTCTCCGTCAGGGTGCCAGGCCCAGCTGGCGCTTGATCTCGGCCAGTTCCTCGCGCAGGGCGCGCACCTCGTCCGACAGCCGTGCCACCTCGGCGTGCAGCCCGGGGGCGTCATCGGTCGGCAGGTTGGCGGGGGCGCCGGCGGCTTCCGTCAGGGGCTCGTCGCCGAGCAGGTGCGCCCAGCGCGCCTCGCGCGCGCCAGGGGCCCGCTCCAGGCGGCGCACCCGCGGCGGATTCATCGCGGCCAACTCGTCCAGAAAGGCCTCAACCGAGCCGGTGTCGGCAAAGCGGTGCAGGCGCTCGGCGTTCTGGCGCAACTCGGCCGCGGTCTGCGGACCGCGCAGCATCAGCGCGGCCAGCAGCGCGGCCGATTGGCTGGGCACGCCATAGACGCGGGCCAGGTTGTGCTCGTAGCGGGCGACACGCGCGCCACTGACCTCGATCACCAGGTTCAGCGGCTTCAGATCATCCACCGCCTCCAGCACCTGGGCCTCGGTGACGTCCATCACCGGGTGGCGGGCCGTCTTCTGGCTGCATCCGGCCGCCAGCGCATTGAGCGACAACGGGTAGGTATCGGGCACCGTGCGCTGTTTTTCGACCAGCACCCCGAGCACGCGCAACTCAAGGCTTGTCAGCGGGCGCAGCACCTCAGACGCCGAAGCCATCGTCGGCCTGGATCACGGCGCCGTTGATGAAGTGGCTTTCATTGGCGCACAGCATCAGCAGCGTGGTGTCCAGGTCCTGCGGCTGGCCGACGCGCTTGCGCGGCAGCATCTGCACCAGCTTCTGGCCGGCATCGGTCTGCCAGTGGTGGTGGTTGATCTCGGTGTCGATGTAGCCCGGGCAGATCGCGTTGACGTTGACACCAAAGCGGCCCCACTCCAGCGCCATCGCGCGGGTCATGTGCACCACGGCGGCCTTGCTCATCGCGTAGACGCCGATCTGGCTCAGCACGCGCAGGCCGGCCATCGAGGCGATGTTGACGATGCGCCCGCCCGTGAAGGTGCCCGGCGCTGCGCCGCGCGAGCGCGCGATCATGCGCCGGCCCACCTCTTGCGCAACGAAAAAGGCGCCGCGGGTGTTGGTGTCCATGACGAAGTCGTAGTCGTCCGGCGTGACATCGAGCAGCTTCTGGGTGGTGCTGACGCCCGAGTTGTTGATCAGGATATCCAGCGTGCCGGTTTCCGTTTCCGCGTGCGCCACGGCCGACTTGATGCTGTCGACGTCGGTGACATCCAGCTCCACCACATGGGCGTCGCCACCGGAACCTTCAATTTCGGCGCGCAGGGTCTTGAGGCGATCGGTGCGGCGACCGGCCAGCACCACCGCGGCGCCGGCCTTGGCCAGCGTGCGTGCGAATTGCGCGCCCAGGCCACTGGAGGCGCCGGTCACCAGGGCCACGCGGCCCGACAGATCGATCTGGTAGCTCATTGTTCTTCACGGCGGCCACGCCGCCGTCCTTTCAGGGTCTCAAGGCCTTGAGCCTAGCATGTGAACAGCTGCGCCAGCCAATCGTCCTGCGGCATCGGACGGTCGAACAGGTAGCCCTGGAACTCGTCCACGCCCAGCGAACGCAGCAGCTCGAACTGCTCGTCGGTTTCGACGCCCTCAGCCACGGTGCGCAGCCCCAGGCCCCTGCAGATCTCCAGCGTGCCGCGGATCACCACCCCGGCCTTGGCGTTGTGCAGTGCCTCCGCCACGAAGGCGCGGTCGATCTTGACCTTCTGGAACGGCAGCTTGAGCAGATGCGACAGCGACGAGTAGCCGGTGCCGAAGTCGTCCAGCGCCAGGCTGAAGCCGTGGCGACGCAAGCGCCCCAGCAGCGGGTACACGGCCGACTCGGTCAGCGCCGACTCGGTCAGCTCCAGCTCCAGCGCCGACGGCAGCACGCCATGGCGCTGGCAGGCGTGCAAGGCGATGCGCTCAAACGAAGGGTTCAGCAACTGCCGCGGCGACAGGTTGACAGCCACCGGCATCGGCCGTCCACGCCGGCCTAGCTCGGCCGCCAGACGCGCCGCCGAGTGAAGGGCCTGGCGGCCCAACAGCTCGATCGCGCCAGTCTGCTCGGCCATGGGGATGAACTCGGCCGGCGAGACCACGCCGAAGTCGCGCGTGCTCCAGCGCACCAGCAGCTCGGCGCCCTGCGGCTGGCGCTGGGCGTCGACCTTGGGCTGGACCACAAAGCTAAAGCCACTGCGCTCGGCATCGATGCGCAACAGGCTTTGCAGGCGCACCCGGCGCATGGCGCCTTCCTCAATCTGCGGCTCGTACATGCGCAGGCAGTTCTTGCCCTGCTCCTTGGCGGTGTACATCGCCGCGTCGGCCTTGCGCAGCAGGGTCTGGGCATCAATGCCGTCGTGCGGATGCAGCACGGCGCCGATGCTGGGGCTCATCATCATGTCCTGCGAGTAGCCCACGCCAAAGGGCGAGGCCATCGTGGCCAGCAGCACCTGGGCGCTCTGGCGCACCTCGAAGTCACCGCTGCCGGGGGCCAGCACCAGCACGAACTCGTCGCCGCCCCAGCGGCCGATGAAGGCCTCGGGCAGCGCGCGCGTCAGGCGCCGCGCCACCTCCTGCAGCACCATGTCGCCGGCGCCGTGGCCGAAGCTGTCGTTGATCGACTTGAAGCCGTCCAGGTCCATGAACAGCAGGCCGAAGGAGTCGCCGCTGCTCTGGTGCAGGCGCTCTTCCAGGTGCTTCTGGATCGCAGCGCGGTTGGGCAGCTCGGTCAGGCTGTCGTGCAGGGCCTGGCGAGCCAGCAGGGTCTCGGCCTTCAGGCGTTCGCTGATGTCATGCATCGACACGATGCGACAGGCACTCTGGCCCGCATGCCCAGCCACGAAGGTGACCGTGGCCGCCACCGGCACCTCGCCCGGCTGGGCGCGCAGGCGCGCCTCCCCACGCCAGCCGCTGCCCTCGGACGAGGTGTCGGGCAGGCCGATGAAGCGAGACAACAGCTCGCCCCGCACCTGACCGGGTGTGTAGCCCGACAGCAGGCTGAAGGCCTTGTTGGCCTCGACCACCCGGCCTTCGTCGTCGACCACCAGCAACGCATCGTGCGTGCTGGCGAAGGCCGTGGCCAGCAGGTGCAGCGACTGCTCGGATTCGCGCTGGGCGGTGATGTCCTTGATCGTGCCCGCCACCCGCACCGGGCGGCCCAGATTGTCGCGCTCAAGTGCGCGACCACGCACGCGCACCCAGCGCTCGCCGGGCGGCAGCTGGATGCGGTAGGCCATGTCCACATCCTCGCGGGCACCGGCCAGGTGCAGGCGCCAGGCCAGGGTCATCGAGTCGCGGTCATCGGGATGGACCAGATCGATGAAGGCGCGGCCGCCGACGTCGGGCCAGGCCACCTCGACGCCGTCGATGAACAGCCCATGCACCTCAAAACGCTCGGCCTGTGCCGACCATTCCCAGATGCCCTCGCCGCTGGCCCACAGCGCCATCTGCAGCCGGTGTTCGGATTCGCGGGCCTGCTGCAGCGCGTCGAAGAGCTCACGGCTCTTGTTCATCAGCAGCGCTTCGGCCGACTTGCGCGCCAGCCGCTCGCGCTCCAGGCGCCGCGACAGCACCACCGCGTCATCCGAGGTGGCCAGCGGCATCGGCTCGGTGGGCGGCAGTGGCTCGGTCAAGGCGCCTCCTCGAGCAGGAACTCGGCGCCGTCCTCCAGCGTGGTCATGGCCACCTGGCACGGCCGGCCGTACCAGGCGATGACGCCTTCGATCAGGCCGAGTGCCAGCAGGTGCAGCCGCCGCTCGGACCGGTAGCGCAAGCGCATCCGCCCAGGCAGCCTCTCCAGCACATCAAACTGCGGCAACTGGGCCTGTGGGTAAAGCTTGCGCACTTCAACATGGATGTGCCCGTCGATGGCGGCGATCAGGTCGAAGGGATGGCGGTGCGCCGAGAAATACTGGCCATGGGCCTGGCTGAACCGCTGCGCCAGGTGGCTGCCAAAGGCGCGAACCAGTTCATCCACCGGCCGACCCGTGCGCCGCGACAGACCGTCGACCATGGTCCGCAACTCGTCTGCGGGGTAATAGCCGACGGCCGTGTAGGCCCCGCCATGCGACAGGCCGGCGTCGGCCAGCACGTCATCGGCCACTTCCGGGGAGAAGCGGGCCTCGACCATTTCGATGAATTCGGTGAACACCATGCCCAGCATGGGCACTCCTTGTCCGGCGGTGAACCCGCACCTTGCAGGCATGTTAGTGCGGCACCGTGCCCCTGTCGCAACGAACTGCAGCCTGCCTGTGCCGCTTCTCCGGCGTCATATTAGAACGATCGTGCTTTTTTCAGCCTGCAGCCGATAGAATCGCCCCCATGCGCCCGCCTGGGCGGCCCCTGCACGACATCTCCAGGAACCCCATGACTTCCGAAGAACTCCTCGCCCAGTTCGGCCCCCGTGACTCGATGGACTACGACGTGGTCATCGTCGGCGGCGGCCCCGCCGGCCTGTCCACCGCGATCCGCCTGAAGCAACTGGCCGCCGAGAAAGGCGCCGAGATTGGCGTGGTGGTGCTGGAAAAGGGCTCCGAGCCGGGCGCCCACACCCTGTCGGGCGCGGTGATGGACCCGCGCGCGATCACCGAGCTGTTCCCCGACTGGAAAGAGCGCGGTGCGCCGCTGAACCAGCCGGTCACCAGCGACGACATCCTGTTCCTATCGGCCGACGGCGCCACCCGCACCCCGGACTGGCTGGTGCCCGACTGCTTCCACAACCACGGCAACTACGTGATCAGCCTGGGTGCGGTCACCAAGTGGCTGGGCGAGCAGGCCGAGGCGCTGGGCGTGGAAATCTTCCCCGGCTTCACCGCGGCCGAACTGGTCTATGACGAGCAGGGCCGCGTCAAGGGCGTGGCCACCGGCAACGTCGGCCTGGGCAAGGACGGTGAGCCCACCGACAACTTCCAGCTGGGCATGGAGCTGCTGGGCAAGTACACCATCTTCGCCGAAGGTGCCCGCGGCCACCTGGGCAGGCAACTGCTGCAGCGCTTCAAGCTGACCGAGGGCAAGGATCCGCAGACCTTTGCGATCGGCATCAAGGAGCTGTGGGAGATCCCGGCCGACAAGGCCCAGCCCGGCAAGGTGGTGCACACCGCCGGCTGGCCCCTCAGCGACGACACCTTCGGCGGCGGCTTCCTCTACCACCTGGAGGGCAACAAGGTCACCCTGGGCTATGTGATCGGCCTGAACTACGCCAACCCCTGGATGAGCCCCTTCGAGGAGATGCAGCGCTGGAAGACCCACCCGGCCATCCGCGCCCACCTCGAAGGCGGCAAGCGCATCGGCTACGGTGCGCGGGCGATCAACAACGGCACGCCGCAGGCCCTGCCCAAGCTGGTCTTCCCGGGCGGCGCGCTGGTGGGCTGTGATGCCGGCACCATGAACGCCGCGCGCATCAAGGGCAGCCACGCCGCCATCAAGAGCGGCATGCTGTGCGCCGAGGCGCTGTTCGAGGCCCTGCAGGCCGGCCGCAGCCTGGATGAACTCAGCGCCTTCAGCAACGCCTTCGAGGCGAGCTGGCTGCACGATGAACTGCAGCGCACCAAGAACTTCAAGCTCTGGTTCAAGAAGGGCCAGACGGTGGGCAAGCTGATGACCGGCATCGAGCAGTGGCTGCTGCCCAAGCTGGGCATGCCGATCGCGCCGTGGACGCTGCACAACGACACGCCCGACCACGTCTGCCTGAAGCCGGCCGACCAGTGCCAGAAGATCGACTACCCCAAACCGGACGGCCAGCTCACCTTTGACCGCCTGTCCTCGGTGTTCATCAGCAACACCAACCACGAGGAAAACCAGCCGGCCCACCTGCGTCTGACCGACGCCGCGGTGCCGGTGGCGGTGAACCTGGCGAAGTACGCCGGCCCCGAGGGGCGCTACTGCCCGGCCGGCGTCTACGAGTTCGTCAACAAGGACGGCGCCGACCAGTTGGTGATCAACGCGCAGAACTGCGTGCACTGCAAGACCTGCGACATCAAGGACCCCACCCAGAACATCACCTGGGTCACGCCCGAGGGCGGCGGCGGCCCGAACTACGCCGGCATGTGATGCGTTGAAGGCAGCCGCGTCAGGGCGACTCGTCCAGCGGCTGCACCGTCACCGCCACCCGCGGCTGCACCCGGCCGCCGCCGCGGATCACGCCGCGCAGCGGCGCCACGTCGGCGTAGTCGCGACCCCAGGCCAGGGTCACGTGGTCCAGCCCGGCCGGCACCCGGTTGGTGGGGTCTAGCGCCAGCCAGCCCTGCTCGGGGCACCACAGCGCCGCCCAGGCGTGCGAGGCATCCGCCCCCACCAGACGCGGCTGGCCGGGCGGGGGCTGGGTCAGCAGATAGCCGCTGACATAGCGTGCCGCCAGGCCGAGCGAGCGGCAGGCACCGATCATCACGTGCGCGAAGTCCTGGCACACGCCCTGGCGCAGCGCCAGGGCCTGTACGGCGGTGGTGCCGGCATCGGTGGCGCCGTGTTCGTATTGGAAGTCGTCGTGCACACGTGCCATCAGATCGACCGCCGCCGCAGCCATCGGACGGCCGGGCGTGAAGCAGGTGCGGGCGTAGGCGGCCAAGGCCGGATCGCGCGGCGCCAGTTCGGTGCCCAGCGTGAATTCCACGGCTTCGCGGTGCGTGGCGCCCGCGTGGTAGCGCAGGGACTCGGCCACCGCCTCCCAGGGCGGACTGGCCAGCGGATCGATGGGCACCGGGGCGCTGAGCCCGGCTTCGAAGCGGCTGCGCACGCGCAGTTTCTCGTGGACCCGTGAATGGCTGAAGGTGATGCGGCCATTGCCCCAGGGGTCTTCGCTGATCTGGCTGGGCGGCAGGGCCTGCGCCGCCGGCCCGGCCAGCGCCAGCCATTCATCGGGCGTGGGGTCGATGCTCAGGTCCCAGGCGCGTACCAGCTGGGTTTCGCTGCTGCGGGGCACCAGGCAGGCCACATGGTGGGCCAGCTCCACCGGCAGCTCGTAGTCGTAGTGGGTGTCGTGGCAGATGCGGAGCCAGCGCAGCGCAGCGGTCATCGGCCGCCCTTCACTGCCAGACCATGCGGTCTGCCGGACCGACATGCGAGAACAGGCGCTGGCCCAGCGCATCCGACAGGCCCCTCACCTGCTGGCCACACTGTGCCAGCAGCGCGATCAGCGGCGCATGGCCGCCAGCATCGTCGGGAGTGCTGATCAGCTCCAGCGGCCAGTCTTCGGGCCGCGGCAGCGTGGCCGCCACCTCCTGCGCCCAGGCGGCATCGTGACGCGAGAGCTTGACGAAGCGATCGCGCATGGTGCGTGCCACCCAGGCCAGCGCGCGCGGGTTGTCGGTGTCGTGCACCAGCAGGTGCAGCAGCGGTGGCAGCTCGCGCCGCGCCTGGAACTGGGCACGGTAGGTGATGGTGGAGTCGAACAGGCCCAGCAGCAGCGCGAAGCCCTCGTCGCGGCGGTGCAGGCCCCGCTCGATGCCCAGCGCCAACGCGTGGGCATGGAACTCCAGGCGCTCAATCTGGCGACCCACGCTGAGCAGGCGCCAGCCGTCGTCACGGGTCATGCGGTCGGTCTGGGCGCCGGTGATGGCGGCCAGGTGGGTGGCGGCACGGGCCAGCACGCCCATCACATCGGCCAGCGGCTCGGCAGCGGCGGTGTCGAGCGCGGCACGCAGGTGCTGGTCAAAGTGCTCGCCGACCTCGCGGATCAGCTTCCAGTGCTCGGGCGACAGGCGCTCGCGCAGGGCCTGGGCGCAGCGCATCAGGGCCTGCAGGTTGTAGGCCACGCTGGTGGCGCCTTGGGCATCACCCAGCGCATGCACCAGCGCCCGCTCGAACACCCGCACCGATTGCAGCGGCGTGGGCACGCCGGTGCCGACCAGGCCGTGGTGGCGGGCCAGGGTGTCCAGCACCTCCAGCACCTCGGCCGAGGCGCCGGTGATCAGTGAGCCGGTCAGGGCTTCCAGTGTCAGCCGGGCCAAGCGCACGCAGTTCTCGGCGCGCTCGGTGTAGCGGCCCAGCCAGAACAGGTTCTCGGCCGAGCGACTGGTGACGCTGCGGTGCCAACTGGCCAGGTCAGCGGCGCTCAAGGGGCGCGGCAGCAGGCTGGTCGGGTCGACCTCGCCGCCGGTCTGCACCCAGGTGTCGGCGCTGCTGTGGCCGTGCTGCATCGACAGCCAGGGGTTGGCGCCACCATCGCCCTCGGCTGCCACGCGGGCCATGCCACCGGGCACCACGCGCCAGCCGCCGCGGCCATCGGCCAGCGCGAAGACGCGCAGCACCGCGCTGCGCGCCAGCAGCCGGCCTTCGCGCCAGACCGGGGTTTCGGCGCCGCGCATCGGTGCCTGCAGCGTGCAGGCAGCGGGGTCGTCGTCAATGCGCTGCACCAGGTCAGCCCGGGCGCGGGCCTCCAGGGCGGCCACGCGCTGCGGCACCAGGCCGGGTCGGCCGGGACCCGGGGCAAAGGTGGGCACGGCGATGAAATCGGCCAGGCGCGCACGGTGCGCCTGCCACACGGCCTCCTCGCCACACCACCAGGTGGTCACCGCCGGCATGGCCAGCGGCTCGCCCAGCAATCGCTCGGCCACCGCCGGCCAGAAGGCGGCCAGGCCGGGGCTCTCCAGCCAGCCGGCGCCGGGCGCGTTGGCGACCACCACTTCACCGGCGCGCAACGCCTGCAGCAGGCCGGCCACACCCAGCGCCGAGTCGGGCCGCAGCTCGAGCGGGTCGAGGTACTCGTCGTCCACCCGACGCAGCACCACGTGGACGCGTTCCAGGCCGTGCAGCGTCTTCAGGTAGACACGGTTGGCACGCACCGTCAGGTCGGCGCCTTCGACCAGGGCAATGCCCAGGTAGCGCGCCAGGAAGACCTGCTCGAAGTAGGTTTCATTGGCCGGCCCGGGGGTGAGCAGCACCACGCGCGAGCGCTCTCCAGCGGGCGACAGCCGCATCAGGCCCTGCAGCATGCCCAGAAAGCTCGACGCCAGGCGCTGCACGCGCAGCTCGCGGAAGGCGATCGGGAACTGCTGGGCCACGATCAGCCGGTTCTCCAACAGATAACCCAGGCCCGACGGCGCCTGGGTGCGCTGGGCCGCCACCCACCACCGCCCCTCTGGCCCGCGCACCAGGTCGAAGGCCGAGACATGCAAGAACACGCCGCCGGCCGGCTGGCAGCCGTGCATGGGCCGCAGGTACTGCGGGTGGCCCAGCACCAGCGAGGCCGGCAGCAGGCCTTCCTCCAGCAGGCGGCGCTCGCCGTAGGCGTCGCGCAGCACAGCGTCCAGCAAGCGGGCGCGCTGGGCCACGCCGCGCTCGATCTGGGTCCAGTCCTCCGGGCCGATCAGTGTGGGCAGTGACTCGAGCGGCCAGGCGCGCTGGCTCTGGCTGCCATCGGCATAGACGTTGTAGGTGGCGCCATCCTCCAGCACCCGACGCTGGATGCGTGCCTGGCGGGCGGGCAGGTCGGCCCAGCCCTCGGCACCGATGGCGCTGAAGAAGTCGCGCCACAGCGGCGCCATGCCCGCCACCGGCGCGCCGGCTTCGCCCAGGCGGCCCAGCAGTTCGCTGTAGTGGCCGTCGCGCCCGCGCACGGCGGCCGCCAACGCCAGCGCCACCGGATCGACGGCGGCGTCATCGGGCAGGAGGCTGGGTTGCTGCGGCTGCATGCCCCAATGATGCCTTGCCTGCGGGCCGGGCTGGTCCGCCTCCACGAACGCTGCCCGTGCTCAGCGCCCTGCGCGGCGCAGGTCAAGGGTGAACGGGAACTCCAGGCTGCGCACCGGCATTGGGGCTTCCACCGTGCCCGGCGTGTGGCCCATCGCGAAGAAACGCGCCAGGCGGCGGCTCTCGGCCTCGTAGGCATTGACCGGGAAGGTGACGTAGTTGCGCCCGCCCGGGTGGGCCACGTGGTACTGGCAGCCGCCCAGCGAGCGGCGCATCCAGGTGTCGATCAGGTCGACCGTGAGCGGCGCGTGCACGCCGATGGTGGGGTGCAGCGCCGACGGCGGCTGCCAGGCGCGGTAGCGCACGCCGGCGACGAACTCGCCCGCCCGCCCGGTGGGCTGCAGGTCGACGCCGACGCCATTGACGGTGATGCGGTGGCGCGGATCGATCAGCCCGCTGACGCGCAGCTCCAACCGCTCCAGCGACGAGTCGACGTAGCGCACTGTTCCTCCGGCCGCGCCCTCCTCGCCCATCACATGCCAGGGCTCCAGCGCGCTGCGCAGCGTGACGTGCACGCCGCGGGCGGCGAACTCGCCGATCTTCGGGAACCGGAACTCGAAGTGCGGCGCAAACCAGCCGGGCTCCATCGCGTAACCGGCCTGCTGCATCTCCTCAAGCACATCAGCAAAGTCCATCTGCGCAAAGGCTGGCAGCAGGAATCGATCATGCAGTTCGGTGCCCCAGCGCACCAGCGGCGCACGGTAGGGCGTGGTCCAGAAGCGGGCGATCAGCGCGCGCAGCAGCAGCTGCTGCACCACGCTCATGCGGGCGTGCGGCGGCATCTCGAAGGCGCGCAGCTCCAGCAGGCCCAGGCGGCCGGTGCTGCTGTCGGGCGAGTAGAGCTTGTCGATGCAGAACTCGCTGCGGTGGGTGTTGCCGGTCACGTCGACCAGCACGTTGCGCAGCGCGCGGTCGACCAGCCAGGGCGGCATGTGCTGGCCGTAAAGCGTCTGGTTGCGATCGATCTCGCCCAGTGCGATCTCCAGCTCGCGCAACTGGTCGTTGCGCGCTTCATCCACGCGCGGCGCCTGGCTGGTTGGGCCGATGAACAGGCCGCTGAACAGATAGCTCAGGGACGGATGGTTATGCCAGTAGGCCAGCAGCGAGGCCAGCAGGTCCGGGCGGCGCAGGAAGGGCGAGTCAGCCGGCGTGGCGCCGCCCAGCACGATGTGGTTGCCGCCGCCGGTGCCGGTGTGGCGGCCATCGAGCATGAATTTCTCGGTGGACAGGCGTGAGCGCCAGGCGGCGTCGTAGAGAAACTCGGTGTGCTGCACCACCTCGCGCCAGTGGTGGGCGGGGTGGATGTTGACCTCGATGACACCGGGGTCGGGCGTGACCTGCAGCAGCTTCAGGCGCGGATCACGCGGCGGCGGATAGCCCTCCAGGACCAGCTTGACGCCCTGCTCAGCGGCCGTGGCCTCGATCGCCGCCAGCAGCGCCAGATAGTCCTCTAGGCGCTGCAGCGGTGGCATGAAGACGTACATCACGCCGGTGGCCTGCCCGACCGCCTCGGCCTTGGGGCCGTTGGCGCGGCGCGGGTCGCGCACCTCCACGCACAGCGCGGTGCGGGTGATCCAGTGGGCGCTCTGGAAGCGCTCGGGGCGCTGGTCCAGCGGCACGGACGAGGCGGCAGGCGCGAGGCGCGCCTCGCTGCTACCCTGGCCCACGTCGGCCGCCATGCCGCCGCCGCTGACCCCGCCGCCATCCAGATCGGCCGACTGCAGCGCCACCGTGCCGCCCTCGGCAAAGCCGCCGCCCACACGGTGGGCGGCATAGCCCTGCTCGCCACCCAGCTCATGGGCGAACTGCGCCTTCAGCCGGCTGGCGGCCGGCAGCGCGTCGCGCGGCGCGAAGGGGTCGTGTTCGTGCATGAACGGGTAGTCGGACTCGCCCACCCAGGGCAGCGAGTCCAGCGGCAGGCGGTAGCCCATCGGCGAGTCGCCGGGGAACAGGTACATGCGCTCGTCGCGGAAGAACCAGGGCCCGGTGACCCAGCGCGTGCCGCTCAGGCCGGGGCCGTCCTCGGCCTTGATCGGCAGCACATAGCCGACCGGGTGGTCCAGTCCCTGGTTGAAGACGCGGCGCAGGCGCAGGCGCTCCAGTTCGTCGTCCAGACGGGACTCGAACGGATCGACGTTGACCGGCAGACGGCGCTCGCGCCACAGGTAGTACCAGGTGTCTTCGAAGCCGGTCTGGATGTAGTCGGTGCTCAGGCCCAGCCGCTGGGTCAGCGCCCGCAGGAAGCGCTGCGCATCGTCCGAGGTGTAGGCATGCGGCTCGCGCTCATCGGCGAACAGCGACGGGTCGTGCCAGCACGGCTGGCCGTCGGCGCGCCAGCAGATCGACAGCGCCCAGCGGGGCAGTTGCTCGCCGGGGTACCACTTGCCCTGGCCGTAGTGCAGGAAGCCCCCCTGGCCGTACTCGGCGCGCAGGCGGTGCACCAGGTCTTGTGCGTAGAGGCGCTTGGTCGGGCCCAGGGCGTCGGTGTTCCACTCGGCGCCGTCGCGGTCGTCGACCGAAACGAAGGTGGGCTCGCCGCCCATGGTCAGGCGCACGTCGCCGGCCTGCAGCTCGGCGTCAACCTGTTCGCCCAGGCGCAGCACGCGCTCCCATTGGTCTTCGGTGTAAGGCTTGGTGACGCGGGGCGACTCCCAGATCCGGGTGATGCCCATCTCATGACCGAAGCTGACCTCGGATTCGTCCACCGCGCCCGAGATGGGCGCCGCGCTGCTGGGCTGCGGCGTGCAGGCCAGAGGGATGTGGCCCTCGCCGGCCAGCAGGCCCGAGGTGGGGTCCAGGCCGATCCAGCCGGCGCCGGGCAGGTAGACCTCGCACCAGGCGTGCAGGTCGGTGAAGTCGACCTCGGTGCCGCTGGGGCCGTCCAACGCCTTCACGTCCGGGGCGAGCTGGATCAGGTAGCCCGAGACGAAGCGCGCCGCCAGCCCCAGGTGGCGCAGCATCTGCACCAGCAGCCAGCCGGTGTCGCGGCAGGAGCCGCTGCCCTTGGTCAGCGTTTCTTCGGGCGTCTGCACGCCGGGCTCCATGCGGATGGTGTAGGCGATGTCCTGCTGCAGGCGCTGGTTCAGACCCACCAGAAAGTCGATCGTGCGGGTCTTCTCGGTGGGCACGCTGGCCAGCAGCGCCGCCAACTTGGGCGTGGCGGGTTCGGTGACCAGGTAGGGCGCCAGCTCGGCACGCAGGCTGTCGGAGTAGGCGAAGGGGACGTGTTCGGCCTCGGGCTCCAGGAAAAAGTCGAAGGGGTTGTAGACCGACATCTCGGCCACCAGATCGATGGTGACCTTGAACTCGGTGGTCTTCTCGGGGAAGACCAGGCGTGCCATGTAGTTGGCGAAGGCGTCCTGCTGCCAGTTGATGAAGTGGCCGCTGGGTTCGACCTGCATCGAGTAGGACAGGATCGGCGTGCGGCAGTGCGGTGCCGGCCGCAGGCGGACGATCTGCGGCGACAAGCCCACACGGCGGTCATAGCGGTAATGGGTGACGTGCTTGAGGGCGACGTGGATGGACACGGGCGTTCCTTGGTGGAAATCGAATCTCGGGCCGGCGGCGGCGCTGCCCCGGGCGGTGGAGCGCCCGAGGATCGCCGTCGACGGTGATCAGGTCGTGACGCTCAGGACGGCACCAGGAAGTCGCGGCTGATGCCGGCACCCAGATCGCCCACACGGTCGAGGTACTGGCTCAGGAAGGCATGCAGGCCGGTCTCAAGGATCTCCTCGATGCGGGCGTATTCCAGGTCGCTGGCCAGGCGGCCGGCCAGGCGCAGCGTCTCGGCCGATTGCTGGTTGGCCACGCGCTTGAGGTTGCGCAGGACCTGGCCGGTGCAGTGCGCCAGCGAGCGCGGCATGTCAGCGCGCAGGATCAGCAGTTCGGCCACCTTGTGCGGCTCGATCACGTTGCGGTAGACCTTGCGGTAGATCTCGAAGGCGGAGACCGAGCGCAGGATCGCCGACCAGTGGTAGAAATCCTGCTCGCCGCCGCGCGGCGCGGCATCGGCCGCCGGCAGACCGCCCTGCAGCGCATGGAACTTCACGTCCAGCAGCCGGGCGGTGTTGTCGCCGCGCTCCAGGAAGGAGCCGATGCGGATGAAGTTGAAGGCCTCGTCCTGCAGCATCGTGCCCACGGTCACGCCACGCGAGAGGTGCGAGCGGAACTTGACCCACTCGAACAGCGCCGACGGGTCACGGGCCAGCAGCCCGTCCTTCAGCAGGCGGTTGAACTCCAGCCAGGTCTGGTTGGTGGTCTCCCAGACCTCGGTGGTGAGGGTGCCGCGGATGGCGCGGGCGTTTTCGCGTGCGGCGCGCAGACAGCACAGGATGGACGAGGCATTGCGCTCGTCACGGACCATGAAGTCCTGCACCCGTGCGGCGTCGATCGCGCCATAGCGGGCCTGGTAGTCCTGGGTGAGTTCAGAGATCGACAGCAGGCCGCGCCAACCCTGCTCGGCCGCGTCCGTGGACTGCGGCATCAGCGAGGTCTGGTAATTGACGTCGAGCATTCGGGCCGTGTTCTCGGCCCGCTCCATGTAGCGGGACATCCAGAACAGGTGATCGGCGGTACGTGAGAGCATGTTCTTGTTTCCTGAAGGGGCCGATCGGGGGGTCAGTCTTCAAGCACCCAGGTGTCCTTGGTGCCACCGCCCTGGCTGCTGTTGACCACCAGCGAGCCTTCCTTGAGGGCCACGCGGGTGAGGCCTCCGGGGACCATCTGCACCTCGGTGCCCGAGAGCACGAAGGGCCGCAGGTCGATATGGCGTGGCGCAATGCCGCTGTCGACGAAGGTGGGACAGGTCGACAGGCTCAGCGTGGGCTGGGCAATGTAGTTGCTGGGGTTGGCCACCAGGTGGGCGCGGAAGTCCTCGATCTCGGCCTTCGTGGCCGCCGGGCCGACCAGCATGCCGTAGCCGCCGGCGCCATGCACCTCCTTGACCACCAGCTCGTCCAGGTGGGCCAGCACGTAAGCCAGGTCGTCCTTCTCGCGGCACAGGTGGGTGGGCACGTTGTGCAAGATGGGCTTCTCACCCAGGTAGAACTCGACCATCTTGGGCACGTAGGGGTAGATCGACTTGTCGTCGGCAATGCCGGTACCGATGGCATTGCTCAGCGTGACGTTGCCGGCCTTGTAGGCGTCGACCAGGCCGGCGCAGCCCAGCGTGGAGTCAGACCGAAAGACCTGGGGGTCCAGGAAGTCATCGTCCAGGCGGCGGTAGATCACGTCCACCCGCTTCGGGCCCTGGGTGGTGCGCATGAAAACGGTGCGGTCCTTGACGAACAGGTCCTGGCCCTCGACCAGCTCGACGCCCATCTGCTGGGCCAGGAAGGCGTGCTCGAAGTAGGCCGAGTTGTACATGCCAGGGGTGAGCACCACCACGGTGGGGTCGGCCACCTGGCGCGGCGCGACGCTGCGCAGGGTTTCGAGCAGCAGGTCGGGGTAGTGGGCCACCGGGGCCACGCGGTGCTGGGCGAACAGCTCGGGGAAGAGCCGCATCATCATCTTGCGGTTCTCCAGCATGTAGCTGACACCGCTGGGCACACGCAGGTTGTCTTCCAGCACGTAGTAGGTACCGCTGCCATCGGGTTGGGCGGCGCGCACGATGTCGATGCCGGCGATGTGCGAGTAGACATCCTGCGGCACATCGACGCCCATCATCTCGGGGCGGAACTGGGCGTTGTTCTGGATCTGCTCGCGCGGGACGATGCCGGCCTTGAGGATCTCCTGGCCGTGGTAGATGTCGTGGATGAAGCGGTTCAGCGCGGTGACGCGCTGGCGCAGGCCTTTTTCCATCTCGCGCCACTCATGGGACGGGATCACGCGCGGGATCAGGTCAAAGGGGATCAGGCGCTCGGTGCCCTCGCCCGAGTCCTTGTCACCGTAGACGGCAAAGGTGATGCCGACGCGGCGAAAGATCATCTCCGCCTCTTCGCGCCGCGCCTGCATGTCGTCGCGGGGCTGGCGGGCCAGCCATTGGTCGTAGGTCTTGTAATGCGGCCGCACCGTGGTGGGGGTGGCCTGCATCTCGTCGAAGCTGGGTCTCATTCGGTCTCTCCTGCCTCCGGATTAGCAACAAGCGCACCAGCCGACGGGTGCGGCGCATCCACCAGGCGGTGGTGCCAGTAGCGCCGATGCACATCACGGGTGCACGATGCACCAGCATCATCCCACCGCCAGGCGCCGCAGGCATCCGTTCGCACCACATCGATGCCCGCTGCCAGATAGCGGGCCAGCACCTCGGGGTGCGGATGGCCATAGCGGTTGCGGTAGCCCTGCTGCATCACGGCCACCGCCGGCCGTGTGGCGGCCAGCAGCGCCTGCGACGAGGAGCTGCGACTGCCGTGGTGGGGCACCAGCAGCACCGCCACAGCGGGGCGCTTGCCCAGCGCTGCGGCGATCAAGGCCTCCTCGGCGACGCCAATGTCGCCGGTCAGCAGCAGCGCGCGGCCGCTTGCGTCCTCGATGTGCAGCACGCAGCTGGCGGCATTGGTGGCGCCGTGGCGGCGGGCCCCCGGCTCGGGGGGCCACAGCACCTCGAAGCGCACACCGTCCCAGGTCCAGGTCTGACCGGCCTGACAGGGCTGGGCACCGGCCCGGTCCGCCAGCAGCGGGTGGTCGGGATCCAGTGAATGCCGCAAGCGCGCCACGGGCAGGCGGCGCAGCAGGCTGGCGGCGCCGCCAATGTGGTCCTGGTCGCCGTGGCTCAGGACGAGTTCGTCGATCTGCCGCTGCCCGAGCGCACGCAGTGCCGGCCAGATCACCCGCTCGCCCGCATCCTCGCCATGGCCCTGGGCGGGGCCGGCATCGTAGACGAGCAGATGCTGATGGGTGTGCACCAGTGCCACACTGCCCTGCCCCACATCCAGCGCCTGCACCCACCAATCGCCCGGGGCGGGTCGATAGACCGCCGGCCACAGCACCGGCAGCACCAGCAGGGCCGCCAGGGCCTGCACCACGGCGGGCAGGCGCGCCACCGCCAGCCAGGCGCCCAGCAGCGCGGGTACCACCAGCCAGGCCGGGCCGGCCGGCACCGGCAGGCTGGCCCAGGACGGCTGCGCCAGCACAGCGGTGAGCCCCAGCAACGGCTCCAGCAGGAGCGCCGCCAGGCCCAGCACCGGCGGCAACAGCAGACCCAGCAAGGCCAGTGGCGTGATGACCCAGGTCACCCAGGGCACGGCCAGCAGGTTGGCCGGCCAGGCTGCCAGCGACCACTGGTTGAACCACAACACCACCAGCGGCGCCAGGCCCAGGCCGACCACCCACTGGCTGCGCCAGGTCTGGGCCAAGGCCTGCCCGACGCGCTGCCGCCAGGACGCCGACACCGCAGGCGCGTCCGGATCGGCCGCCAGCAGCCAGGTCACCGCCACGAACGACAGCCAGAAGCCCGGCTGCAGCAGCGCCCAGGGGTCCAGCGTGGCCACACCAGCGGCCGCCCAGACGCCGCGCAGCAGCGCTGGCCAGCGCCAGCCGGCATGGTCCATGGCCACCCCCAGCGCCAGCATGCCCACGGTGCGCTGGGCGGGCACCCCCCAGCCCGACAGCACTGCATAGGCGGCCGCCAGCGCCAGCCCACCCCAGCGCGCAACCCGCGGCGTGGGCCAGCGCGCCACGCCAGCCGGCCAGCGCCGCCACAGCGCCGCCAGCACGGCTTGCGCAAGCGCAGCGAACAAGGTGATGTGCAGGCCGCTGATCGACATCAGGTGGGCGACGCCGGTGTCGCGGAACTGGGCCCACAGCACAGGCCCGATCGCCGACTGGTCGCCGATGGCCAGCGCGGCCAGCACACCCACGGTGGCCGGGTCGGTGCCGGACAGCAGGATGCGGTCACGTGCCGCCTGGCGCAGCCGGCCCAGCGCCTCGTTAGGCACCCACCAGCGCGGGCTGTCCAGGCGCTGCGCCACGGCGCCGCGGCCGGTGCGCACCTGGCCGAAGCCGCCCAGGCCGCGCTCGAAGGCCCACAGCTCGGCATCAAAGCCCTGCGGGTTGAGCTGGCCATGGGGTGAGCGCAGTCGCACCGGCAGCCGCCAGGCCTCGCCGGCTGCCAGTGCCGCGGGTGCGGCCAGCACGCCGTCGGCGGTGGGCCAGACCAGCCACAGCCGACTGGGCAGCTGGGCCAGCAGCCGCCCATCGGCATCGTCCAGCACCGGCGCAGTCGGGTCGGGCTCGAAAACGAAGTGCAGACCATCGGCCTGCACCTGCACCAGGCCTTGCACCCGCCCCTGGATGCGCAGCTCGCGACCTTCCAGCCCGCTGTCCAGCCGGTCCAGCAGGCGCTCCCGGGCACGCAGGTCGGTGCTGCCGAATGCGAGGGCCAGCAGGCTGATGGCCAGCAGCCCGGCGGCAGCGACGCCGCCTTGACGACCGAAGGCCGCCACCAGAACCAGACCCAGCGCGCCCAGCACCGTCACCGCCCAGGCCGCGGCCGGCGCCAGCAGCTCGGCCAGCTGCAAGTGCCCACCCAGGCCCAGCATCCAGGCCACGGGCCAGGCCAGCAGGCGCCAGGGCGTCGGCCGCCGGGCGGGAGGTACTGCGCAGCGGTCGACGGGCGTCGCAGCAGCCATGGCCCAGTGTAGGATCGCGGCCCGCATTCGCCTCTCCCCCAAAGGAGCCATCCATGTCCGTTGCCGCCCGCCTGCAGAGCCTGGGCATCACCCTGCCGCCGGTGGCCGTGCCCGCCGCCGCCTATGTGCCCTTTGTCCAAAGCGGAAACCTGGTCTTCCTGTCCGGCCACATTGCCAAGCAGGACGGCAAGCCCTGGGAGGGCCAGTTGGGCCTGACGATGGGCACCGACGACGGCAAGGCCGCCGCCCGCGCCATCGCGATCGATCTGCTGGGCACACTGCAGGCCGCCTGCGGCAACCTGGACCGCGTGGCCCGCATCGTCAAGGTGATGAGCCTGGTGAACTCCACGCCCACCTTCACCGAACAGCACCTGGTCACCAACGGCTGCTCGGAGCTGCTGGCCGAGGTCTTCGGCCCCGAGGTGGGCGCCCATGCCCGCAGCGCCTTCGGCGTGGCGCAGATCCCGCTGGGCGCCTGCGTCGAGATCGAGCTGATCGCCGAGCTCAAGGCCTGACGATGTCGCTGATCCGCTCGCTGGTCCGGCCGCGTCCGCTGCTGGTGCTGACCGCGCTGGCCTGCTGGGCAGGCGTGGGCCTGGCCCTGCTGTCGCAATACCGCTTCGACATGCCGCCCTGCCCCTGGTGCACGCTGCAGCGCTTGATCTTCCTGGTGCTGGGCGCCGCGGCGCTGCTGGGCGCGGCGGTCGAGCCGCTGCGCAAGCCGCTGGCCGGGCTGGGGGTGCTGCTGGCGCTCAGCGGCGCGGCGGCGGCGCTGTGGCAGCACTTCGTGGCCGCGGCCAGCGCCTCCTGCAATCTGACATTGGCCGACCGCATCCTGGAGAGCCTGGGCCTGCTGGACCTCGCCCCCGAGGTCTTCATGCCCATGGCCTCGTGCGCCGATGCGGCGGTGAACCTGCTGGGCGTACCCTACGCCTTCTGGAGCCTGGCGCTGTTCGCGCTGGCCGGTCTGGCCTGCCTGTCGGCGCTGCGCCGCTGAAGCCCGCGCGGCTGACGCGGGTCAAGCCCCGCGCGACAATGCACAGCGATGATGCACGCTGCCCCTGGGCAGCGCTGCCGCTGCCGCCACCTGCCGCGAAAGTTCTGCCGTGAGCAACTCCACCTCCTTCGATACCGACGTGCTGATCGTCGGCGCCGGCCCCGCCGGTCTGGCGCTGGCCTGCGCGCTGGCGGATGCCGGCATCCGCAGCCATGTCCTTGAGCAGGCCCCGCGCGACAGCCTGGTGGCGCCGCCGGAAGACGGCCGCGACATTGCCCTGACCCACCGCGCCCGCCGCATCCTCACCCAGCTGGGCCTGTGGGAACGCCTGCCGGCCGATGACATTGCGCCGCTCAAGGCCGCGCAGGTCACCAATGGCGAGTCCCCCATGGTGCTGCCCTTCGATGGCCGCGCCGATGGCCACGAGCAACTCGGCTGGCTGGTGCCCAACCACCGCATCCGCGAAGCCTGCTTTGCCGGTGCCAGCGTCCGAGCCGATCTCGTGACGATCACCGGCGATGCCCGCGTCACCGCACTGGACCGCGATGCCACTGGCGCCAGTGTCACGCTGGCCAGCGGCCAACGCCTGCGCGCCCCGCTGGTGATCGCCGCTGACAGCCGCTTTTCCACTGTGCGGCGCATGGCCGGCATCGGCGCGCGCATGCTGGACTTCGGCCGAACGGCCATCGTCGCGCGCATGCGCCACGAACTGGAACACGACGGCACCGCCCACGAGTGCTTCCTGCACGGCCATACCTTGGCGATGCTGCCGATGGCCGGCCGCCAGAGCTCGGCGGTGTGGACCGTCACCAGTGACGGCGCCGGCGCGCTGATGGCCGCCCCCGAGACCGAGTTCGCCGACAAGGTGGACGCCGCCTTCGGCCACCGCCTGGGCCGCCTCGAGCTGGCCGGCCAGCGCCACGCCTACCCGTTGGTCGCCGTCTACGCGCAACGCTTCTGCGCCGAGCGCTTTGCGCTGATCGGCGACGCCGCCGTGGGCATGCACCCGGTCACCGCGCATGGCTACAACTTCGGCCTCTACGGCATCGAGGTGCTGGCGGCCGGCTTGGCCCAGGCACGCGCCGAGGGCCGCGACCTGGGCGACGCCCGGGCGCTGCAGGCCTACGCGGACGAACACCGCCGCGTGACGCTGCCGATCTACCTGGGCACCAACCTGGTGGTCAAGCTCTTCACCACCGACACCGCGCCCGCCCAGCTGGCCCGCGAGGCCATCGTGCGGGTGACCAACTGGGTGCCGCCGATCAAGAGCGCGGTCACGCGCCAGCTGACCGGCGACCGGCTGAAGACGCCGTGGGGCGACCTGAAGGCGCCGCCGCTGCCGCAGCTGCCGGCCCTGCCGAAGCTGCCCAAGTTGCCGCCGCTGTCCGACCTGCTGCGCTGAACGTCAGGCCTGCACGGGGCGGTGCTCGCCCCGCTGCCCGACGCACGGCCTGTCAGGCGGCAGTGACCCGCGCCACCTTCATCACGCCCTCGACCTTGTGCCCCTTGCGCGCCCGCTTGCCCAGGTGGTGAGCGAAGGCCGCGCCCTTGACCAGCTCGTCCTTGTCCTTGCCGCCGCGGCCGTTGCCCAGCACGCGCAGGCTGTCGCCGCAGGTGGCTACCGAGACCAGTGGCGCCTTGGTGTCCACGTCCATCAGCGTCAGGCCGCGGCCGCCGTTGCTCTGCAGTTTCAGCTCGGCCAGCGGGAACACCAGCAGCCGGCCGTCCATCGCCAGGCAGGCGACGTTGGCATGCGTCGAGGCCACCGGCACTGGAGGCAGCAGGCGGTCGGCCGGCTCCAGGCTCAGGAAGCTCTTGCCGGCCCGCTGCCGGCTGGCCAGGTCACCCAGGCGGGCCAGCAGACCAAAGCCGCCGGTGTTGGCCAGCAGCACCACCTGCTCGGCCGGGCCGGCCACCAGGTGCGCCACCTGGGCGCCGGTCTCCAGCTCGATCAGGCTGGTCACCGGCACGCCGTCGCCGCGGCCGCCTGGCAGGCTGGCCACCGGGATGCTGAAGGCGCGGCCGGTGCTGCCCAGCACATACAGGGTATCCACGCTGCGGCAGGCAAAGGTGCCGTACAGGCCGTCGCCGGCCTTGAACGACAGATTGGCCACGTCCACCTCATGGCCCTTCATCGTGCGCACCCAGCCCTTGAGGCTGGCGATCACGGTCATCGGTTCGTCAACGATCTTGACCTCGGCCACCACGCGCTTGTCGGCCTGGATCAGCGTGCGGCGCTCGTCGCCGAACTGCTTGGCGTCGGCCTCGATCTCCTTGATCAGCGTGCGCTTGAGCGTGGCCGGGCTGCCCAGGATGTCTTCCAGCTTGGCCTGGTCCTCGCGCAGGCCCTTGAGCTCCTGCTCGATGCGCAGCGCCTCCAGCCGCGCCAGCTGACGCAGCCGGATCTCAAGAATGTCCTCGGCCTGGCGGTCGCTCAGCGAGAAACGGGCGATCAGGGCGGCCTTGGGCTCGTCGCTCTCGCGGATGATGCGGATCACCTCGTCGATGTTGAGCAGCACCAGTTGCCGGCCTTCGAGGACATGGATGCGGTCGAGCACCTTGTCCAGGCGGTGGCGGGTGCGGCGCTGCACCGTGGTCTGGCGGAAGGCCACCCACTCGGTCAGCATCTGGCGCAGGCTCTTGGGCACCGGCTTGCCGTCCAGGCCCACCATCGTCAGGTTGACCGGGGCATTGCTCTCCAGGCTGGTGTGGGCCAGCAGTGCGGTGATCAGCTCCGACTGCTCCACCGTGCGGCTCTTGGGCTCGAAGACCAGGCGCACCGCGGCG
Source organism: Ideonella aquatica (assembly GCF_018069755.1). Classification (GTDB taxonomy): domain Bacteria; phylum Pseudomonadota; class Gammaproteobacteria; order Burkholderiales; family Burkholderiaceae_C; genus Ideonella; species Ideonella aquatica. The sequence goes on along the minus strand of NZ_JAGQDE010000009.1, from coordinate 90,330 downwards.
TCCTTGCTGGATTCATCGCGCACGGCATCGAGCACCGCCAGCATCGCTGCCTTGAGCTGCGTCTGCTCCTGGGTCAGCGCCTTCTTGCCGGTCTTGACCTTGGGGTTGGTGAGCTCCTCGATCTCTTCCAGCACCTTTTGCGCGCTGGTGCCCGGTGGCAGCTCGGTCACCACCAGCTGCCACTGGCCACGCGCCAGGTCCTCGATCTTCCAGCGCGCACGCAGCTTGAGGCTGCCGCGGCCGCTGCGGTAGGCCTCGCGGATCTCGGTGTCGCTGCTGATCAGCTGGCCGCCGCCGGGGTAGTCGGGGCCGGGCAGCAGCTCGAACAGCGCGTCGTCGGACAGCTGGTCGTCGCGGATCAGGGCCACGGCGGCCGCAGCCACCTCGCGCAGGTTGTGGCTGGGGATCTCGGTGGCCATGCCCACCGCGATGCCGCTGGCGCCGTTGAGCAGCACGAAGGGCAGGCGTGCGGGCAGTTGGCGCGGCTCTTCAAAGGCGCCGTCGTAGTTGGGCACGAAGTCCACCGTGCCCTCATCGATTTCATCCAGCAGCAGGCGGGCGATCGGCGCCAGACGCGCCTCGGTGTAACGCATCGCGGCGGCGCTGTCGCCATCGCGGCTGCCGAAGTTGCCCTGGCCGTCGATCAGCGGATAGCGCAGCGAGAAGTCCTGCGCCATGCGGACCATGGCGTCATAGGCTGCGGTGTCGCCGTGCGGGTGGAACTTGCCCAGCACATCGCCCACCACGCGGGCGCTCTTGACGGGCTTGGGCGCACCGCCCGAGCCGCCAAAGCCCAGGCCCATGCGCTGCATGCTGTAGAGGATGCGGCGCTGCACCGGCTTGGCGCCGTCGGTGACATCGGGCAGCGCCCGGCCCTTGACGACGCTGAGTGCGTACTCCAGGTAGGCGCGCTCGGCGTAGTGCGCCAGCGTGATGGCGTCACCCGCCGGAGCGGCGGGCACGGAAAACAGATCGGCTTGGTCGGACATGGTTCGCAGGTGAGGGGGAGGCGCCGGGGCCACAGGCACCCAGCCGCGCGGCGCCGCAGCGGCCGAGCACGCCTCTCGCCGTCGGGATCGCTCAACCCGACGTCAACCCGCCATCTTACCGGGGCGGCCGCGAGCGGCTGCCCCATGAAGAACGGGCCGCCTGTCCCAAGGGAACAGGCGGCCCGCCGGGCAGCCGCAGGTCCGTGCCAGCGGCACGGACGCCCTACCGATCAGTTCGCGACGCAGCTCTCCAGCTTCTTCAGCGCCGCCTTGGCCTGCACCAGGCCGTTGCCGAACTTGTCGTCACGGCCCGGGTCGCCCAGGTCCATGGCGGAGTTGTTCAGGGCCTTGCGGACCTGAGCTGCACTGCACTCGGGGTGGAAGCTCCAGATCAGACCCGCCACGCCGGAGACGTGCGGGGTGGCCATCGAGGTGCCGCTGAGGTAGGCGTAGTTGGAGGCCACGACACCGGCATCGGCGGTCATGCCCACCTTGGTCACCAGCATCGCGCCATCGGCCTGCGACACGCTCATCGACGGAATCGTCGTCGGCGCGCCGTTGAGCGTGCCCGCGAAGTTGCCAGGGGCGTTGTTGTAGATGACCGCGCCAACGCCGCCGTTGGCCTCGCAGCGGGTGACCTTCTCGGCGAAGGTGATCGTGCCACGCGAGATCAGGCAGACCTTGCCGGCCACACCAGCGTCATCGGTCTGGCCGAGGCCGAAGTCGTACAGCGGGGCCGACACGCTGCCCTGCGCCGAGCCGGTCATGGCGATGGCTTCGTAGCTGGAGCCGTCCACGGTCAGGCTGCCAATCACGCCGGTGCCGGTGGGCACCGACGACAGGGTCAGCACACCGGGGCCGGCGATCTCGACGTCGGCGTTGAACTGCGAGAACGTCGCCCAGGCCTTGTTGGCGTCAACCGCCGCCACCGACATGACTTCCTTGAAGCCCGCCGGGTAGGAGATGGCGGTGTTGCCGCCGTTGCCGGCCGCGGCGATCGTCAGGATGCCGGCCGCGTCCAGGGCCTGGGCAGCGTTCTTCTCGACCGCGGTGGAGGTCGAGCCGCCCAGCGACATCGACACCACGTTGGCGCCCGAGTCCAGGCAATCCATCATCGCATCGGCCACGGTGGACGAGGAGGCGGTACCAGAGGCATCGAAGACCTTGTTGATGCGCAGGATGACCTGGCTCTTGCCGTTCACGCCCACCACGCCGATCTGGTTGTCGACGCCGGCGACCGTGCCAGCCACGTGCGTGCCGTGGCCATTCTCGTCGGTGTTCCACTTGCCGGACGTGGTGAAGTTCTTGCCCGACATGGTGTTCTTCTTCAGGTCCTCGTGCTTGCCGTCGATGCCCGAGTCGATGATGCAGACCACCGGCTGCCAGGAGCCCGTGCCCTTGACCTTGTCGGCCTGCACCAGCGGGATGCCGTACGGCGCCACTTCGGTGCTGGCGACAGCGGCGCTGCGCAGCACGGGCGTGGCCGTGGGGCCGACGCGCTGGCCCAGGATGGTGCGCTCAGCGTCGACTTCGACGTTGGCCGCGCCCACCAGGGCCTTGAACTGCTCGACCTTGCTGGCCGGGACTTCAACTGCCGTGGCGCCCAGGCGCGACAGGTCACGGGTCACGCGGCCGCCCACGGTGCTGGCGTGGCTGCCCACGGCCATGGTGCTGGCCTGGCCATGGTTGACGATCAGCTTGACGGTTTTCTCGGCGGCGACGGCGCCGCTGCCAATCAGCGCGGCCGGTGCTGCAACGGCCACGGCGACACACAGGCGACGAAGCTGGAACGAGGGAATGGACATGGCGAGATCCTCAGTCAGGTAACACGAAGCGACCGACTGTCCCGGACCACCCCCGGCAGCGTCAACCCCCCAACTCGAAGGGTCGAGGTCTGACACAGGGTCAGTCCGGATGCGGCGCCGATGACTCCGAGGCAAAGCGCAGGCTGCGCGCGCGCTGCGACTGGCTGTTTTGCAGCAGGGACCAGTACAGCTCCAGCACCAGGTGCACATGGGCCCGTGTCTCGGCAATGTCAGGCACCCGGTTGCCAGCCCGGCGCACCCGACCTTCACCGGCATTCCAGGCCGCCAGCGCGGCATCGATGCTGCCGGTGCGCCGCCACAGATCGGCCAGCATGCGCGCGCCGATGGTCAGGTTGTGTCGAGGGTCTCTCAGCAGGGTTTCCACCGGTGCGCTGGCGCGCTCACCGCGGGTGGCGTAGCGCTCGCCGGCGGCCGGCATCAGCTGCATCAGGCCGATCGCCCCGGCCGGCGAGACCTGGTCAGCCCGGAACCCCGACTCCACCGCGATCACGGCCTTCAGCAGCTCCACATCCAGGCCACTGGAGGCGGCTGCCTGGCGCATCAGCGGCATCAGCGACTTGACCTCGGGAGCGAACTCCAGCCAGGTCAGCAGGCTGCCGCGGTCGATCGACTTGCCGGGCACGCGCACGCGTGACTCGCCGCGCTCGCGCAGCAGCGGCTCGAAGCGGGTGTCCAGCGGTTGCGGTGCCAGGTGGGCCACGCCCCGGCCGTCGACAAAGCCATACAGCGGTGTCTGGGCTGGCGCGGCCAGCGCGCCCATCAGCAGCGCGGCGCCCAGCGCCCAGCGCCAGCCGGCGCGGGATTCAGACGTCGATCTCGACGCTGTCACCGTGGATCTCCATCAGTTCGCGGCGCGACGCCGCCTCACCCTTGCCCATCAGCCGGCCAAAGGCCTCGACGGTGGCGGTGAAGCCGATGGCCCCATAGCCCACCTGCAGCAAGCGACGGGTGTCGGGGTTCAGCGTGGTTTCCCACAGCTGTTCGGCACTCATCTCGCCCAGACCCTTGAAGCGGCTGATGCTCCAGCTGCCCTCACGGGCGCCTTCCTTGCGCAGCTTGTCGAGCGCGGCCTCCTGCTCGCCTTCGTCCAGCGCATACAGCTTGGCCGCCGGCTTCTTGCCGCGCGCCGGGGCATCGATGCGAAACAGCGGTGGCTTGGCCACATAGACATGACCCGCCTCGACCAGCTTGGGGAAATGGCGGAAGAACAGGGTCAGCAGCAGCACCTGGATGTGCGAGCCGTCGACGTCGGCGTCCGACAGGATGCAGACCTTGCCATAGCGCAGGCCACTCAGGTCCGGCGTGTCGTTCGGGCCATGCGGATCGACGCCGATGGCCACCGAGATGTCGTGGATCTCGTTGTTCTTGAACAGCAGGTCGCGCTCGACCTCCCAGGCGTTGAGCACCTTGCCGCGCAGTGGCAGGATGGCCTGGGTCTCCTTGTCGCGGCCCATCTTGGCGCTGCCGCCGGCCGAGTCGCCCTCGACCAGGAACAGCTCATTGAGGCCGATGTCGCGGTTCTCGCAGTCGGTCAGCTTGCCGGGCAGCACCGCCACGCCCGAGCCCTTGCGCTTTTCCACCTTCTGGCTGGCACGCTGGCGCGTCTGGGCCTGCTTGATGACCAGCTCGGCCAGCTTGCGACCATGCTCGACATGCTGGCTCAGCCACAGCTCCAGCGCCGGGCGCACAAAGGCCGACACCAAGCGCAGCGCGTCACGGCTGTTCAGACGCTCCTTGGTCTGGCCCTGGAACTGCGGGTCCAGCACCTTGGCGCTGAGCACGAAGCTGGCGCGGCCGAAGATGTCCTCGGGCATCAGCTTGACCCCCTTGGGCAGCAGCGAGTGCATCTCGATGAAGCCCTTGATCGCGCTAAACAGGCCGTCCTTCAGCCCGGCCTCATGGGTGCCACCGGCCACCGTGGGGATCAGGTTGACGTAGCTCTCGCGCAGCAGCGCGCCGTCCTCGGTGAAGGCCACGCACCAGGCAGCGCCCTCGCCTTCGGCGAAATTCTCGTCCTCGTTGGCGCCGGCGTAGTGCGCGCCCTCGAACAGCGGGATCAGCGGATCAGCCACCAGGGCCTGCTGCAGGTAGTCGCGCAGGCCGCCCTTGTAGAGCCAGGTCTGGGTGTCACCGGTCTTCTCGGTGGTCAGCGTGACGGTGACGCCGGGCATCAGCACTGCCTTGCTGCGCAGCAGGTGCGTCAGCTCGCCACGCGGCAGTTCGGCGCTTTCGAAGTACTTGGCGTCGGGCCAGACGCGCACCGAGGTGCCCTTCTTGCGCTCGCCGGCCTGGGCGGCGCGCACCACCAGCGGCTCGATGACGTCGCCACCCGAAAAGGCCAGTTGCGCGGCCTGGCCATCGCGCCAGACCGCCACTTGCAGCCGCCTGGCCAGCGCATTGGTGACGCTGACGCCCACGCCATGCAGACCGCCCGAGAAGCTGTAAGCGCCGCCAGCGCCCTTGTCGAACTTGCCGCCGGCGTGCAGCCGCGTGAAGACGATCTCCACCACCGGCACCTGCTCCTCAGGGTGCAGGCCAAACGGGATGCCTCGGCCGTCGTCGTCCACGCTGACCGAGCCGTCGGTGTGCAGCGTCACCGCGATGCGCTTGCCGAAGCCGGCCAGCGCCTCATCGGCGGCGTTGTCGATGACTTCCTGGATGATGTGCAGCGGGTTGTCGGTCCGGGTGTACATGCCCGGGCGCTGCTTGACGGGCTCCAGGCCCTTGAGGACGCGGATCGAGGCCTCGCCGTACTCGGGCGAGGGAGAAGCGGAACGGGTGGCCATGCGGAAATTGTAGGCAGCACCCAGCCATCGCCATCGATGGAACTGGCGGCCTGTGTATGCATCCAGTCTACCTCCCTGGGCTGCTACAGTGGACGAATGACCGACATCGCCCGCCCCCGCCCCCTGTCCATGACCCAGGTGCTGCTGTGCGGCGCGCTGATCGTGACGCTGTCGATGGGCATCCGCCACGGCTTCGGTCTGTGGCTGCAGCCGATCACGATGGACCGCGGCTGGACACGCGAAACCTTCTCGTTCGCGCTGGCGGTGCAAAACATCGCCTGGGGCGCCGCCGGCCCGTTTGCCGGCGCGCTGGCCGACCGCTTCGGGGCCTTCCGGGTGCTGCTGGTGGGCGCCCTGCTGTATGCGCTGGGCCTGGTGCTGATGGCGCTGGCCACCTCCGGCCTGGCCTTCACCGGCGCCACCGGCCTGCTGATCGGCATCGCCCAGTCGGGCACCACCTATGCGGTGGTCTACGGCGTGATCGGCCGCAACGTCGCCCCCGAGAAGCGCTCCTGGGCCATGGGCGTGGCCGCGGCCGCGGGGTCCTTCGGCCAGTTCATGATGGTGCCGGTGGAGAGCTGGCTGATCGCCACCTGGGGCTGGCAGAGCGCCCTCTTTGTGCTGGGTTGCGCCGCGCTGGCCATCATGCCGCTGGCGCTGGGCCTGAAAGAGCCGGGTCTGGCCGCGGGCGCAGCGCGTCCGCAGCAGAGCATCAGCGCCGCGCTACGCGAGGCCTTCGGCCACAGCAGCTTCCGCTGGCTGACGGCGGGCTATTTCGTCTGCGGCTTCCAGGTGGTCTTCATTGGCGTGCACATGCCCAGCTACCTGCGCGACCAGGGCATGGACCCCTCGGTGGCCACCACCGCGCTGGCGCTGATCGGCCTGTTCAATGTGTTCGGCACCTATGCCGCCGGGGTGCTGGGCCAGCGCCTGCCCAAGCGCCACATCCTGTCGGCGATCTACCTGCTGCGCTCGGCGGTGATCGTGATCTTCCTGGCGGTGCCGCTGACGCCGATGAGTGTTTACCTGTTCGCCGCGACGATGGGTGTGCTGTGGCTGTCGACCGTGCCGCCCACCAATGCCATCGTGGCCCAGGTGTACGGCGTGCAGTACATGTCCATGCTGGGCGGCGTGGTCTTCTTCAGCCACCAGGTGGGCTCCTTCCTGGGTGTGTGGCTGGGGGGCTGGATCTATGACCGCGCCGGCAGCTACACCCCGGTGTGGTGGATCGCGGTGGCGCTGGGCGTGTTCGCGGCGCTGGCCAACCAGCCGGTGCGCGAAACCCCGCTGCTGCGGCCCGCCGCGGCCTGACGCCATGTGGCCCCGACTGCTGGCCTGGACGCTGGTGCTGGGCGCCCTGCTGATGGTCTTCCTGGCCTATTCCAGCCCGCACCTGGCGCGCGACCTGGCCGACCGCCTGTGGGCCTGCTTCTGATGCACGACACCTCCCCCCCACCCTCGGACTGGGTGCGCCGCTGGTGCGGCGATCTGCCCCCCGGACAGGCGCTGGATCTGGCTTGCGGCCAGGGCCGGCACCTGCGCTGGCTGGCCCGGCAGGGCTGGCGGGTCACAGGCGTCGACCGCGATGCCCAGGCCCTGGCCGGCCTGCAGGGCTTGGGCGAGATGCTGCACGCCGACATCGAGAACGGTCCCTGGCCGCTGGACGGCCGCCGCTTCGACCTGGTCGTCGTCACCAACTACCTGTGGCGGCCGCTGCTGCAGCACATCATCGATGCCGTGGCGCCCGGTGGACGGCTGGTCTATGAGACCTTTGCCATCGGCAATGAACGCCATGGCCGCCCCGCGCGGCCGGATTTCCTGCTGCAGCCGGGCGAACTGCTGCAGGCCTGCCGCGACCTGCAGGTGCTGGGCTACGAGAGCGGACAGCTGCGCTCGCCCGAGCGCGTGGTTCAGCGCATTGCTGCGCAACGCGATGACGCGGTGCACCCTCTGCCTCTCTGGGCCGTTGCACCGGGTGGCTAGAATCCACCATTCGCAAGGAATCACGATGAGATCCATTCAAGGCAGCATCCCGGCGCTGGTGACGCCGATGCACGAAGACGGCAGCGTCGACTACTCCGGCCTGCGCGCGTTGATCGACTGGCATGTGGCCGAGGGCACCGACGCGATCTGTGTGGTCGGCACCACCGGTGAATCGGCCACGGTCAGCTTCGAGGAACACTTCGAGATCATCCGGGTGGCCGTCGAGCACGCCAAGGGCCGCATCCCCATCATGGCCGGCGCCGGTGCCAACAACACCACCGAGGCGATCGAGCTCAGCCGCTATGCCAAGCAGGTGGGTGCCGACTGCACGCTGCAGGTCGTGCCCTACTACAACAAGCCGTCTCAAGAAGGCATGTACCGCCACTTCAAGGCAATCGCCGAGGCGGTGGACATCCCCGTGATGGTCTACAACGTGCCCGGCCGCACCGTGGCGGACATGCTGCCCGAGACCACGCTGCGCGTGGCCACCATCCCCGGCGTCTTCGGCATCAAGGAAGCCACCGGCAACATCGAGCGCGCCGCGTGGCTGATCAAGCATGCGCCGGCCGGCTTCAAGGTGTTCTCCGGCGACGACGGCACCGCCATCGCGCTGATGCTGCTGGGTGGCGCCGGCAACGTCAGTGTCACCGCCAACGTCGCGCCGCGCCTGATGCACGAGATGTGCGCCGCTGCGCTGTCGGGCGACATTCCCACCGCGCGCCGGATCCATTTCCAGCTGCTGTCGCTGCACAAGCAGCTGTTCTGCGAGAACAGCCCCGCCCCTGCCAAGTGGGCCCTGTCGCAGTTGGGCCGCTGCGGCACCACCGTGCGGCTGCCGCTCACCCCGCTGAGTGACGCCGGCCAGTCCCTGGTTGGCAGCGCGATGCGCGACGCCGGCCTGCTGGCCTGATTCCACCCCCTCACCTGTTCCAAGCCGCCGCACCGCTCGCTGGTCCGTCGGCTTTCTTGGAGACCGCTTCAGTGAAACATGCCTTCGCCTCGACGCCCCTGCGTGCCGCCGTCCTTCTCATGATCGTCGGGCTGGCAGGCTGCAGCGCCCTGGAGAACACGCTGGGCGGCGACAAGCTCGACTATGGCAAGGCCGCGCGCAAGACCAACCCGCTGGAGGTGCCGCCGGACCTGACACCGCTCAGCCGCGACGGCCGCTTCTTGCCCCAGACCGGCGCCGTCAGCGCCAGCCAGATGCAACAGGCCGGCACCCCGCGCGCCAGTGCCGCCGGCCCGGCAGCAGCGCCCACCCAGGTGGGCAGCATCCGCATGGAGCGCGAGGGCAACACGCGCTGGCTCGTGGCGCCCCAGACGCCGGAGCAACTGGTGCCGCGCATCCGCCAGTTCTGGCAGGAGATGGGCTTCACGCTGGTCAAGGACAGCCCCGAAACCGGCACCTTCGAGACGGACTGGGCCGAGAACCGCGCCAAGATTCCCGATGACCTGTTGCGCAACACCCTGGGCAAGGTCATCGATTCACTGTACTCCACCGGCGAGCGCGACAAGTTCCGCACCCGCCTGGAGCGCACCGCGCGCGGCACCGAGATCCTGATCAGCCACCGCGGCGTGCAGGAGGTCTTCAGCAGCCAGCAGCGCGAGGACAACCTGGTCTGGACGCCCCGCCCCACCGATCCCCAGTTGGAAGCTGAAATGCTGTCGCGGCTGATGCTGGCGCTGGGCGCCACCGAGCAGGCCGCCAAGGACGCCAAGGCCAACCCGGCCGCTCCGGCCGTGGCTGCGGCGGCACCGGCGGCCGTGTCCTCGCGCGCCGAGGAACTGAGCGGCCAGCCCGGCGCCGCACTGCGTGTGACCGAGGATCTGGAGCGCACCTGGCGCCGAGTGGGCCTGGCGCTGGACCGCAGCGGCTTCACGGTGGAAGACCGCGATCGCGGCCAGGCCACCTACTTCGTGCGCTTTGCCGATCCGTCGACCGCCAGCGAGGAGCAGCCGGGCTTCTTCTCGCGCCTGTTTGGCGCCAAGGATGCGGTGCAGCTGTCGCGTTTCCGCCTGGCCCTGAAGTCGCAGCCCGACGGCAGCACCGCCGTGAACGTGCTGGACGCCGAAGGCCGGCCCGATGCGTCCGAGAACGCGCGCCGCGTGGCCGCTCTGCTGCTGACCGAGCTGCGCCGCTGATCCGGGTCCGCGAGGTGCGCCACGGCACCTTGCACGGGCCCCGTCGCCGACAACAAAAAAGCCGCCCGAGGGCGGCTTTTTCTTGCGCAGAAGAAGCTTACTTCTTGACAGCGTCCATCGCGGCCGAAGCGGCGGCGTTCACGGCGCCGGCAGCGGCGTCCTTGGCGGCATCGGCGACGGCCGAGGCAGCGGAGGCAGCGGCGTCAGCCACCGGAGCAGCAGCCGAAGCGGCGGCGTCGGCCGCCGGGGCGGCGGCGGAAGCGACGGCAGCGGCAGCGGCCGGGGCAGCTTCTTCGGCCTTCTTGCCGCAAGCGGCCAGGGCAGCAACAGCGATCAGGGAGGCCAGCAGGAGCGACTTGTTCATGAAGTTCCTCAAAGAGAAAAGTTGGGGTCGAACAGAAAAACCGGTTGTTCTGAAGGCCCGCTGTTCTGGCGAACCTCCTCCTCGACACAGACCAGGACGGCCCGGCGCCATCGCGCCGCAGCAGATCAATCCTGTGCCTAGCCTTACATTATACCCACTCTAGGTAGAGTCCCTAGATACCCACGGTTGTCACGGGGAACGTCACGGTGGCCCGTTGCGAAACTGCATCAAACCACCGCGCGATGAGGACAAGTTCACGTGGATCGGTGCTGACGCGGCCCTGCACCTGCGGCCCGGGCAAGCGCTCAATCAAGCCCAGCCCCTGCGCCAGCAGGCACTCACGCCCATCCAGCTGGCGAGGCTCATCCACCGCCAGACACTGTACCCGATGGTCCCAGGTGGCGCGCCAGCGCATCAGGCGCGGTGCGCCATGGCGCACCGGCTCATAGTCCCCGCCCAGCCACAGCCACTGCCGGCCCGCAGGGCGCGCCCAGTGCGCCAGCCGCTCCAGCAGCTCGGCCTGCTCCCAGGGCCAGGCCAGGGGGTCCTGCGTGACCCAGCACAGCCGTGTGACGCGGGCCGCCTCCAGCACATCGACCAGGCGCGCCAGCGCGTCGGCCCAGGCCGCGCGGCCAGTCCACGCCAGGCGTCCCGGCTCCTCGGGCCAGGACGGGGTCTCAGTCGGCGCGGACCCATCCATCACAGGCCCATTCGTCGATCAGTGCCCGCGCGGCCTCGCTGAGCTGCGACAGCTGCGCTGCGGAGAGTCGCCGCGCGTCGGCCAGCTGCCGCATCAGCCGCGCATCTCGGCCGCCGGCGCGGAACGATTCGCCATTGATGAACACATGGTGCTCGTCGTACATCATGCGCGAGCGCGCATCCAGCCGCGCCCCCTGCCCCGCCGCCAGCGGCTCACCGCCGTCGAACCAGACAATGGCCTTGGGCTCGGTCAGCGTTTCGCCCAGCGCGCAGGCCAGGCTGCGGGCGTCGTTCAGCGCCTCGATGACCGCTTTTTGCGCAAAGCGCTGCAAGGCCTCGGGAATCCGACCCGGCGTGGCCGTGGCGCTGCCGGCCGGATCGCGGTAGTGTGGCTCGTCGGTGTCGGGCTCGAGCGCGTCGACCATGCGCTGCAGCACCTCGCGCGCGGTCTCGGTGGGCGTGGGGGTGCGAAAGCCGATCGAACAGGTCATGCAGTCGGGGCCCACCGCGATGCCATCATGGCCCCAGCGCGGCGGCAGGTAGAGCATGTCGCCGGGCTCCAGCACCAGGTCCTCGGTGGGCTGGAAGTTGGCCAGGATCTTCACCGGCTTGTCGGGCAGCAGTTGCACGTCCTTCACTGGGCCGATGCGCCAGCGGCGCCGGCCGCTGACCTGCAGCAGGAACACGTCATACGAATCGATGTGCGGACCGACGCCGCCGCCATCGCTGGCGTAGCTGATCATCAGGTCGTCCAGGCGCGCCTCGGGCACAAAGCGAAAACACGACAGCAGCTCATGCGCTGCCGGCACATGCAGGTCCAGCCCCTGCACCAGCAGCGTCCAGCCCGGCTTGCCCAGCGGCGGAATCTGGCGACGCGTGAACGGTCCGTGGCGCAGGGTCCAGGTGGTGGGCGACTGCTGCAGCAGGCGCGACTCCACGTCCTCGCGCCCGGCCAGCTCGAACAGCTCGGCGCGCGGCAGCGGCGGCACCACGCCGGGCACGGCCTGGCGGATGACGAAGGGCTTCTTCTGCCAGTAGCGGCGCATGAAGGCCGCGGGGGAGAGGCCGCCGAGCAGCGGCAGCGCTTGATCGATGTCCATGGGCCTGGATTGTCGCGCGGCCGCCGCAGGCGCTGTGCGATGATCCGTTGATGGACATCACTTCCCCTTGCGTCGTGACGCTGACCTGGACGTTGTCTGACGCCCAGGGCCAGCTGATCGACGAACTCGACGAGCCGGTCGAGTTCTTCTATGGCGGCGAGGACCTGCTGCCCAAGGTCGAGGAGGCCCTGGCCGGTCAGGCCGAGGGCTTCGAGACCCAGCTGCACCTGGAACCCGAGCACGCCTTTGGCGACTACGACGCCGAGCTGGTCTGCTTCGAGCGCCGCGCCCTGTTCCCCGACGATCTGGAGCCCGGCATGCGCTTTGACGGCCTGCCCGGTGGCGCCGCCTCGGAGATGCCCGAGGGCCTGATCTACACCGTCACCGAGATCTACCCCGAGCACGTGGTGCTGGACGCCAACCATCCGCTGGCCGGCATCGCGCTGCGCATTGCGCTGAAGGTCATGGGCGTGCGCGCCGCCACCCAGGACGAACAGGCCGCCGGCAGCGTGGGCGAGTCACCGCTGGCGGTGCTCAGCGGCCCGCCACCGGGCAGCTCGGTGCACTGATCAGGACTGGCCGGTCGAGCCAAAGCCGCCGGCACCGCGGTCACTGGCTTCGAAGTCCTCGACCACGCGAAACGCCGCCTGCACCACCGGCACGATCACCATCTGCGCGATGCGCTCCAGCGGCTGCACCGTGAACGCGGTGTGGCCGCGGTTCCAGCAGCTGACCATCAGCGGGCCCTGGTAATCGGAGTCGATCAGCCCCACCAGGTTGCCCAGCACGATGCCATGCTTGTGGCCCAGGCCCGAGCGCGGCAGGATCATGGCCGCCAGGCCCGGATCGGCGATGTGCACCGCCAGCCCGGTGGGAATCAGCGCGGTCTGGCCGGGCGCCAGCTCCAGCGGTGCGTCCAGGCAGGCGCGCAGATCCAGGCCGGCGCTGCCGGGGGTGGCGTAGGCGGGCAGCTGGTCCGCCATGCGCGGGTCCAGCAGCTTCACGTCGATCGTGGTCATGGGGTGCTCGGGTTCAAACGAAGAGCGATCTCGGCCACCAGCTGTCGCGCCAGCGTCAGCTTGTCGGCCTGCGGCAGCTCGCGGTGGCCGTGAGCATCGACCAGCAGCAGCGCATTGGTGTCCTGGCCGAAGGTGGCCGGGCCGATGTTGCCCACCAGCAGCGGCACGTTCTTGCGCGCGCGCTTCTCCTGCGCATGGCGCAGCAGATCGTGGCTCTCGGCCGCGAAGCCGATGCAGTACGGCCCGTCGTCCAGCCGCGCCACAGCGGCCAGGATGTCGGGGTTCTCGACCATCTCGAAGGCCGGTGGACGGCCGCTGCCGTCCTTCTTGAGCTTCTGGCCGGCGGCCGCGGCCGGGCGCCAGTCGGCCACCGCCGCGGTGGCGATGAAAACATCGTGCGCGCCTGCCAGGGGCAACACTGCGTCGTGCATCTGCTGCGCGCTCTGCACATCGATGCGCCGCACATGGGCCGGCGTGGGCTGGTGCACCGGGCCAGCCACCAGCGTGACCTGGGCCCCGGCCTCCTGCGCCGCGCGGGCGATCGCGAAGCCCATCTTGCCGCTGGAGTGGTTGGTGATGCCCCGCACCGGATCGATCGCCTCGAAGGTGGGGCCCGCGGTGATCAGCACGCGCCGGCCGGCCAGCGCCTTGGGCTGGAAGAAGGCGATGAGTTCATCGCGCAGCTCGGCGGCCTCCAGCATGCGGCCGTCGCCCACCTCGCCACAGGCCTGGTCACCGGCGGCCGGGCCCAGCACGGTGACGCCATCGGCGCGCAGCGCAGCCACATTGCGCTGCGTGGCAGGGTGGGCCCACATCTCGCGGTTCATCGCTGGCGCCACCAGCAGCGGCACGCGCTCGGCGGGCCGGGCCAGGCACAGCAGCGACAGGATCTCGTCGGCGCGGCCGTGCACCAGCTTGGCCATGAAGTCGGCGCTGGCCGGGGCGATCAGCACCGCATCAGCCTCGCGCGAGAGGTTGATGTGGGCCATGTGGTTGGCCTCGCGCGGGTCCCACTGGTGGGTGTAGACCGGGCGGTTGGTCAGGGCCTGCATCGTCACCGGGGTGATGAAGTGCGTCGCCGCCTCGGTCATCACCACCTGCACCGTGGCGCCGGCCTTGACCAGCTCGCGCGCCAGTTCGGCCGCCTTGTAGCAGGCGATGCCGCCGGAGAGCCCGAGAACGATGTGGCGGCCGCTCAGATCCAGTCGATCAGCCATGGTCTCACTGCATCTGCGCGCCGTGGCACTTCTTGAACTTCTTGCCGCTGCCGCAGGGGCACAGGTCGTTGCGGCCCGGCAGGGCCTCGACGCGGCGCGGCGCCGGCTTGGGCGCGTGGTCCAGCCAGTACAGGCGCAGGTCCTGCGCGGCATAGAGCGCCTCGTTGACCAGCTCGTCGCGGTTCAGCTCCTCGCCGTCGTAGAGGTCCTCGAAGACTTCCTTGAGCTCCTCGGGCTCCATGGTCAGCGAGACGATGCGGGTCAGGCACTCGTCGAAGAGCTGACCGTCCTCGGTCTCGGTGTCCTGCGGCGGCCAGTCGTCGGGAAAGTCGCGGGTGGCCTCGATGAAGCCGATCGCCCAGACCTCCCCAGTCTGCTCCAGCAGGTGCAGCTGATCTTCCTGCACATGGCCTTCGGCCACCAGGCGCTGCTTGTCCTCATCGGTCAGCTCGATCATCAGCGGCGCCAGGCGCAGCACGTCGGGGTCGTCGAGGATCTGGTCGGGGTCGAGCTGCTGTGCCAGCACGTCGTAGCGGGCGTCGATCGCGGCCAGCGCGGGTGCGGCGTCCTCGGGGTCGCCATAGGCGCGGGCGAACACGCCCTGCGCCAGGCGCGGCAGCCATTCATCGCGGGCGATGCGGCGGGGGCCGGAGAGCAGCGCGGTCATGTAGCCGTCCAGCCACTCCAGTGACACGTCGTCCTCGAAGCCGGCCAGGCGCTGGCAGACGCGGTCCAGTGCGTCGATCTCGTCATCGGTGCTCATGCGCGGCGCGGCCACGGTGATCTCCTGCGGTGGGGTGGGTCAGTGTCGCATGTCAGGCTAGACCGGCCATCGGCTCGCCCATGCGGATCGGCCGACCCGGCGCCCAGGCCGGGTTGAAGCGCAGCGGGCCCTTGGGCCACAGCATGACCACCGTCGAGCCCAGCAGGAAACGGCCCATCTCGGCGCCGCGCGCCAGGCGGATGTCCTGGTCCTCATAGGTCCATTCGCGCACCGCGCCGGGCCGCGGCGGGTTGACCACGCCATGCCAGACGGTGGCCATGCTGCCGACGATGGTGGCACCCACCAGCACCAGCACGAAGGGACCGTGTTCGGTGTCGAATACGCAGACCACGCGCTCGTTGCGGGCGAACAGCCCCGGCACACCGCGCGCGGTGGTGGGGTTGACCGAGAACAGATCGCCCGGCACATGGATCATCCGACGCAGCCGGCCGGCGCAGGGCATGTGGATGCGGTGGTAGTCGCGCGGGCTCAGGTACAGCGTGGCGAAGTGGCCATCCTGGAACTGAGCGGCCAGCGCCGCGTCGCCACCCACCAGTGCGGTGGTACTGTAGGCGTGGCCCTTGGCCTGGAAGACCTGGTCGCCCTGGACCGGCCCGAACTGGCTGATCGCGCCATCGACCGGGCACAGCAGGCCCTGGTCAGCCAGCGGCCGCGCGCCGTCGCGCAGCGCGCGGGTGAAGAAGTCGTTGAAGCTGGCGTAGGCCGCGGGGTCGGGGTTGGCCGCTTCTGCCATGTCGACGCCGTAGCGGGCGATGAAGCGCCGGATCACCGCCGTGGTGAGCGCGCCGCCACGGTGCTGGGCGAAGGCGCCAGCCAGTTGGGTCAGGGCCTGCTTGGGCAGCAGGTATTGCGGCAGCACGGCCAGACGATCGGACAGCGACACGTTGCGGGGGTTCAGCGGGAACAGCCTGCCAGTGTAGGCGCTCGGCGCGCCCCTGCCCGCTTTTTGGGCAAGCCAGGAAAACCCATGCGGCAGCGCGCACTTGCCGCATCCGCCCACGACTTACCCACAGGCTTGCTCTGCAGCGCCGTGGACAAGCCGTCACCGAACTGCCACATTTCCCGGCAGACCAGAAAAAGCGCAGCATTGACAAGCACTTGCGCGCCTCTCCCACGACTTGCCCACAGGCTTGCGCACGGCCGCCGTGGACAAGCCGTGCGGTGGTTCAGGGCGTCGCTGGCGGGGCCTGGCGCGCCTCGTCGTCCCACCGGCGCAGCTGCGCCAGCTTGTCGGCGATGCGCTGCTCCAGACCCCGAGGCACCGGCCGGTACCAGCCGGGCTCGGTCAGCCCGTCAGGCAGGTAGGTTTCGCCGGCCGCGTAGGCGTCGGGCTCGTCATGCGCGTAGCGGTAGGCATGGCCGTGGCCCAGTTCCTTCATCAGCTTCGTGGGCGCATTGCGCAGGTGCGGCGGCACCTCGCGGCTGCGGTCCTGCTTCACGAAGGCGCGCGCCTCGTTGTAGGCGTTGTAGCCGGCGTTGCTCTTGGCGGCCACGGCCAGGTAGAGCGTGGCCTGGGCCAGTGCCAGCTCGCCCTCGGGGCTGCCCAGGCGCTCATAGGTGGTGGCCGCATCGTTGGCGATCTGCAGTGCGCGCGGGTCAGCCAGTCCAATGTCCTCCCAGGCCATGCGCACCAGGCGCCGAGCCAGGTAGCGCGGATCGGCGCCGCCGTCGAGCATGCGGCACAGCCAGTACAAGGCGGCATCGGGGTGCGAGCCGCGCACCGATTTGTGCAGCGCCGAAATCTGGTCGAAGAAGGCGTCGCCGCCCTTGTCGAAGCGGCGGCTGTTGAGCGCCATCGCCGCCTGCACGAACTCGGCATCGATGGCGCACACCCCGGCCGCCGCCGCCGCGCTGGCGCACTGCTCGACCAGGTTGAGAAAACGCCGCGCATCGCCGTCGGCATAGCCCACCAGCGTGTCGGCCGCGGCGGCATCGATCGTCTGCTCAGGCATCACCTGCCGGCGCGCACGCTCAAGCAGCTGCTTGAGCTCGTCCTCGCTGAGCGGCTTGAGCACATAGACCTGGGCGCGCGACAACAGCGCCGAGTTCACCTCGAACGACGGGTTCTCGGTGGTGGCGCCGATGAAGGTGACCAGGCCGTTCTCGACATAGGGCAGCAGCGCATCCTGCTGGGCCTTGTTGAAGCGGTGGATCTCGTCAACAAAGAGGATGGTGCGCAGCCCGCGCCGCTGGTGCTGCTGGGCCTGCTCCATCGCCGCACGGATGTCCTTGACGCCGCTGAACACCGCCGACAGGGCAATGAACTCGCACTCGAAGGCCTGGGCCGTCAGGCGCGCCAGCGTGGTCTTGCCCACGCCGGGCGGCCCCCAGAAGATCATCGAGTGCGGGCGGCCCGACTGGAAGGCCAGACGCAGCGGCCGCCCCGGCCCCAGCAGGTGGGTCTGGCCGACCACCTCGTCCACGGTGGCGGGCCGCAAGCGCTCGGCCAACGGCGCCTGGGCCGCGGCGGCCGAGCCGATCGGGGGCGTCGGCGGGTCCTCGAACAGGCCGTCCTGGGAGTGATCCATGGCCGGATTGTGGCCGCAGTCGGCGCGAATAACGCGCCCGCACGCCTGCTTTTCAAGGCTTGCCGCCCAGGCACGCGCCGCACACTTCCAGGCACCTGACCCGCCTCCCGAGGAGACACCTTTGATGAGCACCGTGATGACCAGCGACCAACGCAGCACCCTGCAGCCCAGCCTGGCGGCCACCGGCGCGCCACGCGAATACCTGTCCTTCAAGCTGGGCCACGAGGAGTACGGCATCGACATCCTCAAGGTCCAGGAGATCCGCGGCTACGAGCAGCCCACCCGCATCGCCAACGCACCGCACTTCATCAAGGGTGTGGTCAACCTGCGCGGCGTGATCGTGCCGATCGTCGACATGCGCCTGCGCTTCGACCTGCCCGACGTGAAGTACGATGCCTTCACCGTGGTGATCATCCTGAATATCGCCCACCGCACCGTGGGCATGGTCGTGGATTCGGTCAGCGACGTGCTGGAACTGCCAGCCGGCCAGATCAAGCCGGCCCCTGAATTCAACGGCGCGATCGATGCCAGCTACATCACCGGCCTGGGCACGATCAAGCACGGCGACGATGAACGCATGCTGATTCTGATGGACATTGAACAGATGATGACCTCGGCTGACATGGGATTGATGGACGCCGTCCTGCACTGAAGGCCATGCACATGCACCGCGCTCTCCTGCTCCCGCTGCTGCTGGGCCTGTCGCTGCCCGCGCTGGCCGGCCGCCCCGCCACCACCGAGGATGCCGGCACGATCAGCCAGGGTGTGTGCGAACTGGAGTCCTTCCTCGGCCACGGCAGCGAGGATGGTGCGCCCAGCGTGGGCACGCAGAGCGTGCAACTGGGCTGCGGTGCCACCGAACACACCCAGCTGGCCCTGCAGGTCCAACGCGCCCACAGCGGCGCAAGCTCAGCCCGCAGCCTGACGCTGTCGGGCAAGTCGCGCGTCATCGACGGCGGTGACGAAGGGGCCAGCGTCGCCCTGGCCTATGGCCTGGGCGGCACCGACGACGGCTCGGGCCTGACGTCGGACCAGAGCTACATCAACGGCGTGGTCAGCTGGCCGATGGCGCCCGGCTTCGTGCTGCATGGCAATGTCGGCTGGAACCACTCACGGCTGGCGCATGCCAGCACCACCTCCTGGGCCCTGGCTGTGGAACATGCAGCCAGTAGCCAGTGGGACCTGATGGGTGAGCTGTTCGACAACGACCGCACGCACCGCCCGTGGATCCAAGCCGGCGTACGTTGGAATCCGCTGCCCAACCGCCTGTGGCTGGACGCCAGCTGGGGCTGGCAGACGGGCTCGCCGCACGCCCGGGCGATGACGCTGGGCCTGCGCTTCGCCTTCTGATCAGCCGGCGTTGACGTCCGCGCCGGGAGGCGGGACAAAGCGGAAGCTCTCGGGCGGCGGAGCGGCATCGGTCTGCATCGCGCCAAACTCGATCAGCGAGCGCTGGCCAAAGCTGTCGGCAATCTCCAGCGCCGCCCAGGCACTGCCCCGGAAACCGGCCTTCATCGAGACGATCGTGCCACCCGGCTGGCGCGGCACGGCCTGCACCCAGTCGAGGCCGCCCGCCGAGGGCAGGACCTTCAGCTCGAACTCGCGCTCCAGCGACTGGCCGGCCAGCAAGGCCGCGGGCGTGCTGCCCAGCGCCTCGTTCCAGGGCCGCACCGTGACCTGGTTCAGGTCGGGGTCGTGGAACCAGACCTTCTGGCCATCGCCGACGATGGTCTGCGCATAGGGCAACAGGTAGGCGAAACGGAAGCGGTTCGGGCGCTGGAATTCGAAGCGGCCACTGGAGACCTTCTTTTTCAAGCCGTCGGGCGAGGTCACCGTCTGGGTGAAGTCGGCGCGGCCGAAGCGCACGTCGCGGATGAAGGTGTTCAGGGCCGACAGCGCATCGGCGCGTGCGACTGGCGACAGCGTCGCCAGGGCCAGCAGACCCAGGCATTCCCGTCGTCCGACGGTTCGTTCATTCATCGCGCTTGGGCAGCAGCAGGTCGCGGCTGCCATTGGAGGACAGTGCGGATACGAGCCCGGATTGCTCCATTTGTTCCAGCAGCCTCGCCGCGCGGTTGTAACCAATCCGCAGGTGGCGCTGCACCAGCGAAATCGAAGCCTTGCGGTGCTGCAAGACCACCGCCACCGCCTGGTCATACAGCGGATCGGCTTCGCCATCGCCACCGGCCGCACCGCCGCCACCGGCGGCGTCGCCCTCGCCGTCCAGCGTGCCACCTTCCAGGATGCCCTCGATGTAGTTGGGCTCACCCTGGGCCTTGAGCGACTCGACGACGCGATGCACTTCTTCGTCGGAGACAAAGGCGCCATGCACCCGCACTGGCAGCCCGGTGCCCGGTGCCAGGTAGAGCATGTCGCCCATGCCCAGCAGGGCCTCGGCGCCCATCTGGTCGAGGATGGTGCGGCTGTCGATCTTGCTGCTGACCTGGAAGGACAGCCGGGTGGGGATGTTGGCCTTGATCAGGCCGGTGATCACATCCACCGAGGGCCGCTGCGTGGCCAGCACCAGGTGAACCCCTGCGGCGCGCGCCTTCTGCGCCAGGCGGGCGATCAGCTCCTCGATCTTCTTGCCCACCACCATCATCAGGTCGGCGAGTTCGTCGATGACGATGACGATGTAGGGCAGGCGCTCCAGTGGCTCAGGCGACTCGGGCGTCAAGCTGAAGGGGTTGGGCAGGTGCTCGCCGCGGGCCGCCGCCTCGTCGATCTTCTTGTTGTAGCCGGCCAGGTTGCGCACGCCCAGCTTGCTCATCAGCTTGTAGCGCCGCTCCATCTCGCCGACGCACCAGTTCAGCGCGTTGCCGGCCTGTTTCATGTCGGTGACCACCGGGCACAGCAGGTGCGGGATGCCCTCGTAGACGCTCATTTCCAGCATCTTGGGGTCGATCAGGATCAGGCGCACATCACGCGCCTCGGCCTTGTAGAGCAGGCTGAGGATCATGCCGTTGATGCCCACCGACTTGCCCGAGCCGGTGGTGCCGGCCACCAGGCAGTGCGGCATCTTGGCCAGGTCGGCCACCACCGGCGAGCCGACGATGTCCTTGCCCAGGCCGATCGTCAGCAGCGAGCCGGCGTCGTGGTAGACCTTGGAGCCCAGGATCTCGGACAGACGGATCGTCTGCCGCTTGGCGTTGGGCAGCTCCAGCGCCATCAGGTTCTTGCCGGGAATGGTCTCGACCACGCGGATGCTGACCAGACTCAGCGAGCGCGCCAGGTCCTTGGCGAGGTTCACCACCTGCGAGCCCTTGACGCCGGTGGCCGGCTCGATCTCGTAGCGCGTGATCACCGGCCCGGGCTGCGCCGCCACCACCTGCACCTCGACGCCGAAGTCATTGAGCTTTTTCTCGATCAGGCGGCTGGTCATCTCAAGCGACTCGGGCGTCACCGTCTCGACCCGCACCGGCGGCTTGTCGAGCAAGTCGATCTGCGGCAGCTTGGTGTCGGCCAACTCCATGAACAGCGGCTTCTGGCGCTCCTTGGCCACGCGCTCGGACTTGGGCACCTCCAGCACAGGTGGCTCGATCACGATGGGGCGGTGTTCCACCTGCTCCAGGCGCTCCTCGACCACCTCCTGCTCGCGCTCACGCAGGGCCTGCTCGCCCAGGCGCACGTCCTCCTGGAATTCGCGCGCCTGTGTGCGCCGCTCGCGGGCGCCATCGATCCAGCCGCCGATCGTGTCGGCCGTGCGCACCCACGAGAAGCGCAGCGCCCAGGGCAGCGCCGCCACCAGCAGCGCAATCCACAAGGCTCCAGAGCCGGCAAAGCCCAGCCACTGCTGCGAGGCCGGCCCGGCCCAGTGGCCCAGCACGCCGCCCGCCGGACCGGGCAGGTGGGCTTCCCAGGCGTAGATGCGGGTCCATTCCAGCGCGCAGCTGGCCAGCATCACCAGCGCCAGGCCCAGCGGCACGGTGCCATCGGCCTCGGCGGCCGCCGTTGCGGCCGGACCGGGCGGCTGCGCAGAGCGCCACAGCGCCGCCAGCGCCGACAGCCAGTGCCGCAGCCCGGCCAGCACCAGCCACCAGGCCGAGAAGCCGAACAGCATCAGCGTCAGGTCGGCCACCCAGGCGCCGGGTGCGCCCAGCCAGTTCAGCGTGCTGCCGTCGACGCCCGAGGTGCTGAAGGCCGGATCGCCCGGGCGACGGCTCAGCAGCGACAGCGTCAACACCAGCCACAGCGCGCCCCACAGCGATGCCCGCACCAGCAGCCGCCAAGCGGGCACCCGCCGCGGCGGCTCGGCCACCGATCCTGCCGACCCGGCGCCCATGCCGCGGCGCCATCCCACGAGCCCGCTCACCGGGCCTCCGACCACGCTGCCCCTTGGCAGCTCCGCAGACACATCCAGGTCATCAGCCCAATCGATTCTTCAGCAGCACCGACCCGTTTTCCTGGGTCTCGATCACGCCGCGCTCTTCCAGGTCCTTCATGACCCGGCTGACCATCTCGCGCGATGCACCCACGATCTTGGCCATGTCCTGACGCGACACCTTGCTGCGAATGACCTTCTCGCCGTCAACGTCCTCGGCCATGTCCAGCAGCGTGCGGGCGACGCGGCCGTAGACATCCAGCAGCGCCAGCGACTCGATCTGGCGGTCGGCGGCGCGCAGGCGGGTGACCAGGCCACGCATGATCGCGTAGGACAGGCTGGAGTTTTCGGGCAGGCAGCGCGCGAACTCGGCGCGGCCCAGGATCAGCATGTCGCACTGCACCTCGCAGCGCACGGTGGCCGAGTGAGGCTGGTTGTCGATCAGGCTCATCTCGCCCACATAGTCGCCCGCCTCCAGCACGGCGAGAATGACCTCGCGCCCGCGGGAATCGGCGGTCAGCACCCGCGCCCGGCCGTTGAGCAGGATGTAGAGCGCGTTGCTCTTCTTGCCCTGCTCCACCACCAGTTCTCCGCGGCGGTAACGGCGCTTGACCACGCCATCGGCGACGGCGCGCGCCTGGTCATTGGTCAGCATCGAGAACAGCGGCACCCGGCGGATCAGGTCCAGGTTCGACAGCATCGACATTCAATGTCCCCTCTCAAAATGGCAGCTCGCGGGCGCCGACAGCAGGGGCCTCGGCGCTTGCCTACAATCGTGGCATCGATTCGCCCGATGCATGCGCGAGCATATCCGGTTTGCGCGCGGGTCCCTGGACATCCGTCCCACGGCTGTTGCGCGCCCCGCAAAGCATCGCCCCCAGAGCACATCACCTCTTCCTGCTGGCCATGAGCGCTTCCACCACCCACGCCCAGGTGCTGATCCTGGGTTCCGGCCCTGCCGGCTACACCGCCGCCATCTATGCCGCGCGTGCCAACCTCAAGCCGCTGCTGGTCACCGGCCTGGCCCAGGGCGGCCAGCTGATGACCACCACCGAGGTCGACAACTGGCCCGCCGACGTGATGGGCGTGCAAGGCCCCGAGCTGATGCAGCGCTTTCAGCAGCACGCCGAGCGCTTCAACACCCAGATCGTCTTCGACCACATCAACGCGGTCGATCTGTCCAAGCGTCCGTTCACGCTGACCGGCGACTCGGGCAGCTACACCTGCGACAGCCTGATCATCGCCACCGGCGCCTCGGCCAAGTACCTGGGGCTGCCCTCGGAGCAGGCCTTCTCGGGCCGCGGGGTCAGCGCCTGCGCCACCTGCGACGGCTTCTTCTACCGGGGCCAGGAGGTCTGCGTGGTCGGCGGCGGCAACACCGCGGTCGAGGAAGCGCTGTACCTGTCGAACATCGCCACCAAGGTGCACCTGATCCACCGCCGCGACAAGTTCCGCGCCGAGGCGATCATGATCGACCACCTGATGGAGAAGGTGTCCGAGGGCAAGATCGTCCTGCACCTGCACAAGACCCTGGACGAGGTGCTGGGCGACGCCAGCGGCGTCACCGGCGTGCGCATCAAGTCCACCCAGGACGGCAGCACCCAGGACCTGACGCTGCACGGCTGCTTCATCGCCATCGGCCACTCGCCCAATACCGAGATCTTCAAGGGCCAGCTGGAGATGAAGGACGGCTACCTGGTCACGAAGAGCGGCCAGAACGGCTTTGCCACCCAGACCAGCGTGCCCGGCGTGTTCGCCGCCGGCGACGTGCAGGACTACATCTACCGCCAGGCCATCACCTCGGCCGGCACCGGCTGCATGGCCGCACTGGACGCCCAGCGCTTCCTGGAAGGCGGGCACTGAGCTGGCGCAGATCGTTCGGGATCTGCTACAATGCCTGGTTTTCCTGCGCGAGCAAGCCGGGGGAAGGGGTGACCGCCACCCCGCACAAGCGAATGGCGAGGTGAGGCCGAGGTCATTCACAACTGCGCGGTGCACTGTTGCACCGAGGTGGTTGGGAAGCGAGCTCCGCCGGACAACAACAGGAGTGTCCTCATGGCACGCGTCTGCGAAGTCACGGGCAAGAAGCCCATGGTCGGGAACAACGTTTCCCACGCCAACAACAAGACCAAGCGCCGGTTCCTTCCGAACCTGCAATACCGTCGTTTCTGGGTCGAGAGCGAGAACCGCTGGGTGCGCCTGCGCATCAGCAACGCCGCCCTGCGTCTGATCGACAAGAAGGGCATCGACGCCGTTCTGGCCGACCTGCGCGCGCGCGGTCAAGCCTAATCCACTGAATCAGGAGCGACACCATGGCATCCAAAGGCGGCCGCGAGAAGATCAAGCTGGAGTCCACCGCGGGCACCGGCCACTTCTACACCACGAACAAGAACAAGAAGACCACTCCGGGCAAGCTCGAATTCATGAAGTTCGACCCCAAGGCCCGCAAGCACGTCCTGTACAAGGAAACCAAGCTGAAGTGATCGGCCCCGCGCCGCGCTTCATGCGACCAAAAGCCCGCCTCTGGCGGGCTTTTGTCTTTCTGGCGCACGGTGCTCAGCGCACCGTGATGCTCGACAGCGCCTGGCCGTCCGGATCGCTCACATGCACCGCGCAGGCGATGCATGGGTCGAAGCTGTGCACGGTGCGCTGGATCTCCAGCGGCTGCTTGGCGTCGTGCAACTCGTGCCGGTCCATCAGCGCCGCCTCGTAGGCGCCCGGCTGGCCGGCGGCGTCACGTGGGCCGGCGTTCCAGGTGCTGGGCACCACCGCCTGGTAGTTGTCGATCAGGCCGTTCTTGATGACGATGTAGTGCAGCAGCGCGCCGCGGGGTGCCTCGAGGAAGCCCACCCCCTTGGCCTCGGCCGGCCAGCGCGCAGGGTCCCACAGGGTGTCGTTGTGCATGGCCGCATCGCCGGCCTTGATGTTGGCGACCAGCGCATCGAGCCAGCCCATCATCTGGTCGGCGATCAGCTTGGTCTCCAGCGTGCGCGCCGCCGTGCGGCCCAGCGTGGAGAACATCGCCGTGATCGGCAGCTCCAACTGGCCCAGTGCCTTGGCGGCCAGCTCGCGCGTGGGCTCGTGGCCGCTGGCGTGCAGCATCAGCACGCGCGCCAGCGGGCCCACCTCGACCGGCTTGTCCTTCCAGCGCGGCGACTTCAGCCACGAGTAGCTGGCGGCGGTATCGAGCTGCTCGTAGGGCGGCTTCGGGCCGGTGTAGTGCAGCGTGGTTTCTCCCTGGTGCGGGTGCAGGCCCTGCTCCTTGCCGCCGCTGTAGTCGTACCAGGAATGCGCCACGAACTCCTGCACCTGGGTCGGGTCACGCAGGTCGATCGGCTCGATGTGGCTGAGGTCGCGGTTGAGGATGACACCGGCGGGAATCAGGTTCTTGCCATCGGGGCCGGGGAAGTCGCCCACGGTCATGAAGTGGCCCAGGCCCTCGCCGCGCGCGAACCAGTCCTTGTAGAAGCCGGCGATGGCCAGCGTGTCGGGCACATAGACCTGATCGACGAAGGACTGCATCTGCCGGATCACCTGCCGCACTTCTTCCAGCGCCACGATGTTGACTGTGGTGGCCGCGGCCCCGCCGCTGCCCGGGCCGGCGCTGATCGGGCTGGGTGAGCCGCCGACCAGGAAGTTCGGGTGCGGGTTCTTGCCGCCAAAGATGGCGTGGATCTTGACCACCTCGCGCTGCCAGGCCAGCGCATCCAGGTAGTGCGCCACCGCCATCAGGTTGGCTTCGGGCGGCAGCTTGTAGGCCGGATGGCCCCAGAAGCCGTTGGCGAAGATGCCCAGCTGACCGCTCTCGACGAACTGCTTCAGGCGCGTCTGCGTGTCCGAAAAGTAGCCCGGGCTGGAGCGTGCGTAGCCGGAAATCGACTGCGCCAGCGCCGATGTGGCCTTGGGATCGGCCTTCAGCGCCGAAACCACGTCCACCCAGTCCAGCGCATGCAGGTGGTAGAAGTGCATGACGTGGTCATGCACATACTGCGCGCCGATCATCAGGTTGCGGATCAGCTGCGCATTCGCCGGCACCTGCCAGTGCAGCGCGTCCTCCACCGAGCGGATCGAGGCCATGCCGTGCACCAGCGTGCACACGCCGCAGATGCGCTGCGCGAAGGCCCAGGCCTCGCGCGGATCGCGCCCCTTGAGGATCAGCTCGATGCCGCGCACCATGGTGCCCGAGCTCCAGGCCTGGGCGATGCGGCCCTGGGCGTCGGTCTCGGCCTCGATGCGCAGGTGGCCCTCAATGCGGGTGATCGGATCGACGACGACGCGGGTGTTCATGCGGTTTCCTTCAATCGGCCAGGCTGTCGGCGACGATGTCGAGCAGGCTTTCGGGTTTCATCGCCCAATGCGCGTGCTTGGCACCCTGGTCCAGCGTGATGCGGCACTGGCCGCAGCTGGTGACGAACCGCTGGGCGCCGGTGGCCTCGACCTGGGCCTGCTTCATGGCAAAGACCTGGTGGCGCAGTGGCGTGGCGCGCTGGTTGGACACCACGCCCCCGCCACCCCCGCAGCAGAAGCCGCCCACCCCGTGGTTCTTCAACTCGCGCAGCTCGAAGCCCAGCGCGGCCAGCACGCGCCGGGCTGCCGCCTCCAGGCCGCCGCGACGGACGATCTGGCAGGGGTCGTGGAAGGTCACGGTATCGGCCGCGCGGCGCACCCGGATGCGCCCGCTGCTCAGCAGCTCGTCCAGGTACTCGGTCATGTGCACCACCCGCACCGGCAGCCGCTCGCCATACCACTTGGCGGCCTCCCAGCGCGCGGCGCCATAGGCGTGGCCGCACTCGGGCAGCAGCACGGTGCTGGCGCCGATCTTCACCGCGGTGTCGATCAGGGCGCGGGTCAGGCGCTCCTGCAGCTCGATGTCGCCGTTGTTGAAGCCGATGTTGGAGGCGTCGAAGCCCTCCTGATGCATCGTCCAGTCGACACCGGCCTTGTTCAGCACCTTGGCCGCCGCGGCCAGTGACAGCGTGTGGTCGCCCAGCTCGGCCGGCGCGGCGGTGACCAGCACCTCGGCCTTCTCGCGGTTGCAGGGGATGCTGACGCCGTGTTCGGCCTCGATCTCGGCCAGGATGTCGGGCAGGTCCTCGGCCGGCGTGGCCGGGCTGCCCCACTGGCGCGCGGTGCGGTCCATCAGCGAGAGGCGCTCGGGGATCAGGCCGGCCTGGTACATGCCGTGGCGCGCTTCCTTGACCAGCTCGGCGATGTCGATGCCCATCGGGCAGGCCAGCGTGCAGCGACCGCACATGTTGCAGCTGTCGTAGATCAGGGCCTGCCACTGCTCCAGCTCGGCCACCGTCACCGGCGGCACCAGGTTCAGTGCGCGGACTATTGGCGCGAACGGGCCGGCCTCGCGGGCGTATGCCTTGCGGAAAGGCTCGAGCTTGTAGATGGGCGTGTACTTCGGGTCGCCGGTGGCGATGTGGAAGTGGCAGGCCTGGGCGCACATGCCGCAGCGCACGCAGGCTTCCATGTGCAGCGCAGCGGTGACGCCGAACTCGCGCACGAAGCTGCGCATCGCGGCCTCAACGCGCACCGCATCAGCTTGTTCACCCTGGCGGTCGAAGCCGGGCTTGGTGGTCGTGGCGGCGGTGTTCATACCTTCACCCCCCGGTGGCTGAAGCGGATGCCGGTGGCCCCGCGCGAGAACGCGAACAGCACGGCGTGCATCAGCATGCCAAACGGGAACCACACCAGAAAGGCGGCGATGCTGAGCAGGTGGATGGCCAGCAGCGTCTCGTAGCGCGCGCCCAGGTGGGCGGTCGCCAGCAAACCGGTCAGCACCGGCAGGAAGGTCAGCAGCCAGCTGAGGTAGTCACTGCGCCGGGTGATCAGGCGCGTCACCGGGCTGGACACCCGGAACACCAGCGCCCCCAGCAGCGAGGCCAGCGTGACCACCGCCACCGCGAATACCAGGTTGCTGGGCAGTGCCGGCCAGTGCAGGCCGAGCAGGTCGCGCAGGAAAACGATGTGCGCCGCCAACCCGAACACCACCACCGCCAGACCCAGGTGGAAGACGAAGCTGTTGACGGTGGTGAAGACGGTGCGCGGAAAGATGTCCCGCCGCGGCCACATGCGCCGCAGCACAGTGCCCAGCGCCGCCATGGCCGCCGGTGGCGCGCCCTCGCGGGCAGGTGAGCGGTCGCCGATGCGCGGCAGCAGCAACACGCCGATCAGGCGCCAGGCCACGCCCAGCACAAACACGGCCATGGCAAAACGCAGCGCGGGGCCGCGGGCAAAATCGAGCAGGTCCATGGAAGGTGCCTCCTCAGTCGGTGGTGGCGGCACCGGCCGCCGGCGTCTCTGTGGCGTTCTGGCGCTGGCGGGCCAGCGCGGCCGCGCCAGCACCCAGGGTCGCACCGGCCACGGCCGCGCCCCCCAGCCAGGCCGCCCGCCCCTGCCCCGGCCGCAGCGTGGCGGCCGACAGCGGCTGGTACAGCCCGCCACGATCCCAGAAGCCGGGCTCCGAACAGCCGATGCAGCCATGGCCCGACTGGATCGGGAACGACACGCCACCGTTCCATTTCTGCGAAGCACAGGCGTTGTAGGTGACCGGCCCCTTGCAGCCCAGCTCGAACAGGCACCAGCCCTGGCGCGCGCCCTCATCGTCGAAGCTGTGCGCGAACAGGCCGCGCTCGTAGAACGGGCGTCGGTAGCAGCGGTCGTGGATGGTCTCGCCGAAGAACGCGCGTGGCCGCTTCAGCGCGTCCAGCTCGGGCAGCTGGCCAAAGGACAGGATGTGGGTCAGCGTGCCCACCATGGCCTGCGGCATCGGCGGGCAGCCGGGAATGTTGATCAGCGGCTTGCCCTTCACCAGCGCGTCAATGGCCACCGCACCAGTGGGGTTGGGATGCGCCTCGGGCAGGCCGCCAAAGGCGGCGCAGGTGCCCACTGCCACCACCGCGGCGGCATGCTCCACCGTCTCAGCCAGCATGGCCAGGTTGGTCTGGCCGGCGATCACTGAATAGACGCCTTCGGCCGCAGTGGGCACCGAGCCGTCGACGACGACGATGTACTGGCCGGCGTTGTCCTTCATCGCCTGGCGGCGGGCGGCCTCGGCGGCCTCGCCCGACACCGACTGCAGCGTGTGGTGGTAGTCCAACGAGATGAAGTCGAAGATCAGGTCCTCCAGGCTGGGGCTGAAGCTGCGCGTGAAGGACTCGGTACAGCCGGTGCACTCCTGGAAGGACAGCCAGATCACCGACTGCCGGCGGGCCCGCGCCAGGCCTTCGGCCATCGGGCCGGCCGCCTCGGCAGGCAAGGCCATCGCGCTGCACATGGCGCCAGCAAACTGCAGAAAGGCGCGTCGCGAGACACCACGCTCGCGCATCAGCTCGCCCAGAGTTCGGGGGTCTCTCATGCCTTGCCTCCTGAATCGGATGGGTGGGCGACCGCGGCCAAACGCGCCGCGGCCTCGGCCACGTCGTCCGGATGGGCCGCCAGCAGCGGTGGCACCTGCGCCACGACAATCGCCTGCCAGGGGTCGGCAGCGTCGGAAGCGCCTCGGTGCTGGGTCTGCCACCAGACGCCGGCAAAGGCGGTTTCCTCCAACCACGTGAGAGCCGCACTGCGAACCTCGGCGATCACCTCACCCGCCCCCAGCCGCTGGCGCAGGCGCGCCACACCCGCTGCGTCGAGCGGCAGGCTGCGCAGGTCAATCACCTGCACCTGAGTGGGGGTTGCCGCCAGCGCCGCCAGGGCGGCGACCACCTGCTGCAGCACCGCATCGGACACAGCGTCGGCCAGCGGCGCCTGGTCAGGCTGCAGCGCGAACACCTGGCCCACCAGGCTCATGCCAGCACCTCGGGCGCCAGGCGGGCCAGCAGGCGCTGCACCTGGGCCACCATCTGTGGCAGTGCAGCCCGTACCGCGGGTGTGGGCGACAGGCCCAGGGCCGTGGCATCCGGCTCGACCGCCACCAGCGCGCGGCGCGATGGCAGCAGGTCCTGCAGCGCCGCCGCGCCCAGCAGGTCGGCCAAGGCCACCTCATGCACCGTCTGCTTGCGGCCCAGGGCCTGGGCGTCCATGGCCTCGTTCTCGAAGACCCGGACCGTGCCGGGCTCGGTCCCGAAGCGGGCCGCGTCGACCACGATCAGCGCATCACAGGCCTCGATGTCGGGCAGCAGCGACAGCCCCATCGTCCCGCCGTCCAGCAGCCGCACGCCAGGCCGTGCCAGTGCGGCCAACCGATCGATCACCAGCGGACCTGCCGCGTCGTCCTGCAGCAGGCGGTTGCCGATGCCCAGCACCAGACAACCGGACCGATCGGCGTCGGCCACTGAGGGGGTCGTGATCATGAAGCCCGCCTGTGAGTTGGCGGAGACTTGATCTGTCTCCTTGTTTTTAGTTTAGTGATTGCTAATCTAGCGATTCTGACCTTGGTCAAGGTTGGGGAAAGGGCTCCCGATGTGCCTGGCGGTACCGATGCAGGTGGTGGCGATCGACGGCTGGCTGGCGCATTGCCAGGCCCAGGGTGCGCAACGCGTGGTCAATCTGATGCTGCTGGACGGCTTGGACATCCGCCTGGGCGACCACCTGGTGGTGCATGCTGGCAACGCGATCGAGCGCATCAGCGCCGAGCGGGCTGCAGAGGCCTGGGCGCTCTATGCCCAGATGTTGGCCGCCGCGGACAGCCATGAAAAAGGCCCGCACGCGGCGGGCCCGGAGGGTGCGGCAGGTGCTTGACTCAGGCGCGCGCCGAGCGCAGCTGCACCGAGAAGTCGCGCAGCGCGGCCACGCCGCTGGCCTCGGCGCGGCGGCACCAGTCCTGCAGATCGGCCACCAGCTGTTCGCCGGAGACATTGGTGCGGGTCCAGAGCTGACGCAGCTCCTCGCGCATGGTCACCAGCTTCTGCAGCGCCGGGCTGCCGGCGATCGCGGCGTCCAGCTGCTCACGCACATTGCCGGGAATGCGGTCGGCATCGCGGTGCAGCCAGCGTTCAGCCAGGCGCAGGTTGGTCCAGGCAGCGCTCTTGGCGGCGCCCTCGGCCTTCAGGCGCGCCAGCTCGGTGGCGCAGGTGCGGCGCAGCTCCTTGGCGTACTCGGCCATCAGTTCGTAGCGGTTGGCGATGATGACCTCCAGCGTGCGGCGGTCGGCCTCGGCCTTGACCGAACCCAGCACCAGCTGCGGCGCCACCTTGCGCACCTTGGCCCAGCCCAGCGACTGCAGTACCCGGATGTAGGCCCAGCCCAGATCGAACTCATAGGGCTTGACCGAGAACTTGGCCGAGGTGGCGTAGGTGTGGTGGTTGTTGTGGAGTTCCTCGCCGCCGATCAACAGACCCCAGGGCGAGATATTCGTGGAGGCATCGGGCGCCTCGAAGTTGCGGTAGCCCCAGTAGTGACCGATGCCGTTGATGACGCCGGCCGCCCAGATCGGGATCCAGAGCATCTGCACCGCCCAGATCGTCAGGCCCCAGCCGCCGAACATCGCCACGTTGGCGATCAGCAGCAGGCTCACGCCCAGGGCGCTGTGGCGGGTGTAGAGCTGGCGCTCAATCCAGTCGTTGGGCGTGTTGTGACCGTACTTGGACAAGGTCTCCGACACCTTGGCTTCGCTGCGGTAAAGCTCAGCGCCGCGCAGCAGCACGGTGTCGATGCCGCGGGTGATCGGGCTGTGCGGATCGTCGGGGGTCTCGCACTTGGCGTGGTGCTTGCGGTGGATGGCCACCCACTCCTTGGTGACCATGCCGGTGGTCAGCCACAGCCAGAAGCGGAAGAAGTGCGAGGGAATGGGACCCAGGTCCAGCGCCCGGTGCGCCTGCGCACGGTGCAAGAAGATGGTCACCGCGGCGATCGTGATGTGCGTCACCACCAGCGTGTAGGCCAGAAGCTGCCAGCCAGAGGCATGGAGCAGTCCATTGGCGGCGAAATCGGCCGCCCAGACGAGCAGATCATTCATCGTGCGAAGGTTCCCAACTGCAATCGAATCCACCGGCGGATGGACGCATGCTTCAATTCTAGGCGCTTGACGCCGATCAGGTCAGGGGAAACTCCCCAGGCCCTCTGCGCCAGATCAGGTCTTGCGCTGCCAGGCGGTGGCGAAGAAGCCGTCGGTGCGGTGGCGGTGCGGCCACAGGCGCAGGTGGCCGGCGTCGCTGACCAGTTCGGCGGCGCGCTCGACCTGGGCGGCCTCCAGCAGCGGGCCGGCCGGCAGCGGCTCAAAGTCGGGGTGGGCGGCACCAAAGGCCTCGGCCACCGCCTCGTTCTCGCGCCGCAGCAGGCTGCAGGTGGCGTAGACCAGCCGGCCGCCAGGCTTGACCAGGCGGGCGGCGCTGGCCAGGATGGCGCTTTGCTTGACGCCCAGCTCGTCCAGCGCCTGCGGTGACTGGCGCCATTTCAGGTCGGGGTTGCGGCGCAACGTGCCCAGGCCCGAGCAGGGAGCATCCACCAGCACACGGTCGATCTTGCCGGCCAGGCGCTTGACGCGCTCGTCGCGCTCATGGGCGATTTGCGCCGGATAGACATTGGACAGGCCGGAGCGCGCCAGGCGCGGCTTCAGGCCGTCCAGGCGGTGGCCGGACACATCGAAGGCGTAGAGGCGGCCGGTGTTGCGCATCATCGCGCCCAGCGCCAGCGTCTTGCCACCGGCACCGGCGCAGAAGTCCACCACCATCTCGCCGCGCTTGGCGCCGGTCAGCGCGGCCAGCAACTGGCTGCCCTCGTCCTGCACCTCGACCCGGCCGGCGGTGAACAGCGGCAGCTTCTGCAGCGCGGGCTTGCCTTCCAGGCGCACACCCCAGGGCGAGTGCGGCGTGGCGGCGGCCGGGATGCCGGCCTCGGCCAGCTCGGCCAGCACCTCGGCGCGGCTGGCCTTCAGCAGATTGACGCGCAGGTCCAGCGGCGCGGACTGCTCCATCGCCTCGACCAGCGGCCAGAAGTCCTCGCCCAGTTCGCCGTGCAGCGCCTGGGCCAGCCAGTCGGGCAGGTTGTGGCGCAGTTTCTCGGGCAGGCTGGTGCGGTCCACCGCCTGCACCTCGGCCCACCACTTCTGCTCGTTCGGGCCCAGCGCACCGCGCAGGAAGGATTCGCTGCCCTGCCAGGCCAGGATGGCCAGGCGGCGCTCCAGCGCGCCGCTGCCGCTTTGCGCCAGGTTGGCCAGCAGCAGGCGCTGGCGCAGCACCTGGTAGGTGGTCTCGGCCAGCGTGTGGCGCTCGCGGGGGCCCAGCGTGCGGTGCTTGCGGAAGAAGGCCGACACCGTCTGGTCGGCGGGGGCGTCGAGTTTCAGGACCTGGCGCAGCAGTTCGGTGGCCAGGTCCAGCAGGGCATTCGGGTGCATCGGACGGATTATCCCAGCCCGCCATCCCACAGCAGTTGGGAGGCGCCATCCAGCTGCCGCACCCGACCCTGTGCCAGCGCCAGCCGACCCTCGACGAACCAGCGCGCGGCCATCGGGTACAGGCGGTGTTCGGCGGCCAGCACGCGTGCGGCCAGCGCGGCTTCGTCGTCGTCCGGCCGCACCGGCACTACCGCCTGGGCGACGATCGGGCCGTGGTCCAGCTGCGGCGTCACGAAGTGCACGGTGGCACCCGCCGCCTGGACGCCCGCGGCCAGGGCCTGGCGGTGGGTGTGCAGACCCGGAAAGGCCGGCAGCAGGGACGGATGGATGTTCAGCATCCGGCCCGCGTAGTGGCGCACGAAGCCGTCGGTCAGGATGCGCATGAAGCCGGCCAGCAGCAGCAGGTCGGGCTGGTGGCGGTCGATCTCGGCGGCCAGCGCGGCGTCGAAGGCCTCGCGGTCGGCGTGGGCGCGGTGGTCGACCACGGCGGTGGCCAGGCCCTGTGCCGCAGCCCAGGCCAGGCCTTCGGCGTCGGGGCGATTGGCGATGACGGCGGCGATACGCGCCGGCCAGGCTTCAGCGCTGCAGGCCTGCACCACCGAGCGCATGTTGCTGCCGCGCCCGGAGAGCAGGATGACGATGTTCTTCATGAGGCCGGGCAGTGTAGCCGCGGCGGTGACAATGGCCGCATGTCCGCCCCCGTCCTGATGGTTCTTGCGTCCCTGCTGTTCGCCGGCATGGGCGTGTGCGTGAAGCTCGCCTCGCAGCAGTACAACACCGGCGAGATCGTGTTCTGGCGCGGCCTGATCGGCATGCTCTTCGTGCTGGGCGTGGTGCGGCTGCGCGGCGGCAGCCTGCGCACCGCGGTGCCGCTGATGCACCTCACCCGCGCCGCGGTGGGCGTGACGGCGCTGATGCTGTGGTTCTGGTCGATGTCGCGCCTGCCGCTGGCCACCGCGGTGACATTGAACTACATGTCCTCGGTGTGGATGGCGATGTTCCTGGTCGGTGGCGCCATCCTGATGGGCGCTGCGCGGGTGGACCCACGGCTGGTGGCCACGGTGATGGTGGGTTTTGGCGGCGTCGCGCTGGTGCTGCAGCCCTCGCTGGGGCCGGGCCAGGCGCCAGGCGCGCTGGCGGGCCTGCTGTCGGGCATGATCTCGGCGCTGGCCTACCTGCAGGTCACCGCGCTGGGGCGGGCGGGCGAGCCGGAGTACCGCATCGTCTTCTACTTCTCGATGGGCGGTTGCGTCGCCGGGGCCGTGCTGGCGCAGTTCCTGCCCACACCACCGCGGCCGCACGACCTGAGCGGCGCCGCACTGCTGCTGGCCATCGGCCTGCTGGCCACCACCGCCCAGATGGCGATGACGCGCGCCTACGCGATCGGCCGCACGCTCAGCAACGCCAGCCTGCAGTACCTGGGCATCGTCTTCTCGTTCCTCTTCGGCATGCTGCTGTTCGACGACCCGGTCACGCTGGAGGCGGTGGCCGGCATGGCGCTGATCATTGGCGCCGGCGTCGTCGCCACGCGCCTGCGCCAGCAGGTGGCTGCCAACACCCCCGACACCACCACCGATGGCTGACACCTCACCAGGAGAGTCCCTGATGCATCCGCTGATCACCGCCACCGAGCTGCGCCAGCGCCTGGACGCAGCACCCGCCCCGCTGCTGCTGGACTGCAGCTTCGACCTGATGGACCCCACGGCCGGCGAGCGCGCCCATGCCGCGGGCCATCTGCCCGGTGCGCTGTATGCGCACCTGGACCGCGATCTCTCGGGCCCCAAGTCGCCGCGCGGCTCGATCGACGGCGGCCGCCACCCGCTGCCCACGCGCGAGGTCTTCGCCGCGCGCGCCGGACAGTGGGGCCTGCGCCCGGGCCGCCTGGTGGTGGCCTATGACGCCCAGGGCGGCTGCTATGCGGCCCGCGCCTGGTGGATGCTGCGCTGGATCGGCCACGCCGAGGTGCTGGTGCTCGATGGTGGCCTCGCCGCCTGGCAGGCGGCCGGTGGTGCGCTGGAGACGGTGCCGCCGGTCGCCGCCGAGCCCGCCCCGCCCTACCCGCTCGGTGCCTCGACCATGCCCACGGTCGACGCCGCCACACTGCTGTCGGCCCCTGGCGCCCGCGTGGTGGTGGACGCCCGCGCCGGCGAGCGCTTCCGCGGCGAGGTCGAGCCCCTCGACGCCCAGGCCGGCCACATCCCCGGCGCGCGTCACCGCTTCTTCAAGGACAACCTGGGCCCGGACGGCCGCTTCCTGCCCGCCGAGGCCCTGCGCCAGCGCTTCGCCAGCCTGGGCACCGAGGCTGCGCGGGTGGTGCACCAGTGCGGCTCGGGCGTCACCGCCTGCCACAACCTGCTGGCGATGGAGGCCGCCGGCCTTGCCGGCAGTGCGCTGTACCCGGGCTCGTGGAGCGAGTGGTCAGCCGACCCGGCGCGACCGGTGGCGCGATCGACTTGACCGCCATCAAGAACTAAAAAGTCCAGAGGGCGACACTCTGTCCATGGGCCGGCATCCCCGGCAAATGAGCGCAAGGAGTCCCACATGTACCGCAACATCCTGGTTCCCACCGACGGTTCCGACATCACCGCCAAGGCGGTCCAGACTGCCCTGACGCTGGCCAAGACCCTGGGCGCCAAGCTCACCGTCATGAGCGTCAAGGAGCCCTTCCCCTACAGCGCCATCTCCGAGATGCAGCCGGTGCCGCCGCAGGAGTTCTATGACGCCCAGGAGCGCATCGCCGCCGCCCGTGTGAAGACCGTGGCCGAGGCCGCCGCCGCCGCAGGCGTGGCCTGCGATGCCGCCACGGTGGAGGCGGTCCACCCCTGGGAAGCCATCGTCGACCACGCCAAGGCTCAAAGCTGCGACCTGATCGTCATGGCCTCGCACGGCCGCCGCGGCGTCAGCGCGCTGCTGCTGGGCAGCGAGACGCAGAAGGTGCTGACCCACTGCCAGGTGCCGGTGCTGGTCATCAAGTAATTGGCCGCCGGGCGCCTGCCCGGCCCAGTGCGCACCACGGGGCCCTGATCGGCCCCGTGTGTCTTGTGGGGCCCGGCTCAGCCGTGCTCGTGCATGAAGCCGATCGCCACGATGATCAGCAGCAGGCCGGCGCCAATCCAGGCGACCTGGCTGAGCAGTTCGCGCAGCGGCATGCGGCGCTGCATCTGTGGGATCAGGTCGGCCACGGCCACATAGATGAAGCTGCTGGCCGCCACCACCAGCAGGTACGGGTACAGCGACTGCCACCAGGCCAGCACGTAGTAGCCCAGCACGCCGCCCACCACCGCAGCCAGGCCCGACAAGGCGTTGAACAGCAGCGCCTTGCGTCGACCGAAGCCAGCATTGATCAGCACGATGGTGTCGCCCACCTCCTGCGGGATCTCGTGCAGGATGATCGCCACCGAGGTGGTGACGCCCAGCCAGGGGTCGGCGATGAAGGCGGCGGCGATGATGATGCCGTCGCAGAAGTTGTGGATGCTGTCGCCCACCAGCACGCTGTAGCCGCCGCGGCCGGCCTGTTCGGCGTCGTGGTGGTGGTGGTGGTGGTGTCCGTCACCCTCGTGGTGGTGGTCGTGCCGGTAGAGCTCGGCTTTTTCCAGCAGGAAGAAGAACAGCAGCCCGCCCAGCAGCGTGGCGAACAGCGTGTGAGCGTCGACCGCGCTCTCGAAGGCTTCAGGCAGCGTGTGCAGCAGGGCCGTGCCCAGCAGCACGCCAGCCGACAGGCTGACCAGGTGCTTGACCACATAGGTCAGCACCGAGGTGGTCAGCGAGGCGGCAATCACCACCGACAGCACGCCGCCGATCAGCGTGGCCAGGACGATGTAGAACAGGGTCATCGGGGAATCAGGGCAGACGCCCCGGACCGGAGCTCAGGGCGGAAGGCGTCCTCAGGCGGCGCCGTGGTCACGCAGCCAGGCCACGCAACGCGCCCAGCCTTGCTGTGCCGCGTCGGCCCGGTAGCTGGGGCGGTAGTCGGCATGGAAGGCATGCGGGGCGTCAGCGTAGACGACGAACTCGGAGGCCTTGGCGGCCGCCGAGCCCTGGGTCAGCGCAGTCTTCATCTTAGCAACGCTGTCAAGCGGGATGCCGGTGTCCTGTCCACCATACAGGCCCAGCACCGGCGCTTTCAGCGCCCCGGCCAGCTCCACCGGGTGTTTCGGCGTCAGCGGCGTGGAGGCCCCTTCGAGCCGACCGTACCAGGCCACCGCCGCCTTCAGCCGAGGCTGGCGCGCCGCGTACAGCCAGGTGATGCGCCCGCCCCAGCAAAAGCCGGTGATGGCCAGCTTGCCGGCGTCCTGGCCCTGCGCGTCGGCCCAGGCCACGGTGGCGTCCAGGTCGGTCATGACCTGTTCGTCGGGCACCTTGGAGATGACCTCGGCCACCAACTTGGCGATCTCGCCATAGGCGCCGGCATCGCCCTGGCGCACAAACAGCTCAGGCGCGATCGCGCAGTAGCCCAGCTTGGCGAAGCGGCGGCAGACGTCGGCGATGTGTTCATGCACGCCGAAGATCTCGCTGATCACCAGGATCACCGGCGCACCGCGCTTGCCCTGCGGCTGGGCGCGGTAGGCGGGCATCTTGAAGTCGCCCACAGGGATCGTCACCTCGCCAGCCTCCAGGCCGTCGGCAGAGGTCTTGACCAGGGTCTGCGCCACCACCGGCAGCGCCGCCGCCGCGAAGCCGCTGCCCAGGGCGGCGCGCAACACCCCCCGGCGCTGCAGCCCTGCCGCCTGGCCGACCAGGGCCTCACCGTCCTCGTGCCATTGATTCACCGTCATGGTTCGTCTCCGCGTTGATGGGGTCGGCGGATTCTAGGAGCCGGCCCCATCCCCTGGGCGCCCGGGGGGATGGCCGCGCCAGCGCGGGCACAATGCCGCCCCATGCCCAACACCGCCTCCACCTCAGCCACTGCAGATGCCCCGCTGGCGGCGATCGACATGGGCTCCAACAGCTTTCGCCTGGAGATGGGCCAGGTGCGTGGCGCTCGCTACCAGCGCCAGCTCTACCTGAAGGACACCGTGCGCCTGGGCGCCGGCCTGGACGCCAACCTGTGCCTGACCGAAGAAGCCATGCAGCGCGGCCTGGACTGCCTGCGCCGCTTTGCCGATCATCTGGCGGGCTTCGAGCCCGGCCGGGTGCGGGCAGTGGCCACCCAGACCTTGCGAGAGGCGCGCAACCGCAACGCCTTCCTGGAGCGCGCCAGCGCCGCGCTGGGCCAGCCGATCGAGGTGATCTCGGGTCGCGAGGAGGCCCGCCTGATCTATGTGGGCGTGTCCTTCCTGCAGCCCTCCGACCGGGCGCGGCTGGTGATCGACATCGGCGGCCGCTCCACCGAGCTGATCCTGGGCCAGGGCCGGCAGCCCGGCGACGCCGAGTCGTTCCAGATCGGCAGTGTCAGCCTGTCGATGAATCACTTCCCCGAGGGCCGGCTCGATGCCGACGGTTTCCGCGCCGCCCAGGTGGCCGCCGGGGCCGAGATCGAGGAGGCGCTGGCGGTGTTCTCGCCCAACCGCTGGGTCGAGGCGCTGGGCTCGTCCGGCACCGCCGGCGCGGTCTCCGACGTGCTCAAGGCCAGCGGCATCGATGACGGCGTGATCACCCCGTCGGGCCTGCGTTGGCTGATCGGCCGCTGCATCGAGGCCGGCCACGTGGACCGCCTGGACCTGCCCGGGCTCAAGCCCGAGCGCCGCGCGGTGCTGCCGGGCGGGCTGGCCATCCTCTACACGCTGGCCGCGCATTTCGACATTCAGGCCCTGCAGCCGGCCAAGGGCGCGCTGCGACAAGGCGTGATCATCGACCTGCACGAGCGCCTGCGCGCCCACCGACCCCGCAGCGGCCGGCGCGACATGCGCGACGACAGCGTGCAGGCGCTGCAGCGGCGCTTCGGCATCGACACGGCCCAGGCCGAACGGGTCGCGCGGGTGGCCATGGCGCTGCACGACCAGTTGGCGCCGCAGGCTGCAGCCGAGGAACGTCGCGAGCTGTGGTGGGCTGCGCAGCTGCACGAGATCGGCATGATGGTCTCGCACCACGACCACCACCGCCACAGTGCCTATCTGCTGGACCACGTCGACGCCGCCGGTTTCTCGCAAAGCCAGCAGCGGCGCCTGGGCGAACTGGTGCTGGGCCAGCGCGGCGGATTGCGCAAGCTCGAAGCGGCACTGCCGCGCGAAGGCTTCATCGAACAGCTGCTGTGCCTGCGGCTGGCTGTGATCGTCTGCCATGCGCGGGTGGACCAGCCCACGGGCGCTGTGCGCCTGCAGCGCCGCGGCCGCCAGGTGCAGCTCAAGGCTGGCAAGGCGATTGCCAACCCCCGCACCCGCTACCTGCTGGAGCAGGAGGCCCAGGCCTGGGCCCGCAGCGACGGCCTGAGCCTGGTGCTGCCGGACTGATCAGGCCGGCGGCAAGCCGCCGACGCGCTGCGCCCAGTCGGCGTCAGAGAAGCCGACGCTGATGCTGCCGTCAGGCCACTCGACCACCGGCCGCCGCACCAGACTGGGTTCCTGCACCATCAGCGCCATCGCCGAGGCCGCATCGACCACCGCGGCCTGACGCGCCGCGTCCAGTCGGCGCCAGGTCGTGCCCTGCCGGTTCAGCAGCCGCTCCCAGCCCAGCGCCGCCGCCCAGGCGGCCAGCCGCTCCGGCGGCACACCCAGCCTCTTGTAGTCATGAAAGGCCAGCGGCAGGCCTCGCCCCTGCAGCCAGGCGCGCGCCGCCTTCACCGTGTCACAGTTGGGGATGCCGTAGAGCGTGATCATCGGCCGATACTAGCGCGCCGGACGGACACGCCCGAGAACATCAGGAGGATCACCCCATGGCTGACAAGTACCTCAGCGAGAAGGAGTGGAAGAGCGCCAGCAAGGGCACGGCCTGGAAGGCGGATCCGATGGCCAAGGCCCTGGCCGCCTTCGAGAAGGCCGACAAATCGGGGCCGCAGGACGGGCTCAAGGCGCTCGATGAGGTACAGAAGCAGGCTGACCTGCTGGGCAAGTCGGCCAAGGGCGACAAGGCACTGACCACCTGGTTGGGCCACCTGGACAAGTCGATCGGCAGCCAGCGCAAGGACTACGACAAGGCCGTGGCCGACGCGGCCAAGGCCACCCAGGCCGCCAAGGACGCCGGCAACGGTGAATCCGAGGATGACGAGGAGAACGCCGCCGCCGCGGTGTTGCTCGATCCCAAGCGCCTGCGGTCGCAGTTCCAGACGCTCAAGCGCAACCCGCAGCGGCGCGCCCAGTTCGCGTTCGTGGCCAGCAAGACCGAGTCGGGCTTCACGCTCAGTCCCAAGGTGGCCGGCCGCAAGTTGTTCGCCAAGCTGAGCGATGCGCTCGACAGCAAGGTCGGCACCTTTGGCCTGGCCTGGCTGGATGGCACCACGCTGGTGCTGCAGATCGACAAAGCCATGGGCGGCGTGGTCAAGAAGGTCCGCGCACCGATCAAGGCCTGCGGCTTCCGCGTGGCCAAGGTCGTGCTGTGGGACGCCGAGGGCCAGGTGCTGGAAGAGGACCTGGCGGACGAGCAGGACCTGCCGGCGCCCGAAGGGGAGCCGTCCGACACCGCGTCCGAGGCGCAGCGCAGCGAAGACCCGCAGAGAACCCGCTACGAAGCGCGCTTGAAAGCGCTGGCCAGGCCGCTGCAGCAGGCGCTGGACGGCGCCCACCCGGCGGCGGCCAAGCTGCGCGAGTTGCTCAACTTCGCCAAGGGCAAGGCCGATGGTGGCCAGTTCGGCGCCGGCCTGCAGGCGCTGGAGGTGCTGGCCAAGCTGCTGGGCCAGGGCAGCGACAAGAACGCGCCCACCCCCACGCCCTCGGACGTGCCCAAGAAGGCCGACTACGCCCGCTGCGCGCAAGCCTGGAGCGTCACCCGCACCCGCGTCAGCGACGACCTGAAGAAGCTGCGCGAGGCCATCCTCAGCGAGTTCGCTGCCAGCCCGCTGCTGGGCGAGATCAATGCACGCATCGGCCGCCTGGACGATGTCGCACTGCGCCTCGATGATCAGCTCGAAGCGATCCTCAGCCAGGCCGGCGCCGCCGCCGAAGAGGCCGAACGCATCCGCCTGCATCGCCAGGCGGCGCAAAGCATCCAGCGCATGCTGTCGCAGCTGGACACCGACCCCATCCTCTCGCGTCTGAAGGACAACCCCTTCGTACCCATCGATCCCCGCGCCGCGCTGGGCGCCACGCTGCAGGTGCTGTCCAAGCAGGTGGCCTGAGTGGCAACGCCCCTGCAGCGGCGGCGAGCGCTGCTGCTGACGCCCCTGCTGATGGCGGCGGCAGCAGCTTCATCGAAGGAGAGAACCCCCATGACCGACGACACCCGGGAGGTGGGCAAGAGCCCGCGTCCCGGCGAGGCCAGGCTGACCGCGACGTGGCCGCGGCCATGCTCAAGGAGGCCTTGGACGGCCTGACTGCGGGTGAGCTCAGGGGTCGAAAGCGCGCAGCCTGAGCCCGGTGGCGGCGCTGATCACGGCCCGGAAGACCCCATCACCGCCGCCGCCGTTGGTCAGCACCACCAGCGCGCGCCCGCGGGCCGGATCGGCCAGCGCGAAGGCGCGGAACTGCTCGGCGTTGTTGCCGGCGTGGTAGAGCAGCGGCCCGGCCGCGGTGCGCTCCAGGTTCCAGCCCAGGGTCTTGGCGCTCCAGGGCGGGCGGGTCTCGAACTGCGGCTCGGTGAAGAGCCGCTGCCAGGCGGGCGCCAGGCGCGGTCCGGCCGCTGCGGGCATCAGCACGCGAAGAAAGCGCGCGTAGTCGGCCGCGGTGCAGCGCAGGCTGGCAGCGGCGTTGCTCATCAGATCGCCCGGCCAGGCCACGGCGGCCGAGGGCACGGCGCTGCCGAGCGCGTTGAAGGCGCGCTGGGCATCGTCCCAGCGCCAATCCGCCAGCGGCCGACCCCAGGCGGTGGCCAGCGGCATGGCTTGCAACCAGGCCTCGCGCATCATCTGGCGAGGCAGCGGGACCAGGCAAGCCGCGCGGGGCGCGGCATGGCCCCACACGGCGCGACGCGCCACGTCGTCGCTCCAGGCCAGATCGCTGTCCTGCATGCCGGCGGGCTGGAACAGCAGGCGCTGGGCCAGTCTCGGCAGCGCCAGACCAGTGCGCTGCTCGACCACCAGTTGCAGCCAAAAGAAGGCCTCGCCCGAGTAGCTCAGCCGCGTTCCCGGCTCCGACGCCGCGCGCAAGGTCTGCTCCAGCGGCTGTCGGCGCCAGTTGGGCAGGCCGCTGGTGTGACTCAGCACATGGCGCGCGGTGATGCGGGCATTCCAGTGATGGTCGTCTACCCAGGCCGGACGCAGCGTGTGCACCAGCGGCTCATCCAGCACCAACTGGCCCTCA
The DNA here is from genome assembly GCF_018069755.1 of Ideonella aquatica. Taxonomy (GTDB): domain Bacteria; phylum Pseudomonadota; class Gammaproteobacteria; order Burkholderiales; family Burkholderiaceae_C; genus Ideonella; species Ideonella aquatica. Next base: position 47,959 of record NZ_JAGQDE010000009.1, on the reverse strand, counting down.
CTGGCCAGACGCAGCACCAGCCAGGCGAAGAGGGGCTTGGTCAGCGAGGCCGCCTCGAACAGGGCCCGCGGCGCCAGCACCTGCCCGGTCTGCGCATTCGCCAGGCCCTGCTGGTGCTGCCAGACCAGCTCGCCCTCCTCCAGCACGGCGATCGACACCGCCGGCACCTGGGCCTGCCGCATCTCATCGGGCAGCGCGGCCAGCATGGCCGCGTCGGGCTGCCAGGCGGCGCTGCGGCGGGACGTGGCACAGCCGGCCAGGGCTGCCGCAATGGCCAGCAACAGGCCACGGCGGCCGGGGCTGGCCCATGATGGACGGTGGTGGGGGTTCACCCCGCGATGTTCGCATCCGGCGTCGCCGGTGTATCGCGCGGCGCTGCTGCGCTGGGGGTGATGGTGGTGGGCCCTGTAGGATTCGAACCTACGACCAACGGATTAAGAGTCCGCTGCTCTACCAACTGAGCTAAGAGCCCGTCGTCGCTGACGGTGGCTGCCGGAGCAGCAGCCGCTGAATTGTGGTGGGCCCTGTAGGATTCGAACCTACGACCAACGGATTAAGAGTCCGCTGCTCTACCAACTGAGCTAAGAGCCCGCTCGGGTCGCCCGGATTTCACCAGGCAGTGGTGGGTTGTGCAGGATTCGAACCTGCGACCAACGGATTAAAAGTCCGCTGCTCTACCGACTGAGCTAACAACCCCTCCCGGCAGAGCCCTAGACTATAGCACGCTTCTTGTCGGTTTCATCAGCGCGTGCCGCTGACAAACACAAACGTATCAGCTCGGCCGCCGCCGCCAGGCCCATGCTGGCGGTGACCGTGACGCTGGAGCCATAGCCGTGGCAGTTCAGACTGCCATCGGTGTCACAGGCATTGGCTGGCGGCGCCACCGGCTCGCGCGAGAACACGCAGCGCAGGCCGATGCGGCCCTGGCGCGGCGCGCCATGCTCGCGGCGCAGGCGTTGACGCAGTGAGGACAGCAGCGGATCGTGGGTGACCGCGGCCAGGTCATCGATTTCCAGCCGCTCCGGCCGCAGCTTGCCGCCGGCCGCGCCGCAGCAGACCAGTGGCCGCTGTGCCGCATGCGCCCAGGCGGCCAGCGCCAGCTTGGCGCGCACCTGGTCGCAGGCGTCGATCAGGCCGTCCACCGGCCCGGGCAGCAGCGCCGGCCAGTTGCCCGGCTCGACAAAGGCGTCGACCACGTCGACCGCGCAAGCGGGGTGGATGTCGGCCAGGCGCTCAGCCAGCGCCTGGCCCTTGGCCTGGCCCAGCGTGCGCCCAGTGGCCTGCACCTGGCGGTTGATGTTGGACTCGGCCACATGGTCCAGGTCGATCAGCACGAGGCCGGCCACGCCGCTGCGACCCAGCGCCTCCACCGCCCACGATCCGACGCCACCCAGACCCACCACCGCCAGCCGCAGGCCGCGCAGGCGCTGGTAGGCCGCGTCACCATACAGCCGGCGCAGGCCGCCAAATCGGCGTTCCAGGTCGGCCTCGTCCCCGCCCTGGACAGCGCTCACGCCAGGCGCTCCAGCCGCGCGGCTTCCCAGCGCAGCATGGCCCAGGCGCCGGCGATGATGGCCAGCGTGCTGATCAGCGAGCCCACCGCCAGCGTCGACAGGCCCGACAGTCCCTGGCCGAAGCTGCAGCCCAGCGCGGTCACGCCACCCACGCCCATCATCACCGCCCCCAGCAGGTGGCGACCCAGGTCAGCCGGGTTGCGAAAGCTCTCCCATCGGAACTGCCCCGACTGCCAGGCCGACAGGCCGGCGCCCAGCATCAGGCCCAGCGAAATGGTGATGCCCACCGTGAGCACCCGGTTGCTGTCGCTGAAATAGGTCAGCCAGTCCAGTGTGAAGGCCGCCGGACTGACAAAGTTGTAGCCTTCCATCGCCCGGCTGGCGGTGGCCAGGTAGGCGGGTTCCAGCGTGTCGGGATGCTCGGGCAGGTAACCCAGGTGGCCACTGACCCACCACTGGCCCACCAGCAGCAGGCCGACCAGGGCACCGGGCAGCACTTCCTTCCAGCGCGAACGCCACAGCATCAGCCCAGCCAGCACCACGGCCAGCCCCAGTGCCAGCGCCAGCTGGGCGCTTGGCCCCAGCTGCAGGAGCGAGGGCAGGTCTTGCCGCGTGGGCAGTGCCACCACCAGGCGGTCCACGCTGCGGTCGCGCGCCACCGCGGTGACGCCGCGCAGCGTGGCCTGCGCAGCAATGCCCATCACCACGAAGACCACCAGCGACTTCAGGTTGCCGCCGCCGATGCGCACCAGCGTGCGCGCCCCGCAACCCGACCCCAGCACCATGCCGGCACCGAAGATCAGGCCGCCAAGCAGATGCGAACCCCACTGCAGCGTCGGCAGTGTGTAGAAGCTGCCGGCCGGGTCGATCTGGCCGCTGGCCGACAACAGGCCGAAGCCGGCGATCGCCACCGCCAGCGCCAGCCCGAAGGCCCGCGCCCGCGTGCTGTCGCCGAAGCTGAGGATGTCGGCCACCGCGCCCATCGAGCAAAAGTGGCTGCGCTGCAGCGTGGCGCCCAGCAGCACAGCCAGGCCGAACCCCAGCCAGAGCACAAGGGTGGAGAGAGCGGCGGGATCAGGCGTGGCCATGGTGGGGCGGGATTCTAGTGGGCCACCCCTCCCCGTGCCGGGTCAGGGCGAAGGTCAGCGCAACACCGCCAGACGCTCGCGGGCGGCCACAGCTGCCTCTGACTTCGGGTACTGCTTGACCAACTCGTCCAGGCTGCGGCGCGCGCCCTTGGTGTCCTTGAGCTCGACCTGGCAATTGGCCAGCGCCAACAGGGCTTCGGGGGCCCGCAGGTGGTCCGGCGCCGCCGCCAGGAACTGGCGGAAGGTGGCCAGCGCGTCCTTGTAGGCGCGCAGGCCGTACTGGGCATTGCCCAGCCAGTAGCGCGCGCTGTCGGTGTAGCCCGATTGCGGCCAGCGGCGCAGGAAGGTCTGCAGCGCCCCGGCGGCTTTCTCAAAGTCTCCCGAGCGCAGCACCGCGATGGCCTCCTCGTAGGCGCGCTTCTCGTCGGGCTCGACGGTGATGTCCTTGCCGTCGACGGTGACCTGCTGCGGCTCCAGGCGCTTCATGCGCTCGTCCACCACCTGCGTCATGTCCTTTTGCCGGCGCTGCACGTCGGACAGGTCGCGCTGCATGGTCTCGAGCTGGCCGCGCAGGCGCGCCAGCTCGGCCTTGAGCTGCTCGTTCTGGTTGTTCAGGTCGAGCAGGCTGCGCTGCAGCGTCTGGATCTGTTCGGTCAGCTGGCGCTGGGCCGCGACGTTCTGGCTGCGCGTCTCGTCCAGGCGGGTGCGCAGGTCCAGGATGGCCTTGCGCGCCTCGTCGTCGTCGAACAGGCCGGCCTGCGACGGCAGGCTGCAGGCCAGACAGGCCGCCAGCGCCAGCGCGCGCGGCAGGACAGACACCCTCATGCTCAGCGGTCCTTCACTTCGGCGCGGCGGTTCTTGGCCCAGGCGGCCTCATCGTGGCCGGGGTCGGCCGGGCGTTCCTCGCCGTAGCTCACGGCCTCGAGCTGTTTGTCGCCCACGCCCAGCAGGACCAGCGCACGCTGCACGGCCTCGGCACGCTTCTGGCCCAGGGCCAGGTTGTACTCGCGGCCACCGCGCTCGTCGGTGTGGCCCTCGATCTGGACCAGGCGCTGGCGGTTGGCCTGCAGCAGCTTGGCCTGGCCTTCAACGACGCTGCGGTACTCGTCCTTGACGACGAAGCTGTCGAAATCGAAGTACACGACGCGGCCGACCGTCCCGGCCTTGTCCTGCGCGGACAGATCGACCGTGGCCACGTTGCTCTGGGCGGTGCCGCCCGCCCCGGCGCCCTGCGTGCCCTGGGCACCGGCGTTGGGGTTGCGCGACTCGACCGGAACCTCGTTGTCGAGCTTCACGCCCGAGGCACAGCCGGCAAGCAGGGCCACGGTCAGTGCGGCGGGCCACAACAGATGGCGGGAGCGGCGAGGCGTTGCAGAGGGGATCATCGGGTTCCTCGTGAGGGGGGGTTGAGAAAAGCGGTCAACGGCCAAACGGCCCCCAGACCGGCTCGCGGATGTCCAGACCGCTGCTCAGCAGGCGCGTCCTGATCTTGCCATCCAGGGTGCTGGTCATCAACACCTCGCGGCCCTGGCTGCGGGTGGCGTAGATGAGGAAGCGGCCGTTGGGCGCAAAGGTGGGGCGCTCGTCGTCGCTGGTGTCAGACACCGCGCTGACCTGGCCCGACGCCAGCTCCAGCGCCATCACCCGGAACTGGTTGCCGCCCAGGCGCGTGACATAGGCCAGCGTTCGACCATCGGGGCTGAGCGCCGGGCTGATGTTGTAGCCGCCCTGGAAGGTGACGCGCTCGGCGCCGCCACCACCCAGCGATTGCCGGTAGATCTGCGGGCTGCCGCCACGGTCGCTGACGAAGTAGATCTGCTTGCCGTCGGGCGAGAACACCGCCTCGGTGTCGATCGCCGAGCTGTGCGTGATGCGCCGCGGCGAGCCGCCATCGCGCCCGATCAGGAAGACCTGCGAGCCGCCCTCGCGCGACAGCGTGACCGCCAGTTCGCGCCCATCGGGCGACCAGGCCGGCGCGCTGTTGGTGCCCTTGAAATTGGCCAGCTGGCGGCGCGCACCGCTTTGCAGATCCTGCACCCAGACCACCGCCTTGCGGGTCTCGAAGCTGACGTAGGCCAGCTCGCGGCCATCGGGCGACCACGAGGGCGAGATGATCGGCTCGGCGCTGGCCAGTGCGACCTGGCCGCCCTCGCCATCGGCATCGGTGATGCGCAGCTGGTAGCGACCGCCGCCCCGGGTGACATAGGCGATGCGGGTGGAGAACACGCCCTTCTCGCCGGTGAGCTTTTCGTAGATGGCGTCAGCGATGCGGTGCGCCGCCAGCCGCAGGTCGGCCGCCGGTACCGCCAGGCTCTGGCCGCCCTGGTCCTGGCCTTTGACCACATCCCACAGCTTGTAGCGGGCGTCAAAGCGGCCATCACTCAGCCGGGTGACCGAGCCGGCCACCAGCGCATCGGCGCCGCGGCTGCGCAGCTCGGTGTAGGCGGGCGTACTCAGCTCGTCGAGACCCGCGGGCGTATCGACGATGCGGAATCGTCCGCTGCGCTCCAGGTCCGCGCGCACGATGGCCGACACGGCCTGCGGTGCGCCCTCTTCGCCGCGAAAGCGGCCCAGCACGATCGGCAGCTGGGTAGCGCCAACACCGGAGATCTCGACCCGGAACTGCGCCGCAGCCGAGCCTCCCAGCAGCCCGGCACCCAGGCCGCCGGCCGCGCCGATCCATTCACGTCGTGTCCACATCGCCAAGGGTCGAGTCATTGCGGCTGAAAAAGGTTCCCTGGCCAGGGGGGCCGGGGCATCGGGCGGGATTGTAGGCAGGCACGGTCGATAATCCGGTACCGATGAGTGACCGACCCACCGACAGCCTGTCCACCCGCGCCCGCCGGCTGGCCCCCTACTTCCGCAGCGCGCGCGGTGCCTGGGCCGTGGCCGTGGTGGCCTCGGTCTTCACCGCCGCCACCGAGCCGCTCACCGCTTGGCTGATGGGCCCGCTGATCGACCAGGGCTTTCACGGCGGCCAGATCCCGCTGTGGTGGGTGCCGCTGGTGATCGTCGGCCTGTTCGTGGTGCGTGGCATCTCCACCTTCGTGGCCAACTATGCGCTGGCCTGGTCGGCCAACCAGGGGGTGCTGGCCTTGCGCCGCGCGGCCTTCAGCCACCTGCTGCGCGCCGCCCCCGACCTGTTCGGCCGCCACAGCGCCAGCAGCCTGACCAACACCCTGGTCTACGAGGTGCAGAGCGGCGCGCAGTTGCTGGTCATTGCGGTCAACACCCTGGTCAAGGACTCGCTGACGCTGCTGGGCCTGTTCGGCTACCTGTTGTGGCTGAACTGGAAGCTGACGCTGCTGGTGACAGTGATGATCCCGGCGGTGGGCTGGGTGATGCGGGTGTCCAGCAAGCGCCTGCGGCGCCTGGCGCGCGAAGGCCAGGGCGCCACCGACGAGCTGGCCTATGTGGTCGAGGAGAACGTGCTGGCCTGGCGCGTGGTGCGCCTGCACGGCGCGGCCGAGCAGCAAGGCGGCCGCTTCGAGCAGGCCAGCCAACGCCTGCGCCGCCTGCTGCTCAAGACCGTGGCGGCCGGGGCCTCGATCACGCCGATCACCCAGGTGCTGGCCTCGATCGCGATGTCGATGGTGATCACCGTGGCGCTGTGGCAAAGCCAGAGTTCGCAGGCCTCGGTGGGCAGCTTCGTGTCCTTCATCACCGCGATGCTGATGCTGATTACGCCGATCAAGCACCTGACCGATGTGATGTCGTCGATGACCCGCGGCCTGGCGGCGCTGGAGCGCGGGCTGGACCTGGTCGAGACCTTCCCGGTCGAGCGTGGCGGCAGCCACGCGCCTGCGCAGTGCCGCGGCGAGCTGCAGCTGCAGCAGGTGACGCTGCGCTACCGCGACGACCAGGCCCCTGCCGTGGACCGGCTGGATCTGCACCTGGTGCCCGGCCAGACCGTGGCCCTGGTCGGGCCCTCGGGTGCCGGCAAGTCAAGCGTCGCGCACCTGCTGCCGCGCTTCATTGAGCCCACGCAGGGCCGCATCCTGCTGGACGGTGTGCCGCTGCCCGACTGGGACGTGACCTCGATGCGCCGCCACTTCGCGTTTGTCAGCCAGGATGTGGTGCTGTTCAACGACAGCGTGGCCGCCAATGTGGCGCTGGGCGAGATGCCCGACGAGGCCCGCCTGCGCGCCGCACTGGCCAGCGCCAACCTGCTGGACTTTGCGCTGGGCCTGCCGCAGGGCCTGGACACGGTGATCGGCCACAACGGCAGCGCGCTCAGCGGCGGCCAGCGCCAGCGCCTGGCGATCGCCCGGGCCCTGTACAAGGACGCGCCGATCCTGATCCTCGATGAGGCCACGTCGGCACTCGATGCCGAGAGCGAGCACCTGATCCAGCAGGCCCTGGACCGCCTGATGCAGGGCCGCACCACGCTGGTCATCGCCCACCGCCTGTCCACCATTGAGCGCGCCGACCGCATCGTCGCGATGGAGGCTGGCCGCATCGTCGAGCAAGGCAGCCACACCGAGCTGCTGGCCCATGGTGGCCTGTACGCCAAGCTGCATGCGATGCAGTTCCGCACCTGAAGGACCCGCCGATGGACGCCCTGCAGCTGTCACCGATCGTCGCCGGCGCCTGGCGGCTGGCCAGCTGGGACTGGACACCGCAGCAGCGCCTGGCCTGGATCGAGGGCCTGGCCCAGCGTGGCCTCACCAGCTTCGACCACGCCGACATCTACGGCGGCTACAGCGTCGAGGGCCTGTTCGGCGAGGCGCTGGCGCTGCGCCCGGGCCTGCGCGATCAGCTGCAACTGGTCAGCAAATGCGGCATCCAACTGGTCTCACCGGCCCGCCCCGGCAACGCGATCAAGCACTACGACACCAGCGCGGCGCATGTCACGGCCTCGGTCGAGCAGTCGCTGCGCGCACTGCGCACCGACCGGCTCGATCTGCTGCTGATCCACCGCCCCGACCACCTGATGGACGCCGACGAGCTGGCCGCGTGCTTCGAGCGCTTGCGCCGCGACGGCAAGGTGCTGCACTTTGGCGCCTCGAACTTCACGCCGCCGCAGTTTGAGCTGCTGCACAGCCGCATCGCGCTGGCCACCAACCAGGTCGAGTGCTCCTTGCTGCACCTGGACGCGCTGGACGACGGGACCTTCGATCAGGCCCAGCGCCTGCGCTGCCGGCCGATGATCTGGTCGCCGCTGGCCGGCGGCCGGCTGTACAGCGAGGACAGCCCCGCCGCCCACCGCGTGCGCTGGGTGCTGGGCGAGATCAGCGCGCGCCTGGGCTGCACGCCCACCACGCTGGCGCTGGCCTGGCTGCTGCGCCACCCGGCGCGGCCCTGGCCCTTGATCGGCTCGCGCCGGCTGGAGGCCGCCGACGAGGCGCTGGCCGCCACCCGCCTGGACCTGTCGCGCCAGGACTGGTACCGGCTGTGGAGCGCCAGCACCGGGCGCGAGGTGGCCTGAGCCGCTGGCGGCGGACTCAGGCAGGGCGCCTGGCCGCCAGCAGACACAGCTGCTCCGCAGCCACATGCGCGGCGGCCAGCGCGGTGATCTCGGCGTGGTCGTAGGCGGGCGCCACCTCCACCACGTCCAGACCGGCCAGGTCCAGCGGCTGCAGGCCGCGCAGGATGCGCTGCGCCTGCGCCATGCTCAGGCCACCGCTGACCGGCGTGCCGGTGCCGGGCGCGAAGGCCGGGTCCAGGCAGTCGATGTCGAAGGTCAGGTAGGTGGGGGCGTCGCCGACGATCTCGACGATGCGCTGGGCGATCGCCGCGGGGCCGCGCTCATGCACGGCGTCGGCGCCCAGGATCTCGATGCCCATGAAGTCGTCGTTCCAGGTGCGGATGCCCACCTGCACCGAGCGCTTCGGATCGACCAGGCCCTCCTTCACCGCCTTGTAGAACATCGTGCCGTGGTTGAGCGAATCGGGCTCGTCGTCGGCCCAGGTGTCGCAATGCGCGTCGAAATGCACCAGCGCCAACGGCCGGCCCAGGCGCTCGGCATGGGCGCGCAGCAGCGGGTAGGTGATGTAGTGGTCGCCGCCCAGCGTCAGCATCTTGGCGCCGCTGGCCAGGATCGATCGCGCATGGTTGGCGATCGCGTCATGCACGGTGTGCGGGCGGTGCATGTCCAGCACGCAGTCGCCCCAGTCGATCACGTTCAGGCGCTCGCAGGGGCTGAAGCCCCAGGGGTGCAGGCGCTCATTGAGTTGCACCGTGGCGGCGCGGATCGCCCGCGGGCCCAGCCGGGCGCCGGTGCGGTAGGTGGTGGCAATGTCCAGCGGCACGCCCGAGACCACCACATCCACGCCGTCAAGCTGGCGGGTGAAGCGCCGGCGCATGAACGAGGGCACGCCAGCATAGGCGGCCTCGAAATCGACGCCGGGCTCGGCCGGGCGGTGGATGGCGTGGTCATTGACCGGGGTCGCGGGGTTCATCAGCGGTATTCAATGGACTGTTGCAATGCCGCTATCGTGGCCCGACACTCCCATGGCGTCTATTAGCCGGGTTCGATCCGCTATGAATATTCCTGATACCTTGCCGCGCGCCGACCTGCCCTTTGCCGGTCTGGTGGCCTTTGTCGCGGCGGCCCGGCATGGCAGCGTCTCGCGCGCGGCCGAGGACCTGGCGCTGACCCAATCCGCCGTGAGCCAGCGCATCCTGAAGCTGGAGGCCCACGTCGGCCAGCGCCTGTTCCTGCGCCAGGGGCACGGGGTCAAGCTGACCGGCGCGGGCGAGCTGCTGCTGCAGACCGCGGCCGACACCCTGGCGCGGCTGCAGGCCGGCCTGGAGCGCATCGAGCCCTACCGCAGCAAGGCCTCGCTGCTGATCGGCTGCCCCAATGACATCGCCCAGGGCTGGCTGCTGCCCCGGCTGGGCGAGCTGCGGGCCCTGCACCCGGGCCTGGAGGTGTGGCTGCTGTCCGACCGCGAGCTGACCGACATCGACCGCATCGACGTGGACCTGGTGATCTCGCGCCGGCCGCTGCGCCGCACCGACGTGGAATGCATTCCCTGGCTGACCGACCGCTCGATCGCGGTGGCCGGCCCGCGCACCGCCGAGCGCCTGGCCGCCCTGCCCTGGCCGCGCCTGCTGGCCAAGGCGCCGGTGCTGCTGCTGGAGAGCGAACCCGAATGGGCAGGCCGCCTGGCCAGCGCCGCAGCCAAGGCGGTCAAGGGCCAGCAGCGTGCCGCCACCTTGCACGACGAAAACCTGTTGCTGGAGGCCGCTGCACTGGAGCACGGTGTGGCCTGCGTCTCGGCCCTGCTGGCCGGCCAGGCCCTGGCCAGCGGCCGCCTGGTGGCCCTGCCCCAGGTGCCCGAGGCGCCGCGCCCCGGCCTGTGGCTGATGCGCAGTCGGCTGACCGCGCGCACACCGCTGGTTGATCTGGCGTGGCGCTGGCTGCAGGCCGCCGACGCCATACTGGTGCCCCGCCCGGCCACCGGGCTGGCATCTGAGGAGACGAACCGATGAGCGGCATGCGGTCCTTTCGCCACGTCGGCGCCTGGCTGTCAGCCAGTCTGCTTGTGCTGGGCACCTCGCTGGCCGCGGCAGCACCCCCGGCCCTGAGCGACCCGTCCCCCTCGGGTCTGGCCCGGGGCTTCGAGGCCGAGCGCGGCCGCTGGCAGAGCCATGAGCGCATGTTGCAGGGCTATTCGGCCGAGGGCGCCAGCGTCAACCTCTGGCGTGAGCGCGGCCAGTTGCGCAAGATCGAGCTGACCGCGCTGGGCGAGCGCGGCCGGGTGCTGGCCGAGTTCTACTGGCGCGCCGGCCACCTGGTCTCGGCGCGTGAGCGGCGCATGGACTACGGCCGCCACCTCATGGAGATCCCCGCCGATCAGCCCACGCCGATGAGCGTGGTGCAGGACGATGTGATCGACTACGCCGGCGGTCTGCCCCGCCTGTGGTGGCGTGACGGCAACCCGGGCCAGCCCCGCACCGCGGAGGCTCGCAGCCGAGCCCGCGAACTGGGCCGTCTGGCCGATTCCTTGCGCCGCCTGGGCACCCTGCCACCACCCGCCAAAGGCTGCGAATGGCAATGCGGCACCGACTGGGACACCGGGCGCTGCGCGCGCTTCGTCTGCCGCTGAGAACCCGCCTCAGATCAGCACGATGTCGTACTGCTCCGGCGTCATCGTCGGCTCGGCCGACAGCGAGATCGGCTTGCCGATGAAGGCCGACAGGTCGGCCAGGTGGGCGCTTTCCTCGTCGAGCAGCATCTCGACCACGCCGGCGCTGGCGACCACGCGGATTTCCTTGGGGTCGAACTGGCGCGCCTCGCGCAGGATCTCGCGCAGCACGTCGTAGCACACGGTGCGTGCGGTCTTGACCTGGCCCTTGCCCTCGCAGGTGGGACAGGGCTGGCACAGCATGTGGGCCAGGCTCTCGCGGGTGCGCTTGCGCGTCATCTCGACCAGGCCCAGCTGGGTGAAGCCGCTGACCGTGGTCTTGGTGCGGTCCTTGGCCAGCTGCTTGCGGAACTCGGCCAGCACCTGCTGCTGGTGCGCCTCGTGGGCCATGTCGATGAAGTCGACGATGATGATGCCGCCCAGGTTGCGCAGGCGCAGCTGGCGGGCAATCGCCAGCGCCGCCTCGAGGTTGGTCTTGAAGATCGTGTCGTCGAAGTTGCGCGCGCCCACGTAGCCGCCGGTGTTGACGTCCACCGTGGTCAGCGCCTCGGTCTGGTCGATGATCAGGTAGCCGCCCGACTTCAGCTCCACCCGGCGCGCCAGCGCGCGGGCGATTTCTTCCTCGATGCCGTAGAGGTCGAAGATCGGCCGCTCGCCGCGGTAGTGTTCGAGCTTGGCCACCGCGGTGGGCGTGTAGGCCTGGCCGAACTCGCGCAGCAGGTCGAACTGCATCTTCGAGTCGATGCGGATGGTCTGGGTCTGCTCGCTGGCCATGTCGCGCAGCACGCGCTCGGCCAGGCTCAGGTCCTGGTGCAACAGACTGCCGGCGGGTTGGGCCAGCGCGCGCTGGCGGATGTCGGCCCAGGCCTTGCGCAGGTAAGCGATGTCGTCGGCCAGCTCCTGGTCGCTGGCCTCCTCGGCATTGGTGCGCAGGATAAAGCCGCCGCCACCGCCCTCTTCCGGCTTGCCCACCAGGGCCTGCATGCGGGTGCGCAGTTGCTCGCGGGTCTCGGCCGAGCCGATCTTCTGCGAGATGCCGATGTGGTTGTCCTGCGGCAGAAAGACCAGCATGCGCCCGGCGATGCTGACCTGCGTGGACAGGCGCGCGCCCTTGGTGCCGATCGGGTCCTTGATGACCTGCACCATCAGCGTCTGGCCCTCGAAGACCTGCTTCTCGATCGGCACCGGCGGTGTGGCGTCGCGGCCGTGGCCGATGCTGCCGCTGGTGTGCAGGTCGGCCACGTGCAGGAAGGCAGCGCGCTCCAGGCCGATGTCGATGAAGGCGCTTTGCATGCCAGGCAGCACGCGCGCGACCTTGCCCAGGTAGATATTGCCCACCAGACCGCGCTCCAGCGTGCGCTCGATGTGCAGCTCCTGCACGGCGCCGTTCTCGATGAGGGCGACGCGGGTCTCCTGTGGAGCCCAGTTGATCAGGATGTCATGCATGGCCGGGCTGGGTCTCTTCTGGGCCGCCGCAGCCTGCGCTGCCGTTTCCTCAGAAGCGCACGCGGGCCTGACGCAGCAGCTGGGTGGTCTCGTACAGGGGCAAACCCATGATACCGGAGTAGCTGCCGCGGATCGTGGGGATCCACCCGCCCAGCGAGCTCTGGATGGCGTAGGCGCCGGCCTTGCCGAAGGGCTCGCCGCTGGCCACGTAGGCCTCGATCACCGCCTCGGGCAGCTCGGCAAAACGCACGGCCGAGTCGCTCAGCGCAAAGAGGCTGCGCCGACCGTCCCACACGGCCACCGCGGTCAGCACATGGTGCAGCCGGCCCGACAGCGCGCGAAGCGTGGCTGTGGCGTCGTGCGCATCGGTCGGCTTGCCCAGGATGCGCCGCCCCAACGCGACGGTGGTGTCGGAGCACAGGATGGGCGCCGGTGGCAGGCCGCGAGCGATCAGGCGCGCGCGCGCGGCCTGGAGCTTGGCGCGGGTGGCGCGCTCGACGTAATCGCGCGGCGCCTCGCCGACACGCGTGGCCTCCAGCGCTTCGGCGTCCTCGTCGGGGCCGGGCAGCAGCAGCTCGTGGCGCACACCCAGTTGATCGAGCAATTGGCGCCGGCGCGGGCTTTGCGAGGCCAGGTAGACGATGTCGTGCATCACTCGCGGTGGTAGGGATGACCGTTGCGCAGCGACCAGGCGCGGTACAGCGCCTCGGCCAGGATGATGCGCACAAAGGCGTGCGGCAGGGTCAGGTCCGACAGCCGCAGGCTCTCATCGGCCGTGGCCTTCAGCGCCGGATCCAGCCCGTCAGGGCCGCCGATGAAGAAGGCCACGTCGCGGCCATCGCCCAGCCAGAACTCCAGCCGCTTGGCCAGGTCCACGGTGCTCAGGCGTGTGCCGCGCTCGTCCAGCAGCACGCGGCGCGCGCCCTTGGGAATGGCCTCGTCCAGGCGCCTGGCCTCGGCGGCCATCAGTTGCTCGGCCGACTTGCCGCCACGCGGCTCGGCCTTCACCGCCTTCAGCTCCAGCCGCAGGTCGGGCGGGAAACGCTTGGCGAAGTCCTCGTACGCCGCGTCGGCCCAGGCCGGCTGACGCTGGCCGACGGCGGCGATCACCAGCTTCATCGCCGGGGATCAGCGGCCGGTCTTCTTCGGGGTGGCCTTCTTGGCCGCCGTTTTCTTGGCAGCCGGCTTGACCACCACCAGCTTCATCGGCGTCTTGGCAGCCGCGCTCTTGCGGGCCGGCGCCTTGGCCACGGTGCCGCTGGTACTGCGGGTGGCGGCTTTCTTGGGTGCCGTCGTGGCGGAGGCGGCCTTCCTGGGCGCCGCCTTGGCCGAGGCCAGACCGCCTGCGGTGACCTTGCGCGCTGGTGCCGGCTTGGCCGGCTTGGCTGCCTTGGCGGGCTTCTCCAGCGCGGCCTGGCCGGCGGCCGAGCGCGCGGTGGCGCTGGCCTTTTTGGCGGGGGCCTTCTTCTTGGCTGCGGCGTCGCTGCCTTCGGAGGCCTTGACCAGGCCGGTCTTGGCGTCGCCCAGCTTCATCTTGACCGGCTTGCCGCCCCAGATCTCTTCCAGGCGGTAGTAGTCGCGGATCGCCGGCTGCATGATGTGGCAGACCGCCGCGCCGCAGTCGACGATGATCCACTCGCCGTTGTCCTCGCCCTCGCAGCGGGGCACGTCGAAGCCGGCGGCCTTGACCTCCTCGCGCACGCTGCTGGACAAGGCCTTGGTCTGGCGGTTGCTGGTGCCCGAGGCGATGATCACCCGCTCGAACAGGGGCGAGAGGTGCTCGGTGTTGAAGACCAGGATGTCCTGGGCCTTCACGTCCTCGAGGCCATCGACGATGGCGCGTTGCAGTTTGCGGATGTCCATGCGGTGTCCGGGCGGTTCAGACCCGGTAGAGGCGGTGTTGGTCAATATAGCGCGCCACCTCGGGGCCGACCAGCGGGGTGATGTCCTCGCCGGCGCGGACCTGTTGGCGGATATGGGTGGCGCTGATGGGGTGCTCGGGCAGCGGCAGCACCACCAACCGATGGCTGCCGGCCTGCCAATCGGCGGGCGGCTGCGGTGGCTGGCCGTGGCGGGCGGCGACGGCGAACTGCACCCAGGACCGCCATTGTGCCGCATCGCGCCAGGTGTCGATCCGGGCGTACTGGTCCTGGCCAATGACCAGCACCAGCTCGGCCCCCGGCTGCTCGGCCCGCAACTCGGTCAGGGTGTCAACGGTGTAGCTGGGGCCGGCGCGCTGCAGCTCGCGCTCGTCGACGACGCAGCCGGGCTCATCCGCCACCAGCAGGCGCACCATCGCCAGCCGGTGTTCGGCCGGGGCCAGTTCGCCCGCTGGCTTCTGCCAGGGCAGGCCAGCCGGCAACCAGCGCAGCTCGTCCAGGGCCAGCGTGTCGCGCGCCACGCGCGCCAAAGCCAGATGCGCCCGGTGCGGCGGATTGAAGCTCCCGCCGAACAGCCCTATCCGGCGAGGCGCGGTCACGGCCCCTCGTTCGCCCAATCGCGAGGCCGCAGGAAATCGGTGTAGAGCCTGGCCTCAGGCGTACCGGGCTCGGGCGCCCAGCTGTAGCGCCAGTTCACCACCGGCGGCATCGACATCAGGATCGCCTCGGTGCGGCCACCGGATTGCAGCCCGAACAAGGTGCCGCGGTCGAAGACCAGGTTGAACTCGACATAGCGGCCGCGGCGGTAGGCCTGGAAGTCGCGTTCGCGCTCGCCATAGGGCGTGTCGCGGCGCTTCTCGACGATGGGCACATAGGCGGCCAGGAAGGCGTCACCCACCGCCCGCGTCATCGCAAAGCTCTGCTCGAAGCCCAGCTCGTTGAAGTCGTCGTAGAAGATGCCGCCCACGCCGCGCGGCTCGTTGCGGTGCTTCAGGAAGAAGTAGTCGTCGCACCAGGCCTTGAAACGCTCATGCATGCCGGCCCAGGGCGAGAGCGCGTGGCGGCAGACGCGGTGGAAGTGCACCGCGTCGTCCTCGACGCCGTAATAGGGCGTCAGGTCCATGCCGCCGCCGAACCACACCACCGGCGCGCGGCCTTCGGGCATGGCGGCGAAGCAGCGCACGTTCAGGTGCACCGTGGGCACATGGGGGTTGCGCGGGTGGAAGACCAGCGACACGCCCATCGCCTCGAACGGGGCGCCGGCCAGCTCAGGCCGGTGCGCGGTGGCCGACGGCGGCAGCGTCTTGCCCTTGACGTGGCTGAAGTTGCAGCCGCCGCGCTCCAGCACGCCGCCACCCTCGATCAGGCGGGTGATGCCATCGCCCTCCAGCCGGCCACCGGGCTCGCGGGTCCAGGTGTCGGTCAGGAAGGACTGGCCGTCAAAGGCCTCGGCGCCAGCGACGATGCGCCGCTGAAGGTCCAGGAAGTAGTGGCGCAGGGCCTGGGTGTCCATGGCGGGCTCTCGGTTGATCAGGGGAGGCGAACGGGGGCGGCCAGCTCCGGCCGCCGGCCTCGCACGCCCTGGTAGCAGGTGGCCAGCACGGCCATGTCGGCAGCAGCATCTTCGCTGAGCATCAGGAAGTGTTCCACGCCCACCCGTTTGCGGCCGTAGTCGAAAAACACCAGGCCCACCGGCACCCCCGCCTGCAGGGCCAGCTGGTGGAAACCGCTGCGCCAGTGCGGCTGCAGGCTGCGCGTGCCCTCCGGGGTCAGGGCCAGCCACAACGGGGCCTGGGATTCACGCGCTGCGGCGAACCGCGCCACCATGGCTCCGACCATGCCATGCGGGCCGCTGCGGTCCACCGGCAGGCCCCCCATCCAGCGCAGCCAGCGACCGAAGAGCGGGACCCTGAACAGGCTGTCCTTGGCCCAGAAGTGCGCCGGAAAACCCGCGCCCAGCTTGAAGAACAGGGCCAGCACGAAGTCCCAGTTCGATGTGTGCGGGTAGCCGATGAACACGCCCTGCTGCGCCGGCAGGCCGTCGAACACCAACTGCCATCCGGCCAGCCGCAGCACCGCCCGCGCCCAGGCCCGCCCGACCGGGCGCACCGGGCGCTCGGTCAACCAGCGCGTGCCTGCCGGCTCAGCGCTTGATGGCACGATGACCGATGTCAGTGCGCCATTGCGCGCCATCGAAACCGATGGGGGCGAGGGCCTCGTAGGCGCGCTGCTGCGCCGCCTTGGCCGAGTCCCCCAGTGCGGTCACGCACAGCACGCGGCCACCGGTGGTGCGCACCTGGCCGTCGACCAGCTCGGTGCCGGCGTGGAAAACCACGGCGTCCTCGGTGCCCGCGGCCTGGGCCGGCAGGCCGTGGATGGCGTCGCCCTTGCGCGGCGTGCCGGGGTAGTTGTGGGCAGCCATCACCACACCCAGGGCCACGCGCCGGTCCCACTCCAGCTCGACCTGGTCGAGCCGGCCCTCGGTGGCGGCCAGCAGCACATCCACCAGGTCGGACTTCAGCCGCATCAGGATGGGCTGGGTCTCGGGGTCGCCCATGCGGGTGTTGAACTCCAGCGTCTTGACCGCGCCATCGGGCGAGATCATCAGACCGGCGTACAGAAAGCCGGTGAACGGGATGCCGTCCTTGGCCATGCCGTTGATCGTGGGCAGGATGATCTCCTGCATCGCCTTGGCATGCACATTGGGCGTGACCACCGGGGCGGGCGAGTAGGCGCCCATGCCGCCGGTGTTGGGGCCGGTGTCGCCGTCGCCGATGCGCTTGTGGTCCTGGCTGGTGGCCAGGGGCAACACATGCTTGCCATCGCACAGGACGATGAAGCTGGCTTCCTCGCCCTGCAGGAACTCCTCGATCACCACGCGCGCGCCGCCGGCGTTGTGGACCACGCCCAGCGTGTTGTCCTCCAGCATGAAGCGCACGGCCTCGTGGGCCTCGGCCAGTGTCATCGCCACCACCACGCCCTTGCCGGCGGCCAGGCCATCGGCCTTGACCACGATGGGCGCGCCGATGCGGTCGATGTAGGCATGGGCCTCGGCGGGGTCGGTGAACGTGCCATAGGCCGCGGTGGGAATGCCATGGCGCGCCATGAAGGCCTTGGCGAAAGCCTTGGAGCTCTCCAGCTGCGCCGCCGCCTTGGTGGGGCCGAAGATGCGCAGACCGCGGGCACGGAAGACATCGACCACGCCCTGCGACAGCGGCGCCTCGGGGCCGACCACGGTCAGCCCCACCTTCTCGGCCTGGGCGAAATCCGCCAGCGCCACCGGGTCACTGATCGCCACATTGGTCAGGCGCTTGTCCAGCGCGGTACCGCCGTTGCCAGGTGCCACGAAGACGCGCTGCACCTTCTCGCTGTGCGCCAGCTTCCAGGCCAGCGCGTGTTCGCGGCCACCACCGCCGATGACGAGGACATTCATCGCGATCAGCCCAGTTCAGCGTTGTGGAAGACGTCCTGCACGTCGTCCAGGTCTTCAATGACGTCGAGCAGCTTTTGCATCTTCTCGGCGTCATCGCCGGACAGGGCAATCGTGTTCTCGGCGCGCATCGTCACCTCGGCGATCTCGGCGTTCAGGCCGGCAGCGGACAGGGCGTCGCGCACGGCCTCGAAATCGGCCGGGGCGGTCAACACCTCGATGGCGCCATCGTCGTCGGTGATGACGTCCTCGGCGCCCGCCTCCAGCGCCACTTCCATGACCTTGTCTTCGGAGGTGCCGGGCGCAAACACCAACTGGCCGCAGTGCTTGAACTGAAAGGCCACCGAGCCCTCGGTGCCCATGTTGCCGCCGTACTTGCTGAAAGCGTGACGGACCTCGGCCACGGTGCGCACGCGGTTGTCGGTCATGCAATCGATGATGATCGCCGCGCCGCCGATGCCGTAGCCCTCGTAGCGGATTTCCTCGTAGCTGACGCCCTCGAGGTTGCCGGTGGCCTTGTCGATGTTGCGCTTGACGGTGTCGGCCGGCAGGTTCACCGCCTTGGCCTTGTCGATCGCCAGCCGCAGCCGCGGGTTGGCCGACGGATCGCCGCCGCCGGTGCGGGCAGCCACCATGATTTCACGGATGACCCGGGTCCAGGCCTTGCCCCGCTTTTCGTCCTGGCGGCCCTTGCGGTGTTGGATATTGGCCCATTTGGAATGACCAGCCATGGCTTTTTTCTCCTGCCCTCTGGAGCGGCCGAGAGGGCCACCGGGGCGTCAGTGTTTTCTGGATAGACTCGTGATTTTACCGGGGGCGCGGCACACGCCCGTCCGGGCACTGTCTTCAGAGGAGAGCGCGCATGGCCGATCCCATCCTGGTCGCGAAGCACGGCACCGTCGAGTGCGTCCTGCTCCCGGCCCTGGCCAACCGCCACGGCCTGATCACCGGCGCCACCGGCACCGGCAAGACGATCACGCTGCAGAACCTGGCCGAGAACTTCTCGAAGATCGGCGTGCCGGTCTTCATGGCCGACGTCAAGGGCGACCTGACCGGCATCACCCACGCCGGCAGCGTGTCCGACAAGCTGGCCGCCGTGCTCAAGGAGCGTGGCCTGGACGCCCCCACCCCGCTGGCCTGCCCGGCCACGCTGTGGGACGTCTTTGGCGAGCTGGGCCACCCGGTGCGCGCCACCGTGTCCGACCTCGGCCCGCTGCTGCTGGGCCGCATGCTGGCGCTCAACGAGACCCAGTCGGGCGTGCTGAACCTGGTCTTCAAGATCGCCGACGACAACGGTCTGGCGCTGCTCGACCTGAAAGACCTGCGCGCGATGCTGCAGTACGTGGGCGACAACGCCAGCCAGTTCCAGACCGAGTACGGCAATGTCAGCCCGGCCAGCATCGGCGCCATCCAGCGCGGCCTGCTGCAGGTCGAGGAGCAAGGTGGCGACCAATTCTTCGGCGAGCCGATGCTGGACATCGCCGACTTCATGCAGACCGTCGATGGCCTGGGCGTGGTCAACATCCTGTCGGCCGACAAGCTGATGAACGCGCCGCGGCTGTACGCCACCTTCCTGCTGTGGATGCTGTCCGAGCTGTTCGAGAACCTGCCCGAGGTGGGCGACCTCGAGAAACCCAAGCTGGTGTTCTTCTTCGACGAGGCCCACCTGCTGTTCAAGGACGCGCCGGCGGCGCTGGTCGAGCGCATCGAGCTGGTGGTGCGCCTGGTGCGCTCCAAGGGGGTGGGCGTGTATTTCGTCACCCAGAACCCGCTGGACATTCCCGACACCGTGCTGGGCCAGCTGGGCAACCGGGTGCAGCACGCGCTGCGCGCCTTCACGCCACGCGACCAGAAGGCCGTCAAGAGCGCCGCCGAGACCATGCGCGCCAACCCCGGCCTGGACATCGCCACCGCGATCACCGAGCTGGGTGTGGGCGAGGCGCTGGTCAGCTTCCTCGATGCCAAGGGCCGTCCCAGCGTGACCGAGCGCGTCTATGTGCTGCCGCCGGGCAGCCAGATCGGCCCGATCAGCGCCGAGCAGCGCGCCCGGCTGCGCCAGACCTCGCTGGTGGCCGGCGTCTACGAGAAGCAGGTCGACCGCGAATCGGCCTATGAGAAGCTCAAGGGCCGCGCCGCCGCCACCGCCGGCAACGCCGAGTCCATGGCCGCCGAGGCCACCCGCGCCGCCAAGGGCGGCATGGCCGACGCCGCCCAGGGTGCGGCCCAGGAGGCCAGCGGCGGCCTGCTGGGCGGCCTGGGTGACCTGCTGTTCGGCTCCACCGGCCCGCGCGGTGGCCGCCACGACGGCCTGGCGCAAATGGCGGCCAAGTCCGCCGTGCGCACCGTGGGCTCGGCCGTGGGCCGCGAGATAGTCCGCGGCGTGCTGGGCAGCCTGCTGGGCGGCTCCAAGCGCCGCTGAACCTGCACCACTGACGCCGGGCTGGCCGCGTTTCGCGCCGGCCGGCCACCGTTCGTCGCAGCCGCATGGCCGCCCGCCGGGGCGATGGGAACACTGCCTCCCATCGACACCCCGGAGGACCCCATGCGCACCCCATCCCTCTCCCGCCGCCAGTGGCTCGCCGTCCTGGCGCTGAGCGCGGCCGCCCTGGCCACACCCAGCCAGGCCGCTGACAGCTTTGCCAGCGCCCAGCAGAGCTTTGCCCGTGCCCAGCAGGGCGACAGCGCCGCGGTCGAGGCCGCCGCAGCCCAGTTCGCCCGCCTGTCGGCCGCCAGCCCGACCGACCCGGTGCTGATGGCCTACGCCGGCGCCAGCGAGTCCATGCGCGCCACCACCACCTGGATGCCCTGGCGCAAGATGCGCCACGCCGAGGACGGCCTGGCGCTGCTGGACAAGGCGCTGAGCCTGGCCGCCGCTGCGGGCAGCGCCGCCGGCCCTTCAGGTGCGCCAGCGGTGCTGGAGACACGTTTCGTCGCCGCCAGCACCTTCCTGGCCCTGCCGTCGATGTTCAACCGCCAGGAGCGCGGCCGCGCCCTGCTGGCCCAGGTGCAGGCTGACCCACTGTTCGCCAGCGCACCCGCCGGATTCCGCCAGTCGGTGCAGCAACGCGCCGGGGTCTCGCGATGAGCAGCCCGGTGCTGAGCGCGCGCGGCCTGTGCAAGACCTACCGCCTGGGCACCCACGTGGTGCCGGCGCTGCAAGGCGTGGACCTGGACGTGCTGCCCGGCGAGATGCTGGCGCTGACCGGCCCGTCCGGCAGCGGCAAGAGCACGATCCTGAACCTGGCCGGCCTGATCGACCGCGCCGACCAGGGCGAGATCCGCCTGGGCGGCCAGGATGTCAGCCGGCTCGACGAGCGCGCCGCCACGCTGCTGCGCCGCGAGCAGCTGGGCTTCATCTTCCAGGGCTTCAACCTGGTGCCGGTGATGACGGTGGCCGACAACGTCGACTACCCGCTGTTCCTGGCCGGCCTGCCCGATGCCCAGCGCCGCCAGCGGGTGGCCGAGGCGCTGGACAGCGTGGGCCTGGCCGAGCACGCCGCGCACCGACCCGACGCGCTGTCGGGCGGCCAGCGCCAACGCGTGGCCATCGCCCGCGCGCTGGTCAAGCGCCCGCGCCTGGTGATCGCCGATGAGCCCACCGCCAGCCTCGACTCGCACACTGCCGACCAGGTGCTGGCGCTGATGCGCGAGCGCTGCCGCGCCGAGGGCGCCGCCTGCCTGATCGCCACCCACGACGCCCGCGTCGTCCACCGCTGCGACCGCGTGATCGCGCTGCAGGACGGCCGCATCGTCGCCCACACGCCGGAGGATTTCCAATGAAGTGGCTCAGCTACGCCTGGCGCAACACGCTGCGCAACCGGCGCCGCTCGGCGGTGACCGTGACGATCGCGGCGATGGGCACGGCCGCGATCCTGATGGCCGGCGGCTTCGCGCTGTCCACCTACCAGGCATTGGCCGAGAGCTCGGCCCGCACCACTGGCCACCTGATCATCGGCCAGCCGGCGCAGTTCGAGCGCGACGAGGACGTGCCGCTGCAACACGGCCTGGACGACTGGCCGCGCCTGCAGCAGCAACTGCTGGACGATCCGTCGGTGCGCCAGGTGCTGCCGCGCGTGGAGTTCAGTGGCCTGGTCAGCAATGGCGAGAAGTCCACG
Organism: Ideonella aquatica; assembly: GCF_018069755.1. Lineage (GTDB taxonomy): Bacteria > Pseudomonadota > Gammaproteobacteria > Burkholderiales > Burkholderiaceae_C > Ideonella > Ideonella aquatica. The sequence continues at coordinate 26,393 of NZ_JAGQDE010000009.1, read as the reverse complement.
GTGATGATGGCCGTGGGCATCGCGCCCGACGCCGAGTTCGCGATCAAGGGCCCGTTCCTCACCGTCAGCGCCGGCCAGGTCCTGAGCGACCGCGACCGCGCCACCGTGATGCTGGGCGAAGGCCTGGCGCGCAGCCTGAAGGCCACGCCAGGCAGCTCGCTGACGCTGCTGGCCAGCACCACCGAAGGCGCACTCAACGCGCTGGACGTGACGGTCAAGGGCGTGTTCTCCACCGGCGTGCCCGAGATCGACAAGCGCCTGGTCTATACCGACGTGGCCACCGCCCAGCGCCTGCTGGTCAGCCAGCGCATCTCCAGCGCGGGTGTCTTCCTGGACCAGATGGACGCCACAGCGCCCGCCCAGGCCCGCTGGCAGGCCGCGCTGCCGGGCCTGGCGGTACGCACCTGGGTGGACCAGGCGCCGTTCTACCGCAGCGTCAAGGACCTGTACAACCGCATCTTCGGCGCGCTGGGGCTGATCATCGGCGTGATCGTCGTCTTCGTGGTGACCAATGCGATGGCCATGGCCATCGTCGAGCGCACCCGCGAGATCGGCACACTGCGGGCCATGGGCACGCTGCCCGGCCAGCTGATCGGCAGCTTTGCGCTGGAAGGCCTGGTGCTGGGCGGCGCGGGCACGGCGCTGGGTGCGCTGATCGCGGGGCTGGTCAGCCTGGCGCTGCTGGTGTTTCCGGTGCAGATGCCGCCGCCGCCGGGCCGCTCGGTGGGCTACCCGCTGCTGGTCTCGCCCGACCCGGCGCTCTACGCGCTGACCATCGGCGCCGTGCTGGCCCTGGCGGTGATCGCCGCCGCCCTGGTCGCTCGCCGCACTGTGCACCTGAGCGTGGTGGACGCCCTCGCCCATGTCTGACCTGGAGACCCCCATGAAAGCCAAGACCCTGGCCTGGATCGCCGCTGGCGCCCTGGTGAAGATCGGCCTGCTCGCCGGCCTGGCCTGGCACAGCGCCACCCGCGCCGCCGAACCCGACGTGCCCGCGCTGCTGCAAGCCGCCGACCGCTTCCGCACCGGCGCCGAGCGCCTGCAGGTGGAGACCCTGGTCACCACCACCCGGGCCGACGGATCGGCCGACAAGGAGCGCCGCTACACGGTGTTCGTGCAGGACCAGCACCGCTCGCTGGTGCTGATGCGCTCGCCCGCCGAGGCGGGCCAGAAGGTGTTGATGCTGGGCGACGACTTCTGGCTGCTGATGCCCGGCAGCCAGCGCGCGATGCGCATCACGCCCTCGCAGAAGCTGCTGGGCGATGCCTCCACCGGCGACATCGCCACGCTGTCCTGGGCCGAGGACTACGACGGCCGACTGGTCGGCGAGGAGCGATGCGAAGCCGAGGGCCCCGCCCGCCCCTGCCTGCACCTGACGCTGCAGGCGCGGCGCAAGGGCGTGAGCTACCAGCGCATCGAGCTGTGGCTGGGTAAGCCACGCCATGAGCCGGTGCGGGCCGAGTTGTATGTCCAGTCCGACAAGCTCGCCAAGCGTGCCCGCTTCGTGCTGGACCACGCCGGCACCCTGGTCAGCGAAATGCGGCTGCAGGACGAGCTGGGCAGCCGCGCCCAGACCCGCGTGCAGTACCTGTCGCGCCAGCCCAGGGCCGTGCCCGAGAACTGGCTGAATCCGATGTTCCTGGCCCGCAACCCCAGCCTGGAGTGAGCCATGCCACGCGTTGACTGCCTGCCGCTGCTGCTCGCCCTGGCCCTGCCTGCGGCCTGGGCCGATGAGGCGCCCGCCGTGCGCGGCGAGTGGCGCCTGAGCGGCTGGGACACCCAGGCCAACCCGCGCGGCCCGCTGGCCGAGGCCAACCGCCTGGTCCCTGGCACCGCGGCCACCGCGCCGCCGCAGGCCCTGGCCGAGCTGGAGGCGCGCGCCGAGGCGCCCGGCTGGGCAGCCGAGGTCTGGCTGGCCTCAGTGGCCCCAGCCGGCGGCCGCAGCCATGCCGAGGGCCGCGTCAACGAACTGGTGTTGAACGGCACCTGGGGCGACTGGCAATGGAGCGCCGGCCAGCAGCGTGTGGCCTGGGACGTCGGCTATGGCTTCCGGCCCAATGACCTGGTCGGCCAGGAGGCGCGCCGCACCCTGCTGGCCGCCGCCACCGAAGGCCGGCCGGCGCTGCAGCTGGAGCGCTTCTGGGGCGCCGATCGGGCGCTGAGCCTGGTCTGGGCGAACCCGCAGCACGCCGGCGGCAGCCAGCGCGACGCCCTGGGCGCCGACGAGGCCGCGCTGGCGCTGCGCGGCTACCAGCGCCTGGGGGCCTTGGACGCCTTCGCCTTTGCCCGCTGGGGCCGCCACACCGGCGCCAGCCTGGGCGCCGCCGTCGCCTGGGTGGCCAGTGAATCGCTGGAAGTGCACGCCTCGTGGCGCGTGCTGCAGCGCAGCGACGGCTGGCAGATCGACCCCACTGCCGCTGACCGGTTGCAGCGCAGCAATCCCTGGCAGGTGGGTCCGCAGGGAGGCAGCAGCCAATGGCTGCTGGGCCTGAGCTGGACCGGCCAGGCGCGCCAGAGCCTGCTGCTGGAGGCCTGGCACGACGGCACGGCACCGTCAGACGACGCCTGGACCGCCTGGCGCCAACGCGGCCTGGCCGTGGCCAGCCTGGGCAGGGTGCCGGCCCTCAGCGCAGCGGCGGCCGGCAACCTGGCCTGGCAGGCCAGTCCGCTGGGTGGCGCCGGGCCGCGGCGCGAGCACCTGTTTGCCCGGCTGAGCTGGCAGCCCGACCCCTGGCTGCTGAGCCTGGACGCCCTGGTCGAACCCGCCGACCGTGGCCGCGTACTGACCGCCAGCCTGCACTGGCAGGGCGACCGCTGGCGGCTGCAGGGCGCCTGGCGCTGGGTGGGCGGCCCGGATGCATCGGTGCTGGGCGCGTTGCCCACGCGCCGCACCGCGCTGCTGGCCGCCACCCGCAGTTTCTGAGCGCCCCCAGGGCCGGGCTGCGCCCCGCCCACCCCCCGAAGGGCGACCAGGACACTTGGGAAGGCCCGACGTTTCCTTGAGAGCACGCTTGGCGCCGCCGGCAGGCGTTTCGCGCCGTGCAGCGGCGCTTCGTCGCAGCGCGGCGGCGCGGGTCTGGGGCGGTGGGCACGATCACAGCCACTCCACATCGCAACACACCGGAGATCGCCATGCACCTCGCCTCACCGTTGAGCCTCAGCCCCGCCGTCCAGGTCCACCTGCTGTTCGCCAGCGCGGCGCTGCTGCTGGGGCCACTGGCGCTGCGCTCGCGCAAGGGCAGCCCGCTGCACCGCGGCGCGGGCTATGTGTGGGTGCTGTGCATGCTGGCCGCTGCGCTGTCCAGCGTCTTCATCCGCGACTTCCGCCTGCCCAACATCGCCGGCTTCACGCCGATCCATCTGCTGACGCTGCTGACACTCGCCGGCGTCAGCGGCGGCCTGTGGCTGGCCATCCGCAAGCAGATCTCAGCCCACCGCCAGGCCATGTGGCGCACCTACCTGGGCGGCTGCGTGGTGGCCGGGCTGTTCACACTCCTGCCGGGGCGCTACCTGGGTGACCTGCTGTGGCACCATGCGCTGGGTCTGGCCTGATCCACCTCCGCATGACCGCGTCACCCTGCCCGCCCTCGCTGCCTGCCACGCTGTGGCGCAGCCTGCCCGCCGCCCAGGCGATCGCGCTGAGCGTGGCCAGCATCCTGTGGCTGCTGGGCATGCCGGCGGTGGTGGCGCTGATCTACTCGCTGCTGATCGGCAATGGCATCTCGGCGGCCATCCATGTGCTGATGTTCCTGGTGCTGCGCTGGCAGCGACAGCACCCGGAACACGCCCACCCGCGCAGCGCCGACGGCTTTCCGGGCTGGCCCTGGATGGCGGCGTGCATCGTCGGTGGCGTGACGATCGGCTACGTCGTGGGCGGCGGCGTGGCCAGCGCGATCACCGGCCTCGATGGCCTGTGGCCGCGCCAGGAGCGCTGGGGCCTGTGGTTGCGGATCTTCGCGCTGTCGCTGATCCCGGGCCTGGCCGGCACGGTGTTCTTCTACCTGCGCGGCCGCCTCGAGGGCGCCGAGCGCCTGGCCGCCCAGGCGCGGCGCGATGCGGCCGAGAGCCAGCTGCGCCTGCTGCAAAGCCAGCTTGAGCCGCACATGATGTTCAACACGCTGGCCAACCTGCGCGCGCTGATCGGCATCGACCCCGCCCGCGCCCAGGCCATGCTGGACCACATGATCGCCTGGCTGCGCTCCACCCTGGGCGCCAGCCGCCGCGACTGGCATCCGCTGGGTGACGAGTTCCGCCATGCCGAGGATTACCTGGCCCTGATGCGCATCCGCATGGGCGAGCGGCTGCACACCGAGCAGCAGTTGCCCGCCGAGTTGACCGACGTACCGCTGCCACCGCTGCTGCTGCAGCCGCTGGTCGAGAACGCGATCCGCCATGGCCTGGAGCCGCTGCGCGGCCCGGCGCGGCTCACGGTGTCGGCCGAGCGCAGCGGCGAGCAGTTGCTGCTGCGCGTGTGCGACAACGGCGTCGGCCTCGGCCAGGGTGGCACCAGCGGCGGCAGCGGCTTCGGCCTGGTGCAGGTGCGCGACCGCCTGGCCACGCTCTACGGCAGCCAGGCCTCACTGCAGTTGCAGGCCCTGCCCGGCGGCGGCACCGAGGCCGTGGTCAGACTGCCCCTGACACCGCCCGCATCGGCCCAGGAGCCCGCATGAGCCATCCCCTGCGCCAACCCGCTACCGCGCTGATCGCCGAGGATGAACCGCTGCTGGCCCAGGCCCTGCAGGCCGACCTGGCCGCCGTCTGGCCCGAGCTGAAGGTCATGGCCCATGCCGTGGATGGCGAGCAGGCGATCGACGACGCGCTGGCGCTGCGCCCCGAGCTGATATTCATGGACATCCGGATGCCCGGACGCACCGGACTGGAGGCGGCACAGGCCATCATCGAGGACTGGCCGACCGACATCCCGCTGCCGCTGCTGGTCTTTGTGACCGCCTACGACCAGTACGCGCTGCAGGCCTTCGAGCTGGCCGCCGCCGATTACCTGCTCAAGCCCGCCCCGCGCGATCGCCTGGCGCAGACCTGCGAACGCCTGCGCGAACGCCTGGCCCAGCGCGAACACGCGCCGGCCGAGGCGCGTGGCGCCGACGACCAGTTGCTCGACCGCCTGCGCCACCTGCTGGTCACCGCGCCGTCGCTGGCCGGCGCGCTGCCGGCCGCGGCGCAGCCGCTGACGGTGATCCAGGCCTCGTCCGGCCCGTCGGTGTACCTGGTGCCTATCGAGGAGGTCATCTACTTCGAGGCCGCCGACAAGTACGTGCGGGTGCTCACCGCCGAGCGCGAGCACCTGATCCGCACCTCGCTGCGCGAGCTGCTGCCGCAACTCGACCCGGCGCGCTTCTGGCAGGTGCACCGCAGCGTGGTGGTGCAGGCGCGCGAGATCGACCAGGCGCTGCGCGACGAATCGGGCAAGGTGCAGTTGGTGCTGCGCCGCCGCCCCGAGCGCCTGGCCGTGAGCCGCCTCTACGCCGCGCGCTTCAAGGGCATGTGATCTGCGGGTTGACCCGAGGGGGTGCTCGCTACAATCCGCCGCATCTGCGGTGCCTTTGGCGCCCACCCACTTCCCGCCCCGGCATGAGCGACAAAGCCCCTGCGACCGGCACCGAGCCGGTCAAGCCCAGCAATTTCCTGCGCGGCATCATCGAGCGCGACCTGGAGGCCGGCACCTATGACCGCAGGCCTTTCGGTGGCAGCCCAGGCGACGCCGCCCATCACGCCGCTGGTCAGCCCGACCCCGCCCGCGTTCGCCTGCGCTTCCCGCCCGAGCCCAACGGCTACCTGCATGTGGGCCACGCCAAGAGCATCTGCCTGAACTTCGGCCTGGCGCGCGACTATGGCGGTGTCTGCCACCTGCGCTTTGACGACACCAACCCCGAGAAGGAAGAGCAGGAATACGTCGACGCCATCTCCGAGATGGTGCAGTGGCTGGGCTGGGACTGGAATGCCCATGGCGTGAGCCACCAGTTCTACGCCAGCGACTACTTCGATTTCATGTACCGCGCCGCCGAGCACCTCATCGAGCGCGGCCTGGCCTACGTCGACGAGCAGACGCCCGAGCAGATGCGCGCCAACCGCGGCGACTTCACCACGCCCGGCACCGACAGCCCTTTCCGCAGCCGCACGCCCGAGCAGAACCTGGCGCGCTTTCGCGAGATGCGCGACGGCCTGCACGCCGACGGCTCGATGGTGCTGCGCGCCAAGATCGACATGGCCTCGCCCAACATCAACCTGCGCGACCCGGCCATCTACCGCATCCGCCGCGCCACCCACCACAACACCGGCGACACCTGGTGCATCTACCCGATGTACACCTACGCGCACCCGATCGAGGACGCGCTGGAGCGCATCACCCATTCGATCTGCACGCTGGAGTTCGAGGACCAGCGCCCGTTCTACGACTGGTTGCTGGAACGCCTGGCCGAAGGCGGTTTGCTGGCCCACCCGCTGCCCAGGCAGTACGAGTTCGGCCGCCTGAATCTCAGCTACGTCATCACCAGCAAGCGCAAGCTCAAGCAGCTGGTCGACGAGCAGCACGTCAGCGGCTGGGATGACCCGCGCATGCCCACGCTGGCCGGCATGCGTCGGCGCGGCTACACGCCCGCCAGCATTCGCAAGATGGCCGACGACTCTGGCGCCAGCAAGACCAACATCTGGCTCGACTACTCGGTGCTGGACATCGCGCTGCGCGCCGACCTGGAAGACCAGGCGAAGCGGGCGATGGCGGTGATCGACCCGGTCAAACTCAAGCTGACGAACTACGCCGAGGTCTTCGGCAGCCAGGCCCACCGCGAGCCCTGCGGCGCGCCCTTCCACCCGCACCACGCCGAGTGGGGCCAGCGCGCCTTCAGCCTGGGGCCCGAACTGTGGATCGAGCGCGAGGACTTCGCCGAGGTGCCGCCCAAGGGCTACTTCCGCCTCTTCCCGGGCAACAAGGTGCGTCTGAAGTACGGCGTCATCATCGAGTGCACCGGCTGCGAGAAGGACGCCGACGGCGCTATCACGGCCGTCACCGCCACGGTGATCCCTGACACCAAGAGCGGCACGCCCGGCGCCGACAGTGTGAAGGTCAAGGGCACGATCACCTGGGTCGGCGCCCATGAGGCCGTGGCCTGCGAGATGCGCCTGTTCGATCGCCTGTTCACCGAGGCCCAGCCCGATGCCGGCGGCCGCGATTTCCTCACCGTGCTCAACCCGAAGAGCAAGCAGGTGGTGCGCTCCTACCTGGAGCCGGCGCTGGCCACCGCGCAGCCCGACGAGAAGTTCCAGTTCGAGCGCCACGGCTACTTCGTCGCCGACCGCCTGGACCACCGCGCCGACACGCCGGTGTTCAACCGCATCACCGGCCTGAAAGACGGCTGGGCCAAGTAAACCGGCGCCATGCGCCACCCCGCCGTCGGCCGCATCGGCCGGCGGCCTGCTCCTTGTCATGACCGCCACCCGACGCCCCGCGCTGCCGCTGCCTGACTGGTTGCGCGCCATCGCCTCCCAGCTGATCATTGCCCACCATCTGGCCTGGTACGGCCCGCTGGCGGTCAGTGCCACCGCGCTGTGGCCCGGGCTGTTCGGCAGCCTGCAGTCCCACGGCCGGCTGGCGGTGCAGGTCTTTCTGGTGGTGGCAGGCTATCTGGCGGCCCGTGGCCTGGCGCCCAGCCCGTTCGCGCGCAGTGGCCCGGGCCCTGCCGAGTGGGCTGGCCTGGTGTGGCAACGCTACTGGCGCCTGGCCCGACCCTATGGCGTGGCCCTGCTGGCCGCCCTGGCTGCTGCGGGCTTTGCCCGCGCGTTCGGCAGCGACCCGGACACCCCGGCCGCGCCCAGCGCCCCCGCGCTGCTGGCCAACCTGTTCTTCCTGCAGGACCTGCTGGGCGTGCCAGCGCTGAGTGCGGGTTTCTGGTACGTGGCGATCGACCTGCAGCTCTTCGCGCTGTTCGCCGCGTTGGTGGCGCTGCGCCGCATCGGCCGCACCGGCTCGGCACTCAACCGCGCGATGCGCGTGGGCAGCGTGTTGGGCACCGTGGGCCTGATGCTGGCCTCGATGCTGTGGCTCAACCTGGACAGCCTGCTGGACGCCTGGGCGCCCTACTTCTTCGCCGCCTACGGCCTGGGCGTGGCCGCCTGCTGGATCCACGCCCAGCCGCGCCGCACCGCTCTGCTGCTGGCGCTGGCAGCCCTGGTGGCTGCGGCGCTGGTGCTGGACTGGCGCGAACGCCTGGCCGTGGCCGGTCTGACGGCGCTGCTGCTGGCCTGGCAGCCGGCCGGCGAGCGTCTGGCACGCCATGCGTGGCACCCAATGATGCGCTGGCTGGCCCGCGTGTCCTACGGCAGCTTTCTGCTGCACTACCCGCTGCTGCTGCTGGTGGGCACCGCGGTCGACCGGGTCTGGCCCGATCAGCCCCTGCCCGCTGCGCTCGCCCTGGTGCTGACCTGGGCCCTGAGCCTGGGCGCAGGCTGGGCCGTGCACCGCTGGGTGGAACGGCCGCACGCGGCGCCGCGGTCGCGCCAGCCGGTGGCCAGCCGCAGCTTCGCCAATCCCTGAGTCGGCGCTAGGGTCTGCCCGCGTGGACGGCGCCTCGGCCGCCCGCGTACCCTGCGCGACACGAGGAGGATGGCATGCCCATCGACGACACCGCTGCCGCCGCTGCCCCGGCAGGCCCGATCCTGCTGAGCCCGCTGGGCTTCGGCGACCCGCTGCGATGGCTGCGCCTGGGCTGGCACGACTTTCGGCGCGCCCCCGCCATCGGGCTGTTCTTCGGCGCCTGCTTCATGGCCATGGGCTGGATGCTGCTGGAGGTCTTCCAGTACCAGCCGGCCTATACCTTGGCGTTGTCGGCAGGCTTCCTGCTGATGGGCCCGTTTCTGTGCCTGGGCCTGTACCACGTCAGTCGCGAGCTGGAGGCCGGCCGCACACCCACGCTGGGCAGCGCACTCACCGCCTGGCGCACGCGCACCTCGACGCTGGCGATCTTTGGCTTCGTGCTGCTGGTGCTGGAGATGCTGTGGGGCCGCGCCAGCCTGGTGATCTTTGCGGTCAGCTTTGACGGCATGCCCGACTTCAAAGGCTCGCTGCTGGCGCTGCTCGACCCCGAGAACCTGGGCTTCATCATCACCTACGTTGTGGTCGGTGCGGTCTTCGCCGGGCTGATCTACTGCGTCAGCGTGATCAGCATCCCGATGATCCTGGACCGCCCGGTCGACGCCATCACGGCCGGCCTGACCAGCTTTCGCCTGGTGCTCACGCAGACCGGCGTGATGCTGTGGTGGGGCGCGCTGATCACCGGCCTGGTGACGCTGGCGTTGCTGCCCGGCTTTGCCGGGCTGCTGGTGGTGGGGCCGGTGGTTGGCCATGGCACCTGGCACGCCTACCGGGCAGCAGTGGGTGCCTGAAGCAGGCAGGCCCGCCGAAGCGGGCCTGGCCGTGGCGGCGCTGAGCCTTACTCGGCGGGCTTGTCGCCGGTCAGCAGCGGCATCACGCCGCCGTGGCTGCTGCCCAGCAGCCCGGCGCCCGAGTAGATGCCCAGCTTGTGGCGCGTGTCCTGGATGTCCAGGTTGCGCATCGTCAGCTGACCGATGCGGTCGGCCGGCGTGAAGGCGCCTTCCACCTTCTCCATCGACAGACGCTCGGGCGCGTAGGTCAGGTTGGGGCTCTCGGTGTTCAGGATCGTGTAGTCGTTGCCGCGGCGCAGCTCCAGCGTCACCTCGCCGGTGATCGCCGAGGCCACCCAGCGCTGGGCGGTTTCGCGCAGCATCATGCACTGCGGGTCAAACCAGCGGCCCTGGTACAGCAGTCGACCCAGCTTGCGGCCGTTGACGCGGTACTGCTCGATCGTGTCCTCGTTGTGGATGCCGGTGACCAGGCGCTCGTAGGCGATGTGCAGCAGCGCCATGCCCGGGGCCTCATAGATGCCGCGGCTCTTGGCCTCGATGATGCGGTTCTCGATCTGGTCGCACATGCCCAGGCCATGGCGGCCGCCGATCTCGTTGGCCTTGTAGAACAGGCTCAGCAGATCAGGGAAGGTCTGGCCGTTCAGGGCCACTGGCACGCCCTGCTCGAAGCGCACGCTGACGGTCTCGCGCTTGACCTCGACCTCGTCCTTCCAGAAAGCCACGCCCATGATCGGCTTGACGATGCTGATGCCGGCGTTGAGGTACTCCAGGTCCTTGGCCTCGTGGGTGGCACCCAGCAGGTTGGAGTCGGTGGAGTAGGCCTTCTCCACGCTCATCTTGTAGTCGAAACCGTTGGCGATGAGGTACTCGCTCATCTCCTTGCGGCCACCCAGCTCGTCGATGAAGGTCTGGTCCAGCCAGGGCTTGTAGATCTTCAGCGACGGATTGGCCAGCAGGCCGTAGCGGTAGAAGCGCTCGATGTCGTTGCCCTTGTAGGTGCTGCCGTCGCCCCAGATGTTGACGCCATCGTCGCGCATCGCCACCACCAGCGCGGTGCCGGTGACCGCGCGGCCCAGCGGCGTGGTGTTGAAGTAGGTGGCGCCGCCGGTGGAGATGTGGAAGGCGCTGCACTGGATCGCCGCAATGCCCTCAGCCACCAGTTGCGCTCGGCAGTCGATCAGGCGGGCGATGTCAGCGCCATAGGCCTTGGCCTTGCGGGGAATCTCCTCGTAGTCGGTCTCGTCGGGCTGGCCCAGGTTGGCGGTGTAGGCGCAGGGCACGGCGCCCTTGGCGCGCATCCAGTGCACCGCGGCCGAGGTGTCGAGGCCGCCGGAGAAGGCGATGCCGACGCGCTCGCCGACGGGCAGTTGCTGGAGGATGTTGGACATGGCGTGTTCTGGTTGGGGGAGATCTGGCAACCCTCGATTTTACCGCCCCGGCCCACCGCGCCCGCCTGGCTTGCAGTGGCAGCGGCACCCGCCACAAAGACCATTTAGATTGTGTACAATTTAATTACGTGTAAAGTTTCAACCCATGACACCGCGCCGCCCTGCTCCCGCCGCCACCGACTGGCTGTCGCTGGACCGCCAGCTGTGCCACGCCATCTACGCCGCCTCGCTGACCATGACGCGCCTGTACAAGCCGCTGCTGGCGCCGCTGGACCTGACCTATCCGCAGTACCTGGTGATGCTGGCCCTGTGGGAGCAGGACAACGCCACGGTCAGCGAACTGGGTCAGCGACTGGGGCTGGACTCGGGCACGCTGACGCCGCTGCTCAAGCGTCTGGAGGCCGCCGGCCGTGTGCAGCGCCTGCGCGACAGCGCCGATGAGCGCCGCGTGCGTCTGCGCCTCACCGCCGCCGGCCGCGCACTGCGCGAACAGGCGCTGGCCGTGCCGCAGGCGATTGCCTGCGCCAGCGGTTGCCAGCTCGATGAAATCACCGACCTGACGCAGCGCCTGCAGGCACTGCGCCACCGCCTGGACCAGGCCGCCGCCTGATCCCTTGTCACCCCCCACTCCTCAGGAGACGACCATGGCCCTGCAAAAAGTCCTCTACACCGCACACGCCACCGCCACCGGCGGCCGCACCGGTTCTGCCAAGTCCGACGACGGCAAGCTCAACGTCGAGCTGTCGACCCCGCGCGAGCTGGGCGGCGCTGGCGGCAACGGCACCAACCCCGAGCAGATGTTCGCCGCCGGCTACTCGGCCTGCTTCATCGGCGCGATGGGCGCGGTCGCCGCGGCCCAGAAGTTCAAGCTGCCGGCCGACGTGAGCATCAGCGCCGATGTCGGCATCGGCCCGATCGAGGGCGGCTTCGGCATCCAGGTGGCGATGGCGATCAGCCTGCCCGGCATGGAGCGCGCCGCCGCCGAGGCCCTGGTGGCCGCCGCCCACCAGGTCTGCCCCTACAGCAATGCCACTCGCGGCAACATCGACGTGGTGCTGACCGTGGTCTGAGCACCGACATCGCCGCGTCACCGTGCCGTCACGCGACGGTCACCGACGGCGGCGAGCATGGCGGGATCGTCGTACCCACGGATCCCCGCCATGTCTTTCTCGTCGCGTTCGTCCCTCCTCGCCCTGGCCTGCGCCACGCTGATCACCAGTGTGCAGGCCGCCCCCACGCTGATCGCCCGCGGCAGCCTGCCTGGCGACGCAGCCGACCTCTCGGGCCTCACCGGCACCCTCGAGAACGGGGCACCAGCGAACCTGCTGGGCGGCCTGGGCTCGGCCTTGGCCTGGGCGGGTGGCAGCACCTTCCTGGCGCTGCCGGACCGCGGACCGAACGCCGCAGACTGGAACGCAGCCGTGGACAACACCACCAGCTGGGTCCCGCGCTTTCACACCTTGTCGATGGCGCTGACCCCGAACCCGGCGGGTCCGCTGCCCTACACCCTGACCCCCACGCTCACCGCCACCACGCTGCTGTGGTCGCGTGATGAGCTGCACTATGGCCCGGCCGTGCCAGCCATCAACACCAAGCGTCAGCACTACTTCAGCGGCCGCAGCGACAACTTCGGCGCCGGCAACTCGCTCGACCCGCTGCACGCCCGCCTCGACCCCGAGGGCCTGCGCGTCTCTCGCCATGGCAAGAGCGTCTACCTGAGCGACGAGTACGGCGCCTACGTCTACGAGTTCGACTGCGACAGCGGCAAGCGCAAGCGCGCCTTCGCGATGCCCTCGTCCACCTTCGCGGCGGCCACCCTGTCCGCCACAGGCGCCGCCGAGATCAGCGGCAACACCAGCGGCCGTGTGGCCAACAAGGGCATGGAAGGCCTGGCCATCACGCCGGACGGGCGATTCCTGATCGGCTTCATGCAAAGCCCGCTGCTGCAGGACGGCGGCGACGGCGGCCGCGCCAACCGCATCGTGCGCATCGAGATCGCCACCGGCACCGTCGAGCAGTTCGCCTACGACAACTTCATCCCGGCGATGAACAAGGCCTACAACAGCAGCGAGATCCTGGCGATCAACAGCCACGAGTTCCTGGTGCTCGAGCGCGACGGCAAGGGCCTGGGCGACGGCACCGCCGCCATCGTCAAGCAGCTCTGGAAGGTCGACCTGGCCGGCGCCACCGATGTCAGCCACCTCAGCGGTGCGGCGGCCCTGCTGGCCGTGGCGCCGGCCAAGACGCTGTTCCTGGACCTGCGCGCGGCGCTGAACGCCGCCGGCCTGACCGATGCGCAGATCCCCGCCAAGCTCGAAGGCCTGGCCTTTGGCGAGGATGTGGTGATCGACGGTGTCAGCAAGCACACGCTGTGGGTGGCCAACGACAACGACTTCCTGGCCAGCGTCGGCGGCCTGGACAACCCGAACCAGTTCTTCGTCTTCGCCTTCGATGACGCCGACCTGGGCGGATCGGTCTACACGCCGCAGCGCTTCAAGCAGCCCTGATCAGCGCCCCACCAGCAGGCGCAGCAGCAGCTCCACCCGCGCCTTGGCGGGGGTGAGCGCGCCCGCCGAGGGCCAGGCGCCCTCGGGCTGGCCGATGATGCCGCCGCGCTGGCAGCGGCTGGCGCGCCAGACCTGCACCCCGCGCTGCGCCGCTGCCTGCAGCGGCGCCTCCAGCGCGGCATTCACCGTGCCGTTGCCGGTGCCCTCGACCACCAGGCCGAGGTAGCCGGCCTCGACCAGCGCATGCACCAGCACCGGCTCGACACCGGCATGGCTGGGCACGATGCCCACCCGTGGCCAGTCGGCCACCGGCGGCTCGATCGTCTCCAGGCCCAGCGCCACGCCGCGCGGCCAGTCGCGCCAGCGCAGCACGCGGCCTTCGCGCACGCTGGCCACCGGCGGTGCGTCGCCGCCTTCAAACGCATCGATGCGAAAGGGCTGGGTCTTGCGCACATCGGCCGCCGCCCAGACCTCGCCGCCCACCGCCACCAGCACGCCCTGGGCGCCGGGCTCGCCGGCCAGCGTCACCGCATCCAGCAGGTTCTGCGGCCCGTCGGCCTGCAGCGAGGTGGCGGGGCGCATCGAGGCCGTGATCACCAGCGGCTTGATCGGCGCCAGCAGGCGCTGCAGGAACCAGGCGGTTTCTTCCAGTGTGTCGGTGCCGTGCGTCACCACCACGCCGGCCACCTCCGGCCGCGCCAGGTGGTGGGCGGCGCGGCGCGCCAGCTGCTGCCAGGTGGCGTGGTCCATGTCCTTGCTGTCGAGCTGGGCCACCTGTTCGGCCTCCAGCGTGCGGCTGGCCAGCGCCGGCACGGCCAGCAGCAGCTGGGTCACATTGAGGCTGCCGGCCGCATAGCCGACGTTGTCACCCGCGCCGGCAATGGTGCCGCCGGTGCCCAGGATCACGATGCGTGCCGATTCACTTTGCATTTTTCGACAGTCTGGATAAAAATACAGATACTGGATGCAACCTCAGCCTTGTTCCACCAGGAACTGGCCCTCGCCCATGCTTGAAAGTCCCAAGCTCACCGCCCGGCAGCAGCAGGTGCTCGACCTGGTGCAAAGCACCATCGAGCGCACTGGCGCCCCGCCCACGCGGGCCGAGATCGCCGCCGAACTGGGCTTCAAGTCGCCCAACGCCGCTGAAGAGCACCTGCAGGCCCTGGCCCGCAAGGGCGTGATCGAGCTGGTCGGCGGCACCTCGCGCGGCATCCGCCTGCAGTCTGCCACGCTGCGCGCCCTGAACGAGGCCCGCGGCAAGCAGTTCATGCTGCCGCTGCCCAGCCTGGCCCAGCTCACCTTGCCGCTGGTCGGCCGGGTGGCGGCCGGCCACCCCATCCTGGCCCAGGAGCATGTGGACCAGACCTATGTGCTTGAGGCCTCGCTGTTTCCGCAAAAGCCCGACTACCTGCTGAAGGTCAAGGGCATGAGCATGCGCGACGCCGGCATCGTTGACGGCGACCTGCTGGCCGTCAAGCAAACCCGTGAGGTGCGCAACGGCCAGATCGTCGTCGCCCGCCTTGACAACGAGGTCACCGTCAAGCGCTTTCACCGTGGTCGCCAGGGCGTCGAGTTGCTGCCCGAGAACCCCGATTTCCAGCCCATCGTGGTCGGCCCCGAGCGCGAGGATTTCTCAATCGAAGGCATTGCCGTGGGGCTGGTGCGCCAGCACATGCTGATCTGACATCCGCCGGCGCAGTACCGTGGGCACGATCAAATCTCCGAAAGCCGCCAGCGCCGCCGAGTGCGACACGCTGGAACGCCTGCCCAACGTGGGCCCGGCCATGGCGGCCGACCTGCGTGCGCTGGGCATCCAGCACCCCTCGCAACTGGCCGGTCGCGATGCCTATGCGCTGTACCGCGCACTGGAGCGCCACAGCGGCAAGCGCCAGGACCCCTGCGTGCTGGACACCTTCCTGGCCATTGTCGATTTCATGAACGGCGCCGCGCCGCGGCCCTGGTGGGACTACACCGCCGAGCGCAAGCGCCAGTTCGGCGCGCTGCACCCGGCCTGAGCCTGCCGCCGGCCTACAGCTTGTCGCGCTGCCACAGCGCCGGGAACAGCCGCGGCCACAGCACCACGGCCAGCAGCGTGCCGGTGCCTCCCAGCAGCACCGAGCCCACCGGTCCCAGCCACGCCGCCGTGGCACCCGACTCAAACTCGCCCAGCTGATTGCTGGCACCGATGAACACCGAGTTCACCGCCGCCACGCGGCCGCGCATCGCATCGGGCGTTTCCATTTGCACCAGGCTCTGGCGGATCACCACACTGACCATGTCGGCGGCACCCGCCACCGCCAGTGCCAGCATCGCCAGCGGCCAGCTGCCGGCCAGCGCAAAGCCCAGCGTGGCCAGGCCGTACACCGCCACCGACTGCAGCAGCCGTCGGCCGGCACGGCGCTGCAGCGGATGCCGGGCCAGCCACAGGCCGCAGGCCAGCGCCCCCATGGCCGGTGCGGCCCGCAGCAGGCCCAGGCCCTCGGGGCCGGTGCCCAGGATGTCGCGCGCAAACATCGGCAGCAGCGCCGTGGCGCCGCCCAGCAGCACGGCCAGCAGATCCAGCCCCATGGCGCCCAGCAGCACCGGGTGCGCCAGGATGAAGCGCAGGCCGGCGGTGAGCGCGCCGGGCTCGGCTCCCACGCACGCTGGCCGGCCTTGGGGGGTGAGCCGCAGGACGGCGCCACCGGCCAGCACCAGCAAGAGCAGCGCCAGGCCATACACCCAGGCCGCCCCAGCTTCCTGACCGGCCGCGTAGACCAGCCCGCCCAGCGCCGGTCCGCCGACGATCGAGGCCTGCAGCACCGCGCCGCCAGCCGCCACCGCCCGCGGCAGCGCCGTGGGGGGCACCAGTGAGGGCAGCAGAGCCTGCAGCGACGGCATCTGCAAGGCCCGGGCCGCGCCCAGCAGTGCCGACACGGCAAAGATGCCCGCCGGCCCCAGCCAGCCAGCGGCACTGCCCACGCTCATCAGCGCCGCCACCACGGCCTGCAGGGCCAGGCTGGCCAACAACGTGTGCCGGCGGTCATGCTGGTCCACCAGGTGCCCGGCCGGCAGCGTGAGCAGCAGCGCAGGCACGAACTGCACCAGGCCGACCAGGCCCAATTGCCAGGCGCTGCGGGTGAGCTCGTACATCTGCCAGCCCAGCGCCACCATCAGCATCTGGTTGGCAGTGGTGGCAGCGGCTCGTGCGGCCAGCAGGCGGCGGAAATCGGGCAGGTCGCGCAGGCGCGGGGGCGCCGCGCCTGCGGTGTCGGTCACGGTCATCGGGGCGACAGCTTACGCTGCCGTGCGCACCGCCAGGACCGCCTGGTTGCGCAAGCTGCGCACCAGGCTCAGTTCGGCCTCCGACAGCTGCAGCGTGCGGCCCTGGCAGGCGCCGTAGAGCAGGCCGAAGCAGCGTCCCTTGAGCACCATCGGCAGCAGCACGAAGCTGCGCGGCGGCGCCTCGCGCAACAGCGTCGGCAGGCGTGGGCGCAGCGATTCGGCCCGGGCGTCGTCGATCAGGGTGTCCAGGCCCTTGCGGCAAGCCAGTTGGAACAGGTCGGGCGCAGGACCCTCGCGCAGGTCGATCCTCAGCGCAGCGGCCAGCTCGGCTGCGCCCTCGCCCATCGACACCCGGCCGCACAGCTGCTCGCCCTTGGGGTCGCGCAGCGCCAGCACCACCTGGTCCAGCGACAGGGCGCGCCACAGCGTCTCGGCGATCATGCGCAGCACCTGGCCCACACTGCCCGTTTCACTGGCCAGCGTGGCGGTGACATCGGCGATGCCGGCAGCCAGCAACTGCTGCACCGCGGCGCTGGCGGGCGCCTCAGCCACGGTGGCGGTGAAGTCGTCGGCCGACGCGCTGGGCGGCGCCAACAGGCGGCTGGCGCGCACCCGCGGGCCGGCGTCCAGCCCCAGCGAGCCGGCCAGGTCGGCCAGCATCACCCGAGCGGCCGACACGGCCTGCAGCATCGCCTCCTGCGACTGGCCCAGCGCCGCGCCGAATCGCGCGGCCCAGGCGGGTTGGGGGTCGGCGCCCTCGCCGCGTTCGTCCAGCAGGCGCTGCACCAGCTCGTGGGCGGCGCGCACGCGCCAGCGCATGGCCTCGGTGGGGGCGGTTACGCGGTGCTGCGGCGGCTCGCCATGCGGCACCGACATCGCCTGGCACAGCGCCTGCGGCAAACCCCAGGAGGCCGCCACGCCCTGCCCCAGGCTGGCGCAGGACAGACCCAGCACGTCGACCTGGGCGCGTTCGTCCTGGGGACCGTCATGGCCCTGCAGGTGCTGCGCCTCCTGCGGCAGGTAGTAGGCCAGCAGCAGCCGGCCCAACTGGCTGAACATGCCGGCCAGGAAGGCTTCCTCGCGCTCGCGGCTGGGTGGCGTCAGTTGGTCGACCAGCGCCGCGGTGAGCAAGGTCTCGAGGAACAGGCCCTTCATGCGGCCGGCCTGGGCCTGGTTGCCCATGTGCTCGAGCAACAGCAGCGACAAGGCCATCGCCCGAATGCCGCCAAAGCCCACCAGTGCCACCGCGCGCGAGACGGTGCTGACCTCGCCCTGGTTGGCGTGGTGGAAACGCGCGCTGTTGACCACCCGCAGCAGGCGCTGGGTCAGCGCCACGTCGCGCAGGATCTCGGCGGCCAGCGTGTGCACGCTCTCGGAATCGGAGGCCGTGATCGCCTGGATGCGCAACACCGCGTCCGACAGGGCCGGGAAGTCGCCCGCCAGGCGCATGCGCCGCTGCAGGAAATCGAGCGTCGGGTGCGCGCCCGGCCCCGGCGCCGCGGCCGGATGCAGCCAGGCCTGCAGCGCGTCGCGCATCGCCGCGGCGTCCGGCCAGCGCCGCCCCGGATCGCGGGCGGTGGCGCGCAGCACGATGCCCCGCAGATGATCATCCACCTCGTTGTCCACCGTCGGCCAGACCACGTCCACATGACGCGCCTGGGCAATCGCCTGGGTGGGCCCCTCGCTGCGGCGCAGCGGCACGCCCACCAGCATCTCTCCCAGCAGCATGCCGGCGGCGAACAGGTCCATCGACGGCGCCGGTGCGGCACCAGCCGCGGCCTCGGGCGAGATCGTTCCCGGCGAGCCGACGATGCGACCGTCATGGCTGTCAGTGATGCGCGCAGCAATGCCAAAGTCGGCCACCTTGGGACGGCCATCAGCGTCCAGCAGCACGTTGGAGGCCTTCAGGTCGCGGTGCACCACGCCGTGGGAGTGGGCATGGGCCAGCGCGTCCAGCACGCCCAGCATCAGCGTCACCGCCGGACGCGGCGCCAGCGGGCCCTGGCGCAGGCGCGCGGCCAGCGTACCGCCGGGCACGCACTCGCTGACCAGCACCGGCTGGTCGTTGATCGTCAGCAGGTCGTGTACCGCCACGATGCCGGCGTGCTGCAGGCCGGCAGCCAGGCGGGCCTCGTCGCGCCATTCGGCGGCCAGCTCGGACTCGGCCTGCGGGTGAAAGATCTTCAGCGCCACCTCGCGCTGCAGGGTGCTGTCCAGCGCCCGCCACACCGTGGCCTGGGCACCGCTGCCCAGCTCGCCGCGCAACTCGAAGCGGCCGATCCGTTGCCCGCTCGAGGGCGTCACGCCGCCGCCGCGCGTGGGGCGCCGGAGGGTCCGCCGGCCTGGGCGAAGGCGCGTGTGGCGGCCGAGGCGTCGGCCATCATGGCGGGCATCGCGCGCGACTCGGCGGCCGCCGGCAGCGCCTGCAGGGACCCCAGCATCTCGGGCTGGGTCAGTCCCAGCGCCCGTGCGTAGCGGCGCACCACCACGGCCAGCGCCGGCCCCACCAGCGCGGGTGCCAGCGCGCTGGCGTCGAGCAGGTCGTTGGCACAGCTGGCCGTGACCCGCAGGATGTCGGCGTCGCTGTCGGGATGGTGCACCGGTGCGCCCGGCGGGATGCGCCGGATCATCTGCTGCACCGAGTCGTCCAGGCCCCAGTGCTGGGCCACGGCCAGACCCAGGGCTTCCAGGTCAATGCCCAGCACCGCGTAGGAGGCGGCCTCGGCGCTCATGCCGGGCTCACCGCCGGCCTTGCCATCGGCGGCCTCGCCGGGCTGCATCAGGCGGCGGATCTGTGCGGCTTCGTCCGGAAAGTGGTACTGCACCACCAGCCGGCCCAGGTTCTGCATTTGCGCGATCAGCGAGATCACCTCGCCGTCATACCCGGCCGGCGCCAGCCGCGTGGCCACGCCGCCGGCGCGCTGTACACGTTGCATCAGCGCCGCCATCTCGGTGGCGGCCGCCTCGTCCATCGGACCGGGCCAGGGCCGCAGCGACAGCGCCGCGCGGCGCACGCCCTCCAGGCCCAGCATGGCGATCGCGCGGCGCAGCATCAGCACCGGACCGTCGCTGGAGACCGACGCGCCATGCACCGTGGCGCCATTGACCAGACGCAGCAGCTCGAAGGCCAGCGCCATGTCGCCCAGCACCACCTCGGCCAGCTCGCTGGTGCGCCCGCGTTCCATCAGCGCCAGATGGGCCACGCGGTCGGCGCCGCCGGGCATCGCCGGCAGCACGCCGGCGGCGCGGATGCGGTCGAGCAGCAACGCCAGCGGCCCGCCCTCCAGGTCGGCATTGGCCTTGATCCAGCCGTCCAGCGCCCGCTGCAGCGTGCGCGCATTGCGGTAGCGCTGGCGCGGCTGGCGGTCAGTGGCGCGGTTGACGATGGCCCGCAGCGCGTCCGGGATCGGCCGCGGCACGTTCCAGGGCAGGCGCACGAAATCATTGCCCTGCGGCGGCATCATTGCCACCACGCGGGCCACATCGGCCTGGTCCAGCGCGGGCTGGCCGGCCAGGCCGTGGTGCATCACGATGCCCAGGGCCAGCACGTCGCCGACCGCGGCGTCGCGCACCTGGCGCAGCTCTTCCATCGCACCCACGCTGGAGGCGCTGCTGGCGCGCTGGGGCACTTCCAGGCCCAGCACCTGCACGCGGCCGGCGTCGTCCACGCTGAGCAGCCAGGGCTGCACATCACGGTGGGCGACACCAGCCTCGTGGGCATAGGCCAGGCCCAGCGCGGCCTGCGAGGCCCAGGGCGCCATCTCCTCGGCGGGGATGCCCTGGCGCGAGAAGCGCTCGGCCCAGGTGACGCGACCGGCGCGCTCATAGGCCGCGTAGGGCCAGCGCTCGTGCTCGGCGATCTCCAGCGGCGTGGCCAGGTTCGGGTGGTTCAGGCGCGCAGCGCGGCGCACGGTCTGCAGCCAGGCCGTGGCAGCCTCGCCCAGCGGTTGCTGGCGCGGCATGACCAGGATCAGCTCGCTGCCCTGGCGCTCGTCGGCAGCATGCCAGGCCATGCTGCGCTCACTCTTGCCCAGCAGGCGCAGCAACTGGTAGCGCCCGAAGCGGCGCACGGGGGCACTCGTGGCTTTCGGGGCGTCGGCAGTTCGGTCAGGGGCGCTCATGGGGGCGGACACGGAGGGCAGCGTGGCTCGATTGAACCGCGCGGCCTGCCGCCGCAGTGGCCGGAAGTAACGGCCCAAAGCCGCCCAATCCTAGACCCGGTGCACCCGGCCGTCGCCGCCCACCAGCAGCGCGCGCACCAAGTCGCCGGGCTGCAGGCGCTGCACCGCGGCCACATAGGCGGCCAGCTGATCGAGGTAGGCCGGCTGGGTGTGGGGGGCGTGGTCCAGCTTGTAGTCCAGCACCCACCAGATGCGCTGGCCGTCGGGCTCGCGGCGCACCACGAGGCGGTCGATGCGCAGCGCGGCCGTGCCATCGTCCACCGGCACCTCGTCGCCGGCCCAGACGATCGCCGGGTCGCGCCACCACGGTCCGAAGGCCGCACCCGCCAACACTGCACGCGCAGCGGCCTGGGGCACGGCGACGTCGGCGGGCGCCAGCTCGAATTCGGCGGCGGCGGCGCGGGCGGCGCGCTCCAGCCAGCTGTCCAGCGCGTCGGCGTCCGGTCCGCTCGGCCCGCACGCCCATTGCATGAGCCGGTGAAAGGCCTCGCCCAGACGGGTCAGGCGGTCGTCGCTGCGCGCCGGGGCCACCCAGTCCTGGGCAATGCCGCCACCCGCCGCGGCTGGCAGGCGCAGCGCGGCCCAGTCATCGGTCTGCACCGGGGCAGCGCCAGCCTGGGCGCTTGGCGCCGGTGCCGCAGGCTCCCAGGGCGCGGCCAGGCCCTGCAGACGAGCCCACCACGACGGTGCCGGCCCTGCCCGGTGGGGTGTCACCGCGCTGAGCACCAGGCGCGTGCGGGCGCGGGTGAGCGCCACGTACAGGCTGTTGAGCTCCTCGCGGGCCTGCTGCGCGTCCTCGTCGGCCTGCAGCACGTCCAGCGACGGCGCCCGCTTGGCGGCCGAGGCCACGAAGGCCACACGGGCCGGGTGGTCCTGCTCGACCGGCCAGTCCACCAGCAGCGCGCCGGGTTCGGCGTTGCGGCCTTCCGGGTCGGTGTCGAGCAGGAACACCACCTCGGCTTCCAGGCCCTTGGCGCCGTGCACCGTCAGCAGTTGCACCGCGTCGGCCTGGGCCAGCGCCGGCACCGTGGGTGACTGGCGGCGCAGCGCGCGCACGAAGCCATAGGGCGTGGCGTAGCGGCCGCCATCGAGTGACAGGGCCGCGGCGACCAGGCCCTCGATCACCGCCCGCGCCGGGCCGCGGCGCTCGGAGGGCACCGCACGCAGCATGCGGCCCATCACCTCGCCCTCGTCGATGATGCGGTCCAGCAGATCGTGCGGCGGCAACTGGCGCGCCAGCTCAGCCCAGCGCGCCAGCAGCGGCGCGGCGCGGGCCAGGGCCGGTGCTGCGCCGGTGGCGGCGGCCAGCCGCTGCAGCGCCGGCCACCAGGCCTCGCCGCGGGCCTCGGCGGCCAGGGCCATCAGGTCCTCGTCGCTGGCGTCGAACACCGGGCTGCGCAGCACCTGGGCCAGTGAGAGGTCATGGCCGGGCGAGGCCAGCACATCCAGCAGCGCCACCAGGTCGCGCGCCTCGGGCTCGTCCAGCAGTGACAGCTCGGCCGGCTGCACATGCGGCACATGCAGCACGCGCAGCGCCTCGGACAGGCGCGCCAGCACGCTGCGCTTGCGCGCCAGCACCTGGATGTCGCGCGGGCGGCGGCCCTGGGCCAGCAGCTCGGCGATCGCGCGAGCCGCCCAGCGCGCCTCCTGCGCGCCCAGGTGTTCGCGCTCCTCGTGGCGGGGCTGGGTCAGGCTGTCGCGCCAGGCGGCCTCGGCGACGTCGGTCTTCCGGCCGGCGCGCGGCGGACGCTCGACCAGCGGCAGGCGCCAGACGCCCTCGCCCGCCAGCGCCACCTCGGTGGTGTGCGGGCGAAAGCCTGGGTAGTCGGCCGCAACGCCAAAGACCTGGTTCAGCGTCTCGATGACCGCCCCGGCGTTGCGCCGCGTGTGGTCGCAGGACAGGCGGCGGCCGTGCAGCGAGTCGGCCACGAACTGCGCGGCAGCGGCAAAGACGCGCGGCTCGGCGCGGCGGAAACGGTAGATGCTCTGCTTGGGATCGCCGACGATGAACACCGACAGCGGCTGCTGGCCGCTGGCGCCGCCCCCGGCGCCCGCGTAGGCGGCCAGCCAGGGCTGCAGCGCGTGCCACTGCATCGGGCTGGTGTCCTGGAACTCGTCGATCAGCAGGTGGCGCAACTGGGCGTCCAGGCGCTCCTGGATCCAGCCGGCCTGCTCGGCGTCGCGCAGCAGGTGCAGGGCCAGGTTCTCGAGGTCGGGCAT
This sequence comes from Ideonella aquatica, assembly GCF_018069755.1. Classification (GTDB taxonomy): domain Bacteria; phylum Pseudomonadota; class Gammaproteobacteria; order Burkholderiales; family Burkholderiaceae_C; genus Ideonella; species Ideonella aquatica. The sequence continues at coordinate 3,437 of NZ_JAGQDE010000009.1, read as the reverse complement.
GTCGACCAGCCCGCGCGCGCGCTTGAGCGCCGCGAATTCCTGCAGCAATGCGCGCGCCAGCGGCAGCAGCGCGGTCTGGTCCTGGTGCGCCTCGTGCTGGCGCAGGCGCAGCGCGATGGCCAGCAGCTCCTCGGCCAGCAGTGGAATCTCGGGCGGCTTGCCGGCCACATTGCCCTTGGCCTGGCCGGTCGACTTGCCCAGCAGCGCCTGGCGCGCGGCGGCATAGGCCAGCTCGGTCTCATCGGCAGCCAGGTGCGCCAGTGCGCGGGACAGGCCGTCCACCACCGGCACCACGGTGGAGCGGGTGTCGTCGCGCAGCCGGTCGCGCAGCGCGGTGGCGGTGGCCACCCAGCCGGGCGCACGCAGCAGCTCGGTGGGATGAGCCAGGTCCTGGCAGTCGTCGAACACCGCGCCCACCGGCGGTACCGAGCCCGCCAGCGTGCCGTGGGCGTCGGCGCGTTCGAGCTCGATGCGGCGCTCCAGCACGCCGTCCAGCCAGCGCTGCAGCACGCTGCGGCCATGGCGCGCCACCAGGCCGCGGAAGGCGCTGTCCAGCTCGGGCGTCTGCGCCACGCGGCGCAGGAAGCGCCGCGTCAGCTCGGGGCGCAGCTCGTCGGTGTTCTCGATCAGCGCCATGCCGGGCTGCAGGCCCAGGGTCTGCAGCGCGTCCAGCGGCGCCATGCGCAGCAGCTGCGAGAACCAGCTGTGGAAGGTGCGCACCTGCACCGCCCGGCCCTGGGCCAGCACGCGGCGCTGCAGCGAACCCAGCGCGGGCGCCAACGCCTCGGCCTGCGCGGCATCCAGCCCGCGCTCGCGCAGCGCCTGAACGCGCTGGGCGTGGCTGGCGCGAACGTCTGACAACTCCGCCAGCCACTGGTCGAGGCGCTCGCGCATCTCGCCCGCGGCCTTGCGGGTGAAGGTGATGGCCAGGATCTGGGGCGGCTGGGCGCCGTCGAGCAGCGCGCGCAGGATGCGCGAGACCAGCATCCAGGTCTTGCCTGCGCCGGCACAGGCCTCGACCACCACGCTGCGCGACGGGTCGCAGGCGATGGCGTAGAAGGCGGCGCGGTCAACCGGCTGGCCGTCGGCCGCGTAGGCGGCGCCGGTCATTCGTCGCCTCCGCGCGCGGTGAGTGCCTCGGTGATGGCCTCGGCCGCCGCGTCGGGCGGCGCAGCCCAGTGGTCGCGGCGGCACAGGCCGCGCATGTCGCAGCGCTCGCAGGCCTGGCCGCGGCCCAGCGCGCGCAGCGGCTCGCCGGCACGGGCGCGGTCGAACTCGGCGGCCAGTTCGCCCAGCAGGCGATCGGCATCGGCCAGCACCTCGGCGTGCTCGATCCACTGGGGCCCGTCACGCTCGTCCAGCGCCAGGTAGGCCGCGCCCACGGGCGAGCCATCGGTGACGGCCAGCGCGGCATAGAAGGCCAGCTGCGTGTCCTCCAGGCCCTTGGCCTTGGCTCTGAGCTCATCCGCCCGGCCGGTCTTGTAGTCGATCACCTGCACGGCGCCGCCGGGGCCGCTGTCAAGGCGGTCCAGGCGGCCGTGCAGGCCCATCGTGCCCAGCGCGGGCGCCGGGCGCTGGCGCTCGACCTCGCCTGCGGTCCAGCGCCAGCCGGCCTGGTCGCGCGCCTGCAGCCAGGCCAGGTAGGGATCACACAAGCGGTCAAAGCTGGCCAGGTAGGGCAGCATCTCGCCCTCGGACAGCCGGGCGTCGGGCGCCACGGCGCGGGCGCAGTGCTGCAGCAGCGCGCGGTCGGCCGCCAGGCCGGCGCCGTCGGCACGCTGCTGGTGAAAGTGCAGCAGCACGGCGTGCAGCCAGTCGCCGTAGTCGCGCTTCTCGGCCAGTCGATCCAGTTCGTCGTCGGTGGCCAGACCCAGCAGGCGCTGGGCGAAGAACTTGTAGGGGCAGTCGCGCCAGGCCTCCACCGCACTGGCGCTGAGCGTGGCGGGCCAGCGCGCGCCCGTGGACACCAACGCTGGTTCGGCCACCGGCCGCGGCGTCCAGTCGCGCAGCGGCGGCAACCGCCTGGATGGCGGCAGGGCCTGGCCGCCGCGCGCCAGCACCAGGCGCTGCAGCAGCGGGCTGGGGCCGAGCGGCTCGCTGCCATCGGCGCGCCGGCGCAGCAGGCACAGCTGCGGCAGGCGCAGCGCCTGCACAAAGGCCAGCGCCTCGCGCTCGGTCGTCTCGGCCACGCCGGGCAGGCCCAGCGCGCGGCGCAGCGCCGGGCCGATCAGGTCGACGCCGGGCTCATGCCCGCCCAGGCGCTGTTCGTCGGCGCCCGGCAGCACCGCGGCCACGAAAGGCCGCAGCATGGCCCGCGCCAGCGGCGTGATGACCACCCGCGCCTGCGGCGGGTGCTCTGGCACGACGCTGGCTTCGCTGAGTGCCTCGTCGGCCCAGGCGATCAACTCGTCCAGCGTGAAGCGGGTGGCGGCCGCCAGCGCCGGCCAGCCGGCGGCCTGGTTCCATGGCGGCTCCAGGCGCCAGGCGGCCAGCACGGCACGCCCGGCGGGGTCGTCGCGCCAGGCGCTGGCCTGGGCGGGATCGTCCAGCCACAGCGCCGCCAGCGCGGCCAGCCAGTCGGCCAGCGGACGCCGCGCCGGCTCACGCAGCGGCGCCAGGCGGGCCTGCGCCGCGTCCCAGAAGGCCAGCGCCTGCTCACGGCGGGCGGGGCTGAGGCGGCGGCCGCGCCACAGCGCTTCCAGGCTGCGCAGGGCCTCGGCCTGCGCGGTGAAGGCGCTGTCGTCCTTCAACCAGGCCAGCCACAGGTCCTCGGCGCCGGGCGCGGGCCGCGACAGCGCCCGCGCAGCGCGCAGCAGCGCCATGGCGCGCGCGCCGGCCCGCGTGGTGGCGACACGCCAGCCTGTGTCGTCGACCACCTCCACCGCCGCGCGTTCCAGCAGCGCGCGCACGCGCCGCACGGCCTCGCGGTCCTGGGCGATCAGCGCCACCGCGCCCTGTGGGTGGCGGTGCAGCGCGTCGAGTACCTCGGCGGCGGCAGCGCGGGCCTCGCCCTCGGCATCGTCGGCCAGGTGCTCCTGGGGCGGCGGCAGCGTGGCGGCGGCCTCGAAGAGCCGCTCGCGCGGCGGGTCCTCGTCCAGCCACAGCACCGGCACGCCGCGCGCCTGGGCCGCGTCCAGCACGGCCTGCACCAGCGGCAGCGTGCCACCGGCGCGCAGGCCGATCCAGGCGCTGGGGCGGGCGTCGTACAAGGCATCGCTGGCGGGCGGCTGCAGGGCGATGGAGTCGGCGGCCCAGGCCAGCGCGTAGCGGGCCAGCGAGCGCTCCTTGTCGCCCGGGCCGGCGCCGCCGGCCAGCCGGGCCTGGGCCGCGGCCGCCCAGCCGGCGCGCTGCGACGGCGGCAGCGCCGCCAGCGCCTGGTGCCATTCGTCGGCACAGTCGACCACGGCCGCCACCGCCCAGGCGAAGCCGGCCGGGTC
>NZ_JAGQDE010000008.1 GCF_018069755.1 Ideonella aquatica | reverse complement strand
CACCGGCGGCCGAGGCCGCGCCTGCCGCCGGCGACACGCCCGCGGTCGGCGCCGCGCCCACGGACAACGACACGCCGGCGCCCGCCAAGCCTGCCCGCGCGCCGCGCAAGCCCCGCAAGCCAGCGGCGGCCAACGACGACCAGATCGCCGCACCGCCCCCGGTGGCCGCGCCGGTCGAGCCGGCTGAGGTGGCCGCGCCCGCGCCCACCGAGCGCGTCGAGGCCCGCCCCGCCGCCCAGGACCGCAGCGTTGCTCGGGCGGACCAGCCTGCCGATGAGAGCGGCGGTGAGGCCGGCGAGCGCGCGGACGAGGGCCAGGCTGGCGGCACTGCAGAGGGTGGCAGCGATGACGAGGGTGGCCGCCGCAATCGCCGCCGCCGTGGTCGCCGAGGCTCGCGCCGTGGTGAGGGCGAGGGCGACGCCGGTCCCGGGCCGGCGTCCGCTGCCGAACCGGCGCCGGCGGCCCCCGGCGTCGACAGCACCGAGGTCTTTGCCAGCGTGCTGGCCGGTGACTTTGACGTGGCCCCCGATGAGCCGCTGGCGGAACCCGACGAGGCACCGGCCGAGCCGGACACCGAGCTGGCCGCCGCGGCACCGGCTGAGGCGGCCGACGACAAGCGCGTGCTGGCCCCGGATGCCGACGCGCCCAAGCTGCACAAGGTGCTCGCCCAGTCGGGCGTGGGATCGCGCCGCGACATGGAGCAGGCCATCGAGGCCGGGCGTGTCGAGGTCAATGGCGAGACGGCCCATGTGGGCATGCGCATCTCGTTCGGCGACCGCATCACGCTCGACGGCAAGCCGGTGAAGGTGCGCATCGCGCCGCCGCCGGCCCGCGTCATCGCCTACCACAAGCCGGTGGGCGAGGTGGTCACGCTCGACGACCCGCAGCAACGCCCCACGGTGTTCCGCCGCCTGCCGCGCCTGCAGCATGGCAAGTGGCAGTCGGTGGGCCGCCTGGACATCAACACCGAAGGCCTGCTGCTGTTCACCACCTCGGGTGACCTGGCCAACAAGCTGATGCATCCGCGCTTCGGCGTCGAGCGCGAGTACGCGGTACGCGTGCTCGGCACGCTGGAGAACGAGGCCCGCGATCGCCTGCTGGCCGGCGTCGAGATCGAGGGCCAGACGGCTTCCTTCGTGTCGATCGCCGATGGCGGTGGCGAAGGCGTCAACCACTGGTACCGCTGCGTCATCACCGAAGGCCGCAACCGCGAGGTGCGCAAGCTGTTTGACGCTGTCGGACTGACTGTCAGCCGCCTGATCCGCATCCGCTACGGCAGCGTGGTGCTGCCGCGCGGCCTCAAGCGCGGCGCCTGGGTCGACCTCTCCGGCGACGACCTGCGTCTGCTGCGCCGCCTGACCGACCAGCCGCGTGATGGCGGTCGCCCCAGCCAGCCGTCCCGCGGCCCCGACAACCGCCAGGGCGGCAAGGGCAAGGGCGGCGGTGCGCCGCAGGGTGGCGGGCAGCACCGCAACGCGCAGCAGCAACAGCAGCAACAGCGCCGCCAGCGCGAGGAGCGGCCCGACTACGACGAGGACCGCGAACCGGGCGACCCGAGCCGCATCCCGAATCCGCTGCAGCAGACCTTCGATCGCCGCCAGGTGCAGCGCGAGCGCCAGCCCTCGCGCGAGATCGACTACGAGAACTTCATCCCCAATCCGCTGCAGCAGACCTACGACAAGCGCTTTGTCCAGGGCGAGCGCGGCCTGGGCGGCGGCAAGCGCGGCAAGCCCGGTGGCAAGGGGGGTGGCGGTGGCCAGGGCGGTCAGCCCGACCCGATGCGCACCTCGGTGGGCTACATCGGCGCCGATGCCTTCGCCAAGAAGCTGCAAGGGCGGGGTGGTGGCGGCAGTGGCGGCGGTGGTGGCCGTCGGCGCCGCTGAACACGCTGTTACAGCACTAGAATCAAGGGCTTTGCCCATTCCCGTTGCCGCGCCTGGCGCGGTACACCATTGACTCCAAGGAGCCCCTCATGGCCATCGAACGTACCCTCTCGATCATCAAGCCCGACGCCGTCGCCAAGAACGTCATCGGCCAGATCTACTCGCGCTTCGAAGGCGCCGGCCTGAAGATCGCCGCCGCCAAGCTGGTGCACCTGTCGCGCGCTGATGCCGAGCAGTTCTACGCCGTGCACAAGGCCCGTCCGTTCTTCAAGGACCTGGTCGACTTCATGATCTCCGGCCCGGTGATGATCCAGGTCCTGGAAGGCGAGAACGCGATCGCCAAGAACCGCGAGCTGATGGGCGCCACCGACCCCAAGAAGGCCGACAAGGGCACGATCCGCGCCGACTTCGCCGACTCGATCGACGCCAATGCCGTGCACGGCTCCGACGCCGCCGAGACGGCCGCCGTCGAAGTGGCCTTCTTCTTCCCCGGCATGAACGTCTACCAGCGCTGATTCCGGCGCCGGGCGGGCACGACGCGTGAGCAAGGTCAACCTGCTCGACTTCGACCTCGACGGGCTCGCCGCCTACTGCGAGTCCCTCGGGGAGAAGCGCTTTCGTGCCGTTCAGCTGTTCCGCTGGATCCATCAGCGGGGCGCGGCCGATTTCTCGGCCATGACCGACCTGGCCAAATCCCTGCGCGGCAAGCTCGAGGGCGTGGCCGAGGTCCGTGACCTGCCGGTGGTCTCCGAGCACATCTCCACCGACGGTACCGTCAAGTGGCTGTTCGATGTGGGCGCCGGCAATGCCGTCGAGACCGTCTTCATCCCCGAGGATGACCGCGGCACGCTGTGCGTGTCTTCGCAGGCGGGGTGTGCGGTGGGTTGCCGCTTCTGCTCCACCGGCCACCAGGGTTTCTCGCGCAACCTCGCCACCGGCGAGATCCTGGCGCAGCTGTGGCATGCCGAGCGCAGCCTGCGCGCCCGCCTCGGTCTGGGCGCCGGTGAGCGCGCCGTCACCAATGTGGTGATGATGGGCATGGGCGAGCCGCTGCAGAACTATGCGGCGCTGGTGCCGGCCTTGCGCGTGATGCTCGATGACCATGGCTACGGCCTGTCGCGTCGGCGCGTGACGGTGTCCACCTCGGGCGTGGTACCCATGATGGACCGCCTGCGCGAGGACTGCCCGGTGGCCCTGGCCGTCAGCCTGCACGCCCCCTGGGACGCGCTGCGCGACGAACTGGTGCCGCTGAACCGCAAGTACCCGTTGGCCGAGCTGATGGCGGCCTGCCAGCGCTACCTGAGCGCCGCACCACGCGACTTCATCACTTTCGAATATTGCATGCTCGACGGCGTCAACGACTCCGACGAGCATGCCCAAGCCCTGCTGACCCTGGTCAACGGGCGCGGTGCGCAGCGCGTGCCCTGCAAGTTCAACCTGATCCCGTTCAACCCGTTCCCGGCCTCAGGCCTGACCCGCTCGCCGCGGGAGCGCGTCACAGCGTTTGCCAAGCGCCTGCAGGACGCCGGTGTGGTGACGACGATCCGCAAGACCCGTGGCGACGACATTGACGCCGCCTGCGGCCAACTGGCTGGCGAGGTGCAGGACCGCACCCGGGCCCATGAGCGCATGAAGCGCTTGCCGGTGGCCTGGATCAGCGCCGCCAGCCCATCCCCCTCAGCCGCCCCGGGTGGCCCGGAGCCTCTGTGATGAACCCACGTCGTCCTGGTGTGAAGTCCCGTCTTGGTGCCGCGCTGGGCCTGCTGGTGCTGCTCGCGGGCTGTGCCAGCCCGGCCCCGGACCGCAACCGCACGCCCGACCCGCTGCCCGATGCCCCGCCCAAGGCCGACGCGGCCCGCCTGTCGCAAACGCGCCTGGAGCTGGCGGCGGCGTACTTCCAGCGTGGCCAGAACGCCACCGCGCTGCAGGAAATCAAGGCCGCCTTGCAGGCTGACCCCAACCAGGTCCCGGCCTATGGCCTGCGCGGCCTGATCTACGCCGCGATGGGCGATGCGGCCCAGGCGGAAGAGAGCTTCCGCCAGGGCTTGCGCATGTCCTCGCGCGACCCCGACACGCTACACAACTACGGCTGGTTCCTGTGCCAGGAGCGTCGCTTTCCTGAGGCCGACCAGCAGTTCGCCCAGGCCGCCCAGGTGCCTGCCTACCCTGATCTGGCGCGCACGCTGCTGGCCCAGGGCATCTGCCAGGCCCGTGCGCAGCGCTGGCCCGAAGCCGAACGCACGCTGGCCCGGGCCTACGAGCTGGACCCGTCCAACCCCGCCACCGGCTTCAACCTGGCCGATGTGCTGTTCCGCCGCGGTGAACACGAGCGCGCCCGCTTCTACGTCCGCCGCGTCAACCAGATCGACGACCAGGTGACCGCACAGTCGCTGTGGCTGGCGCTGCGTATCGAGCGACAGCTTGGCCAGAGCGGGCAGGTGGAGCAATTGGGCAGCCAGCTGAGCAGCCGCTTCCCCAATTCACCCGAGGCGGGCCTGTACGAGCGGAGGCGCTTCGATGAATGAGCCGCGCGATGCGGGTGATACCCAGCCGTTGGCGATGGGCGGCAACGGCGCCGCCAGCGCGGGCGCGCTGCTGCGCGAGGCACGCATGGCCCAGGGCATGCACATCGCCGTGCTGGCCACGCACCTGAAGGTCTCGCCGCGCAAGCTGGAGGCCCTGGAGCAGGACCGCCACGACGAACTGCAGGGCCCCACCTTTGTGCGCGCCCTGGCCCAGGCCGCCTGCCGGGCGCTGAAGATCGACCCGGCGCCCATCCTGGCCTTGCTGCCGCCCGCCGGCCAGCGCACGCTGGACGATGTCGGCGGTGGCCTGAACGCACCCTTCCGTGAACACGGCATGCGCCGCGATCCGGCCCTGGAGCTCGATGCCAAGGGCAAGGGCGTGCTGGTCACCGTGCTGGTCCTGCTGATGGGGGCGGCTCTGCTGTGGCTGGTGCCGCGCCAGTCGTCCAGCCCCGACAGCAGCCCCGCCGCAGCCGCTTCGTCGGCGGCCATGGACCAGGTCCTCGGCGCAGCCTCTCAGGTGGTGTCGGCACTGACGCCCGCTTCGGTGCCCGCTCTGGTGCCCGCGCCGGTGCCCGCTGAGCCTGCCGCTGCGTCCGCGCCGACATCGGCCGCCAGTGTGGCAGCGGTGCCTGCGGCGCCTGCCGCCCCGGTGCTGGTGCCCGATCATCTGCTGCAGGTGCGCGCCACCGTGGAGTCCTGGGTCGAGGTGCTGGATGGCAATGGACAGGCGATGATCTCGCGCACACTGCAGCCCGGCGAAACCGTGGACCTCGATGGGGCCTTGCCGCTGCGTGTCAAGATTGGCAATGCGATCGGCACCGAGTTGCGCTTTCGTGGCCAGCCGGTCGATCTGGCCGCTGCCACGCGCGACAACGTGGCCCGCCTTGAACTGAAGTGAATCCTGCCCCATGAGCGACGCTCCCGACCAGCCCGTCACCCAAGCCAGCCCGGCGCCGCGCCGCAGCCGCCAGGCCCGCGTGGTCTGGGGCGAACGCGTGGTCACCGTGGGGGGTGACGCCCCGGTGCGGGTGCAGTCGATGACCAACACCGACACGGTCGATGTCATCGGCACCGCGATCCAAGTCAAGGAGCTGGCGATTGCCGGCTCCGAGATGGTCCGCATCACCGTCAACACCCCCGAGGCGGCCGACGCCGTGCCCGCGATCCGCGAGCAGCTCGACCGCATGGGCATCGACGTGCCGCTGATCGGCGACTTCCACTACAACGGCCACCGCCTGCTGAGCGAGCACCCGGCCTGCGCCGAGGCGCTGTCCAAGTACCGCATCAACCCCGGCAACGTGGGCAAGGGCGAGAAGCGCGACCGCCAGTTCGGCCAGATGATCGAGGCCGCCTGCCGCTGGAACAAGCCGGTGCGCATTGGCGTGAACTGGGGCAGCCTGGACCAGGAACTGCTGGCCCAGATGATGGACGACAACTCGCGCCGCGCCCAGCCCTGGGATGCCAAGCAGGTGATGTACCAGGCGCTGATCCAGTCGGCGCTGCAGTCGGCCCAGGCCGCCCGCGAGATGGGCATGGACCCGAACCAGATCATCATCAGCTGCAAGGTCAGCGGCGTGCAGGACCTGATCTCGGTCTACCAGGGCCTGGCCGAGCGCTGCGACTACCCGCTGCACCTGGGCCTGACCGAGGCCGGCATGGGGACCAAGGGCACGGTGGCCTCGGCCACGGCGCTGTCGGTGCTGCTGCAGCAGGGCATTGGCGACACCATCCGCGTGTCGCTCACGCCGCAGCCGGGCGAGGCCCGCACGCAGGAAGTGGTGATCGCGCTGGAGATCCTGCAGGCCCTGGGCCTGCGCCACTTCAACCCCAGCGTCACGGCCTGCCCAGGTTGCGGCCGCACCACCAGCACCACCTTCCAGGAACTGGCCAAGGAAATCGATGATTTCCTGCGCGCCCAGATGCCCGTCTGGCGCGGCCAGTACGCCGGCGTCGAGAACCTGAAGGTGGCGGTGATGGGCTGCATCGTCAACGGCCCGGGCGAGAGCAAGCATGCCGACATCGGCATCAGCCTGCCCGGCACCGGCGAGGCGCCGGCCGCCCCGGTCTTCATCGACGGCGAAAAGGCACTGACCCTGCGCGGCGACAACATCGCTGCCGAGTTCCACGCCATCGTCGAAAACTACATCCGCCAGCGCTTCGGCCACGCCGCCTGAAACCGCTGCCTGCCACTCACCGGCGGGCGCCTCGGGCGCCCTTTTTTCCAAGATGAGCGAGATCCTCAAGGCCGTCAAGGGCATGAACGACATCCTGCCGCCGGAATCGGCGCGCTGGGAGTGGCTGGAAGCCCGCATGCGCAGTGTGCTGCAGCGCTATGGCTACCAGAACGTGCGCACGCCGATCGTCGAGCCCACGGCACTGTTCGTGCGTGGCATCGGCGAGGTGACTGACATCGTCGAGAAGGAGATGTACGCCTTCGAGGACCGCGCCGACAAGCACGGCCAGGCCGAGCACCTGGCGCTGCGCCCCGAGATGACCGCCGGTGTGGTGCGGGCGATGATCGAGCACGCCTTTCTGCGCGAAGGGGGCCGGCGCCTGTACTACTTCGGCCCGATGTTCCGCCGCGAGCGGCCGCAGAAGGGCCGCTACCGCCAGTTTCACCAGATGGGCATCGAGGCCCTGGGCTTTCATGGCCCCGATGTGGACGCCGAGGTCATCCTGCTGGGCGCGCGCCTGCTCAAGGAGCTGGGCCTGGTCGATGGCGAGCATGTGCGCCTGGAGCTGAACTGCCTGGGCGAGCTGCCCGAGCGCCGCGCCCACCGCGAGGCCCTGATCGCCCACCTCGAAGCGCACAAGGACCTGCTCGACGAGGACGGCCAGCGCCGCCTGTACACCAACCCGCTGCGCGTGCTCGACACCAAGAACCCGGCGTTGCAGGACATGGCCAACGCCGCCCCCAAGCTGCTCGACTTCCTGGGCGAGGCCTCGCTGGCTCACTTCAACGGCGTGCGCGCCATCCTGGACGCCGCCGGCATCCGCTACACCATCAACCCGCGCCTGGTGCGCGGTCTGGACTACTACAACCTCACCGTCTTCGAGTGGATCACCGACAAGCTCGGCGCCCAGGGCACGGTCTGCGGCGGCGGTCGCTACGACGGCCTGATCGAGCAGCTGGGTGGCAAGCCCACGCCGGCGGTGGGCTTCGGCATGGGCCTGGAGCGCATGCTGCTGCTGCTGGAGGAGGTGGGCGTGGCGCCCGCCGCGCCGGTGCCCGATGCCTACGCCATCGTCCCCGCGGCCGACGGCCTGCCGCGCGTGATGGTGGCACTCGAAGCGCTGCGCGAGGCCGGCGTGTCGGTGGTGCTGCACCCCGGCCAGTCCAGCATGAAGTCGCAGTTCAAGAAGGCCGATGCCAGCGGCGCCCGGTTTGCGCTGATCTTCGGCGCCGACGAGCTGGCAGCCGGCCAGGTGGCCGTCAAGCCGCTGCGCGATGCCACCGCCGAGCAGCAACTGCGACCACTGGATGCGGTGGCGGACTGGGCGAGCGCGCTGCGCAACGCATAATCGCTGACTTCGGCGCCGGCCTGCGGCCGCGTCTTCCTTCTCGATACACCCACGATGGCAAGCAATCTCGACCTCCAGGAGCAGGAACAGCTCGACGAGCTGAAGGCGTTCTGGAAGCAATACGGCAACCTCATCACCTGGCTGATCACGCTGGTGCTGGCCGGCTTTGCAGCCTACAACGGCTGGAACCTGTGGCAGTCGCAGCAGGCCAAGGGTGCTGCCGGCATGTTTGGTGAGCTGGAGGCGGCCACCACTGCAGGCGACGCCGAGCGCAGCGCCAAGATCTTCGGTGACATGAAGGAGCGCTTCGCCGGTACTGAGCTCACCCGCCAGGCCGCGCTGCTGACCGCACGCGTGCAAGCCGACAAGGGCCAGACCGATGCCGCGGCCGCCACCCTGGGCTGGCTGGTAGACAAGGCCGGTGATGACGGCCTCGGTCCCTTGGCGCGCCTGCGTCTGGCTGGCCTGCTGATCGACAAGAAGTCGTTTGACGACGCGCTCAAGCAGCTCGATGCGATCACGGCCGATGAGTACAAAGGCCTGGTCCAGGATCGCCGCGGCGATGTGCTGATGGCCCAGGGCAAGAAAGACGACGCCGTGGCCGCCTGGCAAAGCGCCTGGAAGCTGATTCCCGAGGAGCAGCAGTACCGCCGCATCGTCGAGGCCAAGCTCGACGCCCAGGGCCGCTCGCCGGTCCCCGCCAACGCGGCATCGGGGGTCGCCCAATGAGCGCGCTGCTGACCCGAGCCGCCCGTCTGGCCGCCCCGGCGCTGGCCCTGTGGCTGGCAGCCTGCTCGGCCGACAAGCCGGCGCCGGCGGCGCTGCAGCCGCTGACGCCCACGATCGCCGGTCGCCAGGTCTGGTCGGCGCAGATCGGCAGCGTCAGCTTCCCGCTGCAGGTGGCGGTGCGCGCGGGCCAGTTTGTCGTGGCCTCGGACGAAGGCACGGTGGCTGCGCTGGATGCCGGCACCGGGCGTGAGCTGTGGCGGGCCCAGATCAGTGCGCGCCTGTCGGCCGGCGTGGGCAGCGACGGGCGTTTTGCCGCCGTCGCCACGCGCGACCAGCAGCTGGTGGTGCTGGACGGCGGCGCCCAGCGCTGGAGTGTGCCGCTGGAGGCCGGCGTGGTCACGCCGCCGCTCGTGGCCGGTGAGCGCGTCTTCGTGCTGGGTGTGGACCGCGCGGTGCATGCCTTCGATGCACTGGACGGCCGCCGGCTGTGGACTTTCCGCCGCCCCGGCGATCCGCTGATGCTGGCCCAACCCGGTGTGCTGACCGCCTGGCAGGACACCTTGCTGGTGGGGCAGGGCGCCCGCATGGTGGCCCTGGATCCGCTGCGTGGCACGCTGCGCTGGGAAGTGGCCGTCACCAGCCCGCGCGGTACCAACGAGGTCGAGCGCCTGGCCGATCTGGTCGGCCCGGCCTCGCGCGTGGGCGACAGCTTCTGCGTGCGCGCCTTCCAGAACGCCGTGGGCTGCGTCAATGCCGTCACCCGCAGTCTGCAGTGGTCGCAGAACGGCGGCGGCCAGAAGGCCATTGGCGGCGACGCCAGCGTCATCGCCGGCGCCGATGCCAGCGATCGTGTGACGGTGCGCCAGCGAGCCGGGGGCGGCCTGGCCTGGACCTCCGAGTTGCTGCTCAACCGCAGCCTGAGTGCCCCGGTGGTGGCCGGCCCGGCCGTGGTCTTCGGTGATTTCGAAGGCCAACTGCACTTCCTGGCCAAGGACTCCGGCGTGCCGCTGCTGCGCCTGCCCACCGACGGCTCGCGCATCGCTGCGCCACTGGCCTTGTCCGACACCAATCTGCTGGCGGTCACCGCCAAGGGTGGATTGTTCGCCTTCCGCCCGGAATGAGGCTGTGAAACCTGTTCTCGCGCTGGTGGGGCGCCCCAATGTGGGCAAGTCCACGCTGTTCAACCGCCTGACCAAGAGCCGCGACGCGATCGTCGCCGACTTTGCCGGCCTGACCCGTGACCGCCACTATGGCGACGGGCGGCTGGGCTCGCGCCATTTCATCGTGGTCGACACCGGCGGCTTCGAGCCCGACAGCACCACCGGCATCGTCAAGGAAATGGCGCGCCAGACCCGCCAGGCGGTGGCCGAGGCCGATGTGGTGATTTTCGTCACCGACGTGCGCTCCGGCCTGTCGGCGCAGGATGCCGACATCGCGCGCTTCCTGCGCCAGGCCAACAAGCGGGTGCTGCTGGCCGTCAACAAGGCCGAGGGCATGCAGGAATCGCCGCTGCTGGCCGAGTTCCACGAGCTGGGCCTGGGCGAGCCGCACCCGGTGTCGGCCGCGCATGGCCAAGGCATCCGCAGCCTGCTGGAGGCCGCGCTGGAGGACCTTCCGGAGGACGAAGACGCCGACGAGGACGACGCCGACCGACCGATCCGCCTGGCGGTGGCCGGTCGTCCCAATGTCGGCAAATCGACGCTGATCAACACCTGGTTGGGCGAGGAGCGTCTGATCGCCTTCGACATGCCCGGCACCACGCGCGACGCGATCCGAGTGCCGCTGGAGCGCGACGGGCGCCGCTACGAGCTGATCGACACCGCCGGCCTGCGTCGCAAGGGCAAGGTCTTCGAGGCCATCGAGAAGTTCTCGGTGGTCAAGACGCTGCAGGCCATTGCCGACGCCAGCGTGGTGGTGCTGATGGTGGACGCCACCCAGGGCGTCAGCGAGCAAGACGCCCACATCGCTGGCTATGTGCTGGAGTCGGGCCGTGCGGTGGTCATCGCGATCAACAAATGGGATGCGGTGGATGCCTACCAGCGCGAGCTGCTGGAACGCTCGGTGGAGCAGCGCCTGGCCTTCCTGAAGTTCGCGCCGATCGTGCACATCTCGGCCATCCGCCGCCAGGGCCTGGGCCCGCTGTGGAAGGCGATTGCCGATGCGCACGCCTCGGCGCACTGCAAGATGCCCACCCCGGTGTTGACCCGCCTGCTGCATGAGGCGGTGGAACACCAGGCGCCCAAGCGCGCCGGCAGCAGCCGTCCCAAGCTGCGCTACGCCCACCAGGGCGGCATGAACCCGCCGGTCATCGTGGTCCACGGCAATTCGCTGGAACATGTCACCGAGGCCTACAAGCGCTTCCTGGAGGCACGCTTCCGTGCGCACTTCAAGCTGGTCGGTACGCCTTTGCGCATCGACATGAAGCACTCCACCAACCCTTTCACCGACAAGAGCGCCTGAGGTCGGGAACCTTCCCGCGGCCGGATGCTCCGACAGGGTCTGTCGCCCTGTGATAAGGTGCCAGCTTTCCAACCAGTACTTCCAACACGGAGTCAATATCGTGAGCAACAAAGGGCAACTTCTACAAGACCCGTTCCTGAACCTGCTGCGCAAGGAGCATGTTCCGGTCTCGATCTACCTGGTCAACGGCATCAAGCTGCAAGGCCACATCGAGTCCTTCGACCAGTACGTGGTGCTGCTGCGCAACACCGTGACCCAGATGGTCTACAAGCACGCCATCTCCACCGTCGTGCCGGGCCGGGCCGTCAACTTCCACCCGGCCGATCAGGGCGACGCCCACTGAGCCCGCTGACCAGAGCCGGTGCCGGCCAGCTGGCCGCGCCGCTCGCTCAACCCCTTCATCCGAGCGCGCCTTGAGCAAACACGGCACGCCCCAGGACGTCGACAGCAACCGCGCCGTGCTGGTGGGCGTCGATCTGGGCCCGGGCGCCTCGTTCGACCCCACGCTGGACGAACTGCAGTTGCTGGCCGAATCGGCCGGTGACCTGACCGTGGCCAAGGTGCTGGCCAAGCGCCGCTCGCCCGACCCGGCCTTGTTCGTCGGCTCGGGCAAGGCTGACGAGATCAAGGAGCTGGTGCTGGTGCATGGCGCCCATGGCGTCATCTTTGATCAAGCGCTGTCACCGGCGCAGCAGCGCAATCTGGAACGCCACCTGGGCGTGCCGGTGGCTGACCGCACCGCGCTGATCCTTGAGATCTTCGCCCAGCGGGCCCAAAGCCACGAGGGCAAGCTGCAGGTCGAGCTGGCCCGGCTGCAATACCTGTCCACGCGCCTGGTGCGCCGCTGGAGCCACCTGGAGCGCCAGCGCGGCGGCGTGGGTCACCGCGGCGGCCCCGGCGAGGCCCAGATCGAGCTGGACCGTCGCATGATTGGCGACCGCATCAAGCAGCTCAAGGAGCGGCTCGAGAAGGTCAAGCGCCAGCGCGGCACCCAGCGTCGGGCGCGTGAGCGCAGCGGAACCTTCCGCGTCTCGCTGGTGGGCTACACCAACGCGGGCAAGTCCACGCTGTTCAATGCCCTGACCAAGGCGCGTGCCTATGCCGCCGACCAGCTTTTCGCCACGCTGGACACCACCACCCGCTCGCTCTACCTGGGCGAGGCTGGGCGCGCGGTGTCGCTGTCCGACACCGTGGGCTTCATCCGCGACCTGCCGCACAAGCTGGTCGAGGCCTTTCGCGCCACGCTGCAGGAGGCGGCCGACGCCGACCTGCTGCTGCACGTGGTCGACGCCGCCAGTCCGCTGCTGGCCGAGCAGCGGGCCGAAGTGGAACGCGTGCTGGAAGAGATCGGCGCCGAGGGCATTGCCCAGATCCTGGTCTACAACAAGGCCGACCTGCTGCCCGACTCGCAACAGCCGCGCCAGGCCTGCGACGAGCTGGAACTGTCGGCCGGTCTGCGGGTCCCACGCGTGTTCATCAGCGCCCGCACGGGGCAGGGCCTGGACCAACTGCGCCGTCTGATCGCGGCGCAGGCCGTGCCCCCCGACACCCCTGACCGCAGCGTCGTGAGCCAGTTGCCGGACGGCACCGCGGTGCCGTCGACACCCCCTCAACACTAGAGACAAACAACCACCATGGATGAGCCCCTGCACACCGAGCGAACGAGCGCGTCGGCAGCACCGCGGCGACACCTTTTGCGCGCCCGCCTGAGCGGACCGCTGGCCAAGGGCTGGCGCCTGCTGAGCAATGGCCGCAATGACGGCCCGCCTGACCTCGATGAGCTCTGGCGCGACTTCAATCGCAAGCTCTCGGGCCTGTTCAGCGGCAAGGGCGGTGGCGCCCAGCCGCCGGAAGATCCCCCCAATTTTTCGCCCGACATGAAGGGCGCCGGCATCGGCGTCGGCCTGATTGCCGGCGTGGTGGCGCTGATCTGGGCCGGCAGCGGCGTGTTCATCGTGCAGGAAGGCGAACAGGCGGTGGTCACCACCTTCGGCCGCTACAGCAGCACCGCGGGCGCCGGCATTCAGTGGCGCCTGCCGTACCCGATCCAATCGCACGAGACCGTGCGCGTGACGCAGCTGCGCTCGGTCGAGATCGGCCGCACCTCCACCGTGCCGGCCACCGGCCTGCGCGACTCGTCGATGCTCACCCAGGACGAGAACATCGTCGACATCCGCTTCACCGTGCAATACCGCCTGAAGGACGCCCGCGCCTTCCTGTTCGAGAACGCCAGCACCGAAGAAGCCGTGGCCCAGGCGGCCGAATCGGCGGTGCGCGAGATTGTCGGTCGCAGCAAGGTCGACTCGGTCCTGTACGAGCGCCGTGACGCCATCGCCGCCGACCTGGTCAAGTCGATCCAGCAGCAGCTGGACCGCCTCAATGCCGGCGTCGACATCGCCAACGTCAACCTGCAGAACGTGCAGGTGCCTGACCAGGTGCAGGCCGCTTTCGACGATGCCGTCAAGGCCGGCGCCGACCGCGACCGCTTCAAGAACGAAGGCCAGGCCTATGCCAGCGACGTGATCCCCAAGGCCCAGGGCACGGCCGCGCGCCTGCGCCAGGAGGCCGAAGGCTACAAGGGCCGTGTGGTGGCGCAGGCCGAGGGTGATGCGCAGCGTTTCACCTCGGTCTACAGCGAATACCAGAAGGCCCCGGCCGTGACCCGCGATCGTCTCTACATCGACACCATGCGTGAGGTGTACGGCAACGTCACCAAGGTCATGACCGACAGCCGCAGCGGCTCGAACCTGCTGTACCTGCCGCTGGACAAGCTGGTCCAGCAGAACACGCCGGCAAGCGCTGCCGCCGCGCCCGCGGCGCAGCCCGCGCCTGCAGCGGTCGACAGCACCACCGTCGATGTGCGCAACCGTGACAACGCCCGCAGCCGCGACCGCGAAGGTCGCTGATCCGGTACGCCACAGGGACACACCATGAACCGAATCGCCAGTATCGTCGCCGCGGGCCTCGTCCTGTTGATGCTCGCCGCCTCCACCCTGTTCGTTGTCGACCAGCGCAAGGTGGCCGTGATCTATGCGCTGGGTGAGATCAAGGAAGTGATCTCCGAACCCGGCCTGAAGTGGAAGCTGCCGCCGCCCTTCCAGAACGTGGTTTTCCTCGACCGCCGCATCCAGACCCTGGACAGCCCCGAGAGCCGCCCGATCTTCACCGCCGAAAAGAAGAGCCTGGTGATCGACTGGCTGGTGAAGTGGCGCATCGTCGACCCGCGCCAGTTCATCCGCAACAGCGGCCCTGACCTGCGCAGCCTGGAAGCCCGCCTGGGCCCGGTGGTGCAGGCGGCGTTCAACGAGGAGATCACCAAGCGCACCGTCGGCGGCGTGCTGGCCGGCGAACGCGAGAAGATCATGACCGACGTGCGCCAGCGCCTGGGCGACGAGGCCAAGAGCTTTGGCATCGAGATCGTCGATGTCCGGATCAAGCGCGCCGATTTCGTGGCCAACATCACCGACGCCGTCTACCGCCGCATGGAGTCCGAGCGCAAGCAGGTGGCCAATGAACTGCGCTCGACCGGCCAGGCCGAGGGCGAGAAGATCCGCGCCGACGCCGATCGCCAGCGCGAGGTGATCCTGGCCGAGGCCTACCGCGACGCCCAGAAGATCAAGGGCGAGGGCGATGCCAAGGCCTCGGCGCTGTATGCCGATGCCTTCGGCCGCGACCCCCAGTTTGCCCAGTTCTACCGCAGTCTTGAGGCCTACCGCGCCAGTTGGCGCAACAAGTCCGACGTGATGGTGGTCGACCCCGGCAGCGACTTCTTCAAGGCGATGCGCGGCACGGGTGCTGCAGCGCCGGCGGCACCCCGCAAATGACGCCCGACGGCGGCAGCTGGACCGACTGGCTGTGGCCCGCACTGGGCCTGATGCTGGTGATCGAGGGCCTGATGCCGCTGCTGCATCCGCAGGGCTGGCGCGAGGTGTTCCGCCGCGTGCTGGCCATGCAGGATGGCCAGATTCGCTTCATCGGCATGGCCAGCATCGCGATCGGCGCGCTGCTGCTGTGGTTGGCCAGCTAGCGCGGCTCCGGCCCGGGCGACACGGGTACAATGCCGTTTTTAACCCGGTCGCCGTTTCATGTCGTCTGCCTGGCTGCTGCCTGAGCACATCGCCGATGTCCTGCCCGCCGAGGCACGGCGCATCGAAGAACTCCGCCGCCAATGGCTGGATCTGGCCCGCAGCTACGGCTTCGAGCTGGTCATGCCGCCGATGCTCGAGCACCTCGACTCGCTGCTCTCCGGCACCGGCCGTGATCTGGATCTCAAAACCTTCAAGCTGGTCGACCAACTCAGCGGCCGCACGCTGGGACTGCGCGCTGATGCCACGCCGCAGGTCGCCCGCATTGACGCCCACCTGCTGAACCGCCAGGGCGTCACCCGCCTGTGCTACTGCGGCCCGGTGCTGCACACCCGCCCCTCAGGCCTGCGCGCCACGCGCGAGCCGTTGCAACTGGGCGCCGAGATCTACGGCCACGCTGGCCTGGAAGCCGACCTGGAGGTCCAGGAGCTGGCCCTGGACGGCCTGCACGCCGCCGGCGTGCGTGACCTCACCATCGACCTGGGCGATGCCCGCGTTGTGCGCTCGGTGCTGGCCGGTCTGCCGCTGGGCCCGGCCGAGCTGGAGGCGCTGGTCACCGCGCTGAGCGTCAAGGACCTGCCCACGCTGCGCGCGTTGTCGGTGGGCTGCCCGGCCGAGGCCCGCGAGGCCCTGGCCCTCCTGCCCGACCTGTATGGCGGCGAGGAGGTGCTGGCCCAGGCCGCCGAGCGCCTGCCCAAGCGCAGCCAGATCAGCACCGCGCTGGGCGACCTGGCCTGGCTGGCCGGCCATGTGCGCCAGGCCTTTCCGGAGGTCCGGCTGGGTTTTGATCTGGCCGACATGAACGGCTATGCCTACTACAGCGGCATCCGCTTCGCGGTCTATGGTCGCGGCTCCACCGATGCCCTGGCCCGTGGCGGACGCTACGACGAGGTGGGTGCGGTGTTCGGCCGCAACCGCCCGGCGGTGGGCTTCAGCCTCGATCTGAAGGGCCTGGCCGAGGTCTCGCGCGCCGCCCGCACCGAGGGCGCGATCCGCGCGCCCTGGGGCGAGGCCGAGGGCCTGCGCGAGGCCGTGCGCCATCTGCGGCGCCAGGGTGAGACCGTGGTCTGCACGCTGCCGGGCCACGAGCACGAGGCCCAGGAATTCGAATGCGACCGCGAGCTGTTCGAGGTCGATGGACGCTGGGTCCTGCGCGCGCTCTGAGCGCAGCGCGGACCGTCCCCCACAGGTATTTCAAGCATGACGAGCACAGCGATGCAACAAGGCTCCACCGCGCGCGGGCGCAATGTCGTTGTCGTCGGCACCCAATGGGGTGACGAGGGCAAGGGCAAGCTGGTCGACTGGCTGACCGAAAGCGCCCAGGGTGTGGTGCGCTTTCAGGGCGGCCACAACGCCGGCCACACCCTGGTGATCAATGGCGTCAAGACGGCGCTGCACCTGATCCCTAGCGGCATCATGCGCCCCGGTGTGCGCTGCTACATCGGCAATGGCGTGGTGCTGTCGGCCGCCAAGCTGCTCGAAGAGATCGCCGGGCTGGAGAAGGCCGGCGTCGAGGTGCGCTCGCGCCTGCGCATCTCCGAGGCCTGCCCGCTGATCCTGCCCTTCCACGCCGCACTCGATGTGGCCCGCGAGGCCGCGCGCGAGCAGGGCGGTACCGAGAAGATCGGCACCACTGGCCGCGGCATCGGCCCGGCCTACGAGGACAAGATCGCCCGCCGTGCGCTGCGCGTGCAGGACCTGCGCTACCCCGAGCGTTTCGCTGCCAAGCTGCGCGAGCTGCTGGCCCTGCACAACCACGTGCTGACCAGCTTCCTGGGCTCCAAGGGCTTTGTCTTCCCCGAGGCGATGCGGCCCTACATCGAGGGCGGCGAGGTGCAGTTCCAGGCCGTCTATGACGAAGCCATGCAGCATGCCGAAGCCCTCAAGCCGATGATGGCCGATGTCTCGCGCGAGCTCAATGCCGCCCACCTGGCCGGCCAGAACCTGCTGTTCGAAGGCGCCCAGGGCACACTGCTGGACGTCGACCACGGCACCTACCCCTACGTCACGTCCAGCAACTGCGTCGCGGGCAATGCCGCGGCCGGCTCCGGCGTCGGGCCGGGTCTGCTGCACTACGTGCTGGGCATCACCAAGGCCTATTGCACCCGTGTCGGCGGCGGTCCGTTCCCCACCGAACTCGACTGGGAAGTGCCGGGCACGCCGGGCTACCACATGAGCACCGTGGGGGCCGAGAAGGGCGTCACCACCGGCCGCTCGCGCCGCTGCGGCTGGTTCGACGCTGCGCTGCTCAAGCGCTCGGCCCAGGTCAATGGCCTGTCGGGTCTGTGCATCACCAAGCTCGACGTGCTCGACGGCCTGACGGAGCTGAAGCTGTGCACCGGCTACCGCCTCGATGGCGAGGAGATCGACCTGCTGCCCATGGGCGCCGACGAGATCGCCCGCTGCGAGCCGATCTATGAATCGCTGCCCGGCTGGACCGAGACCACGGTGGGCGTCACCGAGCTGGACAAGCTGCCGGCCAATGCCCGCCGCTACCTGAACCGCATCGAGGAAGTCACCGGCGTGCCGATCCACGTCATCTCGACCAGCCCCGACCGCGACCACACCATCCTGCTGCGCCAGCCCTACCAGGCCTGAACGCGGCTGCGCCACCCCCACTGACCACGCTGGAGACCCCATGCTCACCGACGACGGCAAGCACCTGTACGTATCCTGGGACGAGTACCACCTGCTGACTGAGCGCCTGGCGCTCAAGATCCACAACAGCGGCTGGGCCTTTGATCAGATCCTGTGCCTGGCCCGCGGTGGCATGCGCCCGGGCGACATCCTCTCGCGCGTCTTCGACAAGCCGCTGGCCATCATGAGCACCAGCAGCTACCGCGCTGAGGC
This sequence comes from Ideonella aquatica, assembly GCF_018069755.1. GTDB lineage: Bacteria > Pseudomonadota > Gammaproteobacteria > Burkholderiales > Burkholderiaceae_C > Ideonella > Ideonella aquatica. The sequence continues at coordinate 181,620 of NZ_JAGQDE010000008.1, read as the reverse complement.
CGGCACCATCCAGGGCCGCCTGGACATGGCCAAGTACATCACCATGCCCAAGGGCGAACTGGCCGGCCGCGTGCTGCTGGTGGACGACCTGGCCGACTCGGGTGTCACGCTCAAGGCGGTGGTCGATCGGCTGCGCGGCATGCCGGCGATCACCGAGCTGCGCTCGGCGGTGATCTGGACCAAGGCGGTGTCGAGCTACACGCCGGATTACTACGTCGAGGCCCTGGCCACCAGCCCCTGGATCCATCAGCCCTTCGAGGAGTACGACGCGTTGCGTCCCGAGGGCCTCGCGAAGAAGCTGTCGGTCTGATGTATCAACGAGAAGGGGCCTGCGGGCCCCTTGTCTTTGCTTGCGCCTTGTCTTTGCTGGCGTTGCAGAAGCAAAAAAGGCCAGCACTGTCGTGCTGGCCTTTGTATGCTTGGTGCCCAGGAGAGGACTCGAACCTCCACGCCTCTCAGCGCTAGTACCTGAAACTAGTGCGTCTACCAATTCCGCCACCTGGGCATTTCTGCGTTGAGGACTTTCGTCATCAGCAGAGCCTTGCACTATAGCATGGATTTCAAGAGCATCAGCCGGGACTCGCAACTTTTGAGCGTGCGCTTCAGCAGCGTCGCGCCAAGGCAAAAAAGGCCAGCACTCACGTGCTGGCCTTTTTATGCTTGGTGCCCAGGAGAGGACTCGGTCACATGGGCGCGACCCCGGCCGGGCCTGCATGCCCGGCCTTTCTCGTCCTCGCGCAAGGCCCGCAGTGGGCCTTGCTTCCTGGCCCCCAAGCAAAAAAGGCCAGCATGTGCATGCTGGCCTTTGTATGCTTGGTGCCCAGGAGAGGACTCGAACCTCCACGCCTCTCAGCGCTAGTACCTGAAACTAGTGCGTCTACCAATTCCGCCACCTGGGCTTCGTCGAGACGGCAACGCTCTTGCTGTGTGAACACATGAGAACATCGCGTATCAGCGAAAGATAGGACTATACCATCAAGACAAAGATCATTTCAAGCAGCAACCAGCTGCCGGGCGTCACCATGACCGAGATCGAAGGCACGGTGAACGGACACCGCGACGGGCACGGCTTCGTGCAGCGCGACGATGGCGAGCCCGACCTGTACCTCTCGCCGCAGGAAATGCGCGCCGTGCTGCACCGTGACCGCGTGCGCGCTCGCATCCTGCGCTTCGACCGCAAGGGCCGACCCGAGGGCCGCGTGGTCGACATCATCGAGCGGCGCAAGACGCCGATCATCGGCCGCCTGCTGCACGAGGGTGGCGCCTGGATCGTCGCGCCCGAGGACAAGCGCTATGGTCAGGACATCCTGATCCCGAAGAACGCGGTGGCCAATGCACGCGCCGGTCAGGTGGTGTCGGTCGAGCTGACCGAGCCGCCGTCGATGTTCTCGCAGCCGGTGGGCCGCGTGGCCGAGGTGCTGGGCGAGATCGACGACCCCGGTATGGAGATCGAAATCGCCGTGCGCAAGTACGAAGTGCCGCACCGCTTCTCACCCGAGGCGCTGGCCCAGGCCGCGGCGCTGCCCGACAAGCTGCGCGCCGCCGATCTGAAGCACCGCGTCGACCTGCGCGATGTGCCGCTGGTGACGATCGATGGCGAGGACGCGCGCGACTTCGACGATGCCGTCTACTGTGAGCCCCACCTGCAGGGCAAGGGCAAGAAAGCCGCCAAGGGCTGGCGACTGCTGGTGGCGATTGCCGACGTCAGCCACTACGTCAAGCCCGGCGAGGCGCTGGATGATGACGCTTTCGAGCGCGCCACCTCGGTGTACTTCCCGCGCCGCGTGATCCCGATGCTGCCCGAAAAGCTGTCCAACGGCCTGTGCTCGCTGAACCCCGAGGTCGATCGCCTCAGCATGGTCTGTGACATGCTGGTCAGCGCCGACGGCGAAGTCACCGCCTACCAGTTCTACCCGGCGGTGATCTGCTCGCATGCGCGCCTGACCTACACCGAGGTGGCCGCAGCCCTGCTCAACAGCCGTGGTCCCGAGGCGACGCGCCGTGCTGCGCTGATGCCGCAACTGCTGGATCTGCTGGATGTCTACCGCGCGCTGCTGAAGGCCCGCGCCCAGCGCGGCGCGGTGGATTTCGAGACCACCGAGACACAGATCGTCTGCGACGACAACGGCCGCATCGAGAAGATCGTGCCGCGCACACGCACCGAGGCGCACCGCCTGATCGAGGAGGCGATGCTGGCGGCCAACGTCTGCGCGGCGGACTTCATCGCCGGTGCCGAGCATGCCTCGCTGTACCGCGTGCACGAGGGCCCGACGCCCGAGAAGCGCCAGACGCTGCAGAACTACCTGCGCGCGCTGGGCCTGGGCCTGTCGGTCAGCGATGAGCCCAAGCCGGGCGAGTTCCAGGCCATCGCCGCCGCCACCAAGGACCGGCCCGACGCGCAGCAGATCCACACCATGCTGCTGCGCTCGATGCAGCAGGCGATCTACACGCCAGCCAACAGCGGCCACTTTGGCCTGGCCTATGCCGCCTACACCCACTTCACCAGCCCGATCCGGCGCTACCCGGACCTGCTGGTGCACCGCGTCATCAAGGCCATCCTGCAGTCGCGCCGCTACCACCTGAGCACGGGCGAACTGGTGGGTGCGCCGGTGCGCAAGGGCGGCAAGCCGCCACGGGGTCAGGCCGCAGAGCTGGAGCGCTGGGAACAGGTGGGCCTGCACTGCAGCACCAATGAGCGCCGCGCCGACGAGGCCTCGCGCGATGTCGAGGCCTGGCTGAAGTGCCGCTACATGCGCGAGCGCCTGGGCGAGGAGTACTCGGGCACGGTCAGCGCCGTCACCACCTTCGGTGTCTTCGTCACGCTCGATGCGCTGTACGTCGAGGGCCTGGTGCACATCACCGAGCTGGGCAGCGAGTACTTCCGCTTCGATGAGGCGCGCCAGGAACTGCGCGGCGAACGCAGCGGCCTGCGCTATGCCGTGGGCGCGCGGGTGCGGGTCCAGGTCAGCCGGGTCGACCTGGACGGTCGCCGCATCGACTTCCGCATGGTGCGCGAGGGCGAGCCCGAACGCCTGTTGGCCAAGGGCCGGCCGACCGGCAAGGAACGCCCGCCTCTGGAGCGCGTGGAGGCCGAGGATCGCGTGCAAAAACGCGCCACCAAGGCCGCCAAGGCGCGCCAATCGCCGGCAGGCCGCGGTGGGGCCACCAAGGCCAAGACCAAGGCCTCGCCGCGGCAGGAGGCGGCCTCGGGCAAGACGGGCGGCCGGCGCAAGGCGACCCGGCGGCGCTGAGCCCTCCGGCCGCTGGCCGCTGGCCGCCCCGGGGTCAGGCCGTGCTGGCCAGCATGGCGTCGATCAGCGCGTCGGCGATCAGCACGTGCGGACCGGCGCGGTCGGCCGCCCGGCCGTGGCGCCAGACGGCCTCGCAAGCGGCCCGCAGCGGCGCGTCCGCGGTGTCGCCCAGTGCGGCCCAGCGACCGCCCAGCCAGCCGGCCAGCACGTCGCCGGTGCCGGCCGTGGCCAGGCGCGCGTTGCCGCTGCCATTGATCCACGGGGGACCGTTGGGCGCGGCGATGACGCTGCCCGAGCCCTTGAGCACCACCACCGCACCGAAGCGCTGCGCCAGCGCCCGCGCGGCCTCCAGGCGGTTGGACTGCACGGCGCGCGTGCTGCTGTCCAGCAGGCGTGCGGCCTCCAGCGGATGCGGTGTCAGCACCGTGGGTCGACCGGCACGGCCGCGGGCCGTCAGCGCGCTGGCTAGCGCGGGCTCGGCAGCGACGGCATTGAGCGCATCAGCGTCCAGCAGCAGCCGGGCGGCATGGTGGATCGGGGCGGGCAGCTCGGCCGCCACGTCGGCGCCACCGCCGCAGCCCGCCACCACGGTGGCAGTAGCCAGGAGCGCGGGCTCGCGCAGTGCGCGGGCCTCCCGCTGCATCAGCGCGGCCGGGGCGGGAAGGGCGCCCGCATCGGCCAGGCTGGCCAGGTACACCCGCCCGGCGCCCGCCGACAGCGCGGCCCGCGCCGCCAGCAGCGCAGCGCCTTGCATGCCGGGTGCACCGCCCAGCACCCACAGGTCGCCGAAGGCGCCCTTGTGGCCGGCGTGGGGCCTGGGTGGCAGGCGCTGGGCGTCGTCGGCGCCCAGCAGGCGCGCATCCGGTGCGGCGCTGTCCAGCGCGGCGCCCAGCGTCGACCACCAGATCTCGCCGGCATGGTCGCGCCCCTCGGCAGTGAACAGGCCGGGCTTGAGGGTCAGCAGGCACAGCGTGGCATGGGCCCGCACCGTGTGCTCACCCAAGGCCTGACCGCTGTCGGTGTCCAGGCCGGTGGGCAGGTCCAGCGCCAGGATCGGGGCCTGGCAGGCGTGCAGGGCATCCACCAGCGCGGCCACGGTCTCGGACGGCGCCCGGTTCTGGCCCAGGCCCAGCAACGCATCCACGGCCAGGTCCACCGTGCCGGCGGCGGGGGGCTCGCCGACCGGCACGCCCGCCTGCACGGCCTCGGTCAGCGCGCGGCTGGCATCGGCCGGTGCCGGACCCCGGCTGCCCAGGTGCGTGATGCTGACCTGGCGACCCAGCTGGTGCAGACGGCGCGCCATCACCAGGCCGTCGCCACCGTTGTTGCCGGGACCGCACGCCACCCAGATGCGCCGGGCATGCGGCCAGCGTGCCAGGACCAGGCGGGCGGCGTCGGTGCCGGCCCGTTGCATCAGCGTGAAGTCGCCGGCCTGCGCACAGGCCCGGGCCTCCATGGCCCGAGAGGCCGCCTGGCCGTGCAGCGGCGCAGCGGTGGTGCCAGGGACAACGAAGCGCAGGTCGACGGCCATGCCGCCCAGCTTAGCGCAAGCGCTCCAGCGCGAAGGGCGCCGGATCCACCGGCGCTGGCTGCTGGCTGATCTGAGCCGCCAGTTGCTGCGCCGCGCCGCAGGCCAGGGTCCAGCCACTGGCGCCGTGCGCGGTGTTGAGCCAGACGCCAGGCACGCCGCTGGGGCCGATCAGCGGCAGACCATCGGTCACCGCCAGGCGCGGGCCGCACCATTCGAGGCTGCGGCTGGTGTGGGCAGCCCCAGGGAACCAGTCGTCCAGCACGCGGTACAGGCGCCGCATGTCGGCCGCTGGCGGGCGACCCAGCTGCACGCCGGGGCGCACGCCACCGGCCACGCGGACGCGGTCACCCTGGCGCGCGATGCTGATCTGCTGGCGCTGATCCAGGATGGCGGCGCGGGGGGTCAGGTCGAGCAGGCCGTCCTCCAGCCGCAACGGTGCGGTGAAACTGCAGGCGCTGTGGACCACCGCCGGCAGGCGCACGCCCAGCGACTGCAGCAGCGCGGGTGCGCCTTGCGCCGCGCACAGCACCACCGCATCAACGCTGAGCAAGGGCACTGGCGCACCTGCGCGGGCGGGTGGCACCGGCTCGCGCGATCCGGCCAGGCTCAGCTGCAGCGGACCGCCCCCGTGCGCGCCGGCCAGGCCGGTCACCTCGTGCTGGAACAGCCAGCGCACGCCCAGCGCCTGGGCCTCGGTCTTGAGCTGGTGGACGAACTGCCGGCTGTTGGCGGCGGCATCGCCCGGGAAGTGCAGGGCGGCATGCAGGCCGGGCTCGGTGCTCAGGCCGGGCTCGATCGCCCGCGCGCCCTCGGCATCCACGCAGTGGTGTGCCACGCCCTGTTCGGCCAGCCAATCCAGGCCCGCGCGCAACTGCGCCAGCTCGCGCTCGGTGCGCAGCAACACCAGCAGGCCCTCGGCCTGCTCGCGCGCCAGGCTCCATCGCAGCGTCAGCTCGTCCAGTCGGGCGCGACTCAGGCGCGACAAGGCCAGCAGCGCCGCGCGGCTGGCGGCTTGGCGCGGCGAGCGGCGGTGCTGGCGCTGGCGCCACCATGGCGACCACACCGACGGGCGCAGGGCCTGCCAGCCCCAGCCGCCCGACTGCACCGGAGCCAGCAGCCGGGTGGGCAGGCCCGGCGCCTGCCAGGCGGCGGTGTAGGCGCCGGCCAGCAGTCCACCGTTGGCAAAGCTGCCCTCGGCGGCGACGCCGGCATGGCGTTCGACCACGGTGACCTGGTGGCCGGCCGAGGCCAGCTCGAACGCGCTGCACACGCCGGCCAGGCCAGCGCCGATGACGGCCACGTGCATGTCAGCCTCCGTGCCTGGCCAAGGCGGCCTCGGCGTCCAGCGCCAGGCTCAGCAGGGCGTCGTCGCGGCCGGCGCCGGCCCACAGCATCAGACCCACCGGCATCTCGCCGGGCGCCTGGCAGGGCAGACTGATCGCGCAGCCATCGAAGAGGTTGACCAGCGAGGGATTGCGCAGCAGCGCGGCATTGGTGCGGTGGAACACGTCGTCGTCAGACAGCAAGGGCGCGCTGGGCGGCGCGAGCAGCGCAACAGTGGGGCTGAGCGCGGCGTCGAAGCCGGCCAGCGCCGATTGCAGGGCGTCGATCCAGGTCCGGCGGGCGCGGCACAGGTCGAGGTAGTCATCGGCGGCAATGCCAGCGCCGCGCTGCAGGCGGGTCAGCACGCGCGGGTCGTAGCGGGCGGCGTCGCGGGCCAGGTGGTGGCGGTGCCAGGCGTGGGCCTCGACCGCGGCCAGGCTGAATGCGCCCTGCAAGGCCGCGCCCTGGGGCAGCAGCGGGCAGCGCAACGGCGTGATCCGGGCGCCAGCGGCGGACAACTGCGACAGCGCGGCCTCGAAAGCGCGCGCCACCGGTGCCTCCAGGTCGTCGAGCATCACGTCTTGCGGCACGGCCAGGCGGCTGCTGGACAGGCGGGTCGCGGCGCGGTTGACGCGGCGCGCGGCCAGGGCCTCGTGCACGCGGATGGCGCCGTCCACGTCGGGGGTCATGGCGCAGGCGGTGTCCAGGCTGTCGGACAGCGGAATGCAGCCGCCGCGCGGCACCAGCGCCTGGGTGGACTTGTAGCCCACCAGGCCGCACAGCGCGGCGGGAATGCGGATCGAGCCGCCGGTGTCGCTGCCCAGCGCGGCCATGCAGGCGCCCAGCGCCAGCGCCTGCGCGCCGCCGCTGGTGGAGCCGCCAGCGATGCGCGGTGCCGCATCCAGCAGGGCGGCCACCGGATTGGTGGGCGTGCCGAAGTGCGGGTTCTGGCCGACGCCCGAAAAGGCGAATTCCGTGCAGTTGCCGTGGCCAATGAGCAGCGCGCCAGCGGCTCGCAGCCGCGCCACGGCCGGGGCATCAGCCGTTTGTGCGGCCGGCCGGCCGCTGAGCGCCGAGTGGTGGCCGTCCAGCACCACTGAGCCACCGGTGGCAGGCTGGCCGGCCACGTCGAACAGGTCCTTGACGGACACCACCAGGCCGGCCAGCGGCGGCAGCGCCTGGCCGCTGTGCGGCTGTGCGTCCAGGGCATCGGCCTGGGCGCGGGCGGCGTCATCGAACAGCCGGACGAAAGCCGCCTGGGCTGGCGCCGAGCGGGCGCAGTCCAGGTGGCGCTCCAGCAGCGCGCGCGCGCTGGACTGGCCGGTGTGAAGCGGGGCGAGCAACTGGCTCAGCGACGGCGCGCTGCGGGATGCTATACTCTGCGGGTTTATCTGGAGGACCATGGGGTGCGATGCATCGCGCGGCGTCCAGACAAGCCGGGCCGAGAGTCTCGTCGTGGGAGTGGTGAAGGGCATGCGCCCCTCGCCGTCAGACGGGGCGGTCCGATTCGCGAACCCGACCCATCCAGGTGTCGCTGCAAGCAGGTGTGACAAGGCGTCAACCCATGCAGCGATTCGTGTCGGGATTCTAGACCCAACCTTCGGAGTGACCTATGTCCGTGTCGATGCGTGAAATGCTGGAAGCCGGTGTCCACTTTGGCCACCAAACCCGCTTCTGGAACCCCAAGATGGCCCCGTTCATTTACGGCCATCGCAACAAGATCCACATCATCAACTTGGAGAAGACGCTTCCCAAGTTTGAAGAGGCCATGAAGTTCGTGCGCCAGCTGGCGGCCAAGCGCGGCACGATCCTGATCGTCGGCACCAAGCGCCAGGCGCGCGAAGTGGTGGCCGCCGAGGCCCAGCGCGCCGGCATGCCCTACGTGGACCAGCGCTGGCTGGGTGGCATGCTGACCAACTTCAAGACGGTCAAGGGCTCGCTGAAGAAGCTCAAGGACATGCAGGCCCAGAAGGACTCTGGCGCCGAAATGCGCATCAAGAAAGAAGCCCTGATGTTTGACCGCGAGCTGGCCAAGCTCGAGAAGGACATCGGCGGCATCCAGGACATGAACGCGCTGCCCGACGCCATCTTCGTGATCGACGTAGGCTTCCACAAGATCGCCGTGGCCGAAGCCCAGAAGCTGGGCATCCCCGTGATCGGCGTGGTCGACACCAACCACTCGCCCGACGGCGTGGACTACGTGATCCCCGGCAACGACGACTCGGCCAAGGCCGTGGCGCTGTATGCCAAGGCCGTGGCTGACGCCGTGCTGGAAGGCAAGGCCAACGCCACCACCGACCTGGTGCAGGCCGTGGCTGCCGACGGCGACGAATTCGTCGAGGTCAACGAGCAGGCCTGATGCTCCCGGCGCCCTCGGGCGCCGTCGTGAAGCAGGGGCTGTCACAGCCCCTTTTTCACACCCCTGAACACTCAAGCACAACCCGCGGCGGCCGCCCGTAGCGCCGCCGCCAGCAACGGAGAAAACACGATGGCTGCTATCACCGCCGGCATGGTTGCCGAACTGCGCGCCAAGACCGACGCCCCGATGATGGAGTGCAAGAAGGCGCTGACCGAAGCCGAAGGCGACATGGTCAAGGCCGAGGAAATCCTGCGCGTCAAGCTGGGCACCAAGGCCGGCAAGGCCGCTTCGCGCGTCACCGCCGAGGGCGTGGTCGCTTCGGCGATCGACGGCAGCGTGGGCGCCATGATCGAGGTCAACTGCGAGACCGACTTCGTCACCAAGAACGACAGCTTCCTGGCCCTGGCGCAGGGTGCTGCCAAGCTGATCGCCCAGCACAACCCGGCCGACGTCGCGGCACTGGGCGCGCTGGCCTACGAGCAAGACGGCTTCGGCCCCACGCTAGAGGACGTGCGCAAGGGCCTGGTCGGCAAGATCGGCGAGAACATGTCCTTCCGCCGCTTCAAGCGCTTCGAGGGCAGCGCGCTGGCTGGCTACCTGCATGGCACCCGCATCGGCGTGGTGGTGGAGTTCGACGGTGACGCCGTCGCCGCCAAGGACGTCGCCATGCACGTCGCCGCGATGAAGCCGGTGGCGCTGACCTCGGCCGACGTGCCGGCCGAGCTGATCGAGCGTGAGCGCTCGGTGGCTGCTGCCAAGGCCGCCGAGTCCGGCAAGCCGGCCGAGATCGTCGCCAAGATGGTTGACGGCTCGGTGCAGAAGTACCTGAAGGAGGTCTCGCTGTTCGACCAGGTCTTCGTCAAGGCCGCCGACGGCAAGCAGACCGTCGCCGCCCACCTGAAGTCGGCCAACACCACCGTCAAGGGCTTCACCCTGTACGTGGTCGGCGAAGGCATCGAGAAGAAGGTCGACGACTTCGCGGCCGAAGTGGCCGCCCAGGTCGCCGCTGCCAAGGGCGCGTAAAGCGCCACCGCCGGGCACCGCTCACGAGGAGGTGCCCGGCTTACACTTCCACGTTCACCGAACCCTGCAAGGACACCCCTGCATGCCCGCCTACAAGCGTATCCTGCTGAAACTCTCCGGCGAGGCCCTGATGGGCGATGACGCCTACGGCATCAACCGCGCCACCATCGTGCGCATGGTGCGCGAAGTGCAGGAGGTGACCCAGCTGGGCTGCGAGGTGGCGGTGGTGATCGGCGGCGGCAACATCTTCCGCGGCGTGGCCGGCGGCTCGGTGGGCATGGACCGCGCCACCGCCGACTACATGGGCATGCTGGCCACGGTGATGAACTCGCTGGCCCTGGCCGACACGATGCGCCTGGAGGGCATGACCGCGCGCGTCATGTCGGCCATCTCGATCGAGCAGGTGGTCGAGCCCTATGTCCGCCCGAAGGCGCTGCAGTACCTGGAAGAAGGCAAGGTGGTGATCTTCGCCGCCGGCACCGGCAACCCCTTCTTCACCACCGACACCGCGGCCGCGCTGCGCGGCGCCGAGATCGGTGCCCAGGTGGTGCTCAAGGCCACCAAGGTCGACGGCGTCTACACTGCCGACCCCAAGAAGGACCCCAGCGCCACGCGCTACACCAACATCAGCTTCGACGAGGCGATCGCGAAGAACCTGCAGGTGCTGGACGCCACCGCGTTCGCCCTGTGCCGCGACCAGAAGCTGCCGATCAAGGTGTTCTCGATCTTCAAGCCCGGCGCGCTCAAGCGCGTGGTGCAGGGCGAGGACGAGGGCACGCTGGTTCACGTCTGAGGATCACGACCATGACGATTGCCGACATCAAGAAGAACGCCGAGTCCAAGATGGCCAAGTCCATCGAGGCGCTCAAGAGCGACCTGCAGAAGGTCCGCACCGGTCGCGCCCACCCGGGCATCCTGGACCAGGTCCATGTGGACTACTACGGCTCGATGGTGCCGATCAGCCAGGTCGCCAACGTCAGCCTGCTGGACGCCCGCACGATCAGTGTCACGCCCTGGGAAAAGGGCATGGGCGCCAAGATCGAGAAGGCCATCCGCGAATCCGACCTGGGCCTGAACCCGTCGTCCCAGGGCGACCTGCTGCGCGTACCGATGCCGGCGCTGACCGAGGAGCGCCGCAAGGAGCTGACCAAGGTCGTGCGCCACGAGGGCGAGAACGCCAAGGTGGCGGTGCGCAACCTGCGCCGCGATGCCAACGACCACCTGAAGAGGCTGCTGAAGGACAAGGAGATCTCCGAGGACGACGAGCGTCGCGCCCAGGACGATGTCCAGAAGCTGACCGACAAGGTGGTGGCCGAGATCGACAAGCTGGTCCACGCCAAGGAAGCCGACATCCTGGCTGTCTGACGTGGCTGAGCACGACTGCGCCGTCCCACGGCATGTGGCCATCGTGATGGATGGCAACGGCCGCTGGGCCAAGAAGCGCTTCATGCCGCGCGTGGTGGGCCACAAGGCCGGCATGGACGCGCTGATCCGGGTGGTCGACCACTGCCAGAAGCGCGGCGTCGAGTACCTCACTGTCTACGCCTTCTCGTCCGAGAACTGGAAGCGCCCCGAGGACGAGGTCTCCGGCCTGATGAACCTGGTGCTGGTGGGCGTGGCCAAGTACCTGGGCAAGCTGGCCAGCCAGGGCGTGCGGGTGCGCATCGTCGGCGACCGCAGTGCGGTGTCCGAGAAAGTGCGCGCCGCCTGGAACCAGTCCGAGGCCGACACCGCCGCCAACACGGGCCTGGTGCTGACCGTCTGCTTCAACTACGGCGGCCGCTGGGACATCGTGCAGGCCGCGCGCCGCGCGATGGCCGAGGGGCTGTCACCCGAGCAACTCACCGAAGAGGCGCTGTCGGCCCGCATGTCGCTGGCCTACGCGCCCGACCCGGATCTGTTCATCCGCACCGGCGGCGAGCTGCGCGTGAGCAACTACCTGCTGTGGCAGATTGCCTACGCCGAATTCCATTTCTCCGACTGCCTGTGGCCCGATTTCGATGAACGCGAAGTCGACCGCGCGCTGGCGGCCTATGCCGGTCGAGACCGCCGTTTTGGCGGTGTCAAGACCACCGGCTCCGCGTCCTCGATCGCCTGACCGGCGCCCCTCCATGCTGTTGCAACGCGTGATCACGGCGCTGGTGCTGCTGGCGCTGCTGCTGCCCGCCCTGCTGGTGCCCGCCACCTGGCCCTTCGCCACGCTGACCCTGGTGCTGATTGGTGCCGGCGGCTGGGAGTGGGGCCGTCTCAATGGTCTGGGCTTCGGCGCATCGCTGGGTCTGGGCGCGCTGGTGGCGGCGCTGTGCGCCCTGGCCTGGGCGCAGGGCCTGGTGCAGCAGGTGCCGCCCGCCGTGTGGTGGCTGACCACGGCCTGCTGGGTGCTGGGTGGCTCGCTGGCGCTGGCCAAGGGACCCAGCGCCTGGCCGCAGCTGTCGGCGGGCCTGCGTCTGGTGATTGGCGTGCTTGTGCTGTGTGCCGCCTGGCTGGCGCTGGCCGCGGGCAAGGCGCGCGGCCTGGAGTTTCTGCTGTCGGTGTTCTGCGTGGTGTGGATGGCCGACATTGCCGCCTACTTCGGCGGGCGGCGCTTTGGCCGGCGCAAGCTGGCGCCGGCGATCAGCCCGGGCAAGAGCTGGGAGGGCGTCTGGTCGGGCATGGCTGGCGTGGCGCTGCTGGCGGCGGGCTGGATCATGCTGTCGCCGACACAGGCCGGCGAGGCGCCCAGCATCTTTGCCATCATCCAGCAGCGCCTGGGCTGGCCCGGTCTGGTGCTGGGCATCATCTTCCTGTGCGCGCTCAGTGTGATGGGCGACCTGATCGAGTCGCTGGCCAAGCGCGCGGTGGGGGCCAAGGACTCCAGCCGCCTGCTGCCCGGCCATGGCGGTGTGCTCGACCGCGTCGATGCGCTGCTGCCCACGCTGCCCGCCGCGATGGCCCTGGCCTCGCTGGTGCCCTGAACGAGGATCCCCCGATGAACCGACTCCAGCTCTGCATCCTCGGCGCCACCGGCTCGATCGGCACCAACACGCTGGATGTGGTGGCCCGCCACCCCGATCGCTTCGAGGCCTTCGCGCTGACCGGCCATGCGCGCGTGGACGAGCTGCTGGCGCAGTGCCTGCAGGTGACACCGCGCTATGCGGCCATGTCGGACACCGCGGCCGCGGCCGAGCTTCGCCGCCGCCTGCGCGAGGCCGGCAGCCGCACCGAGGTGCTCGACGGCCCGCAGGCGCTGGTCGAGCTGGCTGAGCATCCGGAAGTGGATGCGGTGATGGCCGCCATCGTCGGCGCCGCCGGATTGCCGCCTTGCATGGCGGCGGCCCGCGCCGGCAAGCGCCTGCTGCTGGCCAACAAGGAAGCCCTGGTCGTGGGCGGCGCGGCCTTCATGGCGGCGGTGGCTCAGGGCGGCGCCACGCTGCTGCCGATCGACTCCGAGCACTCCGCCATCTTCCAGTGCCTGCCGCAGGACCGCACGGTCTGGGCGCAGCGCATCGACCACATCGTGCTGACCGCCTCGGGTGGCCCGTTCCGCCAGCGCGACCGTGCCACCCTGGCCCAGGTCACGCCCGAGGAGGCCTGCGCCCATCCGAACTGGGTGATGGGCCGCAAGATCTCGGTCGACTCGGCGACGATGATGAACAAGGCCCTCGAGGTGATCGAGGCGCGCTGGCTGTTCGACCTGACGCCCGAGCAGATCCGCGTGGTGATCCATCCGCAAAGCATCATCCACTCGATGGTGGTGTGCCGCGACCAGTCGGTGCTGGCGCAGCTGGGCACCCCCGACATGCGCGTGCCGATCGCCTACGGCCTGTCCTTCCCGGAGCGCATCGAATCAGGTGCCTCGGCGCTGGATCTGCTGTCGCTGCGCGCGCTGGAGTTCGAGGCCCCCAGCCCCGAGCGTTTCCCGGGCCTGTTTCTGGCCTGGGACGCGCTGCGTGCCCCCGAGGGCAGCACGGCCGTGCTGAACGCCGCCAACGAGGAGGCCGTGGCGGCCTTCCTGGAGCGGCGCCTGGCCTTTGACGGCATCCACCGCATCAACCAGGGCACGCTGGAGCGCGTGATCCCGGCGCTGCCGGCGCAGGCCTCGGTCGAGGAACTGCTGGCGCTGGACCAGCGCGCCCGCCGGGCGGCGCGGGAACTGATCGCCGCGGCGGCGCTCTGACCTGTCGATGACCACGGTTCTGGCCTTTCTCGTCACGCTGGGCGTGCTGATTGCCGTCCATGAGTGGGGCCACTTCCAGGTCGCCCGCTGGTGTGGCGTGCGGGTGCTGCGCTTTTCCATCGGCTTTGGCCGCGTGGTCTGGCGCCGCCAGCGCGACGCCGCGTCCACCGAGTACACGCTGTCGCTGCTGCCCCTGGGCGGCTATGTGCGCATGCTGGACTCGCGCGAGGGCCCGGTGCCCGAGGCCTGGCGCGCCCAGGCCTTCGACCAACAGCCACTGCGCTCGCGCGTGGCCATCGTCGCGGCCGGACCACTGGCCAATTTGCTGCTGGCGGCGCTGCTCTTCACCGCCACGCACTGGATTGGCGTGCGCGAGCCCGCCGCCCACCTGGCCACGCCACCCGTGGGCGGCCTGGCGGCCCAGGCGGGCCTGCTGCCGGGCGACCGCGTTGATGCCGTCATTGACGATGACGAGCGTCTGGAGATCCGCTCGCTCACCGACCTGCGCTGGCGCATCACCCAGGCCGCCGCCGAGCACCGACCGCTGCAGCTGGAGGTGACCGACGAGCGAGGCAACCATCGGCGCCAGTTGACGCTGGCCCTGGACCGCCTCGAGGGCCATGACCTGGACGCCGCCACCTGGCGCCAGATCGGCCTGCCCGGCCCCTGGACCGATCCGGTGATGGGTACCCTGGTGGCCGGCGGTCCGGCGGAGCAGGCCGGACTGCGCCAGGGTGACCGCGTGCTGCGGGTGGACGAGGTGTCGGTGGCCGACGCCGCCGCACTGCGCGAGCGCATTCGCCAGGGCGCCGGCCAGGCCATGCGCTGGACCATCGACCGCAGCGGCGTGGTGATGCAGCTCGAGGTGCAGCCACGGCGGGTGGAAGAGGGCGGCCAGACCTTCGGCCGCGTCGACGCCTACATCGGTGAGCCGCCGCAGATGCTGACCGTCCGGCTGGGCCTGGTGGACGGCGCGGTGCGCGGCGTGCGCCAGGTGCTGGAAACCGCTCAGCTGAGCTTGAAGATGCTGGGGCGCATGCTGATCGGCGAGGCCTCGGTCAAGAACCTGAGCGGTCCGCTGACGATTGCCGACTACGCGGGCCAGACGGCGCGCGTGGGCCTGACCGAGTTCCTGATCTTCCTGGCCAACGTCAGCGTGGGCCTGGGTGTGCTGAACCTGCTGCCGCTGCCGATCCTGGATGGCGGCCACCTGATATATTATCTTTTCGAGGGCCTGACCGGTCGCCCGGTCACGGATGTCTGGTTGCGCAGGCTGCAGCGAGGCGGCGCCGTGGTGCTCCTGCTGATGATGTCTATCGCCCTGTCCAACGACGTGGCCCGCTTGCTGGGCCTGCATTGACTCCTCCGATGCCATTTCCTTTCCTGACGAGCCGGCTGCGCCCGGTGCCGGCTGGTGTGACCATGGCGCTTGCCGCCATCGTGGCGCCCGCCTGGGCTGTCGAGCCCTTCCAGATTGAAGACATCCGCATCGAGGGTCTGCAGCGCGGCGATCCCGGCAGTGTGTTCAATGCGCTGCCTTTCCGTGTGGGCGACAGTTACAACGACGACAAGGGCTCGGCGGCACTGCGTGCGCTGTTCGCCACCGGCCTGTTCAAGGACGTGCGCCTGGATGTCGACGGCAAGGTCGTGGTGGTGGTGGTCGATGAGCGATCGCTGATCGCCACGGTCAGCTTCAGCGGCCTCAAGGAGTTCGACAAGGACACCCTGGCCAAGGCGCTGAAGGACAACGGCATCGGTGAAGGCCAGCCCTTTGACAAGGCCGTGATCGACCGCGCCGAGCAGGAGATCAAGCGCCAGTACCTCAGCAAGAGTTTCTACGGTGCCGAGGTCACCACCACGGTCACGCCGATCGAGCGCAACCGCGTCAACATCGCCTTCACCGTCACTGAAGGCGATATCGCCAAGATCCGCGAGATCCGCATCCTGGGCTCGCAGGCGGTGTCCGAGTCCACGCTGCTGGACCTGCTCGACCTGACCACCGGTGGCTGGCTCACCTGGTACACCAAGTCGGACCGCTACGCCCGCACCAAGCTCAACGCCGACCTCGAGAAGATCCGCTCCTACTACCTGAACCGCGGCTACCTTGAGTTTGACATCAAGTCGACCCAGGTCACGATCTCGCCGGACAAGCAGGACATCTCGATCACGATCACCGTCGACGAGGGCCAGCCCTACGTGGTGACCGGCATCAAGCTGGATGGCGAGTTCCTGGGCCGCGACGGCGACTTCCGCGACCAGATCCAGGTGCGCCCGGGCCAGAACTACCGCGGCGAAGAAGTCACGGCCACGGTCAAGGCCTTCAGCGAGCTCTACGCCACCTACGGATACGCTTTTGCGCGAATCGAGCCCCGCACCGAAATCGACCGCAAGACCGGCCAGGTGGTGGTCGTCTTCCAGGGCCAGCCCGGGCAGCGCGTGTATGTGCGCCGCGTCAATGTCGCCGGCAACACCGTCACGCGCGACGAGGTCATTCGCCGCGAGTTCCGCCAGTTCGAATCGGCCTGGTACGACGGCGCCAAGATCAAGCTCTCGCGCGACCGGGTCGAGCGTCTGGGCTTCTTCGATGAAGTCACGATCGACACCAACGAAGTGCCCGGCGCACCCGACCAGGTCGACCTGGTGGTCAATGTCACCGAGAAGCAGACCGGCACGCTGCAGCTGGCGGCGGGCTTCTCGCAGTACGACAAGCTCTCGCTGTCGGCCTCGGTGCGCAAGGAGAACATCCTGGGCTCGGGCAACTACCTGGGCGTGGACGTCAACACCAGCAAGTCGCAGCGCAACCTGCTGATCAGCACGGTCGATCCGTACTTCACGGATGACGGCGTCTCGCGCGCGGTGGACCTGTACTACCGCACCTCCAAGCCGCTCAACAGCCTGGGCGATGCCTATCAACTGGCCACGCCGGGCATGGCGGTGCGTTTCGGCGTGCCCTTCACCGAGTACGACACGGTCTTCTTCGGCCTGGGCGTCGAGCAGACCATCATCGGCACCTCGTCAGGCGTGCCCAACAGCTACTACACCTACCGCTCGACCTTCGGCGCCTACTCCACCTCGTTCCCGCTGACCATCGGCTGGGCGCGCGAGGAGCGCGACAACCCGATGGTGCCCACCAAGGGTCGTTTCCAGCGCGTCAACGTCGACATCAGCCTGCTCGGTGACGTCACCTATGCGCGCCTGAACGGCCAGTACCAGCAGTACTTCGCGCTCACCAACAAGCTGACGCTGGGCCTCAATGGCGAGCTCGGCCTGGGCTACGGCCTGCGCGGCAAGCCTTATCCGCTGTTCAAGAACTTCTATGGCGGCGGCCTGGGCTCGGTGCGGGTGTTCGACCAGGGCTCCTTCGGCAGCGTCGACATCACCGGCGCCTATGACGGCGGCCCCAAGCGCCTGAACCTCAACAGCGAGCTCTACCTGCCGGTGCCCGGCAGCGGCAACGACAAGTCGCTGCGCGTCTTCGCCTTTGCCGACGCCGGCAACGTCTGGCGCCTGGGTCAGCCGCTGTCGCTGCGCGACCTGCGCGCCTCAGCCGGCATCGGCGTGAGCTGGGTGTCGCCGGTCGGCCCCTTCAAGCTCAGTTGGGGGACACCGATTCGCTCCTTCAGTGGCGATAAAATCCAACGCTTCCAGTTTCAGATCGGAACGGCTTTCTGATGATGACCTCTCCCGTGAAATCGCTGCTCGCCGCATCGGCGCTGGCGCTCTCGTTCGCCGCCGCCCAGGCCCAGGAGCTGAAGATCGGCTACGTGAACGGCGAACGCGTGCTGCGCGAGGCATCGCCCGCCAAGGCCGCTCAGGCCAAGCTCGAGGCCGAGTTCAAGAAGCGCGAGACCGAGCTGAACGACACCGGCAACAAGCTGCGCCAGGCCTTCGAGAAGCTCGAGAAGGACGGCCCCACGCTGTCCGAGGCCGAGCGCACCCGTCGCCAGCGTGATCTGGCCGAGCAGCAGCGCGACTTCGAACGCAAGCGCCGCGAGTTGCTGGAAGACCTGAACCAGCGCAAGAACGAAGAACTGGCCGCGGTCAGCGAGCGCGCCAGCAAGGTCATCAAGCAGATCTTTGAAACCGAAAAGTACGACCTGATCCTGCAGGACGTGGTTTTCGCCGGCCCGCGTGTCGACATCACCAAGAAGGTGATCGACGCGCTCAACGCTGGCAAGTGACACCGCGGCAGGGCATGACGGCGACGTCAGGCGCCCTGCCGACCCTGCGGCTGGCCGATATCGTCG
This sequence comes from Ideonella aquatica, assembly GCF_018069755.1. Classification (GTDB taxonomy): domain Bacteria; phylum Pseudomonadota; class Gammaproteobacteria; order Burkholderiales; family Burkholderiaceae_C; genus Ideonella; species Ideonella aquatica. The sequence goes on along the minus strand of NZ_JAGQDE010000008.1, from coordinate 163,730 downwards.
GCGACCTCGGCGGTGAGTTGCACGGCGATGGCGAGTGTCGCATCGCACGCATTGCTTCACTGGAGACGGCCGGCCCGGGCGACCTCAGCTTTGTTGCCCAGGCGCGCCTGCGCCCGCTGCTGGAGCGCAGCCAGGCCGGCGCGCTGGTGGTGCGCGAGGACCTGCGCGAGGCCGCGCTGGCCCGCGGCGCCGCGGTCATCGTCACCGCCGATCCCTACCTGTACTACGCCCGCCTGACCCGCTGGTTTGCCGCGCGCCTGCGCCCGACCGCCGTGCCGGGCGTGCATCCCAGCGCGGTGATCGGTCGCGGGGTTGAACTGCATCCCAGCGCCCACGTGGGCGCCCAGGCGGTGGTGGAGGAGGGCGCCCGCATCGCCGCCGGCGCCGTGATCGGTCCGCAGTGCCTGGTCGGCGCCGATGCGGTGGTGGGCGAGGGCACGCGCCTGATCGCCCGCGTCCACTTTGGCGCGGCTTGCGTGATCGGTGCACGCGGCACGCTGCAGCCAGGCGCGGTGGTCGGCTCCGACGGTTTCGGTTTCGCGCCGCACCAGGGCCGCTGGGAAAAGATCGAACAGCTCGGCAGCGTGGTGATCGGCGACGACGTTGACATCGGCGCCAACACCTGCATCGACCGCGGTGCGCTGGACGACACCGTGCTGGCCGACGGCGTCAAGCTCGACAACCTGATCCAGATCGCCCACAACGTGCGCATCGGCGCCCACACCGCGATGGCCGGCTGCGTCGGCGTGGCCGGCAGCGCCCGCATCGGCGCGCACTGCACCTTCGGCGGCGCGGCCATGGTGCTGGGCCACCTGGAGATCGTTGACCATGTCCATGTCAGCGCCGGCAGCTTCGTGATGAGTTCGCTCACCAAGCCGGGCCAGTACAGCGGCGTGTTTCCCATCGACGACAATGCGTCCTGGGAAAAGAACGCAGCCACGCTGCGCCAGTTGCACACCCTGCGAAGCCGCCTTCGCGCCCTTGAAAAGAAGATCGAACCATGAGCGCTCCCGTGATGGACATCCACCAGATCCTCAAGCGGCTCCCCCACCGCTACCCCTTCTTGCTGGTGGACCGTGTCACCGAGCTGGAAAAGAACAAGCGCGTCCTGGCCCTGAAGAACGTGACGATGAACGAGCCCTTCTTCATGGGCCATTTCCCGCACCGTCCGGTGATGCCGGGCGTGCTGATCCTGGAAGCCATGGCACAGGCGGCGGCGCTGCTGTCCTTCGCCTCGATGGACACCGACCCGGGCGACGACACCGTGGTGTACTTCGCCGGCATCGACGGCGCGCGCTTCAAGCGCCCGGTCGAGCCCGGCGACCAGCTCTTCCTGGAAGCCACGATCCTGCGCGCCAAGGCCGGCATCTACAAGTACAGCGCACGCGGCCTGGTGGGGGGCGAGTTGGCCGCCGAGGCCGAGCTGATGTGCACGATGCGCAAGATCGCCTGAGGCCATGACCCGGATCCATCCGACCGCGCTGGTCGACCCGGCGGCCGAGCTGGACGACAGCGTCCAGGTGGGCGCCTACACGATCATCGGTCCGCAGGTGCGCATCGGCGCCGGCACCGTCATCGGGCCGCACTGCGTGATCGAGGGCCGCACCAGCATCGGCCGCGACAACCGCTTCTACCAGTTCGGCTCGATCGGCGCGATGCCGCAGGACATGTCGCATGGCGGCGAGATCACCGAGCTGGTGATCGGCGACCGCAACACCGTGCGCGAGTTCTGCACCTTCAACACCGGCACCTTCAAGGAGCAGGGTGTCACGCGGGTGGGCGACGACAACTGGATCATGGCCTATGTGCACCTGGCCCACGACGTGCGCCTGGGCAGCCACACGGTGCTGGCCAACAACGTCACGCTGGCCGGCCATGTGCACGTGGGTGACTGGGCGGTGATCGGCGGCCTGACCGGCGTGCACCAGTGGGTGCACGTGGGCGCGCATGCGATGATCGGCTTCCAGGGCCACGTGGCCCAGGACGTGGCGCCCTTCATGACCGTCGATGGCAACCCGCTGGCCGTGCGCGCGGTCAACCTGACGGGCCTGAAGCGCCGCGGCTTCAGCGATGATCGCCAGCGCCAGATCCGCCAGATGCACAAGCTGCTGTTTCGCGGCAGCCTGACGCTGGAGCAGGCCCGCACCGAGATCGAGGCGCTGGGCACCGACGAACCCGACGTGCGCACCATGCTCGACTTCCTGGCCGCCTCCACGCGCGGCCTGGTGCGCTGACCACCGGCCGACGCCAGCATGGACACATCGACGGCCCCGCGCCTGGCGATGGTGGCCGGCGAGGCCTCCGGTGACCTGCTGGCCAGCCTGCTGCTGCAGGGCCTGAGGGCGCGCTGGCCGGGCCTGTCGGCCGGCGGCATCGGCGGCCCGAAGATGCAGGCCCAGGGCTTTGACACCTGGTGGCCCAGCCACAAGCTGTCGGTCTTCGGCTATGTCGACGCGCTGCGCCACCTGCCCGAGCTGCTGGCCATCCGGCGCGCGCTGCGCCAGCGCGTGCTGGCCGAGCGGCCGTCAGTCTTCGTGGGCATCGACGCCCCCGACTTCAATTTCGCGCTCGAGCGCGCCTTGCGCGAACAGGGCCTGAAGACGGTGCACTTCGTCTGCCCGTCCATTTGGGCCTGGCGCGGCGAGCGTGTGAAGACGTTGGCCGCCGCCGCCGACCATGTGCTGTGCCTGTTCCCCTTCGAGCCGGCGCTGCTGGCCGAGCACGGCGTGCCGGCCAGCTTCGTGGGCCACCCGCTGGCCGACCTGATTCCGCTGCAGCCGCCGCGTGCCGCGGCCCGGGCGGCGCTGGGCCTGGACGACGAGTCCACCGTGCTGGCGCTGCTGCCTGGCAGCCGGCGCAGCGAGATCACCCACATCGCGCCGCCGCTGCTGCAGGCCGCGCAGGCGCTGCAGCGCGAGCGGTCCGACCTGCGCCTGGTGCTGCCGGTGGCGCCCGGCCTGCGGCCACTGATCGACGAGGCCCTGGCCCGCCATGCGCCGGGACTGGCGGTGGACCTGCTTGATGGCCGCTCGCACGAGGCCTTGGCCGCCTGCGACCTCACCTTGATCGCCAGCGGCACCGCCACGCTGGAAGCCGCGCTGTTCAAGCGGCCGATGGTGGTGGTCTACCGGCTCAACGCCTTCAACCACTGGCTGATGAAGGACAAGGCCTACCTGCCGTGGTTCAGCCTGCCCAACATCCTGCTGCGCGACATGGCCGTGCCGGAGCTGATCCAGGACGCCGCCACGCCGCAGGCGATTGCCGACGCCGCCCGCGCCTGGCTGGACGACCCGGCCCGGCGCGACGCGCTGCACGCCCGCTTCACCGAACTCCACCTCTCACTGCGCCAGGACACCGCGCAGTGCGCCAGCCATGCCATCGCGCAAGTCCTCGGCCAAGCCTGAACAGTTCGCCCTCAGCTTCGAGACCCCGGGCTTGGTCGCCGGCGTCGACGAGGCCGGCCGCGGACCACTGGCCGGGCCGGTGGTGGCGGCGGCGGTGATCCTGGACGACCTGCACCCGATTGCCGGTCTGGCCGACTCCAAGGTGCTGAGCGCCAAGCGCCGCGAGCGCCTGTTCGACGAGATCCGCGCCAAGGCCCTGTGCTTCAAGATCGCCGAAGCCAGCGTCGAGGAGATCGACGAGCTCAACATCCTGCACGCCACGATGCTGGCGATGAAGCGCGCGGTCGAAGGCCTGCGCCTGACACCGCACCACGTGCTGGTCGACGGCAATCGTCTGCCCCCGCTGCGCATGCCGGCGCAGGCCATCGTCAAGGGTGACGCCAAGGTCCCCGCCATCTCGGCCGCGTCCATTCTGGCCAAGGTCCACCGCGACCAGCTGTGTGCCGAAATGCACCGCGCCTACCCCGACTACGGTTTTGCCGGCCACAAGGGCTACCCCACGCCTGAACACCTGGCCGCGCTGCGCACCCACGGCGCCACGCCGCTGCACCGCCAGAGCTTCGGCCCGGTGCGCGAGGCCCTGGCCACCGGAGGCCATCTGTGACCGAACCCCTGATCCTCACCGCCCGCGACAACCCGCTGCTGCAGCGCATCCGCAAGCTGGGTCAGGACCCGGGCGCCTACCGCAAGCTGGGCCAGGTCTGGCTGGAGGGCGATCACCTGGTCGGGGCGGCGCTGCAGCGCGGCCGCCCGCTGGAAGAACTGGTGTTCACCGAGTCCGCCTGGCACGAGCGCGCCGACTGGCGCGGCTGGGTGGCGCGGGCGCGGCGGGTGGTGGTGGTGCCCGACGCGCTGATGAAGACGCTCAGCACGCTGGAGTCACCGCCGCGCATCGGTGCACTGCTGGCACTGCCCGCCGACGCCTGCCTGGCGCCGCAGGCCTTCAGCGTGGTGCTGGACCGCCTGCAGGATGCCGGCAATGTGGGTTCGATCCTGCGCAGCGCCGCCGCTTTCGGCGTGCGCCAGGTGCTGGCCATCAAGGGCACGGCGGCCTTGTGGTCGCCCAAGGTGCTGCGCGCCGGCATGGGGGCGCACTTCGCGCTGCAGTTGGTCGAGGGCCTGGTGCCCGAGGACCTGGCCGGTCTGGCTGTGCCGCTGCTGGCCACCAGCTCGCACGCTGGACTGGTGCTGGGCCAGGCCGCGCTGCCGCACCCCTGCGCCTGGGTGCTGGGCCATGAGGGCCGCGGCGTGGATGATGCCCTGATGGCCCGCTGCGCCCACACCGTCAGCATCCCGCAACCGGGCGGCGAGGAATCGCTGAACGTGGCGGCGGCGGCGGCGATCTGCCTGTTCGCCAGTCGGTCGCCGGGCTGATGCCGGCTAGCGCGCCCTGCACGGGCTGCGCTGGGGGCGTCAGTAGATGAGCCGGTCCGGCCGGATGTCGCGCAGGATGGTGGTGGCGATCTCCTCGATCGACTTGTGGGTCGACGACAACCACGAGATGCCGGCGCGCTTCATCATCGTCTCGGCCTCGCGCACCTCGGCGCGGCAGTTCTCGATCGCGGCGTACTTGCTGCCGGGGCGGCGCTCGTTGCGGATCTGGCTCAAGCGCTCGGGGTCGATCGTCAGGCCGAAGCATTTGCGCTTGTGCGGTGCCAGCGAGGCGGGCAGGGCATTGCGCTCAAAATCCTCGGGGATCAGCGGGTAGTTGGCGGCCTTGATGCCGTGCTGCATCGCCAGGTACAGCGAGGTGGGCGTCTTGCCGCTGCGGCTCACGCCCACCAGGATCACGTCGGCGGCCTCCAGGTTCTTGGCCGATTGACCGTCGTCGTGGGCCAGCGAGAAGTTGATCGCCTCGATGCGGTCGTTGTACTCCTGGCTCTTGGCAGCGTCCGAGAAGCGGCCGATGCGGTGGTTGGACTTCAGCCCGAACTCCACCTCCAGCGGCTCGACGAAGGCCTTGAACATGTCCATCACGAAGCCCTTGCAGCGGGGGCTGGTCAGCACCTGGTGGGCGTCGTCCAGGGCCAGCGTGATGAAGACGATGGGCCGCACGCCTTCGGCCTCGAAGGTGGCATTGATCTCGGAGACCACCTTCTCGGCCTTGTCGATCGAGTCGATGAAGGGCCGGCGGATGTGGCGCGGCTTGATCGCGAATTGGGCCAGGATCGAGTTGCCGAAGGTCTCCGCGGTGATGCCGGTGCCATCCGAGACAAAGAACACAGATCGATTGGGCATGAAAAGTTCTCAAGCGCGGGGAAACACACACCATGATAGGCAGTCCCTTCGTAGAATCCCAGCATTCGCGTCTGACGCCCGCCACGCCACCCCCGATACCGCGCCCGGATGAGCCCCCGCAGCCTCCCATTCGAATGCCAACGCGCTGCGGCGTGGGCCCTTGTGCACGCCGGCCCTGGGAAGACGCCCCCGGTTTTTCACCATCAAGGAGCTTTCCCATGTCTTCCACCGCACTGGCGACCGCCCTGGTCGCTCCGTTCGAACACCTGAGAATGACCGACGTCGAGGTCGTTGGCGGCAAGAACGCCAGCCTCGGCGAAATGATCAGCCAGCTCGCCGAGACCGGCGTGCGGGTGCCGGGCGGCTTCGCCACCACGGCCCACGCCTTCCGCGAGTTCCTGGCCTTCGGCGGTCTGACCGACAAGATCAACGCCCGCCTGGCGGCCCTGGACACCGATGACGTGCGTGCGCTGGCCGAGGCCGGAGCCGAGATCCGCGGCTGGGTGGAAAACGCCCCGTTCCCGCCCGACTTCGAGGCCGCGGTGCGCGCCGAATACGCCCGCGTCGCCGGTGACTCGCCCGACGCCAGCTGGGCCGTGCGCTCCTCGGCCACCGCTGAAGACCTGCCCGACGCCTCGTTTGCCGGCCAGCAGGAGACCTTCCTGAACGTGCATGGCATCGACGAGGTGCTGCACAAGATGAAGGAGGTCTTCGCCTCCCTGTACAACGACCGGGCGATCAGCTACCGCGTCCACAAGGGCTTCAGCCACTCGGAAGTCGCCCTGTCGGCCGGCGTGCAGCGCATGGTGCGATCGGATGTGGGCGCCGCCGGCGTGATGTTCACGATCGACACCGAATCGGGCTTCAAGGACGTGGTCTTCATCACCTCCAGCTACGGCCTGGGCGAGACGGTGGTGCAGGGCGCGGTCAACCCCGACGAGTTCTACGTCCACAAGCCGGCGCTGCAGGCCGGCAAGTTCCCGGTGATCCGCCGCTCGCTGGGCTCCAAGCTGATCCGCATGGAGTTCGCCACGCCCGACGAGAAGAAGGCCAGCGGCAAGCTGGTCAAGACGGTGGACAACCCGCCCGAGCAGCGCAACCGCTACTCGCTGGCCGATGCCGATGTGGTCGAGCTGGCCAAGTACGCCATGATCATCGAGCAGCACTACGGCCGCCCGATGGACATCGAGTGGGGCAAGGACGGCGTCGATGGTCGCATCTACATCCTGCAGGCCCGCCCCGAGACCGTGCGCAGCCAGGCCGAGGGCCAGGTCGAGCACCGCTACAAGCTCAAGGGCCACTCCACCGTGCTGGCCGAGGGCCGCGCGATCGGCCAGAAGATCGGCACCGGACCGGTGCGCCTGGTCAGCAGCATTGCCGAGATGGAGCGCGTGCAGCCCGGCGACGTGCTGGTCACCGACATGACCGACCCGAACTGGGAGCCGGTGATGAAGCGCGCCAGCGCCATCGTCACCAACCGCGGTGGTCGTACCTGCCACGCGGCGATCATCGCCCGTGAGCTGGGCATCCCGGCGGTGGTGGGCTGCGGCGATGCCACCGAGACCCTGCACGACGGCGCCCTGGTCACCGTGGTCTGCTCCGAGGGCGACACCGGCTACGTCTACGACGGCCTGCTGGAGACCGAGGTCTCCGAGGTGCAGCGCGGCGAGCTGCCGTACTGCCCGGTGAAGATCATGATGAACGTCGGCAACCCGCAGCTGGCCTTTAACTTCGCCCAGATCCCCAACTCTGGCGTCGGCCTGGCCCGCCTGGAGTTCATCATCAACAACAACATCGGCGTCCATCCGAAGGCGATCATGGACTACCCGAACGTCGACCCCGACCTGAAGAAGGCGGTCGAGTCGGTGGCTCGGGGCCATGCCTCGCCGCGCGCCTTCTACGTCGACAAGCTGACCGAAGGCGTGGCCACGATCGCCGCCGCCTTCTGGCCCAAGCCGGTGATCGTGCGCCTGTCGGACTTCAAGTCCAATGAGTACAAGAAGCTGATTGGCGGCAGCCGCTACGAGCCCGATGAAGAGAACCCGATGCTGGGCTTCCGCGGCGCCTCGCGCTACATCAGCGAGGAGTTCGCCGACGCTTTCGGCATGGAGTGCGAGGCCCTCAAGCGGGTGCGCAACGACATGGGTCTGACCAACGTCGAGATCATGGTGCCCTTCGTGCGCACCGTGCGCCAGGCCGAGCGCGTGGTGGGCCTGCTGGCCGACCGCGGCCTCAAGCGCGGCGAGGGCGGCCTGCGCATCATCATGATGTGCGAGATCCCGTCGAACGCCATCCTGGCCGATCAGTTCCTGCAGCACTTCGACGGCATGTCGATCGGCTCCAACGACCTGACCCAGCTGACCCTGGGCCTGGACCGCGACTCGGGCCTGGAGCTGCTGGCCGCCGACTTCGACGAGCGCGACCCGGCGGTGCGCTCGCTGATCTCGCGCGCCATCAACGCCTGCCGCGCCACCGGCAAGTACATCGGCATCTGCGGCCAGGGCCCCAGCGACCACCCCGACTTTGCGCAGTGGCTGGCCGACGAAGGCATCGTGTCGATTTCGCTGAACCCGGACACGGTGATCCAGACCTGGACCCAGCTGGCACAGCGCCGCTGAGCGATTCCTGCTAGAATAGCGGGCTTTCCCCTTGCCGCACCTGCATTTGACGCGCAGGGCGGCTTTCCCGCTGGCGGCAACGCCGGCGGATATCCACAAGGAGTGTTCATGCGTCACTATGAGATCATTCTGCTGATCCACCCGGATCAAAGCGAGCAGGTTCCGGCCATGCTGGAGCGCTACAAGGGCCTGGTCACCACCGGTGGTGGCAAGGTGCACCGTGTCGAGGACTGGGGCCGTCGCCAACTGGCGTACATGATCCAGAAGCTCGCCAAGGCGCACTACCTGTGCCTGAACATCGAGTGCTCGAAGGACGTGCTGGCCGAGCTGGAAACGGGCTTCCGTTTCAATGACGCCGTGCTGCGTCACCTGACCGTCAAGCTTGAGAAGGCCGAGACGGCCGCCTCGGTGATGATGCGTTCGGTCGAGAAGGAAGAGGCCCGCAAGGCCGCCCAGGAGACCACCGCCTGAACTTCGCAGGTGTCGCCCGTCCGGGCCTGACGCGATGAACCGCCTGGTTCTCGCGGCCAGCCTGGTCGAACGCGGCGCGACGCGCTACACCCCCGCCGGACTGCCGGCCCTGGACCTGAAGCTTGCGCACCAGTCCACGGTCAGCGAAGACGGCCAGCCCCGCCAAGTCTCCCTGGAGATGCGCGCGGTGGCGATCGGGGCGATCACGCGACGCATCGCCGCGCTGGGGCTGGGAGAACCGGTGACCGTTGCCGGATTCCTCACTGCCTCGCGCAATGGCAAGGGTCTGGTCTTCCACATCACCGAAGTCGAGCCCGGCACCTGACAACGCTTTGATCCAGATTCAGTTTCGAAAGAGGTCATCATGCCCCCGCCCAAGAGCCGTTTTTCCAAGGACCGCCGTCCGAAGCGCAACCAGCAATCGCTGCTGTTCCGCCGCAAGAAGTTCTGCCGTTTCACCGTCGCCGGCGTTGAGTCGATCGACTACAAGGACGTCGACCTGCTGCGTGACTTCATCGGCGAGAACGGCAAGATCACGCCGGCCCGCCTGACCGGCACCCGCGCCTTCTTCCAGCGTCAGCTGACCACCGCCATCAAGCGTGCGCGCTTCCTGGCGATGCTGCCGTACAGCGACCAGCACCGCGTCTAAGGAGACCGACACCATGCAAATCATCCTGCTGGACAAGGTCGCCAACCTGGGCAACCTGGGCGACATCGTCAAGGTCAAGGACGGCTACGCCCGCAACTTCCTGATCCCGACCAAGCGCGCCCGCCGCGCCACCGACGCCGCGATCAAGGAATTCGAAGCCCGCCGCGCCGAACTGGAAAAGGTCGCCGCCGAGAAGCTGGCCGCCGCACAAGCCCTGGGCGAGAAGCTCGGCGGTCTGGTGGTGGTCGTCACCCAGAAGGCCGGTGTGGACGGCCGTCTGTTCGGCTCGGTCACCAACCACGACATCGCTGAAGCCCTGGTCAAGCAAGGCTTCCAGGTCGCCAAGGCCCAGGTGCGCATGCCCAACGGCCCGCTGAAGGCCGTGGGCGAGTTCCCGGTCCAGGTGGCGCCGCACACCGACGTGGTGGTCGAGGTCACCATCAAGGTCGTCGGCGAGACCGACTGATCCGCCGCGGGCCTGCGGGCCTGCGCTGCCAGGAGGGCCGGAGCTGATCCGGCCCTTTTTCATTGGGGCGACCGCATCTCCACCGGTCGTCCCCGCGATCTCCCCAGGCTTGTCCACAGGCCCGGCGCAGGCGCGACCGTATGATCCACGCGATGTCCACGATCTTCGACGCCCACGACCCCCGCACCCCGCCGCGCGACGAGGAGGTGGCCCGCCTGCGCGTGCCGCCGCATTCGATCGAGGCCGAGCAAAGCGTGCTGGGCGGTCTGCTGCTGGACAACGGCGCCTGGGACCGCGCCGGCGACGTGCTGCAGGACGACGACTTCTACCGCCACGAACACAAGCTGATCTTCGGCGCGATTGGCACCCTGATCAGCCAGTCCAAACCGGCGGACGTGATCACCGTCTTCGAGCAGCTGCAGAACCTGGGCAAGGCCGAGGACGTGGGCGGCCTGAAGTACCTCAACGCGCTGGCGCAGAGCGTGCCCAGCGCGGCCAACATGCGCCGCTACGCCGAGATCGTGCGCGAGCGCGCCATCCTGCGCAAGCTGATCGCCGCCAGCGACGAGATCGCCACCCAGGCCTTCAACCCGCAGGGAAGGCAGGTCTCGCAGATCCTCGACGAGGCCGAGGGCAAGATCTTCAAGATCGGCGAGGAGGGCCAGCGCAGCAAGGCCGGCTTCCAGAGCATGGACCAGCTGGTGATGCAGCTGATCGACCGCGTCACCGAACTGGCCGAGAACGGCGCCGAGGATGTCACCGGCGTGCGCACCGGCTTCTACGAGCTCGACAAGATGACCGCCGGCCTGCAGGGCGGCGACCTGATCATCCTGGCCGCGCGTCCGTCGATGGGCAAGACCGCGTTCGCGCTGAACATCGCCGAGAACGTGGCGGTGCAGGAAGGCCTGCCGGTGGTGGTCTTCTCGATGGAAATGGGCGCCTCGCAGCTGGCCCTGCGGATGGTGGGCTCGCTGGGGCGCATCGACCAGTCGGGCCTGCGCACCGGCCGCCTGCGCGACGACGACTGGGGCCGCCTGACCGAGGCGGTGGACAAGCTGGCCAAGGCCTCGATCTTCATTGACGAAACCCCGGGTCTGAACCCGGCCGAGCTGCGCGCCCGGGCCCGCCGTCAGGCGCGCCAGTGCGGCAAGCTGGGTCTGATCGTCATCGACTACCTGCAGCTGATGGTGGGCACCAATTCCAGCAGCGGCGAGAACCGCGCCACCGAGCTGTCCGAGATTTCGCGCAGCCTGAAGGCCCTGGCCAAGGAGCTGCACTGCCCGGTGATCGCGCTGTCGCAGCTCAACCGCTCGGTCGAGACCCGCACCGACAAGCGGCCGATGATGTCCGACCTGCGCGAATCCGGCGCCATCGAGCAGGACGCGGACGTGATCATGTTCATCTACCGCGACGACTACTACACCAAGGAAGAGTCCAAGGTGCCCGGTACCGCCGAGATCATCATCGGCAAGCAGCGTAACGGCCCGGTGGGCTCGCTGCACCTGGCCTTCCTGAAGCCGCTGACCAAGTTCGACAACCTGGCGCCGGGTACCGAGTTCGGCGAGTACTGAGCGTCCACTCCGGAGCACCCCGGGCTTGCGCCCGCGGACAATACTGTATAGATTCACAGTATGCCGTCCGCCGTACCTGCCTGCGCCCCCGCCGCGCACCTCGCCGCCCAGCCCATCCAGTGGTTGCGCTCGCCCCGCCATGCGCCCATCAAGGGGCGCGGCACCGAGTGGGCGCTGCCGCACCGCTTCAGCAGCGAGCAGCGCGAGCTGGTCGACGACGGCTGGGGCACGCTGGACGATCTGGCACAGGCAGCGCCCCCCGCGGTCACCCAGGTCACGATGCAGTCGGTGCGCTCCATCCTCACCGGCAACAACTCGCCGGACATCAGCTTTGATGTCTCGATCAACCCCTATCGGGGCTGCGAGCACGGCTGCATCTACTGCTACGCCCGACCCACCCACAGCTACCTGAACCTGTCGCCGGGGCTGGATTTCGAAACGCGCATCATCGCCAAGGCCAACGCCGCCGAGCGCCTGCGCGAGACCCTGGCCAGCCGCAGCTACACGCCGCTGGATCTGTGCATTGGCGCCGCCACCGACGCCTACCAGCCCGCCGAGCGCGAGCTGCGCATCACCCGCTCGGTGATCGAGGTGCTGTCAGAGTGCCACCACCCCTTCGCACTGATCACCAAGTCGGCCGGCGTGCTGCGCGACCTGGACCTGATCGGCCCAATGGGTCGCCAGGGCCTGGCCGCGGTCTATGTGTCGGTCACCAGCCTGGACCCGGCGCTTTCCCGCGTGATGGAGCCGCGTGCCGCGTCGCCGGAGCGCCGGCTGCAGGTGATCCGGCAGCTGGCCGAGGCCGGGGTGCCGGTGGGCGTCAGCGTGTCGCCGGTGATCCCATTCCTCAATGAGCCCGAACTGGAAGCCATCCTGGCGGCCGCGGCCGAGGCCGGCGCCACGCGGGCGTTCTCCATCCCGCTGCGCCTGCCCTGGGAGGTGTCGCCCTTGTTCCAGCACTGGCTGCAGCAGCACTTCCCCGAGCGCGCGGCGCGCGTCATGGCCCGGGTGCGTGAGCAGCGCGGCGGCCAGGACAACGACGCCCGTTTCGGCAGCCGCATGCAGGGCGAAGGCATCTGGGCCGAGCTGCGCCGCCAGCGTTTTCACAAGGCCTGCGCCCGTCTGGGCCTGAACCGCGAGAGGGTGGCGCTGGACCGCAGCCAGTTCCGCCGACCGGCGCCATCGGCGCGGCCGGGCGAGATGCTGCAATCGGCCTTGTTCTGAGCCGCCGCTTCAGGCCGGCAGGCACAGCTCGAAGCGCGCGCCGCCCCCCGGCCGGGGCGCCAGACTGACCTGCGCACCGGTGCCGCCGTGGGCGCGGGCCACCGCCTCGCACAGCGCGGTGCCCAGGCCGGTGGCGTGGGCCGCGCCGGGGTCGGCACTGCCCGGTCCCGGGCCGTCGTCCTCGACCCGAAACACCAGCGTCGCGCCGCGCCGAAAAGCCTGCAAACCGATCCAGCCGCGTGCGAAACGCACCGCGTTGTGCAGCGCCGCCTCCAGCGCCAGGCGCACCAGGCGCGCGTCGTAGAAGGCAAAGGGCGGCGCGCCGTGGCGCAGCAGCACCTCGGTCTGCAGCGAGGGATGGCGCCGGGCAGTGGCCTGGGCCAGGTGGTCGAGCAGTTCGGCGGGATCTTCGTCGCTGGGGTGGGCGCGCAGGCCGTGATCGTGACCGTAGACCAGCAGGTACTGCACAAAGCGCTCGCGCAGCGCGCGGCAATCGTCGCGGGCCTGGGCGGCGGCGGGGTCGTCCACACGCTCGGCCAGGACCTGCAGCCGGGCTTCCAGTGCGCCCAACTCATTCTTGAGGTCGTGGACGACCAGCGCGGCCGCACGCGAGTCCATGGTCAGCGCGTCAGGCGGCCAGCTTTTGCGGCGCCATCAGCTGCTCCAGCGTTTCGCGGAAGTAGCGTTGCATCTGCGTCACGCGGTCGTTGCCGGGCAACAGCTTGTCCAGCCGCGCCAGGTACTGTTGCACGCGCTCCAGCACCACGGGGTCGAGAAGCTTTTGCAGCCGCAGCGACAGGCAGTTCATTTGCGCGGCCTGCAGCAGCACCGCGGTGTTCTCGGGGTAGTCGTGCACCGCGGCCTCGATCTCGGCCAGGGCCTCCACCAGGCGGCTGTCGCGGAACAGCGTCTTGGCCGCCTTGACGCGGTTCTCCAGACCAGCGGCCGCAGCCTCGATCACCTGGGCCAGCTTGTCCTCGTGGCCGGTGTCGGCCAGCGCCTTGCCGATCAGCTGCTTGACGCGCGGGTTCTCGTGGTCGGCGCTCACGGCCTGCTGCAGCAGGGCCAGGCCCGCCTGCTCGTCGCCGGTCACCAGCTCGGCCCGCGCCAGCGCCACCGTGGCCAGATCGGCCTTGGGCTTGCGCAGCAGCTGCCGGGCTTGCTCCAGCGCCGCCGCGGCACCGCCGGCGTCGCCCTTGCGTGCCAGCGCCTGGGCGCGAATGGCCTGCGAGGCCGGACCGAAGACCGCGCAGTGCGTGGCGCCGCCGGGTGTGTCCGCCAGCACGCCCAGGGCCTCGGACACCTCGCCGCGGTCGACCAGGGTCTGGGCGAGCATCAGCACATCGGAGGACTGTGCCACCACCGAGTTGCGCGTGGCCTTGGCCACCTGGCTCAGGCTGGCCTTGGCAGTGTCCAGATCACCATTGCGGTAGGCACTTTCGCCCAGCAGCCGGTGACGCTTGCTGGAAGGCACCACACGGGCGGCGTCCTTCAGTACCCACATCGCGCCCTGTGCATCGCCCAGCGACTCCAGCGACTCGGCCAGCACGTCATAAGCCGCCAGGTGCCGCTCGCCGTGGTGGCTGGCCACGATGTCCTGGGCAATCATGCGTGCCTGCTCGAACTGACCGGCCGCCTTGTGGGCGCGCGCCAGCCCCAGCTGCGCCCAGACCAGGTCGGCGCGCAGGTCCAGCGCCTGGCGGTACACCGTCTTGGCATCCTCGGGTCGGCCCATGTGCAGCAGGGTCTGGCCCTTGAGCTGCAGGGCCTGCACGAACCAGCGGTTCTTCAGCGCCAGCGCCTCGTCGCAGGCCTGCACCGCGCCGGCCAGGTCGTGCTTGCGCAGGCACTGGCTGATCGGCAACAGGGCGTGGCGGCGGTCGAGCAGGGTACGCAGGCGCTCGCCAATGTCGGCCGCGGTGATCGGCTTGAGCAGGTAGGCGTCGGGCTTGTGTTCGGTGGCGGCAGCGACCGAGGCGTAGCCGCCCTCGGCGGTGATCATGAAGAACAGGCAGTCGGGGGGCAGCAGGTCCAGCTCGCGCAGGTGCTCGAACAGCTGCTGGCCGTCGGTGCGGCTGTTCAGGTTGTAGTCGCACAAGATCAGGTGGAAGTGCTTGGCCCGCACCTGGCGCAGCGCGTCCTCGGCATTGCTGGCCACATCCACCTTGCCGATGCCCAGCGACGCCAGCTGGCCGCGCAGCGTGGTCTGCTGCACCGACATGTCGTCGATGATCAGCGCATGAAGCTGGCTGTAGGGGGTGAGGGTCGTGGCCATGCGGGTCTCCGTCGGTGCTGCCATGCGGCGTGAGCACGCGACAGCCTGCCCGGCGCCAAGCCTGCAAGCTGGTGCTGGGTCCTGTTCGGCTGTTTCGGCCGCTGGCCAAGGAACTTGAGCCGGCCCGGCATGGCAAAAGGCCCGCGAGCAGGGCGCCAGCGGGCCTTCAGCAGGGAGACGGCGGCCTTACTTGAACAGGTCCTTGACCCGGTCAGCCCAGCTCTTGGAGTTGGGCGAGTGCTTGTCACCGCCCTTCTTGAAGGACTCGTCCAGCTCCTTGAGCAGCTTGCGCTGGTGCTCGGTGAGCTTGACCGGCGTCTCGATGGACACGTGCGTGAACAGGTCACCCGGGTAGGCCGAGCGGATGCCCTTGATGCCCTTGCCGCGCAGGCGGAAGGTCTTGCCGTGCTGGGTGCCCTCGGGCAGCTCGATCTCGACCTTGCCCGACAGCGTGGGCACCTCCACCGTGCCGCCCAGGGCGGCCGTGGTCAGGCCAATCGGCACGGTGCAGTGCAGGTCGTCGCCGTCACGCTCGAAGATCTCGTGCGGCTTGATGCGGATCTCGATGTAGAGATCGCCCGGCGGGCCGCCGTTCTGCCCGGGCTCGCCGTTGCCGGCCGAGCGGATGCGCATGCCCTCGTTGATGCCGGCCGGGATCTTGACCTCCAGCGTCTTCTGGCGCTTGATCTTGCCGGCGCCGTTGCAGGCGGTGCAGGGCTCGGGGATGATCTTGCCGGTGCCATGGCAGTGCGGGCAGCTCTGCTGGATGCTGAAGAAGCCCTGGCGCATGTGCACCGTGCCCGAGCCATTGCAGGTGGTGCAGGTCTTGGCCTTGGTGCCCGGCTTGGCGCCGGTGCCGCCGCAGGTGTCGCAGTTGTCCCAGGAGGGAATGCGGATCTGGCTGTCCTTGCCGTTGGCGGCTTCCTCCAGCGTGATCTCCATCGCGTAGCTGAGATCGGCGCCGCGGTAGACCTGCTGGCCGCCGCCACCCCGCCGGCCACCGCCCTGGCCGCCGCCGAAGATGTCGCCAAAGATGTCGCCAAAGGCCTCGGCAAAGCCACCGAAGCCTTCCGCCCCGGGGCCGCCGCGGCCCATGCCGGCGTTCGGATCGACGCCCGCATGGCCGTACTGGTCGTAGGCCGCGCGCTTCTGGGCGTCGGAGAGCATCTCGTAGGCCTCCTTGGCCTCCTTGAACTTCTCCTCGGCGGCCTTGGCGTCATCACCCTGGTTGCGGTCAGGGTGGTACTTCATGGCCAGCTTGCGGTAGGCCTTCTTGATGTCGTCCTCAGAGGCGTTCTTCGCCACCCCCAGAACCTCGTAGTAATCACGCTTGGCCATACAGGGCTCGCTGTTCATATACGCAAATCGCCGCGTTGAGGTTCAGGCATGGCCTGTGACCTCCAACGCGGCGAGATATTCCGGCGACCCGAACCTCGGTTCGGGCCGTCAGGAATATCACTTCTTGACTTCCTTGAACTCGGCATCGACCACGTTGTCGTCGGCCGCCTTGGCCTGCGGCTGCTCGGCGGCACCGGCCGCGCCCGCGCCCGCGGCGGCCTGGGCGGCCTGCTGATCGGCGTAGATCTTCTCGCCCAGCTTCTGGCTGGCGGTCATCAGGGCCTCGGTCTTGGCGTCGATCTCGGCCTTGTCCTCGCCCTTGATCGCCTCCTCGGCGTCCTTCAGTGCAGCCTCGATCTTCTCCTTCTCGCCGGCGTCCAGCTTGTCACCGTGCTCGGTCAGGCTCTTGCGGACCGAGTGGATCATGCCGTCGGCCTGGTTGCGGGCCTGCACCAGCTCCAGCTTCTTGGCGTCCTCGGCGGCGTTGGCCTCGGCATCCTTGACCATCTTCTCGATCTCGGCCTCGGACAAGCCCGAGTTGGCCTTGATGGTGATCTTGTTTTCCTTGCCGGTGCCCTTGTCCTTGGCGCCGACATGCAGGATGCCGTTGGCGTCGATGTCGAAGCTCACCTCGATCTGCGGCAGGCCGCGCGGCGCCGGCGGGATGCCTTCCAGGTTGAACTCGCCCAGGCTCTTGTTGCCCGCGGCCATCTCGCGCTCGCCCTGGAAGACCTTGATCGTCACCGCCGGCTGGTTGTCGTCGGCGGTGGAGAACACCTGCGAGAACTTGGTCGGGATGGTGGTGTTCTTCTTGATCATCTTGGTCATCACGCCGCCCAGGGTCTCGATGCCCAGGCTCAGCGGGGTGACGTCCAGCAGCAGCACGTCCTTGCGCTCGCCGCCCAGGACCTGGCCCTGGATCGCCGCGCCGACGGCCACCGCCTCATCGGGGTTGACGTCCTTGCGCGGCTCCTTGCCGAAGAACTCCTTGACCTTCTCCTGCACCTTGGGCATGCGCGACTGGCCGCCCACCAGGATCACGTCGTCGATGTCGGCCACCTTGACGCCGGCATCCTTGATGGCAATGCGGCAGGGCTCGATGGTGCGCTCGATCAGCTCATCGACCAGGCTTTCCAGCTTGGCGCGGGTGAGCTTGATGTTCAGGTGCTTCGGGCCGCTGGCATCCGCCGTGATGTAGGGCAGGTTGACGTCGGTCTGGGTGCTGTTGGAGAGCTCGATCTTGGCCTTCTCGGCCGCTTCCTTCAGGCGCTGCAGGGCCAGCACGTCCTTGGTCAGGTCGACGCCCTGTTCCTTCTTGAACTCGGTGACGATGAAGTCGATGATGCGCTGGTCGAAGTCCTCGCCGCCCAGGAAGGTGTCGCCGTTGGTGGAGAGCACCTCGAACTGCTTCTCACCGTCGACATCGGCGATCTCGATGATCGAGATGTCGAAGGTGCCGCCGCCCAGGTCGAACACCGCGATCTTGCGGTCGCCCTTGCCGTGCTTGTCCAGGCCGAAGGCCAGGGCCGCGGCGGTGGGCTCGTTGATGATGCGCTTGACTTCCAGGCCGGCGATGCGGCCGGCGTCCTTGGTGGCCTGGCGCTGGCTGTCGTTGAAGTAGGCCGGCACCGTGATCACGGCCTCGGTCACTTCCTCGCCCAGGTAGTCCTCGGCGGTCTTCTTCATCTTGCGCAGCACCTCTGCCGACACCTGCGGCGGGGCCAGCTTCTTGCCGCGCACTTCCACCCAGGCGTCGCCGTTGTCGGCGGCAGCGATGGTGTAGGGCATCAGGTCGATGTCCTTCTGCACTTCCTTCTCGGTGAACTTGCGGCCGATCAGGCGCTTCACCGCGTACAGCGTGTTCTTCGGGTTGGTGACGGCCTGGCGCTTGGCCGAGGCGCCGACCAGCACCTCGCCGTCTTCCTGGTAGGCGATGATCGACGGCGTGGTGCGCGCACCCTCGCTATTCTCGATCACCTTGGTCGAGTTGCCTTCCATGATGGCCACGCACGAGTTGGTGGTGCCCAGGTCGATGCCGATGATCTTGCCCATGTTCTGATGCTCCTGTGAGGAATGTCTGGATGTGTTTGGAGTTGTGGTTGGCTCGTCCGACTTCAAGGGCTGTGGGGGCCCTGCGTGTGCGCCGGACTTGCGCTGAAGCAGTGTTTACTTGGGCGCCGCCACGGTGACCAGCGCCGGCCGCAGCACGCGGTCGGCAATCAGGTAACCCTTTTGCAGCACCGAGACCACGGTGTTGGCGTCCTGCTCGGCCGGCACCATGCTGATGGCCTGGTGCTGGTGCGGGTCGAACTTCGTGCCGGCGGGCGGGTTGACCTCGAGCACCTTGTTGCGCTCCAGCGCCTGGGCCAGCTGGCGCAGCGTGATGTGCACGCCTTCGAGCACCTTCTCCACCGGAGCGTCCGGCGCGGCGATGGCCGCTTCCAGGCTGTCGCGCACCGGCAGCATGGCCTCGGCGAAGGATTCCACCGCGAACTTGCGCGCCTTGCTGACCTCTTCGTCACTGCGGCGACGGATGTTCTCGACCTCGGCCTTGGCGCGCAGGTAGGCGTCGGCCATCTCGGTGTGCTTGGCCTGCAGCTCGGCCAGCTGGGTTTCCAGCGAGGGCGGCGTGGCGGCCTGGGCGCCGGACTCCGGCGGGGTCTGCTCGGTGGTGGACTCGGGGGTGGCGTCGTTCGAAGTCATGGTCTAAAGGCTTGATGTGCCTGGGGTTTTTCAGGCATGCGGCGGCATCTGGGGACGGCGGGCCGGTTTTCAAGAGCCGGCCGCCCGAAAAAGTGCAGGATCAGTCGAGCGAGGCGCTCCAGCGCTGCCAGTCGGCCAGCTGGCGTCGGTCGCGCTTGGTGGGCCGGCCTTGCCCGATGGCCAGCGCCGGCTCCACGCCCTGGCGACGCTGCTCACGGGCGGCTTCGCGCTGCTGCTGGCTCTCGGGCGTTTCGGCGTACAGGGTCTGGGCCAGCGGCGCGGGGCCGCGGATGTCGCTCAGGCCCAGCACCTCGATCTCGCGCGGGGGCAGGCCGGGGTCGCGCAGGGTGACGCGGTCGCCCACGCGCAGGTCGCGGCCGGCCTTCACCGGCTGGCCGTTGACCTCGATGCGGTGCTTGCCGATGGCCTCCACGGCCAGCGCGCGGGTCTTGAAGAAGCGCGCGGCCCAGAGCCACTTGTCCAGGCGCACGGGTTCCTGACGCAGGGGCAGTTCTTTCACGGCGCCGATTCTCGCTCAGCGGCGGCCGCCAGCGGCAGGCGCACGATGGCGTCCAGCCCCTGGACCGCACCCGCTCGCCCGCGGTTCTCCAGCGCGATCTGACCGCCCAGGGCCAGCACCACGTCGTGGCAGATCGACAGGCCCAGGCCCGAGCCGGAGCGGGTGTCGCCGGCCGAGAAGGGCTGGAACAGGCGCTGGCGCTGGACCTCGGAGATGCCCGGTCCGCCATCGGCGATGGTCAGGGCGGCATGGCGGCCGTCGCTGAGCAGCGTGATCGTCAGCCCCGAGTGGGGCGGGCCATGCTTGACGGCGTTGTGGATCAGGTTACGGCTGAGCTCGCGCAGCGCCCATTCATGCGCCCGCACCGGGGCGGCCTGCAGGTCCACCGCCACGTCCAGCTCGCGCTCGGCCATCAGCGGTGCCATGTCCAGGGCCAACTGGCGCACCACCTCGGCCCAGTCGGTCACCGGCGCATCGTCCTGGCGGCGCAGCTGCGCCACCTTGGCCAGCGCCAGCATCTGGTTGGCCAGCTCGGTGGCGCGCTCCACCGTCTGGCCGATCTCCTCCAGCGCCGCCTCGGCCGGCAGGTCGCCGCGGCGGGCCGACTGCACCTGGGCCTTGAGCACCGCTAGCGGCGTGCGCAGCTGGTGCGAGCTGTCGCGCACGAAGCGTTTCTGCTGCTCGAGCAGGTCGCGCAGCCGGCCCATCAGCTGGTTGGTGGCCTCGACCAGCGGGCGCAGCTCACGCGGCGCGTCGGTGGCCTCGATCGGCGCCAGCTCACCCTGGGCGCGCTGCCGCAGCGACTGGCTGATCCGCTGCACCGGCCGCATGGCCCGGTGCACCACAAAGGCCACCACCGCCGCGATCACCAGCAGCAACGCGCTTTCGCGCCACAGCGTACCCAGCAGCAGCTGGCGCGCCAGGCTTTCGCGCAGCTCCAGGGTCTCGGCCACCTGCACCGTGGCCATGCCCTGGCCGCCGTCCCAGGTCACCGGTTGCAGCAGCACCGCCATGCGCACCGGGGTGGGGCCGTAGTGGCTGTCGTAGAAGTCGACCAGCGCGGCGTACGGGCCTTTCTGCGGCAGGCGGCCACGCCAGGTGGGCAGCGCCTCGAAGCCGGAGACGGTCTCGCCGTCGAAGCCGCTGACCTTGTAGTACAGCCGGCTGCGGTTGTCGGCCTCGAAGGCTTCCAGCGCCGAGTAGAGCAGGGTGGATTTCAGCCGCGTGCGGCCGTCGACCCGCTCGACCTCCAGCAGGTCGCCGATCGACTTGGCGGTGGCGAGCAGCGTGCGGTCGTAGGCGGTGTCGGCCGCCTTCAGCGCCTGGCGGTACAGCACCACGCCGTTGAGCGCGATCACCGCCAGCACCGGCAGCAGGATGCCCAGCAGCAGCCGGTTGCGCAGCGACAGGCGGCGCAGGGCGTCCATCATCCGCTCGGGGCCCGCAGCAGGTAACCCAGGCCGCGCAAGGTCACCAGCGCGACGCCAGTGGGGGTGAGGCGCTTGCGCAACCGGTAGGCCACCACCTCCACGGCTTCCAGCTGCACCTCCAGCTCGCCGGGAAACACCGCTTCGAACAGGCGCTCCTTGGCCACCGCCTGGCCGGGGCGCTGCAGCAGGGCGCGCAGCATCGCCGCCTCGCGCGGGGCCAGCTCCAGTGGCGCCTCGTTGAACCAGACCGCGCCGGAGTCGGCATCGACCTGCAGTCCAGCGAAGCGGGGACCGGCCACGGCCGGCGCGGGGGGCGTCCCCGGCCGGCGGCGCACCAGGGCGCGCATGCGCGCTTCCAGCTCGTCCAGGTCGAAGGGCTTGGGCAGGTAGTCGTCGGCACCGGTGTTCAGGCCGATGATGCGGTCACCCACCGTGCCGCGGGCCGTGAGGATCAGCACCGGCGTGGCCAGGCCAGCCTGGCGGGCCTGCGCCAGCACCTCCAGGCCGTCCTGGCCCGGCAGGCTCAGGTCCAGCAGCACCAGCTCGGGCCGCAGGGCCTGCCAGCGGGCCAGTGCCTGGCTGCCGTCGCCACAGCTGGCCACCTGGTAGCCGCGGCGCTCCAGCGTGCGCTGCAGCGTCGCACGCATGGCCTCGTCGTCCTCGATCAGCAGCACCTGGCTCACGGGCCGCACCATACCGCAGCCGCGGGCTGGTGTTTTCCCTGAGGCGGCGGACAGCCAACTGACAGCGCCTGTCGCGACCATCCTCCCCACGCTCAACCACACTGGAGACATTGCATGCGTCGCGACACCTTCCTGAAGTCCCTGGCCGCGTTGGCCGCCGGTTCGGGCCTGCCGCTGGCGGCCCTGGCCAATGGTCCGGCCGTCAAGATGATGGTGCCGGCCAACCCCGGCGGCGGCTGGGACACCACCGGCCGCGCACTGGGCAAGGCCATGCAGGACGCCGGTCTGGCCGCGTCGGTGGCCTACGAGAACAAGGGTGGCGCCGCGGGCGCACTGGGCCTGGCGCAGTTCGTCAACGCCAGCAAGGGCGACCCGAATGCACTGATGGTCATGGGCGCCGTGATGCTGGGCGGCATCATCACCGGCAAGCCGCCGGTGACGCTGTCGCAGGCCACGCCAATCGCCCGCCTGACCAGTGAGTACAACGTGTTCGTGCTGCCGTCCAACTCGCCCTTCAAGACCATGAAGGACGTGGTCGAGGCCATGAAGAAGGACCCGGGCAGCGTCAAGTGGGGCGGCGGTTCGCGCGGCTCCACCGAGCACATCGCCGCAGCCATGATCGCCCGCGAGGCCGGCATCGACGCCTCCAAGATCAACTACGTGCCCTTCCGCGGGGGTGGCGAGGCCACCGCCGCCATCCTGGGCGGCAACGTCAGCATCGGCGGCAGCGGCTTCTCGGAGTTCGCCCAGTACATCGAGGCGGGCAAGATGCGCCCGATCGCCGTCACCTCGGCCTCGCGCCTGACCGGCAAGCAAAGCAAGGACATCCCCACGCTCAAGGAAATGGGCATCAATGTGGAGATTGGCAACTGGCGCGGCGTCTACGCCGCCCCGGGCATCACGCCGGCGCAGCGCAAGGCGCTGACCGACCTGGTGCTGGCCACCGTCAAGTCCAAGTCCTGGACCGACGCCCTCGAGAAGAACGACTGGACGCCGGCTGTGCTGTCGGGTCCGGCCTTCGACGAGTTCGTCGACCGCGAGTTCGCGTCGCTGCGCGCGGTCATGGTCAAGTCGGGCATGGTCTGACGCCTCGGCGCGCCTGGCCCCGTTGACGGCGGCCGGGCGCCCGTTCCCTGTTCCCACCCACACCACCGAGATGTCGCGCCCGCCGGGGCCAGCGGCAGGGGGCTGTCATGTCCTATCAGCAAATTCTTCCCGAGGCGCCCGAGACCGAGCACCACCCGCTGCCGCCCACCGGTCACCAGACCTGGATTGGCGTCGGCGTGCTGGCGGTGGGCGCTGCGATGGCCTATGGCGCCACGCAGATTTCGTCCGACGCCGGATATGCCGGCGTGGGCCCGAACTTCCTGCCCTGGGTGGTGTCGGTGGTGCTGATGCTGTGCGGCATCCTCCTGGTGCGCGAGGCGCGCACCGGCGGCTACCGCCAGGCCGAGGCACCGTCCGGCGCGGCGCGCGGTGACTGGAAGGCCATGGCCTGGGTGTCGGCCGGGGTGCTGCTCAATGCCAGCTTGATCACCACGATCGGCTTCGTGCTGAGCTGCGCGCTGTGCTTTGCACTGGCCGTTCGCGGCCTGCGCCTGTCCGAGGGCAAACCCGCCGGCAACCTGCGCACCAGCGCCACCGACCTGGGTGTGGGACTGGCGATCGCGGCGCCGGTGTTCTGGCTGTTCACCAAGCTGCTGGCGATCAACCTGCCGGGCCTGACGGCCACGGGCTGGCTCTGAGGAGGCGTGCACCATGGACATCTGGCAACAACTGCTGAGCGGCTTCGCCACGGCCGCCACGCCCCTGAACCTGATGTGGGCCTTCGTGGGCTGCGCGCTGGGCACCGCCATCGGCGTGCTGCCCGGCCTGGGCCCGGCGGTGACCGTGGCGATGCTGCTGCCGATCACCTCGCAGGTCGAGCCCACCGCGTCGATGATCTTTTTCGCCGGTATCTACTACGGCGCCATGTACGGCGGCTCGACCACCTCGATCCTGCTGAACACCCCGGGCGAGACCGGCACCATGGTGACCGCGCTGGAGGGCTTCAAGATGGCCAAGAGCGGCCGCGCCGGTGCGGCGCTGGCCACCTCGGCGATCGGCTCCTTCGTGGCCGGCACGATGGCCACCGTGCTGGTCACCTTGTTCGCGCCCATCGTGGCCGATTACGCGGTCCAGTTGGGCCCGCCGGAGTACTTTTGTCTGATGCTGCTGGCCTTCACCACCGTCAGTGCGGTGCTGGGCGCCAGCACGCTGCGCGGCATCACGGCCTTGTTCATTGGCCTGGCGATCGGCCTGGTGGGCATTGACCAGATTACCGCCAGCGTGCGTTACACCGGCGGCATTCCCGAGTTCATGGATGGTATCGAGGTGGTACTGATCGCCGTGGGCCTGTTTGCCATCGGCGAGGCGCTCTACACCACGCTCTACGAGGGGCGCAGCGAGGTCTCGCTGAACAAGTCGGGGCGGGTCCACATGACCGGCCTGGAATGGCGACGCTCCTGGCCGGCCTGGTTGCGCGGCACGGCCCTGGGGTTTCCTTTCGGCACCATCCCGGCCGGCGGTACCGAGATCCCGACCTTCCTGAGCTACGCGGTTGAGCGCAAGCTTTCCAAGCATAAGGAGGAATTCGGCACCACGGGCGCGATTGAAGGCGTGGCCGGCCCCGAGGCTGCCAACAACGCGGCCGTGACGGCCACCATGGTGCCGCTGCTGACCTTGGGCATCCCCACGTCGGTGACCACGGCCATCCTGCTGTCGGCCTTCCAGAACTATGGCCTGCAGCCCGGACCGCAGCTGTTCCAGACCTCCAGCACCCTGGTCTGGGGCCTGATCGCCTCGCTCTACATCGGCAATGTCATGCTGCTGGTGCTGAACCTGCCGCTGGTCGGTCTGTGGGTGAAGCTGCTGAAGATCCCCAAGCCGCAGCTCTATGCCGGCATCCTGATCTTCGCCACCGTGGGCGTGTACGGCATGCGCCAGAGCGCCTTCGACCTGTACGTGATGCTCGCCGTGGGCATGCTGGGCGTGCTGCTGCGCCGTTTCGACTTCCCCACCGCGCCGGTGATCGTGGGCATGATCCTGGGCCCGCTGGCCGAGGCGCAGCTGCGCAACGCGCTGTCGATCGGCGAAGGCCACTGGGGCGTGTTCTTCCAGCGGCCGGTGTCCTTGAGCATCCTGGTCGTGGTGGCGGCGGTGCTGGTGCTGCCGCAACTGATGAAACTGCGCCAACGGCGCTGAGCATCAGCGCCACGCCAAGCGGCCGCCCATGGGCGGCCGTTGTCGTTTCAGAGTGGCCAGCCAGCCAGCGCGTCCTGGGCGATCCGACCCAGCGCCGCGATGTGCAGCGGCTCGTCGTTCAGGCAGGGAATGTAGTGGAACTGCTGGCCGCCAGCGGCCAGGAACGCGTCGCGGCCCTCCTGGGCGATCTCCTCCAGCGTCTCCAGGCAGTCGGCCGAGA
Organism: Ideonella aquatica; assembly: GCF_018069755.1. Classification (GTDB taxonomy): domain Bacteria; phylum Pseudomonadota; class Gammaproteobacteria; order Burkholderiales; family Burkholderiaceae_C; genus Ideonella; species Ideonella aquatica. The sequence continues at coordinate 138,677 of NZ_JAGQDE010000008.1, read as the reverse complement.
ACCCGGGGCAGATCACATCCACCCGGGTGTGGCCGTCGCGGGCCAGGGCTTCCAGCGTGGGTTCGGTGGCCGGTTCCAGCCACTTGGCCTTGCCAAAGCGGCTCTGGAATGTAACGCGCAGCTGCTCGGGCGGCAGCTCCAGCGCCTGCGCCAGCAGCCGGGCGGTGGCCTGGCACTGGTCGTGGTAGGGGTCGCCCAGCGTGCGTGTGCGCTCGGGCATGCCGTGGAAGCTGGTCACCAGCATCGGGCTGCGGCCCTCGCGCTGCCAATGGCGGCGCACGCTTTCGGCCAGCGCGTGGATGTAGCCGGGGTCGTCGTGGTAGCCGGCGACGAACCGGCTGTCGGGCAGCACGCGCTGGGCGCGGCCCCAGGCGGCAAAGGCGTCAAAGGTGCTGGCGGTGGTGGCGCCGCAGTACTGTGGATAGGCCGGCAGCAGCAGCACCCGCTGCACGCCTTCGGCACGCAGCGCATCAAGCTGGGCGCCGATCGCAGGCTGGCCGTAGCGCATCGCCGGTCGCACCAGTACGGGCACGCCGCGCTCGCCCAGCCAGCCTTGCAGCAGGGCCGCCTGGCGCTGGGTCCAGACCAGCAGCGGCGAGCCCTCAGGCGTCCAGACGGTGGCGTACTTGGCCGCCGACTTGGCCGGTCGCACATTCAGGATGACCCCGCGCAGGATGGGCTGCCAGAGCCAGGCGGGCAGCTCCACCACCCGCGGGTCGGAGAGGAACTCGCCCAGGTAGCGGCGCAGCGCCGGGGCGTCGGGGGCATCGGGCGTGCCCAGGTTGCACAGCAGGATGGCCGTGCCAGGGGTGTTCGAGCGGGGCTCGGTCATGGCGGAACGGGAACGTTGGGGGTGCTCAGACGGCGTCGCCGACCAGCACCGTGAAGCCGAGGCGGGCAGCCTTGGGGTTCAGCGGCGAGGCACCCAGGCCGATCTCGCCGCTGCCGTGCAGCGTGCAGGCCGAGCGGCGCAGGCTGATGACCTCGTCGTCACCGGCGAAGCGCACGAAGCTGCCGTTGATGCTCAGGTCGGTGAGCTGCAGCGAGCCGCCCATCAGGTCGACGCGGGCGTGGGCGCGAGAGACGCGGGCGTCCTCGACCTTCAGCGAGCAGGTGGTGCTGCGTCCCAGGATGACCGGGAACTGGTCGAGCTTGAAGTCGTGGGTCTGGCCGGCGAGATCCAGGCGCAGGCCGCGCGGCTCGCTGACACCCACGCGCGACTCCAGCTGCGTGGCGGCGGTGTCGGCGCCGCGGCCGGCCAGCAGGTAGACATCCACCGGCTCGGCACGGCCGCGCAGATGAACCTTGTCCAGGTGCCTGAAGCGGGTGCGGGCCTCCCACGGTAGCTCGTCGAACACCTCGCGGGTGATCAGGGTCTCGTTGTCGCCGGCATGGTCGATCAGCCGGGCAGCCACATTGACGGCGTCGCCGAAGCAGTCGCCACCCACCTCGACCACCTCGCCGGCGGCCACCGCGACCTGCAGCTGCAGCTTGGCGGTGGCATCGAGATCGCGGCCCTGCGAGGTAGGCGCCCAGGCGGAGACCTCGCCCAATGCCTCGTGCATCTCGACGGCGGCCATCACGGCGGCGCGCACATTGGGAAACACCGCCATCAGGCCGTCACCCAGGGTCTTGACGAGTTGCCCGCCAACGGCCGGAACCCGGCGGGCGAGGGTGGTGATGGTGCGCGTGACCAACGTGGTCGCCTGGGCATTGCCCAGGGTCTCGTACAGCGCGGTACTGCCACGCAGGTCAGCGAACAGAACGATGCGACGCTTGATCGTGGCCATTGGCTTTGAGTGTAGCGCGCGCAGCGAAGAGCACGGCTCAGTTGTTGTCGAGGTAGGTGCGCAGCTTGTCGGAGCGGCTCGGGTGCTTGAGCTTGCGGATCGCCTTGGCCTCGATCTGGCGGATGCGCTCGCGGGTGACGTCGAACTGCTTGCCCACCTCTTCCAGCGTGTGGTCGGTGGACATCTCGATGCCGAAGCGCATGCGCAGCACCTTGGCCTCGCGCGGGGTCAGGCTGTCGAGGATGTCCTTGACCACGTCGCGCAGGCCGGCCTGCATCGCGGCCTCGACCGGGGCCACGTTGTTGGTGTCCTCGATGAAGTCGCCCAGGTGGCTGTCGTCGTCGTCACCGATCGGCGTTTCCATGGAGATCGGCTCCTTGGCGATCTTCATGATCTTGCGGATCTTGTCCTCGGGCATCTCCATCTTCTCGGCCAGCGTGGGGGCGTCGGGCTCGTAGCCGAACTCCTGCAGATGCTGGCGCGAGATGCGGTTCATCTTGTTGATCGTCTCGATCATGTGCACCGGGATGCGGATGGTGCGGGCCTGGTCGGCGATCGAGCGGGTGATGGCCTGGCGGATCCACCAGGTGGCGTAGGTCGAGAACTTGTAGCCGCGGCGGTATTCGAACTTGTCGACCGCCTTCATCAGGCCGATGTTGCCTTCCTGGATCAGGTCGAGGAACTGCAGGCCGCGGTTGGTGTACTTCTTGGCGATGGAGATGACCAGGCGCAGGTTGGCCTCGATCATTTCCTTCTTGGCGTCACGCGAGGCCTTTTCGCCCTCGTTCATGCGCTTGTTGATTTCCTTCAGGTCGTCCACCGGCACCACGGCGCGGGCCTGCAGGTCGATCAGCTTTTGCTGCAGTTCCTGGATGGCCGGCAGGTTGCGGCCCAGGATGGCGGCGTAGGGCTTGCCGCTGGCCATTTCCTTCTCGGCCCACTTCAGGTTGAGCGAGTTGGGCGGGAAGGCCTTGATGAAGTGCTCCTGCGGCATGCCGCACTTGTCGACCACGATCTTGCGGATCTCGCGCTCGTAGCGGCGCACGTCATCGACCTGCGAGCGCAGGATGTCGCACAGCTTCTCGATCGTCTTGACCGTGAAGCGGATCGTCATCAGGTCTTCGCTGATGGCGTGCTGGGCCTTGTTGTAGGCCACCGACTTGTAGCCTTCCTTCTCGTAGGCCTTGCGCATCTTCTCGAAGTGGGTGCGCAGCGTGCCGAACTTCTCCAGCGCAGCGGACTTGAGCTCCTCGAGCTTCTTGGTCAGTGCCTTGGAGCCGCCGTTGCCGTCGTCGTCGTCCTCTTCGTCGAACTCGTCGAAGTCCTCCTCGGCCACGTAGTCGTCGGCTTCGTCCTCGGCGACGAAGCCATCGACCACCTCGGAGATCTGCATGTCGCCCGCGGCGATGCGGTCGGCCATGGCCAGGATCTCGGCGATCGTGGTGGGCGAGGCGCTGATCGCCAGCATCATCGCCTGCAGCCCGCCTTCGATGCGCTTGGCGATCTCGATTTCGCCCTCGCGGGTGAGCAACTCGACCGAGCCCATTTCGCGCATGTACATGCGCACCGGGTCGGTGGTGCGGCCGAATTCGCTGTCGACGGTGGACAACGCGGCCTCGGCGGCTTCCTCGGCTTCTTCGTCGGTGGCGGTGGCGGTGTTGCTGCCGCTGATCAGCAGCGTGGCGGCGTCGGGGGCCTGCTCGTAGACCGCGATGCCCATGTCATTGAGCATCGAGATGATCGCCTCGAGGATTTCCTCGTTGATCAGCTTCTCGGGCAGGTGGTCGTTGATTTCCTGGTGCGTGAGGTAGCCACGCGTCTTGCCCATCTTGATGAGGGTCTTGAGCTCCTGGCGGCGCTTGGCAACTTCCTCTTCGGTCAGGGCGGTCTCGTCGAGACCGAATTCACGCATCAGCGCGCGCTCCTTGGCGCGGCTGACCTTCATGCGCAACGGCTTGGCCTTGGCCTTGTCCTCGGTGTCGTCGCTCTCGACCTCGGCCACCTCGGCCTCGACTTCGCCTTCGAGCTCGGCCTCGATGTCGCCCAGCTCCTCTTCAACCTCTTCGGCCTTCTTCTTGCCCTTGGCTGCGGTGGTCTCGGCCTTGGGCTTGCGACCCGGCTTGGCCTTGGTCTCGTCCGCCGGCTTGGCTGCCAGCTTGGTGGCCGCCTTGGCCTTCTTGGGCTCTTCGGCCTCCAGCGGCTTGGCGGTCTTGGCCGGCTTGGCGGCGGTCTTGGCGGCAGGCTTGGCAGCGGTCTTCTTGGCGGTCATGCGTGGTCTCGATGCGGTGCAGGGGGCCGGTGGATGCCGCCGTGATCGCAACGATCCAGCCGGCGACGCGCCAGCGTCACCGAACCATTGCGGTACGGGAGGACTCCGCCGGCAAGCTCGCGTGAACGGGGTGTTGCAGCCCTTTTTTGCAGCCCTTGCGGGAGAGGTGGCCTGTGTGCTTGCCCTTGTCGAGGGTGGCCGGGACCGGAGGTGCTGCTGTCACTCTTGCGGCGTGAAGCTTTGGATTATACCCAAAGGCAGTCGTCCGGGCTCAGTCCGCCGGGGCCCGCTGGCTCAGTTCACGCTGGCGCTCACGCAGGAGTCGCCGCTCCTCGGACAGCCCGCGGTAGCGGGCGATCTGCTCGGGGCTGCTGATGTCGCTGGCAGCCAGGCGGTCGAGCGCGGCATCCAGTTCGCGCAAGCGCAGCAGACCCAGCGCTGCGGCCAGGTCCTCGAAGCAGGCGTCGGGCAGCGCATCGCCATCGGCCAGCGCGCGCGACTCGGCGGGCAGGCTGTCGTCAGCGGCCAGCGCCTGGCGCAGCACCGCCCAGGGCCGCGGCCCGTGCTCTGCCAGGTCGCGCTCCAGCCAGGCGATGGCGGGGCCGTGCGGGGCCGCCAGCTCGTGCAGCAGGTGGTGCTCTGGCGGATCCAGGCGGTCCCACCAGGCGGGCTCGCCGAACAGCATCTGCACCGCCCGGTCCTCGGGGCTGCGCGGGGCCACGCGGCGGCCAGGCGTGGGTCGGGCTGCGGCCTCGCGGCGCCAGCGGGGACGGCCGGGGGCGTCGTCGGACGCTGGGCGGCCGTCGTCGTCGGCCTCGCGGCGCGGCGAACGATCGCGCGTGGATTGGGACTGCCACAGCCCGGTCAGCTCGGGCACCGGCACGCCACCGGCGCGGGCCAGCTCGGACAGCAGTTGCAGGCGCAGGCTGCCCTCGGGCAGCGCGTTCCACAGGGGTCGGGCCTGTGCCAGCATGCGGGCGCGGCCTTCGGCGGTGGCCAGATCGCAGTCGATCGCGGCGTGCTCCAGCAACTGCCGCGACAGCGGTACGGCGGCGCGCACCTGGGCCTCGAAGGCCTCGGCGCCGTTCGCCCGGATGTAGCTGTCGGGGTCGTGCTCGGGTGGCAGGAAGAGGAAGCGGAAGCTGCGCGTGTCGCTGGCGTAGGGCAGGGCGGCTTCCAGCGCCCGGCCGGCGGCGCGGCGGCCGGCGGCGTCGCCGTCAAAGCTGAACACCACCTGCTCAGTGAAGCGCAGCAGCTTGCTGACATGGTCGTCGGTGCAGGCCGTGCCCAGGGTGGCCACGGCATTGGGAAAGCCCAGTTGCGCCAGCGCCACCACGTCCATGTAGCCTTCGGTGACCAGCGCGTAGCCCTTTTGCCGCAGGCCGGTGCGGGCCTCGAACAGGCCATACAGCTCACGGCCCTTGTGGAAGACCGGCGTCTCGGGCGAGTTCAGGTACTTGGGCTCACCCTGGTCCAGCACCCGGCCGCCAAAGCCGATCACCTCGCCCTTGACGTTGCGGATCGGGAACATGATGCGGTCGCGAAAGCGGTCGTAGCGCTTCTGCTCGGCCTCGGGTTTGCCTTCGTCGGCGCCCTGCACGATGACCAGGCCCGATTCGGCCAGCAGCGGGTCGTCGTAGCGGGGAAAGACGCTGGCCAGGCCGCGCCAGCCCTCCGGCGCATAGCCCAGGCCGTAGCGCAGCGCGATCTCGCCGGTCAGCCCGCGGCGCTTCAGGTAGTCCACGGCGCGCGGGCTGCCCTTGAGCTGGCGACGGTAGTGCTCGGACGCTCGGGTCAGCACGTCGCTGAGGCTGGATTCGCGCTCGCGCTGCTGGGCGGCCTGGGCCCGCTCGGCCGGGCTGGCGTCGTCTTCGGGGACGACCATGCCGGTGGACTGCGCCAGATCCTTGACGGCCTCAATGAAGCTCAGGCCGTGGTGTTCGGTCAGAAAACGCAGCGCGTCACCGTGCGCGCCGCAACCGAAGCAGTGGTAGGTCTGGCGCGAGGGACTGACGATGAAGCTGGGCGTCTTCTCGCCGTGGAAGGGGCACAAGCCCTTGAAGTTGATGCCGGCCTTCTTGAGCTCGACATGGCGGCCCACAACCTCGACCACGTCGGTGCGGCTCAGCAGGTCCTGGATGAAGCCATGGGGAATCACCGGCGATAGTCTAGACGAGGCGCAGACAAGACAAAGGGCAGCCCGAAAGCTGCCCTCGTCGAAGACCGGGGCGGCTGCCCCGGCGCGTTCAGATGGCGAAGTCGCTCAGCTGCTTGCCGGTGGCCAGCGCGGCGGTCAGCCACTTGGGCTTGAGGCCGCGGCCGGTCCAGGTCTGGCCGGTGGCCGGATCACGGTATTTGGCAGCGACCTTCTTGCCACCTTCGGGCTTCGGGGCCGCAGGAGCACGACCTGCCAGGTCCGCCGCCGTCAGGCCGTACTCGGCCATCAGGGCCTTGACCTTGGCAATGGCGTCAGCACGCGCCGAACGCTGGGCGTCGGCGATCTGCTTTTCGAGGGCGGCCTTTTGGGCCAGCAGTTCTTGAATCGAGGGGGAGGGCATTCGATACTCCATGAATCCCGTTACTGGGAGCCCGCAGTATATACCTGAAATTCTGGAGGAACCGGCGCAGGCCTGTTTCTTTTTGAAAATGGCAGGCGCAACCGTGAAGTCAGGCCGCCGGTGGCACAAACCCCGTGGGCTGGTCGGCATGGCCGCCAAACAGGAACTGCTCCATCTGCCGGGCCAGGTATTGGCGGGCCCGCAGATCGGCCAGGTTCAGGCGGTTCTCGTTGACCAGCATGGTCTGGTGGCGCTTCCATTGTTCGAAGGCCTCCTTGCTGATCTGGTCATAGATGCGCTTGCCCAACTCGCCTGGGTACGGCGGGAAATCCAGCCCTTCGGCTTCCTTCTTGAGAAAGATGCATTGAATGGTGCGTGCCATGGTGAGTCCTCTAGGGTGTCAGCTGAGCTTCTTGACCAGCACCTGTGAGCGCCGGTCCCAGTTGTACTTGCGCTTGCGCGCCTCGGGCAGCCAGTCTGGGTCGACCGGGCTGAAGCCGCGCTTGATGAACCAGTGCATGGTCCGGGTGGTGAGCACGAATATCGAGGCCAGTCCCGCCGCGCGCGCGCGCTGTTCCACCCGCTTGAGTATCTTGTCGCCGTCGCCCTGGCCTTGCACTTGCGGGGACACCGTCAATGCAGCCATCTCGCCAGTCATCGCCTCGGGGTATGGATACAGCGCAGCACACCCAAATATCACGCCGTCGTGCTCAATCACCGTGTAATTGGCGATGTCGCGCTCGATCTCGGTGCGGTCGCGCTTGACCAGGGTGCCGTCGCGCTCGAAAGGCTCGATCAGTTGCAGGATGCCGCCCACGTCGTCGGCGCCGGCTTCGCGCAGGCTTTCGAGCTTCTCGTCGACCACCATGGTGCCGATGCCATCGTGGGTGAAGATCTCCATCAGCAGCGCGCCATCCGACGCAAAGGGCAGGATGTGCGAGCGCTCGACGCCGCCGCGGCAGGCATCGATGCAATGCCGCAGATAAAAGCCCGGATCGGTGGGCAGCGTGCTCTCGGGCAGGCGGGCGAGCAGGCGCTCGGCGTCGGCCAGGGCGAGTTCGGTGTCAATCGGGCTGTCGGGGTCGTCCAGCGATTCGCGCACGCCGGGCACCTCGGTCAGGAAGAGCAGCTTGTCGGCCTGCAGGGCCACCGCGGTGGCGGTGGCCACGTCTTCCATCGTCAGGTTGAAGGCCTCGCCGGTGGGCGAGAAACCGAACGGGGACAGCAGCACCAGCGCGCCGATGTCGATCGCGCGGCGAATCATCACCGCATCGACCTTGCGCACAAAGCCACTGGACACAAAATCAACGCCATCCACGATACCCACCGGGCGCGCCGTCAGGAAATTGCCCGACACCACGCGCACCGTGGAATTCGCCATGGGCGTGTTGGGCAGCCCCTGGGAAAAGGCGGCCTCGATCTCGAAGCGCAGTTGTCCCGCCGCTTCCTGCGCGCAGTCCAGTGCCACGCTGTCGGTGATGCGCCGGCCCTGGGCAAACTTCGAGGTCAGGCCCTTGGCACGCAACTGCTCGTCAACCTGCGGCCGGAAACCGTGCACCAGCACCAGGCGCACGCCCATCGCGTGCAAGATGGCCAGGTCCTGGACCAGCGCATTGAGCTTGCCCGCAGCAATCGCCTCGCCGGTGATGCCGACAACGAAGGTCTTGCCCCGGTAGGCATGGATATGCGGTGCCACCGACCGAAACCAGGGCACAAAGGTGTGGGGAAAGACCAGATCCATCATCGCGCCGGGGATTGTGCCCCAGTGCGCTGGCGTTGCCGGGCGTGAAGGGCATGCCGATCGACGGCGGCCCGATAATCGCGGCCCTGTGACTGTTCCGCCTTCCGCTTCTTCTCGCCCGCCGCGCCCGCCTCGGGCCCCCCGTGTGCCTGCCCCGGCCACGCCGGTGCCGCCGATCCACTTTCCCGACAGCCTGCCGGTCAGCGCCCGGCGCGACGAGATCGCGCAGGCGCTGCGCGAGCACCAGGTGGTCATCGTCTGCGGCGAGACCGGCTCGGGCAAGACCACCCAGCTGCCCAAGATCGCGCTGGCGCTGGGGCGTGGCCGCGGTGCTGGCGGCGCCGGCCTGATCGGCCACACCCAGCCGCGGCGCATTGCCGCCAGTTCGGTGGCCAAGCGCATTGCCGAGGAGCTGAACTCGCCGTTGGGCGAGGTGGTGGGCTACAAGGTGCGCTTCAACGACCGCCTGCAGCCCGGCGCCAGCGTCAAGCTGATGACCGACGGCATCCTGCTGGCCGAGACCCAGACCGACCCGCTGCTGCGTGCCTACGACACGCTGATCATCGACGAGGCCCATGAGCGCAGCCTCAACATCGATTTCCTGCTGGGCTACCTGCGCCAGATTCTGCCGCGCCGGCCCGACCTGAAGGTCATCGTCACCTCGGCCACGATCGACGCCGATCGCTTTGCCGAACACTTCGCCAGCGCCCGGGGCAAGGCCCCGGTGCTGATGGTCAGTGGGCGGACTTTTCCGGTCGAGCAACGCTACCGGGCCTTTGAAGAGCGCAAGGATTTCGACCAGAACGATGCCATCGCCGAGGCGGTGGACGAGCTCTGGCGCGAAGGCCCGGGCGACATCCTGGTCTTCCTGCCCGGCGAGCGCGAGATCCGCGAGGCGGCTGACCACCTGCGCAAGCACGCCGCCCAGCACCATCGCCACGGCCCACAGCCCGAGATCCTGCCGCTGTTCGCCCGCCTGAGCCAGGCCGAGCAGGACCGCGTCTTCACGGCCGGCAACGGCCGGCGCATCGTGCTGGCGACCAACGTGGCCGAGACCTCGCTGACGGTCCCCGGCATCCGCTATGTGATCGACAGCGGCGACGCCCGCGTCAAGCGCTACAGCTACCGCAACAAGGTCGAGCAGCTGCAGGTCGAGTCCATCAGCCAGGCCGCGGCCAACCAGCGCGCCGGCCGCTGCGGCCGGGTGGCCAACGGCATCTGCATCCGCCTGTACGACGAGAAGGACTTCAACGGCCGGCCTCGCTTCACCGACCCCGAGATCCTGCGCTCCTCGCTGGCCGGGGTGATCCTGCGCATGAAGGCGCTGGGTCTGGGCCTGGTCGAGGAGTTCCCGTTCCTGGAGGCGCCGCCCCGCAAGGCGATTGCCGACGGCTACGCGCTGCTGGCCGAGCTGGGCGCGGTGGACGAGGCCAACGAGCTGACCCCGATCGGCCGCGAGTTGTCGAAATTGCCGCTGGACCCGCGCGTGGGTCGCATGATCCTGGAGGCGCGCGACCGCCAGGCGCTGGCCGAGGTGCTGGTCATCGCCTCGGCGCTCAGCGGCCAGGACGTGCGCGACCGTCCGTTGGAGCAGCAGCAGGCCGCCGACGAGAAGCACAAGCTCTTCGACGACGAGAAGTCCGAGTTCATGGGCTACCTCAAGCTGTGGAGGTGGATCGAGGCCGGGCGCGGCAACCACGGCCATGCCGGCCAGGCCGGCCAGCAGGTCGACACCCACAAGCTCAGCAACCGCCAGCAGGAACAGCGCCTGCGCGAGCAGTTCGTCAACCCGCGCCGGGTGCGCGAGTGGCGCGACATCCACAGCCAGCTGATGACCGTGGTCACCGAGCACGGCTGGCGCCTGAACCAGAGCCCCGCCACCTACGAGCAGATCCACCTGTCGATGCTGGCCGGCCTGCTGGGCAATGTGGGCTGCAAGGCCGATGACGACGAGTGGTACCTGGGCGCGCGCGGCATCAAGTTCTGGCGCCATCCCGGCGCGCACCTGAGCAAGAAGCCCGGCCGCTGGCTGGTGGCGGCCGAGCTGGTGGACACCACGCGCCTGTTCGGCCGTGGTCTGGCGGCGATCGAGCCGCAGTGGATTCCGCCGATCGCCGGCCACCTGCTCAAGACCCAGCTGCTGGAGCCGCACTGGGAAAAGAAGGCCGCCGAGGTGATCGCGCTGGAGCGCGCCACGCTGTACGGCATCGTCATTTACAGCGGCCGTCGGGTGAACTTCGGCCGCGTGGATGCCCGCGCGGCGCGCGAGATTTTCATCCGCGAGGCGCTGGTCAATGGCGAGTGGGACAGCAAGCTGCCCTTCCTGGCCCATAACCGCAAGCTGATCGCCCAGGTCGAGGAGCTGGAGCACAAGTCACGCCGGCAGGATGTGCTGGTCGATGACGAGCTGATCGTTGCCTACTACGACGAACACGTGGGCGCCGAGGTGGTCAGCGGCGCGACGATGGAGCGCTGGTACCGGGAAGCCAGCCGCAGCAACCCGCGCCTGCTGCACCTCAGCCGCGACGAGCTGATGCGCCACGAGGCCGCCGGCGTCACCACCGCCGCCTTTCCGCGCACGCTGCGCCTGGGCGGCGTGGACTGCGCGGTCAGCTACCTGCACCAGCCGGGCGATGCCAAGGATGGCGTCACCGTCACCGTGCCGATCTACGCGCTCAACCAGGTCAGCGAGGAGCGCTGCGACTGGCTGGTGCCCGGCATGCTGGAGGCCAAGGTGGCCGCGCTGATCAAGAGCCTGCACCAGAAGCCGCGCGCCCGGCTGCAGCCGGTGGGCGAGTTCGTGGCCGAGTTCTGCGCCACGGCCGAGCCCGGCCAGGGGGCGCTGGTCGATGTGCTGCTCAAGGCGGTGCGCGAACGCACCCAGCTGGCGGTGCAGCGCAACGACTTCAAGCTGGAGCAACTGGGGCCGCACCTGTTCATGAACCTGCGGGTGGTCGACGAGCACGGCCGGCAACTGGGCATGGGCCGCCAACTGGCCACACTCAAAGCCGAGCTGGGCGGCCAGGCGCGCTCGGCCTTCCAGGCCCTGGCCGCCTTGAAGCTGGCCACGCCGGCCCCGGCGCCGCAGCCGCAGCTCATCCGCACCGAGAGCGGCGGGCGGGCGATCCAGGCCGTGGTGAAGGCCCCCGCGCCAGCGCCTGTCGACAGCGTACCCGCCCAGCACACTGGCTGGACCTTTGGCGAGCTGCCCGAGCTGATGGAGATCCGCAAGGCCGGCCAGACGCTGGTGGGCTTCCCGGCGCTGATCGACAAGGGGGCGCATGTCGAGATCGAGGTCTTCGACGAGCCCGAGCTGGCGGCGCACAAGCACCGCGCCGGTCTGCGCCGCCTGGTGGCGCTGCAGATCAAGGAGCCGCTGAAGTACCTGGACAAGAACATCCCCGACCTGACGAAGATGGCGGTGGCCTACATGCCGCTGGGCACAGCCGACGAGCTGAAGGCGCAGATCATCGACGTGGCGGTCGACCGCGCCTTCCTGGCCGATCCGCTGCCGCAGGACAAGGCGTCCTTCGAACGCCGGATCGACGAGGGCCGCAGCCGGCTGAACCTGATCGCCCAGGAGGTGGCGCGGTTGGCGGGCGCGGTGCTCACCGACTACGCTGCTGCCGTCCGCAAGCTCAAGGACGCCAAGCCGCCCAAGGAGGTGGCCGAGGACATCAGCGCCCAGCTGGCTCGCCTGTGCCCCAAGCGCTTCGTGCTGCAGACGCCCTGGGCGCAGCTGCAGCACTATCCGCGCTACCTGAAGGGCGTGGTGATGCGCCTGGACAAGCTGCGGGCCGATCCCGCGCGCGATGCCCAGCGCCTGGCCGAGCTGCGACCGCTGGAGCAGCGTCACCAGCGCCGCCTGGCTGAGCGCAAGGGCCAGGCCGATGCCCGGCTGGACGACTTCCGCTGGCAGCTCGAGGAGCTGCGCATCAGCCTGTTCGCGCAGGAGCTGCGCACGCCGCAGCCGGTGTCGGTCAAGCGGCTGGAAAAGGTCTGGGCCCAGCTGACGGGCTGAGCCGCCGGCTCAGCGTGGGCTGACCGGCGTACTCAGCGCGCCCAGTTGCTGCCACAGCTGCCGGCCATCCAGCACCAGCACCGGCTCGCCGTCGCGGTCCACCGCCACGGCCTGACAGCCGCTGGCCTGGACCGTGGCGGGCGGGCAGGGGTCCAGCGCCAGGGGTTCGATCCCCAGCACCTCGTCGACCCGCAGGCCCTGCTCACGCATCAGCGTGTCGTCCTGGCGGCGCAGCACGATGGTGGCGCGGTCGGTGCACAGCAGGCGGCGGAAGCCCGAACTGCCAAACAGGCGCACCAGCGGCAGGGCTGCCAGCGGCTCCTGCACGGGCGGCAGCGGGTGACCGTCGGACCACCAGCAGCCTGGCGCGACATCGGCGTCCAGCGGCAGCGCGAAACGTTGGCCGCCGGCATCAAAGACCAGGCACAGCGGCTGCACCCGCTGGCGGCGGCGCGACAGCTCGGCCTCGCCGGCCACGGTCTCGTGCGCCGGGTGGTACCAGCCACCCCAGCGCCCCAGCGGCACCGGGCCACCCACCAGCGCCGTCAGGGCCAGTGCCGCTTCGGCGCCGCGTTCGTCGTGGCGCAGGCACAGCAGCGATTCAAAGACCCGTCGCGCCGACACCACTGTCGGTGCGGCCGCATCGGGCAGCGCCACCAGCTCCAGTTGCTGCTGCCAGGCATCGATCAGGCGCTGCTGGCAGGCGTCCGCGCCGGCCAGGCAGCGCAGCGGCAGGCCCAGCAGCAGGGCCGCCGACTCGGTCAGATCCGCCGTGGTGGCCTGACTGGGCAACAGCAGATTGGCGCCGGCGATGCGCGCGGCCTGGGCCGCCAGATCGGGCATCTGGGTGTCCGGCGGCAGGCAGACCAGCACCGGCAGCGGGCTGGTCACCTGGCGGCGCAGCGCGCGGATCAGCGCCGTGCCTGGTACGGCCCAGTCGCTGAGGTCGATCACCACCAGGTCGCCGCGGCGCTGGCCGTCGGGGCCGGCCAGGCGCTGCAGGCTGTCGCCACGGCCAAAGGCTTCGACGATGCGGCCGCCCAGCGGCTGAAGGGCTTGCGCCAGGCGTTCGCGGCGCTCACCCGAGGGATGGATGACGAAGATGCGGTTCATGCCCCGGCTATCGGCTGGCCGGGACCTGGGCTAAAGACGGAAAAGCAGGGGGGGCGCCGCCGACGGACTCAGCGCAGCACGTCGAGCGCGCGGTCCATGCCTCCGGTCTCGATCGACAGCATGGCCTGGTCGCGCACCGCCGGCTTGCCATGGAAGGCGATGGACAGGCCGGCCACGCTCATCATGGGCAGGTCATTGGCGCCGTCACCCACCGCGATCGCCTGCGTGGGCGCGATGCCCATCAGCTCGCACACCTCCAGCACCACGCGGCGCTTCTCGGCGCCGTCGACGATGTCGCCCCAGGGCCGATCCACCAGACGGCCGGTGAGTACGCCGTTGTCCATCTCCAGCACATTGGCGCGGGCGAAATCCAGGCCCAGACGGTGCTTGACGCGATCGGAGAAGAAGGTGAAGCCGCCCGAGACCAGCAGCGTCTTCAGTCCCGCCGCCTGGCAGGCGCCAACGAAGGTCTCGACGCCCGGATTGAGGTGCAGGTGGCGGTTGTAGACCTCGTCCAGTGCGGTCACCGGCACGCCCTTGAGCAGGGCCACGCGGCGGCGCAGGCTGTCCTTGTAGTCGGTGATCTCGCCGCGCATTGCGGCCTCGGTGATGGCCGACACCTCGTCCTTGCGTCCGGCGGCGGCGGCGATCTCGTCCACGCATTCGATGTTGATCAGCGTGGAATCCATGTCGAAGGCGACCAGGCGGAAGTCGCGCAGGCGCAGCGGCGGCTCAAAGCCGCGGATGAACAGACCGGGGGAGAGGGTTGACATGCTCGGACGCAAGAAAAAGGTCGGTCGGCAGTGGGCCGACCGACCTGATTGTCGCCGAGCGACCGGCTGCTCGTCAGGCCTTGACGCGGAAGACCTGCGAGGCCTGGGCCAGTGATTCCGACTGCTGGCGCAGTGAGCCAGCGGCGGCGGCCACCTGCTCGACCAGCGCAGCGTTCTGCTGCGTGGCGTTGTCGATCTGGGCGATCGCGGCGTGCACCTGATCGATGCTTTCGCTCTGCGAGCCGCTGGCGCTGGCCATCTCGCCGATCAGTGTGGACACCCGGCTGACCCGCTCCTGCAGGGCCCGCATGGTCTCTCCTGCGGTGGACACCAGCGAGCTGCCGGCATCGACCTTGGCGCCGGAATCGAGAATCAGGTCCTTGATCTCGCGGGCCGCGGCGGCACTGCGCTGGGCCAGCGTGCGCACCTCGCCCGCGACCACCGCAAAGCCGCGGCCCTGTTCCCCGGCGCGTGCGGCCTCGACCGCAGCGTTCAGCGCCAGGATGTTGGTCTGGAAGGCGATGCCATCGATCACGCCGATGATCTCGCCGATGCGCTGGGCGCTCTGGTGGATGTCGCGCATGCGCTGTTCCACGTCGTGCATCAGTTGGTCGCCCTGCTGGGCCACCTCACGCGCCTGCTCCATGGCATGGCTGGCCTCGCGGGCATGCTGGGCGTTGCCACGCACCGTGTGGGCCAACTGGTCCATGGTGCTGGCGGTCTGCTGCAGCGCTGCGGCCTGCTGTTCGGTGCGGGCCGACAGGTCCTGGTTGCCTTTGGCGATCTCCTCGGAGGCCGCCGCCACGCCATGGATGCCCTGGCGCATGTCGAGCAGCATCGAGCGCAGTTTCTTGCGCATGCTGTTGAGTTCATGGCGCAACCATGACAACTCGTCGCGGCCGGGCGATTCAATGCGGACTTCCAGATCGCCCTGGGCGATCTGCTGCACCACATTGGCCGTGTCCTCGACGGGGGCCTTGATGCTCTGGCGTACCGCCCAGCCGCTGAACAGACCCAGGCAGGCCAACGCGGCAGATCCCGCCCCGAACCACAGGCCCAGCTCTGTGGGCAGCAGCGTGGCGGCCCACAGGCCTTGTGCCAGCACGGTCAGCGACAGGACCGAGAAACCCAGCATCACGCGCTGGGCCTGACTGAAGCGGCGCAACCAACCGGTCATGAATGTCTCCTACATCGGACGGCCTTCGACAGCAGAGGCCTGCACGCATCTTCGGCGGACACGTCCCACTGCTGGAGTGGGATGAACGGGGCGTTTCGCGGCTTTTTTCGCGACAGCCCGTGCTGGCGGCAGGATCCCACCCCTACGTGGGATGGGAACCTCGGTCCTGTGACGCTATCCTCGCGGCCATTCAAGCAATCCCTGCCACTCTCACCCACGGAGCCCCGCTCGTGCCCAAGCTGATCCTGCATGTCGGTACCGGAAAGACCGGAACGACCAGCATCCAAATCGCCCTCAAGCGCAACGAAGAGGCCCTCGCGAACCTGGGTTACCACGTCGTCGAAAGCCGGCGCACCATGCCCCGGTCTGCCAAGCACCGGCTGGAGTGGCGCGACCCGAACGACGCCGGCTGGGCCGAGTTCGCCGCCGAGGCACAGCGCATGCTGCCCACCGGTCGCCACCTGATCATGTCCAATGAGGGCCTGTGGCGCGTGGATGCCGACAGCCTGAGCCAACTGGCCGAGGTGTTTCAGGGCTACGAGCCCATGGTCGTGATGTACGTGCGCGAGCAGGTGGAATGGGTCCAGTCCTCGCTGTTGCAAAAGCAGAAGCTGCGCCGCAAGCGCTTTGACCTGGACGACAACGACCGGGTGAACCGCTGGATCCGCCGCCGGCCGCTGGATTACCTCAAGGTCTGCCAGACATTCGAGCTGGCCTTCGGTCCGGGCTGCGTCCACGCCCGCCTTTTCCACCGCAGCGCCTTTGTCGACAACGACCTGCTGGCCGACTTCTTCCACGCGATCGGCATCGCGGATCCTCAGCAGCTGGATCTGGAGCAGGGCGAGACCAACCCCAGCCTGGCCTCGCAGTTCGCCGCGCTGCTCATGAAGGTCAAGCGCGAGGAAGGCTCGACCTCGCTGCGGAACAAGCAATTGCAGGATCTGGCCTGTCGCCTGACGGCCAATGGCGTCGGCTCGCGTTTCTTCATGACCCGCGAACGGGTGGAGGAGCTGCGTGAGCAGTTCCGTGCCAGCAACGAGGAGTTTGCCAGGCGCTACCTGAAGAATGGCGACGGACTGCCCATGAAGGACGCCTGGCGCCCCGACAAGGCTGAAACCGTGGAGGAGGTCGAAGCCCAGGTGATGGAGGTTGTCGACCGGCTGCACATGATCACCCAGCGCGGCTGGCAGGGGCAGGCCCGGGTGTTCTACATGATCTTCACCGAGGGCTGGACGCTGGAGGTCGTGCCCGAGGACACCGACCTGGCCCGGGCCCGCCCAGGCGGCCCGGTGGGCGTGGTCAATTTCCGGCTGCCGTACCGGCGGCGCTACCGCCACAAGGGCACGGTCCGCGTGGCACTGCGCACCACCGGCGATCAGCCCTTGCTGGCCAATGTGTCCATCAACGGCCACCCGGCGCAGACGCTGGAGGTCGGACGCGAAGAGATCTGCTTCCCGGTGGAATGGACCGAACCGATCGATGAAGTCCGCATGGAGCTGGCCTTTGTCGGCGACATCGCCGCCATGCCTGCGGTGGTCGGTATCGAGGTGTTGTCGATCGTGGGCGCCCTGGGCGACAGCGACGACGACGAGGACGATGTCGACA
The DNA here is from genome assembly GCF_018069755.1 of Ideonella aquatica. Classification (GTDB taxonomy): domain Bacteria; phylum Pseudomonadota; class Gammaproteobacteria; order Burkholderiales; family Burkholderiaceae_C; genus Ideonella; species Ideonella aquatica. The sequence goes on along the minus strand of NZ_JAGQDE010000008.1, from coordinate 121,630 downwards.
GCGAGGACGACGACGACTGACCCGCGTCGACCTGCGCGCAGGCCGGTGTCAGCTGGTCAGTGAGCGCAGCAGGTCGCGCACCATGTCGGCGCGCAGGCGCGGCTCGGCGATTTCGCGCTCCACCCGCAGCTTGTCGTTGCCGGCCAGGCGGATGTGGCGGTGCTTTTGCACCAGCGCCACGATGCGCTGGCCGTCGACCGGCGCGTTCGGGCGGAAGCTGACCGTGATCGCCCTGGGCCCCGCGTCCACCTTCTGCACGCCGCAGCGCTGGGCCTGGATGCGCAGCCGGTGGCTGTCGAACAGCGTTTGGCCTTGGGTGGGCAGCTTGCCGAAGCGGTCGGTGATTTCCTCCAGCAGCAGGTCCAGCTGCTCCGGCCGCTCGGCACTGGCCAGACGCTTGTAGAAGTTCAGCCGCACGTGCACGTCGCCGCAGTAGGCGTCGGGCAGCAGGGCGGGGGCGTGCAGGTTGATCTCGGTGGTGCCGCCGCCAAAGACGGCGCTGTTGGGGCTGAGCAGGTCGGGCTCCTGGCCGTTCTTCAGCGCGCGCACGGCTTCGGCGAGCATCTCGTTGTAGAGCTGGAAGCCCACTTCCATCATGTTGCCGCTCTGGTGGTCGCCCAGCACCTCGCCGGCGCCGCGGATCTCCAGGTCGTGCATCGCCAGGTAGAAGCCTGAACCCAGCTCTTCCATCTCCTGGATCGCGGTCAGGCGCTGGGCGGCCTGCTTGGTCAGGCCTTCGACATCGGGCACCAGCAGGTAGGCGTAGGCCTGGTGGTGGCTACGGCCTACCCGGCCGCGCAGCTGGTGCAGCTGCGCCAGGCCGAACTTGTCGGCGCGGCTGATGACGATGGTGTTGGCGGTGGGCACGTCGATGCCGGTCTCGATGATGGTCGAGCACAGCAGCAGGTTGAAGCGCTGGCTGGTGAACTCGCGCATCACCCGCTCGAGCTCGCGCTCGGGCATCTGGCCATGGGCCACGGCAATGCGGGCCTCGGGCAGCAGCTCTTCAAGCTTCTGCCGGCGGTTCTCGATGGTCTCGACCTCGTTGTGCAGGAAGTAGACCTGGCCGCCGCGCTTCAACTCGCGCAGCACCGCCTCTCGGATCGTGCTGCTGCCCTCGTTGCGCACAAAGGTCTTGATCGCCAGCCGGCGCTGCGGCGCGGTGGCGATCACGCTGAGGTCGCGCAGGCCCTCCAGCGCCATGCCCAGCGTGCGCGGGATGGGGGTGGCGGTGAGGGTGAGCACATCGACCTCGGCGCGCATCGCCTTGATCGCCTCCTTGTGGCGCACGCCGAAGCGGTGTTCCTCGTCGATGATCAGCAGGCCCAGGCGCTTGAACTTCACGTCCTTGCTGAGCAGCTTGTGGGTGCCGACGACGATGTCGATCGTGCCGGCCTCGATGCCCTCCAGCGCGGCCTTGACCTCCTTGGCGGTGCGAAATCGGCTGAGCTCGGCCACCTTGACCGGCCACTTGCCGAAGCGGTCGACGATGGTCTGGTAGTGCTGTTCGGCCAGCAGCGTGGTGGGCGCCAGCAGCGCCACCTGCTTGCCACCGATCACCGAGACGAAGGCGGCGCGCAGCGCCACCTCGGTCTTGCCAAAGCCCACGTCGCCGCAGACCAGGCGGTCCATCGGCCGCGGGCTGACCATGTCCTGGATCACCGCATGGATCGCGGCGCGCTGGTCAGCGGTCTCCTCGAAGCCGAAGCTGGCGGCGAAGGCCTCGTAGTCATGCGCCGAGTAGCGGTGACTCATGCCCTGGCGGGCGGCGCGCACCGCGTACAGGTTGAGCAGCTCGGCCGCGGTGTCGCGCACCTGCTCGGCGGCCTTGCGGCGGGCCTTGTCCCACTGCTGCGAGCCCAGCTTGTGCAGCGGCGCTTCTTCGGCACTGACGCCGGTGTAGCGGCTGATCAGGTGCAACTGGCTGACCGGCACATAGAGCGTGGCCTTGTCGGCGTACTCCAGGTGCAGGAACTCCGACGGTCCTTCACCCAGGTCGATGTGCAGCAGGCCCTGGTAGCGGCCGATGCCATGCGCCGAGTGCACCACCGGGTCGCCGATCTTCAGCTCCGAGAGGTCCTTGATCAGCGCATCGACGTTGCTGGTCTGCTCCTGTTTGCGGTGGCGCCGGCGGGTGCTGGGCGCGGCGGCGAAGAGCTCGGTCTCGGTGATGAACTGGGTGGCGATGCCCTCGGCCGGCTCGTGCCAGAAGAAGCCGGCGGCCAGCGGCGCGGCGGTGATGGCCACTTTCTCTGAGCCGTCCTGGAACTCAGCCAGCGTGGCCACCGCGGGCACCTCGATGCGGTGGTCGCGCAGCAGCTCGAGCAGGCTTTCGCGCCGGCCGTCGCTCTCAGCCACCAGCAGCACGCGGTGCGGCGTGCTGTCCAGGTGCTTCTCCAGCGCCGACAGCGGCTCGGTGCTGCCGCGGTCGGTGGCCACGCCGGGCAGCGGCCGCGCCCAGTCGACCTCGGCGCTGCCGCGCAGGACCAGCACCGCATGCTCGGCGGCGCGGGCGAAGAACTCGTCGGTCTTCAGGAAAATCGCCTCGGGCGGCAGGATCGGGCGTTCCGGGTCGTGCTGCAGGAAGCGGTGGCGCTCGCGCGTTTCGGCATGGAACTTCTGCAAGGCTTCGTCCACCTCGCCATGCAGCACCAGCTCGGCCTGGCTGCCCAGGTAGTCGAAGATGCTGGCGGTGTCCGCGAAGAACAGCGGCAGGTAGTACTCGATGCCGGCGGTGGCCATGCCCTGGGCCATGTCCTTGTAGATGCGGCTCTTGGTGGGGTCGCCCTCCAGCAGCTCGCGCCAGCGTTCACGAAAGCGCTGGCGGGCAGCGTCGTCCATGGGGAACTCGCGGCCGGGCAGCAGCTGCACCTCGGGCACCGGGTAGAGACTGCGCTGGCTGTCGGGGTCGAAGGTGCGGATCGAGTCGATCTCGTCGTCGAACAGGTCCACCCGGTAGGGCACGTTCGAGCCCATCGGGAAGAGGTCGATCAGGCCGCCGCGCACCGCGTACTCGCCGGGTGAGACCACCTGGCTGACATGGGTGTAGCCGGCCAGCGTGAGCTGGCGCTTGAGCGCCGCTTCGTCCAGCCGGGCCTTCTGCTTGAACGAGAAGGTGGTGGCCGCCAGGAAGGATGGCGGCGCCAGCCGGGTGAGCGCGGTGGTCGCGGGCAGCAGCACCACGTCCACGTCCTGCTGGTGGATGCGCCACAGCGTGGCCAGGCGCTCCGAGATCAGGTCCTGGTGCGGGCTGAAGTTGTCGTAGGGCAGGGTCTCCCAGTCGGGGAACACCGCCACCCGCAGGCCCGGGGCAAAGAACGGCATCTCGTCGGCCAGGCGCTGGGCATCGGCCGGCTCGGCGGTGATCACCGCCAGCCGCTGACCGTCGGCCAGGCGCGCCTGGGCGTGCCGGGCCAGCAACAGGGCATCGGCCGAGCCGATCGGGCGGGGCAGGGTGAATCGTTTGCCGGGGGCGATGACAGGCAGTTGCATGGCGGATGGGGCAGCAATGACGGCACGCCCCCGTGCGGGCGGCAGGGGGGCGTGCGGGCGACAATTCTAGAATCCCGGCAATGACGTCCTTCACCGTCGGGGCTGAGCCCCGCTTCTTCGCCCTGGTGCCCTGCGCCGGCACCGGCACCCGAGCCGGCACGCTGGGCCCCAAGCAGTACCAGCCGCTGGCCGGTCGACCGCTGGTGGCCCACACGCTGAGTGCGCTGGCCCGCGTGCCACGCCTGTCCGCCACGCTGGTGGTGCTGGCCCCCGACGACGAGCAGTTCGAGGACGACCTGCCCGGCCTGGCCGGCGAGCGCCTGTGGCTGGCCAAGGCCGGCGGCGCCAGCCGCGCCGAGACCGTGGCCAACGGTCTGAACGAGTTGCGTGCACGCGGCGCCCAGCCGCAGGACTGGGTGCTGGTGCACGACGCCGCGCGCTGCCTGCTGCAGCCCGAGTGGGTGGACCGCCTGATCGACGCCTGCCAGGACGACGAGATCGGCGGCCTGCTGGCGCTGCCGCTGGCCGACACCCTCAAGAGCGAGCAGGACGGCCGCGTGGCCGCCACCGTGGACCGCGCCGGCAAATGGGCCGCGCAGACGCCGCAGATGTTCCGCCTGGGCCTGCTGGCCCCGGCCCTGGCCTTTGCCGGCGAGCAGGTGACCGACGAGGCCAGCGCGGTCGAGGCGCTGGGCCACCGGCCGCGGCTGGTGCGCGGCGACTGGGAGAACCTGAAAATCACCTTCCCGCCCGACTTTGCGCTGGCCGAGCGCCTGCTGGCCAGCCGCGGCGGCCCCGAGATCCGCGCCACCGTGCCGGCGCGTGATTTCGCCACGGCCCAGCAGTTCTACCAGGACCTGGGCTTCACCCGCGAGTTCGCCATGGGCGATCTGGCGGGCTTCAGGATGGGCCGCGCCGGTTTCCTGCTGCAGCGCCACGAGGCCCCGCAGGCAGCGCACGCCCAGCACCTGCACCTGACGGTGGACGACCTGGACGCGCTGTGGGCGCGCATCCAGCAGGCTGGCCTGGCGGCGCGCTACGGCGTGGCGGTGCAAGCGCCCCAGCAGCGCGCCTGGGGCCGTCGCGATCTGGACCTGTTGGACCCCAGCGGCGTGCGCTGGACGCTGTCCGAGCGCATGGAGGTGGCTGAATGACCCCCGGCATTCCCGAGTTTCGCGTGGGCGAGGGTTGGGACACCCACGCCTTGGTGGCCGGCCGGCCCCTGGTGCTGGGCGGCGTGACGATCCCGCATGCGCTGGGCCTGCTGGGCCATTCGGACGCCGACGCGCTGCTGCACGCGATCACTGACGCCGTGCTGGGCGCCGCCGGCCTGGGCGACATCGGCCGCCACTTTCCGGACACTGCTGCCGAGTTCGCCGGCGCGGATTCGCACCGCCTGCTGAGCGAGGCCGTGCGCCGCGTGCAGGCCGCCGGCTGGCAGGTGGTGAACGTCGACAGCACCATCGTCGCGCAGGCGCCGAAGATGGCCCCCCACATCCCGGCGATGGTGGCGCGCATTGCCGAAGCGCTGGATATCCCGCCAGAGCGGGTCAATGTGAAGGCCAAGACGGCCGAAAAGATGGGCCCGGTGGGCGAGGGCAGGGCGATCGAGACGCGGGCGGTGTGTCTGCTGGCGCGCGCTTGATGCCGGCCTGATCAGGCCTTCTTCAGCCGGATGTGGGCAATCAGCCCGCTGTCGCGCGCATTGGCCAGGTCCAGTGTGCCGCCCATGCGCTGCAGCGTCTTCTTGACGATGGCCAGACCCAGCCCGGCGCCGCTGGCGGCGGTGCGGGCGGCGTCGCCGCGGAAGAAGGGCGTGGTCAGGTGCATCAGCTTCTCGGGCGGCACACCGGGGCCGTGGTCGCGCACGGTGACGATCACATCCACGCCGGTCTGCACATGGCTGACGATGACCTTGGCCACGCCAGTGTCCACGGTGCGGCCGTAGCGGCGGGCATTTTCGAAGAGGTTGGCAAAGACCCGCCCCAGTTCCACGTCGTCGCCCTGCACGACCAGACTTTGCGGCAGCTTCAGCAGGATGCGGATCTGGCTGGTGTCGCGGAAGGCCATGGCCTCGCGCTCGATGATTTGCGCCAGGTCCACTGGCCGCACCTTGGCGTCCTCGGGGCGGGCGTAGTCCATGAACTTGTCGATGATGTTGTCGAGCTGGTCGATGTCCATCGCCATGTTGCGGCGGGCCTCCTCGTAGGACACCGAGATCTCGGCCTCCAGGCGCAGACGGGCCAGCGGTGTGCGCAGGTCATGGCTGATGCCGGCCAGCATCACGGCACGTTCCTCTTCCACCTTGGCCAGCTCGCGCGCCATGCGGTTGAAGCCGATGTTGACCGCGCGGATCTCGCTGGTCATGGTGGTCTCGTCCAGGCGCGAGTCGAACTCGCCCTCGCGAATGCGGCTGGCGGCAAACGACAGGTCCTTCAGCGGCCGGTTGATCAGGCGGGCCACGGCCACCGAGCCCAGCACGGTGGCGATGACGGCGGTGATCACCCACAGGAACCAGGTGCTGGGCGTCAGCGGCTCCAGACGGGCGTACTCGGCCTGCATCCAGTAGGGGTCGTGTTCGATCTGAAAGCCCACCCACAGCGCGGTCTGGTTGTTCACCGTGCGGGCGATGATGGTGTCCTCGCCCAGCCGAGCACGCAGGTCGGCGGCCACCAGGCGGGTGAAGCGGTCGGTCTCGAAGGGCTCCCACTGGTCCTTGGGCTCGCGCGGCAGCACCCGCACGGCCTCTTGCTCGCTCATGGTCTTGACCACGGCGATGCGGTTGATGCCGTCCGAGTAGCGCAACGCCGCGCGCGACAGGTTGACCAGGCTGGCGATCTGCTGCGCGGCCTGGACCGCCCGCGGCTCAAACTCGAGCTGGCGCAGCGTGATGACCCAGGCGAACACGCCACCGGCCAGCAGCACCCCCAGCAGGAAGAAGGTGCGCCAGAACAGGTTCAGCGTGAACGCGGGACGCTTCAAGCCGGTCCTTCAGCAGGCACGAAGACGTAGCCCACGCCCCAGACGGTCTGGATGTAGCGCGGGTTGGACGGATCGGGCTCAAGCATCTTGCGCAGGCGCGAGATCTGCACGTCCAGGCTGCGGTCGAAGGGTTCGAACTCGCGGCCGCGCGCCAGCTGGGCCAGCTTGTCGCGCGACAGCGGCTGGCGCGGGTGGCGCACCAGGGCCTTGAGCATTGAGAACTCGCCGGTGGTCAGCGTGATCGGCTCGCCATCCTTGGTCAGGCGGCGCAGCGACAGGTCGAATTCGAAGGGGCCGAACTTGACGATCTCGGCCTCGCTGGAGGGTGCGCCGGGGGCCTCCAGACGGGGGCGGCGGCGCAGCACGGCATGGATGCGAGCCAGCAGTTCGCGCGGATTGAACGGTTTGGGCAGGTAGTCGTCGGCGCCCACCTCCAGGCCGACGATGCGGTCCACATCCTCCACCTTGGCGGTCAGCATGATGATCGGCGTGGGGTCGTTGGCGGCGCGCAGGCGGCGGCAGATCGACAGGCCGTCCTCGCCCGGCAGCATCAGGTCGAGGATGATCATGTCGATCGTCTCGCGGGTGAGCAGCCGATTCAGCGCCTTGGCATCCTCGGCCAGCAGCACCTCGAAGCCTTCCTGGGTGAGGTAGCGGCGCAGCAGGTCGCGGATGCGGGCGTCGTCGTCGACAACGACAACCCGGTCCTGCTTGGGCGTGGCGGTGGCATTCATGGCGAGTCCCCAATTTGTAACAGAGGCGATTGTGCTTGGCAAAGCTGGGTTGAATTAGGTTACTTGACCCGTTGTTACAACTGTTGCCCCCGGTCAGGCCGGGTCATCGCCGGCGGCCTGCCGTGCGTTGTGGGGCCATGACGCACAACAACTCCCTCAAGCGCCTCGGCCGCCACACGCTGCTGATTCCCCTGGCCTCGCTGGCCGCCGTGCCCGCCCTGGCGCAGACCACTGCGGCGGCACCTGGCCCGGTACCGCAGGGCGTGTTGACGCTCAGCGCCAGCGCCAGTGTCGACGTGCCCCACGACTGGATGTCTCTGAGCTTCCAGGCCAGCCGCGAGGGCAGCGATGCCGGCGTCGTGCAATCACAACTCAAGACCGCGCTGGAGGCCGCACTGGCCGAGGCCCGCCGCGTGGCTCGGCCGGGTCAGGTCGAGGTGCAGACGGGCGGCTTCTCGATCTACCCGCGCTATGGCAGCAAGGGCCAGATCAATGGCTGGCAGGGCAGCACCCGGCTGCTGGTCGAAGGTCGCGACATGGCGGCGATCAGCCAGCTTGGCGGCCGCATCAGCAGCATGAGCATTGCCGGCGTGGGCTTCAGCCTGTCGCGCGAGGCGCGTGAGCAGGTCGAGTCGCAGGTGACCGCCCAGGCGATTGCCCGCTTTCGCGCCCGCGCGGCGGAGCAGGCCAAGGCCTTCGGCTACGCCGGCTTCTCGGTGCGGGAGGTCAACGTGGGGCTGGACCAGGACGGCGGCGGCGTGCCAGTGCCGCGTGTGACCATGGCCGCCGCCCGGATGGCCGAGGACGCGCCACTGCCCACCGAGGCGGGCAAGGGCACGGTGACGGCCAGCGTCAACGGCAGCGTGCAGATGCGCTGATTCCAGCGCCCGGTCAGCCTTACTGGGCGACCCAGCCGCCGTCCATGTTGACGGCGGTGCCGCGCAGGTTGCCGGCGGCCGGCGAGCACATGAACACCGCCATCGCGGCCAGCTCCTCCGGGGTGGTGAACTGCTGCGACGGCTCTTTCTCGGACAGCAGGCGCTTGGTGGCCTCGGCGTTGTCCACGCCGTCGGCGGCGGCGCGGGCGTCCACCTGCTTTTGCACCAGCGGCGTCAGCACCCAGCCCGGGCAGATCGCGTTGCAGGTGACGGGCGTGGTGGCGGTTTCCAGTGCCACCGCCTTGGTCAGGCCGATCACGCCGTGCTTGGCGGCCACGTAGGCCGACTTGTTGGCCGAGGCCACCAGACCGTGCACCGAGGCCACGTTGATGATGCGGCCCCAGCCGCGCGCCTTCATGCCCGGCAGCGCCACGCGGGTGGCATGGAAGACCGAGCTGAGGTTGATCGCGATGATCGCGTCCCAGCGTTCGACCGGGAACTCATCCACCGGCGCCACGAACTGGATGCCGGCGTTGTTGACCAGGATGTCGACGGCGCCGAATTCGGCCGTGCAGGCCTGGACCATGGCCTCGATCTCGGCGGGCTTGCTCATGTCGGCGCCGTGGTAGCCGACGCGGGCGCCGCCGGTGGCGACGGCGGCGACCTCGGCCTGGGCGGCGGCGGTGTCGCCGAAGCCGTTGAGCATCACATGGGCGCCCTGGGCGGCCAGGGCCTTGGCGATCCCGAGGCCGATGCCGCTGGTCGATCCGGTGACCAGCGCGGTTTTTCCGTTGAGCATGCGAAAAATCTCCTTGGCGGTTGCTACAGTGGATTATCCGGCCCCCAGGCTTTCACGAAAACTACACGACATGAGCGCCAGCGAACCCCGCCTCAGAGACGTCAGCTGCCTGGGCGCTTGCGGCCTGCACCGGATGGCCTACTGGGAATGGGGCGACCCGGCCAACGACCGGGTGCTGGTGTGCGTGCATGGGCTGTCGCGCCAGGGTCGCGACTTCGACACCCTGGCCCGCGCGATGGCCGCCGACTACCGCGTGGTCTGCCCCGACGTGGTGGGCCGCGGCCGCTCGGCCTGGCTCAAGAACCCGGCCGGCTACGCCATCCCGGCCTATGTGGCCGACATGGTGACGCTGCTGGCGCGCCTGAACGCCCGCACCTTGCATTGGGTGGGCACGTCGATGGGTGGCCTGATCGGCATGGGCCTGGCGGCGCTGCCCGACTCGCCGGTCCAGCGCCTGGTGCTCAACGACGTGGGGCCGAAAATCGAATTCGTCTCGCTGCAGCGCATTGGCCAGTACCTGGGCCAGCCGGCGCACTGGGCCAGTCTGGACGAGGCGGCCGACGCGCTGTGGGCGATTTCGCAGGGCTTTGGTCCGCACACCCGCGCGCAGTGGCTGGACCTGACCCGGCCGCAACTGGCGCCTGACGCAGACGGCTTCAAGCCCCACTATGACCCGGCGATCGCCGTGCCCTTCCGCCAGGTCACGGCCGAGGTGGCCGCCGCTGGCGAGGCGGCGCTGTGGGCCAGCTACGACGCGATCCGCTGCCCGACGCTGCTGCTGCGCGGCGCGCAGTCCGACCTGCTGTCGGCCGCCACCGCGGACGAGATGACCCGCCGCGGCCCGCAGGCCCGCCTGCGCGTGTTTGACGGCGTGGGCCACGCGCCGATGCTGGTGCAGCCCGACCAGGTGGCCGCGGTGCGGGAGTTCCTGCTGGGCCCATGAAGAGCGGAAGCACGCTGCACGAAGGCGCGGCGCCGATCGTCACGCTGGCGGGTGAATCGCCCGCGGTGCGTCACGCCGCTGCCCAGGCGCTGGAAGACAGCCTGGCGGCGCTGGAGCGCGCGCGCGCCTTTGCCGAGCCGCTGCTGACCGGGCGGGAGCTGGACACCGGCGAGGACGCCTACGCCCACGCCCAGGGCGTGGCCGGCATCCTGCGCGACATCGGCGGCGCGCCCAGCCTGCAGGCGGCGGCCTACCTGGTCTATGCCGGCGACTACCTGCAGCGGCCCGAGGAAGTGATCGAAAAGGCCTTCGGACCGTCCTTCGCCAGCCTGGTCACGCTGACGCGCAAGCTGGTGCAGATCCAGCGTGCCGCCCGCGAGGCACAAATCGAGGACGACCAGCAGGCCCAGCAGACCGAGCGCGTGCGCAAGATGCTGCTGGCGTTCTCTCGCGACCTGCGGGTGGTGCTGCTGCGCCTGGCCTCGCGCCTGCAGACGCTGCGCTGGTATGCGGCCAGCAAGACCGACTGCCCGCACGCACTGGCGGCCGAGTCGGCCCAGGTCTTCGCGCCGCTGGCCAACCGCTTGGGCATCTGGCAGATCAAGTGGGAGCTGGAAGACCTGGCCTTCCGCTTCCTGCAGCCTGACGAGTACCGCCGCATCGCCCGCCTGCTGGCCGAGACGCGCATCGAGCGGGAGGAGGGCGTCGACACGCTGCGCCGCCTGGTGGCCACCGACCTGCGGGCGCATGGCGTGGCCGCGGTGGTGCACGGCCGCCCCAAGCACCTCTACAGCATCTGGAAAAAGATGCAGGGCAAGCAGCTGGGCTTCGAGCGGGTGATGGACAAGGCGGCGCTGCGCGTCATCGTGGCCGATGTACCTGCATGCTACGCGGCACTCTCTCGCGTACACGAGCGCTTCCGCCCGGTGCCGGGCGAGTTCGACGACTACATTGCCCGCCCCAAGCCCAATGGCTACCGCTCGCTGCACACCGTGGTGCTGTCCGACGACGAGCGGCCGATCGAGGTGCAAATCCGCACCCAGGCCATGCACGAACATGCCGAACACGGCGTGGCCGCGCACTGGGCCTACAAGGAGGCTGGCACCAAGGGCTATGCCGGCGTGCGCGCCGCGGGCGAATTCGAGGAGAAAGTGGCCGAGGCCCGCAAAGCCGTGCTGCGACAGCTGCTGGCCTGGGAACGCGACTTTGCCCACCAGGGCGACAGCCGCGGGCCCGACTTCGAGGACCGCATTTATGTCTTCACGCCGCAGGCGGCGGTGGTCGAGCTGACGGCCGGCGGCACGCCGGTGGACTTTGCCTACGCCTTGCACACCGACGTGGGGCATCGCTGCCGCGGCGCCAAGGTGGACGGGCAACTGGTGCCGCTGTCGACCCCGCTGTCCAACGGGCAGACGGTGGAGATCACCGTGGCCAAGGAGGGCGGGCCGTCGCTGGACTGGCTGAATCCGGAGCTGGGTTTCCTGCGCAGCCCGCGGGCGCGCGCCAAGGTGCGCGCCTGGTTCAACGCCCAGGCCCAGGTGGTCACGGTGGCGCGCGGTCGCGAACTGGTCGAAAAGCTGCTGCAGCGCGAGGGCCGCACCGCGCTGAAGCTGGATGAACTGGCCGAGCGCCTGGGTTTCAAGGACGCCGAGGCGCTGTTCGAGGTGGTGGGCAAGGACGAGTACTCGCTGCGCCACATCGAGCAGTTGCTGCGGCCGGCCGAGCCGGTACCCGACGACGAGGTGCCGGCACTCAAGCGCCCGCGCGCCGACGCCGGCAACTCGCGCGGCGGCGTGCTGGTGGTGGGCGTCGAGAGCCTGCTGACCAGCCTCGCCCGCTGTTGCCGACCGGCGCCGCCCGACGCCATCGGCGGCTTTGTCACCCGCGGCAAGGGCGTGGCCGTGCACCGGCGCGACTGCGCCAACTTCCGCCACATGGCCGAGCGCTTCAGCGACCGTGTGATCGCGGTGGAGTGGGGCCAGCCAACGCGCCCGGGCGAGGCGCTATACCCGGTCGATGTGCTGATCGAGGCGGCCGACCGCCAGGGTCTGCTGCGCGACATCACCGAGGTCTTCGCCAAGGAGCGCATGAACGTCACCGGCGTGCACACCCAATCGGTCCAGGACCTGCACGGGCGCAGTGCCCGCATGACCTTCACGGTAGAAGTGGCCGACGCCTCTCGCCTGCGCCAGGTGATGCAGGCGGTGGCGCGGGTCCCCGGCGTGCGGCAGGTGCGCCGACGTTGAGCCGGTTTGCCGGACACATGAAATCCGGTATATACTGCTAGCTTCAACGACAGGCGCGTAGCTCAGTTGGTTAGAGCACCACCTTGACATGGTGGGGGTCGTTGGTTCGAATCCAATCGCGCCTACCAGAACACGAAGCCCCAGGCTCCGACAGGACCTGGGGCTTTTGCATGGGCGTTGATGTCCGTGGTCGTTAACGCGATCGGCTGTGCAAACAGGACAGCCCTGTGGGTCGGCGTCTAGGGATGGGCCCGGGGCGCCGCCAGGCGCACGCTGCGTTGCATGGGTCGCCAAGCAGGTGGCTCAGCGCGGTGGCACCCGAGGCGCAGGGCAGCCATCGATCCCCTGACAGCGCCGCAGGAGACATTGATGAACCACCGCTTCACCTGGCACGGTCTGGCCCTGGCCGCCGCGGCTGCCCTGGCCCTTCCCGCGGCTGCGCAGCAGATGCTGACGAGCAAGGTCAACGCCGACGACCAGTTCAAGATTTTTCTCAGCGACAACCCCACGGTGCCCGGCATCCAGTTCTCGCAGGGTCTGGGCTGGGGCGCCACCTATACCGGCACAGCGCTGCCGCCCCCGGGCTCGGCGGGGCAGAAGTTCTACCTCAACATCTGGGTGGGCGACATTGCCTCCAGCCTGATGGGCCTGCTGGGCGAATTCAAGCTGACCGGTGTGGGCACCTGCGTGTTTGCGAACAACGCCACCAGCCTGCGCACCCTGCCCAACAAGCTGTGGCGCGTGACCAAGCCGCTGCCGCCGTCGGTGTTCAGCCCGACGCCGGCGGGTTATCCCGCCGTGCCCGGCTGGAACAATGACCTGCCGTTCTATGTGCAGCCGACGCTGATCCCGATCAGCTGGCAGATGAACAGCGCCGGCACCCTGTGGCCGCCGATGCCTGGCGTGGCCGGCACCGCGCACTGGATCAACTCGCCGGTGCTGCTGCTGCCGCCGGCGCCGCCGGTGCCGGCGGGCACCGAAGTCTGGTTCCAGACCCTCATCCGCTGCTGAGCGGCACCTTCAGGCGGTCGAGGAGCTGCTCGGCCGCCTGCACGGCGGCGCCCAGGTCGAAGCGCTCGATGCGGTGGCGCAGCTCGGCGGTCAGCGCAGGCTCGGTGAGCTGCAGCTCGGGCTGCAGCAACGCAAAGGTGTCGGTGGCTTCGATGGAGTCGGCACGCAGCTGCTCCAGCAACTGCTGCAGGCCGTGGGTCAGTGCGAGCTGGTCCTGTGGCGGGGAGGGCGCCAGGCGCTCGGCGGGCAAGGCCTGCTGGAGCGCCTGAACCGTGGCCGCCACCTGGGCGTCCAGCGTGCGGGCCAGCTCGCCCAGGTTGGCCTTCTCGCGGCCATTCAACGCGGCCTCCAGTGCAGCGGCGGCCTGTTGCACGGCCTGCAGGCCCAGATTGGCGGCGGCGCCCTTGAGCGAATGGGCGTGCAGCAGGGCGGCGTCCGCGTTGTGGGCGTCCAGGTGGCGCTGCACCGAATCCTGCCGGTGCAAGTCGGTGAAGCGCGCCAGCAGCCTCAGGTAGTGATCGGCCTGGCCGCGCATCAGGCGCAGCGCGCCGCGGGTGTCGACCAGGCCGGTGGCATCCAGCCGCGCCAGCGCCTGGTCCCACTCGCGCGGTCCGCTGGCGGCCGGCACCGGCCTGGGCTGTGCGGCCACGGCCTCCGAGGCTGGTGGCAACCAGCGCACCAGGGTGGCGTACAGCAGGTCCGGGTCCACCGGCTTGGCGATGTGGTCATCCATGCCGGCGTCCAGGCATTCGCGACGGTCTTCACCGAATGCGCTGGCCGTCATCGCGATGATGGGGAGCCGCGTCAGCTCGGGTTGCGAGCGCAGGCGGCGGGTGGCTTCCAGGCCGCCCATGCCCGGCATGTGCAGGTCCATCAGCACCAGGTCGCAGTGCTCGCTGCGCAGGGCGTCGATGGCCTGCTCGCCGTTGCCCGCCAACACGACCTGCACGCCCACGCGTTCGAGCAGACCGGTGGCGACGATCTGGTTCAGCGGGTCGTCATCGGCCAGCAGCACGCGCACGCCGCGGCGCTGGCGCAGCAACTCCTCGGCCTGATCGGGGTCGAGCGCCGGCTCGCCTGGGCGCCCACCACCCGTGAGTTGCGGGCCCAGGCGCGCCAGTGCGGAGAGCAGCGCCGAGCGGGTGAAGGGCTTGACCAGGTGTCCGGCAAAGCCGCCCTGGGCCAGCAGGCCGACAGGCAGGTCCAGGGCCGCGCTGATCAGCAGCTTCACCGGCGGTCGCAGCAGACCGGCCGCGTCGACGCGCTGGGCGGTCTGCAGGCCATCGAGCAGCGGCATCTTCCAGTCCACCAGCATCAGCTCGTAGGGGTGGCCCTGGCGCTCGGCCTCGGACAACATGGTCAAGGCCTCCAGTCCGCCGGCCGCTTCCTCCACGGCCAGGCCGATCGAGCCCAGCAGCACGCCCATCGACGCCCGGGCTTCGGCCATGTCGTCGACCAGCAGCGTGCGCAGGCCGGGCAGCGGCCATTCGCCGCTCGGCGGGCGCTGGTGCGCCGGGCGCAGCGGCACTTCGATCCAGAAGCAGGCGCCCTGGCCCGGTGCGCTGCGCACACCGACGCGACCCTCCATGGCCTCGGCCAGTCGCCGGGAGATGGCCAGACCCAGCCCGGTGCCGCCATAGCGGCGGGTGGTGCCGCCATCGGCCTGCTCGAAGGCCTGGAACAGGCGCTCCTGCTGGTCCTCGGTCAGGCCGATGCCGGAATCGCTCACCTCGAAGCGATAGCAGCTGGGCTCGTCAGGCTGCTCGGCCTCACGCAGCACACTGGCGCGCAGCGCCACCTGGCCCTGGTCGGTGAACTTGACGGCGTTGGTGACAAAGTTGAGCAGCACCTGGGCCAGGCGCAGACCGTCGCCGTGCAGCACCGGCGGCAGGTGGTCCAGATCCACAATGAACTCCAGCCCCTTGGCCTCGACACGGTCGATCACCATGTCGCGGATCTGGTCGACCAGGCGGTCGAGCTCGAAATCGGTGGGCTCAAGCGTCAGCTTGCCGGCCTCGATCTTGGAGAAATCCAGGATGTCGTTGATGATGGCCAGCAGGTGCTCGCTGGCAGCCTGGATCTTGCCAAGAAACTCCCGCTGGGGCTCGCTGAGGTGGGTGCGCAGCGCCAGGTGGGACATGCCGATGATGGCGTTCATCGGCGTGCGGATCTCGTGGCTCATCGCCGCCAGGAAGGCGCTCTTGGCGCGGTTGGCGGCCTCCGCGTCCTCCTTGGCGGCAGCCAGCTCGGCAGTGCGCTGGGCGACCAGCTTTTCCAGACTGTCCTGGTACTGCTGCAGCGCCAGTGCGGCGGCCTCGCGTTCGGTCACATCGCGCCACATCACCAGCAGGCAGCTGCGGTCGCGCAGCTGCAGGCGCTGCGCGCTGGCGTCGATCGACACGGTGTGGCCGTCGGCATGCTGCAGGTGACTCTGGTAGCGGTGCACCTCCAGGTCCTGCAGCCGGTCGGCCAGGGCATCGATCGCAGCCCGGTCCTGCGGCAGGTGCAGGTCAGGCAGGCGGCGGGCGGCCAGCTCGTCGCGGCTGTGCCCCAGCATCTGGCAGGCCGCGTCATTGAACTCCAACAGGGCCAGGCTGTGCTCGTCCAGCACGACGATGGCGTCGGCCGCCTGGCCCACCACGGCACGCAGTTGCTCCTCGCGGGCGCGCAGGGCCTCTTCTGATTGGCGCAGCTGGGTGATGTCGCGCGCCACGCCAAGTACCCCGATCAGGCGCCCGTCGGGAGCCCTCAGGGGCGACTTCAGCGTGTGGCAGACCTCCTCATGGCCGTCAGCGAAACGCAGCCGCAACTCACTGGCGACCGGGCCGGTGCTGGCCAGGGCAGCCAGGTCGGCCTCGCGCAGCTGGGCTGCGAGGTCGGCATCGACGAAGTCCGCATCGCGCCGGCCGACCAGGCTGGCCGCAGGCGCGCCCAGCAGGGCGGCAAAGCGGGCATTGCAGGAGAGGTACACGCCGTCGGGGTCCTTGAGCCAGATCAGGTCCGGACTGTCCTGCACGATGGCGCCCAGCAAGGCGCCCTGACGCTCCAGCAGGTTGCGTCCCTGGCGCTCCTCCTCACGCAACTCGCCAAAGCTGCGCACCGCGCGGGCCAGTTCGGCCATCAGGCCATCGGTGTGGGCAGCCCATTCGTCGACCCGGCGCAGGGTGGCAGGGTCTGGCGTGCGAGAACGCGCCAGTTCCGTCAGCGCGCCGCCCAGCACCAAGGTACGCGCCCCCAGCCAGCGCGCTGCAAACCACCACAGCGCGGACAGCCCCATACCGCACAGCGCCGCCGCCAGGGCGGCACGCGTGGCCGCCTGGTCAAAGGCGCGCGAGCGCGCCAGCACGCTGTCGCGCGCCTTCTCGCTGGTCAGCAGCGACAGCCGGGCGGACTGGGCGGAGAACTCCTCCAGCCGAACCGCCGCCTGCTCGCCCAGACTGACGGCACGGATGGGCTCGACCACCGCCATGTCCAGCGCCGACGCCAGCGCCGTACGAAAGGTTTGCAGCCTGACCAGGGAACCCGACGCTGGGCTGCCATCGCCCTCGATGCGCTCGATCAGCGGGGCCAGGCGACGGAACTGCGCCTCGATGCTCTCCAGCTCGTCCAGGTGCATGACCCGGGCGCGGTGGACCGAGGCCGCATCCAGCTTGCCGCCGCTGGCTTCGTCGACCAGCTTCTCAAACGAGCGCTGCAGCGCGGACAGCCGGGCGTTGATCGACTGCAGCTCGGCCAGCGTGGCCATGTCGGCATCGACGATGCGCTGGTCCTCGAGCAACTCGCGGCGCGTCAGCTCGAGCGGCAAGATGCCGACCAGCAGTTGCAGCCCGCCGACCAGCAGCGCCGGCAGCAGGGCCCACCACAGCAGGCGGCGCCGGCTCAGCGGCGGCCGGGTCATCGCGGCAGGCTTTCCCACTGCTCGATGCGCAGTGTGCCCAGGTACTCGAACTGGCCGGGCGCCAGCGGCCGGAACAGCACCGTCGCGGCCTCCGACGGAAAGTAGTCGGTCAGGTCGGACAGGTTGGGACCGTGGGCCACCACCACCCGCAGCTCGGCCGGGGGAACGGCCTGGCTCAGCCAGTCCCTCGTGCGTGCCACGGCGGCCTGGCGCTGCGCGGCTGACAGATGGGCGGTGTAGGCCAGCAGCGGGTCGGTCTCGACCTGGGCGCCAAAGGCCATTCGTGCGGTGTCCAGGGCCCGGCACATCGGGCTGCTGACGACGCGCCGCACCGGCCAGCCGGCCCGGCGGATGGCGGCGCCGAGCTGCTCAGCCTGACGCCGGCCATCCGGGCTGAGGGTGCGCTGCATCGAGCAGTCGGCGAAGTCCTTGAGGCCCGCCTGGTCGATGCGGCTGTTGTCGGTCAGGCCGTGACGCACATACAGCACCAGGCCACCACTGCGGGCTCGGGCCAGCTCCGCGGGACTGGGCAGCCGCTCGCGGATGGTGGAGGCGGGCTGGCCCTGGCTGGGCAGGGCCAGCGCGCAGCTGGCGGCGATCAGGGCGCGACGCTGCATGCGGGTCCTCTCAGGGGGTGGGTGGCTCGGGGTCGTCGTCGGCAAAGCGCTGCGCGATGGCTCGGAACACCTCGCGCTGGCCGATGAAGGCATCCACCACCGCCGGGTCGAACTGCCGGCCCCGGCCGGCCACGATGATCTGTTCGACCTCGTCCAACGGCATCGGCGGCTTGTAGACCCGCCGACAACCCAGCGCGTCATAGACGTCTGCCAGGGCCATCAGCCGCGCAGGCAGCGGAATTTGCAGGCCGGCCAGTCCGGATGGGTAGCCGCTGCCGTCCCAATGTTCATGGTGGCCGCCGGCAATCTGGCGGGCGATCTCCAGAAAACGCAACGCGCCCGAACTCACGGCCTCGGTCTGGCGCCCGGCGGGTTCGGGTGTGGCGCGCGACATGGCCGTGGCGATGGCCGCCGCGCCAATCTCGGCATGACGCTTCATCTGCTCGAACTCGGACGCGGTCAGCCGACCGGGCTTGCGCAGAATGGCGTCGGGGATGCCGACCTTGCCGATGTCGTGCAGCGGTGCGGCGCGCGCCACCATGCGGCAGTAGTCGTCGTCCATATCAGCGTGCTCCTGGGACTGGCGCAGGCGATCGAGCAGGGCCTCGACATAGGCCTCGGTGCGGTGCAGGTGGTTGCCGGTCTCATTGTCCCGTGCCTCGGCCAGCATGGCCAGCGCATGCAGGCTGGCAGACTTGACCTGCTCGTTCTCGCGCATGCGCCGGGCGATCTCGTGCTCCAGGCTGGCGTTGCGGTCGCTGAGCTGGTCGCGGGCGCTCTTGAGCTCCAGCTGGGTGCGCACCCGCGCCAGCAGAATGGAGGGGCGCACTGGCTTGGGGATGTAGTCCACCGCGCCGAGCTCCAGGCCGGCGAGTTCGTCGCGGTCGTCGTCCATCGCGGTGACGAAGATCACTGGCGTGTCCTGCAGCCCCGGCAGGCGGCGCAGGCGGCGCAGCACCTCGAAGCCGTCCATGTCGGGCATCATCACATCGAGCAGGATCAGATCGGGATGCGGCACCCGCGATGCCACCTGCAGCGCCCGCAGCCCGGAGTTGGCCACCCGCACATGGAAGCTGCCCCGCAGCAGTCCGCCCAGCAGAGCGAGGTTCTCCGGGGTGTCGTCGACGACGAGCAGCGTGGGTCGCGCCGGAGCAGGGTCGGACATGGCAGGTCGGGCGGGAGACAGGTGGATCGATGCTAGTGCAGAGTCTGGTCTGTTGGCATATGCCGGCGGGCGCCCGACGCAAAAACCACGGCCTGCGTTGCGCAGGGGGCCATCCCTGACAGTGCAATCCCGCGGGCGCCCTGTCGCGGCCAGGCCTAGAATCGTTGTGCACTTGCACAATGCCAGCCGGAGCCCTGCCGATGCCCTCTGCCCGTCGCGCCCCCCCCGTATCCGAAGCCTCCGAAGCCGCTGGGCAGGATGGCATGCGGGTGCTCAAGAAGTACCCCAACCGCCGTCTTTACGATACGCGCGCGAGCAGCTACATCACCTTGGCCGATGTCAAGAAGATGGTCCTGGACGGCCAGGAATTCGAGGTGCGCGACGCCAAGACCAGCGAGGACCTGACCCGCAGCATCCTGCTGCAGATCATCCTTGAGGAAGAAACCGGCGGCATGCCGATGTTCACCTCGCGCATGCTGGCCCAGATCATCCGCTTCTACGGCCACGCGATGCAGGGGATGATGGGCGCCTACCTGGAGAAGAACCTGCAGACCTTTGTCGAGCTGCAGTCGCGCCTGGGCGAGCAGGCCCGCGGTCTTTATGACCCCAAGGCCTTCACACCCGAGATGTGGGCCCAGTTCATGAGCGGCCAGGCGCCGCTGATGCAGGGCCTGATGGGCAACTACCTGGAACAGTCCAAGAACCTGTTCATGCAGATGCAGGAGCAGATGGGCAAGCCGGGCGCCGCGCTGTTCCCGGGCTTCACGCCGCCGGGCACCCGCAAATAGGCGTTGCCCCGGGCAGGCGAGGGCGGGTTTGAGACAATCCTGCCCCATGAGCGAACCTATTGACGCGGTCACGGCCGCGCCCACCCACGCCCCCACCATCGGCTTCGTCAGCCTGGGCTGCCCCAAGGCGCTGACCGACTCCGAGCTGATCCTGACCCAGCTCTCGGCCGAGGGCTACCAGACCAGCAAGACCTACCAGGGCGCCGACCTGGTGATCGTCAACACCTGCGGTTTCATTGACGACGCGGTCAAGGAAAGCCTGGACGCGATCGGCGAAGCCCTGGCCGAAAACGGCAAGGTGATCGTCACCGGCTGCCTGGGCGCGCGCACCAGCACCGATGGCGGCAACATGGTGCGCGAGGTGCATCCCAAGGTGCTGGCGGTCACCGGCCCGCATGCCACCCAGGAGGTGATGGATGCGGTGCACCAGCATGTGCCCAAGCCGCACGACCCCTTTGTGGACCTGGTGCCGGCCGCCGGCATCAAGCTCACGCCCAAGCACTACGCCTACCTGAAGATCAGCGAAGGCTGCAACCACCGCTGCACCTTTTGCATCATCCCCAGCCTGCGCGGCGACCTGGTCTCGCGGCCGGTGGGCGATGTGCTGAACGAGGCCAAGGCGCTGTTCGAGGGCGGCGTGAAGGAGCTGCTGGTCGTCAGCCAGGACACCTCGGCCTATGGCGTGGACGTCAAGTACCGCACCGGCTTCTGGAACGGTGCCCCGGTCAAGACGCGCATGCTGGACCTGGTGGCCCAGCTGGGTGAGCTGGCGCGCGCGCATGGCGCCTGGGTGCGCCTGCACTACGTCTACCCCTATCCGCACGTCGACGAGGTCATCCCGCTGATGGCCGAGGGCCTGGTGCTGCCCTACCTGGACGTGCCTTTCCAGCACGCCCACCCCGAGGTGCTGCGCCGCATGAAGCGCCCGGCCAGCGGCGAGCGCAACCTGGAGCGCATCCAGCGCTGGCGCGAGCTGTGCCCGGAGATCGTCATCCGCTCCACCTTCATTGCCGGCTTCCCCGGTGAGACCGAGGACGAGTTTGCCTACCTGCTGGACTTCCTGCAGGAGGCGCAGATCGACCGTGCCGGCTGCTTTGCCTATTCGCCAGTCGAAGGCGCCACGGCGAACGACCTGGCCGGCGCCTTGCCGGATGCGGTGCGCGAGAAACGCCGCGCCCGCTTCATGGCGGTGGCCGAGCAGGTCTCGGTGGCGCGACTGCAGCGCCGTGTGGGCCAGGTGATGCAGGTGCTGGTCGACCATGCACCGGCCATGGGCCGCAAGGGTGGCGTGGGGCGCAGCTACGCTGACGCGCCCGAGATCGACGGCACCGTGCGACTGCTGCCACCGGCCAAGGCCTCCACCCGGCTGACGGTGGGTGGCTTTGCGCGGGCGCGCATCGTGGCGGTGGATGGCCATGACCTGGTCGGCGAGCCCATCTGAGGACCCCAGCATGAGCCAGGACATCCGCACCCGCCTGATCCACCACGACTATGTGGCGCCGGCCGAGTTCGAATCGCCGGTGGTGGCCGTGCACAAGGCCTCGACCGTGTTCTTCCCGGATGTGGCCGCGCTGCGCAGCCGCCGCTGGGTGGACAAGAGCGGCTACACCTACGGCCTGCACGGCACGCCCACCACTTTCACGCTGGAGGCGCGCCTGGCCACGCTGGAGCACGCCCGTCACGTGCTGCTGGCACCGAGTGGCCTGTCGGCGCTGAACGTGGTCAACCAGGCGCTGCTGGCCAGCGGCGACGCGCTGCTGCTGCCGGACAACGTCTACTTTCCCAGCCGCGACCTGGCGCGCCATGAGCTGGCGCGCTGGGGCATCGCCCACCGGGTCTACGACGCCCTGGACCCGAGCACGCTGGACGCCGCGCTGGGGCCGGACGTCAAGCTGGTCTGGCTGGAGGCGCCTGGCTCGGTGACGCTGGAGTTCCCTGACCTGCGCGCCCTGGTGCGCCGCTGCCGCGAGCGCGCCCCGCAGGCGGTGCTGGCGCTGGACAACACCTGGGGCGCCGGCTTGGCCTTCAACCCCTTCGAGTTGGGCGATGGCCTGGGTGTCGATCTGACGATCCACGCGTTGACCAAGTACCCGTCGGGCGGGGGCGATGTGCTGATGGGCTCGATCGCCTGCCGCGACAGCGCGTTGCATGAGCGTCTGGCCTGGACGCACAGCCGCATGGGACTGGGCGTGGGGGCCAACGATGCCGAGGCCCTGCTGCGCGCGCTGCCCAGCCTGGCGCTGCGCTACCACGCGCAGGACCAGGCGGCGCGGCGCATCGCCGAATGGGCGCAAGGCCAGCCTGCGGTGCGCCGCGTGCTGCACCCGGCGCTGCCCGGCTCGCCCGGCCATGCACACTGGGCCGGCCTGTGCAGTGCCGCCGCGGGCCTCTTGACGCTGGAGATCGACCCGCGCCACAGCGTGGAGCAGGTCAATGCCTTTGTTGACGGGCTGCAGTGCTTCCGCATCGGCTGGAGCTGGGGCGGCCCGGTCAGCCTGGCCGTGCCCTACCAGGCGCGCTTCATGCGCGAACTGCCCACGCCCTACGAGGGCGTGCTGGTGCGCCTGTGCATTGGTCTGGAGTCGGTGGACGACCTGATCGCCGACCTGGGTGCCGGCCTGGCGCGCCTGGGCTGATCAGGCGAAGCCGCCGCTGCGCGCGAAGCGGTCGGTGGCCGCCACCAGCTCGGCGGCGATGCCCGGCTCCATTGAGCTGTGGCCGGCCTCGGTGACCATGCGCATCTGAACGCCGGGCCAGGCATCGGCCAGGGCATGGGCGTAGCGCGGCGGGCAGATGACGTCGTAGCGGCCGTGGACGATCACGCCCGGCAGGTGGGCGATGCGCGGCATGCCCTGCAGCAACTGGTCCGGCGCCAAAAAGGCCTGGTGGGCAAAGTAATGGGCCTCCAGGCGCCCCACGCCCAGCGCGATGGCATCGGTGCCAAAGGCCTCGACCTGGGCCGGCTGCGGCAGCAGGTGCAGGCAACTGCCCTCGTAGCGCGCCCAGGCGCGCGCGGCCGGGCCGTGGACGGCGGGGTCGGGGTGGGTCAGGCGGCGCTGATAGGCGGCGAGCAGGTCGCCCTGTTCTGCCGGCTCCACGTGGCTGGCAAAGGCTTCCCACTCCCGTGGGAAGAACTGGCGGATGCCGTACAGCCACCAGTCGATCTCGGGCTGCGTGCCCAGCCAGATGCCGCGCAGGACCAGGCCCAGGCAACGCCGCGGATGCGCCTGGGCATAGGCCAGCGCCAGCGTCGAGCCCCAGGAGCCGCCGAAGACCAGCCAGCGCTCAATGCCCAGCAGCGTGCGCAGGCGCTCGATGTCCTCGATCAGCAGCGGCGTCGTGTTGGCGTGGGTGGCGCCCAGCGGCGTGGAGCGGCCCGAGCCGCGCTGGTCGAACAGCACGACGTGGTAGCGGCGGGCGTCGAAGAAGCGGCGGCTGGTGGGCGAGATGCCGGCGCCGGGGCCGCCGTGCAGGAAGAGGGCAGGGATGCCATCCGGCGTTCCGCAGGTTTCCCAGTACAGCGCATGGCCGTCGCCCACCGTCAGGCGGCCCTGGCGCAGCGGCTCAATCGGCGGGTGCAGGACCTCGTCGAGCCTCATGATGCCGACGGCCCGCTGACCTTGTGACGCATCAGACGCCCCTTCTCCCTGTCCCAGTCACGCTTCTTTTCGGTCTCGCGCTTGTCGTGCTGGGCCTTGCCCTTGGCCAGCGCGATCTGCGCCTTCACCCGGCCGCCCTTGTAGTGCAGGTTCAGCGGCACCAGCGTGAAACCGCGCTGCTCGATCTTGCCGATCAGGCGGCGGATGTCGGCCTTGCCCATCAGCAGCTTCTTGGTGCGGTCGGCCTCGGGGTGGACGTGGGTGCTGGCCGAGCGCAGCGCGTTGATGCGGCAGCCGATCAGGTAGAGCTCACCCTGCTTGATGACCACGTAGCCATCGGTCAGCTGCACCTGGCCGGCGCGGATGGCCTTGACCTCCCAGCCTTCCAGCACCATGCCGGCCTCGTACTGTTCCTCGATGTGGTATTCGAAGCGGGCGCGGCGGTTTTCGGCGATCAGGGCGGACATGCAGGTGGTCAGGGCAGGGCAGGGCGGCGCCCTAGAATCCCGTGATTGTATGAAGCATGTGAAGAAGTCCGTCCTGCTGTGGTACTCGCCGGCCGAGATGTTCGCGTTGGTGACCGACGTGGCGCGCTACCCCGAGTTCCTGCCCTGGTGCGAACGCGGCGAGGTGCTGGAGACCCATGAGGGGGGCAACACCGCGCGCATCCATCTGGCCTACGCCGGTGTGCGGCATGCCTTTACCACCCGCAACGATCACACCGCCGACCGCCAATTGCTGATGCGTCTGGTCGACGGTCCGTTCTCGCTGCTGGACGGCACCTGGGACTTCCTGCCACTGGGCAACGGCCAGCCGCCGGCCTGCAAGATCGAGTTCGACCTGCAGTACGCCTTCGCCAGCCGGCCCCTGGAGGTGGTGCTGAGCCCGGTGTTCGACAAGGTGGCCAACACCTTTGTCGACGCCTTCGTCAAACGTGCGGAACAGGTCTATGGCGAACGCTGACACGATCCAGGTGCTGGTGACCTGGAGCCCGCAGCCGCGCGAGGTGCAGCGCTGGCCGCTCAGCCTGCCGGCGGGCAGCACACTGGACGACGCGCTGCGCGCCGCCGGGCTGCTGCCGCTGCTGGACAGCGAGCAGGGTGCCGCCCTGCAGGTGGGCATCTGGGCCAAGGCCAAGCCGCGCGACACCGTGCTGCGCCAGCACGACCGCGTCGAGGTGTGGCGGGCGTTGAAGGTCGACCCGAAGGAGGCCCGGCGCCAGCGCTACCGCAAGGCCAAGGGCTGATCGGCGTGGCGCGGCGGGACGCTCCCGCTCAGCCCCCAGCCGCGCCTGGGCTCAGTTGCAGGCCTGCTGGATGCGCTGTCGCACGCGCTCGGCCTCGGCCGCGCGGGCCGAGTCGTCCAGGTACTCGCGTTCGCCCTTGTCGTTCAGGCGTGCCATGCGCATGCCGCTGTCGAGGTTGGCCTGCTGCTGGCGGGCCTGGCGGCAGTTCTCTTCGCGGCGCGCCTGGTCGCGCTCCTTGGTGGCTGCGGCGCGGGCCGCGTCCGCGGCTTTCTGGCCGGCCTGTTGCTCGCGCTTGCGGGCCTCGAGCGCGCTGTCGCTGCGCGAAGGGGTGGACGCCGGTGCCTCGGCGCTGCCGCCAACCACAATCTCGGCCACGCGGCCGCCCGGGCGGCTGATGATGGCCGAGTCGGGCACGCTGGTGGGGGGCGGCGTGTCGCTAACTTGCAGCGTGCCATTGGCGTCCTTCCATTTCCAGATCGCCTGGGCGGAGCCGACCACTGGCAGCAGGGCCAGACAGGCAATGGCGAGCAGGGCGATAGAGCGACGCATGGTGGTACTGACAAGGGCTGTTCTGGGCGGAGTGTAAGGCGCCCGGGCGAACAGGTTGCAACGGTCCGTATAATCCGCTTTTGCGTCTGGAGCCTGACCCATGCGCCTTCTTGGCAAAGCGCTCACCTTCGACGATGTGTTGTTGGTGCCTGCGTTCTCCCAGGTGTTGCCCCGCGACACCTCGCTTGCGACCCGTCTGTCGCGCAACATCCAGCTGAACCTGCCGCTCGTGTCCGCCGCGATGGACACCGTGACAGAAGCCCGCCTGGCGATCGCGATCGCCCAGGAGGGCGGCATCGGCATCGTCCACAAGAACCTGACGCCCAAGCAGCAGGCAGCCGAGGTGGCGCGCGTCAAGCGCTACGAGTCGGGCCTGCTGAAGGACCCGATCACGATCGCTCCCGGCGCCCGGGTGCGCGATGTCATCGAGCTGTCGCGCCAGCACGGCATCTCGGGCTTCCCCGTGGTCGAGGACGGCCGGGTGGTGGGCATCGTCACCGGGCGCGATCTGCGCTTCGAGACCCGCCTGGAGGCGCCGGTGCGCGAGATCATGACCCCGCGCGAGCGCCTGATCACGGTGCGCGAGGGCGCGGCCCTGTCCGAGGCGAAGGCGCTGATGCACCAGCACAAGCTCGAGCGCGTGCTGGTGGTGAATGACGCCTTCGAGCTGCGCGGCCTGTTCACGGTGAAGGACATCACCAAGCAGACCAGCTTCCCCAACGCCGCCCGTGACGCCCACGGCAAGCTGCGCGTTGGCGCCGCGGTGGGCGTGGGCGAGGGCACCGAGGAGCGGGTCGAGATGCTGGTCAAGGCCGGGGTCGATGCACTGATCGTCGACACCGCCCACGGCCATTCGGCCGGCGTGATCGAGCGGGTGCGCTGGGTCAAGAAGAACTTCCCGCAGGTGGATGTGATCGGCGGCAACATCGCCACCGGCGCCGCCGCACTGGCGCTGGTTGAGGCGGGCGCCGACGGTGTCAAGGTCGGCATCGGCCCGGGCTCGATCTGCACCACCCGCATCGTGGCGGGCGTGGGCGTGCCGCAGATCACCGCGATCGACAACGTCGCCACCGCACTGCGCGGCACCGGCGTGCCGCTGATCGCCGACGGCGGCATCCGCTACTCGGGCGACATCGCCAAGGCCATTGCCGCCGGCGCCAGCTCGGTGATGATGGGCGGCATGTTCGCCGGTACCGAAGAGTCCCCCGGCGAGGTCTTCCTCTACCAGGGCCGCAGCTACAAGGGCTACCGCGGCATGGGCTCGATCGGCGCCATGAAGGCCGGCTCGGCCGACCGCTACTTCCAGGAAAACGACGAGTCCGCCAACCCGAACGCCGACAAGCTGGTGCCTGAAGGCATCGAGGGCCGGGTGCCCTACAAGGGCTCGATGATCTCGATCGTCTACCAGATGGCCGGCGGCCTGCGGGCCTCGATGGGCTACTGCGGCTGCGGCACGATCGATGACATGCGCGAGCGCGCCGAGTTCGTCGAGATCACCGCCGCGGGTATCCGCGAGAGCCACGTGCACGACGTGCAGATCACCAAGGAAGCCCCGAACTACCGCATGGAGTGACCCCCTCCACCGCACCGCACAGCGCCCGGCACCGTCCGGGCGCCGTCTTTCAGAGCCCTCGATGACCGATTCCAGCGCCCCAGCCGACGCCAGCACCCGCCGCCGCGAGCCGGCGATGCCCTTCATCATGCTGACGGTGCTGATCGACATGGTGGCGATCGGTCTGATCATCCCGGTGCTGCCGCCGCTGGTGGGCAGCTTCACGACGGACCAGACCGAGCACGCGTTCTGGTACGGCGCGGTGGCCTTCTCCTTTGGCATCGCCAACTTCTTCGGCTCGCCGGTGCTGGGGGCGCTGTCCGACCATTACGGCAGGCGACCCGTGCTGCTGCTGGGCTTTTCGGGCCTGGCCCTGAGTTTCTTCGTCACCGGCCTGGCCACCGCGCTGTGGATGCTGGTGGCGGTGCGCCTGGTCAGCGGCGCGCTGCAGGCCAACGCGGCGGTGGCCAATGCCTATGTGGCCGACATCTCCACGCCCGAGCAGCGCGCCAAGCGCTTCGGCCTGTTGGGCGCGATGTTCGGCATGGGCTTCGTGCTGGGCCCGGTGATGGGCGGTCTGCTGGGCTCGATCAACCTGCACCTGCCCTTCTTCGTGGCGGGCGGCCTGGCCATCGTCAATGCCCTGTACGGCATCCTGGTGCTGCCGGAATCGCTGCCGCCGCATCGGCGCACGCCGATCGACTGGCGCAAGGCCAACCCGGTGTCCTCGCTCAAGCGCCTGTCCGATCTGCAGGGCGTGGGCATGCTGGTGGCGGTGATCGGGCTGGCCAGCCTGGCGCAGTTCGTGATGCACACCACCTGGGTGCTCTACACCAACTTCAAGTTTGGCTGGGGCCCGAAGGAGAACGGCTGGTCGCTGTTTGCGGTGGGGGTGATGTCGGTGCTGGTGCAGGGCGGCCTGATCCGTGTGGCGCTGCAGCGCTTGTCGGCCCAGCGAATCGCCATCCTCGGCCTGGTGTCATCGTCTGCCTGCTACCTGCTGTGGGGAGCTGCCACCGAGGGCTGGATGATGTACGCGGTGATCGGCCTGAATGTCTTTGGTTTCATGGCCGCCACGGCCATCCAGACCCTGGTGTCCAACGCCGCCGGTGACCACGAGCAGGGCCGGGTGATGGGCGCCGTGGCGTCGCTCAACAGCCTGACCGCGGTGTTCGCGCCGGTGCTGGGTGCTGCGTTGCTGGGCTTTGCCTCGCACCTGCCGCGGGGTGACTGGCGCATCGGCGCGCCGTTCTACCTGTGTTCCGCGCTGCAGGCCGTGGCCACCGTGCTGGCGTTGCGGCACTTCCGCCGCCATCCGGCGCCGCTGGCCCCGTCTTCTGAACCTGCTGCTGCGCCGGCCTCTGGCGCCGCCACCTGATCCACTCCGTCCGGACCTGCCCATGCACGACAAGATCCTGATCCTCGATTTCGGCTCGCAAGTCACCCAGTTGATCGCGCGCCGGGTGCGCGAGGCGCACGTCTACTGCGAGATCCATCCCAACGACGTCAGCGACGCCTTCATCCGCGAGTTCGCGCCCAAGGGCATCATCCTCAGCGGCAGCCACGCCAGCACCTACGAAGACCACCAGTTGCGCGCGCCGCAGGCGGTGTGGGACCTGGGCGTGCCGGTGCTGGGCATCTGCTACGGCATGCAGACCATGGCGGTGCAGCTGGGCGGCGAGGTCAGCTGGTCCGACACCCGCGAGTTCGGCTATGCCGAGGTGCGCGCCCATGGCCACACCGAGCTGCTGCGCGGCATCCAGGACTTCGCCACCGCCGAAGGCCACGGCATGCTCAAGGTCTGGATGAGCCATGGCGACAAGGTCACCACGCTGCCGCCGGGCTTCAAGCTGATGGCCAGCACGCCCAGTTGCCCGATCGCCGGCATGGCCCATGAGGACAAGCGCTACTACGCGGTGCAGTTCCACCCCGAGGTGACCCACACGCTGCAGGGCGCCGAGATGCTGGGCCGCTTCGTGCGCGGCATCTGCGGCTGCGCCGGCGACTGGATCATGGGCAACTACATCGAGGAAGCGGTGGCCCGCATCCGCGAGCAGGTGGGCGATGAGGAAGTCATTCTGGGCCTGTCGGGCGGTGTCGACAGCTCGGTGGCCGCGGCGCTGATCCACCGCGCGATCGGCGACCAGCTGACCTGCGTCTTCGTCGACCACGGCCTGCTGCGCCTGAACGAGGGCGACATGGTGATGGACATGTTCGCCGGCCGCCTGCATGCCAAGGTCATCCGCGTCGACGCCAGCGAGCTGTTCCTGGGGCAACTGGCCGGTGTGACCGACCCTGAAAAGAAGCGCAAGATCATCGGCGGCCTGTTCGTCGACGTGTTCAAGGCCGAGGCGGGCAAGCTCAAGGCTGCGGGCAACGGTGCCAAGGGCGCCACCTTCCTGGCCCAGGGCACGATCTATCCTGACGTGGTCGAGAGCGGCGGCACCAAGACCAAGAAGGCCACCACCATCAAGAGCCACCACAACGTGGGTGGCCTGCCCGAGCAACTGGGCTTGAAGCTGCTGGAGCCGCTGCGCGAGCTGTTCAAGGACGAGGTGCGCGAGCTGGGCGTGGCACTGGGCCTGCCGCACGACATGGTCTACCGCCATCCCTTCCCCGGCCCCGGCCTGGGCGTGCGCATCCTGGGCGAGGTGAGGAAGGACTATGCCGACCTGCTGCGCCGTGCCGACGCCATCTTCATCGAGGAGTTGCGCGCGGCCATCGATCCGCACAGCGGCAAGAGCTGGTACGACCTGACCAGCCAGGCCTTCACCGTCTTCCTGCCCGTCAAGAGCGTGGGCGTGATGGGCGACGGCCGCACCTACGACTACGTGGTGGCGCTGCGCGCGGTGCAGACCAGCGATTTCATGACCGCCGACTGGGCCGAGCTGCCCTACAGCCTGCTGAAGAAAGTCTCCAGCCGGATCATCAACGAGGTGCGTGGCATCAACCGCGTGACCTACGACGTCTCCAGCAAACCCCCAGCAACGATCGAATGGGAGTGATGTGGACGAGAGAGAGTCCCTGCGGACTCTCTCTCGCCTCATCACTCCGAGCCGCTTGCAAGCGGCGAGGTGGGCCGATGCAGTACGCCAACGCCTCATCACTCCGAGCCGCTTGCAAGCGGCGAGGTGGGCTGATGCAAAACGCCACCCGATAATGGCCCCGCCATGAGCGACCAGCCCCCCGAGTTCACCCCCGCCGACGAGCACGCGATGCGCATCGCGCTTGACCAGGCCCAGAACGCCTGGCTGGTGGGTGAGGTGCCGGTGGGCGCGGTGATCGTGCGTGACGGCCAGGTGATCGCCACCGGCTACAACCGGCCAATCACCACCCACGACCCCACCGCCCACGCCGAGCTGGTGGCGCTGCGCCATGCCGCCCAATTGCTGGAGAACTACCGCCTGCCCGAGTGCGAGCTGTTCGTCACGCTGGAGCCCTGCGCGATGTGCGCGATGGCGCTGATGCACGCGCGCTTCAAGCGCGTGGTGTTCGGTGCCCCGGACCCCAAGACCGGCGCGGCCGGCGGCGTGGTGGACCTGTTCGCCCAGCGCCAGCTCAACCACCACACGCTGGTGCAGGGCGGCCTGATGGCCGAGGCCTGCGGTCAGCTGTTGCGCGACTTCTTTGCCGAGCGGCGGGCCCAGCAGCGCCAGCAACGCACGGTGGCCTCCGCCGAGGCCATCCCCGCGGGTGACGCCGCTGAGCTGCCCGCCTTGCCACCCCACCTCACCGGTCCGACATGAGCGACTCGCTGATCCTGTACAGCCCCTCCGGGCTGCTGCCCCGCGCGGCCACGATGAGCCTGGCCGTCAAGCGGCTCAAGGCGCTGGGCTTCAAGGTGTCGCGCGATGAGTCGCTGTTGGCCCGGCGTCAGCGCTTTGCGGGCGACGACGAGACGCGGCTGGCTGCGATCCACCGCGTGGCGGCCGCCGCGCCGTCGATCGCCATGCCCGGTCGTGGTGGCTATGGCATCACCCGCCTGCTGGATCGCCTGGACTGGGCGCTGCTGGCGCGCAGCGTGGAGCAGGGCACCCGCTGGGTGGGCTACAGCGACCTCACCGCCTTGCAGATGGGCTTGCTGGCGCACACCGGCGCGCCCAGCTGGTGCGCGCCGATGGCGGCCGATGACTTTGGCCGCGAGACGCTGGACGAGATCACGCCCGACTGCTTCTGCGAGGCGATGTCGGGCGAGCTGGAGGCGGTGGGCTTTCGCACCGAGGCCGGCTTCGACGGCCTGCAGGCCAAGGGCCTGCTGTGGGGCGGCAACCTGACCGTGCTGTGCAGCCTGCTGGGCACGCCACACTGGCCGAAGGTCAAGGGCGGCATCCTGTTCCTGGAAGACGTGGCCGAACACCCCTACCGGGTCGAGCGCATGCTGCTGCAACTCCAGCAAGCGGGCGTGCTCGCCGCGCAGAAAGCGGTGCTGCTGGGCGCGTTCTCCGACTGGCGGCCGTCGCCCATGGACCATGGCTATTCGCTCAAGAGTGCCGTGGCCTGCGTGCGCAGCCACTGCGACACCCCGATCCTGACCGGGCTGCCCTTCGGTCATGTGCCCACCAAGATCAGCATGCCCTTCGGTCGGCGGGCCCAGTTGCTGGTTGAAGGACGCAACGTCCTGCTTGGCTGGTGAGACTCTGACACCTGTCAGGCACCATAAGGCGTCATTTCGACGCTCTGTGGTGCATTGAGTGGTGCGTTTTGGGGTTAACCCCCTATGACCGCTGAGTAAACCCTTAGTTTCGGCCTCCATCGGCCGCATAGAATCGCGCGCTATCGCCTGGCCCGGCCTTCGCTACAAGCAGGGGTTGTGGAAGGCGCTTTTGTTTTGTTCCGCCGGGGCATGCCTTATCCGTGGCTGCGCCGGTGCCGTATGGGGGTACTCCGCATGGTCGGTGTGTTCACGGCGCTGCGCCGTGTCCGGGCGCTTTGGGCGCCCGCGATGGGGCTGGCAGCGCTGCTGGGATTGGCGGGCTGCGACAACAGCCCGTGGGTGCATGGCGAAGCCAGCCGCAACGTCATCCACTCGGCGATGATCGAGAACACCCCGCGGCACCTGGACCCCACGGCGTCGTACTGGTCGAACGACACCCTGGTGACCTACCAGGTGTATGAGCCGCCCTACGGTTATCACTACCTGAAGCGCCCGTTCGAGCTGGTGCCCAAGTCGGCCGAGCAGGTCGTCAAGCCGCGCTACTACGACAAGAGCGGCAAGGAACTGGACGAGGAGGCGCCCGGCGAGCAGGTGGCCGAGAGCGTCTACGACGTGCCCATCCGCAAAGGCATCCTGTTTCAGCCGCACCCGGCCTTTGCCAAGGACGAACGCGGCAACTACCGCTACCACGCGATGAAGCCGGGCGATATCGGCGAGCGCCGCTCGGTCATGGACTTCGAGCACACCGGCACCCGCGAGCTGGTGGCCGAGGACTTCGTCTACGCGCTCAAGCGCCACGCCACCACCCGCATCACCACGCCGATCTTCGGCATCTTCTCCGAGTACGTGATCGGGCTGAAGGAATACGGTGACCTGGTCAAGGCCGAGGACAAGAAGCTGCGCGCCGGCACCGATCCGGCCAGCCTGGACAAGCCCTTCCTGGACTTCCGCCGCTGGCCGCTGGCCGGCGCCACCGCCCCCGAGAAGCACCTGCTGCGCATCCGCCTGCATGGCAAGTACCCCCAGTGGAAGTACTGGATGCAGATGACCTTCACGGCGCCCATCCCCTGGGAGGCCGATGCCTTCTACGCCCAGCCGGGCATGGCTGCGCGCGGCCTGACGCTGGACATGTGGCCGGTGGGCACCGGCCCCTTCATGGTGACCGAGTACGTCAAGGACCGCCGCATCACGATGCAGCGCAATCCGAACTACCGCGGCGTGCCCTACCCCTGCGAGGGCAGCGACGAGGACAAGGCCAAGGGCCTGCTGGCCGACTGCGGCAAGCCCACGCCCTTCATCGACACCATCATCGCCACGGTGGAGCGCGAGGCCACGCCGCAGAAGAACAAGTTCCGCGACGGCTACTACGACCTCGAGGTCTTCGAGCGCACCGATACCGGCAAGGCCTACCTGGTCGAGATGGACGACTCCGACGAGGTGCGGGCCGACTACACCGCCAAGGGTTTCGATTTCGGCCAGTACAGCGACGTCAACAGCTACATCATCGGCTTCAACATGATCGACCCGGTGATCGGCTACGGTGACACGCCGCAACTGCGCGAGCGCAACCGCAAGCTGCGCCAGGCCATCTCGATCGCGATTGACTGGGAGGAGTACTCGAAGATCTTCCCGAAGAAGGCCGGCGTCACCGCGATGAGTCCGCTGCCCCAGGGCATCCCCGGCTCGCGCGAGGGCCAGCCCGAGGGCGTCAATCCGGTGACCCACAAGCTGGTTGACGGCCAGTACCAGCGTCGCACGATCGAGGACGCGAAGAAGCTGATGGTCGAGGCCGGCTACCCCGATGGCCGCGAGGCCAGCAGCGGCAAGCCGCTGGTCATCAACTACGACTACTACGCGCCGGCCACGCCGGAGCGCAAGCCCGAGATCGACTGGGTGGTCAAGCAGTTCGCCAAGCTGGGCATCCAGCTGGAGGTGCGCGCCACCGACAACAACCAGTTCCAGGACAAGGTCCGCAAGGGCAAGCACCAGGTCTTCTGGCTGGGCTGGAACGCCGACTACCCCGACGCCGAGAACTTCCTGTTCCTGCTCTACGGCCCGAACTCGAAGAGTGTGTCCGACGGCGAGAACACCTCGAACTACCAGAACGCCGAGTACGACAAGCTGTTCGCCCAGCTCAAGACCATGGACGACGGCCCCGCCAAGCAGGCCCTGATCGACCGCATGGTGCGCATCCTGCAAGAGGACGCGCCCTGGAGCTTCGGCTTCTATCCGTATGCATCAGCGGCGGTCCATGGCTGGATCAAGAATTCCAAGCCGGCCATCCTGATCCGCGACCACGGCCGCTACCTGCGTCTGGACGCCGCGCAGCGTGCCGAGGCCGTGGCGCGCTGGAACCGCCCGGTCTGGTGGCCCCTGCTGCTGCTGCTGCTGGTTGCCGCCGGCGGCGTGGTGGTGGCGCGGCGTGCGCTGCGCAAGCGCGAGCGCATGAACGCCCGCGGCGAAGTCCTGGCCTGATCGACGAGAGCACACGATGATTGCGTACACCATTCGCCGCCTGCTCTACGGCGTCGTGATCCTGCTGGGCGTGAACCTGGCCACTTTCTTCCTGTTCTTCACGGTCAACACGCCGGACGACATGGCCCGCCTGAACATCGGCGGCAAACGCGTCACACAGGAGCTGATCGAGAAGTGGAAGGTCGAGCGCGGCTATGACAAGCCGCTCTATGTCAACGACCAGCGCGAAGGTCTGGCGCGGCTCACCGACACGATCTTCTATGACCGCTCGGTGTCGCTGTTCCAGCTGAAGTTTGGCCGCGCCGACGGCGAGAGCGCCGGCGACATCGGCCACGAGGTGGCCAGCCGCATGTGGGTGAGCATCCAGCTGGCGCTGCCCATCTTCATCCTGCAGGTCATCGCGAGTACCGCCTTTGCGCTGCTGCTGGTGATGTTCCGTCACACCCGACTGGACCTGTGGGGCGTGGTGTTGTGCGTGCTGATGCTGTCGATCTCCAGCCTGTTCTACATCATCGTCGGCCAGTACCTGTTCTCGCGGGTGCTGAAGCTGGTGCCGATCTCGGGCTATGCGGCAGGGCTGGATGCGGTGCGCTTCCTGATCCTGCCGGTGCTGCTGTCGGCATTGGCCCGCCTGGGTGCCGAGGCGCGCTTGTACCGCGCGATGTTCCTGGAGGAGATCGGCAAGGACTATGTGCGCACCGCGCGCGCCAAGGGCCTGTCCGAGACGGTGGTGATGTTCCGCCATGTGCTGCGCAATGCGCTGATCCCGATCATCACCAGTGCCGGCGGCTACCTGCCGTACGTGTTCATGGGCAGCCTGGTGTTCGAGAGCTTCTTCGGCATCCCGGGTCTGGGCGCCTACGTGATCGAGGCGATCAGCAAGCAGGACTTCGCCATCGTGCGCACCATGGTGTTCGTGGGCTCGCTGCTCTACATCGCCACCTACATCCTGATCGACCTGGCCTACACCTGGGTCGACCCGCGCGTCCGCCTGGGCTGACGCCACCGCTGCAAGGAACACGGTGATGCCGAAATTCGTACTTCTCTGGACCGATGTGGCGATCTGGCTGCTGATCGCCGCTGCGGTGGGCTATGGCCTGATGGTCCGCCGCCGCGCCAATCTGCGCGCCAACTGGGCCAAGGTATTCCAGAACGGCCCGGCCTTGGCCTCGAGCGTGGTGCTGGTGCTGTGCCTGCTGCTGACGCTGGCCGACAGCCTGCACTTCCGGCCGCAACTGCCGCCCACGCCGGGTGCACCGGCCGGCACGGTGGCCTACGACACCCGCGTCAAGTCGGTACTCGATGCGCTGATGGCCTCAGCCGCTGAAGCCCGCGAGGCCACCTACTCGGTGCCGCTGGCCTATGTGCGCTTCACCAAGGAGTCGGAAACCATCGATGGCAAGGTGCAGCGCGTCGCGCCGCGGCTGACCTATGGCGGTGCCCACCTGAGCAACCCGGCGGCTGAATGGGCGGGTGACGTCACGGCACGGGTGCTCAAGGGGCTGGTCGCCGGGGCCCTGGGCGCTACGCTGCTGTGCCTGCTGGGCCTGCTGCTGATCGGCCGGGCCCGCGGCACGCCCTTGGCGCAGACCTGGCAGGACGTGCGCCAGCAGCGCTCGCCGGTGCCCTGGCATGTCGCCGGTCTGACCGTGCTGATCCTGGGCCTGCTGCTCGGCCCGGTGGTCACGCTGAATGGTGCCTACCACGTGTTCGGCACCGACATCACCGGCAACGACGTGCTCTACCAGTCGGTCAAGAGCATCCGCACCGCCTTCGTCATCGGCACGCTGGCCACGCTGGCCACTTTGCCGCTGGCGGTGACGCTGGGCATCATGGCCGGCTACTTCAAGGGCTGGGTGGACGAGCTGATCCAGTACCTCTACACCGTGCTGTCCTCGATCCCCAACATCCTGCTGATCGCTGCCTGCGTGCTGATGGTGCAGGTGTTCCTGGACAAGCACCCCGAACTGTTCGAGACCGGTGTCGAGCGGGCCGATCTGAAGCTGTTCCTGTTGTGCGTGGTGCTGGGCGTGACCGGCTGGGCCGGCCTGTGCCGCCTGCTGCGTGGCGAGACCCTGAAGCTGCGCGAGCTGGAGTATGTGCAGGCCGCGAGCGCCTTCGGCGTGGGGCACTGGCGCATCATGGCCCGGCACATCTTCCCCAATGTGGCGCACCTGATGCTGATCGTCACGGTGCTTGAGTTCTCGGCCCTGATCCTTTATGAGGCCGTGCTGTCCTACGTGGGCGTCGGCGTCGATCCGTCGATGAACAGCTTTGGCGGCATGATCAACTTTGCCCGCAACGAGATGAGCCGCGACCCGGTGGTGTGGTGGCCTTTTGCCGCTGCCTTCGTGTTCATGGTGTCGCTGGTGCTGGCCGCCAACCTGTTTGCCGACGGCGTGCGCGACGCCTTCGACCCGCGCGCCCGGGCCTTCCGCCCGCGCGTGGCCGCCATTCCCAAGAAAGCCTGACGCGAGCGCCCCATGCTGGACATCAAGAACCTGAAAGTCGAGCTCGATGGCGAGGCGGGCATCGTGCGCGCCATCGACGACATGCGCCTGACCCTGCAGCGCGGCGAGACCTTTGCACTGGTGGGTGAATCGGGCTGCGGCAAGAGCATGACCGCGCTGGCGCTGATGCGCCTGCTGCCCGAGAACGGCCGCGTCGTCGGCGGCGACATCCTGATCGATGGCGAAGACGTGCTGGCCCTGCCCGAATCAGGCATGCGCAGCGTGCGCGGCGGCCGCATCGGCATGATCTTCCAGGAGCCCTCGACCAGCCTGAACCCGGTGATGCGGGTGGGCGATCAACTGGTCGAGGCCATCGAGACCCACACCCAGCTGCGCGGCGTGGCGGCGCGCGAAAAGGCCATCGACTGGCTGCGCCGCGTGGGCATCCCCGAGCCCGAGCGCCGCATTGACGACTACCCCTTCCGCATGAGCGGCGGGCAGAAGCAGCGGGTGATGATCGCGATGACGCTGGCGGCCGAGCCTGACTACATCGTCGCCGACGAACCCACTACCGCGCTGGACGTGACCATCCAGGCCCAGGTGCTGGACCTGCTGCGCGACCTGCAGCGCGAGCATGGTCTGGGCCTGCTGCTGATCACCCACGACCTGGCCGTGGTCTCGGGCATGGCCCACCGCGTCGCGCTGATGTATGCCGGTCAAATCATCGAGCTGGCGCCGGCCGATGAGTTCTTCCGTGCGCCCCGGCATCCCTATGCCCAGGCGCTGTTGCGCGCGCTGCCTGACGCCTCGCGCCGTGGCACGCAGCTCTCCGCCATCCCCGGGACGGTGCCGCCGCTGACGATGAGCTTCAGCGGCTGCCGCTTTGCGCCGCGCTGCGATCGCGCACTGCCGCAGTGCGCCAGCACCGTGCCGGCGCTGCTGTCCCAAGGTGGGGCGCGCGAGGTGCGCTGCCTGCTGTACACGGACGGCGCTGTGGCCCAGGGCGCGGTGGCTGCACCTCAGCCGGCACCGGCGCCGACGCCGCGCAACACGCCGTCGGCCCAGGACCAGCCGCTGCTGGACGTCAAGGGCCTGCGTGTGCGCTTCCCCATCCGCAAGGGCCTGCTGCAGCGCACGCAGGGCTGGTTCGATGCGGTGGACGGCGTCAGTTACCAGGTGCGCGCGGGGCAGACGCTGGCCCTGGTCGGCGAGTCGGGCTGCGGCAAGACCACCAGTGGCAAGGCCATCGTGCAGCTGCTGCGCGGCCAGGCCACGATCGAGGGCCAGGCGCTGCTGGCCGGACAGAACCTCTTTGCGCTGGAGGGCGACGCACTGCGCGCCGCGCGGCGTGACATCCAGATCATCTTCCAGGACCCGTTCGCTTCGCTGAACCCGCGCATGCGTGTCTTCGACATCCTCGAGGAAGGTCTGCTGTCGCTGCAGCCCGACCTGGACGCCGCGGCGCGGCGGACCCGCTTGGAAGCCCTGGCGGACCAGGTCGGCCTGCGGCGCGACGCCCTGGAGCGGTACCCCCACGAGTTCTCTGGTGGACAGCGTCAGCGCATTGCCATCGCCCGCGCGCTGGCAGTGCGTCCGAAGCTGATCGTCTGCGATGAGCCCACCTCGGCGCTGGACGTCTCGGTGCAGGCCCAGATCCTGAATCTGCTGAAGGACCTGCAGGCCGAGCTTGGCATCGCCTACCTGTTCATCACCCACAACATCGGCGTCGTCGAGTACATCGCCGACCGGGTGGCCGTGATGCGCGGCGGGCGTATCGTGGAGCAGGGCGACTGCGCCGATGTGCTGCAGCGTCCGCAGGATGCCTACACGCGCCGCCTGATCGACGCCGTGCCGCGCCTGCACACGCCCGCCTGAGCGCCCACGCGGCGCTGGCCGCCTGGCAGTCTTGATGCACGTTGTCCCTGGCGACAAGGTGTCGTCTCGCGCACGCGTGTGACCCCCATGAACGTTGCCGTTTTTTTGCAACAGAGCGCCCTGGAATGAGAGGCAAAAAGGGTTAACCGCATGACTGGACCAGAGGGCACTCGCCACAATCCGTTCACGGTCCGTTGAAGCAAGGACACGAAACTTCACAAGACGGCATGGCCCTTGCTTCATGACTGGGTCTATCGATCAATTCTTTTCAGATCAAAGGAGTGGCATCCATGTTCAATCGCACGAAACTATGCTCCAGCATGCTGGTGGCGTTCGGCGGCGGCGTCGCGGCGTTCAGCCCGATGGCGCAAGCCCAGACCGCCCCGAGCGACACCCCCACCGCCGAGCGCGTGGAGGTGACCGGTTCGCGTGTCCGCCGTATCGATGCCGAAGCTGCGGCGCCGGTGCAGATCGTGAACCGCGAGCAGATCCAGCAGTCGGGCGTGGTCTCGATCGGTGCGCTGCTTCAGCAACTGCCGTCGATCGCCGGTGCGGCGACCAACCCGCAGGTCAACAACGGCGGCGGCGACGGTGCCTCCACCATCTCGCTGCGTGGCCTGGGTTCCGAGCGCACCCTGGTGCTGCTGGACGGCCGTCGCCTGGGTGCCGGCTTTGACGTCAACTCCATCCCGCTGAACCTCATCGAGCGCGTCGACATCCTGAAGCAGGGTGCCGGTGCCACCTACGGTTCGGATGCCATCGGTGGTGTGGTCAACATCATCACTCAAAAGAACTTCACCGGTTTCAACGTCGCCGCCCAGGTCGGCGCTGCGGGCAAGGGCGATGCCGAGACCAAGAACCTCGAGCTGACCTTCGGCACGTCCACCGACAAGGGCCATGTGATGGCCGGCCTGAACTTCAACAAGCAGGGCCTGGTGCGCTCCGGTGACCGCAAGTTCTCGGCCCAGGCGCTGTACTGGTACACCTATGACGGTGCGGTGAACGTCCTCAAGCTGGGTTCGAGCTCCACCCCGCAAGGCCGCCTGTCGCTGCCCGCCAGCACCGTGCTGCCCAATGGCAAGACGGCTGCCGAGCAGTTCGGCTGCGCCGGCTCCACCATCCGCCTGACCCGCAAGACCGGCGCCGCCGGCACCTCGCTGGACGACTTCCGCTGCTACACCGGCGCCGACTCCTACGACTACCAGCCGCAGAACCTGGCGCTGACCCCGCAGGAACGCGTCAGCCTGTTCGTGGATGCTTCGCACCAGGTCACCGACGCCGTCGAGCTGTTCGCCACCGTGCTGCACAACCGCACCACGTCGGGCTTCCAGATCGCTCCGCTGCCGATGGTGGCCTCGAACGACGGTTGGGCCACCAGCGCCAACAACCCGTTCGGCATCTCCTTCGGCTCCACCGCCGCCGGCGGCGCCGTGGGCACGAACATGCAGGTGCGTCCGGTCGATCTGGGCAAGCGCCAGTCGAACAACGCGACCACGCTGAGCCAGATGACCCTGGGTGCTCGCGGCGCGATCACCGACAGCTCCTGGACCTGGGATCTGGCTTACACCTACCAGGGCTATCGCCAGAACTCTGGTGTCAGCGGCTACATCAATGGCGGCCTGCTGCAAAACGCGCTGACCAACGACGCGTTCAACATCTTCAACGTCACGGCCGACAACCCGACCGGCCAGGCCTCGCTGGTGGGTCTGACCCCGTTCTCGGTGGGCTACACCAACTTCACGTCCACCAACGAGCGCACCCTGGACCTGGTGTTGACCGGTGACCTCTACAAATGGACGCCCGGCACGATCCAGGCTGCGGTGGGCGCGACCTACAGCAAGGCCAACCTGAGCGTCAAGGTCGACGAGCTGACCCGCTACGTCCCGCCCACCTACAACTCCTGCCTGCTGGCGGCCGAGACCTGCGGTGGCGACACCAGCGGCACGCAAAACGTCAGGGAAGTCTTCGGCGAGCTGTTCATTCCGCTGCTGAAGGACATGCCGGGCGCCAAGGCCCTGAACCTGACACTGGGCAGCCGTCTGTCCAGCTATGACAGCTTCGGCAGCACCACCAACAGCTCCGCCAAGCTGGAGTACCGTCCGGTCGCCGACCTGATGGTGCGTGGTACGGCCTCTCAGGTCTTCCGTGCGCCGACGATCAGCGACCGCTTCGGCGCGACGCAGGGCACCTTCCCGACCTTCATCGATCCTTGCGCCAGTGCCACCGGCAATGAGCCGGGCTACGACCGCGCCTGCCAGTACATCCCGCCCAACAGCGGCTACGACCAGGACAACTCGCAGATCCTGGGCTTCCTGGGTGGCAACAAGAACCTGAAGCCTGAGCAGGGCAAGGTGTTCACGCTGGGCTTCGTCTATGACTCGAGCCTGATCAAGGGCTTCTCGGTCACGGCCGACTACTGGAACGACGCGATCTCCTCTGGTGACCCGACCACGATCGCTGCGGCGTGCCTGAACACGCCGTCGGATACCTTCTGCAATCGGATCAAGCGTGACCCGGGCACTGGCCAGATCGACAACATCGACCTGTCCAACCTGAACGCCGGCTACATCAAGACCAATGGTATTGATGTGTCGCTGCGCTACATGCTGCCGCCCACCGCCTATGGCCGCTTCCGCCTGGGCCTGGACACCAGCTACACCAAGAGCTTCAAGTACGACCTGGGCAACGGTGTCGAACAGGAAGCCGCTGGCACGCTGGATCCGAGCTACGGCAACTTCGCCAAGTGGCGCGTTTCCGGCAATGTGCAGTGGGGCATGGGCCCGTTCGGTGTGCTGTGGACCTCGCGCTACATCAGCAGCACCAACATCAGCAACAGCAAGGACTCCAACTTCTGCTCGACCGCGACGTGCCAGACGATCCTGGTCCGTCAGGGCGGCGTGACCTACCACGATCTGGCCCTGTCCTACAGCATGGACAAGACCAAGACCAAGGTCATCGTCGGCGTCAACAACGTGGGCGACAAGCAACCTCCGCTGGCCTATCAGTTCCAGCTGAATGGCAACGTGGACGTGCAGACCTACGACACGATCGGCCGCCGCTGGTTCGTGCGCCTGGAGCAGGCGTTCTGAGTGAGATGATCTGGTCCATGTGACCAGTTGATCCATGAGCCGCGCGGCCCTGCTGCGCGGCTCATTTCTTTTTGGGTGTCCCGGAAACACCGCCAAGCGTTTGGACGATGCAACAGAACATGGCGATTCAGCGGGCCTATGCCGCCTACGAGGCCGGTGACCTCCACGCGGCATCGCAGTGGGCCGACATGGCACTCATCGGTGCGCCGAAGGACACGCAGGTGCTGCTGGTCTACGGCATCATCAAGCAGGCCAAGGCCGACTACGCCGCTGCCGCCACGGCCTTCAGAAGCCTGACCCGCCTGCAGCCGACCGAACCCACGCATTGGATGAACCTGGCCACGGCGCTGCGCGCGTCGGGCCAGCTCGACGAGGCGGCCGAGGGCTATCGGGCCGCAGCGCGCATCGCCGGCTGGTCGCCTGTGCTGCGCTACAACCTGGCCCTGCTCGAGATCGAACGCGGCCAGTTGCCGCAAGCCCGCCAGCACCTGGCATTGGCCATGGTGCAGCGCCCTGTTGATGCCGAGATCGGCTGCCTGTATGCCCAGACCCTGATGCACAGTGGCGAGCCGGCAGCATTGCGCAGCGCGCTGCAGGACTGGCAGAGCTGGCAGGGCTGGACGCCCGAGTTGCTGGCCGAGGTGGCGATGATGCTGCTGACGGCGGGCGACCAGGCATCGGCGCTGGGCATCGTCGAGCAACTGGCCATGTCCCGCAGCAACGCACCGGCGGTGGAGATGACCCTGATCTCGCTGCTGGAGCGAACCAACCGCCTGGACGAGGCCAACCAGCGCTTCTCGCGACTGCGGACTGTGCGCGCATCGATCCCGCCGGAACTGACGGCGCGTTGGCTTGGGCTGTCGGCGCAGCTGGCCAACCGCAACGGACAG
Organism: Ideonella aquatica; assembly: GCF_018069755.1. GTDB lineage: Bacteria > Pseudomonadota > Gammaproteobacteria > Burkholderiales > Burkholderiaceae_C > Ideonella > Ideonella aquatica. Next base: position 79,698 of record NZ_JAGQDE010000008.1, on the reverse strand, counting down.
ACGCAGGATGCTGTCGCCCTCTACCAGGAACTGCTGGCCAAGGATGTCCCGGAGCCCGAACGGCACGAGCTGCTGTTTCCGCTCGCCAAGGCCCTGGACACGCTGGGACGCAGCGACGAGGCCTTCGAGGCCGCCACGGCAGCGCATCGCTCGCAGATGGCTTTCTTCGGCATGGCCACGCCCGGATCGAGCGACCTGGAGATCGTCTTCGGCGACCCTCGAACCATCGGTTGCGACCCCGAGGACGTCGCCCGCTGGCATGACCCCGCGGCGCCGTCCGCGGATCAAAGCCCCGTCTTCATCGTCGCCTTCCCACGCTCCGGCACCACCCTGCTCGAGCAGATGATGGACGCGCACCCCGGGCTGCAGACCATGGACGAACAGCGCTTCCTGCTGGACGCCCAGGAGTGCCTGCAGGAGCAGGGTCTGGACTATCCGCGCGCGCTGGCCCAGGCCACGGCCGAGCAGCTGCAGGCTGCCCGCCAGCGCTACTGGCACCAGGTGGCCACCAAGGTGGACCTGGCGCCCGGCCAGCGCCTGCTGGACAAGAACCCGCTGAACATGCTGCGCCTGCCGGTGATCCGGCGCCTGTGGCCCGAGGCGCCGATCATCATGGCGGTGCGTCATCCGCTGGACGTCATCACCAGCAACTACTTCCAGCATTACCGGGCGCCGGACTTCGCCCGCCTGTGCCAGGACCTGCCCACGCTGGCGGCCGGCTACACCGCCATGTTCACGCAGTGGTATGCCGCCGTCGAGACCCTGCAGCCCCGGGTCCTGGAGATCCGCTACGAGTCGCTGGTGGCCGATCTGGAAGGCTACGCCCGACAGATCGCACAGTTCTGTGATCTGCCATGGGATGCGGCCATGCTGGAGCCCGCGCAGAATGCTCGTCGGCGCGGCTATATTGGAACCCCCAGCTACCATCAGGTGGTCAAGCCGGTCACGACAAAGGCGGTGGGCCGTTGGCGCGCCTACGAGCCGCAGATGCGAGGCCTCGTGCCCGGGCTGTCCGGGCTGTTGGCGCGGTGGGGATACGAGGCCTGAGCGCACCGCAGGGAACGAAGCGCCGAGCCCGAGATCGGATGGATGATGGTGATGGATGCAGTCGAGTTCACGGAGTCCTTCAACACGGCACGGACCTGCATGGGTACCGGTCGCCTGCCCGAGGCCTTGGCCATCCTGAATCGCCTGGTCGACGAGGCCCCCGGGCATGTCGAGGTGCGCAACGCCCTGGCCGTGCTGGCCCTCAGTGCCAACGACCTGCGCACCGCGCGACAGCACGTCCATGCAGCGCTGCAAAGCGCACCGCAGGATCCGCTCACCCTGAATCAGCTGGCCAACATCCAGGAGGCCGAGGGCGACGCGGCGGGCGCGCTGGCGTCGTACCGGCGCTTGCTGGGGGCCCAGCCCGCGCTGTTCGCCGCGCGGCTGTCCTGTGCGCGCCTGTTTGAGCACACGGGCGAGCTCCACACAGCAGTGCTGCACTATGCGCGTGCGATCGATGATGCGCAGCGCCAGGGCCGCTGGCTCAGCGAAAGCTCCACGCCGCCCGCCATGCGCGCTGCCGTGGTGCATGCGCTGTCCATGGTCAGGGAGCACAAGCGGAGCCTGTGTGACCGGATCCTGTCGGGCATCGTGGCCCGCCATGGCCAGGCCGACATGGAGCGTGTCATCGGCTTCGCGCTGATCCAGTTGGGCGAAGCCGTCTATGACGCGCCGGACAAGCGCCAGAACCCCACCCGCTTCCCGGTGCCCGGCCTGCCGCAGTCGCCCTACATCGACAAGACCCGCATCCGTGGCGTCGACCAACTGGAGCGGCAAACCGACCTGATCCGCGCCGAGCTGCTGTCCGTGATGGCGGATCCCACCGGCCGCGAGCCGGTGTTCGCCGATCCCGCGCTGGCCCAGGCCTTCCTGGACAACAAAAAGGCGGCGGCGCGCTGGGACGGCTACTACTTCTACCGCCATGGGCTGCGCAACGAGGGCAATGCCGCAGCCTGCCCGGTGACGGCTGCCGCGATCGATCAATTGCCCCTGTCGCGGGTCACCGGCCACGGTCCGGAAGTCCTGTTCAGCATCCTGGGCCCCGGCACCCATCTGCTGCCGCATTACGGCGTCACCAATGCCCGCCTGGTGGGCCACCTGCCGCTGATCGTGCCCGAGCACTGTGCGCTCAATGTGGCCGGCACAGACCACGCCTGGAAAGAGGGCGAGGTGGTCGTCTTCGACGACACCTATTCGCACGAAGCCTGGAACCGCAGCGACCAGATCCGGGTCGTGATGATCTTCGACCTGTGGCATCCTGACCTCAGCGAGGTCGAGATCGTGGCACTGCGCGAATTGCAAGAGGTGCTCAGCGGCTTCAACAGCCAGTCGGCATCGCTGGAGTTCTGATGAAACTCGACAAGCCTTTCATCAAGCTGCCGTTCCAGTTCGACGCCGAACGCCTGGCCCAGGAGGTCCAAGCGCTGCCGCCGCAGGCCTGGGTCAGCCACCCCAATGCCTTCGACGGCAACACCGCGTGCCGGCTGATCACGGTCGATGGCGCCGAGAACGACGACGTCACCGGCCGCATGGCCATGACGCCGCACCTGCAGGCCACGCCCTACATCCGCCAGGTGCTGGCGCACTTCGGCGTGGTCTGGGGGCGCTCGCGCCTGATGCGCCTGGCGCCGGGCGCCAAGGTTCCCGAGCACGCCGACATGAACTACCACTGGTTCTCCCGCGTGCGCGTCCACATCCCGGTGCTGACCCGCCCGGGCGTGAAGTTCTGGTGTGAGGACGAATGCGTCTACATGGCGCCCGGCGAGGCCTGGATCTTCGACAACTGGCGGCTGCACCGGGTCGAGAACGACACCGACCAGGAGCGCATCCACCTGGTGGCCGACACCTCCGGCAGCGCGGCGTTCTGGAACATGGCCAGGGGCGCTCATCCCGCCCAGGCCCTGCAGCACGTCGGCTTTCAGCCCGGACGTGAGGTCAGCCTGGCGCTGGAGCGCTACAACACCTTCCGGGTCATGCCGCCATCAGAGTTGGAGTCGCTGCTGGCCGACCTGGCCGCCGACCTGGCGCCCAAGGCCGCCGTAGGCGGCACCGTGCACGACGTCGCGAACTTCCAGAGCCTGCTGCGCAGCTTCTGCCACGACTGGCGTCAACTCTGGGCCTTGTACGCCGACTCCGACGACGGTCTGGAGCACTTCCGCTACATGGCCCAGGCGCTGCGCGAGGTGACGCAAGGCCATGGTGACCGTCTGGTGATGCGCAGCAACCAGGCTCCCACCATGCGGGTGCTGATGGCCCGCGTGGCGCGCTACCTGGTCAGCGAGGGGCAGGCCGGCCTGCTCAGCGCCTCATCGTCGACCAGCCGCGAGGCGGCCCCGGTGACCGCCGACACGCCCCAGGCGCCGCCGACGATCCGGCGCGAATTGCCACGCCAGGCGAGCGCGCACCACGGTATCGCCCCGGTGTTCATCATTGCCGCCCCACGCTCCGGCAGCACCTTGCTCTTCGAGACCCTGGCCAGCACGCCACAGTGGTGGACGGTGGGCGGTGAAGCCCATTGGCTGGTCGAAGGCTACGAGCAGTTCGCACCGGGCTCCGATGGGCTGGAAGACAACCGCCTGGACGCGTCCCATGCCAGCCCGGCGCTGGCTGCCGACATGGCTGGCCGGCTGCGCGCCCGCCTGCGCAGCCCCCAGGGCCAGCCCCTGCCGACTGACGCCGGTCCGGTGAGGGTGCTCGAAAAGACGCCCAAGAATGCGCTGCGTGTGCCGTTCTTTGCCCAGCTGTTCCCCCACGCGAAATTCGTATTTCTCTGGCGCGACCCTTGGGAAAATATCAGCAGCATCATCGACGCCTGGCAAAGTGGTGGCTGGGTGACTTATTCGAATATGCCCGATTGGGACGGTGATTGGTCATTGCTGCTGCCACCCGGTTGGCGAAAACTGCGAGGCCGTCCACTGGCCGAGGTGGCGACATTCCAATGGAAAACCACCAATACCATGGCGCTGGACGACCTGAGCAATCTTGCCCCCGAGCGCTGGATGGCCGTGAATTACAGGGATCTCACGCGCCAGCCGGGTCTGGAGGTTCAGCGCATCTGCAATTTTGCGGGCATTGCCTATGACGACGCGCTGCAGGCGCGGGTATCCGCCCCCTTGCCGCCGTCCCGGCATACGCTAGGCAAACCGCATCCCGAAAAATGGCGCAAGAATGAGGATGTCATTCGAAACTGCGTCGATCAGTTTTCAGATACTTGGGAAAGGTTAAAGTCCCTTCGATAGTTTCTCGCTGAATCTACCCTTTATACTCACTCGATCATCCGGTCCACCAGGGCTGGTTGAAATCGGTTGTATTTTTCAAGTATCGCTCGTGCTGACGCCAGCATGGAGCGTGGAGGTTTGAAGATGTTCTCGCGAATGTTCCTGGTCGCTGCCTGCAGTCTGGCGCTTCCCGCATGGGCGCAAACACCCGCTACGGCCCAGGTGGCTGCCGCCACGGCCGACGCCGCTTCCCAGCCGGGCACAGGACCGGATCGCATGGTCTGCCGTTATGAGCGCCCCACCGGTTCCAAGATTCCCGTCAAGACCTGCAAGACGGCGGCAATGTGGGAGTACGAAAGCGAGCAGTCCCGCAAGATGGTGCAGGACGCGCAGCAGCGCACCGGCCAGTCTTACGGCCGTTGAGCCGGCCACAGGCTGCAGGCGCACCAGGCACCTGCAGCCCAGCCCGCATCGCGGGCCGGCCGTCGCTCAGCGCGGCGCCAGGCGAATCGCGCCGTCCAGGCGGATCACCTCGCCGTTGAGCATGTCGTTGGTGACAATCTGGTGCACCAGCTTGGCGTAGTCCTCGGGCCGACCCAGGCGGCTGGGGAAGGGCACGCCAGCGGCCAGTGAGTCCTGCACGTCCTGTGGCATGCCAAACAGCATCGGTGTGCCGAAGATGCCCGGGGCGATCGTCATGTTGCGGATGCCGTTGCGCGCCAGGTCGCGGGCGATTGGCAGCGTCATGCCGACCACACCGCCCTTGCTGGCGGCATAGGCTGCCTGCCCGATCTGGCCATCGAAGGCCGCCACGCTGGCGGTGCTGATCAGCACGCCACGCTCGCCGGTGGCCTCGGGCTCATTGCGGCACATGGCCTCGGCGGCAAGGCGAATCATGTTGAAGCTGCCCACCAGGTTGACCTGGATGACCTTGGCGAACAGCGCCAGCGCGTGGGCGCCATCCTTGCCCACCGTCTTGGCCGCCGGGGCGATACCGGCACAGTTGACCAGGCCCATCAGCTTGCCCAGCGCGGTGGCGGCCGCCACCACCGCGCGTCCATCGTCCTCGTTGCTGACGTCGCAGCGCACGAAGGCACCGCCCAGCGCCTGGGCCAGGGCCTCGCCCTTGTCCTGCTGCAGATCGGCAATGACCACCTTGCCACCGTGCGCGGCGAGCATTCGGGCCGTGCCTTCGCCCAGGCCTGAAGCGCCCCCAGTGACGATGAAAACCTTGCCGGCGATGTCCATGCGATGCTCCTGTTGGATAGGTTGACGTTGACGTAAACGTCAATTGTGCACCGGCTGCCGCGTCTGCCATCGCCTCGGAAACGAGAAGGGCCGCCCGGAGGCGGCCCTGTTTGGCGAAGCTGCCGGGGAGGATCAGCCCAATGCCTGCAGCGCCGCAGCGGTGATCTCGCCCACCGAACCCACGCCGGAGATGCGCGCGTAGCGGGGGGCCTGCGCGTCGCCGGTGGCGGCCCAGGCGCTATAGTAATCGACCAGCGGGCGGGTCTGCGAGTGGTAGACGTCCAGGCGCTTGCGCACGGTCTCTTCGGCGTCATCAGCGCGCTGGATCAGGTCTTCGCCCGTCACGTCGTCCTTGCCTTCCAGCTTGGGCGGGTTGTACTTGACGTGGTAGGTGCGGCCCGAGGCCACGTGCACGCGGCGGCCGCTCATGCGCTCGATGATGGCCGAGTCGGGCACGTCGATCTCAAGGACCAGGTCCAGCTTGACGCCGGCTGCCTTCATGGCGTCGGCCTGCGGGATGGTGCGGGGGAAGCCATCGAACAGGAAACCCTTGGCGCAGTCGGGCTGCTGGATGCGTTCCTTGACGAGGCCGATGATGATGTCGTCACTGACCAGACCACCCGAATCCATGACCCTCTTGGCGGCCAGGCCCATCTCGGTGCCGGCCTTGACGGCGGCACGCAGCATGTCGCCGGTGGAAATCTGGGGGATGCCGAACTTCTGGCAGATGAAGCTGGCCTGGGTGCCTTTGCCGGCGCCGGGAGCGCCCAAAAGGATCAGTCGCATGGGTGAATTGCCTCGGAGTGGTGTGATTCTGTGAACGGCCTGATGGGCCGCTGGTCGCGTCCTGACCCGGTGTTCCGGGCCGCGCGGCATGGGGATAGGGTCCAGAATAGCATGGGCACCCCTGCGCCAGACTGACGGCCGGGGTGCATCCCGACCGTGCTTACCCTGGGAACAGGCGGCGCACGCGTTCCAGGTCCTCGGGCGTATCGACGCCGGCCGCGGGAGCCTCGAGGGCCTCGTGGACGATGATGGACTCGCCATGCCACATCAGGCGCAGTTGCTCCAGCGACTCGACCTGCTCCAGCGGCGCCGGACTCAGCGTGGGAAAGCGCCGCAGCGTGGCCGCCCGGTAGGCGTACAGGCCGATGTGGCGCCAGGCGGGCACCGGCGGCAGCGCTGCGGCGCCGGTGCGGGAGCCGTCACGCCACCAGGGAATCGGCGCCCGGCTGAAGTACAGCGCACGGCGGCGCTGGTCGCAGACCACCTTGACGACATTCGGGTTGGCGAAGTCGGCCACGCTGTGGATCGGATGCGCGGCAGTGGCCACGGCGCAATCGGGGTGGGCGGTCAGCAGGTCGGCACAGGCGCGCACCAGCACCGGATCGATCAGCGGCTCGTCGCCCTGGACGTTGACCACCACATCATCACCCGCCAGGCCCAGGGCCACGCAGGCCTCGGCCAGGCGGTCACTGCCGCTGGGGTGATCGGCGCGGGTCATCAGCGCCGACACGCCGTGCGCCTGGCAGGCCTCGACGATACGGGCATCGTCGGCGGCCACCACCACTTGTCGCGCACCGATGCCGCTGACCCGCTGCGCCACCCGCACCACCATCGGCAGGCCGCCGATGTCGGCCAGCGGTTTGTCCGGCAGCCGGCTGGAGGCCATGCGGGCCGGAATCAGGACCGAGAAGCTCAAGCGTCTTCCTCGGCCGGCAGCGCACGCGCCTCATTGGCCAGCATCACCGGGATGCCATCACGGATCGGGAAGGCCAGGCGGTCGGCCGCACAGACCAGCTCGGTGGGCCGGTTCTGCTCATCGCGGCGCAGGCGCAGCGAACTCTTGCACAGGGGGCAGACCAGCAGGTCCAGCAATCGGTGGTCGACACTCATCGGGCAGGCTTGTGGGGGTGGCAGGCATGGAGGGCCTGGTCGATCTCGTCGACCAGGGCCCGCGGCAACTGGAAGTCTAGCGCCACCACCCAGACGTTCTGGCCTGGCGGCACCCGCGCAGAGGGCAGCTTGATCGCGTCCTTCTCGGTCAGCAGCACCACCGGCTCGCTGGCCGGCCAGGGCAAGGGATCGAGCGGCGCATGATCCGGCAGCGGCAGGCAGCGGCAGTCCAGGCCCTGCTGGCGCAGCATCGCAAAGAAGCGCTCGGGCTCGGCCAGCCCGGCCACGGCCAGCGGCGAGGGGGCCGCGGTCAGGGCCTGCCAGGCGCCAGGGTCGGGCGGCTGGCCCGCCCACCAATCCGCCAGCGGCACCGGGCCCGCGAGGCGGCGCAGCGCCAGGTGGCCTGGCCAGGGCGTGCTGGGCTGGTCAGCGTTGTAGAGCACGCTGCTGCGGACGGGCACGCCAGGCGTCCAGGGCTCACGCAGCGGTCCGGCCGGCAGGGTCAGGCCGTTGCCGATGCCACGCTGGTCGAACACGATCAACTGCCAGTCGCGCGCCAGGCGGGCGTGCTGCAGGCCGTCGTCGGCCAGCAGCAGGTTCACCTCGGGGTGCGCGCCCAGCAGTGTGCGCGCGGCGTCGGTGCGCTCGGCACCCACCACGCCGGGCACGCCGGTGCGACGGTGGATCAGCAGCGGCTCATCGCCCACCTGGTCGGCGCTGGCCTGCGGGCCCAGCAGGCGCAGCCGGGTCTCGCGCCGGCCATGCCCGCGCGAGACCAGGCCGGGCCGCCAGCCGCGCTCGCGCAGCGCCTGGAGCAGGGCGATCGTGGTGGGTGTCTTGCCGGCGCCACCCACAATCAGGTTGCCCACCACCAGCACCGGCACCGGCAGCTGCCGCGCGCGCGTCCGGTCCCGCCAGCGCAGCAGCATGGCCAGGCGCTGCAGGCTCCAGGACAGGGGCCACAGCAGCCAGGCCAGGGCGCCGGGCCGCGGCTGCCACCACTGGCGCTCCAGGGCGTCGCCAAGGCGGCTCACTGATCGCTGGCGTGGCTGCCGTTCTGCGCCGCGAAGGTGATGCGCGACAGGCCGGCGCGCCGGGCCGCATCCAGCACATTGATCACGGCCTGGTGGGCGGCGGCGGCATCGGCCGAGATGATCAGGAAAGGATCCTTGCGCTGGCTGGCGGCTTCGCGCAGCGCGGCGCCCAGCACGTCGACGCTGCGGCCCTCGACCAGTTGGCCATCCAGCGCATAGCGACCGTCGGCCGTGACGCTGACGATGATCTCGGCCGGGCGCTCGCGCGTGGCGTCGGCATCGGCCACCGGCAAGGTCACCTGCAGTTCAGTGAACTTGGAATACGTGGTCGACAGCATCAGGAAGATCAGGATCACCAGCAGCACGTCGATGAACGGGATCAGGTTGATCTCCGGTTCCTCGCTGGTGGGGCGGCGGAAGTTCATGGCGGCCTCAGAACTGCCGCACCGGCAGTCGGCGCAGGTGGTGAAGCAGACGCTCGGCGCCTTGCTCCATCTCGTGCAGCGACTCATTCACGCGCCCACGGAAGAAACGGTGCGCGATCAGCGAGGGAATGGCCACCATCAGGCCGAAGGCGGTGTTGTACAGCGCCACCGAGATGCCATGCGCCAGCTGCGCCGGGTTGCTGCCGCTGCCACCTTGCGAGCCGAAGATCTCGATCATGCCGATCACCGTGCCCAGCAGGCCCAGCAGCGGCGCGGCGGAGGCAATGGTGGCCAGCGCGTTGAGGTAGCGCTCAAGCTGGTGTGCGGCGGCGCGGCCGGCGCTCTCGAAGGCCTCGCGGATCTGCTCCTCGGGGCAGCGCGGATCCAGCGCCACCACCTTGACACCTGCGGCCAGCACCGAGCCCAGCAGCGAGTTGTCGGCCAGCTTGGACAGCATGTCGGCGGTGGGCATGGACTGGCGGGTGACGCCGATCACCTCGTCCACCAGGCCATCGGGCGCGATGCGGGCACGGCGCAGCGCCGACAGGCGCTCGAACACCAGTGCCAGCGCGGCCACGGAACACAGGATCAATGGCCAGATCGGCCAGCCGGCGGCTTGTATGATCGACAGCATGCGGTCCCTGACACGGTCCTTTTCAATGAACGCGCGATTATGGACCGAAGGCCGCGTGCCTCGGCGCGGCGTGGCATGACGATGCTTGAACCCGTGTCGCGGGCGTGGAGTGTCGGCGCGCTGCTGCTGGCGGTGGGCGATGCGCTGTCGGCACGCTTTGCCTCGGTCAGCGTGCGCGGCGAGCTCAGCGGCTTCACCCGTGCCGGCAGCGGCCATTGCTACTTCACCCTCAAGGACGGCAGCGGCGCCGGCGCCACACTGCGCTGCGCGATGTTCCGGCGCGCGGCCTCGCTGTTGGCGTTCGCGCCGCGTGATGGCCAGCAGGTCGAGCTGCGCGGCCGCCTGGCGGTGTACGAAGCCCGCGGTGAGCTGCAGATGGTGGTCGAGGCCATGTCGGTGGTCGGCGCCGGGTCGCTGTACGAGGAATTCCTGCGCCTGAAGGCCCGGCTGGAGGCGCTGGGCCTGTTCGATGCCGCGCGCAAGCGGGCGCTGCCCGCGTTGCCGCGCTGTGTGGCTCTGGTGACGTCGGCCTCGGGGGCGGCGTTGCACGACGTGGTCACCACGCTGGCCCGGCGCGCGCCCTATGTGCAGGTGCATCTGGTGCCCAGCCTGGTGCAAGGCGCCGAGGCGCCTGCGGCGCTGGTGCGCGCGCTGGCCACAGCCGCCGCCGATCCCCAGGCCGAGGCCATCCTGCTGTGCCGCGGCGGCGGCTCGCTCGAGGACCTGTGGGCCTTCAATGATGAGCGGGTGGTGCGGGCGATCGCCGCCTCGCCGCTGCCGGTCGTGTGCGGCGTGGGCCATGAGAGCGACATCACGCTGGCCGACCTGGCGGCCGACCACCGCGCGGCCACGCCCACCGCGGCAGCCGAGCAGATCGCTGCGGCCCTGGACGAACTGCTGGTCAGCCTGGACACCCGGGCGCGCCTGCTGCGGCGGCAGGTACTGCGTGAGCTGGATCGCCACAGCCAGCGCCTGGACCTGCTGGGCCTGCGGCTGCGACGTCCGGCCCAGTCGATCGGCCTGCAGCGCCTGGCGCTGCAGCGGCAGGGCGAGCGTCTGCAGGCGGCGCTGCGCGAGGCTGGGCGCCAGAACGCTGAGCTGCTGCAGGTGCGCGGGCAGCGCCTGCAGCGCACGGCGCAGCAGGGTGTCGCGGTGCGCCGAGCGCGCCTGGCCGAGCTGAGCGCGCAACTCGGCGCGCTGGACCCGCGCCGCGTGCTGGAGCGCGGCTATGCCTGGATCACCGATGCCGACGGCCAGCCGGTGCTGCGCGCCCAGGGCCTGCAACCCGGCCAGGCGCTGACGGCGGTGTGGGCCGATGGCGAGGCGGGGATGACGGTGACGCATCCTCCTGGTGCACCGCGTTGAGCGCTTGACCCCATGGCGGCCCGGGCCTCAGGGGCTGCCTACAATCAAGTGGTTAGCCCCCTGATCCCGCCGGGACACCCGGTCGGCAGGACGCCCACCCCCATCAAGGAGATTCCATGACGACCCACACGCTGCCCGCGCTGCCCTTCGGCCTCGATGACCTGGCTCCGCACATGAGCCGCGAGACGCTGGAGTACCACCATGGCAAGCACCACAACGCCTACGTCACCAACCTGAACAACCTGATCCCGGGCACCGAGTTCGAGAACGCCAGCCTCGAAGACATCGTCAAGAAGTCCTCGGCCGGCATCTACAACAACGCGGCCCAGATCTGGAACCACACCTTCTTCTGGAACTGCCTGAAGAAGGACGGCGGTGGTGAGCCCTCGGGTGCGCTGGCCGCGGCGATCAACGCCAAGTGGGGCTCCTACGCCGCCTTCAAGGAAGCCTTCACCAAGAGCGCGGTGGGCAACTTCGGCTCAGGCTGGACCTGGCTGGTCAAGAAGGCCGACGGCACGGTGGACATCGTCAACATGGGCGCCGCCGGCACCCCGCTGACCACCGGCGACAAGGCGCTGCTGACGATCGACGTGTGGGAACACGCCTACTACGTGGACTTCCGCAACCTGCGCCCGAAGTTCGTCGAGACCTTCCTGGCCTCGCTGGTCAACTGGTCGTTCGCCGAAGCCAACTTCGCCTGATCGGGCAGCTCGCCCCAAGGACAGGCCGGCCAGGTGCCGGCCTGTGTCGTTTCTGAGTGTTCAGGACGACTTGAACAGCGGCCCGCGCAGCCGGCTGCCGGCCTTGAAGCCCCGCTTGGCGAACCAGCCCTGGTTCATTTCCAGCACGAAACGCACGGGCTTCTTCGAGCAGTGCGAGTTCTCGGTCATCGGGGCCATGTCCTCGATGTTGACGATCGTGCCGTCCTCGTCGACGAAGGCGGTCGACAGCGGGATCAGCGTGTTGCGCATCCAGAAGCACTGGGTGGCCGGTTGCTCGAAGACGAAAATCATGCCCTCATGGGCCGGCATCTCGCGCCTGTGCATCAGACCGGTGGCGCGCTGGTCTTCGGTGCGGGCGACCTGGGCGACGATGTTGTACATACCGGCGCCCAGATTGACGGTGGGCAACTGCTGCGCCTGTTGCGCCGATGCCGCAACCGACAGGCTGCCCAGGGCCAGGCAGGCCAGATGAATCAGGGTGGCGGGCTTTGGCTTGATCTTTGTCATGTCCAATACAGGTCGTGGCGCTAGATTATCGTGCGCCCGCGATTCGTCCGTCGTGCGCGCTTCTTCAGACGCCGCCATCCACGTTCCTTTGCCGTTGTGACCTTGCCTGCTGCCATCGCCGAGCCTGACCTGGGTTCCAACGCCGAACTGGACGTGCTGGATGACCCTGTCGAACAGCGGGCCTTCACGCGCATGGTGGAGCAGGGCGGTGGCGTGCGGGTGGCCGAGTCGGCTTTCCTGGTCTCGGGCATGTACTGCGCGGCCTGTGCCGGGACCATCGAATCCGCGCTGCAGCAGGTCGATGGCGTGCTCGATGCCCAGGTCAATGCCGCGGGTCACCGTGCCCAGGTGCGTTGGGACCCAACGCGCACCCGCCCGTCGGCGCTGGTGCGCGCAGTGCGTGGCGCGGGCTATGACGCTGTGCCGGATGCCGCCGCGCCTGCGCGTGAGCTGCGCCGACGCGAACGCCGCCAGGCGCTGTGGCGGCTGTTCGTGGCCAGTTTCTGCGCGATGCAGGTGATGATGTTCGCCACGCCCAGCTACGTGGCCAGCGGCAACCAGATTGAACCCGACCTGCGCCAATTGCTGAACTGGGGCTGCTGGCTGGTGTCGCTGCCGGTGCTGCTGTTCTCGGCCGGCCCGATGATGCGCAACGCCTGGCATGCGGTGCGCGCCCGGCGCATCAGCATGGACGTGCCGGTGGCCCTGGGCCTGCTGGTCACCTTCGTGGCCAGCTCAGGCGCCACCTTTGACCCCCACGGCGTGTTCGGGCACGAGGTCTACTTTGACTCGTTCACGATGTTCATCAGCTTCCTGCTGGGAGGCCGCTACCTGGAGATGAGCGCCCGCCACCGGGCGGCCGAGGCGCTGGAGCAGTCGCTGGCCGGCATGCCCGAGACCGCGCTGCGCCTGCGGGCGGATGGCGAGGTGGAGCGCATCAGCGTCCAGCGCCTGCAGCCGGGCGACCGCGTGCGCGTACCGCTGGGCGCGGCCTTCCCGGCCGATGGTCGCCTGGAGGTGGGCACCACGCAGGCCGACGAGTCGCTGCTCAGCGGCGAGTCGGTGCCGGTGTTGCACCAGCCCGGGGACGAGCTGGTCGGCGGCAGCCTGAATCTGGGCGGACCGGTGGTGATGCGGGTCGAGCGCGTTGGTGCCGACACCCGCTACCAGGCGATCGTCACGATGATGCGCGACGCCCTGAGCCAGCGCCCGGCGCTGGCGCGTTGGGCCGATGCCTGGGCCGGCCCCTTCCTTTGGGCGGTGCTGCTGCTGGCCTTCGGCGCGGCGGCGGTCTGGAGCGTTGTCGATCCCGACCGCGCGCTGTGGGTGATGGTGTCCGTGCTGATCGTCACCTGCCCCTGCGCGCTGTCGCTGGCCGCACCCTCGGCGCTGGTGGCGGCCACCGGTGCACTGGCTCGGCGTGGCGTGATGGTGCAGCGCCTGGACGCCCTGGAGGCGCTGGCACGCATCGACCGCCTGTTCATGGACAAGACCGGCACGCTGACCGAAGACCGCCCGCAGTGGGCCGTCACCGAGCGCGTGGCTGGCACCGAACCAGCGCTGCAGGCCGAGCAGGCAGCGTTGGCGCTGGCCCGCTGGTCCTCGCATCCGCTGGCGCAGGCGCTGGCCAGCGACCCGCGCGCCGTGGGTCAGGCTCAGGCCTTTGCTTGGGCCGAGGTGCGCGAGGAGGCCGGGCAGGGACTGCAGGCCACCGATCCAGCCGGTCGCGTCTGGCGTTTGGGCTCACGCGCCTGGGTGCGGGCCGAACCCGGGCTGGCGGCCCAGGGTCAGGAGGTCTGCTTTGGTCCCGTGGGGCAGGTGCAGTGGCGCTTCGGCTTTGAGGAACGCCTTCGTCCCGACGCCCGGCAGGCGGTGCAGGCCCTGCAGGCCGGCGGCGTCCAGGTGGCCCTGCTGTCGGGGGATGACCCGCTGCGGGTGCAGGCCGTTGGCGCTGCGCTGGGGCTGGATCTGGCCCAGGGCGGCGCCACCCCCGAAGACAAGCTGGCCGTGGTGGCCCGAACCCAGGCGAGCGGGCAGGTGTGCGGCATGGTGGGCGACGGCGTCAACGACGCGCCGGTGCTGGCGCGCGCCGACGTGTCCTTTGCGATGGGCCATGGCGCGCTGGTCTCGCGCGTACACGCCGATGCCGTGGTCAGCTCCAACCGCCTGTCCGATCTGGTCATGGCGCGCCAACTGGCGCAGCGCGCCATCGGTATCGTGCGGCAGAACCTGATCTGGGCCGCCGTCTACAACGCCGCCTGCATCCCGTTGGCGCTGGCCGGCTATCTGCCGCCCTGGGCCGCAGGCCTGGGCATGGCGCTCAGCTCGCTGCTGGTGGTGGGCAATTCTTTGCGGCTGGCCCGCTGAAAAGAGCTGCAATGGAAGTGATGTGGTTGCTGATTCCGCTGTCCGCCGTGCTGGTGCTGGGGATCATCGGCGTCTTCGCCTGGGCACTGCACCGGGGTCAATTTGACGATCTGGAGCGCGAGGGTGAGCGGATCCTGCAACAGGAGGTCACCCCGGTTGATGCCGATCAAGCGGCCGCAAGGCCGCTTACAAAACAATCCTGATCCTAGGGTTACCTGAGTCCCTTTGAGTCTCAAGAAGAAGGAGGCCTTCAATGGCAAATAGTTCCGCACCGGGGCAACCGGTCTATGAAGACGGAGTCGTCCGATGGTTTGCTGTCCTTTCCGTCGTGTACGGCATCGTCGGCATGCTGGTTGGCGTCATCGTCGCGTCCCAGCTCGCCTGGCCTGAGTTGATCAACGGCATCCCGTGGCTCAGCTACGGGCGCCTGCGACCGCTGCACACCAATGCAGTGATCTTCGCCTTCGGTGGCTCGGTGCTTTTTGCCACCAGCTACCACGTGGTCCAGCGCACCTGCCAGACCCGCCTGTTCGCGCCGGGCCTGGCCTGGTTCACCTTCCTGGGCTGGAACCTGACCATCGTGCTCGCGGTGATCACGCTGCCGCTGGGCATCACCACCGGCAAGGAGTACGCCGAGCTGGAGTGGCCGATCGACATCTTGATCACGGTCACCTGGGTCGCGTATGCCGTGGTGTTCTTCGGCACGGTGGGTATCCGCAAGGTGCGCCACATCTACGTGGCGAACTGGTTCTTCGGCGCCTTCATCATCGCCGTGGCCCTGCTGCACATCGTCAACAGCGCTGAAATCCCGGTCACGCTCACCAAGAGCTACTCGGCCTACGCCGGTGTCCAGGACGCGATGGTGCAATGGTGGTACGGCCACAATGCCGTGGGCTTCTTCCTGACCGCCGCCTTCCTGGGCATGATGTACTACTACATCCCCAAGCAGGCCGAGCGTCCGGTGTACTCGTATCGCCTGTCGATCGTGCACTTCTGGGCCCTGATCTTCACGTACATGTGGGCGGGCCCCCACCACCTGCACTACACCGCGCTGCCGGACTGGACCCAGTCGATCGGCATGATCTTCTCGCTGATCCTGCTGGCACCGTCCTGGGGCGGCATGATCAACGGCATCATGACCCTGTCGGGCGCCTGGCACAAGCTGCGTGACGACCCGATCCTGAAGTTCCTGATCGTCTCGCTGTCGTTCTATGGCATGTCGACCTTCGAAGGTCCGATGATGTCGATCAAGACCGTCAACGCGCTGTCGCACTACACGGACTGGACTGTCGGCCACGTGCACTCGGGTGCCCTGGGCTGGGTGGGTCTGGTGTCGATCGGCTGCCTGTACCACCTGATCCCGCGCATGTTCGGCCGCAAGGCGATGTTCAGCACCAAGGCGATCGAGCTGCACTTCTGGATCGCCACCATCGGCATCGTGCTCTACATCGCTGCGATGTGGATTGCCGGTGTGATGCAGGGTCTGATGTGGCGCGCGGTCAACCCCGATGGCACGCTGGTCTACAGCTTTGTCGAGAGCGTCAAGGCGACCTATCCGTTCTACGTGATGCGCGTCCTGGGCGGCCTGCTGTACCTGAGCGGCATGGTCATCATGCTCTGGAACGTCGTCATGACGATCGCCAACGGCAAGGCCGTTGCGGTGCCGGTGCCTGCCGCCGCTGCCCACGCCTGAGCCCGAGAGAAGGAGAAACAACATGGCTAGTCACAAGCCGACGGGTCACGAGAAGATCGAGACCAGCAACTTCCTGATGATCGTGCTGATCCTGGTCACCGTCGCATTCGGTGGCCTGGTGGAAATCGTGCCGCTGTTCTTCCAGCGCTCGACGACCCAGCCGGTCGAGGGCCTCAAGCCCTACACCGCGCTGCAACTGGCCGGTCGGGACGTCTACATCCGCGAGGGCTGCTACAACTGCCACTCGCAGATGGTGCGCCCCTTCCGTGCCGAGACGCTGCGCTATGGCCCCTATTCGGTGGCCGGCGAGTTCGTCTACGACCACCCGTTCCAGTGGGGCTCCAAGCGCACCGGTCCGGACCTGCACCGCGTGGGCGGCCGCTACTCTGACGAGTGGCACCGTGTTCACCTGAACAACCCGCGTGATGTGGTGCCCGAGTCGAACATGCCGTCCTACCCCTGGCTGGCCAAGACGACGCTGAATCCGGCGGAACTGGCCCCCAAGATGAAGGCCCTGCGCATGGTCGGCGTCCCGTACACGGACGACGAGATCGCCAAGGCCGCCGACGAGGTCAAGGACAAGACCGAGATCGACGCCGTCATCGCCTACCTGCAGGTGCTGGGCACCGCTCGCAAGTAATCACCGGAGCGACTGATGGAATTCGACATCAACGTCTACCGCAGCGCCATCACGGTGTTGGCCATGGTGTTGTTCATCGCACTGATGGTCTGGACCTGGCAGCGCAAGCGTCAGTCTGCGTTCGACGAGGCGGCCCAGTTGCCTTTCCTCGAACCCGATGTCGCAGACCCGTCCTCTGAACGGCAATGACGTGCGCGGCGGCCGCTTGCGGCCGCCGACACCAAGGAGAAAGTAATGAGTGATTTTGTGAGTTCGTTTTGGTCGCTCTATGTGGTGGCCATCGTCGCGGGCGGCCTGGTGTTCTGCCTGGCCGTGCTGATCGGCGCGAGCAAGCACCGCCCGATGGCCGACGACAACAGCACCGGTCACACCTGGGACGGTGATCTGCGTGAGCTGAACAACCCGCTGCCGCGCTGGTGGATGGGCCTGTTCCTGATCACGGTGGTCTTCGCCATCGCCTACCTGGCCCTGTACCCGGGCTTCGGTGCGGCCGAAGGTGGCCTGAAGTGGTCGTCGGCTGGTCAGCTGCAGGCTGAGCAGGCCAAGGCGGCCGAGGCGATGAAGGCGGTCTATGCCGAGTTCAACGGTCAGGCGCCTGAAGCCCTGGCCAAGAACCCGAAGGCCATGGCCATCGGCGAGCGTCTGTTCGTCAACAACTGTGCGCAGTGCCATGGCTCCGATGCGCGCGGCAGCAAGTCCTTCCCCAACCTGGCTGACAACGATTGGCTGGGTGGTGACGGCAGCCCCGCTTACATCGAGAAGACCATCGTTGAAGGTCGTCAGGGCGTGATGCCCCCGATGGCCGCGGCGGTCGGTACGCCTGAGGACGTCAAGGCGGTGGCGAACTATGTCCTGAGCCTGTCGGGCGGTGCGCACAACTCGGTCGCAGCCCAGGTGGGCAAGGCCAAGTTTGCGGCCTGCGCAGCGTGCCACGGCCCCGAAGGCAAGGGCACCCAGGCCCTGGGCGCTCCAAACCTGACCGACAAGATCTGGCTGCACGGCTGGGGCGAAGCCCAGGTGATCTCGATGATCAACAATGGCAAGACCAACGTGATGCCCGCCCAGGGGGCGCGCTTCACGCCGGATCAGCTGAAGGTTCTGACCGCCTACGTCTGGAATTTGTCCCAGAGCACGAGCGTGGCTGCTCAGTGAGTTAAATTGGCGGCATGAGCGATACCCCTACCCCTATCAAAGCCAGCAACGTCAACCCCCAGTCTGCGTCGGCGCCTGATGGCGATTCGGTCGAGGCGGTGGTATCGCTCTACCAGAAGACCAAGAAGATCTACCCACGGGCCGTCAGCGGCCTGTTCATCAAATGGCGCTGGGCGCTCGTGTGGGCGACCCAGCTCCTTTTTTATCTGCTGCCCTGGGCGCAGTGGAACAACCGCCAGGCCGTCCTCTTCGACCTGGTGTCACGGCGCTTTTACATTGGCGGGCTGGTCCTCTATCCGCAGGACCTGATCTACCTGTCGGCGCTGCTGATGATCTCGGCCTACGCGCTGTTCCTGTTCACTGCGGTGGCAGGGCGGCTGTGGTGCGGCTACGCCTGCCCGCAGACGGTGTACACCGAGATCTACATGTGGTTCGAGCGCAAGATCGAGGGCGATCGCGCGCAACGCATGAAGCTCGACGAGGCCGCCTGGACGTTTGACAAGACCTGGCGCAAGGCTGCCAAGCAGGTGGTCTGGATCCTCTTCGGTCTGTGGACCGGCTTCACCTTCGTCGGCTACTTCACCCCCATCCGCACGCTGGCTGCCGAGGCCATGACGCTGGGCTTTGGTCCCTGGGAGTGGTTCTGGGTGCTGTTCTACGGCTTCGCCACCTACGGCAATGCCGGCTACATGCGCGAGCAGGTCTGCAAGTACATGTGCCCGTACGCGCGCTTCCAGAGCGCGATGTTCGACAAGGACACGCTGATCATCAGCTACGACACCGAGCGGGGCGAGCCGCGCGGCGCGCGTTCAAAGAAAGTGGATGCAAAGCAGGCAGGGCTGGGCTCCTGCGTCGATTGTGGGCTGTGCGTCCAGGTGTGCCCCACCGGCATCGACATCCGAAACGGTCTGCAGTACGAGTGCATCGGCTGTGCTGCCTGCATCGATGTGTGCGACGGCATCATGGACAAGTTCGGCTACCAGCGCGGTCTGGTCCGCTATGTGACGCAGAACGGCCTGCGTGAGCACCTGAACTTCAGCCAGATGATGCGGCGTATCTTCCGACCGCGGGTGCTGGTCTACACCGGCATCATGCTGCTGATCCTGGTGGCCTTCGGCATCAGCCTGGCGCTGCGCGAGCCGTTCCGGGTTGACGTGGTGCGTGACCGCGCCTCGCTGGCTCGCATCGTCGAGGACGGCAAGGTCGAGAATGTCTACCGCCTGCAGGTGATGAATGCGGCCGAGAAGCCCCAGACTTACCGCATCGGTGTGTCCGGCCTGGACCAGATCGTGGTCACCGGCCAGACCGAGGTGGACGTCGGCCCGGCCGAGGCACGCTGGATCACCCTGAGCGCGCAGGTCCCGTTCGAATCCGCGCAGCAGGCGGGCGCCGGTGCGCATACCATCCAGTTCTCGATCGAGCGCGTGGCCCATGACGATGTCGCGGCCACCACGCTGCACGAAAAGTCCACTTTCCTGGTGCCGCGATGACGGCAGCACGCATGAGCAACACGACTCCGCCCGCCGAAGGCCGCCCCGAGCCCCAGATGCCCTGGTGGCGCTACCGCATGCTCTGGCTGGTCGTTGGCGGACCGCTGGTGGTGGTGGTGGCCAGCCTGAGCACGGCCTACGTGGCCATCAAGGGCCAGGATCCCGTGCTGATCAAGGATGAGACGGCGGACACGCAGCGCGGCAAGACCGAGCCCGATGCGCTGACCCCGGCGATGCAGGCCCGCAACCATGCGGCCACGCCAGAGAAGCAGCCCTGACAGCCCGCACAGGCCAGATCCCCACCAACAACAACGGCGCCCGAGGGCGCCGTTGTTGTTGGTGGGGCAGGGGAGGCTCAGCTGGGTGTGCCGTTGACCAGCTGCTGCAGACCAGCCTGGTCGATGATGCGGATCTGACGCTGCTTCACTTCCAGCAGCCCTTCATCCTGGAACTTCGAGAAGGTCCGGCTGACGGTTTCGAGCTTCAGGCCCAGGTAGCTGCCGATCTCTTCGCGCGTCATGCGCAGGATCAGCGACGAGGCCGAGAACCCGCGCGCCTGCAGGCGCTGGGTCAGGTTCAGCAGGAAGGCCGCCAAGCGCTCCTCGGCGCGCATGCTGCCCAGCAGCAGCATCACGCCGTGGTCACGCACGATCTCGCGGCTCATGATCTTGTGGAACTGATGCTGCAGGTCGGTGAACTCGCGCGACAGGTCTTCGAGCTGCGAGTAGGGAATCACGCAGACCTGCGAGTCCTCCAGCGCCACGGCGTCACAGGTGTGGCGGTCGGCACTGATGCCATCCAGGCCCAGCAGTTCGCCCGCCATTTGAAAGCCCGTGACCTGGTCGCGGCCGTCTTCAGAGGACACGCAGGTCTTGAAGAATCCGGTCCGCACCGCGTACAAGGACTGGAAGGGATCGCCCGAACGGAACAGCGTGTCGCCGCGGCCCACCGTGCGCCGGGTGGCGACCAGGGCGTCGAGACGCTCCAGGTCGGGCCGACCCAGACCGACGGGCAGACACAACTCGCGCAAATTGCAGCTGGAGCAGGCGACCTTGAAGGTGTCGCACCGCACCCGGGAGGTGGTATCGCTCATCCCGTGCATTATCACCCGCGGCCCGGCCGCGTCCTGAGCAACGTCATCCGACGAATCGCGTGTCCTGAACATGATGCCCCTCGTTGAGTGCGGGTATTCTTGTGGTGTGGACGACGATGCGGCTTGAGGCAGGTCAAGCCTGAGGCGTGCCAGTTTGGCACCATGCCGGCATGTCACAAGCCACGAAAGCCGCCGACTCCCTGCTGCCGGTGGATCTGCTCCAGCGGTTCGACGTGCCGGGCCCGCGCTACACCTCGTACCCGACCGCCGACCGCTTCGTCGAGGCCTTCACCGGCGAGGACTACCGGCGCGCGCTTCAGCAGCGCGCCGACGGCGCCCAGGTCGGCGGCAAGAAGCCGCTGTCCGTCTATGTGCACATCCCGTTTTGCGAATCGGTGTGCTACTACTGCGCCTGCAACAAGATCATCACCAAGCACCACGAACGCGGTGCCGAGTACCTCGAAGTGCTGGAGGCCGAGATCGCGCTGCACCAACAGGTGCTGGGCGAGTCGGTGAACGTCTCGCAGATGCACTTCGGAGGCGGCTCGCCCACGTTCCTCAGCGACGCCGAGCTGGCGAGGCTGATGGCGGCGCTGCAACGCACCTTCAAGCTGGCGCCGGACGCCGAGGTCTCGATCGAGGTGGATCCACGCACCGCCGACCGTTCCCGCCTGGCGCATCTGCGGGCCATCGGCTTCAACCGCATCAGCTTTGGCGTGCAGGACTTCGACCCCGATGTGCAGAAGGCGGTGCACCGCGTTCAGTCGCTTGAGATGGTGACTGAGCTGATGCGCGCCGCGCGCGAGCTGGGCTTCGAGTCGATCAACGCCGACCTGATCTACGGCCTGCCCAAGCAGACGCCGGAGTCCTTCACCCGCACCATCCGCCAGATGAGCGAGCTGCGGCCCGACCGCATCGCGCTGTATTCGTATGCGCACCTGCCGGCGCGCTTCAAGCCGCAGCGCCGCATCGATGCCAGCCAACTGCCGCCGCCGCAGCACCGCATCGACATGCTGTCGTCGGCCATCGCCGGCTTCATGGGCCATGGCTACAGCTACATCGGCATGGACCACTTTGCCCTGCACGACGACGCGCTGGCCCAGGCCAAGCGCCAGGGCCGCCTGCACCGCAACTTCCAGGGCTACAGCACGCAGCCCGACTGCGACCTGGTGGCGCTGGGCGTGTCGTCGATCGGCCGCATGGGCGCCACCTACAGCCAGAACGCCAAGACCATCCCCGAGTACTACGACGCCATCCGCCAGGGCCAGTTCGCCATCGTGCGCGGTCTGGCGCTGACGCGCGACGACCTGCTGCGCCGCGCCGTCATCATGGCGCTGATGTGCCAGGGGCGGCTGGAGTTCGAGTCGGTGGAGCTGGCGCACCTGGTCAAGGTACCCGAGTACTTCCGCCAGGAGCTTGAAGCGCTGCGGCCCTACGAGGAGATGGGGCTGGTGACGATGGAGCCGGGCGCGATCCAGGTCACCGCGCGCGGCTGGTTCTTCGTGCGGGCGATCGCCATGTCCTTCGACAAGTATCTGCAGGCCGACCGGACCCGCGAGCGTTTTTCGCGCATCATCTGAGGGTGGACCAGGCCCTGGTCCTGTCGGCCCTGTTGATGGGCCTGGCAGGCTCTCTTCATTGCATCGGCATGTGCGGCGTCGCCAGTGCGGCCGCGGTACGCGGCTGCGCGCCGACCCGGCCGCGGCTGGGACTGGGCTTCTTTCACCTCGGACGCCTGCTGGGCTACGCCGCCGCCGGTGCGGTGGCGGCCACCAGTGTGGCCTGGTTGGCCCAGCTGGGCCAGTGGAGCCCGGCGCTGCGTCCGATCTGGACCCTCGCCCACATGGCGGCGCTGGCCCTGGGCCTGTGGCTGCTGATCCATGGCCGCCCGCCCCAGTGGCTGGACCAGTTGGGGCGCAGCGGCGATCGCTCCCAGGTGCAGCCCGTGCGCTGGCACGGCCGCAGCGGCAGCGCGCTGCGGGCCTCGGGTGCTGGCCTGGTCTGGGTGGCCTGGCCCTGCGGGCTGTTGCAATCGGCACTGATGGTGGCCGCCCTGGCCAATTCGGCCCTGTCGGGCGCCGCCGTGATGGGGGCTTTCGCACTGGCGTCGGCACTGCCGCTGGGCCTGGCGCCGGCACTGTGGCAGCGTTTGGCGCAAGGCAACTCCGCCCGGGAAGGCCTGATCATCCGCTGGGCGGCCCGCTTGTCGGGGGCGGCTCTGGCGGGGGCGTCAGCCTGGGCCCTGGGTCACGACCTGTTTGTCCGCTTTGCGGCCTGGTGCATGAGCTGAGCGGGGCGGGCGCTCAGGCTCAGTCGGGACACTCAGTCGGGGTTCTCGGCAGGGTCGCGCTCCACGGTGGTGGAGCTGGCGCGCGCCCGCACCGGGTCGACCGAGCGGATGTTCTGCGCCTGATGGCCCTTGGGGCCGATGACAGCCTCGTAGACCACCCGGGCGCCTTGCTTCAGCGTGCGATAGCCATCCATCTGGATGGCTGTGTGATGCACAAACACATCACCACCACCGTCATCGGGCTCGATGAAGCCGTAGCCCTTCGTGTCGTTGAACCACTTGACGGTTCCAAACGCGTCCATACCTGTCCTCCTGATGCCTTTTTCAGGCTTATGCGTGCAATTGTTTGCGGGGCCAGGGATGGTGTCAATGAAAACGCTCTGGCGACACCGCTTTGGTGCGCCCAAGCTTGAAAAACGCGCTCTCGCATGCCCTTTTTTGCAACATGCGCCGATGCCCGACAGGGTGACGATTGACCCCGACGCAGCCATCTGCCCAACTGGCTATACTGATTTCATGCCCTCTCGTCCCAAACCTCCCACACAGACACCACAGGTTGGCAAACCTGATGACGGTCAGGGATCGGTGGTGGCCGAGCGCAAGGCGGCCAAGACCAAGCCGCCGCGCATGTTCCAGGTGGTCATGCTGAACGACGACTTCACGCCGATGGAGTTCGTCGTGATGGTGCTGCAAGAGTATTTCCGCCTCGACCGCGAGGCTGCGACCCAGGTGATGTTGAAGATCCATCACGAGGGTCGCGCGGTGTGCGGCGTCTTCACCAAGGACGTCGCCGCCACCAAGGTTGAACTCGTGCTGGCTGCTGCACGCCGCTCGGGGCACCCGCTTCAATGCATTATGGAGGCCGCATGATCGCCCAGGAACTTGAAGTCAGCCTGCACATGGCGTTCGTCGAGGCACGCCAGCAGCGCCACGAGTTCATCACCGTGGAGCACTTGTTGCTGGCGCTGCTTGACAACCCGTCCGCCGCCGAGGTGCTGCGCGCCTGCGCCGCCAACATCGAGGACTTGCGCAAGAGCCTCACCGGCTTCATCCGCGAGAACACGCCCACGGTCGGCGGCACCGAAGAAGTCGACACGCAGCCGACACTGGGTTTCCAGCGTGTCATCCAGCGCGCGATCATGCACGTGCAATCCACCGGTGGCGGCAAGAAGGAAGTCACCGGTGCCAACGTGCTGGTGGCCATCTTCGGCGAGAAAGACTCGCACGCCGTGTACTACCTGCACCAGCAGGGCGTCACGCGCCTGGACGTGGTCAACTTCATTGCCCATGGCATCAAGAAGAGCGACCCGCCCGAGCCCACCAAGGGCAATGGCAGCGAAGGCAGCAGCGGTGGCGGCAATGAGTCCGAGAAGGACGAGGGCGGCGAGGGCAAGGGCTCACCGCTGGACCAGTTCACCACCAACCTCAACCAGAACGCCCGTGATGGCAAGATCGATCCGCTGATCGGCCGCGAACACGAGGTGGAACGCGTCATCCAGGTGCTGTGCCGCCGGCGCAAGAACAACCCGCTGCTGGTGGGCGAGGCCGGCGTGGGCAAGACCGCGATCGCCGAGGGCCTGGCCTGGCGCATCACCGAGGGCGATGTGCCCGAGGTGCTGGCCGACGCCACTGTCTACGCGCTCGACATGGGTGCGCTGCTGGCTGGCACCAAGTACCGCGGCGACTTTGAGCAGCGCCTCAAGGGCGTGCTCAAGCAGCTCAAGGACAGCCCCAAGAGCATCCTGTTCATCGACGAGATCCACACGCTGATCGGTGCCGGCGCGGCCTCGGGCGGCACCCTGGATGCGTCCAACCTGCTCAAGCCGGCGCTGTCGTCGGGCGCGATGAAGTGCATCGGCGCGACCACCTTCACCGAGTACCGCGGCATTTTCGAGAAGGACGCGGCCCTGTCGCGGCGCTTCCAGAAGGTCGACGTGGTCGAGCCCACGGTCGAGCAGACGGTGGAAATCCTCAAGGGCCTGAAGTCGCGCTTCGAGGAGCACCACAACGTCAAGTACGCGCTGGGCGCGCTGCAGGCGGCGGCCGAGCTGTCGGCCAAGTTCATCAACGACCGCCACCTGCCCGACAAGGCGATCGATGTGATCGACGAGGCCGGTGCCGCGCAGCGCATCCTGCCCAAGAGCAAGCAGAAGAAGACCATCACCCGCAACGAGGTCGAGGACATCGTCTCGAAGATCGCCCGCATCCCGCCGGCCTCGGTGTCCTCGGACGACCGCGGCAAGCTCAAGACGCTGGAGCGTGATCTCAAGAGCGTGGTCTTCGGTCAGGACCCGGCGGTCGACGCGCTGGCTGCCTCGATCAAGATGGCCCGCTCGGGCCTGGGCAAGTCGGACAAGCCGATCGGCGCCTTCCTGTTCAGCGGCCCCACCGGTGTGGGCAAGACCGAGGTCGCCAAGCAGCTGGCCTACATCCTGGGCATCGAGCTGATCCGCTTCGACATGTCCGAGTACATGGAGCGCCATGCGGTCAGCCGCCTGATCGGTGCGCCCCCGGGCTATGTGGGCTTTGATCAGGGCGGTCTGCTGACCGAGGCGATCACCAAGAAGCCGCACGCCGTGCTGCTGCTGGATGAAATCGAGAAGGCCCATCCGGATGTCTTCAACGTGCTGCTGCAGGTCATGGACCACGGCACGCTGACCGACAACAACGGGCGCAAGGCCGACTTCCGCAATGTCATCATCATCATGACGACCAATGCGGGCGCCGAGACCATGCAGAAGTCCACCATCGGCTTCACCAGCAAGCGCGAGCAAGGTGACGAGATGGGCGACATCAAGCGCCTGTTCACGCCCGAGTTCCGCAACCGCCTGGACGGCATCGTCAACTTCCGCGCACTGGACGAAGACATCATCCTGCGCGTGGTCGACAAGTTCCTGCTGCAGCTCGAGCAGCAGCTGGCCGAGAAGAAGGTGGACGTCACCTTCACCGACCCGCTGCGCAAGCACCTGGCCAAGAAGGGTTTCGATCCGCTGATGGGCGCGCGTCCGATGCAGCGTCTGATCCAGGACACGATCCGCCGTGCACTGGCCGACGAACTGCTGTTCGGCCGCCTGGTCGATGGCGGCCGCCTGACGGTGGACCTGGATGCCGAGGGCCAGGTCAGCCTGGACATCCAGCCGGCCGGCAAGAGCGGCGACAAGCCGCGGGCCGAGGCCACGGCGGTCTGATCCGGCCGCACGCCAGCATCGCCAGGGGCGCCTTCGGGCGCCCCTTGTTCGTTCAGCCGGCCGCCGGATCCTGCCGGTAGTAGCTGGCCAGCAGACGGTACAGGCGAGGGTGTTCGTCGCGCAGCGCCGCCGCGGCGACGAAGAAGGCCTCGCTCGCCACGGCAAAGAACTCCTCGGGCGCCTCGGCGCCGTAGGGATCGATCAGCGTGTCTTCGCCAGCGTCGACGCGTTGCACAAAATCCTCGAACTCGGCATCCAGCACCTCGATCCAGGCCTGGCGGTGGGCCGCGGTGGCCAGCAGCGGCACGCCGTCGGCCACACCGTCGCGCATGTCCAGCACATGGGCGAACTCGTGGATCACCACGTTGTAGGCCATGTCGGCCTGCTCACCGGCCTGGGCCACGTCGTGCCAGGACAGCATCACCGGGCCGCCTTCCATGGCCTCGCCGGTCAGCGCCTCGTCGTACTCGTGGACCACGCCGTCCTCGTCGATCACGCTGCGCGGCGCCACCACCTCATCGGGCTGCACGACGATGCCAACGAAGCCGTCGTAGTGGTCCAGTGACAGCCCCAGCAGCGGCAGACAGGCCTGAGCGGCAATGCACACCGCCATCAGGTCGTCGATGACCAGGCCGTGGGCGCCATGGAACTGCTTGCGGGCCAGGAACAGGCTGCTGAGGCGGCGCAGGGCGGCCACATCGGCGGCCGAGCGCTCGGCAATGAAGGGGTAGGCCTGCAGCACCGCCTGCCACAGCCGGTCGTCGATCGCGTGGCGGGCCAGCTGGCGCTGCTCGCGCCAGTCGGCCAGCCGGCTCAGCCAACCCATTGACCGTCAGCCGGCAGCGGATGGCGCTGCCAGCCCCGCGCGGTCCAGGCCAGCACCTCAGCACGCCGGGCGTGGTCCAGGTCCCAGTCGCTCAGCACGCGGCGGGTCCAGCCTTCGGCGCGCACCTCGTCGCCAGGGCGATGGGTGTGGCCGTGCACCAAGGTCGTGGCCTGGGCGCGGTGCAGCCAGTCGCTGGCCAGCGCTGGGTCGGGGTCGGCATAGGTCTCCACGGCGCGGCCAGCCTGGCTGGCCTGCGAGGCTGCCCGCAGGCCGCCGGCAATCGCCTGCCGCTCAGCCAGAGGCCGCGCCAGGAATGCGGCCTGCCAGGCGCTCTGGCGCACCTCGGCGCGAAAGCGCTGGTAGGCGCTGTCGTCCAGGCACAGCGCGTCGCCGTGGCTCAGCAGCACGCGCTGGCCAAAGGCCTCAAGCACGCAGGGATCGGCCAGTGCGGTGCAGCCGCTGCGCTGAAAGAAGTCCTCGCCCAGCAGGAAGTCGCGGTTGCCGCGCATCACGGCCAGGGGGCGGCGCGCGCTGGCATCGCGCAGGGCAGACACGACCTGGGAAACCGAAGGCTGATCGGCCGCATCATCGCCAATCCAGGCCTCGAACAGGTCGCCCAGGATGATCAGCAGGTCGGCCTGGCTGTGAGCCAGCCAGGACAGACAGGCCTCGGTCGTGCGCGGCAGTTCTGCGCAGAGATGGAGGTCCGACACGAACTCGATGCGCCGGGCGCCCGCGGGCGCCGTCAGCACATCCAGGCCGAACTCAGGCAATCTCGGTGGCCTTGATGATCGTCACCGCCTCGACCGGCACGTCATCGTGGTAGCCCCGGCGGCCGGTGCGCACTTTCTCGATCGCATCAACCACCTCGGTGCCGGCCACCACCTTGCCGAACACGGCATAGCCCCAGCCGCTGGGCGACTCGGACTTGAAGTTCAGGAAGTCGTTGTCGGTGGCGTTGATGAAGAACTGCGCGGTGGCCGAATGCGGCGCATTGGTGCGCGCCATGGCCACGGTGTACTTGTCGTTCTTCAGGCCGTTGTTGGCCTCGTTGGGAATGGCCTCGCCGGTGGGCTTCTGGTCCATCGACTCGGTCATGCCGCCGCCCTGGATCATGAAGCCCTTGATCACGCGGTGGAACACCGTGCCGTCATAGTGGCCCTGGGCCACGTAGTCCAGGAAATTGGCCACCGACTTCGGGGCCTTGGCATCGTCGAGTTCCAGGCGGATGACGCCGGCGGAGGTGGTCAGTTCAACAGTCTTGGTCATGGTGGGTTCAGTCCTCGATCGAGGCCTTCTTGATGGTGACGGGTTGCAGCGGAACGTTCTGGTGGCCAGCCTGGTTGCCCACCGGCACGCCCTTGATCTTGTCGACGACCTCCATGCCCTCGATCACCTTGCCGAACACGGCGTAGCCGCCGCCGTAGGTGTCGAGGCGGACGTTGTCGACCACGTTGATGAAGAACTGCGAGGTGGCCGAGTCGGGGAAGCCGGTGCGCGCCATGGCGATGCTGCCGCGCAGGTTGGACAAGCCCTTGCCGGCCTCCAGCGGGATCGGCGGGCGGGTGGGCTTCTCGCTCATGTCGGGTTTCATGCCGCCGCCCTGGATCATGAAGCCGTCGATCACGCGGTGGAAGATCGTGCCGTCATAGTGGCCGGACTTGGCGTACTGCACGAAATTGGCCACGGTCTTGGGCGCCTTCTCGGCGTCCAGCTGCACCACGATGTCGCCCGCGCTGGTGGTGAGGCGCACCTTCTGGGCCCAGGCGGGCAGGGTGAGCAGGGCGGACAGGGCGATCACGGCGCCGGCCAGCAGGGGGCGTGTCACGGTAGGAGGCTCCTTGGCTATACTGCCTCGATTCTACCGAGCACCCGTTTTCCCCCGCGGCGCTCCGGCCTGTCGGCGCCATCCGTCCACGGTGCGCGCTGCCCTCCCTCCAGTCCCGTCGATGACGCTGCGCATCCACAACACGCTGACCCGCCGGGTCGAAGATCTGTTGCCACTCGAGCCTGGTCATGTGCGCATGTACGTGTGCGGCATCACCGTCTACGACCTCTGCCACATCGGCCATGCGCGCTCGAACATCGCCTTTGACATCGCCCGGCGCTGGCTGGAGGCGAGCGGCCTGCGCGTCACCCACGTGCGCAACATCACCGACATCGAGGACAAGATCATCCGCCGCGCGGTGGACAACGGCGAGACCGTGCGCGCCCTGACCGATCGCATGATCGCCGAGATGTACGCCGACTTCGACGCGCTGGGCATCCTGCGTCCCACCCACGACCCGCGCGCCACCGACTATGTGCCGCAGATGCTCGACATCGTGCGCACGCTGGAAGACAAGGGCCTGGCCTACCGCAGCAGCAACGGCGACGTGAACTACGCGGTGCGGCGCTTCCCCGGCTACGGCAAGCTGTCGGGCAAGTCACTGGACGAGTTGCAGGCGGGCGAGCGCGTGACCGTGGCCGATGGCAAGGAAGACGCGCTGGACTTCGTGCTGTGGAAGTCGGCCAAGCCCAGCGAGCCGACCGATGCCAAGTGGCCCAGCGCCTACGGCGAGGGCCGCCCCGGCTGGCACATCGAGTGCTCGGCCATGGCCTGCGCGCTGCTGGGTCAGACCTTCGACATCCATGGCGGTGGCGCCGACCTGGAGTTCCCGCACCACGAGAACGAGATCGCCCAGAGCGAAGGCGCCAACGGCGTGCCGCTGGCCCGCACCTGGATGCACAACGGCTTTGTCAACGTCGACAACGAGAAGATGTCCAAGAGCCTGGGCAACTTCTTCACCATCCGCGAGGTCCTCAAGTCCTTTGATGCCGAGACGATCCGCTTCTTCGTCGTCCGGGCCCACTACCGCAGCCCGCTGAACTACTCGGACGTGCACCTGGACGACGCACGCAACGCGCTGCGCCGCCTGTACACCGCGATGGCCAGCGTGCCGGCGCAGGACGTGGTCATTGACTGGTCCGAAGGCCATGCCGCGCGCTTCAAGGCCGCGATGGACGAGGACCTGGGCACGCCCGAGGCGGTGGCCGTGCTCTTCGACCTGGCCAGTGAACTCAACCGCAGCCGCGATCCGCGCCTGGCCGGCCAGCTCAAGGCCCTGGGCGGCGTGCTGGGCCTGCTGCAGCAGGACCCTGCAGCCTATCTGCAGGGCGGCGCCGATGACGCCGATGCCGCCCGCATCGAGGCCCTGATCGCCGAGCGCCAGGCTGCCAAGCAATCGCGAGACTTTGCCCGCGCTGATGCCATTCGCGCCCAGCTGACGGCCGAGGGCGTGCAGCTCAAGGACGGCCCGCAGGGCACGACCTGGGTCAGGGCCTGACGTGGGAACGCGCAGTGCGGCCGGCGTCACGCCGGATTACTGGGACGAGGCCTGCAAGCACCTGGCCAAGCGCGACCGGGTCATGAAGAAACTGATCCCGCAGTTCGGTGAGGCCCGCCTGCACAGCCACGGTGACGCCTTCACCACGCTGGCCCGCTCGATCGTCGGCCAGCAGATCTCGGTGAAGGCCGCACAGTCGGTGTGGGAGCGCTTTGTCGCGGCCGTGGGCGGCGCCGGTGCCAACAAGCGCCTGCAGCCCGCCGCCGTGCTGGCGCTGGATGTGCCGGCGCTGCGGGCGGCTGGGCTGTCGGCCCGCAAGGCCGAGTACCTGGGCGACCTGGCCCGGCATTTCGACGATGGGCAGGTCCATGTGCGCCAGTGGCAGGGCATGGACGATGAGGCCATCATCGATGAGCTGGTGGCCATCCGCGGCATCGGCCGCTGGACCGCCGAGATGTTCCTGATCTTTCACCTGATGCGGCCGAACGTGCTGCCGCTGGACGACCTGGGCCTGCTCAAGGGCATCAGCGTCAATTACTTCAGCGGCGAGCCGGTATCGCGCGCCGAGGCGCGTGAGCTGGGCGAGGGCTGGGCGCCCTACCGCTCGGTCGCCACCTGGTACCTCTGGCGCAGCCTGGACCCGCTGCCGGTCGACTATTGAGAACCCGTTGGGATTGGGCACAATGCATGCCCAAGGAGTGGCTGAATGAGCAAGCGACATTTCCTGGACTTCGAGCAACCGATCGCGGAGCTGGAATCCAAGATCGAGGAACTCCGCTTCGTCCAAAGCGAATCGGCGGTGGACATCTCCGAGGAGATCGACCGCCTGGACAAGAAGAGCCTGCAGCTCACCAAAGAGATCTACCAGCAGCTGACGCCCTGGCAGGTCACGCAAATTGCGCGGCACCCGCAGCGGCCCTACACGCTGGACTACGTGAACGAGATGTTCACCGACTTCCAGGAGCTGCACGGCGACCGCGCGTTTGCCGATGACCTGTCCATCGTCGGCGGACTGGCGCGCTTCAACGGCCAGGCCTGCATGGTGCTGGGCCACCAGAAGGGCCGCGACACCAAGGAACGCGCGGCGCGCAACTTCGGCATGTCGCGCCCCGAGGGCTACCGCAAGGCACTGCGTCTGATGAAGCTGGCCGAGAAGTTCGGCCTGCCGGTGTTCACCTTCGTCGACACGCCAGGCGCCTACCCCGGCATCGGCGCCGAGGAGCGTGGCCAATCAGAAGCCATTGGCCGCAACATCTACGAGATGGCACAGCTGGAAGTGCCAATCATCACCACCATCATCGGTGAGGGCGGCTCGGGCGGCGCGCTGGCGATCAGCGTGGCTGATCAGGTGCTGATGCTGCAGTTTTCGGTCTACTCGGTGATCTCGCCAGAGGGCTGTGCGTCCATCCTCTGGAAGACCGCCGAGCGGGCCTCGGACGCCGCCGAGGCGCTGGGCATCACCGCCCACCGATTGAAAGCCCTGGGCCTGATCGACAAGATCGTCAGCGAGCCGGTCGGCGGCGCCCACCGCGACCTCAAGCAGATGTGCTCGCAGCTCAAGCGCGGTCTGGTCGATGCGCTGCGCCAGGTGTCTGATCTGGCCGTGCCGGAGCTGCTGGAGCGCCGCTACGAACGTCTCAAGTCCTACGGTCGCTTCAACGACACCACCGACCGCTGAGCCCCGGCGCCCCTGCGTTGCGGTGGCCCTCAGCGGCGGCCGTGACAGCACGGCGCTGTGCCACGCCACCGTGCGAGCCGCACAGGCCTTGGGCCTGAGGGTGGTGGCCCTGCATGTCCACCATGGTCTGCAGCCCGAGGCCGACGACTGGGTGCGCCACCTGCAGCGGCAGTGTGGCCGATGGCGGCGCGCCGGCTGGCCGCTGCGTCTGCGCGTGGCCCGTCTGACCCAGCGCCCCCCTGCCGGCGCCAGCATCGAAGCCTGGGCACGCCAGCAACGCCATCAGATGCTGGCCCGCCTGGCGGCGGAGGAGGGCGCCACGCTGCTGCTGCTGGCTCACCACGCCCAGGACCAGGCCGAGACCGTGCTGCTGCAGGCCCTGCGCGGCGCGGGCGCGGCGGGCTTGGCTGCGATGCCCGCCAGCGTGGTGCGCGGCGGCCTGACCTGGGCGCGGCCCTGGCTGGCCTGCTCGCCGGATGCGATCGACCATTACGTGGACCGCCACGGCCTGAGCCACATCGAAGACCCCAGCAACCGCGACCCGCGCTTCGAGCGCAACCGCCTGCGTGTGCAGGTCTGGCCTGGCCTGCTCGCCGCCTTCCCCGACGCTGAACAGGCGCTGGGCACGGTGGCGCGCCAGGCCTGGCAGGCGGCCGAGTTGATTGACGAGGTCGCGGCGGCGGACCTGGCCACACTGCGCAGTCCGTCAGACGGGCTGGACCAGCGCGCCTGGCTTGCCCTCAGCCCGGCACGCCAGCGGGCCAGCCTGCGCCGGTGGCTGAAAGAGCAGGGTGCCGGGCAGGCCAGTGAGCGCTTCATCGAACGCCTGCTGAGCGAGTTGCCACGCGCCAGGAGTGGTCGCTGGCCGGTGGACGCGCTGTGTGAGCTGCGCCTGTACCGCGGCACCCTGCGCCTGGCACGGTTGACGCCCGGCAACACCGCCGCCACCGACACAGCCCTGTGGCCGCCGACCGCTCCCACGGCGTGCCTTGTCCTGCCGTCGGGCCTGGGCTGGGTGCAGCTGCGAGCCGTGGAGGAGGGCGGACTGCCCTGGTCCCGCCTGGCGGGCAGCACCTGGCGGCCAAGGGGGGGCGGCGAGCGTTTCTCGCTCGGGCCGGACCGCCCCGCCCGCAGCCTGAAGCAGCAATTCCAGGCGCTGGGCGTGCCCGCATGGCAGCGTCAGGGGCCCTTGCTGTGGTCCGGGGAGCAGCTGCTGTGGGTGCCCGGACTGGGCGTGGAGGCGCGGGCGCGTGCTGCGGCGGGCGAGCCACAGCTCAGCCTGCGCTGGTCGGCCGAGGCGCCGGATGCTGCAGCGCAGCAGCTAGAATAGGGGGTTTTTCGCCCGCCGTCGGCGGGCGCAGATTCCGCTTCGACCCACTCTTCCAATCCTTCCATGGCTTTGATCGTTCACAAGTACGGCGGCACGTCGATGGGCTCGACCGAGCGCATCCGCAGCGTTGCCAAACGCGTCGCCAAGTGGGCACGCGCAGGCCACCAGCTGATCGTCGTTCCCTCGGCGATGAGCGGCGAGACCAACCGCCTGCTGGCGCTGGCCAAGGATGTGTCGCCTGCCCAGCAGACCGCAGCCATGCTGCGCGAACTCGACATGATCGCCTGCACCGGTGAACAGGTCTCGGTGGGCCTGCTGTCGCTGGCCCTGCAGGCCGAGGGCATGGAAGCAGTGAGCTACACCGGCTGGCAGGTGCCGGTGCGCACCGACTCGGCCTACACCAAGGCCCGCATCCAGAGCATCGACGATGCCCGCGTGCGCGCCGACCT
This sequence comes from Ideonella aquatica, assembly GCF_018069755.1. GTDB lineage: Bacteria > Pseudomonadota > Gammaproteobacteria > Burkholderiales > Burkholderiaceae_C > Ideonella > Ideonella aquatica. Next base: position 46,080 of record NZ_JAGQDE010000008.1, on the reverse strand, counting down.
GGCCGCCGGCCGGGTGGTGGTGATCACCGGCTTCCAGGGCGTGGACGAGGACAACAACGTCACCACCCTGGGGCGTGGGGGCTCGGACACCTCGGCGGTGGCCATCGCAGCGGCAATGAAGGCCGACGAGTGCCTGATCTACACCGACGTCGACGGTGTCTACACCACCGACCCGCGCATCGTGCCCGAGGCCAAGCGCCTGCACACCATCAGCTTCGAGGAAATGCTCGAGATGGCCAGCCTGGGCTCCAAGGTGCTGCAGATCCGCTCGGTGGAGTTTGCCGGCAAGTACCGCGTGCCGCTGCGCGTGCTCTCCAGCTTCACGCCCTGGGACATCGACATCACTGAAGAGGCCGCCTCCGGCACCCTGATCACCTTCGAGGAAGACGAAAAAATGGAACAAGCCGTTGTCTCGGGCATCGCCTTCAACCGCGACGAAGCCAAGGTCACCGTGCTGGGCGTGCCCGACAAGCCCGGCATCGCCTACTCAATCCTGGGCCAGGTGGCCGAGGCCAACATCGACGTCGACGTGATCATTCAGAACGTGTCGCACGACGGCAAGACCGACTTTTCATTCACGGTTCACCGCAACGACTACCAGCGCACGCTGGATCTGCTCAAGACCAAGGTGCTGCCAGCCACCGGCGCCGCCGAGGTGCTGGGTGACGCCAAGATCTGCAAGGTGTCGATCGTCGGCATCGGCATGCGCAGCCACGCCGGCGTGGCCAGCACCATGTTCCGCGCGCTGAGCGAAGAGGGCATCAACATCCAGATGATCACCACCTCCGAGATCAAGACCTCGGTGGTGATCGACGAGAAGTACATGGAGCTGGCGGTGCGTGCGCTGCACAAGGCCTTCGATTTGGATGCCTCGATCGAGCCGACCGCCGAGAGCGCCGACTGAGGCCAATAATCTGGTTAGAATGCGAGCTTAGGTTGGAGACGTGACCGAGAGGCCGAAGGTGCTCCCCTGCTAAGGGAGTATGGGGTCAAAAAACTCCATCGAGGGTTCGAATCCCTCCGTCTCCGCCAACCAACGGCAAAGGCCCCGCATGAGTGATCATGCGGGGTCTTTTTCCTGGGTGCTTGGGGCTCGCGCCGGGCGCTGTGGACCCGCGTGATGCCCGCTGTGCTCAGCCCGCACGGCTGAGCATGGTGCGCAGGTCCTGCAACTCCTGGCGCACGGCGTCGGGAAAGCCGCGCCGGCCGCCTCGGCGATCGCACAGCAACTCGTCCAGCGCGGCGCCCGCGGCAGCGGAGTCCGACCACACGCTGCTCAGCAGATTGGCCAGGCGCGGAAAGCGCAGCGCCAACTCGATCGGGCGGTCATTGATGTCGAAGGACTGGATCCAGCGCACCGCGCCGAACGACAGCCGCAGGTCGCTGATCTCCAGTGCGCGGCGTTGTCCGCTCGGCCCGTCAGGGCCGGGGTCGGTCGGCGCTGGGCCGCGGATGATGGATGAGATGGGCACCGCCATGCGGCGATGCTGCGCCGGTCGCCGGTGGGACGAGAAGCCCCTAGCTTGCGGCTCCCCCTAGATCGGCACGAACGGCCCCTCCAGGAGTTTACATAATATACATTGTCACGCTTTAGACAACGGGCGCTGGCCGGCCCGGCGGCGGTCAGCTCAGATCGTCGGCGTCGCCGAGGTCCGCATCGTCGAGCTCCACCGAGCGGTCGAAGGCGGCCTGGTCGTCGATCACGATCTTCGGGATCAGCGGCTTGTCCAGCGGGCGGCACACGCGGCGCTGCAGGCGGTTCAGGCGCTCGGAGCGCTCGACGGCCTGGATGATGGCCTCGGGGTTCGTCATCATCGTGAACGGGTTGCTGCGGGTCTGGGTGGAACGCATGGGACTCTCCTGGCGGGGGCTCCGTGGGTCCGGAGCCGATGACCCAGACTGTAGAGAGGACCCTCTGCCGACAGTAGTCGGCGCGCCGACAAAGCCTGTGTCAGCGTTTGCCTGACAAGCGTGTCCGAAAGACGCGACCGGCGGCCTGGTCCGAGTCGTTCAGCGGGCGGCGCCCGCGCGCTGGCGCCGCAGGCGCTCCAGCGTCTCGACCATCCAGTCGCGGTCGGCGCCCTGGGCAAAGGCCACTGCATCGAGACCCAGGTTGTTGCGGGCGGCCAGATCGGCGCCGCGCTCCACCAACAGCTTCACTGAACGCTCGTCGCCATAGCGCGCAGCCATCATCAGCGGCGTGCTGCCATTGGCCGAGCGTGCGTCCACCGGAGCGCCCTTGTCCAGCAGCAGCTTCACTGCGGCCACGCTGGGTCCGGTGGCAGCGTAATGAATCGGCGACCAGGCTTCCTGGTGGATGGCCGCACCGCGGTCCATCAGGCGCTGCATACGCTCGATCTGCCCCTTGAGCGCTGCCATCATCAGCGGTGTCTCGCCCACGGCATTGCGCTGGTCCAGGCGGATGCCAGGCCAGGTCAGCAGCAGCTCAAAGACCTGCGGGTTGTCCTCGCGCACGGCCAGGTACAGCGCGCACTGCCCCCGCTCATCCAGCACATTCGGGTCGAGACCGCGCTCCAGCGCCGAGCGCACGCCGCTGACGTTGTCGACATTGACCGCCCGGAAGAAATCGACATAGAGGTCAGCCCGCACCCCCGGGGCCCCCAGCAGCAACCCGGCCAGAGCCAGGACAAGACCAGCGCGTCGCCAGACGATCATGCGTGCTCCTGGGGGATCTGAACGCCAAAAAGACGCTCGAAATTGCGGGTGCTGGCCTCGGCGATCTGGGCCAGCTCGGCACCACGTTCGCGGGCGATCTCGGCGGCCACATGAGGCACATAGGCCGGCGTGTTGGTCTTGCCGCGGTAGGGTACCGGCGCCAGGTAGGGGCTGTCGGTCTCGATCAGCAGGCGCTCCAGTGGCAGCATCCGCGCCACCTCGCGCAGCTCACCGGCATTGCGGAAGGTCACGATGCCGGACAGCGACACATGAAAGCCCAGGTCCAGCGCTGCGCGGGCCACCGACACTGTTTCGGTGAAGCAGTGGAACACCCCCCTCACCCGTCCCTGCCCTTCCTCGCGCAGGATGGCCAGCGTGTCGTCCGAGGCGCTGCGGGTGTGGATGATCAGCGGCAGATCCGCCGCCAGCGCGGCACGGATGTGTACCCGGAAGCGCTCGCGCTGCCAGGCCATGTCGGCGATGCTGCGGCCGCCCAGGCGGTAGTAGTCCAGACCGGTTTCGCCAATCGCCACCACGCGCGCGTCGCCGTGCGCCAGCTGCAGCAGCTCATCGACGCTGGGCTCATGCACGCCCTCGTTGTCAGGGTGAACGCCCACGCTGGCCCATAGGTAGGGTGCGGTGTGGGCAATGGCGCTGACCTCGGGGAACTCTTCCACCGTGGTACAGATGACCAGCGCCGCGCGCACCTGGGCGGCCTGCATGTCGCGCAGCACCTCAGGCAGGCGCTCGCGCAGGCCCGGAAAGCTCAGGTGGCAATGGGAATCAACAAACATGGGCGGCAGATGGGCGGCACGCCGCAGCGGCCGCGTCTCAGATGGTCTGGGTCGGCTTGGACGATGAGATCGAGGTGCCCAGCAGCTCCTCGATCTTCAGCTTCAGCAGCCGGGTTTTCTCGTCCGACGGAAAGCGCACGCCCACGCCCTGGGTGCGACCGCCCGGCGTGTTGGCCGGCGTGATCCAGCCCACTTTGCCCGCCACCGGGTAGCGCTGCGGGTCGCCTGGCAGCGACAGCAGCAGGTAGATGTCGTCGCCCAGCTGGTACTCGCGCGTGGAGGGCACGAACAGCCCACCTTCGCTGAACAGCGGGATGTAGGCGGCATACAGCGCGCCTTTCTCGCGAAAGACGAGCTGGATCACGCTGGGGCGCGTGCCGGTCGGGGCCGCGGCGCGCGGTTCGGTCTCGCTCATGGACGCAGTGTAGCCGGGCGGGGGGTGGGCGCACGCCCTGCAGGCACCCCGAACGACAGGGCGGTCTGGCCCTGCAGGACCAGCGATTCGATCAGCAGGCCGGCGTTCCAGGGGTGATCCTGCTGGCGCACCGCCTGCGCCAGTGCGCGCGACCAGGGCACCAGGGCCTCCAGCCGCAGCGTGGCAGGCAGCATGCGGCGGTCGAAGTAGCGCGGCTCGCCGCCCACCGCCACGGCCATGGCATCGTGGCACAGCTGCTGCAGCTGACGCAGCGCATCGGGTGGCGCCAGCGCACTCAGGCCCTGGGCATCGCCCCGGGCCACCTGGCGAGGCAGGTCTCGCCAGGCCTCGGCCCGCCAGCCCTGCTGGGCGGCCTGCCAGGCGCTCAGGGCCTGGCCCTGGCAGGCGCGCAGCAGTTCCTCAGTGTCGTTCAGTCCCTGCTGCACCAGCCAGGTCTGGACCTGGGCATCGTCGGGGCTGGGCAGGCGCCAGCTTTGGCAGCGGCTGCGGATCGTGGGCAGCAACTGGCCGGCGTCCTCGGTGCACAGCAGCAGGCGCAAGCCCGTGGCCGGCTCTTCCAGCGTCTTGAGCAGCGCGTTGGCCGAGACCTCGTTCATCGCATCGGCCGGCGACAACAGCAGCACCTTGCCGCGGCCGCGGCCACTGGTGGTGTGGCTCCAGTCGATCGCCTGGCGCACCTGCTCGACGCGGATGTCCTTGCTGGGCTTGCGTTTGCTGGACTTGGCGTCGGCATCGCCTTCGTCGCCCGCGGTCAGGCCCAACGCCAGTTGCCAGGTTTCGGGCAGCACCGGCCGCAGGTCGGGGTGGGCCTGCTGATCAGCCAGGTGGCAGCTGCCACACTGGCCGCAGGGCCGCGGGCCGCCGGATTCGCACAGCCAGGCGCGCGCCAGACGCCAGCCCAGGGCCAGCAGGCCGTCGCCAAAGCGCCCTTGCAGGATCAGCGCGTGGCCGCGCTGCTGGGCCAGCAACTGGGCCAGCGGCTGGTCCAGCCAGGGCAGGGTCAGTGGTTCCAGTGTCATGTCAGCAGCGCTGAGCCAGGCAATCCAGCACCGCCTGGCGCACGGTCTCCAGCGGGTGGCTGGCATCCAACCGCACCAGGCGCGATGGCGCGGCAGCGGCACGGTCGGCGTAGCCCTGGCGCACGCGGGCGAAGAAGTCGATGTCCTCGCGCTCCAGGCGGTCGGCCTCACGGGCCGCGGCGCGGCGTTGGGCGGCCACCTCGGGCGCCACATCGAACCACAGCGTCAGGTCCGGTCCCCTGCCCTGCTGAACCCAGGCTTCCAGCTGGCCCAGCTGCGCCAGGTCGAAGCCGCGGCCAGCGCCCTGGTAGGCGAAGGTGGCGTCGGTGAAGCGGTCGCACAGCACGGTCTGGCCATCTGCCAGCGCCGGCAGGATCACGGTCTGCAGGTGGTCGCGCCGGGCGGCGAAGACCAGCAGCGCCTCGGTCAGCCCATCCATGGCGCGGTGCAGAAACAGCTCGCGCAGCGCTTCGGCCAAGGGCGTGCCGCCCGGCTCGCGCGTCAGGCGCACACGGTGTCCGCGCTCGCGCAGCCAGGCGGCGGCGGCCTCGATGTGCGAGGACTTGCCGGCGCCATCGATGCCTTCGAAGCTGATGAATCGGGCACCACCGCTCATGGGCTGCGCCGTCGTTGGAACGCGTTCACCGCGCGATTATGGTCGGTCAATGAATCGCTGAAGACGCTGCTGCCATCACCGCGCGCCACGAAGTACAGCGCCCGGCTGGCGGCCGGCCGCGCCACCGCACGCAAGGAGGCCAGGCCGGGCATGGCAATCGGCGTGGGCGGCAGGCCGCGGCGGGTGTAGCTGTTGTAGGGCGTGTCGGTTTGCAGGTCGATCTTGCGCAGGTTGCCGTCAAAACGTTCGCCCAGGCCGTAGATCACGGTGGGGTCGGACTGCAGCGGCATGCCGATGCGCAGGCGATTGACGAACACGGCGGCCACCAGCGGCCGGTCGGCCTCGCGCCCGGTCTCCTTCTCGACCACCGAGGCCAGCACCAGCAGTTCGTCGGGGCTGCTCAGTGGCAGCTCGGGCATGCGCTCGGACCAGGCGCTGTCCAGCCGGCGCTGCATCGCCTCGCGGGCGCGGCGCAGCACGGTCAAGTCGCTGACGCCGCGGCTGTAGACATAGGTGTCGGGGAACAGCCGGCCCTCGGGCGAATCGGCTGCCAGCCCCAAGGCGGCGGCCACCTGGGCGTCGCTCATGCCGGCGGTCTCTGGCCGCAGGTGCTCGGCGGCGGCCAGCGCCTGGCGCACCTGGCGCCAGTTCCAGCCCTCGATCAGGCGCACGGTCTGCATCGTCTGGTCGCCGCGCACCATCATGTCCAGCAGATCGCGTGGCGTGGTGGCCTGCTCCAGCGCATAGCTGCCGGCGCGGATGCGGCGCGCATCGCCCGAGGCGCGGAACCACCAGTACAAGGCCTGGGCGCTGGTGTCCACGCCAGCGGCCACCCAGGCCTGGGCGACCTCGCGCGGCGAGGTGCCGGGCTCGATCGACACCTCCACCGCGGCCTGCCGCAGCACCAGGGGCTGGTGCAGCCACCAGGCCACGGCGCCGCCCATCAGCAGCGCGGCCAGTGCCAGCAGCGCCAGCAGCTTCAGGATCCATCTCATCGGGCGCCGGGCCTCAAATTCCAAGCCCGCCACCGGGCCATTGCGGGTGGCGATGATAATCGCCGGCATGAACGCAACCCTGCCCCTGACCGCCCCCCTCGACGGCGTGCAGCGCCTGGAGGACTGGGCCCTGATCCACGCCAGCGGCGACGATGCCGGCAGCTTCCTGCAGGGACAGCTGAGCAACGACGTGCTGGGCATGCAGCCCGGAGAGGCCCGCTGGGCCGGCTACTGCACCGCCAAGGGGCGGCTGATCGCGACCTTCCTGGTGGTGCGTCAGCCTGGCGGCGGCTATCTGCTGTCCTGCAGCGCCGACCTGCAGCCGCAGGTGCTCAAGCGCCTGCGCATGTTCGTGCTGCGCGCCAAGTGCCAGCTGACCGAGCCGCCGCTGCAGGTCTGGGGCCTGGTGGGCACCTCGGGGGCGCAACTGGTGGGTGCGCCGGCCGCGCCGATGCACGCCGCGGTCGCAGCCGGCGGTCTGGCGGTGCGTCTGCCCGACAGTCAGGGCCAGCCGCGCTGGCTGGCCTGTCTGCCCAGCGACCAGGTCCCGACCGGGCCTGCCTTGAGTGCGGGCCTGTGGTCCTGGCTGGAGGTCTGCAGTGGCGTGCCGCGCGTCAGCGCCGCCACCACCGAAGCCTTCGTGCCGCAAATGGTGAACCTGGAGCTGGTGGGCGGCGTGAGCTTCAAGAAGGGCTGCTATCCAGGCCAGGAGGTGGTGGCGCGCAGCCAGTACCGCGGCACCCTCAAGCGCCGCGCACTGCTGTGGCACGGTGACGCGCCGATGGCCGCCGGCCAGGAGGTCTTCTCCGCCGCCGACCCCGGTCAGCCCGCCGGCATGGTGGTGCTGGCCGCGCCGGCGCCCGGCGGCGGCTGGGACGCGTTGGTCGAGACCAAGCTCGACGCGCTGGCCACGCCGCTGCACCACGGTGCGCCGGACGGCCCGACACTGGCGGCCCGCCCCCTGCCCTATCCGCTGCCTGCGGATGCCGCCTGAGCGGGCTGGCCCGGTGCCCGGCACCGCCTGGTTCATCTACTATCGGGTTGATTCGCCCCAGGGCCTGAAGGTGATTGTGCAAGCCCGCGGCCTGATCGCCGAGGCCTGCACGGCCTGTCCCGGCCTGCGTGGACAGCTGATGCAGCGCCCGCAACCCGACGCCGCGACCGGTGAACTGACGCTGATGGAGATCTACCACCTGCCCCCGACGCTGGATGCCCCAGGCCAACAGGCGCTGCAAGTCCTGTTGTCCCGGCTGGCCCACGAGCGCCTGGGCGCAGCGCTGGCCGGGCGCCGCCACCTGGAGGTCTTCGAGCCATGTGCCTAGTCGCGCTGGCGCTGGACGCGCACCGGCGCTTCCCCTTGGTGCTGGCAGCCAACCGCGACGAGTTCTTCGAGCGCCCCGCCGCGCGTCTGGCCTGGTGGACGCCCGCGGGCGGCGGCCCGGCGGTGCTGAGCGGGCGCGACCTGTCGGCCGGCGGCACCTGGCTGGGCCTGACCGCCGAAGGTCGCCTGGCCGTGGTCACCAATGTGCGCAAGCCGGTGCTGCCCGATCCGCAGGCGCCCTCGCGTGGCGGCATCGTGCTGCGCTGGCTGAGGGGCGACCAGCGGCCCGAGCAGTTCTGGCCATCGGTGGCGCTGTCGGGCCACCAGCCCTTCAACCTGCTGGCCGCCGACTTCCGCGAAGGCCTGAGCTTTTGGGCCAGCAGCGAGCAGGCCTGCCCGCGCCGGCTGGAGCGCGGCATCGCTGGCGTCAGCAACGGTCTGCTGGACGAGCCCTGGCCCAAGGTGCGGTTGCTGAAGGAGCGCCTGCACGACGCGATCGACGTGGCCGCCTCGGTCGACGACCTGGCCAGCCGACTGATGGCGGCGCTGGCCGACCGCCAGGTGGCGCCGGACGACGAACTGCCCGACACCGGCATCGGCACCGAGCGCGAACGCTGGCTGTCGAGTGCCTTCATCCGCTCGCCCGATGGCCGCTACGGCACGCGTTGCTCCACGCTGGTGATCACCGAGCGCCAGCCCAAGCACCTGGTCACGCACGTTTTCGAGCGCACCTTCACCGCCGGTCCGGGCGTGGCGCTGCTGCGCCGCTCCACGCTGCACGACTGGCCGCCCAAGTACCGCCTGGACACCGATACCGAGCCCGAGCGTTCAGTCCAGGTCACCCCCGTGGCCGAAGGCCAGCTGGCCGAGCACCGGCCCGACGCCGAGCTGCCGCGCAAGCGCCGCGTGCGCAGCCTGCTGCGGCCCGCCGACAAGCTCTGAGCCCAGCGGCCTGGGGCCGCTACAGCGCGCAGACCATCTCGATGTGGGCGATGCCCGCCTCCTCGAACTCCGGCCCGCGGGGCGTGAAGCCGGCACGGCGGTAGAAGCCTGCGGCACTGGTCTGCGCGTGCAGCAGCACCTCGCGCTCGCCGCGCTGACGCGCCGCGGCCATCAGCGCGTCCAGCACATGGCGGCCGATCTGGCTGCCCCGCATGGCGCGCTGCACGGCCATGCGGCCGATCTTGGCCACGCCGGGCACATGCTCCAGCAGCCGACCGGTGGCCAGCGGCAGACCAAAGCGGTTGAAGGCCACCGCATGCACACAGATGGCGTCGGCGGCATCCCACTCCATGTCGGCCGGAATGCGCTGCTCCTGCACAAAGACCTGCTGGCGGATCGCGCCGGCCTCGCGGCCCAGTTCGTCCCAGCTGCCCACGCGCACCTCGACCATCGGCTCACCGGCCTCGAAGCCCTGCAGCACACGGCGCAGATCGGGGGGCACCGGCAGCGACTTCTTCGCCACCGGGTCGGCGAAGACATAGACCAGCTCGCCGCTGACCAGCAGTTCCTCACCGCGGAACACGCCGCTGACCCAGCGCATCGACGAGTTGCCGATGTGGTCGCAGCGGATGCCCGTCTCGATCGCGTCGTCGTACTCGGCTGAGGCGTGGTACTCCAGCGCCGCCTTGCGCACAAACAGGTCGCCGCCCAGGGCCTCCATCGTGGCGTGGTAGGGCAGCGCCAGCGCGCGCCAGTAGCCCGCCACCGCGGTGTCCATGTACATCAGGTAATGGCCGTTGAAGACGATCTTCTGCAGGTCCACCTCGGCCCAGCGCACGCGCTGGCGGTCCAGGAATCGGAAATCGGCGCGTTTCATGCGGTCCAGGCCTTTCGCAGGGCATCGGCCGCGGCCTGCTGGGCCAGGGCGGCCTCCTTCAGCACGCGGCCCATCTTGATGAAGTCGTGGGTCAGGCCCCGGTAGAGCTCCAGCTCGACCGGCACGCCAGCCAGGCGCAGCCGGTCGGCATAGGCCAGGCCTTCATCGACCAGCGGATCGCACTCGGCCAGCAGCACGCAGGCCGGGGCCACGCCGTCCACGTCCGGCGCCAGCAGCGGCGCGAAACGCCAGTCGCTGCGGTGGTGGCGGTCGATGTAGTGGTCGAAGAACCAGGCGATCGCCGCCGCATCCAGCAAAAAGCCATTGGCGAACAGCGCGTGCGAGCCGGTGTCGGCATGCGCCGTGGTGCCGGGCGTGATCAGCAACTGCAGCGCCAGCGGCAGGCCGGCGTCACGGGCCTGCAGCGCGCACACCGCCGACAGCGTGCCGCCGGCGCTGTCGCCACCCACGGCCACGCGGCTGCTGTCCAGCCCCAGTCGGTGGGCGCCGCCCTCGATCAGCCAGCGCAGCGTGCTGAAGGCATCGTCCACCGCCGTGGGAAAGCGGTGCTCGGGCGCCAGCCGGTAGTCCAGCGACAGCACCGCCCCGCCGCTGCGCAGTGCCAGTTGACGGCACAGGCTGTCGTGCGTCTCCAGGCCACCGATGACGAAGCCGCCACCGTGCAGGTACAGCAGCAATGGCAGGCGCTCAGCAGACGGGGCATACAGGCGCGCCGCCAGCATCGCCCCGCCAGCGCCCGGCACCTGCAGATCCGCCACCCGCGGCAGCGGCGCGCGCGGGGGCTCCAGCACCTCGGCGCCAGCCACGTAGGCGCGCCGGGCCTCAACGGGCGACAGGCTGTGGAAGGGCGGGCGCTTGGCGCGCTGGATCCGCTCCAGGATGCCGGCCATGGCCGGCGTCAGCAGGTGGGTACTCAAGGAAAGTCTCGGGGGCACACAGGCGCAGGCCTGAGCATACTGTGCCCTCCTCCCTCCCGAACTCCGTCATGGCCCGCATTCTGTACCTCACCCAGATCGACATCGACTTCGGCGTGGTCGCCCAACTGCCTGCCGAGTGCGCCCGCATCGGCATCCGCCGCCCACTGGTGGTGACCGACCCCGGCGTGCGCGCTGCCGGCGTGCTGGACCAGGCCCTGGCCGCGCTGGGCAACCTGCCAAACGCGGTGTTCGACCGCACGCCCTCCAACCCCACCGAGGCCGCGGTGCGCGCCGCCGTTGCCCAGTACCGCGATGAGGGCTGCGACGGCCTGATCGCCGTGGGCGGCGGCTCCAGCATCGACCTGGCCAAGGGCGTGGCGATTGCCGCCACCCACGAGGGCCCGCTGAAGACCTACGCCACGATCGAGGGCGGCAGCCCAAAGATCACCGACCGCGTGGCGCCTCTGATCGCCGTGCCCACCACCGCCGGCACCGGCAGCGAGGTGGCGCGCGGCGCCATCATCATCGTTGACGATGGCCGCAAGCTGGGCTTCCACAGCTGGTTGCTGCTGCCCAAGGCTGCGCTGCTGGACCCGGCGCTGACGCTGGGCCTGCCGCCCGCGCTGACCGCCGCCACCGGCATGGACGCGCTGGCCCATTGCTTCGAGACCTTCATGGCCGCCGCCGTGAACCCCCCCGCCGATGGCATCGCCCTGGATGGCCTGGCGCGCGGCTGGGCGCACATCGAGCGCGCCACCCGCGACGGCCAGGACCGCGAGGCGCGCTGGCAGATGATGAGCGCCAGCATGCAGGGCGCGATGGCCTTCCAGAAAGGCCTGGGTGCGGTGCACAGCCTGAGCCACAGCCTGGGTGGCGTGAACCCGCGCCTGCACCACGGCACGCTCAACGCGATGTTTCTGCCGGCCGTGATCCGCTTCAATGCCGATGCCGACAGCATCCAGCGCGAGCGGCGGCTGCAGCGCATGGCGCAGGCCATCGGCCTGCCGGGCTGTGACAGCCAGGGCACCGAGCTGGCCGAGGCCGTTCGTGAACTGAACGCCCGCCTGGGCCTGCCCAGCGGTCTGGGCGCGCTGGGCGTGACGCCGGAGCTGTTCGACCGCGTGATCACCGGCGCGATGGCCGACCATTGCCACGGCACCAACCCGCGCGTGGCCACGGCCGACGAGTACCGCGCGATGCTGCACGCCTCGCTGTGAGTCGCCCATGAAAAAAGCCCGGCCGCTGGTGGCGGCCGGGCCCGAGGTGCGCCCGCGGTCGGCGGGCGACTTTCATCCGATCAGTGGAACTGCTCTTCCTCGGTCGAGCCGGTCAGCGCCTTGACGCTGGACGAGCCGCCCTGGATGACGGTGGTCACGTCGTCGAAGTAGCCGGCGCCGACTTCCTGCTGGTGCGACACGAAGGTGTAGCCGCGGTCGCGGGCCGCGAATTCGGGCTCCTGCACCTGGTTCACGTAGTGCTTCATGCCTTCGCCGCGGGCGTAGTCGTGGGCGAACTGGAAGGTGTTGTACCAGTTGATGTGGATGCCGGCCAGCGTGATGAACTGGTACTTGTAGCCCAGCGCCGAGAGGTCTTCCTGGAACGAGGCGATCTGCTTGTCGTCCAGGTTCTTCTTCCAGTTGAACGAGGGCGAGCAGTTGTAGCTCAGCAGCTTGCCCGGGCAGGCGGCGTGCACGGCCTGCGCGAACTCGCGGGCGAAGCCGATGTCGGGCACGCCGGTCTCGCACCACACCAGGTCGGCGTAGGGCGCGTAGGCCACGCCACGGCTGATGGCCTGCTCCAGACCGTTCTTGACGCGGTAGAAGCCCTCTTGGGTGCGCTCGCCGGTCAGGAAGGGCTTGTCATTGGCGTCGTGGTCGCTAGTGATCAGGTTGGCGGCCTCGGCGTCGGTGCGGGCCAGCACGATGGTCGGCACGCCCATGACGTCGGCGGCAAAGCGCGCGGCGATCAGCTTCTCGATGGCTTCCTGGGTCGGGACCAGCACCTTGCCACCCATGTGGCCGCACTTCTTGACAGCGGCCAGCTGGTCTTCGAAGTGCACGCCGGCAGCGCCCGCGGCGATCATGTTCTTCATCAGCTCGAAGGCGTTGAGCACGCCGCCGAAACCGGCTTCCGCGTCAGCGACGATCGGCAGGAAGTAGTCGACGAACTGCTCGTCGCCCGGGTTGATGCCACGGCTCCACTGGATCTCGTCGGCACGCTTGAAGGTGTTGTTGATGCGGCGGACCATGGTGGGCACCGAGTCGTACGCGTAGAGCGACTGGTCGGGGTACATGGTTTCGCTGGTGTTGCCGTCGGCAGCGACCTGCCAGCCCGACAGGTACACGGCTTCCAGGCCGGCCTTGGCCTGTTGCATGGCCTGACCGGCGGTGATCGCGCCGAAGGCGTTGACGTAGCCCTTCTTGGCGCCGCCGTTGACCTTCTCCCACAGCTTCTCGGCACCGCGCTGGGCCAGCGTGTACTCGGGCTGCAGGCTGCCGCGCAGGCGCACCACGTCAGCGGCGCTGTAGCCGCGCTTGACGAGCTTCCAGCGGGGGTTCTCGGCCCAGTCCTTCTCGAGGGCGGCGATCTGTTGTTCGCGGGTCAGTCGGGTCATCTAAGCTCTCCTGGCAGGGGGGAAGTGAGGATCAAGATGGCGCCTAGCTTACCGCGAGCCGGGCTTGCGCGAACACTTGTGTCTTATATAAGACTACTTTTTCATTTCAATAAAAACAACAGCTTAGAAGCGACGTATCGCAGTGTGGAACCGCATTTTCCAAAATGAGAAATTTTGCGGCGCTGCAGCATCCCCGCATTTCACATCGCGCAATCCCCATTTCGTCATGGTAAACACGCAGACCATCGGGATGCCCTGCGCCCTGCCGACACTCGCTCCGGTGCCCAGCCCCGGCGCCCGCTTCGCGCCCGCCGCCATCCGCCAGGCCAGCCACATGCTGTGCGATGGCACCCACCCCTTGTTTGGCCTGGACCTGGATGGTGTGCCGGCCGATGCGGGCGACCTGCCGCTGCCCCACACCAGCCTGTAAGGCATGCGCGCCGCGCTGATGCCGCAGCTGCCGGCGCTGCTGCAGCGTCACCGCATGGCCTGGCTGGACGGTGACCACTCGATCATGCTGCCGCTGCTGCGCGCCTACCGTGCGCACCTCGGCCAGCCGCTGGCGGTGGTGCACTTCGAGGCCCACTGCGACACCTGGGACGACCACTTCGGCGAGCCCAGCGGCCCTGGCGCCCGTGGTCCAGGCCATCCGCCAGCGCTGGGAAGCGCGGGGCCGACCGCCGCTGTACCTGAGCCTGGACATCGACTGCCTGGATCCGGCCTTTGCCCCGGGCACCGGCACGCCCGAGCCGGGCGGCCTGTGCAGCAGCCAGTTGCTGACCCTGGTCGAGGAGCTGTGTGCACTGCCCTGTGTCGGCATGGACTGCGTCGAGGTGGCGCCGCCCTGCGACCACGCCGAGCTGAGCAGCCTGGCCGCCGCCCATGCGGTGTGGACCTGGCTGTGCGGGCAGCGGCGCCTGGCCGGGCTGTAGACCGGACGAACCAGGCTGGTGCCGCGCTGCGCCGCCCTGGTGCAACCCGCGCACCAGAGCGGCGCGGCGCGCAACAGCCCCGAGGGCCTTTGACATCGGACAAGGGCGACACCTGATCGGACCCGAAGAATGGGCCATCGCAACGTCGCCGGAGGATCCCGCCATGGCCCAGGCCCTGACCCCCGAACTGCAGCGTCAGCTGCAGGCCCGCCTCGCTCCGTTCGAGGCGCTTGATGCCTGCCATGCCCGGGTGATCGAACACCTGCAGGTGCTGAACCGGCTGATCGATCACCTGGAGCGCCACAGCGTCGACGCACCCGCGCGCGAGATGGCCGCGGCGGTGATGCGCTTCTTCGAGACCGAAGCCCACGACCACCACCGCGACGAGGAGCGCACCGTATTCCCGCCGTTGCTGGCCGGTCAGGACCTGGAGCTGGTGCGCCACGTCCAGCGCCTGCAGCTGGACCATGGCTGGCTGGAAGAGGACTGGCGCGAGCTGGCGCTGCAGCTCTCGGCCGTGGCCGACGGCTACAGCTGGTATGACCTGGATGCGCTGCGCGCCGGGGTTGAGGTGTTCACAGCCCTCTACCATGACCACATCGCGCTCGAGGAGTCGCTGATCTACCCGCAGGCGCGCCGTGCGCTGTCGGATGAGGTGGACGGCCTGGGCCGCCGCCTGGCCGAGCAGCGCCGCGCCTACGCCGGCTGAATGGTCTGAGCCAGCGCCCGCGCCGCCGCGCTACAGCGGCAGCGCGGTGGTCTTCTTGACGGTGCGCAGCACCAGCATCGAGTTCGACCGCTCCACGCCTGGCAGGCGCATCAGCACCTGGGTGTGGAAGCGCTCCAGGTCTTCCGCGTCCCGGTAGGTGAAGCGGATCATGTAGTCGTTCGAGCCGGTCAGGTAATAGCAGTCCAGGATCTGCGGCTCGTCGCGCACCGCCTGCTCGAAGGCTTCGAGCAGGCTGTTGGTCATCGACTCGAGGTTGATGATCGTGAAGCTGGTGCCGTGCTGGCCCACCGCCTTGGGGTTCAGCAGCGCCACCGTCTGGGCGATCACGCCCGCCTCCTCCAGCTGCTTCACGCGCCGCAGACAGGCGGATGGCGACAGGTGGACCCGCTGCGCGAGCTCCACATTGGAGAGCTTTCCGTTGTGCTGCAACTGGGTCAGGATGGCCCGGTCAATCGCATCCAATTGCAGGCGGGGGGAGCTGCTTCGCATGATCGTGCGATCTTCGCACAGATCCTCGCATGAAATTGCGCCAGACCGGGTTCCTCCGGGGTCGGCGCGCAAGCACATTGCGCGTGCCGGCGCCTACACTGCCTTCCAACGATTTTTCGGGGCAGCAGACTGATCGGCAATGATCTTGTTGGTCTGAAGCTTGCTCGATAGAGAACATCACCGCCAGAGGGCTTGCCTAGCGCATAACGTATGAGTTTCCTGAGCGTCGACCGCGATCTTGCCCGGCAGTCCTACTACGCTGCCACCGCCCCGCGCACCCAGACCTTTCCTGCCCTGCAGGGTGCGGTCGACTGTGATGTCGCCATCGTCGGCGGCGGTCTGGCCGGCCTGTGCGCGGCGCTGGACCTGGCACGGCGCGGCCGACAGGTGGTGCTGCTGGAGGCCCGCCAGGTCGGCTGGGGCGCCAGCGGCCGCAACGGCGGCCAGGCGATCCACGGCCTGGCCTGCGACCAGGAGACCATCGAGGCCCAACTGGGCCTGGATGACGCCCGGCGCGTGTGGGACATGTCGATTGAGGCGCTCGATCTGCTGCGCCAGCGCATTGCCGAGCACGCCATCGACTGCGACTGGCGCGATGGCTACCTGGGCGTGGCCACGTCGGCCGGCAAGGGCGCGGCGCTGGCCGCCTGGGCCGATCGCATGGCGCGTGTCTACGGTGCGCAGTTCACGCTGGTGGCCCCATCGGCCATCCAGGACTGGATCGCCAGCCCGCGCTACCACAGCGGTCTGCACGATCCGCGCTCCGGCCACCTGCACCCGCTGAAGTACGCGCTGGGCATCGCCCGTGCCGCAGCGGCCGCGGGCGTGCGCATCCATGAGGACAGCCCGGTCACCGCACTGCAGCCGGGCGAGGTCGTCAGCCTGAGCACCGCACAGGGCCAGGTCCGGGCGCGCCAAGTGCTGCTGGCCGGCAATGTCTACCTGCAGGGCGTGGCGCCGCAGCTCGAGCCGCGCATCATGCCGGTCGGCACCTACATCGTCTGCACCGAGACCCTGGACAGCGGTCTGGCCGACTCGCTGGTGCCCAGCCGCTCGGCGGTGTGCGACACCAACTTCGTGCTCGACTACTTCCGCACCACCAACGACCACCGCATGCTCTACGGCGGCCGCGTCAGCTACAGCACGATGACGCCGCCCAACCTGGCGGCCAGCATGCACCAGCGCATGGCGGGCACCTTCCCGCAGCTGCGCGACGCGAAGATCGAGTTCGCCTGGGGCGGCTTTGTCGACATCACCATGAACCGCGCGCCCGACTTCGGCCGCCTGGGCAGCAACCTGTATTACCTGCAGGGCTTCTCGGGCCATGGCCTGGCGCTGACCGGCCTGGCCGGTCGCCTGGTGGCCGAAGCCATGACCGGCGATGCCTCGCGCTTTGACGTCTTCGCCCGCCTGAAGCACCATCCCTTCCCGGGCGGGCGGCTGCTGCGCACGCCGGCCCTGGTGCTGGGCATGGCCTGGTACCGCCTGCGTGATCTGTTGGGATGAGCACGATGAACGACATGAGCCTGCCCCCTGACACCCCCGCCACCAAGCCGGTCGTGCTGGTGCCGGCCTGCAACCGCGTGCTGGGCGAACACCCCTTCCACATCGCCGGCAAGAAGTACGTTGACGCGGTCCGGCTGGCCGGCGCGCTGCCGCTGGTGGTGCCCGCCGCCGAGGCCGCCGAGATCGATACCCTGCTCGACATGGCCGACGGCGTGCTGCTCACCGGCTCGCCCAGCAACGTGCACCCCAGCCATTTCGGCGAAGAGGTGTACAACCCCGCCCTGCCGCTGGATCCGCTGCGCGACGGTTGGACCCTGCCGCTGATCCGCCGCGCACTGGCGCGCGGCATCCCGCTGTTCGGCATCTGCCGTGGCACGCAGGAAACCAATGTGGCGCTGGGTGGCTCACTGCACCAGGCGGTGCACGAGGTGGACGGCCACGACGACCACCGCCCCCGCGAAGGCGCGCCCGCGGCCGAGGCCTATGGCGCCGCCCACCCGGTGACGGTGCAGCCGGGGGGGCATCTGGCTGGCCTCTTCGGTGCCGGTGCGCAGTTCAGCGTCAACTCGGTCCATGGCCAGGCGGTGAACCGGCTGGCCGAGGGCCTGCGTGTCGAGGCGCGTGCGCCCGATGGCCTGGTCGAGGCCTTCTCGGTGGCCAGCGCGCCGGGCTTCAGCCTGTGCGTGCAATGGCACCCCGAGTGGTTGGCGGCCGACAACCCGCAGTCGATGGCCATGCTGGGCGCCTTCGGCCAGGCCTGCCGGGCCTACCGCGACCGCCACCGGGCCCCTCAGCCAACCCGCGCCTGAGGCGCAGAACACGCCGGGGCCCGCGCGGCCCGGCGCTCCCTGATCCAGGGGAGCACACCCAACCCGCGCGCGAAACCACCAGGTGCCGACATGGCCAGCAAAGAACTTTTCAATTTCCACGAGCTTGAACATTGGCTCAATGAACACCGCGTCACCGAGATCGAGTGCCTCGTGCCCGACCTCACCGGCGTGGCCCGCGGCAAGATCCTGCCGCGCGAGAAATTCACCGAGGACCGCGGCATGCGGCTGCCCGAGGCGGTGGTCGCCATGGGCGTGACCGGCGAGTTCCCCGAGGAGGGACCGTACTACGACGTCATCAGCCCGATGGACCACGACATGCACCTGCGGCCCGACCCGGCCTCGGTGCGTCTGGTGCCCTGGGCCGTGGACCCCACCGCCCAGGTGATCCACGACTGTTATGACCGCAACGGCCAGTTGGTGCCCTTTGCACCACGCTCGGTGTTGCGCCGGGTCTGCGATCTCTACGCTGCCGAGGGTTGGGATCCGGTGGTCGCGCCCGAGCTCGAGTTCTACCTGGTCGCCCGCAACACCGACCCCGACATGCCGCTGAAGCCGCCGATCGGCCGTAGCGGCCGCTCGGAGACCTCGCGCCAGGCCTACTCGATTGACGCCGTCAACGAGTTCGATCCGCTGTTCGAGGACGTCTACGATTACTGTGACAAGATGGAGCTCAACGTCGACACCCTGATCCACGAGATCGGTGCCGGCCAGATGGAGATCAACTTCTTCCACGCCCACCCGCTGGGCCTGGCCGACGAGGTCTTCTTCTTCAAGCGTACGGTGCGCGAAGCCGCGCTGCGCCACGACATGTTCGCCACCTTCATGGCCAAGCCGATCGCCGGCGAGCCCGGCAGCGCCATGCACATCCACCAGTCGGTGGTCAACAAGGCCACCGGCCGCAACATCTTCAGCAAGGAAGACGGCAGCCCCAGCGACGAGTTCTACTGGTACATCGGCGGCCTGCAGAAGTACATCCCGGCGGCCATGGCGCTGTTCGCGCCCTATGTGAACAGCTACCGCCGCCTGGCCCGCTTCACCGCCGCGCCGATCAACATCCAGTGGGGCACCGACAACCGCACCGTGGGCATCCGCAGCCCGCTGGCCTCGCCGCAGGCCCGGCGCATCGAGAACCGCGTGATTGGCGCCGACGCCAACCCCTACGTCGCGCTGGCCGCCACGCTGGCCTGCGGCTACCTGGGCATCAAGAACAAGGTCGCGCCCTCGCCCGAATGCAAGGGCGACGCCTACCTGGGCGAGTACCAGCTGCCACGCAGCCTGGGCGAAGCGCTGAACCTGCTGCGCGACGACAAGGACCTGGCCAGTGTGCTGGGCGAGTCCTTCGTCACCGTCTACACCGAGGTCAAGGAGATCGAGCACGCCGAGTTCATGAAGGTGATCTCGCCGTGGGAGCGCGAGCACCTCCTTCTGCACGTCTGACCTGCCGACCTGATTCGAGAGCAACACCATGCAAGACAACATCGTCATCCAGGCGCCCGCCGTGGCGACCCAGCGCAGCACCCGCGAGTGGCAGCAGGCCGACTCCAAGCACTTCCTGCACCCCTTCACCGATTTCGGCAGCCTGAACAAGAAGGGCTCGCGCATCATCACCAAGGCCGAGGGCATCTACATCTGGGACAGCGAGGGCCACAAGATCCTCGACGCGATGAGCGGCCTGTGGTGCGTCAACGTCGGCTACGGCCAGCAGTCGCTGATCGACGCCGCCACGCGCCAGATGAAGGAGCTGCCCTTCTACAACGCCTTCTTCCAGACGGCCACGCCGCCGTCGATCGAGCTGGCCGAGCTGCTGGCCCAGGTCTCGCCGCCGGGCTTCGAGCATGTGTTCTTCACCGGCTCGGGCTCGGAAGGCAACGACACCATCGTGCGCATGGTCCGCCGTTACTGGGACATCCTGGGCCAACCCGAGCGCCACGTCATCATCAGCCGCAAGAACGGCTACCACGGCTCCACCATGGCCGGCGCCTCGCTGGGCGGCATGAGCTACATGCATGCCCAGGGCGGCCTGCCGATTCCCGGCATCGTCCACATCGACCAGCCCTACTGGTACGAGAACGGCCGCGACATGAGCCGTGCCGATTTCGGCAAGGTGGCCGCGGGATGGCTGGAGGCCAAGATCCTGGAGGTCGGCCCCGAGAAGGTGGCTGCCTTCATCGGCGAGCCGGTGCAGGGTGCCGGTGGCGTCATCGTGCCGCCCGAGACCTACTGGCCCGAGATCCAGCGCATCTGCGATCAGTACGGCATCCTGCTGGTCTCCGACGAGGTGATCTGCGGTTTCGGCCGCACCGGCCACTGGTTCGGCAGCCAGACCATGGGCTCCAAGCCCGACCTGATGACCTTTGCCAAGGGCGTGACCTCGGGCTACATCCCGCTGGGCGGCGTGATGGTGGGCGACCGTGTGGCCAAGGTGCTGATCGAGCAGGGCGGCGACTTCAACCACGGCTTCACCTACTCGGGCCACCCGGTGGCCGCGGCGGTGGCCGTGGCCAATATCAAGCTGATCCAGCAACTGCGCCTGGTCGAGCATGTGCGCGACAACGTGGGCCCGTATCTTGCTGAGCAGTTCGAGTCGCTGCGGGATCACCCGCTGGTGGGCGACGTCGATCACTGCGGAATGATGGCGGGATTGCTGTTGGTCAAGGACAAGGCGAAGGGCACGCCCTTCCCGTCGGAGCTGGAGGTCGGCATGGTTTGCCGGGGTCACTGCTTCGGTAACGGCCTGATCATGCGAGCCGTCGGTGACCGCATGATCATCGCCCCGCCGCTGGTGATGTCGCGCGCACAGATCGACGAGCTGATGGCCCTGGTGCGCAAGTGCCTGGACCTGACGCTGGCCGACGCCAACCGCCAGGGCTGGCTGTGAGCGTGCTCGGGTGCCGCCGCCGTGGTGGGCGCCCGACATCCCTCGCATCCCCCGTTGCAGCCCAGGTCAACCGCCACCTAGACTCGTTCGCTGAATGGGCGCGATCCCCAGCCTCGGCTGAGGGCCGCCACTGTCACCCACCTACCCCAAGCCACCCCGGAGGTCTCACCACCATGAAGTTCAGATCCGTCCGTTCGGTCCTCGCCCTGGCGACCGCCAGTCTGCTGCTCGCAGTGGGCCCGGTCCAAGCCCAGGAGGAGGAAAAGGTCCTCAACATTTACAACTGGTCCGACTACATCGCCGAGGAGACGATCAAGAACTTCGAGAAGGAAACCGGCATCAAGGTCCGGTACGACAACTTCGACAACAACGAGATCGTCCACGCCAAGCTGGTGGCGGGCAAGACCGGCTACGACATCGTCGTGCCCTCCTCCAACTGGGCCAAGCTGCAGATCGATGGCGGCCTGCTGCGCAAGCTCGACAAGAGCCAGATCCCCAACTGGAAGAACCTCGACCCGACCGTGCTCAAGCAGCTCCAGGCCATGGACCCGGGCAACGACTACCTGGTCGACTGGCTCTGGGGCTACACCACGGTGGGCATCAATGTCGACAAGGTCAAGGCCGCGCTGGGCAGCACGCCCATGCCCGACAACGCCTGGGACCTGGTCTTCAAGCCCGAGTACATCTCGAAGATGAAGTCCTGCGGCGTGTCCTTCCTGGATTCGGCCTCTGAAGTGGTGCCGGCCGCGCTGCACTACCTGGGCAAACCGTCGTTCAGCAAGAACCCCTCCGACTACGCGGCCGCCTCGCAACTGCTGAAATCGGTGCGCCCCAACGTCACGCTGTTCAGCTCCTCCGGCTACATCAACGACATGGCCAATGGCTCGATCTGCCTGGCACTGGGTTGGTCGGGTGACATCAACATTGCCCGTCAGCGCGCGATCGATGGCAAGACCGGCCAGAACATCCAGGCCCTGATCCCGAAGACCGGTGGCCTGCTGTTCTTTGACGTGATGGTCATCCCGGCCGATGCCGCCCACCCCGGCAACGCCCACAAGTGGATCAACTACGTGCTGCGCCCCGAAGTGCATGCGCAGCTGACCAACAAGGTGTTCTACGCCAACCCCAACAAGGAGTCGAAGAAGTTCGTCAAGCCCGAGGTGGCCGCCAACCCCACCGTCTTCCTGTCGGATGAAGACATGAAGAAGATGGTGCCGCCAGACTCGCTGAACAATGACCTGCGCCGGTTGATGACGCGCACCTTCACCTCGTTCAAGACCGGCCTCTGAGGCCTCGCGACCGGAGCACCATGAGCCCCTCTCCCGCCAGCGCCAGCACCGACGCCCAGTTCCTGCAGATCCAGGACGTGGTGAAGGACTTCAGCGGCTACAAGGCCGTCAACCATGTCAGCCTCGACATCGCCAAGGGCGAGATCTTCGCCCTGCTCGGCTCGTCGGGCTGCGGGAAGACCACGCTGCTGCGCATGCTGGCGGGTTTCGAGACGCCCACCTCCGGTCGAATCATCCTCAACGGCCAGGACCTGGCCGGGCTGCCGCCCTACGAGCGGCCGCTGAACATGATGTTCCAGTCCTACGCGCTGTTCCCGCACCTCACGGTGTGGGACAACATCGCCTTCGGACTGCGCCGCGACGGCCTGCCCAAGGACGAGGTGGCGGCACGCGTCGACGCCATGCTCAAGCTGGTGCAACTGGGCAAGTTCGCCAAGCGCAAGCCGCACCAGCTCTCGGGCGGCCAGCAGCAGCGCGTGGCGCTGGCGCGCAGCCTGGCCAAGCAGCCACAGATGCTGCTGCTCGATGAGCCGCTGGGCGCGCTCGACAAGAAGCTGCGTGAGCAGACCCAGATCGAGCTGGTCAACATCATCGAGCAGGTCGGCGTGACCTGCGTGATGGTCACCCACGACCAGGAAGAGGCCATGACCATGGCCTCGCGCGTGGCGGTCATGAGCGAAGGTCGCTTCCTGCAAGTGGGCTCGCCCTCCGAGATCTACGAAACCCCGCAGACCCGTTTTGTGGCGGACTTCATCGGCAACGTCAACCTGATGGAAGGCACGCTGGACGAGGACTACGCCGATCACGTGATCATCGGCTGCGAGGACTGCAAGCACTTCGTCGGCCACGGCATCACCGGCACCGAGGGCATGCCGGTCACGGTGGCGCTGCGCCCCGAGAAGATCCACCTGTCGCGCCACAAGCCGGCCGACGACTTCAACGCGGTGCAGGGCACGATCGAGGAGATGTCCTATTTCGGCAGCTTCACCGTCTACCGGGTCAAGCTGGCCAGCGGCGCGATGCTCAAGGTCAGCCAGGCCAACACCGTGCGCCAGCGCGACGACGAGCTGACCTGGGGCGATACGGTCTGGGCGCACTGGTCGCGCTCGGCCCACGTGGTGCTGACCCAATGAGGACGCAGCCATGAAAGCCCTGGTCCGGCGCCTGCAGCGCCTGTTCACCGGCCGCACCGGCGTCATTGCCCTGCCCTACGGCTGGCTGCTGCTGTTCTTCCTGTTCCCGTTCCTGATCCTGGCCAAGATCAGCGTCTCCGAAATGGAGACCGTGACCTTCAAGGATGTGCTGACCTGGCAGGACGGCGTGCTGGCGCTGACGCTGAAGTTCAGCAACTACCTGTTCATCGCCAGCGACGACCTCTACGTCCTGACCTACATCGCCAGCCTGAAGTACGCCGCAGTGACCACGCTGCTGTGCCTGCTGATCGGCTACCCCTTCGCCTACTTCATGGCGCGCGCCAAGGTCACTCTCCAGCCCACGCTGCTGATGCTGGTGATGCTGCCCTTCTGGACCAGTTTCCTGCTGCGCGTGTATTCCTGGAAGGCCCTGCTCTCCGAGCACGGCTGGGTGTCCGACGTGCTGATCGCCACCGGTCTGGACCAGGTGCTGTTGGCCGGCGGCCTGATCAGCGCACCCGGCAAGTTCATGAACACCCCGTTCTCGCTGGTGCTGGGCATGACCTACACCTACCTGCCCTTCATGATCCTGCCGCTGTACTCCAACCTGGCCAAGATGGATCTGCGCCTTTTGGAAGCGGCGGCCGACCTGGGCGCCACGCCCTGGCAGGCCTTCTGGCGCATCACGGTGCCGCTGTCCAAGGCCGGCATCATCGCCGGATCGATGCTGGTGTTCATCCCCTGCGTGGGCGAGTTCGTGATCCCCGAGCTGCTGGGCGGCCCAGAGACGCTGATGATCGGCCGCGTGGTCTGGGACGAGTTTTTCTCGAACAACGACTGGCCGATGGCCTCCAGCGTGGCCGTGGTGATGATCCTGCTGATCATCGTGCCGCTGGCCATCTTCAACAAATACCAGGCCGAAGCGCAGGAGAACCGCTGACATGCGCTTGACGCCCAACTTCAACCGCCGTTTCGGCAAGGGCTGGCTGGCCGGTGGCTACCTGTTCCTGTACCTGCCGATCGTTGCGCTGATCCTGTACTCCTTCAACGATTCGCCGGTGGCCAATGTCTGGCGCGGCTTCACGCTGAAGTGGTACGGGGCACTGCTAGAAGACCAGGAGATGCTCAACGGCCTGTGGCTGTCGGTGAAGATCGCCTTCTTCACCGCCTGCGGCTCGGTCGTGCTGGGCACCTTTGCCGCCTTTGCACTGGTCAAGTACAAGCGCTTCTTTGGCCGCACGGCGTTCTCCGGCATGGTCAACGCGCCCCTGGTGATGCCCGAGGTGGTGGTGGGCCTGTCCTTGCTGCTGATGATGGTGTCGGTGCAACGGGCCGTGGGTTTCCCTGAGCGCGGCGCCCTGACCATCTGGATGGGCCACCTGCTGCTGGGCATGGCCTACGCCACCGTGGTGGTGCAAGCCCGTCTGCAAGAGCTCAATCCGCAACTGGAAGAAGCGGCCATGGACCTGGGCGCCCGCCCGCGGCAGGTTTTCTTCCTGGTCACGCTGCCCATGATCGCGCAGGCGCTGATGTCAGCCTGGCTGCTGACCTTCACGCTGTCTCTTGACGACGTCGTGCTGTCGGCCTTCCTGTCCGGCCCCGGCTCGACGACCATGCCGCTCGTCATCTTCTCCCGCGCCCGACTGGGCCTGAATCCCAGCGTCAATGCGGTCGCCACGCTGATCGTGCTGGTTGTTGCCATCGGCACGGTGCTCGCCAGCTATGCGATCGCCAATGCCGAGCGCAAGCGCCAGCGCGAAATGGCCGAAGCCGCCCGCCACTGAACACCACCACCGAGACAACCCCAGCCAGAAGGAACCCTCCATGAGCTTGTTGCTGCGTCCGACCCTCCTTGCCTTGGCCGTGTGCGCCGCCTTTCCGGTGGCCGCGCAGTCCAATGAAGAACTGCTCAAGGAGCTGCGCGCCCTGAAGGAGCGCGTGGCCGACCTCGAGAAAAAGCTCGACAGCACCGCCGCCACCAAGCCCCAGTGGGGCATGACGCCCGAGCAGGCCGCTGAGTTCAACCGTATCGCGGTCAAGACCGAGTCCATCCAGGACAACTTCACCGACCAGGGTTACAAGGGACTGAAGCTCTCGGGCTACATCGAGCCGGTCTTTGTCTACAACCAGCGCCAGAACCGCGCTGGCGTGCAGTTCCTGAACCAGCAGGGGGATGGCTACAACTACGACACCTCCTACATGGGTGCCGCGGTGCTCGACTTCACCAAGGAAACCGACAGCGGCGTGATCTGGAAGCTGACGCTGGCGCCCAACCGCGGCACCGGCGCGGTGGTCGACGGCCAGTCCATCGTGCAGGAAGCCACGGTCTCGGTGCCGCTGGGCAGCCTGCAGACGCGACTGATCGCCGGCCAGATTCCGGACTGGTCGGGCTACGAGTACCAGCAACCCACGCTGAACCCGCTGACCTCGCACAACCTGCTGTACGACTTCACGCTGCCTACCCATTACACCGGCGTCGGCCTGGACATCAAGGAAGGCAAGTGGTGGCTGCGCGGCGCGATCGGCAACGTCAACAAGACGGCCAAGGACAGTGGCGACAAGCGCCCGGTGCTGACGGCCCGCGTGGACTACGCCAAGGGTGAGTTCGCCGGCTGGGGCGCGGCCGCCCTGCTGGGCCGAGCCACCAACTACAACACCGGCCTGCCGACGATGGCCCAGTTGCTTGAGGTGGACGGCTACTTCACCCGCGGCGACATCACGCTGCAAGGCCAGGTCAGCTATGGCCGCCACAAGGGCGCGGCCACCAACGGCGGCGATGCGCAGTGGTGGGGCCTGTCGGGCCTGGCCGGCTACCTGTTCGACCCGCGTCTGCAGGGCCTGATCCGCGCCGACTACATCCGCAACGACAAGAACGGCGGCGGCCTGTTCGGCTACACCGGCTTTGTCGACGCCAACGATAACCCGACCACCTTCGATGGCCGCAATGGCATCGGCGCCAACCCGGCCGACCCCAACCGCGGCGCCAACCGCTGGGCGGTCACCACCGGCCTGAAGTACCTCTTTGACACCAGCACCACGCTGAAGCTGGAGTACCGTCTGGACGGTGCCGACCGCGCGGTGTTCGAGGACGTCAAGACCGGCGCCCTGAAGAAAACCAACAACATGGTGGCAGCGTCGGTGGTCGTGGCCTTCTGACCCTGTTGCTGCCGGCCGCGCGGGCTGACCGGTTCGCGCGGCCGTTTCGTTTCCAGAACCGAGATCTCCCATGAGCACGATCGACTGGGCGGCCCGCGCCGCCGACCTGCGACCTGACGGCCGCGCGCTGATCGACGGCAGGCGTGTAGAGGCGGCCGATGGCCAGACCTTCGCCAAGCATTCACCGATCGACAACCGCCTGCTGGGCGCCGTGGTGCGCGGCCAGGCCGCGGACATTGACGCGGCCGTGCGCGCCGCGCGCACCGCCTTCGACGACCGCCGTTGGGCCGGCAAGGCGCCGGCAGTGCGCAAGAAGATCCTGCAACGTTTCTCCGAGAAGATCCTCGCTGCCAAGGAGGAACTCGCCCTACTCGAGACCCTGGACATGGGCAAGCCCATCCAGTACGCGCTGTCGGTGGACGTGCCGTCCACCGCCCGCTGCATCGCCTGGTACGCCGAGGCGGTGGACAAGATCTACGACGAGATCGCCCCCACGCCCGACAGCGCGCTGGCCCTGATCACCCGTGAAGCCATGGGCGTGATCGGCGCGATCGTGCCCTGGAATTACCCAATGATCATGGCGGCCTGGAAGCTGGGGCCGGCACTGGCGGCGGGCAACTCGGTGGTGCTCAAGCCCAGCGAGAAGAGCCCCTACACCGCGCTGCGCCTGGCCGAGCTGGCCATCGAGGCGGGCATTCCGCCGGGTGTGTTCAATGTCGTGCCCGGCTTCGGCCATGAGGCCGGCGAGGCGCTGGCGCTGCACATGGAGGTCGATGCGATCGGCTTCACCGGCTCCACCCGGGTGGGTCGGCGCATGCTGGATTACGCCGGCCGCTCCAACCTCAAGCGGGTCTACAACGAACTGGGCGGCAAGTCGGCCTTCCTGGTGTTCGATGACTTCAAGGACCTGGGTCGCGCGGCGCGCACCGTGGCCGGCAGCATGTTCTTCAACCAGGGCGAGAGCTGCAACGCCCCGTCGCGCGTGCTGGTGCACGAGTCGGTGGCCGAGGAGTTCGTGGGCCTGATCGCTGCCGAGGCGCCCAAGTATGCGCCCGGCGATCCGCTGAACCCGGCCACCGAGCTGGGCGCATTGGTGGACGAAACGCAAATGAAGACGGTGCTCGGCTACATCGATGCCGGCCACGCCGACGGCGGCCGCTGCGTGGCCGGTGGCCAACGGGCGCGTGCCGAGACCGGCGGCTTCTACGTGGAGCCCACGGTGTTCGACGGCATCCGCAACGACATGAAGATTGCCCGCGAGGAGATCTTCGGCCCGGTGATGAGCATCATCCGTTTCAAGGACGAGGCCGAGGCACTGCAACTGGCCAACAGCTCCAGCTACGGCCTGCAAGCCAGCGTCTGGAGTGACAACATCAACCGCGCCCACCGCGTGGCGCGGGCGCTGCGGGCCGGCACGGTACATGTCAACCAGTATGACGAGGACGACATCACGGTGCCCTTTGGCGGCTACAAGCAAAGCGGCAACGGGCGTGACAAGTCGCTGCACGCCTTCGACAAGTACACCGAGCTGAAGACCACCTGGATCCGCATTGACTGAGCCCTTGACTGACCTCTCGGCGCTGCGCGAGCAGCTGGCCGCCCAGGGCGTGCACACGCTGCTGGCCCAGTTCACCGACCTGCACGGCGTGGCCAAGGGCAAGTACGTGCCCCTGCACCAGCTGGGCGAGCTGCTCAAGAGCGGCGCGGGCTTCGCCGGCCCGTCGATCTGGGGCACCGACCTGCCACGCACCGGCGCTCGCGCCGAGTACTACGCGCGCGGCGACCAGCGACGCATCACCGTCATGCCTTGGCAGCCGGGCTATGCCCGCGTGATCTGCGACGGCTTTGTCGCCGGCCAGCCCTTTGACGCCTGCCCGCGCCAGGTGCTGCGCCGCGCCACCGCCCGGCTGGCCGAGCGCGGCTGGACGCTCAAGACCGGCATCGAGCCCGAGTTCTTTCTGCTGCGCCGCGAGGCCGGCCGCTTCGTGCCGGTGGACGACCACGACCGCCTGGACAAGCCCAGCTACGACCTGAAGTCGCTGCCGCGCCAGGCGAGCTTCCTGCACGAACTGCGCGGCGTGCTGGAGGCCTGGGGCCTGACGGTGCTGCAGATCGACCACGAAGACGCCCACGGCCAGTACGAGCTGAACTTTGCCTTTGACGAGGCGCTGGCCAGCGCCGACCATCTGATGGGCTTCAAGCTGGCCGCACAGGCGTTGGCCGAGGCCCGCGGCATGGTCTTCTCGATGATGCCCAAGCCCTTTGCCAACCAGCCGGGCAGCGGCCTGCACTTTCATGTGTCGCTGTGGGATGCGGCGGGGGCCTGCCTGTTCCAGACCGACGAGGCGGACGAGGACCTGTCGCTGCTGGGCCGCCAGTTCGCAGCCGGCGTGCTGGCCCATGCGCCGGCGCTGTGTGCGCTGGCCGCGCCCACGGTCAACAGCTACAAGCGCCTGGTGGTGGGCGAAAGCCTGTCGGGCACCAGCTGGGCCCCGGCCTACATCGCCCACGGGCCCAACAATCGCTCGGCCCTGCTGCGCACCCTGCCCGGCCGTTTTGAATGGCGCGTCCCCGATGCCAGTGCCAACCCCTACCTGGCCACCGCCGCGCTGATCGCCGCGGGGCTGGATGGCATCGACCGCCAGTTGGCGCTGCCGCCGGTCTGCACCGACGACCTTTTTCAGCTGGACCTGCCGGCGCTGCGCGCGCGCGGCATCGGCCTGCTGCCGCAGTCGCTGGGCGAGGCGGTGGATGCACTGGAGGCTGACCCGGTGGTTTGCCAGGCGCTGGGCGAGACCCTCTCGCGGGCCTTCGTCCGGCTCAAGCGGGCCGAATGGATCACCTACGCCCGCCATGTCAGCGACTGGGAACTCCAGCGCTATGCCGCAGCCTTCTGACGGCCTGCGTCGCCGCGACCTGCTGCTGGGCGCCAGCGCCTGGTCGGCTGGTGCGGCGGCCCAGTCCGCGCCCGAGGTGATCCGCCTGGGTCAGTCGGTGCCGATCAGCGGACCAGCCCAGCACCTGGGCATCGAGGTCCAGCGCGGCCTGCAGCTGGCGGTGGATGCCGCCAATGCCGCCGCGGTGCTGCCCGGTCGGCGGCTGGAGCTGGTGTCGCTGGACGACCAGTACGAGCCCGAGCTGGCGCTGGAGAACACCCGCACGCTGATCCAGCAGGACCGCGTCTTCGCGCTGGTGGGCTATGTCGGCACCGAGTCGACCCAACGCTGCCTGCCGGTGGCGGTGCAGGCGGGCGTGCCGATGATCGCGCCGCTGACCGGCGCCGAGTCGCTGCGCACCCGGCCCTCGCGCTGGCTGTACCACCTGCGCCCGGGCCTGAGCAGCGAGTTGGGCCTGATCGTGCGCACGCTGG
This sequence comes from Ideonella aquatica, assembly GCF_018069755.1. GTDB lineage: Bacteria > Pseudomonadota > Gammaproteobacteria > Burkholderiales > Burkholderiaceae_C > Ideonella > Ideonella aquatica. The sequence continues at coordinate 16,539 of NZ_JAGQDE010000008.1, read as the reverse complement.
CCACGATGGGCTGGCAGCACCTGGCGGTGGTCCAGCAGGCCGATGCCGACGGAGACGCCGGGCTGGAGGCCTTGCGCGCCGCATTGTCCCAAGCCGGCCAGCCGGCGCCGCTGGCGATCACCCGCATCGAGCGCAATTCCACCAACCAGGTGGCGCTGGAGCAGCGCGACGTGCTGCAGGTGACCCAACAGATCCTGGCGGCGCGTCCGCAAGCCGTGCTCTTTCTGTGCGCCTATGCCCCCACGGCAGCCATCCTCAAGCGCTTGCGCCTGGGCGGCTTTGCAGGTGGCGCCTATGCCACCAGCTTGGCCAGCTCCAGCGCACTGGGCCCCCTGTTGGGACCGCAGGTGGCCGGTCTGAACATCACCCAGGTCGTTCCATCGCCGGGCGACGTCTCGCGGCCCGTGGTGTCCGCCTACCGCCAGCGCCTGGGCAGCACGGCGCCCGAGCATGTCTCGCTGGAGGCCTGGATCGCCGGCCAGTTGGTGATCGAGGCCCTGCGCCGAACGCCGCTGCGCGCCAACCGGACCGCATTCCTCACGGCGCTGGAGTCGCTGGGCGGCTGGGACCTGGGCGGCTTCGTGCTGCAGTGGGACCCGCTGCGCCGCCAGGCCTCGTCCCAGGTGGCGCTGACGGTGCTGGACGCCCGGGGACGCCCGCAGCGATGAGCGCACCCCGGGTGCCCTGGCTGGCCTATGCCAGCCTGGCGGCCAGCATGGCGCTGGTGGGCAGCTATGTGGGCCTGTCGCGCATGCTGGTGGCGGTGCTGCCGGTGTTCCTGCTGGCCTGGCTGCGCTTTGGCATTGCGGCGGTGGCGATGCTGGGCTGGCTGCGCCGCACCCCGGGCGAGCCGCCGCTGGCACCGCATGAGCGCGGGCTGCTGTTCTGGGAAAGCTTCCTGGGCAATTTTCTGTTCTCGATCTGCATGCTGTTCGGCGTCGCGGCCACCTCCGCGGTGGCAGCGGGCGTGGTGATGGCGGCCATTCCGGCCCTGGTGGCACTGCTGTCGTGGCTGTTCCTGGGCGAGCAGATCGGCCGCCGGGTGGCCATGGGCATTGGCTGCGCCGTGACCGGCGTGGCCTGGCTGGCGCTGGCGGGTTCGTCATCATCGGCGGCTGAAGCGCCCTGGTGGGGCTACGCACTGCTGCTGGCCGCCGCGGTCTGCGAGGCCTGCTATGTGGTGATCGGCAAGCGGCTGACCGCGGCGGTGTCGCCGCGCCGCATCAGTGCGCTGATCAACCTGTGGGGCCTGGCACTGGTGACGCCGCTGGGCCTGTGGCAAGCCCTGTCCTTCGACTTCAGCGCGGTGGCCCCACCCATGTGGGCCTTGCTGTTCTTCTATGCGCTGGCCGCCAGCATGATCACCGTCTGGCTGTGGATGCGCGGGCTGCGCGAGGTGCCCGCGCCGAGGGCCGGCGTGTTCTCGGTGCTGCTGCCGCTCAGCGCCACCGCCGTGGGCGTGGTGTTCCTGGGCGAGTCACTGGGCCTGGCCCAGGTGGGCGCGCTGACGTTGGCGCTGGCCGGCCTGCTGATGGCGACCTGGCCAGCGCGCGCCTGATCAGATGAAACCCAGCGTGCGTTGGCTGCCAAAGTTGGCCAGGTTGGGCAGCACGTCGTTCAGATCAGCATCGGCCACGCCGAACCACCCCAGCAGCGTGGCGGCGTACTGATCGACCGAGCTGCTGGGAATCCAGCGGCCCTGCAGCTCCCAGGCCTCCAGGCCCACATCGTCCGGACCGCCCAGCTGCAGCGTCGGGTAGCTGCCATAGGTCTGTCCGCCATGCACTGCGCCACCCAGCACCAGCTGGTGGTTCCCCCAGGCATGGTCGGTGCCACGCGACTCGTTGGGGGCAAAGGTGCGGCCGAAGTCGCTTTGCGTGAAGGTGGTCACCTGCGGCGCCAGGCCCAGCGCCACCAGCGCGTTCTGGAAGCAGGACAGGGCCAGGGCCAGCTCGCCCATCAGCGCCGCGTGCGTGCCTTCGGTGGCGGTGCCACCCACCTGGTTCAGGTGGGTATCGAAGCCGCCCATCTGCGCGAAGAACATCTGCCGGTTGCCCTGCACCACCGCGTTGGCGGCGATCAGCTTGGCGGCCTGGTAGAGCTGCGGCCCGAGCTGGCCCGTCACCGCACCACCATTGATCAGCGGCGCGAAGGCCGCATCGATCTGCGGGATCGCGTCGGCGTCGCCGGGGCGAATGCCGACCAGCCCGGCCAGACGGCTCGAGACATCGAACGCACTGCGTTGCTGCGTGGCAAACGCGGCGCCCAGCTCCAGCGGCTGCGGCGCGGCGTAGAGCGCATCGATCGCGGCCTTGCGCAGGCGGTTGGGCTCCCAGTCCTGGTCCTCGGGCCGCAGGCCATAGGCGCCAAAGCCGGCACCGGGGCCCGGCAGGACCAGCGGCATGCGCAGATCCTCCACACCAAAGTGCCCGTTGCCGCCCAGCGAGATCACCGGATTGACCGTAGCCAGGTGCTGCGAGGCCCGACCGCCCCAGCCCGTGCGGGTCTGCGAATCGGTGGTGCCGGTCTCCCACTGGATTTGCTGGTCGGAGTGCGAGAACAGGCTCTCGGGCACGGTCTCGGAGCCTTCTGGTGCATCGCGGTACTGCTGCTTGGTCAGCGGCTCATGCAGCGGTCCGAGGTTGAACACCGGCGCCAGCATGCCGCTGTTCCAGTGCGCTGCCAGCGGCGCCATGGCCGGGTGCAGACCGTAGTCGCTGCCCGACAAGGCCACCAGACTGCTGCGCGGCAAGGCCAGCGGCCCGCGCACCGCCGCATAGGCGTCGTGGCGCGTGGTGTCGGTGGGCACCACCATGTTCATGCCATCGTTGCCGCCGTACAGCACGATGCAGACCAGGGCCTTGTAGTCGGCGGCCCAGGCCGTGCGCGGCACCAGCAGCAGGTTGGCCAGGCTGCCCGCACCCAGGGCCGCGGCCAGCGCACCACCGGCACCCAGGAAGCGGCGGCGGCTGTGGAAGTGGTGAATGTGTGTCATCAATCGGCCCTCCTCAGCGCTGCACCTGGTAGTCGGGCGAGGCCAGCAGCAGATAGGCTGCGGTGGCCACCCGGCGCTCCCGCCAATGGTCCTTGTCGACATCGCTGGTCCAGAACGACACCGCGTCGACCACCGTCTTGCGCGGCCCCTTGGCCAGTGTTCGACCCAGCAGCGTCAGGCTGATGCGGTCCACCAGGGGACCCGCACTGCCGGCCATCGGGGTGAAGTCGCTCAGGTCGACGCCGGTGCCCAGCGCATCGGGGATGTCCGGGTTCGGCGCCGAGCCGCCCCAGTCGAACAGCCAGGTCAGCACGTTCAAGCGCTCCAGCGCGCCATTCGTGTTGTGGATGCCGAACTCGGGACCGACGCGGCCGGTGCCCGGCACCGGGTAGTCCGGCGGATAGAAGCCGAACACCGACGGCGACATGAACATCTGCTGGTGCAGCGTGTCGCCCCACCACCAGTTGAAAGGCTCGCCATCAGTATGGCCCTTGAAGGCGCGCAGCGCACCGGTGAACAGCAGCGCCGGTGCGCGCAGGTGTCCGGCACGCGGCGCATCGGGCGCCTCATTGCGCGCCAGCGGGTCAAGCAGCACGGCGGCCACGGTGGCCGACAGGTCGCCCTTGTGCGAGGTGCCAAAGACATGTTCGCCGCTGGTGTCGGTGTAGACGAAGCGGCCGGTCTCGAAGGCCGCGGACACGCGCCCCACATAGGCCGGTTCGGGGTCGCTGGACACCAGGTGCTGAATCAGCCGGCGCGCCACGAAGGGCGCCATGTTCGGGTGGCGCATCAGGCTGTCGAGCACCTGGTCCAGCGCGGCGGGCGCTGGCGTCAGCGGTGCGACGCTGACCTTGGACAGCAGGCTGCGTGCGCGCCGGTCGCGCAGGCGCGGTGCCTCGACCATCTCGCCGCCGTAGTACAGGCAATTGGCGCCCTGCGGCCAGCAGCCCCAGGGGCTGGCGCCGCCGGGCGGATAGGTCCAGCCGGTCAGCGCGAAGGCGTAGTTGCGCACCATGGTGTTGTCGTACACCGGCCGGCATCGGCCGCCCTTGAGCGTGCCGTCGGCCTCCAGCTTGCAGGTGCCCAGCGCAAACAGCTGCAGCAACTCGCGCGCGAAGTTCTCGTTGGGCGCGAAGCGGTCGTTGTTGACATGGTCCAGGTAGTCGCCCATCACCGGGGACAGGATCACCTGGCGCAGCAGCTGGCGGTAGTTGTCGAAGGCCAGCGCCAGCAGCTTGTTCTGGTAGTTGCGCAGGCCATAGGTGCCCGAGATCTCGTAGCCGCTGACCACCAGAAAGTGCGACAGCGCCATCGCTACCCGTTGGCGCAACTGGTCGGGCTGGCCCACCGCATTGCGGTAGAAATCCCAGACCAGCGGCTCGGTCGAGTAATAGTCGCGCCAGCAGTACGGGTTGTCCTTCTGAGCGCCAGCGTCGCAGAACGGCACCGTGCTGGAGCGGGTGTGGATGCGGTCATTGCCGCCGCGCTGGTAGCGCGACAGGTCCAGCGTCATCTGCTGCTTGATCCAGCTGGCCGCACCGGCGGCCTGGATCTCGGCCACCAGGGCCTCGCTGGGGCCAAAGCTGGCCTGATGCGCCAGCCGAACGGCATCGGCCACCGAGGTGCTGCTGGGGCTGCTGGTGCCCTGCGGGCTGAGCGATTGTCGCGTGGCCTTGTCGACCGAGGCAGCGGCCTCGTCCTGCGGCTGGCTGCCGCCACAGCCAGTCAGAGCCAGCACGCTGGCCAGACCGAGCAAGGGCAGCCACCGCCCGGTGATGCTGGTTCTCATGCGCTCCTCCCGACGAGCCCGTGAAGACGGCATGGTGCCGCGGAGCCCTGGATCGCACTGTAACCGTGGGTTGCGAGGTGTCAGCGCACTGGCGCCATGTCACGCAGCTGTTGCCAGACCGCCTGCGCTGGCTGGCCCTTCAGGCGGTGGTCGCTCCAGACCTGGCGCCAACGGCGCGCGCCTGGCAGGCCGTTGCGCAGCCCCAGCATGTGGCGCGCCACATGCGACCAGGGCACGCCGCAGCGGGCCATGTAGGCCACCAGCGCGGCTTCGACCTGGTCGCGGCTGTCGGCCGGGTCGTCGGCAGCCCCCAGGAAGCGGCTGTCCCAGTCGGCCATCAGCCAGGGCTGGTGGTAGGCCTCGCGACCGATCATCACACCGTCAACCTGGGCCAGGTGGGTGGCGATATCCTCGTTGGACTGGACGCCACCATTGAGCACCACGGTCAGCCGCGGAAAGTCACGCTTGAGCCGGTAGACGAACTCGTAGCGCAGCGGTGGCACCTCGCGGTTTTCCTTGGGCGACAGACCCTGGAGCCAGGCATTGCGGGCATGGACGATGACCACCTCGCAGCCAGCCTCGGCCACGGTGCCGACGAAGTCACGCACGAAGTCATACGACTCGGTGCGGTCCACGCCGATGCGGTGCTTGACGGTCACCGGGATGCGCTGCACCGCGTCACGCATGGCCTTGACGCCATCGGCCACCAGCCGCGGCTCATTCATCAGACAGGCACCAAAAGCACCGCGCTGCACGCGTTCGCTGGGACAGCCGCAGTTGAGGTTGACCTCGTCGTAGCCCCAGCGCTCGGCCAGACGGGCGCAGGCCGCCAGGTCCTCGGGCTCGCTGCCGCCCAGTTGCAGGGCCAGCGGGTGCTCTTCCGGGTTGAAGTCCAGGTGGCGGTGCTGGTCGCCATGCAGCAGGGCCCCGGTGGTGACCATCTCGGTGTAGAGACGGGTGCGTCGGGTGATCAGGCGGTGGAAGTAGCGGCAGTGCCGGTCGGTCCAGTCGAGCATGGGCGCCACCGACAGGCGCCAGGGCGACAGCGGCGCGTGCGTCATTTGCGGGCCTTGCGGCGCTGGCGCGCGCGTTCCTCGCGGATCGCGGCGCGCTCTTCGCGGCGGCGGGCGTCCTCGGCCTCGCCCTCGGCAATCCAGGTGGCGATCTGCGCCGGCGTCTCCAGCGTCACGCGGCCCAGCGCGCCGGAGCGGAAGTCGTTGAGCACCACCTCGGCGGCCTTCTGCAGGTCGACCACGCCACCGCTGCGCACCGCGCCGCGGAAGCGGCCGATGCGCTCCAGCAGGTCTTCGGCCGCGAGGGTGTCGACCTCGGTCTGGCGCCAGCGCGCCGCCACCAGCCCGCCGAAGCCGGCCTCGATCAGCGATTCCAGCAGCTCCAGCGCCACCTCTTGTTCGTCATAGGCATTGCGACCCACCGCACCGCTGGCCGCCAGGTGAAAGCCGCAGCGCGGCGCGATGATCTTGGGCCACAGCATGCCCGGCGTATCGAACAGGTAGGCGTCTTCTGCCAGCGTGATGCGCTGCTCGTTCTTGGTGATGCCGGCTTCGTCGCCGGTCTTGGCCGCCTTGCGGCCGGCCAGCGTGTTGACCAGCGTGGACTTGCCCACGTTGGGCACGCCGCAGATCAGGATGCGCAGCGGCCGGTCCATGCCGCCGCGCTGCGGTGCCAGCTCACGGCAGGCCGCGACCAGCCGCTGCGCAGGCGCTCGCTCGCTGGCATCCAGGCCGATGGCGCGGGTCTGCGGCTGGGCGTTGTAGTGGGCCAGCCAGTCGGACGTGCGCGCTGCATCGGCCAGGTCCTGCTTGTTCAGCACCTTCAGGCCGGGCCGGCGCGCGGTCAGCTCGGCCAGCAGCGGGTTGGCGCTGGAGCCGGGCAGGCGCGCATCGAGCAGCTCGATCACCACATCGATGCCCGCCTTCATGCGCTCGGCGATCGCCTTGCGCGTGGCATGCATGTGGCCGGGGAACCATTGAACGCTCATCGGGCGGCTCCTGGCCGGGCGGCGTTGGCGGCGATGCCGGCGGCCCAACGCGGCATCAGCGGCAGCGGGAAGTCGTGGCCCATGCCGGGGATGATGTCCAGCGTCGAGCCCGGCAGGTGTCGGGCCAGGTGTTCGGCGGCGGCCACCGGCACCAGCGGGTCGGCGTCGCCGTGGATGATGTGGACGGGTGCCGTGATGCGGGCGAGCAGCGGGGTGCGATCGCCGTCGGCCATCACCGCAGCCATCTGTCGCGCCGTGCCCTGCGGTCGCCAGGCACGCTGCACCTGGCGCTGCCAATGGGCCATGAAGGCCGGCGGCTCCGGCGCGTAGGCCGGGCTGCCCAGCACGCCGAAGCTGCGCACCATGTGCTGCGCCAGCTGGTCGATTGCAGAGCCTTCAGGCCGCGCGCTGAGTGTGGCCAGGGCCTGCGGCGTGGGCGCTGGCAGGCCGCGGGCACCGGCGGTGGTCATCACCAGCGTCAGGCTGGCCACGCGCCCGGGGTGGGCGGCGGCCAGGCGCTGGGCGATCATGCCGCCCATGGACGCACCCACCACATGCGCGCGAGCCACGCCCAGCGCGTCGAGCACACCCAAGGCATCCTGCACCATGTCGCTCAGCGTGTAGGCCAGGCCAGCGGCCAGCGCTGTGGCGTCAAAGCCCTGCGACAAACCGGCATCGCGGTTGTCGAAGCGCAGCACGCGGTGACCGCGGCCGACCAGGTCATCGACCAGGGCCTGCGGCCAGTCGGTGAGCTGCATGCCCAGGCCCTGGATCAGCAGCACCACCGGACCGGACATCGGTCCCTGGTCGTCCACCTCGATGGCCACGCCGTGTGCGCTGATCTGCATGGAAACCTCAGTCGAGTGCGCGCAGCGGGTGCACGTGGGCCGGCCAGGGGCTGGCAAAGAACGGCGCCACCATCTCGGGCGTGACGTCAGCGATGTGCGGCGGATTCCAGCGCGGGTGGTGGTCCTTGTCCACCGCCAGCGCGCGGATGCCTTCGACCGTCTCGCTGGCGGTGCCGGGGCGCAGCCAGAAGCAATGGCGCACCAGGTCGCGCTCGAGGCGCAGGTCCTCGGCCAGCGTCATCTGGCGGGCGCGGCGCACCTGCTCGAGTGTCACGGCCATCATCAGCGGCGAGCGCTTGGCCAGTGCCTGGCGCGTGGCCAGGGCGAAGGCGCCGCCGGCTCCGGCCAGCGCGGCATCAATGGTGGCCAGTGCGTCGCGGCTGAAGCAGGCGTCGATCTCGGCGCGGTGAGCATCCAGCGGCGCCGCACCCACTGGCGTGGCGAAATGGCGCGCCGCGGCCAGCACGCCATCGGCGGTGGGGTCCTGCAGCGAGGCCAGCGCATCGATCAACGCGTCCTGGCGCGCGGCATCGACCCGGATGTCGGCCAGGCCGGCAGCGATCGCGTCCTCGGCGCCCAGGATGTGACCGGTCAGCGCCAGGTACTCGCCCAGGTGACCCGGGCAGCGCGCCAGAAACCAGCCACCGCCCACATCGGGGAACAGGCCGATGTGGGTTTCGGGCATCGCCAGCTTGCTGTGCTCGGTGACCACGCGCAGCGCCGCGCCCTGGCTGATGCCCATGCCGCCGCCCATGCAGATGCCGTCCATCAGCGCGATAAAGGGCTTGGGGTAGCGGTGGATCAGGTGATTGAGGGCGTATTCCTCGGTGAAGAAGTCCTCGAGCCGCGGGTCGCCGGCCAGCGCCGCCTGGTGAAAGAAGCGGATGTCGCCGCCGGCGCAGAACGCGGGGGGCTTGCCCTCGCGTCCGGCGCCGCGCACCACCACGCCGGCCACCGCGGTGTCGCTGCGCCAGTCCAGCAGCACCTGGGTCAGGTCGCGCACCATCGCCAGCGACAGCGCATTCAGCGCACCCGCTCGGTTCAGGGTGATCAGGCCGATCGCGCCGCGGCGCTCGGCCAGCACATGGCCGTCGCTCGAGACGGCGTGGGCAGACGTGAAGCTCATGGTCATGATTTTCTCAGGCCTGGGCACGCTGGCGCAGTGCCAGGGCCTCGTTGCCGGCCAGGGCCAGCAGCACCAGGGTGCCGCCGCCGATCACCGCCGGCGTAGGCGATTCAGCGGTGCCCAGCCAGGTCCAGGTGACGCCAAACAGGATCTCCAGCAGACCCAGCAGCGCCGCCTCGGGGGCCTTCAGCACCCGGCCGGCGGCCACCGCCAGCACGCAGGGAATCGCCAGTTGCACCACGCCCAGCATCACCAGCAGGCTGATGTCGTGGCCTGAGGCGGCCAGCGGCCAGGCGGGCGGCAGCGTCAGCAAGGCCGAGGCCAGTGAGCCCAGCAGCACGGCCGGGGTCATGTCGCGGTGCTCGTCCGGGTGAGCCTGGGCGTTGTGCTGCAGCAGCGTCCACATGGTGCCGCCGGCCAGCGGCACGGTCAGAGCCACCAGGGTGCCCAGCAGGTCGCGCGGGCTGCCGCCGGCCACCTGCGAGCCGTACATCCAGGCGATGCCGATGCCGGCCAGCACGATCGCCACCCAGGTGCGTCCCGGCAGCCGGTGTTTCAGCCAGACCCGGCTGATCAGTGCGGTGACCAGCGGTGCCAGCGACATCGTCACCAGCACATTGGCCACCGTGGTCAGCGTCATCGCCAGCATGAAGGAGGTGAACATCACCGTCCAGCAGGCCGCTGACAGCCACAGCAGGCGCCCTCCCCCGCGCACCTCGGCCCACAGCGTGGCCGGCCCTTTCTGCCAGCCCAGCAGCACGGCCAGGGCCAATGCGTTGGCAGCGCTGCGCCAGAAGGTCACCTCGAATGAGGCCGCCGACTCAAGATGGCGCGACACCACGCCGGCGATCGACCACAACAGGGTGACCAGCAGCATGATCGCCACCGCCTGCGGGTGGCTGGGATGGGTGAACGCTTGGCGCCAACTCATGGGTGTCCTCGGCTGGTCGGGCCCGGCGGGCGCCGGTTCAAGGCCTCGGTGTCGTACTGGGTCCAGCGACCGCCCCAGCCTCGGCGCAGGATCAGGGTGTGCGTCGAGCCGTCGGCCTGGGCACGCCAATACGGCGCCGACAGGTCGACGGCGATCTCCGGGCAAGGCGGCGACGCGCCCTCCGGACGCAGACGCGCGGCGTCGGTGTCCAGGACGCAGCTCACCGGCTGGGCCGGCGAGAAGGCGCGCGCCCAGGCCAGCGGTGCCTGATGAAGGTTCCAGCCCAGCACCACCACCATCATCGCCGCGGACAGCCACTGGGCGACCCGCAAGGACCAGCGCGACGACGGGTCGGCAGGCATGGGCGGCGCGAGGACACCGAACCAGGCCAGGGTCAGCGTGCCTATCAGGGCGCCGATCGCCAGCCAGTGGGCGCTTGACCAGGGCTGCACATAATGCTGGAAGCGCGACAGGTGCAGCAGCACCGCACCACTGACGGTCAGTGCTGCCAGCGCCAGCAGCACCACGCGCAGGCGGGGATGGGCCATCAGGTCCGCCCCCGCGGCGTGGTCGCGCAAGGATGTCCAGGCCGGCAGGACCACGCCCTGGGCACGCAGCGCCTGTATCAGCGGCAGCGCCTCAAAGCGCTGCTGCAGCCAGGCGGCGTTGGCGGGGTGGCGCCAGTTGATATAGCCCAGCGGCCGGTGGGGCGGCTGGCTGGAGGACGCCTCGGCGCTGCCCTGGCCGAGCGGTCGCCAGACTGCCGGCCGCAGGCCTCGCAGGCCGGAGAGTCCCCAGCCCAGCCGAATCAGCGCCAGCCCCTGGCTACCCACGCCGAGGCCGGTCAGACGGAGCCGGGTGCGACCGCTGCGCAGGTCGTCCAGAGCCAGCTGCCAGTCGAGCCAGCGGGCGAACAGTGGCACACCGCTGGCGTAGCTCAGCGTCCGCTCGTTCAGCGTCAGGCGACCATGGCGACGCTGCATCCAGGTCCCCCAGGCGACCAGGCCGGCCGCCATCAGCGGCGCCAGCGCGGCAAGCCACCGCGGTCCGCCCCATGCCCCGCGGCCGTCCAGTGTGCGCGCCAGCGCTTCGCGCCAGATCGCGGGCGGAAACAGCGCGTAGAGCTGCCAGCCAATGAGGACGACGCCCAAGGCTGCCAAGGACAGCGCCCAGCGCGTGATCGCCGGGACGGCGACCGACGCCATGACGAAGACCTGCGCGCCCTCGGCGCGGTGGCTGGGCGTCATCCGGGCGATCAGGCCTCGCGCGCGGCACGCTTGCGATCGTGCTCGCTGAGGTGGCGCTTGCGCACGCGGATGCTCTTGGGTGTGATCTCGACCAGCTCGTCATCGTCGATGAACTCGACGCCGTACTCCAGCGTCAGCTCGATCGGCGGCGTCACCTTGATCGCGTCTTCCTTGCCGCTGACGCGGAAGTTTGTCAGCTGCTTGGTGCGGGTGGCGTTGACCACCAGGTCGTTCTCGCGGCTGTGGATGCCGACGATCATGCCCTCGTAGACCGGGTCGTTGGGCTTGACGAACATGCGGCCGCGGTCATCGAGCTTGCCCAGCGCGTAGGTGAAGATCTCACCGGCGTCCATGCTGATCAGCACGCCGTTCTTGCGGCCGGCGATCTCGCCCTTGTGCGGCTCGTAGCCGTCGAAGATGTTGCTGATCAGGCCCGAGCCGCGGGTCAGGTTCAGGAACTCGTTGGAAAAGCCGATCAGTCCGCGCGCCGGGATGCGGTACTCCAGGCGCACGCGGCCGCGGCCATCAGGTTCCATGTTGACCAGCTCGCCCTTGCGCTCGCCCAGCGCCTGCATCACCCCGCCCTGGTGGGTTTCCTCGACGTCGGCGGTGACCAGCTCGATCGGCTCATGACGCACGCCGTCCACATCATGGAACACCACGCGCGGCTTGCTGACCGCCAGCTCGTAGCCCTCGCGACGCATGTTCTCCAGCAGGATGGTCAGGTGCAGCTCGCCCCGGCCGGAGACTTCGAAGACACCGTCCTCGTCGGTCTCGGACACGCGCAGCGCCACATTGCTCTGCAGTTCCTTCTGCAGCCGGTCCCAGATCTGGCGGCTGGTGACGTACTTGCCTTCGCGACCAGCCAGCGGGCTGGTGTTGACGCAGAAGTTCATCGTCAGCGTCGGCTCGTCGATCTTCAGCATCGGCAGCGGCGCCGGGTTGGCCGGGTCGGTGATGGTCACGCCGATGCCCAGGTCCTCGATGCCGTTGATCAGCACGATGTCGCCCGGGCCTGCCTCGGTCGCCTGCTGGCGCTCCAGGCCCTGGAAAGTCTGGACCTGGTTGACGCGGCCCTTGTAGGACTTGCCGTCCGGACCTTCCATGACCAGCACATCCTGCGCCGGGCGCAGCGTGCCGGCGTTGATGCGGCCCACGCCGATGCGACCGACGAAGGTGGAGTAGTCCAGCGCCGAGATCTGCAGCTGCAGCGGTGCGGACGGGTCGCCCTGATGCGCCGGCACATGCTTCAGGATGGTGTCGAACAGCGGGCCCATCGAGGTGCCCCAGGCCTCGCCGGCCGGGCCTTCCTCGAGCGAGGACCAGCCATTGATGCCCGAGGCGTAGACCACCGGGAAATCGAGCTGTTCGTCGGTGGCGCCCAGCTTGTCGAACAGGTCGAAGGCGGCGTTGATCACCTTGTCGCAGTTGGCGCCCGGCTTGTCGACCTTGTTGACCACCACGATCGGGCGCAGGCCCAGCGCCAGCGCCTTCTTGGTGACGAAGCGGGTCTGCGGCATCGGGCCTTCCTGGGCGTCGATCAGCAGCAGCACACCGTCGACCATCGACAGCGCGCGCTCGACCTCGCCACCGAAGTCGGCGTGGCCCGGGGTGTCAACGATGTTGATGTGGGTGCCGTTCCAGCGCACCGCGCAGTTCTTGGCCAGGATGGTGATGCCACGCTCGCGCTCGATGGCATTGCTGTCCATCACCGTGTCGACGACCTTCTCGTGCTCGGCGAAGATGCCGCTCTGGCGCAGCAGTTGGTCCACCATGGTGGTTTTGCCATGGTCGACGTGGGCGATGATGGCGATATTGCGGATCTGACGGCTCATGAGGGGCCTCGGTTTCTCAGGATTGCAGCAGGGCCTGGACCTCGGGCGGGCTCAACAGGCGGTCGGCGATGAGTTCGCCGGCGGTGATGTGGGCGCTGCCCAGGAAGGCAGCGGGTTCGGGGCCATAGACGCGCACGGCATCGGCATCGGCCAGCGGGGTGCGTCGGCGCAGGCCTTGCAGGAATCGGGCCGCCTCGTTGGCGGGCAGGCGCACCTCAGGCTGGTCGGCCAGCAAGCAGTCGGGTCGGCGCAGCAGGGTGTCGCGCTCGGGCTCGGTCAGCGCAGCTAGCTGGTCCAGGGTGACGGCATCGGCCAGGTCCAGGCCGCCGCTGGCGGTGCGGCGCAAAGCGCTCAGGTGTGCGCCGCAGCCCAGCAGCTCGCCGATGTCCTCGGCCAGCGTGCGGATGTAGGTGCCCTTGGAGCAGCGCACGTCCAGCACCAGTTGGTGCTGCTCGGGTGCCCAGGACAGGATGTCGATCGCGTGGATCGTGACCTGGCGCGGCGCACGCTCTACCTCGATGCCGGCACGGGCGTACTCGTACAGCGCCTTGCCGTCCTTCTTCAGCGCCGAGTGCATGGGCGGCACCTGCTTGATCAGGCCGCTGAAACGGGCACAGGCCGCGGCGATGGCGTCGGGCGTGACCGCCACCGGCCGCTCGCGCAGCACCTCGCCTTCCAGGTCGCCACCGGCGCGGGTCTGGCCCAGACGCAGCGTGGCGGTGTAGCGCTTGTCGGCGTCCAGGCTGGCCTGCGAGAACTTGGTGGCCGCGCCGAAGCACAGCGGCAGCAGGCCGCTGGCCAGCAGGTCCAGCGTGCCGGTGTGGCCGGCCTTCTCCGCCCGCATCAGGCGCTTGGCCTTTTGCAGCGCGTCGTTGCTCGACAGGCCCACCGGCTTGTCGAGCAGCAGCACGCCATGCAGGGCACGGCGCGGGACGCGGGGACGCAGGGGCGCGCTCACAGGCTCACTCGTCCTTGGCGCGGGTGGCGTTGGCGCGCTGGATCAGCGCATTGAGTTCGGCCGCGCGCTCGGTGGTCTGGTCGAACTTGAAGTGCAGCGTCGGCACGGTGTGGATCTGCAGGCGCTTGAACAGGCCGTTGCGCACGAAGCCGGCGGCCTCATTCAGCGCCTCTTCGGTGGCCTCGGGGCTGCCGACCAGCAAGGTGAAACGCACCGTGGCGTGGGCATAGTCGGGCGTGACGTCGACACCGCTGATCGTGACCATGCCGATGCGCGGATCTTTCAGCTCGCGGATCAGCTCGGCCACATCGCGCTGGATCTGGTCGGCCACGCGGAAACTGCGGTTGGGAATGCTGCGCTTGTGTCGCATGGGATGCTCCTGACCATCGGTCGCCTCAAGCAAAAACCCCGCCGCAGGCGGCGGGGTTGATCGGAGGACGTCCGTGCCGCCGGTTTACAGCGTGCGGGCGATCTCCTTGATTTCGTAGACCTCCAGCACGTCACCTTCGGAGATGTCGTTGTAGTTGCGCAGCTTGATACCGCACTCGAAGCCTTCCTTGACTTCCTTGACATCGTCCTTCTCGCGACGCACCGACTCGATCTCGCCGGTGTAGATCACGATGTTGTCGCGCAGCAGGCGGAACTTGGCGTTGCGGCGCACCAGGCCCGAGGTGATCATCGAGCCGGCCACGGTGCCGATCTTCGAAGCCACGAAGACCTTGCGGATCTCGGCCGTGCCCAGTGCCTCTTCCTTCTGCTCGGGCGCCAGCATGCCGCCCATCGCCGCCTTCACCTCATCCACGGCGTCGTAGATGATGTTGTAGTAGCGCAGATCCACCCCGTTGTGCTCGGCCAGCTTGCGGGCATTGGCATCGGCACGGGTGTTGAAACCAATGATGATGGCCTTGGAGGCGATCGCCAGGTTGACGTCGGACTCGCTGATGCCGCCGACCGCCGCATGGACGATCTGCACCCGCACCTCGTCGGTCGACAGCTTGAGCAGCGACGAGGCCAGGGCCTCCTGCGAGCCCTGCACGTCGGCCTTGATGATGAGGGGCAGCGACTGCGCGGCTTCCTGGCCCATGTTGGTGAACATGTCCTGGAGCTTGGCGGCCTGCTGCTTGGCCAGCTTGACGTCGCGGTACTTGCCCTGGCGGAAGGTGGCGATTTCACGGGCGCGGCGCTCGTCGGCCAGCACCATGAAGTCGTCGCCAGCCAGCGGCACCTCGGTCAGGCCCTGGATCTCGACCGGGATCGACGGGCCGGCAGCGTCGGTGGCCTTGCCGTCTTCGTCGAGCATGGCGCGCACGCGGCCATAGCTCGAGCCGACCAGCACCACGTCGCCCTTCTTCAGGGTGCCCGACTGCACCAGCACGGTGGCCACCGGGCCGCGGCCCTTGTCCAGGCGCGCTTCAACGACCAGGCCCTTGGCGGCAGCCTCGATCGGCGCGGTCAGCTCCAGCACCTCGGCCTGCAGCAGCACCTGCTCAAGCAGGGCATCGATACCCTGGCCGGTCTTGGAGGACACGCCCACGAAGGGGCTGTCACCGCCGAAGTCCTCGGGCACCACCTGCTCGGCCACCAGCTCGCTCTTGACGCGCTCGATGTTGGCCTCCGGCTTGTCGATCTTGGTCATCGCCACGACGATCGGCACCTGGGCCGCCTTGGCGTGGGCGATGGCTTCCTTGGTCTGCGGCATCACGCCGTCGTCGGCGGCGCAAACCAGGATGACGATGTCGGTGGCCTTGGCACCGCGGGCGCGCATGGCCGTGAAGGCCTCGTGACCCGGGGTGTCGAGGAAGGTGATGACACCGCGCGGCGTTTCGACGTGGTAGGCGCCGATGTGCTGCGTGATGCCGCCCGCCTCGCCCGCGGCGACGCGGCTGCGGCGGATGTAGTCCAGCAGCGAGGTCTTGCCGTGGTCGACGTGGCCCATGACGGTGACCACCGGCGCGCGCGGCTTGGCCTCGCCATCGGTGGCGGCGTGTTCTTCCTCGAGGAAGGCATCGGGGTCGTCCAGCTTGGCGGCGAACGCCTTGTGGCCCATTTCCTCGACCACGATCATGGCCGTTTCCTGGTCCAGCTGCTGGTTGATGGTGACCATCTGACCCAGCTGCATCAGCTTCTTGATGACCTCGCTGGCCTTGACCGACATCTTGTGAGCCAGGTCCGCCACCGAGATGGTCTCGGGAACGTGGACTTCCTGGGTCTGCGGCTCGGTCGGCATCTGGAAGTTGCTGCCACGGTCGCCATCGCGGCTGTCGCCACGGCGGCCGCCGCGCGGGGCCTTCCAGCCGGCGCGGCCGGCGTTGGCGTCCGGTCGGCCCTTGCCGGCCGGCGTGCCGCGCTTCTTGTCATCGGCCCAGCTCGACGACAGCTTCTCGGACTTGACCGACTTCTTGTCGCCCGGCTTGGCGGTACCAGCCGTGGTGGTGGTGGCGCCCGGGGCGGCCTTGGCCTTGTGGATGGTGCCCTTGATGCCTTCCTTGTTGGCGGCAGCCGCCGGCTCGACCGGCTTGGGCTCCTCCTTCTTCGCGACCATGACCTTCGCCTTGCGATTCATCATCTCGCGAATCTTGGCGGCCTCGTCCTCGGCAGCCTGGCGGCGCTTGGCCAGCTCGGCCATGCGCTTTTGCTCGTCGGCATCGGCGGAGGTGCCCTTGACGAGGCGAACCGTCGGCTTGGGCGGCTCGGCCGGCGCGGGAGCCGCTGCCGGGGCGGGCGCAGGGGCCGGCGCCGGTGCGGCCGCCGTGGCGGCAGTCTGCTGCGCGGCAGCGGCCGCGGCGGCCTGGGCAGCAGCCTCGGCCG
>NZ_JAGQDE010000007.1 GCF_018069755.1 Ideonella aquatica | reverse complement strand
CGTGGCCGACCCGGTCGAGGCGCCCACGCCCGTGGCCGTCGCGACAGCCGTGGCGCCAGCGCCGTTGCCGCCGCTGCCCCCCAGGCCAGCCCCGGCGCCGCCGCTGGCGCCACCGCTGCCTCCCGATCCACCATGGCCGCCGTTGGCGGCGGCGTTGGCGGTGGCCGCGCCTGCAGCGGGCGCCGTGGTGGCACTGGCGGCGGCCGAGCCGCCGTCGCCGCCGTTGCCGGCGTTGCCGCCGGAGACGACCGCGGTGCCGCTGCCCCCATTGCCGCCGGCACCGCCGGTGCCGCCGCTGGCGTTCGCCGTGTTGCTGCTGTCGCCATTGGGGCCTGCCGTGGCGCTGGCGCTGCCGCCGGTGCCGCCGTTGCCACCACCACCACCCGGCGACGTGCCCTGCGTGCCCGCGGTGCCGGCGGCCCCGATGTCGTTGACCGTGGCGGCCCAGGCCTGCTGGATCGCCGCGCTGAGCAGCAGCGGCACCAGCACGGCGCCCATGGCCAACGGACGGGCCATGCGGCTGGCACGGCGGGAGGTGATCGGTCGATTCATGGCAAGGCTCCTGGAGTCGGCGCGCCATCCCTTTGGGCGCACCGCATCAGCAGATGCTGCCAGTTGCAGCGCCCGCGCACCCTCCCTCGGATCAAGTTTCGAGCGCGTCGGACACCCTTGCTTTAGGGATGCCGACACGGCGCCATCTTCCGTGCGGGTTCAGCCGCGCCCGACAAAGGGCATGCCGGTGGCCATCACCGTCATGAACAGCACATTGGCCTCCAGCGGCAGGCCGGCCATCTGCACCACCGCGTCGGCCACGTGCCGCACGTGCATGCGGGCCTCGGCGCGCACGCTGCCGTCGGCCTGCGGCATGCCGGCGGCCATGGCGGTGGTCATGTCGGTGGCGGCGTTGCCGATGTCGATCTGACCCACCGCGATGTCAAAGGCGCGGCCATCGAGCGCGCAGGACTTGGTCAGCCCGGTCATCGCATGCTTGGTGGCGGTGTAGGCGGCCGAGTTGGGCCGCGGCACATGGGCCGAGATCGAGCCGTTGTTGACGATGCGCCCGCCGCGCGGCTGCTGCGCCTTCATCAGCCGGAAGGCGGCGCGGGTGCACAGGAAGGCGCCGGTCAGGTTGGTGTCCACCGCGGCGCGCCAGGCGGCCACCGGCAGGTCGTCCAGCGGCACACCGGCGGTGAAGACACCGGCGTTGTTGAACAGCAGGTCCAGGCGACCAAAGCGCTGCTGGATCTGCGCGAACAGCGCATCGACCGAGGCCTCATCCGTCACATCGGCGACGATCGCCACGCCGCGCTCGGGCGTGGGTGAGGCGTTGATCGCAGCCTGCAGCTTGTCGGCCGAGCGGCCGCTGAAGACCACGGTCCAGCCGACGGCCATCAGGGCCAGCGCGCAGGCCTGGCCAATGCCGGAGCCGGCGCCGGTGACGAGAGCGATGCGGGAAGCAGGAGGATGCATGGCGGGCTGGCAGGACGACGGGTCGGTCAGTCTGCCATGCCCGGCTGAGAGGCTGAGAGTCTTTCACTCATGCCCGCCCTGCACCTGAAAACGCCCCCGCTCATCGTTGCAAATGCTCGCCATAGCCCGAGCTATGGCTGTGCTTTGCGCCTCAATCGGAGGCGTTTGCAGGCACCTGTCGGGCACGATCGAAAAACACTCAGCCTCTGAGCCGAGATCAGGCCGCTGCGCCGGTGCCATACCCCGCCGGCGCCAGCACCTCGCCGCCCGCGCTGACCCGCACCGCGCAGTACTTGAACTCCGGGATCTTGCCGAAGGGGTCCAGCGCCGGGTTGGTCAGCAGATTGGCCGCCGCCTCGGCGTAGGCAAAGGGCATGAACACCGTGCCTTCGGGCGTGCCATCGTCGCGCCGCGCATGCAGCGTGACGCTGCCGCGGCGCGAGCTGACCGTCAGCGCATCGCCGGGCTGCAGGCCCAGCCGGTCCAGATCGGCGCCACACAGGCTGACGGTGGCCAGCGGCTCCACCGCGTCCAGCACGCGGCTGCGCCGCGTCATGCTGCCCGTGTGCCAGTGCTCGAGCTGGCGGCCGGTGATCAGCACGAAGGGGTAGTCGGCATCCGGCGGCTCGTTGCCCGGCACCAGCGAGGTGGGCACCAGGTGGACCTTGCCGTCGGCGGTGGGCACGCCGTCGGTGAAGACGATGGGCTGGCCGGGGTCGTCCTCGCTCAGGCAGGGGTAGGTGACCGAATCGGCGGCCAGCAGCCGCTCCCAGCTGACGCCGGCGATCACGCCGTGCATGGCCTGGCGCATTTCCTCGTAGACCGCGGCCACGCCGTCCTCGGGGCCCTCGTAGCGCCAGTCCAGGCCCATGCCGCGCGCCAGCTGCTGCAGGATCCACAGGTCGCGCCGCGCGTCGCCGGGCGGGGCCACGGCGGGGCGGCCCATCTGCACCATGCGGTCGGTGTTGGTGGCCGTTCCCCACTTCTCGGGCCAGGCGCTGGCGGGCAGCACCACGTCGGCCAGCCAGGCGGTCTCGGTGAGGAACAGGTCCTGCACCACCAGATGCGTCAGCGAGGCCAGGCCTTCGCGCGCATGGTTCAGGTCGGGGTCGGACATCGCCGGGTTCTCGCCCATCACGTACATCCCGCGGATCTTGTGCGGGTCGCTGTCGGGCGCCTTGGCCTTGTGCAGGATCTCGACCACGGTGTAGCCCGGCGTGGCGTCCAGCGGCGTACCCCAGAAGCGCTCGAACCAGGCATGGGCCTCGGTGTTGTTCACGCGCTGGTAGTTGGGGAACATCATCGGGATCAGGCCGGCGTCGCTGGCGCCTTGCACATTGTTCTGGCCGCGCAGCGGGTGCAGGCCGGTGCCGGGGCGGCCGATCTGGCCGGTCAGCGTGGCCAGCGCGATCAGGCTGCGCACGTTGTCGGTGCCGTGCACGTGCTGGCTGACCCCCATGCCCCACAGGATCATCGAGCCCTTGCTCTTGGCATAAGCGCGGGTGACCTCGCGGATGGTCTGCGCCGGGATGCCGCAGATCGGCGCCATCGCCTCGGGGCTGAAGCCCTGGACGCCGTCGATCACCGCCTGCAGGTTGTGCGCGCGCTGGGCCACGAAGGCGTGGTCGATCAGGTCCTCCTCGACCACCACGTAGAGCATGGCGTTGACCAGGGCCACGTCGGTGTCGGGGCGGAAGTTCAGCACCTGCCAGGCGTCACGGGCCAGCTCGGTGCGGCGCGGGTCGGCCAGCACGATCTTGGCGCCGCGGCGCGCGGCGTTCTTCATCCAGGTGGCGGCCACCGGGTGGTTGGCGGTGGGGTTGGAGCCGATGACGATGAACAGCTCGGCCAGCTCCACGTCGCGCACCGGGTTGCTGACCGCGCCCGAGCCCACGCCTTCGAGCAGCGCCGCCACGCTGGAGGCATGGCACAGCCGGGTGCAGTGGTCGACGTTGTTGCTGCCAAAGCCCACGCGCACCAGCTTCTGGAACAGGTAGGCCTCTTCATTGCTGCCCTTGGCCGAGCCGAAGCCAGCCAGCGACTTCGGGCCGTGCTGGTCGCGCAGCGCCTTCAGGCCACCCGAGGCCAGCGCCAGCGCCTCGTCCCAGCTGGCCTCGCGGAAGACCTCGGCCCACTGGTCCTGGCGCCAGGGGATGCTGGGGTCCTTGGCCACGCCCTCGCGACGCACCAGGGGCTTGGTGAGGCGCTGCGGGTGGTGGATGTAGTCGAAGCCGAAGCGGCCCTTGACGCACAGCCGCCCGCCGTTGGCCGGGCCGTCGCGGCCGGTGACGCCAACGATCTGCTCGTCCTTGACATGCCAGGTCAGCAGGCAGCCCACGCCACAGAAGGGGCAGACCGAGTCGACGCTGCGGTCGGGCATCAGGCCCGGCGGCATGGTCTTGGCCGACAGCGCGCCGGTGGGACAGGCCTGCACGCATTCGCCGCAGGCCACGCAGCTGCTCAGGCCCATCGGGTCGCCCAGGTCGAAGGCGATCTGCGCATGGGCGCCGCGGTGCAGCACACCGATGACGTCGTTGTTCTGCGTCTCGCGGCAGGCGCGCACGCAGCGGGTGCACTGGATGCAGGCGTCCAGGTTGACCGCCATCGCCGGGTGGCTGAGGTCGGCGGCGGGGGCCGGCGCGCGCAGAGCCGTGAGCGCCTCGCGCGGCTGCACGCCCAGGCGAGCGGCCCAGTCGGCCAGTTCGCCCAGCGGGCGGCCGCTTTCAAGCGCATCGGGGCGGTCGGCCAGCAGCAGCTCCAGCACCATCTGCTGGCTCTTGCGCGGGCGCTCGCCACTGACATTGACCTCCATGCCGGGCTGCACGCTGCGGCAGCACGAGGCCGCCAGCGCGCGCTCGCCCTTGACTTCCACCACGCAGGCGCGGCAGTTGCCGTCGGGGCGCAGGCCGTCGCTGTAGCACAGGCGCGGCACGTTCACGCCGTGGCGCTCGGCGGCCTTCAGGATGCTTTCGCCTTCGAAGGCTTCGGCGGGCTGGCCGTCCAGCACAAAAGCAATCATCTTCGGGAGATCGGTCATCGCGTTCACAGCCCCACCTCCTGCGGGAAATGCCGCTGCACGCAGCGGATCGGATTGGGGGCCGCCTGGCCCAGGCCGCAGATGGACGCGTCGGCCATCACCGTGGCCAGGTCCTCCAGCGTGGCGTGGTCCCAGTCGGCGCGGGCCATCAGCACGGCGGCTTTCTCGGTGCCCACGCGGCAGGGGGTGCACTGGCCGCAGCTTTCCTCGGCGAAGAAGCGCATCGCGTTGAGCGCCGCCTCGCGCGCGGTGTCGTGCTGCGACAGCACCACCACCGCCGCCGAGCCGATGAAGCAGCCATGCGGCTGCAGGGTGTCGAAGTCCAGCGGCACATCGGCCAGCGCGGCCGGCAGCAGGCCGCCCGAGGCGCCACCGGGCAGGTAGCCGTAGAGCGTGTGGCCGTCCAGCAGGCCGCCGCAGAACTCGTCGACCAGCTCGCGCAGTGTGATGCCCGCCGGCGCCAGCTTGACGCCCGGGCGCTTCACCCGCCCGCTGACCGAGTACGAGCGCAGCCCCGTGCGGCCATGGCGGCCAAAGCCGCTGAACCAGGCGGCGCCGCGCTGCACGATGTCGCGCACCCAGTACAGGGTCTCGAAGTTGTGCTCCAGCGTCGGCCGGCCGAACAGGCCCACCTCGGCGATGTAGGGCGGGCGCAGGCGGGGCTCGCCGCGCTTGCCTTCCAGGCTCTCGATCATCGCCGACTCTTCGCCACAGATGTAGGCGCCAGCGCCGCGGCGCAGCACCAGGCGCGGCAGCGCGCAGGGCGGGTCGGCCTGCAGCTCGGCCAGGGCGTGTTCCAGCACCGCGCGGGCGCCGTGGTATTCGTCGCGCAGGTACAGGTAGGCGGCCTCGCAGCCCACCACCTGGGCGGCCACCAGCACACCTTCCAGGAAGCGGTGCGGGTCGCGCTCCAGATACGTGCGGTCCTTGAAGGTGCCAGGCTCGCCCTCGTCGATGTTCACCGCCATCAGCCGCGGACCCGGGAAGCCGCGCACGATGCGCCACTTGCGGCCGGCCGGGAAACCGGCGCCGCCCAGACCGCGCAGGCCGGCGTCGGACAGCGCGCTCAGCACCGCCTCGGCGTCGCGCTCGCCGTTCACCACCTCGGCCGCCAGCGCGTAGCCGCCGGCCGCGCGGTAGGCGGCATAGCCGACGTGGGCGGGCGCGATGTCGGTGGCGGGGCCGGTCACCTCGTGCGGGCCGTGGGCGGCAGGGTCGAAGGCGCCGTCGCCCGCCGACAGCGCGTGGCGGGTGTCGCCTGCCGCGATGGCGTCCTGCACGCTGGCCAGCGTGGCCTGCGGCAGCGCGCGCTGGCCCAGCACCGCCACCGGCGCCTGCTCGCAGCGGCCCACACAGGGCGCGGGGATCACCCGCACCTCCGGGCCCACCGCGGCGGCCAGCGCGGCCATCAGCGGCGCGGCACCGGCCATCGCGCAGCTTTGGCTGTCGCACACGCGCAGCGTCATCGCCGGCGGGGTGTCGTCATCGGCCCGGAGGTCGAAGTGGTGGTAGAAGCTGGCGACTTCGGCGACCTCGGCGATGGCCAGGCCCATCTCGGCGGCCAGCGCCACCAGGTGGCCCTCGAACAGCGCGCCGTGGGCGTCCTGCAGGCGGTGCAGCTGCTCGATCAGCGTGTCGCGCGCATGCGGGCCGGCGCCGATCAGGGCGCGCACCGCGGCGCGGGCGGCGTCGCCCGGCTGGCGGCCCTTGAGGCGGCTCTTGCGCTGCAGGCGCTGGCGCAGGGCGTCGACGCTGACGGTGGTCTCCGGGGGATGGTTGGGGCTCATGGCGGCGCCTTGTTGCGCGGGGGATCCGCGGCTGCTCGGCGCACTGTACGCAGCCGCCCGCGGCGGCTCAATATGCGGCGCACGGCGCTCGCCATGTGCTGGCCAGTGCATAAATCGTTTACCCTGCCCTGTCGCCATGAAACGCATCTCGATCCGCCCCACCTGGACGATCCAGGACCCCGACGGCCCGGCCCTGCCCGTGCGGCTGGTGGAACTGCTGGTGCAGGTGCAGGCGCAGGGCAGCCTGCTGTCGGCCTGCCAGCAGCTGGGCATGTCCTACCGCCACGCCTGGGACCTGGTGCGCCAGGGCGAGGCGCTGTTCGGCAGCACGCTGCTGCACATGGAGCGCGGCAAGGGCTCCACGCTCAGCGCGCTGGGCGAGAAGCTGGTCTGGGCCGACCACCGCATCACCGCCCGGCTGGGCCCGGTGCTGGATTCGCTGGCCTCGGAGCTGGCCGCCGAGATCGGCCGCGTGGTCGAGCAGGTGCCGCCGGTGCTGCGGGTGCATGCCAGCCACGGCTTCGCGATCGAGGCGCTGTTCGAACAGTTGGGCCGCCAGGGCCTGGTGGTGGAGCGCCGCTACGGCAGCACCACCGCCGCACTGGCCGCGCTGCACGACGGTGACTGCGACGCCGCCAGCCTGCACATCCCGCAGGGCCCGTTGCAGGCCGCAGCGCTGGCCCATTACGCGCGCTGGCTGGACACCGAGGATCTGTGTGTGCTGGACATCGCCGTGCGCCGCCAGGGCCTGATGGTGCCGGCCGGCAACCCCAAGAAGCTCTACGAATTGCGCGACCTGGCGCGGCCCGATGTGCACTTCATCAACCGCGAAGCGGGCTCGGGCACCCGCTTCCTGCTGGAAGGCCTGCTGCGCGCCGAGGGCCTGGCGCCGGAGGCCATCGCCGGCTTCGAGCGCGGCGAGTACACCCACGCCGCGGTGGCCGCCTATGTGGCCAGCGGCATGGCCGACGCCGGCTTCGGCCTGGAGCCGCCGGCGCGCCAGTTCAAGCTCGACTTCATCCCGCTGGCCAGCGAGCGCTACTTCCTGCTGTGCCGCGCCAGCACCCTGGCCACGCCGGCCATGCAGCGTCTGGTCGAGACCCTGCGCGACCCCGCCTTCCGTGCCGCGGTGGACGCCCTGCCCGGCTACCACGCCGCCGACACCGGCCGCGCCTGGCCACTGCGCGAGGCCTACCCGGAGGCCTGATGGAGCGCGTCGACACCGTCGTCATCGGCGCCGGCGTGGTGGGCCTGGCCTGCGCCCGGACACTGGCCATGGCCGGGCGCGAGGTGATCATCCTGGAGAGCGAGAACGCCTTCGGCACCGCCACCAGCGCGCGCAACTCCGAGGTCATCCACGCCGGTCTGTATTACCCCGCCGGCTCGCTGCGCGCGCGGCTGTGCGTGCGGGGCAAACAGCAGCTGTACGCCTTTTGCGCCGAGCGCGGCGTGGCGCACCAGCGCTGCGGCAAGCTGGTGGTGGCCACTGAGGCCGCGGAACTGCCAGCCTTGCGACGCCTGCAGCAGCACGCCGCCGGCAACGGCGTCGATGACCTGCGCTGGCTCAGCCACGCCGAGGCCCAGGCGCTGGAGCCCGCGCTGCGCTGCGAGGCGGCACTGTTGTCGCCCTCCACCGGCATCGTCGATAGCCACGGCCTGATGCTGGCGCTGCTGGGCGAGGCCGAGGCGCATGGCGCGATGCTGGCGCTGTGCTCGCCGCTGCTGCGCGGCCGGGTGGTGGACGACGGTCTGGTGCTGGAGGTGGGCGGCGACACCGCCACCACGCTGCACGCGCGTCAGGTGATCAACGCCGCCGGCCTGCATGCCTGCGCGGTGGCCGCCGCCATCGACGGCCTGGACCCGGCCGATGTGCCACGGGCCTTCTACGCCCAGGGCGCCTACTTCACGCTCAGCGGCCGCGCGCCGTTTCGCCACCTGGTCTACCCGGTGCCCGGCGAGAGCAGCCACCTGGGCGTGCACCTGACGCTGGACCTGGGCGGCCAGGCGCGCTTCGGGCCCAGCTTCCGCTGGGTGGACGCCGTGGACTATGGGGTGGATCCGGCCGATGGCGCCGGCTTCGCCGACGCGGTGCGCCACTACTGGCCCGGCCTGCCCGAGGGCGCGCTGCAGCCCGGCTACGCGGGCGTGCGACCCAAGATCAGCGGCCCGGGCGAGCCGGCCGCCGACTTCCGCATCGACGGCCCGGCGGTGCATGGCGTGCCGGGGCTGGTGAACCTGTTCGGCATCGAGTCGCCAGGCCTGACGGCGGCGCTGGCGATCAGTGAGGAGGCGCTGCTGCGCCTGGCGCGCTGATCAGCCGGCCGACGCCGCCGAAGCCGCCACCGGTGCTGCGGGCGCGCTGGCTGGGGCGCTGGCACCTTCGGGCGCATGGATGGCTTCGGAGCCGTGCTTCTCGCCGCTCATGTCGAGCTTGTCGCCGCCCTTCATGATGATGAACATGGCCAGGCCGGCAAAGACGATGAAGCCGAGAGCGATCTTCCACATGGTGACTGTCTCCTGAGAACTGAGGGGATGGCGGATTGTGGAGGTCGCGGCTGACGCGACCCCTTCACCGAATGGGAAAGGCCCGCCAGGTGGCGGGCCTTCGGGAGCGGGTGCGGCACCGCCGGGCGGCGCCGCACCGCGGCAGGCATCAGTCGCCCGCGTAGATGTCCACGTCCTTGGTCTCCTTGACGAACAGCATGCCGACGACGAAGGTCATCGTGGCGATGATGATCGGGTACCACAGGCCGTTGTACATGTTGCCGGTCTGCGCCACGATCGCGAAGGCGGTGGTGGGCAGCAGGCCTCCGAACCAGCCGTTGCCGATGTGGTACGGCAGGCTCATCGAGGTGTAGCGGATGCGGGTGGGGAACATCTCGACCAGCATCGCGGCGATCGGGCCGTAGACCATGGTGACGTAGATCACCAGGATGGTCAGGATGCCGACGATCTTCACCTTGTCGAGCTTGGCCGGGTCGGCCTTGGTCGGGTAGCCGGCGGCCTTCAGCGCGGCCGACAGGCCGGCCTTCATCGCGGCGTCCTTGGCCTTGACGGTGGCCGCCTTGGCGTCCTTCTCGAAGCCGGCGACGGCCTCGGTGGCCTTCTTGATGTCCTCTTCCTTGCCGCCGGCGGCCTTCAGGTCCTCCAGCTTCTTGGTGGCGGCAGCCTTGGCGGCGGCGATGTCCTCGTCGCTGACCTTGGCGGCGTTGTAGCTGCTGACCACGGTGTCGCCCACCTTGATCACGGCGGTCGTGCCGGCCGGCGCGGCCACGTTCTCGTAGCTCACCGAACCTGCGGCCAGCTGTTGCTTGGCGATGTCGCAGGAGCTGGTGAACTTGACGGTGCCGGTCGGGTTGAACTGGAACGAGCACTCGGCCGGATCGGCTTCCACCACCACCTTGTTCGCGGCCTGGGCCTTGGCGAGGTCGGGGTTGGCGGCCTCGGTCAGCGCCTTGAACAGCGGGAAGTAGGTCAGCGCGGCGATCAGGCAGCCGGCCATGATGATCGGCTTGCGGCCGATCTTGTCCGACAGCGTGCCGAAGACCACGAAGAAGGGCGTGCCGATGATCAGCGACGCGGCCACCAGGATGTTGGCGGTGGCGCCGTCAACCTTCAGGGCCTGGGTCAGGAAGAACAGGGCGTAGAACTGGCCCGTGTACCAGACCACGGCCTGGCCGGCGGTCAGGCCGATCAGCGCCAGGATCACGATCTTCAGGTTCTTCCACTGGCCGAAGGACTCGGTCAGCGGCGCCTTGGAGGTCTTGCCCTCTTCCTTCATCTTCTTGAAGGCGGGCGACTCGTTCATGCTCAGGCGGATCCACACCGAGATGCCCAGCAGCACGATCGAGACGATGAACGGCACGCGCCAGCCCCACTGGGCGAAGGCTTCCTCACCGGTGAAGGTGCGGGTGCCCAGGATCACCATCAGCGACAGGAACAGGCCCAGGGTCGCGGTGGTCTGGATCCAGGCGGTGTAGGCGCCGCGCTTGCCGTGCGGCGAGTGCTCGGCCACATAGGTGGCGGCGCCACCGTACTCACCGCCCAGGGCCAGGCCCTGCAGCAGGCGCAGCACGATCAGGATCACCGGGGCGGCGACGCCGATCGAGGCGTAGTTGGGCAGGATGCCGACGATGAAGGTCGACAGGCCCATGATCAGGATGGTCACCAGGAAGGTGTACTTGCGACCGATCATGTCGCCCAGGCGGCCGAACACCAGCGCACCGAAGGGGCGCACGATGAAGCCCGCGGCGAAGGCCAGCAGCGCGAAGATGAAGGCCGAGGTCGGGTCCAGACCCGCGAAGAACTGCTTCGCGATGATCGCCGCGAGCGAGCCGTAGAGGTAGAAGTCGTACCACTCGAACACCGTACCCAACGACGAGCCGAAGATGACCTTCTTCTCCTCGGCGGTCATGGGCGCATTGGACGCCGTTGCCATATGTTGTCTCCTGTTGATGCGGGCGGACCACCACACTGACCGTGGCCCGTGGAAGGCGACTGTGTTCAGGGTCGCTGACCGCGATCTGACGCGAGGCTGAACGAAACCTGACAAAGTCAGGAGCAACCCGGACGCGCCGTTTCGCACGGTGAGATGGTGACCGGGTGTACGGGAAAATCCCGACGATCGCAGTCAGGTTCAACCGGGGCGATCACGTGCGCTGCAGGCTGGGTCAATGGCCGGCGAGCGCGGCCATCGTCGGCCTCAGACGGGCGACAGCTGCGGCGCGCAGAATCGCCCGCTCCCGCATCGACGAGCCGCCCGACATGAACACCCACGCCACCCTCATCATGGCCATCCCTGCGGGCGTGGCGGTGGCCGGCGGCGCGCTGGCCGCGCTCTGGCGTCCGTCGCATCAGCTGCGCAGCCTGATCCAGCATTTCGCGGCGGGGGTGATCCTGGCGGCGCTGGCGGT
The DNA here is from genome assembly GCF_018069755.1 of Ideonella aquatica. Taxonomy (GTDB): domain Bacteria; phylum Pseudomonadota; class Gammaproteobacteria; order Burkholderiales; family Burkholderiaceae_C; genus Ideonella; species Ideonella aquatica. Next base: position 190,198 of record NZ_JAGQDE010000007.1, on the reverse strand, counting down.
GGAGCTGCTGCCCGACATCGGCAAGGAGCACGCCACCAAGGCGGTGGTGCTGGGCGCGTTTGCCGCCGGCAGCCTGTTCATGTATGCGCTCAACCTGTGGACCGAGCGGCTGGAGCAGGCCGCCCAGGGCGCGGCCGTGGGCCTGCTGGTGGCGACCTTTGTCGATGTGGCCACCGACGGCTTCATCATCGGCGCAGGCTTCGCTGCCGGCGGCGAGACCGGCACCGTGCTGGCGCTGGGGCTGTCGGTGGAGCTGCTGTTCCTGGGGCTGGCGGTCACCTCGGAGCGCATCGCCGGGTGGCGCATCGTGGCCGTGACGGCGGCCCTGGGGCTCACCGTGATGGGCTGTGCGGTGCTGGGCAGCGCGCTGCTGGCCGGGGCCTCGCCGGCCCTGCTGGCGGGCACCTTGTCATTCAGCGCCGCGGCGCTGCTCTACCTGGTGACCGAGGAGCTGCTGATGGAGGCCCATGAGGTGGAGGAAAAGCCGATCGCCACGCTGGTGCTGTTCGGCGGCTTCCTCACCTTCTGGGGCATCCAGCTGATGGGGCATTGAAGGCGGCGCGTGGCCAGCACGCGCCGCAGCGACGCGCGTCAGGTCGCCTTGCAGGCGGTCGGGCGCCACTTGTTCGGCACGGTGGTGCCGGTCACGCATTCCCAGGTGGTGCCGTTGTCCGCCGACTTGAAGACCACCACGTAGGTCTTGGCCTGGCCTTCCTGCATGCTGTACTGGATGGCGATGTTCGGCAGGGTGCCGGTGACCGAGTCGAACTTCGAGTAGCGGCCCTTCAGGGTGGCGCTCAGTTCGGTCGGGCCCGGGCTGGCCGGCGGCGCCACATAGGCGGAGGGCAGCGTGTTGCGGTCGATCACGTAGTCGGTCAGTGGCTGCTTCAGCCCGCCGCCCAGCTCCACCGCCTCCGCCACCTGGGCGCGGGTGGTGTAGTCGTTGTAGGCGGGCAGCGCGACGGCGGCCAGGATGCCGATGATCGCCACGACGATCATCAGTTCGATCAGAGTAAAACCTTGGTGGACTCGTTGCATGGAGGTGCTCATGGTGGTTGGGTAATGCCAGGGAGCCGTTGATCGGCCCCGTCCTCCTGTTGCGAATCGCGTGCCCGGTCCCGGGACGGCCGTTCGGGCCGCGCGCACCGCTGTGACTGACCACGCGTGTCAACTGGATGCGACCAAAGCTGTCAGATGGGCACACCCTGTGACAGGTTTGGTCGGTCCGCGCGTTACCGCGTGAGGGCCTGCGCGCCACAGGGCGCGCGCTGTGGCGCCACGCCCCTCAGCCGGCGGCCAGCAGGTCCTCGCGCAGCATCGGCAAGGCGTCGACACCCCAGTAGAGGCGCCCGTCGACCTCCACCGTCGGCACGCCGAACAGGCCGCGGGCCACCGCCTGGTCGGTCAGTGCGCGCAGCTCGGCCTTGACCTCGTCGCCTTGCGGGTCGCGCAGCGGCTCAAGGTCGGCCTGCAGCGCCTGCAGGCGATGCGGGTCGTTCGGATCGGCGCCGTCGGCACACCAGGCATGGCGGAACAAGGCCTCGACGATGCGCCGCCCCGGCATCTGGCCGGCCGGCACGCACGCCAGGCCCAGGCGCAGCAGCGCCAGCGGGTTGAACGGATGGGGCTGCGGCAGTTGCAGCGGCACGCCCAGCTGGCGCGCCAGCCAGTCGACCTGGCGGTAGGTCCATTCGCGCTTGCCCGGGATCTCGGCCGGGCCCTTGTGCCCATGGGCCTTCAGCAGGCCGGCGAACAGCACCGGGCGGTAGGCCACCGCATGGCTGATGCCTTCCATCGCCTGGGGCAGCCGCTCGAAGGCCAGCCAGGCGTAGGGCGAGACCACGTCGTAGTGGAAGACCAGCGACTTCACGCGCGGGCGCTCATTCGTTGTGCACGCGGGCGCGGCGGCCGGGCAGCAGCATCCAGACGTCCATGCGCTGCTCGTCGGTCATCGTCGACCACGCCGCGATCTCCTGCAGCGTGCGGTGGCAGCCCTGGCACCAGCCGGTGTCGGGGTCGGTGCGGCAGATGCTGATGCACGGCGAAGGCACGCCGCCGGCCGGGCTGTGCGAGGTCTGCGGGGCCACGGGGTCGGTCATGGAGGGTCTCCTGGGTCAGCGGGCCTGCACGACATCGGCCACCGGCGCCGCGGTCAGGCGCGCCAGGTCGGCGAAGCTCAGGCGGAAGACGCCATTGGGGTGTCCGGCTGCGGCCCAGATCTCGTCGAAGCGGGCCAGGTCGGCGTCGATCAGCGTCACCGGCTCGGTGGCGTGGCCGATCGGGGAGACACCGCCGATCGAGTAGCCGGTGCGGGCCTTGACGAAATCGGCGTCGGCACGGCCGATGGCCCCGACCAGCGCCGCCACCTTCTTCTCGTCGACGCGCCGGTCACCGGAGGTGATGACCAGCACCGCGGCCTCATCGGACTTGCGCCGGAAGATCACGCTCTTGGCGATCTGCCCGACCGTCACGCCCAGCGCGTCGGCCGCCTCCTGGGCGGTACGCGCGGGCACGCTCAGCCACTGCGGGGCATGCGGGTGCCCGCGCTCGGCCAGCAACCGGGTGACGGCGGCAAAGGCCTGGTGCGGGGCGTCTTGCAGGGAGGTGTCGTCGGCCATGGCGGCGATTGTCGCCAAGTTCGCCACACCCCTGTTTCAGGCGGTGGCGATGGCGCCGCGGCGCAGCTGGTCGCGCTCCAGGCTCTCGAACAGGGCCTTGAAGTTGCCTTCGCCAAAGCCCTCGTCGTTCTTGCGCTGGATGAACTCGAAGAACACCGGGCCCAGCAGCGGCTGGCTGAAGATCTGCAGCAGCAGGCGCTTGTCGCCGCCAGCGGTGGAGCCGTCGACCAGGATGCCGCGGGTCTTGAGCTCGGGCACCGGCTCGCCGTGGCCGGGCAAGCGCTCCTCGAGCATCTCGTAGTAGACGTTGTTGGGCGCGGTCATCAGCGGGATGCCGGCCAGCTGCAGCTTGTCGACGGCGGCGATCAGGTCGTCGCACAGCAGCGCCACGTGCTGGATGCCCTCGCCGTTGAACTGCATCAGGAACTCCTCGATCTGGCCGCCGCCCTGCTTGGCTTCCTCGTTGAGCGGGATGCGGATCAGGCCATCGGGCGCGGTCATCGCGCGGCTGGTCAGGCCGGTGTACTCGCCCTGGATGTCGAAGTAGCGGATCTCGCGAAAGCCGAACAACTTCTCGTAGAACGCGCCCCAGTGGGCCATGCGGCCGCGGTAGACGTTGTGCGTCAGGTGGTCGACCACCTTGAAGCCGTGGCCTTCGGGGTGGCGGTTCGCCGGGTCGGCGAAGGCGGGCAGGAATTCGAAGTCGATGTCGTAGATGCTCTTGCCGTCTTCGAAGCGGTCGATCAGGTACAGCGGCGCACCGCCGATGCCCTTGACCGCCGGCAGGCGCAGCTCCATCGGGCCGGTGGGAATCTCGATCGGCTGCGCACCGCGCTCCAGCGCCAGCGCATAGGCCTTGTGCGCGTCCTTGACGCGGAAGGCCAGGCCGCAGGCTGACGGGCCGTGCTCGGCGGCGAAGTAGGCCGCCTGGCTCCGGGGCTCGCGGTTGACGATGAAGTTGATGCCGCCCTGGCGGTACAGCAGCACGTCCTTCGAGCGGTGCCGGGCGACGAGCGAGAAGCCCATCGCCTCGAACAGCGGCTCCAGGACATTCGGGGTGGGGGATGCGAACTCGACGAACTCGAACCCCATCAGGCCCATGGGGTTGTCAAACAGATCAGCCATGTGCGGCTCCTGCAGAAAGAAACGATGAACACAGGCTCCGGGCGCGGCAGGCGGCCAGGCCGGGGGCAATCAGCGCGTTTCGCAGGTTCCAGGCGGCGAGCAGGGCACGCCCCGCACGCTGCGTGCGAGGTGATCGCCGATCACACCCTGGAAGACGGAGGTCGTCATGGGGGCGCATCGTAGCCGTCGGGCCCCGCAGGCGCCAGTGGCGAAACTGCTTAACCCCAATCAAGGGTATTCCCGGAGGGTTCTGACTTGCGTCAAGCCACGCCGGAAATTACATTGACCGACCGGTCGGTCGAATAACTCGATCCGGCCCTCACCGGAGATCCCCCGCATGTACACCCAAGCCATGGACACCATGGGCAAGGACGGCGAAAGCGCCGCCGGCAAGCCCGTGCGCTCGGCCGAGGAGATGCACCTGGAACAGCGCTTCGAGGCCCGCATCGACGACGGCGGCTTCATCGAAGCCAAGGACTGGATGCCCGAGCACTACCGCAAGACGCTCACCCGCCAGATCAGCCAGCACGCGCACAGCGAGATCGTCGGCATGCTGCCCGAGGGCAACTGGGTGACCCGCGCGCCGACGCTCAAGCGCAAGGCCATCCTGCTGGCCAAGATCCAGGACGAGGGCGGCCACGGCCTGTACCTGTACGCCGCGGCCGAGACCCTGGGCACCAGCCGCGACCAGCTGCTGGGCGCGCTGCACAGCGGCAAGGCCAAGTACAGCTCGATCTTCAACTACCCGACGCTGACCTGGGCCGACGTGGGCGTGATCGGCTGGCTGGTCGACGGCGCGGCGATCATGAACCAGGTGCCGCTGTGCCGCTGCTCCTACGCGCCCTATGCGCGGGCGATGGTGCGCATCTGCCGCGAGGAGAGCTTCCACCAGCGCCAGGGCTATGACGCGCTGCTGGTGATGATGCAGCAGGGCACGCCCGAGCAGAAGGCGATGGTGCAGGACGCGGTGAACCGCTGGTGGTGGCCCTGCCTGATGATGTTCGGTCCGCCCGACGCCGAGAGCGTGCACAGCGTGCAGAGCATGCGCTGGGGCATCAAGCGCATCAGCAACGACGACCTGCGCCAGAAGTTCGTCGACGCCACCGTGCAGCAGGCCGAGGTGCTGGGCGTGACGCTGCCCGACCCCGAACTGAAGTGGAACGAACAACGCGGCCACTGGGACTTCGGCACCATCGACTGGGACGAGTTCTGGCGCGTGGTGGGCGGCGACGGCCCCTGCAACCGCGAGCGCCTGGGCATGCGCGTGAAGGCCTGGAACGACGGGGCCTGGGTGCGCGAAGCCGCCCTCGCCCACGCCCGCAAGCAAGCAACCAAGCAGGAGGCCGCATGAGCGCCGACAACACATCGAAGGAATGGCCTCTGTGGGAGGTGTTCGTCCGCAGCAAGGCGGGCCTGGACCACAAGCACTGCGGCAGCCTGCATGCGGCGGATGCCGCCATGGCCATCCAGATGGCGCGTGACGTCTACACCCGGCGCCAGGAAGGCACCAGCGTGTGGGTGGTGCTGTCCAGCCAGATCGTCGCCAGCGACCCGGGCGACAAGGACATGTTCTTCGATCCGATGGAGGACAAGGTCTACCGGCACCCGACCTTCTACAAGCTCCCCGCCAGCGTGGACCACATGTAAGGCCATGACCGCTCCCTCCATCACCCCGAGCCGCGCCCCCGCGGTGCGCTACCTGCTGCGCCTGGCCGACCTGTGCCTGATCCACGCCCAGCGCCTGGGCGAGTGGTGTGGCCACGCGCCGATCCTCGAAGAGGACATCGCGCTGACCAACCTGTCGCTGGACCTGATCGGCCAGGCCCGCGCGCTCTACACCCATGCCGGCCGGCTGGGCGCGGCCGACACCGGCGGCCAGCCGCTGGACGAGGACCAACTGGCCTTTCTGCGCGAGGAGCGCGACTACCTGAACCCGACGCTGGTGGAGCTGCCGCACAGCGCCGATGGCAGCCCGCGCGGTGAGCGTGACTTCGCCGTCACCACGCTGCGCAACGCGCTGGTCGCCACCTGGCTGCGCCTGGCCTGGGAGCGGCTGACCGAATCGTCCGACGAGGAAGTGGCCGCGATCGCCGCCAAGGCCGTCAAGGAGGCCCGCTACCACCAGCAGCACTCGGCCGACTGGGTGCTGCGCCTGGGCGATGGCACCGACGAGTCGGCGCGCCGCATGCAAAACGCCGTGGAGCAGCTGTGGCGCTTCGTGCCCGAGCTGTTCGAGGACGACGAGGTCGACGCCCACGCCGCCGCCAGCGGCCTGGGCCCGGCCGCCTCGTCGCTGAAGGAGGCCTTCGATGCCGAGATCGCCGAGCTGATGGCCGAGGCGCAGCTGAAGGCGCCCGCCGTCGGCGTGTTCCGCAGCACCGGCCGGCGCGGCGTGCACAGCGAGCACCTGGGCTTCATCCTGGCCGAGATGCAGCACCTGCAGCGCGCCTATCCCGGGGGCGCCTGGTGACCTCTGTCGTCACCGAGCGCATCCAGCAAGCCTGGACCGTGCTCCAACAGGTCCCCGACCCCGAAGTCCCCGCGATCTCGGTGTGCGAGCTGGGCATCGTGCGCGACGTGCAGCAGGCCGATGACGGCGCGCTGGAGGTGGTGCTCACGCCCACCTATTCCGGCTGCCCAGCCACCGAAGTGATCGAGCGCAGCGTGCTGGACGCGCTGTCCGCCGCGCAGCTGGGCCCGGCCCGCGCGCTCACCCGCCGCCACCCCGCCTGGACCACCGACTGGATCAGCGACGAGGGCCGGCGCAAGCTGCGCGAGTACGGCATCGCGCCGCCCGGCCGCACCACGCCGGCCGACACCGCCCCGATCCGCATCGTGCGCCGCCAGCGCGAGGCCAGCGTGGCCTGCCCCCGCTGCGACAGCCCGCAGACCGAGCGCCTGAGCGCCTTCGGCTCCACCGCCTGCAAGGCCCTGTACCGCTGCCTGGCCTGCCGCGAACCCTTCGAGCACTTCAAACCCATCTGAAGGCCTCTTCTCGATGAGCACCCCCCTCTTCCACCCCTTGCGCGTGCGCGCCATCGAACCCGACACCGCCGAAGCGGTGATCGTCAGCTTCGACGTGCCGCCCGAGTTGCGCGAGACCTTCGCCTTCACCCAGGGCCAGTACCTGACGCTGCGCGCCACCGTCGACGGCGAGGACCTGCGCCGCTCGTACTCGATCTGCGCTGGCGTGGACGATGGCGAGCTGCGCGTGGGCGTGCGCCAGGTCAAGGGCGGCCGCTTTTCCAACTGGGTCAACCAGCAGCTCAAGGTGGGCGACGCGGTGCAGGTGATGGCGCCGCAGGGCCGCTTCTTCGTGCAGCTGCAGCCCGCAGCGCGCCGGCACTTCGTCGGCATTGCCGGCGGCAGCGGCATCACGCCGATCCTGTCGATCATGAAGACGGTGTTGGCGCGCGAGCCGCTGAGCCGCTTCACCTTGCTGTATGCCAACCGCGCGCTGGCCTCGACGATGTTCAAGGAAGAGATCGAGGACCTGAAGAACCAGTACCTGACACGCGTGGTGCTGCACCATGTGTTCAGCGACGAGCCCACCGAGTCGCCGATCAACCACGGCCTGATGAACCGAGACAAGCTGGGCGAGTTCCTGAGCACGCTGGTGCCGGCCGCCACGATCGACCACGCCTTCGTTTGCGGCCCTTTCCAGATGAACGATGAGGCTGAGGCCGCGCTGAAGGCCGCGGGCGTGCCCGCCGAGGGCATCCACATCGAGCGCTTCGGTGTGCCGCAGGACAAGAAGGTGGACGCCATCGTCCACCAGGCCCAGCCCGGCGATGCCGAGCAGGCCCGCGTGACCATCGTGCGCGACGGCCTGAAGCGCGAGATCGCCTTCCACAAGGACCAGCCCAGCATCCTGGACGCCGCCAGCGCCGCCGGCCTGGAGGTGCCGTTCTCCTGCACCTCCGGTGTCTGCGGTACCTGCCGCGCCAAGGTGCTGGAAGGCCAGGTGCGCATGGAGCGCAACTTCGCGCTGGAAGCCGCCGACGTGGCCGCCGGCTTCGTGCTGTGCTGCCAGGCGCACCCGCTGACCGAACGAGTCCTCCTCTCCTTCGACGAGAAATGATGCAACTCCAGTCCTACATCGCCGGCCGCTGGGTCGGCCGCGAGGCCGCGCAGACGCTGCGCAGCGCCATCAACGGCCAGCCGGTGGCCACCACCCACGCCGAGGCGATCGACTTCGCCGAGGCGGTGCACCACGCGCGCACCGTCGGCGTGGCGAACCTGCTGAAGCTCGATTTCCAGCAGCGCGCCGCGATCCTCAAAGCACTGGCCAAGTACCTGAACGAGCGCAAGGAGCAGCTCTACGCGGTGTCGGCCCACACCGGCGCCACGCGCGCCGACAGCTGGATCGACATCGAAGGCGGCACCGGCACGCTGTTCGCGTACGCCAGCAGCGGCAGCAACGAGCTGCCCTCAGGCAATGTGTGGCATGAGGGCCCGGCGCTGTCGCTGGGCAAGCAGGGCCAGTTCGCCGGCACCCATATCCTGGTGCCGCGCCGCGGCCTGGCGGTGCACATCAACGCCTTCAACTTCCCCATCTGGGGCCTGCTGGAGAAGTTCGCGCCGAGCTTCCTGGCCGGCATGCCCTGCATCGGCAAGCCCGCCAGCGCCACCAGCTACCTGACCGAGGCGGCGATGCGGCTGATCGTCGACAGCGGCCTGCTGCCAGAGGGGGCCCTGCAGCTGGTGATCGGCTCCACTGGCGACCTGCTCGACCGCCTGGACGGCCGCGACGTGGTCACCTTCACCGGCTCGGCCGACACCGCCGCCAAGCTGCGCGTGCACCGCAACGTGATCGCGAAGAGCATCCCGTTCAACGCCGAGGCCGACTCGCTGAACTGCGCGATCCTGGCGCCCGACGCGGTGCCCGGCTCGCCCGAGTTCGACCTCTTCCTCAAGGAAGTGGCGCGCGAGATGACAGTCAAGGCTGGCCAGAAGTGCACCGCGATCCGCCGCGCCATCGTGCCGCGGGCTCATCTGGATGCCGTGGCCAGCGCGCTGCGCGATCGCCTGGCCAAGGTGGTGGTGGGCGACCCGGCGGTCGACGGCGTCAAGATGGGCGCACTGGCCAGCGCCGACCAGCAGCGCGACGTGGCCGAGCGCGTGGCGGCGCTGATCGAGGGCGGCGCGCGTCCGGTCTTCGGCGCCAGCGATGGCTTCGCGCCGCGCGGCGAGGGCGTGGCCGAGGGCGCCTTCTTCGCGCCCACGCTGCTGCTGGCCGAGCGCGCGCTGCACACCCCCGCTGTGCACGAGCTGGAGGCCTTCGGCCCGGTCAGCACGCTGATGCCCTACGACGACCTGGACGAGGCGGTGGCGCTGGCCGCGATGGGCCAGGGCAGCCTGGTCGGCTCGCTGGTCACCCACGACCCGGCCGTGGCTGCGCGCGTGGTGCCCGAGGTGGCGGCGCTGCATGGCCGCATCCTGGTGCTGGACCGCGACGCCGCGCCCGAATCCACCGGCCACGGCAGCCCGCTGCCGATGCTCAAGCACGGCGGCCCCGGCCGCGCCGGCGGCGGTGAGGAGCTGGGCGGCACCCGAGCGGTCAAGCACTACCTGCAGCGCGCCGCGCTGCAGGGCTCACCCACGATGCTGGCCGCGGTGACGGGAGAGTACGTCCGCGGCGCCGCCCGCATCGAGACCGAGGTCCACCCCTTCCGCCGCCACTTCGAGGAGCTGCAGATCGGCGAGAGCCTGCTGACGCATCGCCGCACGGTGAGTGAGGCCGACATCGTCAACTTCGGCGGCATCTCGGGCGATTACTTCTACATGCACTTCGACGCCATCGCCGCCAAGGACACTGCCTTCGGCCAGCGCATCGCCCACGGCTACTTCGTGCTGTCGGCGGCGGCTGGCCTCTTCGTCAGCCCGGCCCCGGGCCCGGTGCTGGCCAACTACGGGCTGGACACGCTGCGCTTCGTCAAGCCGGTGGCGATCGGCGACACCATCCAGGCGCGCCTGACCGCCAAGCGCAAGATCGACCGCATGAAGGTCGACGCGCAGGGCCGCGGCCAGGGCGTGGTGGCCTGGGACGTCGAGGTGACGAACCAGGCGGGTGAGCTGGTGGCCAGCTACGACATCCTGACGCTGGTGGCCAAGAAGGGCTGAGCGCCGTGCGGATCAGGGCGCCGGCTGCTTGGTCAGCACCAGCATCACGTTGGTGTTGTCGGCCGGGTTGGCGCCGGTGCGCGTGATCACCGTCATGTCGGCGCTGATCGTGCCGGCCGGGTTGCCGTCAACCATCAGCGTATTGCCCTTGACCGTCCACTTACCCTTGACAACCTGCTCGGGCGAGGCGAAGGACTGCACGGTGTCGCCGCCGTTGATCAGTTCATTGCCCGAGGACGCGATCGTTAGCTTGTACTTGCCGGTGTCGTAGAGGCTGATCGTGCCCTGGTGCACGTAGCTGCGCACCTGCCAGGCGCCGGCGCCGCCGTGCATTTCGCTCTGGAATCCTGTCAGCGTCCAGTCGCCGACCAGATCAGCCGGGGTGGGCGCGGCGGTCACCCGGGCGGCGCGCGCCTGCAGCGCCGCCACCTGGGCAGCCAGCGCATCCACCTTGGCGCTCAGCGCCTGCAGGCGCGACGACTCGGCCTGGGCCGCGAACGGCAGAACGGCCAGTGCGGCAACCAGCACAGTGCTCGCCATCCACTGGGGGCAACGAACTTCACATCCCATGTCAACTTCCTTTCGGTGGTCGCAGCCAAACCACCCGGCCGCGTGTCACCGATGCTGACGGACCGGCCCGGGCCGACGTTTCCGGGCTAACCCTCGGCCATCCCCAGGACAGCGGATCAGGCCAGCAAGCGGCGGGCGTCCAGGTAGTCCGTCACGAAGTCGTCGAAGCTGCCCTGCTGTTCGGCCTCGATCCGGGCCTGCTCGCGCAGCGAACGGTCGGCCAGCGCGGCCCAGTGCAGCGCGCGTTCGGTGGACAGCGGTTGCGCCAGCAGCACCCGCCGGGTGGCCTGCGACAGCGCAGCGATCATCGCGGCGTACTCGCCGCGCCAGGTGTCACCGGCTTCGCGCAGCACCCGCGCCGAGGGCAGCGCGTCGGGGTGCAGCAGCCGCGACTGTGCGCCGGCCAGCGCCTGGCGGTAGGCCTGGCCGCCCAGCGCCGCGTCCATGCGGCGGGCGATCGGCTCGCAGCCTTCCAGCAGCTCGGCCGCCCACTCCACCAACACCACCTCGGCACCGCCGCGGCTCAGGCGCAGACCGGGCTCGCGGCCACGGGCGGCCACGCGCTGCTGGTTCTCGCTGAGCGCGGCGATTTCCTCCGGGCTGTCGGGCGGGCTGTCGCTGGCCAGGCAGTGCAGCAGGAACAGGTCGATCACGCGGGCGGTGTCGGGGGCGATGCCCAGCGGCTCGAAGGGATCCAGGTCCATGCAGCGCACCTCGACGTACTCGACGCCGCGCTCGCGCAGCGCATGCAGCGGCCGCTCGCCGGAATGAATGGTGCGCTTGGGGCGGATGGTGCCGTAGAACTCGTTCTCGATCTGCAGCAGGTGGGTGCTGAGCTGGCGCCAGCCGCCCTGCTCGTCGCGCAGGCCGATCGCCTGGTAGGCCGGCCAACTGCGCGTCATCGCGTCTTCCAGCGTGGCGCCGTAGCCGGCCAGACCGTTGTAGCTGACCGCCAGCGAGGCCTGGGCCTCGCTCTGGTAGCCCAGGCGGCCCATGCGCAGCGAGGTGGCGTGCGGCAGGTGCAGGGTGCCGCTGCCCAGCGGCTCCAGGCCGTGCGGCAGGCCGTCGACAAAGCTGGCGCACACCGCCGGTGACGCGCCAAACAGCCACAGCAGCAGAAAGCTGTCACGGCGGAAGTTGCGGATCAGGTGGAAGTACTCGTCATTGCCCAGCCCGGGCAGCGACCAGTTGTAGTGGATGCCCGAGATGGTCTGCATGCGCCGCCCGTAGCGGTGCGACAGGCCCTGGCGGTAGACGGTCTTGACGCGGCCGATGTGCGAGGCGCCGTACTGGCCCAGCGGAATGGCCTCCTCGCTGGGCAGGCAGCAGGGCATGCTGGAGACCCACATGCGCTCGTCGCCCAGGGCCTGGGCCACCGCCTGGTGCAGCTCGCCGAGCTGGGCGAAGGTGTCCTCGACCCGGGTGAACGCGCCGGTCACCAGCTCCAGCTGCGACTCGCTGAAATCGGTGGTGATGTGCGGGTGGGTGAGGGCCGAACCCAGCGCCAGCGGGTGCGGCGTCAGCGCCAGGCCGCCGTCGGGGGTGGTGCGCAGGCTTTCCTTCTCGATGCCGCGGCGCATGCCGACCAGTTGGTCGTCACGCCAGGCGTCGATGCGGTCATGCAGGGTCAACAGGGTCTCCTTGTCGGGCCCACCGAAGCAGCCCGGGGGCGTATTGGACGCTTTTTTCGTGATCGGCGTGCGACCGGGGCCAAGCCGGCCTCAAGTCAGGCCGCAGGGCGCCGAATCACGCAGGAACACGACTTGCATCAACCAAATCGCCCCCTCACGCGTTGTCGCCCGATGTGCCTGATCATCCACAAACCCGCCAACCGACCGGTCTGCCCGGCCTTTGTTGAGAACGCCTGGCAGCGCAATGGCCATGGCTGGGGCGTGATCACCTGGGACACCGACGGCGAGCCGCACGCCCAGCAGGGCATGCGCCTGGATGACCTGCTGCGGCAGCTGCAGGCCCTGCCCGAGGCGCAACCGGCGTTGCTGCACCTGCGGCAGGCCACGGTGGGCGCGGTGAACCTGGCGATGACCCACCCCTTTCTGGTGCGTCCGGGCCTCTGGCTGATGCACAACGGCTCGATCCGCACGCTGCGGCCCAGCCAACCGGGCCACAGCGACACCGCCGAGCTGGCCCGTCTGCTGGGCGAGCTGCTGGCCGGTCTGGACGATACCCAGGCCCGCGCCATGGTGCGCTCTGAGGCCTTCGCCCGCCTGCTGGCGCCGCTGGTCAAGGGCTCGATGGTGCTGCTGGCCGACCGCGACGGCGTGGTCCGCCTGGGCCGCGAGTGGCACCGCGTGGCCCACGACGAATGGCACCCCAGCATGCAGGGCATCGAGGTCTCGAACGCCCGCACCTGGCGGCCGCGCTGCCCGCAAGCCTGGCGCCAGGCCTGGGCCGACCTGCGCTGGCAGTTCCGCCACTGGAAGGCCCGGCTGGCGGCCTGATCAGCGCTGCTGCAGCGCCCGCGCGATGCGCTGGCGGTGCACTGTGGGCCGCGGCACCTTGCCCGGCCACTGCTCGAACCAGGCGCGCACGTCCTCGTCCAGGCCGATGCCGTGCATGAAGTTGTAGATCGCCTTCTTCAGCCCCGGCCCGAGCAGGTCATGGTCGACGCCGGTGGGGTCATGGAAGCCGACATCGTTCATCGCAAAGGGTGAATCGGGCAGTGGCTTGAGCGTCACGCCGTAATGCGCCGGATCCTGGCCCACCGGCGAATGCACGGTGCAGGCAAAGCGGTGGAAGAAGCCGCTGTGGATGCAGCCCTCGGCAAACAGCTGGCGCACCAGCTCCAGCGCGTCCACCGTGTCCTGCAGTGTCTGGGTGGGAAAGCCGTACATCAGGTAGGCGTGGACCAGCACCCCGGCGTCGGCAAAGCCCTTGGTGACGCGCGCCACCTGCTCCACCGTCACGCCCTTGGCCATCAGCGCCAGCAGGCGGTCGGAGGCCACCTCCAGGCCGCCGGTGACGGCGATGCAGCCGCTGTCGGCCAGCTGCCGGCACAGCGCGGGTGTGAAGGTCTTCTCGAAGCGGATGTTGCCCCACCAGCTGATGCCGGTGCCGCGGCGTTGCAGCTCATCGGCCAGCGCCTTCAGCGCCTTGGGCGGCGCGGCCTCGTCGACAAAGTGAAAGCCGGTCTGCCCGGTCTCGGCGACGATGGTCTCGATGCGGTCGACCAGCACCGAGGCATTGGCCGCCTCGTAGCGCGAGATGTAGTCGAGGCTGACGTCGCAGAAGCTGCACTTCTTCCAGTAGCAGCCGTGGGCCACGGTCAGCTTGTTCCAGCGCCCGTCGCTCCACAGCCGGTGCATGGGGTTGAGCATGTCCAGCAGCGACAGGTACTTGGCCAGCGGCAGGCCGTCCCAGGTGGGCGTGCCGACCTCGTCGAAGGGGATGTCGGGCTCGGGCCAGTGGATTTGGCGCACCGCCCCGTCCTCGCGCACCATGGCGCGCACCAGGCGTTCGCGCGAGCGCTGGCCCTGCAGGTGCTCGATCAGCGCCAGCAGCGGCCGCTCGCCGCCGTCCAGCGTGATCACGTCCACGTGGTCAAAGAGCCGCGGCTCGCGCAGCTGGCGCAGCTCGGTGTTGACGAAGCCGCCGCCCAGCGCCACGGTGATCGTGGCATCGTGCGCCTTGACCGCCGCGGCGATGCGCAGCGCCGCGTACAGCGCGCCCGGGAAGGGCACCGACAGCAGCAGCAGCGTGGGCTGGTGGCGCGCCAATGCCTCACGCGTCAGGCGCGCCAGCGTGCGGTCCAGCAGGTTGGGCGGTGCGGCCAGCGCCTCGGCCATGGGCTCGAAGCTGGGCTGGCTGGTGGCCAGGCGCTCGGCGTAGCGGACGAACTCGAAGCGCGGGTCCACCGCCTCGCGGATCACATCGGCCAGGTCGTTCAGGTACAGCGTGGCCAGGTGGCGTGCGCGGTCGCTGCCGCCCAGCACGCCGAAGGCCCAGCCCAGCGGGTCGCCGCTGCCATCGTCCACGTAGTGTTCCAGCGCGTCGAAGCGCGGGCCTTCGGGCAGCAGGGTGCGGGCGTTGATGCGGTGCGCCAGCGTGCTGTCGCCGCCCTGCAGGAAGCGGATCACCGGCGCGATCGTGGCGCGGTAGGCGTCGAAGTGCTGCAGGAAGTGGGCAATGACCGGGCCGGGCTTCGTCACGCGGCGGGCGTCGGCGCGCAGCGCGTCCAGGCCGTCGGGGGTGAACAGGTCCAGCACCAGCGCCAGCGCCAGGTCCTCCTGCACCGCGTCGATGCCGCGCGAGCGCAGGAAGCCGGTCAGGTAGGCGGTGGACGGGTAGGGCGTGTTGAGCTGCGTCATCGGCGGGATGACGCTGAGAACGCGGACCGGCGTGGCCGTCATGGCCGGGGCTCCAGCCAGGGTGACCAGGTGGGCAGCTCGATCGGCCCCAGCGCGCGGCCGTGTTCGTAGGTGGCGGCCAGGCGGAAGGGGTGGCGCGCGCTGCTGTTGTCGTAGACGCGGGTCGAATCGGCCCGCTGGGCGGCCTGGGCCAGCAGGCTCCACAACCGCTGGTGGCGCTCGCGCACCCGCTCTTCGGGCACCGAGTGGCCGCCCTGCGCCGAGCGCAGCTTCACCCGCGCCACGCTCAGTTCCACCGGCACCAGCACCACGTGCAGGTGGACCAGGTAGCCGCGCGCCTGGGCGTCCTGCACCAGGGCCAGCTTGGACGGGTGGGAGAAGACGGTCTCGGCCACGAAGGACAGGCCTTGCGCCAGCGCCTGCTGGCGGGCCTGCGCGGCCAGTGCGGCGGCCTCGTGGCCATGCGCCTCTTCGTCACCCGGCCAGTGCTGGCGCGCCAGCACGTCGGCATTGATGAAGGGCAGGCGCGTGATGGGTGACAGCACGCGCTCGAACAAGGTGGTCTTGCCGGCGCCATTGGGGCCGGCGATCAGCTGCAGCAGCGGCATTCACTCGACGATGCGCAGCTGGCCGTCGGCGTCGAGTTCGGCGTAGCGGTGGCCCTCCTGGGCGAAATCGCGCGCCAGGTCCAGCCGCGCCAGCTGCGCCGCCAGCTGCTCCTCCCAGGTGGCGCGCACCACGGCCTGTTCCTGCAGCTGCAGCGCGTCGTACGAGGCCTGGCCGCGCAGCACCGCCTGCACCTGGGCCACCGAGACGCCGGGGCTGCGTTCCAGCTCGCGGCCCAGCCGGGCCCAGTGGCTGACCTGCTCGGCCACGCTGCGGCTCATGGTCTGGGCGGCCTCGCGGGCGGCGGCGGCCAGTTCACGGTCCAGGCGGATGGGGGCGGCGGCAGTGGCCATGGTGGGCTCCAGAAGGACGAGTAGCAATATGCTACAGCAATCCGGCCGACTGCATCAGAACAAGGACGGCTGGTCCGGGTGGGGCGTCAGGCGCGCCTGCTCCAAGGTCAGCAGCTGCAGCTTGGTGCGGGTGCCGCCCGGTGCCGAGAAGCCGCCCGCCCCGCCCTGGGCCGCCAGGATGCGATGGCAGGGCACGAAGGGCGCGAAGGGGTTGGCGCCCAGCGCCTGACCCACGGCCCGGGCGGCGCCGGGCTCGCCCAGGTCCAGCGCCAGCTCGCCGTAGGTGCGCGTGCGGCCGGGCGGGATGGCCCGGGCCAGCGCCCAGACGCGGCGGTGGAACTCGGGCGCATCCTCATCGGCCAGTGGGATGTCGGCCAGGTCGTCGGCGGCGCCGGCCATCACCGCGCGCAGGCGGGTGATCCAGGTCTGGGCGACAGCCGGCACGTCGCTGGCCGGGCCCTCGCCGTGGCGGCGGCGCATGCGCGCCGGCAGGCCATCGCCGGGCAGCAGGCTGCCGGCCAGGCGCGCTTGTGCATCCCAGGCCAGGGCGCAGACGCCGACCGGCGTTTCGAATGCGACCCAGCCCGTTTCGATCACTGTGCCTGGAAGCCAGTAGCCTTGATGATCTTCGACCAGGTCGCGGTGTAGGCCGCCTCGGTCTTGCCCAGTTGCTCGCCACTCATGTGGCCCACCGTCAGGCCCATCGCGGTCAGGCGATCGTGTACCGCCGGCTTGGCCACCGCCTTGGCCAGCGCGGCCGAGAGCTGGTCCAGCGTGGCCTTGGGCGTGCCGGTGGGCGCCCAGATGCCGTAGTAGGGCAGGTCCTCGAAGCCGGCGAGGCCCAGCTCCTTGAAGGTGGGCACGTCGGGCAGCACGGCCTGGCGCTTGTCGCCGATCACCGCCACCATCCGCAGCTTGCCAGCCTTGTGGTTCTCGATGAAGTCGGGCACCGAGCCCACACCGGCGGCGATCTGGTTGCCCAGCATGTCGGCCATCATCGGTGCGCTGCCGCGGTAGGGCGCGGCCACCAGGTCGAGCTTGTTGCGCTCGCCCAGCACCTTGACCAGGAACTCGGGCACCGAGCCCGGCGCCGGCACGCCCACCACGCCCTTGCCGCCCTGCGGGCCACGCAGCCACGCCAGGTACTCGGTGTAGCTCTTGGCCGGCGTGCCGCCCGAGACCGCCAGGCCGTTGACGAAGGTGGCGAAGCCGGCCACCGGCACGAAGTCCTTGGCCGGATCGAAGCCGGGCGTCTTCATCGTCTGCGGAATGATCGAGATGCTGTGGTCGTGGCTGAGGAACAGCGTCGTGCCATCGGCCGGTGCGGCCTTCAGCGCCTGTGCCGCCAGCTGGCCACCGGCGCCGGCCTTGTTCTCGACGATGACGGTGGCGCCCAGTTCGTCCTTCAGGTGCTCGGCCAGCAGCCGGGCGATGGCGTCGGTGCCGCCGCCGGGCGGAAAGCCCACCAGCAGCTTGATGGTCTTGCCATCGGCGTGGGCCAGGCCGGCGGCGCACAGCGCGGCGGTGGCGAGCAGGGTGCGGACGAGGCCGCGGCGGGAGGAAACAGGAGGCATGGCGGACTTTCTGCTGGAGGAGAGGGGGCGGGCCAGGCCGCCGGTCGAGGGCCAGAATACCGCAGCTGGCGGCAACAGCCTCAGCCGGGCTGACGGGGTCGCTACACTCGACCAGGGCGCACCAGACTGACCGCTTCGCCGGCTTCAGCGCAGGTGCCGTGATGCCTGGCACCTTCCGTCTTCCTCGATGGATGCCCGGCGGCAGAACAAGACATCCAGGAGGATTCCCATGCTCACCATTGTTCTCAGCGCGGCGGTCGCCACGGCCCTGGCCCAACAGCCCTTGCCATCGGCCGCTGCAGCACCCCAGGCGGCAGCCCGGTTCGCGGCCATGCCCCCGAGCCGGGTGATGGCCGAGTTGCAACGGCCCGCGGCACCCCCCAAGCTGCCAACCGACGCGGTGGACAGGGATGTCGAGCCGCCCATCCTGTCGCAGTTCGAATCCAAGACCACCGTGAACGCCGGTGGCCTGATGACGATCAAGCTGCAGGTCAGTGACGACCTCTCGGGCATCGCAAGCATTTATGCGCGCGCGGTCGGACCCGGCGCGAACATCTGGGTCGAGCTGAGGCCGTCCTTCCCCCGCACCACCTTTTCCGGCAAGATCGTCGCCAAGGTCAGCGAGTACACCACCCCAGGGACCTACACGTTCGATCGCGTCGACCTCTACGACGGCGCAGGGAGCGGCCGGTACTACGGCGCCGCAGCCTTGGCAGCCATGGGCAACACCCAGGTGGTGGTCCGAAATACCCATGGCAGCGATGGCATCCCACCGACGCTGAACCGTGGCCAGATCCTGACCCCCGAACTGTCGGTCAGCGCCTACCAGCCAGGCACCATCCAAGCGGCCGTGGCCGGGGTGATGCTGGCGGTCACCGACACAGGCGAGACGCGCGTCTCGGGCGCCAAGCAGATCAGCGTCGAGTTCTGCAAGTTGGACCAGAGCAAATGCTTCGACGTGAGCGGGTACGCCGGTCTTGAAGGCCGCACCAGCCATGACTTCGAAGCGGGCGGCCGACCGGCCTGGCGTGGCGCGACGGCGGGCAATTACTACCCGATGTGGGTCACGATGTTGGATTGGGCAGGCAATACCGTGATTCTCAAGGGCACACGCTTTGGGGGCAGTACCGACTTCTCCACGCTGTTCGTCAACGGTGATCAGATCACCTTGACGCCCTGAGGCGCAGCGCCGCCGCCTGCGACGACAATCGGGCGGCGCATGAACCCTCCTCTCCTTCGCCTGCCCGACGCCCGCCACGCCCCCCGCGTGCCGGCCCACATCACCCCCGAGCAGCTGGAGCGTGTTCGCCAGGGGGCCTACAACCTGCCCCAGGTCGTCAAGCCGGCCGACTTTGTCGACGAAGCGACGCCCGGCCTGGAACGCCTCCTGGACGAGCGCGGCCTGATCCTGCTGCAAAAGGCCGTGCAGCACCAACGGCCCAGCCGCTGGATCGCGCCGGGCCTGATCGACGCCGCGCTGCGCCACCTGGACGAGGTGGGTGTGGGCCGCGAGACCCGTGGCCCGATGCTGGAGCGCCACGCCACGCTGGAGGCGCTGGGCATCACCCGCGACACCGCGCGCGGCCAGGGCGAGGGCTGGGAGCGCCTGTACCGCGCGCCGCTGCCGCTGCGCTGGGCGGCCTGGAGCAAGCCAGGCACACTGCAGATCGCTTACCGCGCGCCGGTGGACGCCGAGATGGTCTGGGCCTTCTTCCGCCACGGCGACAAGCGCGCGCTGCTGGGCGGCCTGGCCGATGCGCCGCCCTGCCCCCACGCCGCCGAGGTGGCCGCCCACATCGACAGCCTGGCCGAGCGCAGCGCCTGGTGCGACGAGGGCGCGATGGACACGCTGCTGCCACGGCTGCAGGCCGAGCTCTCCCGCGCCGGCAGTGCCGATGAACTCAAGGCCGCCTGCACCCGCGCCCAGGACCGCTGGGAGCGCCAGGTGGGCGAGCAGCAGACCCTGTCCAGCCTGACCCACGAGCTGGCCTTCCAGGGCTACCCCGACAGCTTCCCGCTGGCGCGGCAGTTGAAGCGCAAGGTCACGCTCTACGTGGGCCCGCCCAACAGCGGCAAGACCCACGCCGCCTTCGAGAAACTGGCCGGCGCGCTGGACGGTGCCTACCTGGCGCCGCTGCGCCTGCTGGCGCTGGAGGGGCGCGATCGCCTGGTGGCGCGCGGCGTGCCCTGCAGCCTGCTGACCGGCGAAGAGAACCAGCCCGCCGACGGCGCGCGGGTGGTCAGCAGCACGATCGAGATGGTGGGCACCCGCGAGGTGCTGGACGTGGCGGTGATCGACGAGGCGCAGATGATCTTCGACGCGTCACGTGGCTGGGCCTGGACCCAGGCCATCGTCGGCGTGCCGGCGCGCGAGGTGATCGTGATCTGCTCGGCCTATGCGGTGCCGGCCATCGAGACCCTGCTGGGCCTGTGCGGCGAGGCGGTGGAGGTGCGCCAGTTCCAGCGCAAGCAGCATGTGCAGCTGCTGCCCGGCCCGGTGGCCCTGCCTACGCTGAAGAAGGGCGATGCGGTGGTGGCCTTCAGCCGCCGCGACGTGCTGATGCTGCGCGACCAGATCGCCGCCAACGGCCACCCGGTCAGCGTGATCTACGGCGCGCTGCCGCCCGAGGTGCGCCGGCGCGAGGCCGAGCGCTTCGCCGGTGGCGAGTCGCACATCCTGGTGGCCACCGACGCCATTGGCATGGGCCTGAACCTGCCGATCCGGCGCGTGCTGTTCAGCACCATGGTCAAGTTCGACGGCGTGGGTGACCGCGCGCTGACCGAGTCCGAGGTGCACCAGATCGCCGGCCGTGCCGGCCGCTACGGCATCCACGAGGAAGGCTTCACCGGCGTGCTGCACGAGGCCGAGCCCGGCGCCGCGCGCGCACTGAAGGAACTGCTGCCGCGCCCGCCGCGCGCGCCGCGCCACTTCAAGGCGCCGGTGGCGCCGAACTGGTGGCATGTCAGCACGATCTCGCAGCGCCTGGGCAAGTCGCGGCTGCACGAGGTGCTGAGCGTGTTCATGGACCAGCTGGCGCTGGACAACGCCCACTTCGAGGTGGCCGAGCTCGAGCAGATGCTGGACCTGGCGGTGGAGCTCGATGCCCAGGCCGGCAGCCTGAGCCTGAAGGAGCGCTTCATCTATGCCCAGGCCCCGGTGGACACCCGCACCGAGCACCTGCTGCAGGACTTCTACAGCTGGGCCCACCAGCACGCCGCCACCGGCCAGGCCGGCCGTCCGGTGTTCCTGGACATGGTCGACAGCCACAGCCGACTGGAGCGGATGGAGCAGGCGCTGCGCGCCTGCACGCTGTGGCTGTGGCTGGACCTGCGCTTCCCCGGCGTCTACGGCCACCTGGACGAGGTGTTGGGGCTGCGCGAGGTGCTCAATGACGGCATTGAGCGCCAGCTCAAGGCGAAGCGGCCGCTGTGGCAGGCCCGGCAGCGGCGCGGTGCGCCGCGCCGCTGACACGACCGTCGACGCACTCCTCAGTTGGGTGGATGCGCGCGCGAGCGCACCGGCCTAGTCTGGCGTCCACGCGTCCGGTGGTCGGGCCGCAAGAAGGTGTGCAGATGCGTCATTCCTGGTGGGTGCTGGGCCTGTGGGCCCTGGGTGTGCAAGCGGTCTGGGCGGCAACGCCCTGGGGGTCGGAGCGTCTGAGCGGCGCCGAGCTGTCGCGGATGCCGCTGCCGATGGTGAAGGCCTATGTGCGCGAGCGCATCGCCCAGCAGCGGCTGCGCGGTGAGCGCGCGGGCGCCGACACGACGCCGCCGGAGCTGACCCGGCTGTCGGTGGCACCGCAATCCGTGGCGGGCGAGGCGATGCTGGTGGACATCCGGGCCTCGGACAAGGGCTCGGGCATCATGCGCCTGGGCCTGTACGGTGGCGAACGGGGTCAGGAGGTCAGCCTGGCCTACGACTTTCCGGCGCCGCGCTGGAGCCTGGCCGAAACGCTCAGCGGTGAGGTCTCACGCTATACGCCACCGGGCCCGGTGACGCTGAGCTGGGCCTTCCTGGAAGACAAGGCCGGCAATTTCGTCGAGTACGAGGGCGAGGCGCTGACCCGCCTGGGGCCGTTGCAGACCACGGTGATCAATCCGCTGGGCGGCGACCGCACGCCACCCGAACTGGTGCGGGGCGTGATCGAAACGCCGCGCACCCGGCTGTCGCGCACCACCCCGGGGTCCGATGATGCGCGCTATGTCCGCGCGACGCTGACGGTGCGCGACCTGGGCGATCCGCAGGTGGCGGGTCCGGCGATGTCCTACCTGTACTTCTGCACGCTCGACGGACAGTCCTGCTTCGGCATGCGCAGCGACTGGCCAGGCCCGGGCGTCGCGCAAGCGGCGCTGCATTTCGGCGGGCAGCCGCACGCCGACGCGGTGCGACCCGGCGTGCACTACCTGCGGGAAGTGGCGTTGAGGGATCACGCCTGGCTGTGGCGGACCTACACCAGCCTGCGCTTTCCGGAGGGCACCGATGACCTGTCGGCCTGGTTCCCGGAGGGCGACAGCATCCTGGTCAAGCCCTGAGGCTCAGGCCGCGCCGGGGTAGAAGCCCTCGGTGTGCAGCAGCTCGTCGCGCGCACCCAGCGCACGGGCGGCGGCGACGCAATCGTCGACAAACGCGGTGGATCCGGCCACGAACACGCTGTGGCCGGACAGGTCCGGGAACAGCGTGGGCAGCAGCGCCGGGATGCGGCCACTCAGGCCGTTCCAGTCCGCGGGGGCCGGGCCGGTCAGTGTGGGCCGGTAGCTGAAGCCGCGGTGCTTGGCTGTCCACCAGGCCATCAGGCCGGTGTCGTAGACATCGTCTGGCGTGCGGCCCGAGTAGAGCAGCGTCACGCGCTGCTTGAAGCCACGGCGCAGTGCCGCCTCGGTCAGCGCCAGGATGGGTGCCAGGCCCGAGCCGGCGGCCAGGCATAGCACCGGCGTGTCCACCGCCGGGTCGCCGATGAAGGTGCCGTAGGGGCCGCTGACCTTGACCTGCTGACCCGGCAGCAGTTGCTCATGCACCCACCGGCTGGTGATGCCAGCCTCCTGGCGCGTCACCTGCAGCGTGATCTCGCCATCGTCGCGGGGCGCGCTGGCCAGCGAGTAGCTGCGCACCGGCGCACCCGCCGCCGCATCACCCAGCTGCACGTACTGGCCAGGCCAGTAGCGCATCGGCTCGCCCAGCGGGCGCAGCTTCAGCTCGATGATGCGCGGCGTGCGCACCACCCGGTCGGTGACCACGTGGTACTGCTGCTCGCGCGGCGGAAACAGCTTGGGTCCGGCGGCGTCGGTGCCCCACTCGATGACCAGCTCGTCCGACAGCGGCTTGGCCATGCACATCAGGCCATAGCCCTGGCGCCGCTCGTCCTGGCTCAGCGCCATGTCCAGCACGAAGCCCTGGTCGAAGTGGCCCGAGACCACCTTGACCTTGCACTCGCCGCACGCGCCCGCACGGCAGTTGTTCGGCAGGGCGTAGCCCGCCTTCTCCAGCGCCTCCAGCACGGTCAGGCCGCTGTCGCACTCGACCGTGCGTCCGCTGGGATGCAGACGAATCACACCCATTCAGTTCTCCGCTTTGACGCTGCGCCGACCGCGGCGGTACGCCGCCCCGTCAAGGACCGCGCGCGGAACCGGCTTCGCCGGGCCGCTGCGCGAGCCCCCTTGGGGGGTGGCGACCGCCAGGGAGCCTGGGGGCCTCAGAACACCGGGATGATGTCGACCATGTCAACGTCGCGGATCTCTTCGCCGGTGATGCCCACTTCGGGGATCGCCGGGAAGGGGATGCCGTACTTGTCGAGCACGCCCTTGAGGTTGAGCATGGCGCTCTTCCAGTTCTCCTTCTTGGCCTCGTATTCGGGCACGAAGAAGCCGGCGTTGCGCGCGACGGTCTCGATCTCGCGCTGCCAGGCGACGAAGTCGGCGGGGATGTCCCAGAAGTCCTCCGGCGGCTCGAACAGCACGCCCGACAGGAACAGGAAACCGGCGCGCACCTGCTTGGTGATCAGCGCCTTGTCGCTCAGGTCCATCTTCGGGTAGTCGCGCTCCATCAGCGAGAGGCAGATCGCCATGTGGCGGCCCTCGTCGCGGCCGATGTTCCGGAAGGCCTCCTTGAACACCGGCTCGGTGCACTTGGCGGCCATCTGGTGGAAGATCGTGGCGGCGGCGATCTCGCCCATCAGGAAGCTGCTGAACAGCACCGCCAGGCTGTACTTGGGCACGGCGTTCTTGTAGCCGTTCCAGTAGCGCCCGCCGTTGTAGTACAGCCAGTGCGCATTGCGCTGCGCCTTGCGACCGATCTCGGTCTTGGGCACATAGGTCAGCGGGTCCGGGTGCTCCAGCATCTTGGTGATGGCCAGGCCGCAGACCTGCTCGTGGTTCTGCTCGTCACGCGTCACGCTGAAGAAGCAGCGGCGCACCGGATCTTCCTCGTGCGCTTCGTAGGTCTTGATGAAGGCGGCAGCAAACACCGGCGGCGCCGAGGCGTCGAAGACCGACAGGATGGTCCACCAGTAGGCGATGGCCTCGCGCTCTTCCCAGCTGTACTTGCTGGCATCAAACGTGTCCCAGGGCAGCTTCTTCGGGTCCCAGTTCTCGCGCTGGGCGGCGTCCCAGATGTCTTCCAGCTTCTTCGTGTGGGCGTGCCAGCTCAGCGGATAGACGTTGGGCTGCGGCGTGATCGGCGGCAGCGCCATCGACTTTGCCAGGTGTTCGTGCTTGGCCATCGGGTGTCTCCTTGGGGGTGGGGTCTGTTCATTAACCGACCGGTCGGTAATCTAATTCAGTGAGGCCCTTGACGCAAGACAGGCCAGCGCCCGGATAAACCCTGATCGCCTCAGGGTGGCTGCTACACTGGCGTCGTCATGGGGGAGTAGCCGCCCTGCGCAAGGCAGGGGCCCGACGTCAACACACTTGGCCTGAAAGCGGCCATGGCGCGGGCAACCTCAACCGTCTGGCAAGACCTTTGACCACGCGTGCCGCCACTGGAGCCGGGGCGGCGCCGTGGTCATCGCGATCTGTGCCGGCCCCTGTTGGACATCACATGGAAGCCTTCCTCGTCTCGACCGGTCTGGTCGCCCTCGGTGAAATGGGTGACAAGACCCAGTTGCTGGCCCTGATGCTGGCCGCCAGGTTCCGCCGCCCCGCCCCCATCGTGCTGGGCATCCTGGTGGCCACGCTGCTCAACCATGCAGCGGCCGGCGCCGTGGGCGGCTGGGTCGCAGCGCAACTGGGGCCGGACCTGCTGCGCTGGGTGATCGGCGGCGGCTTCCTGGCGATGGCGGTGTGGATGCTGGTGCCCGACTCGCTGGACGAGGACACCGAGGGCGGCACGCAGCGCTGGGGCGTCTTCGGCACCACGCTGGTGGCCTTCTTCCTGGCAGAGATGGGCGACAAGACGCAGATCGCCACCGTCGCGCTGGCCGCGCGCTACCCCAGCCTGGTGGCGGTGGTGGCCGGCACCACGCTGGGCATGATGCTGGCCAACGTGCCGGCGGTGTTCCTGGGCGACGCGGTGTCCCGGCGCATCAACATGCGGCTGGTGCACACCATCGCCGCGGCCGTGTTCGCGCTGCTGGGTGTGCTGACCCTGCTGAACGTCGGCCAGCTCTTTTGAGCCAACATCACGCCATGACGACGCTGCACGACGACAGCCCCGGCGGCTGGCTGCACTCCCACGACTTCGACGCCGGCAACCCGGCCGGCGAGCGCGGCACGCGCCTGGTGATGTGGCTGACGCTGGCCACGATGGCGGTGGAGATCGCCGCCGGCTGGTGGTTCAACTCGATGGCCCTGCTGGCCGACGGCTGGCACATGAGCTCGCATGCGCTGGCGCTGGGGCTGGCGGCCGGCGCCTATGCGCTGGCCCGCCGCGAAGCGCGCGACCCGCGCTACGCCTTCGGCACCTGGAAGATCGAGGTGCTGGCCGGCTTTGCCAGCGCGGTGCTGCTGCTGGTGGTGGCGGCGCTGATGGTGGCCGGTTCGGTCGAGCGCCTGATCGACCCGCAGGCCATCCACTACCCCGAAGCCATGGCGGTGGCCGTACTGGGCCTGCTGGTCAACCTGGGCAGCGCCTGGCTGCTGGGGGGCGGCCATGGGCATGGGCACGACCATCACCATGCCCACGACCATGACCACGACCATGACCATCCCCACGACCTGAACCTGCGCTCGGCCCAGGTGCATGTGCTGACCGACGCCGCCACCTCGGTGCTGGCGATCGTCGCGCTGGGTGCCGGCTGGTGGCTGGGCTGGGCCTGGCTGGACCCGGTGATGGGCATCGTCGGCGCGGTGCTGGTGGCGCTGTGGGCCAAGGGCCTGGTCACCGACACCGCCCGCGTTCTGCTCGACCGCGAGATGGACCACCCGGTGGTGGCCGAGATCCGCGAGGTGGTCGAGGTGGACGGCGCACGCATCACCGACCTGCACGTCTGGCGCGTCGGCCGCGAGCGCTTTGCCTGCGCGATCACGCTGAGCGCCCCGCCCGGCCTGAGCGCCGCCGAGGTGCACCGCCGCCTGGCCGTGCACGAGGAGATCGTGCACGCCACGATCGAGCTGCAGTAGACCCCGGCCATGGACGCCAGCCACCAGCTGCCCTGGATCCCCGACAGCTTCGCCGCCCTCTACCAGGGCCAGCGCGGCAAGCTGCTGGTGCTGGTCGAGGAACTGCGCGCGCGCTACGAGCTGTGCGAGGACCTGGCCCAGCAGCTGATGCCCACCGCCCAGGCCCTGCACCACGATGACGGTCTGGCCGAGGACGATGTGCTGGGCCGCATGCAGGCCGCGCTGTCGGTGCCCGATTCGGGCCTGCGCGAGGACGAGGCCGGCTGGGTGGTCACCCGGCTGGCCGAGCTGCTGCGCTGGTAGACCGGCCGCGGCTCAGCGCGGCTGCAGCATCGCGCAGGTGGTGGTGGCGTGGGCGTAGAGCCGCCCGTCCGGGCCGTACAGCCGCCCCTCCGAGAACCCCAGCTGGCGCCCGGCGCTGATCACCTTGCCTTCGGCCCTCACCAGCGGCACATCATGGGTCAGCGCGCGCAGGTAGCTGATCTTCAGCTCGGCGGTGGTCTGCGCCCGGCCGGCCGGCAGCGTGGTGTGGATCGCGCAGGCCACCGCCGAGTCCAGCAGCGCGGCGATCCAGCCGCCATGGATGGTGCCCATCGGGTTGAGGAACTTGATGCTCGGCCGGCCCTGGAAGACGAAGCGGCCCTCTTCGTACTCGACCGGGTAGAAGTCCATCGACGCGCCGATCGGCACGCTGGGCAGCTCACCGCGACCGATGGCGGCGAAGAACTCCAGCCCGCTCAGGTGCGCCACATCGGCCGGGCGGGTCACGCCAGGCGGCGCCAGCGCGGCGCGCACGCGCGCCTCGTCGGCTTCCCAACGCGCCAGCGTGGCGGCGATCTCGTCATGCAGGGCGTGGCTGGCGGTGCTCATCGGGGTCTCTCCATTCCGTTGCAGATGCAATCATTGCATGTACAATGATAACCATGCCTGCCGCCCGCCCATCAGTCACCCTGGCGACAGCCGCCACGCCGCGCGGCTGCAGCCACTTCAAGCTGCGCCAGGCCGATCGCGTGGTCAGCCGCCACTATGACCGGCACCTGGCCGAGGTGGGGCTGAAGACCTCGCAGTACTCGCTGCTGGGGCACATCGCCGCGATGGCCCCGGTGCGGCCCGCCGAGCTGGCCGCGGCGATGGCGCTGGACGCTTCCACCCTGACCCGCAACCTGCAGCCGCTGGTGGCCCAGGGCTGGGTGGCGGTGGGCGCTGGCGACGACGCCCGCTCGCGCTCGGTGCAGCTCACCGAGGCCGGCCGCGCCAAGCATGCCGAAGCCAAGCGCGCCTGGAAGAAGGCGCAGCTGGCCTTCAACGCGCGCCTGGGCGAGGCGCGCGTGGCCGAGCTGCACGCGCTGCTCGACGACTGCCTGCAACTGCTGGACGCCGCCGAGCCCTGACACAGTCAGGTGGTCAAGCGCTCAGGCCGCCTGTCGCTGGTGCACCGCCAGCGTCTGCAGCACGGCCCGCGCCGCTTCGGTGCCCTTGAGCACGAAGTGCTCGCCAAACTGCTGCTGGTGCACCGGATGCTCATGGAAGTGGTGGGGCGTCAGCACCGCCGAGAACACCGGCACACCGGTGTCGAGCTGCACCCGCATCAGGCCGTCGATCACCGCCCGGCCAACGAAGTCGTGGCGGTAGATGCCGCCATCGACCACCAGCCCGAAGGCGACGATGGCATCAAAGCGGCCGCTGTCGGCCAGGCGCCGCGCCAGCAGCGGGATCTCGAAGGCGCCGGGCACCTCCAGGTACTCGATGCCGTCGGGCGGCCAGCCCTCGCGCAGCAGTTCGTCGGTGCAGGCGTCGCGGGCACGGTGGACGATCGCCGCATGCCACTGGGCACTGATCGCCGCCAGGCGGCGCGAGGGGAACTTCGGGATCTGATTCATGGTGATTTCCTTGAGTTGAAGGCCAGAATCAGGGCAAGCGAACGCGCGGCCCGCCGTGCAGGCACGGCAGCCGGTGCGGTTCTCTTTCATCCGGACTGTGACCGTCGGCCCCGGGATCACACCGGGTCTGCTGACCCCGTCCACGGGCGTGGACGGGCGCTCGCGGGCTTGTGTCGCGCCTGTTGCCAGGCGCCACCATCACCGCCGGTGGGGACTTCCACCCCGCCCTGAGAACATCGGCACCGCCGGCAGGCGGCACCGGCTTTGATCATCGCACAGGCCCGACAATGCGCGCCGATGAACCCCGAGACCTGGATCCTGCTGCTCACCGCCGCCCTGGCTGCCGGCGCCCTCAATGCGGTGGCGGGCGGCGGCAGCTTCCTGACCTTCCCGGCGCTGGTCTTTGCCGGTGTGCCGCCGATCGCCGCCAACGCCACCAGCGCGGTGGCGGTGAGCCCCGGCTACCTGGGCAGCACGCTGGGGTTCCGGCCTGAGCTGGCGGCCTTGCCGCGGCCGCGGCTGTGGGCCGAGGGCGCGGTGTGCGCCGCGGGCGGCCTGGCCGGGGCTGGGCTGCTGCTGGTGACGCCAGCCAAGGTCTTTTCGGCATTGGTGCCCTGGCTGCTGCTGTTCGCCACCGCGCTGTTCGCGCTGGCGCCCTGGCTGACCGGGCGGCGCGGCGGCGCCGCGCATCCCGCAGCGCGCCTGGCCGGGCTGGCCTGCGTGGCGGTCTATGGCGGCTACTTCAACGGCGGCCTGGGCATCCTGCTGATGGCGCTGTACGCGATCACTGGCGAGACCTCGATCAACACCGCCAACGCGCTGAAGAACCTCAACTCGCTGGTGCTGTCGCTGCTGTCGGTGGCGGCCTTCGCCTGGGCCGGTGCGGTGGCCTGGCCGCAGGCGCTGGCGATGGCGGCCGCCGCCACGGTCGGCGGCTATGCCGGCGCGCGCGTGGCGCGGCGACTGCCGCCCAAGCTGCTGCGCGGCGGTGTCATCGCCACCGGGCTGGTGATGGCGGCGCTGTTCTTCGCGCGCGGCTGATCAGAGCAGTTCGGCCACGGTGGCCGCTGGCCGGCACATCCGCGTGGCCCGGGGCGAGACCACGATCGGCCGGTTGATCAGCACCGGGTGCGCCAGCATCGCGTCGAGCAACGCATCGTCACTGGCGCCGTCCAGCGCCAGCTCGGTGTAGAGCGCCTCCTTGGCGCGCACCAGGCCGCGCACACCCTGGCCCATGTCGCGCGCCAGACGCTGCAGGGTGGCGCGGTCGGGCGGGGTCTTCAGGTACTCCACCACCTGGGGCTCGATGCCCGCATCGCGCAGCGCGGCCAGCACCTGGCGCGAGGTGCTGCAGCGCGGGTTGTGGAAGATCGTCCAGCCGCTCATCAGTTCTTGCCGGCCTTGGCGGCGCCCTCGTGGTTCAGGTTCAGGAAGGGCACCGGCGCGCCGGCGTAGATGTTCTGCGGCAGCTCGCCGTTCCAGCGCTCGGCCTTGATCTTTTCCACCTCGATGCGGCGCAGCTCCAGCACCTCGCGGCTCTGCGCCAGCGCGGCGTTCTGGATCTTCAGCGCCTCGGCCTGCGCGGTGGCCGCCTTCAGCGCGGCATAGGCCTCGCCATCGGCCTTGGCCTTCAGCGCGGTGGCTTCGGCCTCGGCAATGGCGACCTTCTGCTTCTGCTCGGCCTCGACCGTGCGCACCTTGTTCTCGGCCGCCAGGCGCAGCTGCTCCTGCGTCACCTTCTGGTTGATCGCCGACATGTAGTCCTGCGAGAAGCTGAAGTTGCGCATGTCGACGTTGATCACCTGCGCGCCGTAGATGGCCAGCTTGGCGCGCAGTGCGGTGACGATGTCACCGCTGACCGCGGCGCGCTTGGCGATCAGGTCGGGCGCGTTGTAGCGCGCCGTCACTGCCTTGAAGACTTCCTGGGTGGCGGTCTGCACATAGCTCTGCAAGTCGCCGTCGCGGCTGTACTTCTCGAAAACCTCGGCCACCTTGTCGGTCTGGATGCTGTAGCGCACCGTCAGGCTGACCTTGACCGGCTGCGTGTCGCTGGTGCTGCCCTCGGCGTTCTCGACCGTGGCCTCCTCGGCGCGGATGTTGAAGATGCTCAGCGACTGCCAGGGCCAGATCAGCGTGAAGCCCTCGTTCTCGATGCCCTTGATCGCGCCGCCCACGGTGATCACGCCGCGGTGGCCGGTGGGCACGGTGCGCAGCGGCCACAGCCACCACAGCAGGGCCACCACGGCCAGCAGCGTCACGGCCTTGCGCAGCAGCCCGGGGGCGGCCGACGGCGTGTCACTGCCACGCGCAAACAGACTCCTCACGTCCATGCTCTCCTCCTGTTGGTGGGCACAGTGTAGGAGCATGCCCGCAGCGCCCACCGGCCCATGGCTGACGGCGCACAATCGCCCGCATGAAATACCTGCACACCATGGTCCGCGTGACCGATCTCGACGCCTCGCTGCGCTTCTACCGCGACGCCCTGGGCCTGGAGGTCCTGCGCCGCAACGACTACCCGCAGGGCCGCTTCACGCTGGTCTTCCTGGCGGCGCCCGGCGACCACAGCGCCCAGGTGGAACTGACCCACAACTGGGATCCCGAGGCCTACAGCGGCGGCCGCAATTTCGGCCACCTGGCCTACGCGGCCAAAGACATCTACGCCACCTGCCAGCGCCTGCAGGACCACGGCGTGACCATCCTGCGCCCGCCGCGCGACGGCCGCATGGCCTTCGTGCGCTCGCCCGACCAGATCAGCATCGAGCTGCTGCAGGACGGCCCGGCGCTGGCGCCGGCCGAGCCCTGGGCCTCGATGCCCAACACCGGCAGCTGGTGATCAGGTGCGGCGGATCATGGCTTGGCGCGGCCGTCTGGGCTGACGTCGTAGCCATTGTCGAGCACCACGCGCCAGCGGCCGTCGGCCTCGCGCCGCCAGGTGCTGTAAAAGCGCGCCACCAGCGTGCCGGCTGGGTCCGTGACCGGCCCGATCGACTGCGCCAGACCGCCGCTGCCGATCACCTCGACCAGCTCGGGCTTCCAGGCAAACGGCGCCTTCGGACCGTCGAAGAAGCGCTTCCAGTGCGCCAGCACGGCATCCTTGCCGCGCAGCGGCTGGCCGCCGTTGAGGAACACGGCATCGTCGGCCACGAAGCCGGCGAAGGCGCCCCAGTCACGGCGCGCCATGCTGTCTGCGAAGGCAGTTTCGGCGGCGCGCACTTCCTCGCGCAGCGCCGCCAGATCGGGCGCGCCAGCCGCCCCGGCCGGTAGCGCGGCCAGCAGCCACAGGGTGGGGTCGAACAGGCGGCGCAACGGGTTCATCGGCACTCCTTCGCCCCAGGCCGGGGCCGGTCGGATTGTCCCGCCGCAAGCTTCGTGTCGGGAAGCGGATGCTAAGATTTCGTCCGTTGGTGCCTGGGCCGTCCATCGTGGCGGCTTGGGGTAAACGGGAAGCAGGAAGGCCGCCCTCGACGAGGAACGCCCAACCTGCGCTGCCCCCGCAACGGTAAGCGGACAGGGTGCCGGTCTCGGCCCCCTCGCTCGTGCTCCCTCGCCACTGAAGCCTCGGCTTCGGGAAGGCCGCACGGGTCGTCTCCGCCAGCCCGGATACCGGCCAACGACGGGGTGGTGCTGCGCAGGCGGCGTCACCGACATGGTGCCCAGCTGCGGGGAAGCGGCCGGGCACGACCATCGCTCCTGGCCGGCCCGACAGCGCCAGCCGGGGCGCCTTTGCAGAAGCTTCCATGATGTTCCCGCGCACCGCGCTTGCCCTGGCCACGCTGCTGGCCGCTTCGCCCCTGGGCGCCTTCGCCCAGTCCACTCCCTCCGACGACGACCTGGTCGTCACCGCCGCCCGCCAGCCGCAACGCGCCCGCGCCGCGGTGCGGCCGGTGCAGGTGATCACCGCCGAGGACATCCGAGCCGCCGGCGCCGGCTCGCTGACCGAGCTGCTGCGCAGCCTGGGCGGCGTCGAGACCAGCACCAACGGCGGCCTGGGCCAGATCAGCGGCGTGTTCATGCGCGGCGCCAACAGCGACCACACCGTGGTGCTGGTCGACGGCGTGCGCATCGGCTCGGCCACGCTGGGCACGGCGCCGCTGGAGGCCATTCCGCTGGCCCTGATCGAGCGCGTGGAGCTGCTGCCCGGCGCCTCCAGCAGCCTGTACGGTGCCGACGCGATCGGCGGCGTGATCCAGATCTTCACCAAGACCGCGCAGCGCAGCCCAGGCGTCGATCTGTCCTGGACCGCCGGCGAGCGCGGTCTGGCCCGCGTGGCCGGCAGCTATGCGGCGCGCCTGGGTCAGACCGAGCTGTCGCTGGGCGCCACCGCGCTGCGCAGCGACGGCTACAACGTCTCCGATCCCAGCTTCTGGGGCTACAACCCCGACCGCGACGGCAGCCGCCAGCTGGGCCTGCAAGCCCGCGTGGTGCAGCACCTGGACGGCGGCCATCAGCTGGGTCTGCAGTTCCTGCGCAGCGACAGCACCGTGCAGTACGACGCCACCGCCGTGGCCGACGACCTCAGCCGTGACCGCACCCAGACCCTGGCCGCGCACTGGAGCGGTCCGCTGCTGCCCGGGGTCGAGCACACGCTGCGCCTGGCCCGCAGCTGGGACGACAACCACCTGGCCGGCAGCTCCACGGTCTTCACCGACACCACCCAGGACCAGCTCTCGTGGATCGGTCGCCACCGCGTGGCCGGCGGCACGCTCAGCGCCGGCCTGGAGTGGTCGCGCCAGGCGGTGGACAGCGCCACCGCCTATGCCCGCGACAGCCGCAACGTGGGCAGCGGCCTGCTGGGCTGGCAGGCGGCCTATGGCGCGCTGTCGGTGCAGGCCGATCTGCGCCATGACCGCAACAGCCAGTACGGCGGCCACAGCACCGGCCAGCTGGGCCTGGCCTGGCAGGCCTCCAGCTCGCTGCGCCTGCGCGGTGCGCTGGGCAGCGCCTTCAAGGCGCCCACCTTCAACCAGCTCTACTACAGCGACAACTTCGGCAGCAACGGCAACCCGGCCCTGCAACCCGAGCGCAGCGTCAATGCCGAGCTGGGCGCCGACCTGTCGGCAGGCGGCGTGCAGTGGAGCGCGACGCTGTTCTCCAACCGCATCCGCCAGTTGATCAACTGGGTCGAGACGGTGCCGGGCAGCTTCAGCTACCAGCCGCGCAACACCGCGCGCGCCCGCATCGACGGCCTGGTGCTCGGCGCCAGCGGCACGCTGCCCACCGGCACCCGTGTGCGCGTCAGCCTGACCGCGCAGTCGCCCGAGGACAGCGACACCGGCGCGCAGCTGCAGCGCCGGGCCCGCCAGTTCGCCCAGCTGCACTTGGTGCAGCCGATGGGCGACTGGTCGCTGGGCAGCGACCTGGGCTACAGCGGTGCGCGCTGGGACTCGGTGGACGAGAGCGCCGGCACCCGCATGGGTGGCTACGCCACGCTGGCGCTGTTCGCCCGCTGGCGCGTGACGCCAGAATGGTCGCTCGAGGGTCGCGTCGACAACCTCACCGACCGCAGCTACCAGCAAGCGCTGGGCTATGTCGCCCCGGGCCGCCAGGCCCAGCTGACGCTGCGCTGGACGCCGCTGTTCTGACCATGGACCGGCCACGCCGCATCGGCTTCGGACCGCGCGCCCAGGGCGCGCTGGTCGCGCTGGTGCTGCACGGTGCCGCCTGGGCGCTGGTGTGGCCGGCGCTGAACAGCCGGCCGGCCGCCGCCGCGCCGGAGCGCGGCCCGGCGCTGATCTATCTCAGCGCCCCGGCCGTGGGGGCGGCGGTACCGGTGCATCACACCGAACCGCGGCCTCAGGTCCGGGCGCCGCGGCACGCCGCGCCGCCGATCACGGCCGAGCCTCGTCCCACGTCGGACGCCGCACTGCCCGCCCCGGCCCCGGCGCCCACACTGCTGCTGGCCGTGGCCGCCCCACCCGCGGCCAGCCTGCCGCGCAATGGCCTGCCCGCAAGTGCCCCGGCCAGCGCGGCACCGCTGGTCGCCACCACGCTGCCCGCACGCCCGCTGCCCGGCAACACCCTGCCCGCCTACCCCGAGGCCGCGCGCGAGGACGGCCTGCAGGGCCGCGTGCGCCTGCAGCTGCACATCGATGCCGAGGGCCGCGTCGAGTCGGTGCAGTGGTTGCAGCGCAGCGGCATCGCCCTGCTCGACCTGGCCGCGCGCGACGCCGCCCGCGCCTGGCGCTACGAACCCGCCCGCGTCGGGGCCGAGGCCGTGCCCAGCACGCTGACTGTGGCCATCCGCTTCCAGCTCGACCAACCGGTCGGCGCCACGCTGCTGGCCAGCCAATGAGCGCCTTGCGCCGCCCCGGCCCGGTGCTGGCGCTGCTGGTGGCGGTGCTGGCCGGGCTGTTCCTGCTGGCCCTGTCGGTGGGCAGCGTGACGATCACACCCGCCGATCTGCCCACCTTGCTGCGCCACCCCGACGCCTCGGCCGAGGCCGAGATCCTGCACCGCCTGCGCCTGCCGCGCGCGCTGGCCGCCCTCAGCGTGGGCGCGCTGCTGGCCCTGGCGGGCGCGCTGATGCAGGTGCTGCTGCGCAACCCGCTGGCCGACCCCTATGTGCTGGGCCTGTCGGGCGGCGCCGCGCTGGGCGCGCTGGGGCTGATGGTGCTGGGCGGCGGCGCACTGGCGGTGCATGGTGGCGCCTTCGCCGGCGCCTTCGCGGCGGTGCTGATGGTCTTTGCACTGGCCCACCCGGACCTGGGCCGCATCGAGCTGGCCAGCCGCCAGGACGCCACGCCGCGCCTGCTGCTGACCGGCGTGATGCTCTCGGCAGTGGCGATGGCCGGCGTCGGCCTGCTGCTGGCGCTGGCGCCCGACGCGCAACTCAAGGGCATGCTGTTCTGGATGATGGGCGACCTCTCGGCGGCCGAGCCGGCGTGGCCGGTGCTGCTGGCCCCCTGGGCACTGCTGGCCGGGCTGTGGCCGCTGGGCCGCGAGCTGAACCTGCTGCTGCGCGGCCCCGGCGCGGCGCAGATGCTGGGCGTGCCGGTGGCGCGGGTGCGGCTGGTCGTCTACCTGGCCGCCTCGGCGGCAGCGGCGCTGGCCGTGGCCACCGCCGGCACGATCGGCTTTGTCGGCCTGGTGGTGCCGCATGCGCTGCGCCTGCTGATCGGCAACGACCAGCGCTGGCTGCTGCCGGCCAGCGCGCTGGCCGGGGGTGTGTTCCTGCTGGCCGCCGACACCTTGGCACGCACCGTGGCCGCACCGCTGCAGCTGCCGGTGGGCGTGGTCACTGCGTTGGTGGGGGCGCCGGCCTTCATCGCGCTGTTGACGCGCGGGGGCCAGCGATGACGCTGCTGTCCACCCGCGGCCTGACGGTGCGCATCGGCACGCGCGTGCTGGTGGCCGCGCTGGACCTGGCGGTGCGGCGCGGCGAGGTCTGGTGCCTGCTGGGCCCCAACGGCGTGGGCAAGACCACGCTGCTGCACACGCTGGCCGGCGCGCGCGCGCCCGAGGCCGGCTCGGTGTGGCTGGGAGACCAGCCGCTGTCCGCACGGCCGCTGGCCGAGCAGGCCTGCTGGCGCGGCTTCGTGCCGCAGTCGGTGCATGACGCCTTTCCGGCGCCGGTGCTGGATGTTGTGCTGCAGGGCCGCCATCCGCACCTCTCGCGCTGGCACTGGGAGGGCGAGGCCGACCGCACACTGGCGCTGGCCGCGCTGGCCCGCGTGGGCCTGGCCGGCTTCGAGTCGCGCGATGTGACCACGCTGTCCGGTGGCGAGCGCCAGCGCGTCGCGCTGGCCACGCTGCTGACCCAGGACCCGCCGCTGGCGCTGCTGGACGAGCCGCTGGCCCACCTGGACCTGGCCCAGCAGCTGCGTGTGGCCGAACTGCTGGCCTGCGAAGCACGAGAGCGCGGGCGCGGCCTGCTGCTGTCCATCCACGACCTCAGCCTGGCCCAGCGCCTGGCCACCCACGCCCTGCTGCTGCCCGGCGACGGCCGCGCGATCGCCGGCCCCGCCGCCGAGGTGATGACCGAGGCCGCGCTGTCCGCCGCCTTCGGCCACCCGCTGAGCGCTGTCCACGCCCACGGCCACCGCTGGTGGCTGCCTGCCTGATGCGCACCGAATTTCATATCCTTCCAGTCTCCACCGCGCTCGACGCCGAGCTGCGCCACGCAATCGACCGCAAGACCAAGCCGCTGGGCGCACTCGGCCGGCTCGAGGACCTGGCGCTGCAGCTGGGCCGCATCCAGGGCACGCTGCGGCCGGTGATCGAGCGGCCGCGCGTGATCGTCTTCGCCGGTGACCACGGCATCGCCGCCGAGGGCGTCAGCGCCTACCCGCAGGACGTCACCTGGCAGATGGTGATGAACTTCGTGCAGGGCGGCGCGGCGGTCAATGCACTGGCGCGCAGCCTGGGCGTGGAGGTGGAGGTGGTCGATGCCGGCGTGGCGCACCACTTCGGTCCGCTGCCCGGCCTGGTCGATGCCAAGCGGGGCCACGGCACCCGCAACTGCGCTACCGAGCCGGCGATGACGCCCGCGCAGTGCGAGGCCGCGCTGGCCTGCGGCCGCTTGCGCGTGCAGGCCGCGCAGGCCGACGGCTGCACGCTGCTGGCCTTTGGCGAGATGGGCATTGCCAACACCAGCGCCGCCAGCCTGCTGCTGCACAAGCTGCGCCATGTGCCGCTGGAGGTGGCCACCGGCCGCGGCACCGGCCTGGATGACGCCGGCCTGGTGCACAAGCGCGCTGTGCTGGCGCGCGCCGCGGCGCGCACCGGTGGCATCTCCGACGGCCGCGAGGCGCTGGTCGAGTACGGCGGCTTCGAGATCGCCATGATGGCCGGTGCGATGCTGGGCGCCGCCGAGGCCGGCATCGCCTTCGTGGTGGACGGCTTCATCACCGGCAGCGCCTTCCTGGCGGCGCAGTGCATCGAGCCCGCGCTGCGCGACCATGCCATCTTCGCCCACCGCTCGGCCGAGGCCGGGCACGGCGCCATGCTCGAGCTGCTGCACGCCGATCCGCTGCTGGACCTGGGTCTGCGCCTGGGCGAAGGCACCGGCGCCGTGCTGGCCGTGCCGCTGCTGCGCGCCGCCTGCGCCTTCCTGGGCGAGATGGCCAGCTTCGACAGTGCGGGCGTCAGCGAGCAAGGCGGGTGATCATGCGCGAAGAGCTGCGCCTCTTCTTCACTGCACTGCAGTTCTTCACCCGCGTGCCGGTGCCGGCCTGGGTGGGCTGGTCACCCGCGCAGCTCAATGCCTCGTCGCGGCACTTTCCCACCGTGGGCGCCTTGGTGGGCGCGGTCGGTGCGGCCGTGCTGCTGGGGGCGCTGCCACTGTGGTCGGCCCCGGTGGCGGTGCTGCTGTCCATGGCTGCGAGCGTGCTGCTCACCGGTGCCTTTCACGAGGACGGCTTTGCCGACAGCTGCGACGGCTTCGGCGGCGGCTTCACCCGCGAACGCGTGCTGGCGATCATGAAGGACTCGCGGGTGGGCAGCTACGCCACGATTGGCGTGGCCCTGCTGCTGGCGCTGAAGTACCAGTTGCTGCTGGGGCTGGTCGAGCGGCTGGACACGCTGATGCTGGCGGCCGCGCTGGTGGCCAGCCATGCGGTCAGCCGCCTGGCCGCACTGGGGGTGATGGCGCGACTGGACTATGTGCGCGACGACGACAGCGCCAAGTCCAAACCGATCGCCCAGACGCGTCCCGGCGCCGGCGCGCTGCTGTTTGCCACCACCGTGGCGCTGCTGCCCTGCGCGCCGCTGGGCACGGCCGCCGGGCCCGCGCTGCTGGGCGCGGTGCTGGTGTGGCTGGCCGCCGTGGCCTACCTGCGCCGCCGCCTGGGCGGCTACGTGGGCGACGCGCTGGGCGCCACGCAGCAGCTGGCCGAGATCGGCTTCCTGCTCGGCCTGAGCGCACGGGGCGGTGCATGGAGCTGATCCTGCTGCGCCATCCGGTGGTCGCCGCGCCGGCTGGCACCTGCTACGGCCAGGCGGACCTGCCGCTGCGCGAGCCGATGGAGCCGCCGCTGGCGCAGGTGCTCCAAGCCCTGCCCGCCGGCATCGACGCGCTGTGGAGCAGCCCGCTGCAGCGCGCCCGCGTGCTGGCCGAGGCACTGGCGCCCGCGCTGCGCTGCGCGCTGCAGATCGATGCACGCTGGCAGGAGCTGCACTTCGGCGCCTGGGAGGGCCGCCCCTGGTCGGCCATCGACCGCGCCGAGAGCGACCCCTGGGCCGCCGACCCCGAGCAGCAGGCGCCGCCCGGCGGCGAGACGCTGGCCGCGCTGCGCGCGCGCACCCACGCCGCGATGGACGCGCTGGCCGATCTGGCCGCCGCGCGCGTGCTGGTTGTGGCCCACGCCGGCCCGATCCGCGTGGCCCTGGCGCGCGCCCGCGGCCAGGCCGCCACCGAGGCGCTGGCGCAGCCGCTGGCCTTTGGTGGGCTGACCCGCCTGCAGCACCTTGGCGGCCAGTGGAGCGAGGCCGCATGAAGACCCTGATCCTGGGCGGCGCCCGCAGCGGCAAAAGCCGGCTCGCCGAGCAGCTGGCGCAAGGCAGCGGCCGCGCGGTCACCGTGATCGCCACCGCCCAGGCGCTGGACGACGAGATGGCCGCGCGCATCAGCGCCCACCGCGCCGCACGGCCCGCCCACTGGCGCTGCATCGAGGAGCCGCTGGCACTGGCCGCCGCGCTGCAGGCCGCCGATGCGCCCGGCGCGCTGCTGCTGGTCGACTGCCTGACGCTGTGGCTCAGCAACCTGCTGCAGGCGGGCGACGAACGCTGCATGGTCGAGCGCGCCGCGCTGCTGGAGACGCTGCCCATGCTGCAGGCCGAGTTGCTGCTGGTGGGCAACGAGGTGGGCCATGGCATCGTGCCGCTGGGCGCGCTGAACCGCCGCTTCGTCGATGAGAACGGCTGGCTGCACCAGGCGCTGGCCGAGCGCTGCGACGCGGTGCGCTTCGTGATGGCCGGCTGCGTGCTGCCGCTGAAGGGATGAGGACCATGCGCCTGCTCGCGATACTCTGGCTGGTCGGGTCGTGGGCGGTCGGTGCCCAGGCCGCGGTCAGCGCGCTGGACGACGAGGGCCGCACCGTCACGCTGCCGGCCCCGGCGCGGCGCATCGTCAGCGTCGCGCCGCACGCCACCGAGCTGCTGTTCGCCGCCGGTGCTGGCGCCCAGGTGGTGGCCACGGTGCGCTACGGCGACTATCCCGACGCGGCCAAGCGCCTGCCGGTGGTGGGCGATGCCAATCAGCTGGATCTGGAGCGCATTGCCGCGCTCAAACCGGACCTGATCGTGGTCTGGGCGCATGGCAACTCCGCCGCGCAGCTCGACCGGCTCAGGGCGCTGAAGCTGCCGCTGTTCCACAGCGAGCCGCGCGACCTGGCGCAGATCGGCGAGAGCCTGCGCCGCCTGGGCACGCTGGCCGGCACCCGTGCCGCGGCTGACACGGCCGCCGATGCCTACGCCGCCGAGCTGGCCGCACTGCGCCGCCAGTACGCCGCGCGGCCACCGCTGCGGGTCTTTTACCAGGTGTGGCACCAGCCGCTGCTGACGATCAACGACCGCCACCCGATCGCTGACATGATCCGCGGCTGCGGTGGCGTCAACGTCTTCGGCGCCGAGCCGCTGCTGGTGCCCACCGTCAGCCCCGAAGCGGTGCTGGCCGCGCGCCCGCAGGTGCTGGCCAGCAGCAGCGTCGAGACGCGTGACGACGAGACCCTGTCGCCCTGGCGCGGCCTGGCCCGCTTCGAGCCGGTGGCCAGGCAGGCGGTGGTGATGGTGCCGGCCGACCTGATCAGCCGCGCCTCGCCGCGCGCGCTGCAGGCGATGCGCCTGTTGTGCGAGGGCTTCGAGCAGGTGCGCGCGCGGCGCTGAACGGCGCGGCGACACAGGCCAGCAACATCCGCCCGCAGCCGCGGTGCTACGCTGGGCGTCTTCACGCTTTGCGGTTGCTGCCATGTCTGTTCTGCGCCGCCGTCTGCTGCTGACCGCGCCCGCGCTGGCGCTGGCCGGCTGCGCCGATCTCGCCCGCACCCCGCCCAGCGCCGCCGACACCAACCCCAGCCGCGTGCGCCGCTGGCTGGTGCGCCTGGCCTGGGGCGCCGATGCCGACACCCTGGCCCAGGTGCGCCAGACCGGCCTGTCGGCCTGGGTGTCGCAGCAGCTGCAGCCCACCACCACCGCGGCGCCGCTGCCCGCCGCGCTGCAGGCGCGCCTGGCCGAGCAGACCACGGCGCGCAGCGACCTGAGCACGCTGGTCTGGCAGATGCAGGCGCAGCGCAAGGAGGCCGTCGGCCTGGCCGACCCGCAGGCGCGCGAAAAGGCCTTCAAGGCCTGGCAGCAGGCGATGGCACAGCTGCAGCAGGAGGCCGCGGCGCGCCATCTGTGGCGTGCGGTGCATTCGCCGCGGCCGCTGCAGAGCCGCCTGGGCTGGTTCTGGCTCAACCACTTCAACGTGTTCCAGGGCAAGCAGGACCTGCGCGCGATGGTGGCCGACTACGACGAGCAGCTGCAGGCCCAGGCGCTGGGGCGCTTTCGCGACCTGCTGGGCGTGGCGCTGATGCACCCGGCCATGCTGCGCTACCTGGACAACGACCAGAATGCCGCCGGCCGCCTGAACGAGAACCTGGGCCGCGAGCTGCTGGAGCTGCACACGCTGGGCGTGGACGGCGGCTACACCCAGGCCGACGTGCTGGCGGCCGCGCGCGCCCTGACCGGCCTGGGCGTGGCCCAACCGCCCGAGCCGCGCGGCCCGTCCGTGCAGCGCCGTGGCCTGATGGCCTTCAACCCCGCACGCCACGACAACGCCCCCAAGGTTCTGCTGGGCGAGCCGCTGCCCGGCCAGGGGCTTGCCCAGGTCGAGGCGATGCTCGACCGCCTGGCCCGCCACCCCGCCACCGCGCGCCACATCACCCGCCGCCTGGCGCTGTACCTGCTGGGCCAGCCGCCGTCGCCAGCGCTGCATCAGCAGCTGGCACAGCGCTTCCTGGACAGCGATGGCCGCATCGCCGAGGTGCTGCGCACGCTGCTGGCCCACCCCGAGTTCGAGGCCTCGCTGGGCCAGGGCTTCAAGGACCCGGTCCACTGGGTGGTGTCGGCGCTGCGCGAGCAGCGCCCACCCGGCGCCGGGCTGCAGCCCGATCTGCCGGTGAGCTGGATGGCCCGCCTGGGCGAGGCCCCCTACCAGCGCGGCACGCCCGATGGCTACCCACTGGAGCGCACCGCCTGGGCCGCGCCGGGCCAGCTGGCACTGCGCTTCGAGCTGGCCCGCAGCATGGCGCTGCGCTGGCCCACGGTCTGGGGCCAGGCGGCCGACACACCACTGCCCGCCGACGGCGCCGACGGCTCCACGTCGGCCAGCACCCGCGAGGTGCTGGCCTCGGCACGCCGTCCGGCCGAGCGCCTGGCGCTGTGGTGGTCGTCGCCCGAGTTCATGAGCCATTGAAGGGGCCACCATGCAACGACGCCGATTCCTGCAGGCCACCACCGCACTGGGCGCCGCAGCGCCGCTGCTGCGCGGCTGGGCCGCTGCGCCCGAGCTGCCACGCTTCCTGCTGGTCTTTCTGCGTGGCGGCTACGACGGCGCCAGCCTGCTGCTGCCGCAGGACAGCGGCAGCCGTGCGTTCTATGCCGAGTCGCGCCCGCGCCTGGCGATCGCGCCGCCCGGCAGCGACGACGGCGCGCGCGCACTGGACAGCGACTGGGCCCTGGCTCCCGCCGTGGCCGACACCCTGCTGCCACTGTGGCAGGCACGGCAGCTGACCTTCGTGCCCTTTGCCGGCAGCCAGGACAACAACCGCAGCCACTTCGAAACGCAGGACCGCTTCGAGCTGGGCCTGCCCGTCGGCCAGGCCGTGGGCAGCGAGGGCCGCAGCGGCTTCCTGGCGCGCCTGGCGATCGAGCTGGGCCTGGCCACGCGCGAGCACGCCGGGCGCGAGCTGCTGTCCTTCACCGAGCAGCTGCCGCTGGTGCTGCAAGGCGCCGGGCCGGTGGGCAATGTCTCGCTGCGCAACCTCGGCCGGCCGGCGCTGGACGAGCGTCAGATGACTCTGCTGAGCCGCCTGTACGCCGGCCACCCGCTGGAGGCCGCGGTGCAGGAGGGCCTGGCCACGCGCGGCGAGGTGATGCGCGAGATGGCCGCTGAACCGATGGACCCGGGCCGCCGCGCGGTGGCGGCCTCGGCCTTCGCCAACGAGGCCCGGCGCATCGGTCGGCTGATGCGCGAACGCGTGGCGCTGGGCTTTGTCGACGTGGGCGGCTGGGACACCCACGCCAACCAGGGTGCGGCCACCGGCGTGCTGGCCAACCGGCTGGCCGAGCTGTCCACCGGCCTGGCTGCGCTGGCTGCCGAGATGGGCCCCACCTGGCAGCGCTGCACCGTGCTGGTGGCCAGCGAGTTCGGCCGCACCTGGCGCGAGAACGGCACCCGCGGCACCGACCACGGCCACGGCAGCGTCTGCTGGCTGCTGGGCGGCGCGCTGCGCGGTGGCCGCATCGCCGGGGAACAGGTGGTACTGGGCCAGCCCACCCTGCACCAGAACCGCGACTGGCCCGTGTTGAACGACTACCGGCCGCTGTTGGCCGGCCTGTGGGCGCGGCAGTACGGGCTGTCGGCCGAGCGGCTGGCGCGCGTCTTTCCGCAGGCCGCGCCACGCGATCTGGGTCTGGTCTGACCCGTCCGAACGTCAGTCAGCGCACAGATCCTGGTAGAGCTGCGCGCCCAGGCTGCCCGCCTCCACCGGCTTGAGCTGCACCGGCCC
Source organism: Ideonella aquatica (assembly GCF_018069755.1). Taxonomy (GTDB): domain Bacteria; phylum Pseudomonadota; class Gammaproteobacteria; order Burkholderiales; family Burkholderiaceae_C; genus Ideonella; species Ideonella aquatica. Next base: position 147,766 of record NZ_JAGQDE010000007.1, on the reverse strand, counting down.
CGCTTCGGGGCCGAAGTACATGCGCGCATCGCGGCAGTCGCCGCGCAGCAGGAACTGGCGCTGCCAGGCCGGCTCGGCGCGCAACACCTGCACCAAGGCGTCGCGCAGACCGTCGTCGCGCCGGCGCACAAACTGGGCGGTGTTGGCCGGGTCGACAAGGCTAAAGCGCAGGCCCTGCGCAGTGAACAGCTCGCGCCGCGAGGCCGCGTCGGGCAGCGTCAGCTTCAAGCCGTCACGCTCCAGCTGCGAGGGCGCGGTGGGCGGCTTGATCATCGTCGGGTCGCGCAGATTGGGGTTGCTCTGTGCCATCACGGCACCGGTCACGCAGGCGCCGGTCAGCGCCAGCCACAGCCAGGCGCCGGCACAGAGCGATCGCGAGCGACAGCAGGTGTTCATCGCCCCAGTATAGGCAGCGTCCGCCGAGCAGGACCATTCAAGTCGCTTGAACGGCGCCGCCAAGCCCTTCGCACCGTCGCGGCAGGCGGCGGGCCGACCATCACGGCACAGGCAGCCCCATCGGGCCGCCGCCCACCGAAAGGACTGCCCCATGGCCCGCATCGTCATCGTCTTCCACAGTGGCTACGGCCACACCGCCAAGATCGCCCAGGCGGTCGCCGCCACCTCGGGCGCCACGCTGCTGCCCATCGACGCCAACGGCGACCTGCCCGAGGGCGGCTGGGACACGCTGGCCGCCGCCGACACCATCGTCTTCGGTGCGCCCACCTACATGGGCATGGCCAGCTGGCAGTTCAAGAAGTTTGCCGACGCCTCCAGCAAGGCCTGGTTCACCCAGGCCTGGAAGGACAAGCTGTTCGCCGGCTTCACCAACTCGGCCACGATGAACGGCGACAAGCACAGCACCCTGCACTACATGATGACGCTGGCGATGCAGCACAGCGGCCTGTGGGTGGGCACCGGCATGATGCCCAGCAACAGCAAGGCGGCCACGCGCGACGACATCAACTTTGTCGGCTCCTCGGGCGGCCTGATGACCAGCACGCCCTCCGACGCCTCGGTCGACGAGATGGTGCCGGGCGATCTGGCCACCGCCGCGAAGTTCGGCGAGCGCCTGGCCGCCGTGACGCAGGCCGTCAAGGCCTGATCACTCGGCCGGCAGCGTCGCCAGCAGCGCCATGCCCGCGGCCATCACCGCCGCGGTCAGCCACAGCGCGCCGGTGAAGCGGCCGCTGGCCTGCGCCATCGCGCCGGCCAGCGCCGGTGCCACCACCTGCGCGGCGCCGTAGCTCAGCGTCAGCCGTGCCATGGCCTTGCCCGGGTTGCGCGGCGCGCGCCGGCCGGCCAGCGCCAGCGTCAGGCTGACGATGCCAATGAAGGTGGCGCCATAGCCCAGCGCGCCCAGCAGCGCCGCGCCCAGCGAGCCCGACAGCGCCGGCGCGATCACCGCCAGCGTCTGCAGGCCGAAGGCCAGCAGCAGCGCGCGCTGCTCGCCCAGGCGGCGCGCCACACGGTCCCACAGCGCCACCGCCGGCATCGCGGCGATGCCCACCAGCGCCCACATGAAGGCGCCCTGCCCGGCCAGTGCCGGCTCGCGCTCGACGATGGCGACGGTGAAGGTGGCGCTGATCACAAAGCCCCAGCCGGCGGCGAAGTAGCTGCCGACCATGGTCAGCAGCCAGCGCCTGGACGGGCCGCTGCCGTCATCGGCCACGCTGGCCGGCGCTGGCGGCACCGGCGGGCGCCACAGCCAGGCCGGCACCAGAAAGACCGCCCCCACCACCGCCAGCATCAGCCAGGGCGGCCGCCAGTCACCGGGCCACAGGCGTGTGAAGCCCCAGGCACTGAGCGCCGAGACCACGATGCCCAGGCCGATGCCGATGAAGTACAGGCCCAGCTCGGGCCGCCGCCCCGAGCGCATCAGCCAGCCCAGCACCAGGCCCGAGCCCAGCAGCATGCCCGCCGCGCCGCACAGGCCACCCAGGTAGCGCAGCAGCAGCCAGCCCGGGTACCAGGCCGCCAGGCCGGTGGCCGCGGTGCCCAGCACCGCCACCCACAGGCCCGCACTGTAGAGCCGGTGGCGCCAGGCGGGCGAGTCGATCCACGCCGCCAGCAGCGCACCGCTCATGTAGCCGGCGTAGTTGACCGCGGCCAGCACGCCCGCCGCGGCATCGCCCAGCCCGGTGTGGGCCTGCAGCGAAGGCAGCAGCGGCGTGAAGGCAAAGCGCGCCAGGCCCAGCGTCAACACCAGCGCGCAGATGCCGCCGGTGATCACCTGCCAGGGTTGCAGGTGCTTGTCAGCGGCACCCATCAAAACGGGCCGTCCGCCAGCCAGCGCTCGATCTGCGGCTTGCGGTCATTGCCCCAGAAGGGCTCGCCATCGACCATGAAGAAGGGCGCGCCGAAGACACCGCCGGCAATGGCGGCCTCATTGGCGCTGCGCAGGCGGTTCTTCCACAGCGGGTCGCTCCAGGCGGCCTCGGCGGCCTCGGCGTCCAGCCCCGACTCGGCGCACAGCGCCTTCAGCGCCGCCGCATCCGAGAGGTTGACGCCGCGGGTGAAGAAGGCACGGAAGGCGCTACGCGCCCAGCGCGCCGCCGCTTCGGGGCCGCCATCGTCGTGCAGCCACCAGAAGACACGCGCGGCGTTGTGCGTGGCGATCGGGAACACCTCGGGCGCCACATAGGGCAGCCGCTCGAAGCGCGCCGAGCGGGCGAAGTCGCGCAGCGAGTACTCGCGCTTGAGCGGATACGACACCGGGCTCTTGAGCTCGGCCGCCTGGAAGGTGGCGCCCAGCAAGATGGCATGGCGCTGCACCGTGCGGCCATGGCGCGCCGCCAAGGCATCGATCCATTCGTTGGCAATGTAGGAATACGGCGACGAGAAGTCGAACCAGAACTGGATCGGGGCACGCAGATTCATGCCCGGTACCTTAGCGCGCCGCGCAGTCAGCGTCATGGGGGTCGGCCCCGCAGTGATGACCAAAATGCCACAGAGCGATTGACCGCGGTCACGCGCGGCGGCGGCGCGCTGGCTAGGATCGCGCGATGTCCCTGGAACTGCCGATCGCCCTGCTCGCGCTGGCCCTGGCGCTGTGGCTGCGGCCCTGGCGCTCGGTCGCCGCGGGCGGCCCGCCCTGGCCCTGGCTGGCCTGGTGGGCCGTGATGCCCTGGCTCTGGAGCGCCGACCATGTGGCGCGCATCCCGCTGGCCCAGCCCTTGTCGGGCGCTTGTCTGCTGGTGCTGATGGCCGGCTGGCCGATGGCCATGCTGGGCGTGGCCACGGTGGCCGCCGTGGCCGGCACCGTGACCGGGCTCACCCCCGAGGCCACGCTGGCCCGCGCCGTCTGGCTGGGCGTGGTGCCCGGCACGCTGGCGCTGGTGCTGGGCGCCGGCGTGCGCCGCTGGCTGCCGCACCACCTGATGGTCTACATCCTGGGCCGCGGCTTCTTTGCGTCGCTGTTCTCGCTGACGCTGGCCGGCGCCGCCGCCATGCTGTGGAACGGCGTGCCCGAGGGCTTGAGCGCCAGCGAGCTGATGATCGGCCGCTGGTTGGCCGCCTGGGGCGATGCCTTCCTCACCGGCATGGTGGTGGCGATCTTCGTGGCCTACAAGCCGGAGTGGCTGGCCACCTATTCGGACCGGCTGTACCTGCCGCGCTGAAGCTCGTCCCGGCGGCGCGGCTGGCCAAAATGGGCCAAGGATTCCAGCATCGCGCCATGAGCACGATGAACAGGTCCCTGCCCTGGCCCCAGACCGTGCCCACGCGGTCTGGCCACCTCGGGCGACACCAGGTCGGCCGGCAGTTCGGCGCTGGCGCCGACGCCCAGGGCAGGCCCCTGGGAGGCTCGGCCATGAACCACCCACGACCCGGCGCCCTCACACGGCCTGGTTGATTGCGGTTCTCCGCAAGGCACCTGGCGCCGGCTGTTCGGGCGCCCGACAAGTCGATCAGTCGGCCGGCCCGTCCGTGGGCCGGGATCGCTGGGCCAGCAGGCGCTTGCGTACCGCGTAGATGTTGTTGCGCAGCGCGTACAGCTCGTCGGCATAGGACAGCGGCACCGCAATGCGGTGGGTGACACGGTCCAATTCATCCAGCTCGTCAAGCAAGGCGTCGCGCTCGCCGGTGCCGGCTTCCAGCTTGGCTTCCACCTCGCGCAGTCGCGCATACCAGCGGAACACCCGCGAGCGCACGCGGAAGGTGTAGAGCGGCGGCACCACGCGCGACAGCGGAAGCATCAGCACCAGCAGGCCGCCGACCACCAGCCACATGCGTTCCAGCAGGTTGCCGGCCCAGAAGGGCAGGTAGCGCGCCCAGGCCGGCGGCGTGCCGTTGATCGCGCGGTCGCCCTCGGCGCTGACCGCAAGCTCGCTGGTGCGGGTGTTGGGGAAATCGCGCGTGCCATTGAACCAGCCGGCCTCGCCGTGCTGGCCCAGGGCCGCCTGCGCGAACAGCTGGCGCAGCGCCGGGTGCGTCTGCTCGCGCGCCAGCAGGGCGGTTGTGGTGGCCAGCAGCGGCACGTCCTGGGGCGGCACATCAGCCCCCACGTCCACCACACCGCGCGGCAGCCTCACGGTGGACAGGAAGGGCAGGTGGCGCGAATAGGCCTCGTTCTGCTCGAAGGCCATCAGCGCGATGGCCGGGTCGCGCAGCAGCGTGCGGATCAGGCTGGCCTGCGGCGCCGACATCAGCACCGCGGCGTCCAAGCGGCCCTGGCGCAGGGCCTCGCCGGCGGCGTCGGGCGCTGCGTTGGACAGCCGCAGATCGGTCGGCTTCAGCTGGTTGAGCGCCAGCAGCTTCTCGACAATCTGGGGGACACCGCTGCCGTCCTGATCCACACTGACGCGCAGACCGCGCAACTGGGCCAGGCGCTGCAGTTCGCCGCCGGGCTGGCGGCGCGCGATGCCGAGATCGCGGCGATAAAAGATCCAGATCGGCTCATAGAACAGGCTGCCCAGCGAGACGATGCCGGCCTCGGTATCGGCCACCGGATCGGCCATGCCGCCACGGACGAAGCCCACATCGGCCGCACCCGCGCGCAGAAGGGCCAGATTGTCCTGCGCGCCTTCGCTGGCGAGCAGATCCACCTGGATGCGCTCGCGCGCCAGCGCTTTCGCGTAGCCCTCTCCGAAGCCGGCGTAGGCACTTCCGGCCGGGCCGGTGGCCAGCCTGACCTGGCGCGGCGGCTGCGGATCGAGCCACCAGTAGGCCGCTATCAACAGGCCCCCGCCGAGCAGCAACAGAGGGCCCAGCGAAATCATCATGTCGCGCAGCGTCTGCAGCAGCAGGCGCAGGCTGCGGGTGGCTTGCCAATGGTGAATCGGGGTCATGGTGGGCCATTCTGCCGATCCATCGCCAGGCTTGGGCGCCTTGCCGATGGCGGACCGACCCAAGGTCTGCAAAGCGCGCCGGACCATGGCACTCCCTGTCGCTGGCAGAACGGCCGCTCACCCGGCGGCGTCGGCGTCAGGCAGCGCGCTTTCTGTCAAACAGGGAGGGTGGCTCACAGGTCAGCATGAGCGGGTTGGACCCTGGTCGCAGAGAAGTAAAGTACCTTGACTTTCCAGGTGACACGGCCGTCGAGCGCGATGCTGCCACACCTACGTAGAAACTCGTCTCGAAGAGAGGCGCGTTGGTCTATGGTCAGTGCATGGAGTTCATACATGCCGCCAAACCAGGCCCACGCCTGAAGAGGTGTGCCATCTTGAGCGATCAGGCACGACTTGGAAATGAAGTCGGTGAAGCCGACCAGGAGCTCAGCGATCGACGATGGCGAAGAAAACAATCTGCTTCTGAACCGAATGTCCCTCCATTCAGGGAGCCTCTCGTATTGAGAGAGCAACTCACTGAAAACGGCCTGGACCTGCGACTTTGGCGGCGCTACACCGACAACCGCCGAAAGGCGACCACCTGGGCGGAGGACTCGCTCTATTTCAGCGACAACCAAGTGCTCCTGCTCGAACAGCATGAGGGCCATGTGGCTCAAGACCAGGTCGAAGGTCTGGGCTGCAAATGGAAGCGCCTGCGCTCGTCCTAACTGCAGAGTCGCCCGAGGCCCAAGCAGACCACGGGCGTGGACCAGTTCTTCGGGGCTCATGTCGACACCGAACAACTCTGTGGATGTGGGTGCTCTACTGGCGAGGATATTGAGAAGTTGTCCATCGCCGCAGGCCAAGTCCAGCACGGCGGCCGCAGGCCGCGCGGAATTCAAGGAGCTTGCCAGGAGCTCATAGGTCGATGGGTACTCCTCGGCGTTGTCAAACTTGACCGGGAGGGCCGACATGGCACGCCAAGTTGCGCCTTGATCGGAGCTGTGCGCGTGCGCGAGAAATCTCTCTATCTTGAGCAGAGGTAGTGTCATGCAGGGCCCTTGCGTTGAACGCTTATCTGCCGAGCCCTGCGGCCGGCAGCGAGCCAGGCGAGCATGAGGGCGACTTGGTGCGGGGCTATCTTCGCATTCCCGGTTGAATGGGCGCGCCACGTCATGCGCAACCGACTATCGGGGCTCCACATGCCGATCACGCCGCGCGCCCCCTACCACGCCCCGCCCGGCGGATCGTGTGATCTAATGCTGTTCATGCATCCAGTAGACGCGCCAACCATCGTCGACCTGTTTGCCGGGGCAGGCGGCATCTCCGAGGGGTTCCGATTGGAGGGCTTCCGGGCGCTCGCCGCAAGCGACATCGACCCTGACGCCTGTGCGACCTACAAGTTGAACTTCCCCGGTGCGAAGGTTATTCATGGCGATGTCCGCAAGGAAGCCGTGGCACGGGAGATTCTGGAGGCGAGCCAGGGCGCGGATGTGGTCGTTGGCGGGCCTCCTTGCCAAGCCTTCTCCCAGGTTCGGAACCACATCCGCATCATTGATGACCCCCGCAACTCCCTCTACAAGGAGTTTGTCCACATCGTCTCCGAGGTCAGGCCGAAAGTGTTCCTGATGGAGAACGTCACCGGCATCGACCAGATGGGCTTCAGGGAGCAGATCGTCAGTGACCTGGAACTCGGCGGCGACTACGTGGTGATGCCTCAGGTGATAGACGCTGCGGACGTGGGGGTACCGCAGACTCGGAAGCGGCTTATCTTCATCGGCGTTCGCAGCTCGCTTGGATTGGCAGCGCCGAGCGTTGAGCAGTCGGGCATCACTCGCTCGCTTGCATTGCGCAGGCTGATGAAAAAGGGGGACCGAGGCTACAAGTATGTGCTCATGGCGGAGGCAGACTTGTTCACCTCCCACCTTGGGCGCGTGCTGGCGGACCCCATGGACATGACCGCAGTAACGGCCTCGCAAGCCATCTCCGACCTCCAGGTGCTTCGAGCGGGAGACCGTCTCGACCAGATCGACTACTCGAAGCTTCCCGCGCCGCAGTCCGCCTACCAGCAGTTCATGCGCGACGGGTCCCAAGGCATCCTCTCGAACGTACAGGTACCGCGTCTGATGGAGGACACAGCGCAGCGGCTCAGGGCCATTCCGCCGGGAGGCAATCATCGTGATCTTCCGGAGGCCCTGACGCAGCGCAACCTGACAGGCCAGAAGTGGGGGCAGGAGAACGGGTCGGGCAAGCTGTCCCGCCGGCACTTCTACGCATATCGGCGGCTGCATCCCGATGTCTGGTCGTGGACGCTGAACACAAAGGCGGACTCGGTGTACCACTACAAGGACGTGCGCGCCCTGTCTGTGCGCGAGTTCGCGCGCTTGCACTCCTTCCCTGACCGATTCGTGTTCACGACCGACTCACGCCCCGGACCCCTTGATGGCCGCCACGATGGGGGGGCGGCGCACTCACGGTACCGGCAAGTGGGCAACGCGGTCCCCCCATTGCTGGCGCGTGCCTGCGCCGCTGCTATACGCCGCTCAGTTTTCGACGCCTTGGCCGTAGAGAGTCTCCAGCGTGCTCTCAAGGCGGCCTGATCCACGGACGATGCCCGGCCCGAAAACCCCTGAGGAAGGCGTTGACCCGAATGGCGCCAGCGAGGAAGGCGGCGGGGCCGACGAGGCGAAGTTGATTCGAGCGGCATTCGGTGCCGCGAATCGCAACCGGCTGATTGGCCAGTTTCTGGATGCCTCGGCCGACCCTGCCTGGGTGTCGATCTACAAGCTGATCCTGTGGACCGACAAGACCACCGGCCTTGCCCACTGCTACGAGAGCGACAAGTGCCAGCCGGGCAAGAACTGGCACGCGCGGAACCTGCGCTTTCATGACTGGCTCGCTGCATCGCTTGGGTGCGAACCCGGCGAGGTCGTGGGCAACATAGACTGGCTGTTCCGCCGCGTGGCCGACGACTACGCGAATTACATGGTGCAGCGGTATCAGCAACTCCTTGAACGGGCAGCCCAGCAGCGAGCGCCTTACGTCGGCCGGGGCTTTCCCGAGCCCGGTGATGACCCCGAAATCGTTGCTCTAATCCGCCAGGAGCTTCGCGAGCACCTCACCGGCACGCCGACCCCGGACCAGTGGCGCACCTTGGCGATCAAGATCCGCGACCTGATCTCCGTTGAGAACAAGCGCAAGAACATCGTGGGTGAGGGATTCGAAGACGCGCTTGCAAACATCATTGCGCGGGCCGACGGGCAAGACCGTCTCAAGTTGTTCACGCGCAGCATCCTCCACGACATCCCGGGGTTCGCTAACCGGCGAGCGCACGAGAAGCCTGTGAAGGTTGATCTTGCGCTTGTGCGGGCCACCGATCAACACCGCATCATGGTCACCGCGAAGTGGAGCACCCGAGCAGATCGTGAGGAACAGATCAGAACGGACCACCAGAAATACATCGCTGCGGAATCACTGAGCGACACCTTCGAGTACGTCATGGTGACCAACGAGTTCGATCCGGCACGGCTGAAACGCGCATGCGAGTGGACTTCAGGCAACTCGAAGATGCTGCACCGGGTCGTCCACATCAGCCCTGCCGCACTGCGCGCGGTCTACGGTGACCGACCAGAAACCACGATGTCCGATGTCATCCGCTACATCGACAGCGGCAGGATCGTCTCCATTGACCACTGGATCGATGAACTGCTGGCCTCGCCACCCGCAGCCAGCAGCCGCGTCGGATAGGGTGCCGCCGCCGAGGCTGCACCGAACCATTGAACCGCAGAGCCGCTGCTGACCAAGGACGGCTTCCGACCGTCGTCGATCAAGTCCCACACACCCACACTCAGCGTCGTCGTCAGTCGCGTCGCTCTGCCTCTGGCGGCCGCGCCGCCGACATCGCCCGCTGCGCCTCGCTCTCCAATGCGATGGCCTGCGCGAAAGACGCCAACCCGATCTGGTGGAGCACCTTCTTGAACCGACCGGCCACCCCGGGCTGCAGGGCGGCCAGCCGGGCGGCCACGGTGTGCGCCTGCGCGGCCAGTTGCTCGGCGGGCACCACCTGCCACACCAGCCCCCAGGACTGCGCCTCGGCGGCGGTGAAGGCCTCGCCCAGCAGCATCAGCGCCTTGGCGCGGGCCAGACCGGCGCTGGCGGGCAGCGTGGCGCTGAGGCCGCCGGTGACGAAGACGCCGAGCGAGGCTTCGGGCAGTTTGAAGCGGGCGCTGTCGGCGGCGACGGCGATGTCGGCATCCAGCATCCACTCCAGCCCGGCGCCCACGGTCCAGCCGTGCACCGCGGCGACCACGGGCTGGGGCTGCTGGACGATGGCCTGGGACACGGCCTGGACCAGCACCAGGTCGTCCTCGGTGGGCGCGGCCGAGACATCGCGCCCAGCGCAAAAGGCCCGGCCGGCGCCCTGCAGCACCAGCACGCGGACGGCAGGATCGGCGGCGGCGGCCCGCAGTGCCTGCAGCAGCGCCTGCGCGAGCGGGTTGTCGATCGCGTTGAGCTTGTCGGGCCGGTTCAGGGTGAGCGTCATCACGCCGTCGGCGACGGCGCACAGCAGCCGCGGATCGGTCATGTCGGCGCCGTCACAGGTCCACCACCAACCGCGCGGTGCGCGAGCGCGACACGCAGGGCAGGAAACAGTGGCCGGCGGCCAGCTCGTCGTCGGTGAGGTAGGCGTCGCGGTGATCGGGTGTGCCGCCCAGCACGGTGGTCAGGCAGGTGCCGCAGATGCCCTGCTCGCAGGAGGTGGACACGGCCACGCCGGCGGCGTCCAGCGCCTGCACCGCGGTCTGGTCGGCAGCCACGGTGATCACGCGCTTGGTGCGCGCCAGCTCGATCTCGAAGGGGCCGTCGGCGCTGTGGTTGATGGCCGGCGGCGTGAACGACTCGCTGTGCCAGCGATCGTCCGACCAGCCGGCGGCCTGCACCGCGGCGCGCGCCCAGGCGATGTAGCCGGCAGGGCCGCAGGCGTAGGCGTGGGTGTCGGGGCTGGCAGCGCGCAGCACGGCGGCGATGTCCAGCGCGGTGGCCGGCTCGTCGTCCACGTGCACCACCACCTGCGCCGCCCAGGGCACGGCCGCCAGGTGCGCGGCCAGCGGCAGGCGGTCGCGGCTGCGCACGCTCAGGTGCAACTGGAAGGCGCGGCCGTCGGCATGCAGTTGCTCGGCCATGGCCAGCAGCGGTGTCAGGCCGATGCCGCCGCCCAGCAGCAGCGCGCCGCCGCTGGCGGCCAGCGGGAAGGCGTTGCGCGGGGCGGAAATGGTCAGCGTCTGCCCGGCCTGCAGCGCATGCACGCCCAGCGAGCCGCCGCGCGAGGTGGGCTCGCGCAACACCGCCAGGCGGTAGCGGCTGAGATCAGACGGCGCGCCGTAGAGCGAGTACTGGCGGATCAGGCCATCGCTCAGGTGCACGTCGATGTGCGCGCCAGCGGTGAAGGCGGGCAGCGGCTGGCCATCGGTGGCCTGCAGCTCGAGGGCGCAGACATCGGCGGTGACATCGGTCTTGGCGGCGATCAGGACGGTGAGCGTGGTCATGGCGGTGTGAGGGGGTAGGAGGTCAGAGCAGGCGGCCGTAGCGCACGCCGATCCAGGCATGTTCGCGCATCAGGGCCTCGACGCGGGCGCCTTCGCGCTGGCGCAGCGCGTCGAGCACCAGCTCATGATGGACCTGGGCGACACGGAGTTTGTCGTACTCGCGGTCGAGCGCGCCGATGTCCAGCGTGATCGAGTCGGCCGAGGCAAAGGGCAGGTGGTTGTTGCGGGCGATCGCGTCGGCGATCACCGGGCTGCCGGCCGCCGCCACCAGCGCGGCATGGAAGTCGCTGTTGAGCGCACCCCAGGCGGCCACGTCGGCCGGCACCAGGTGGCCCTTGGCCAGCAGCGCGCGGCCGCGCTGCACGGTCTCGTCCAGCGCGGCCAGCAGCGCGGCATCGGGCCCGCGTTCGGCGGCGCGGCGGGCGGCCAGGCCTTCCAGCGCGCCGCGCACCTCCACCGCGCACATCACGTCGTCGGTGGAAAAGGCGCGCACCACCAGGCCGCGCTTGCCGGTCTTGGTCAGCAGGCCTTCTTGTTCCAGGCTGCGCAGCGCCAGCCGCACCGGCGTGCGCGACACGCCCAGCGACTCGGCCAGCGCGTCTTCGGTGACGCGGGTGCCGGGCGGCAGCTCGCCACGGATGATGCGCTGGCGCAGCCGCGCCAGGACGCTGCCGCCTTCGGGCTCGTCGGCATCAATTGGATCCGAAACACTGTTCATATTGACGAATGATAGCTCATGGGCGCAAAATTGGATCCAATTTCAGCCAACACCCCTGGAGACAGCCCCGATGTTCCCGCTCAACGCCTGGTACGTGGTCGCCCGCCCCGACGAGATTGGATCCGACAAGCCGCTCGGCCGCCGCATCTGCAACCAGCCCATCGCCTTCTTTCGCAACAGCGAGGGCGTGATCGGCGCGGTGGAAGACTTTTGCCCGCACCGCGGCGTGCCGCTGTCGCTGGGCTTTGTGCGTGACGGCCACCTGGTCTGCGGCTACCACGGCCTGGCGATGGGCTGCAACGGCCGCACGGTCAGCATGCCCGGCCAGCGGGTCAAGGGCTTCCCGGCCATCCGCAGCTATCCGGTGGCCGAGCGCTACGGCTTTGTCTGGCTGTGGCCGGGCGACGCGGCCCTGGCCCAGGAAGAGGACATCCCGGTGCCCGCCTGGCATGGTCGCAGCGACTGGGCGGTGGGCGGCGGCCTGTTCAACATCCGCTGCGACTACCGGCTGCTGATCGACAACCTGATGGACCTGACGCACGAGACCTATGTGCATGCCACCAGCATCGGCCAGAAGGAGATCGACGAGGCGCCGGTGGCCACCCGCATGGTCGACGGCCTGGTGGTGACCGAGCGCCACATGGAGAAGATCAAGGCGCCGCCGTTCTGGCAGATGGCCATGGAGTCCAACGGCATGGACAAGACCGCCACGGTGGACCGTTGGCAGATCTGCCGCTTCCAGCCGCCCAGCAATGTGCTGATCGACGTGGGCGTGGCGCTGGAGGGCCACGGCGGCTTTGACGCGCCGGTGGACAAGAAGGCCTCGGCCATCGTGGTCGACTACATCACACCCGAGACCGACGGCAGCTGCTGGTACTTCTGGGGCATGGCGCGCCACTTCAAGGCCGACGACGCCGCGCTGACCGAGGCCATCCGCAGCGGCCAGCACGTGATCTTCAGCGAGGACCTGGAAATGCTGGAGCGCCAGCAGCAGAACCTGCAGGCCTGGCCCGATCGCGGCCTGCTCAAGCTCAACATCGACGGCGGCGGCGTGCAGGCGCGGCGCATCATCGACGAGCTGATCGCCCGCGAGCGCTCGCCTGCGGACCACTGACCGGGCGCGTGAGCGGCCAGACGAGGCGCACAGGCCCCGTGCGCTGCGGCATGGGTGGGATCGCAGCGCGGCCGCTGGCCGAGGCGCCTGTCTGACGACGTGGCCAAGACCTCCTGGTCACCACCATTTCTTCCTATGATGGTGGCCTCATCAGGACATGGCTGATCCTGACCGCAACGCCGCGCGAGCACAGGCCCGGAAGCCCGAACCACCATGACTGATGTGTCGACCCAGGCCACGGCCGCGCCCACGGCCCCGACCTTCTGGCAGGCCTTTGCCTACTGGCTGCGCCTGGGTTTTGTCAGCTTCGGTGGCCCGGCGGGGCAGATCGCGCTGATGCACGACGATCTGGTGGAGCGCAGGCGCTGGATCTCCGAGAAGCGCTACCTGCATGCGCTGAACTACTGCATGGTGCTGCCTGGGCCCGAAGCGCAGCAACTGGCCACCTACATCGGCTGGCTGATGCACCGCACCTGGGGCGGCATCGTCGCGGGGGGCCTGTTCGTGCTGCCCTCGCTGATCATCCTCATCGCCTTGTCGTGGATCTACCTGGCCTGGGGCCATGTGCCGGCCGTGGCCGGTGTCCTGTACGGCATCAAGCCTGCCGTGACCGCCATCGTGGTGTCGGCGGCCGTGCGCATCGGCTCACGGACCCTCAAGAACGGTCTGCTCTGGAGCATTGCCGCGGCAGCCTTTGTGGCGATCTTCGCGCTGGACCTGCCGTTCCCGCTGATCGTCGCCGTGGCGGGGCTGGTCGGCTACCTTGGCGGGCGCCTGTGGCCAGAGAAGTTCACGGTCGGCGGTGCTCATGGCCAGGCCGACCAGGCCCACCGCCCTGCCGTCATTGACGATGACACGCCCACGCCAGCGCATGCCCGCTTCAGTGGGGGACGCTTCTGGCGTGTGCTGCTGGTCAGCCTGGGGCTGTGGTCCCTGGGCATCGGCGGCATGACGCTGGCCCTGGGCTGGGACGCCGTGCTGACGCAGATGGCGTGGTTCTTCACCAAGGCCGCACTGCTGACCTTTGGCGGCGCGTACGCGGTATTGCCCTACGTGTACCAGGGCGCGGTCGAGCACTTCCAGTGGCTGAGCCCGACGCAGATGATCGACGGCCTGGCGCTGGGCGAGACCACCCCGGGCCCGTTGATCATGGTGGTGTCCTTCGTGGGCTTTGTGGGTGGCTGGACCCAGGCCCTGTTCGGTCCCGACGCGCTGCCGCTGGCCGGCATCGCGGCCGCGTGCGTCGTCACCTTTTTCACCTTCCTGCCGTCGTTCCTGTTCATCTTTGTCGGCGCGCCGTTCATCGAAACCACCCACGGCAAGCTGACATTCACCGCGCCGCTGACCGGCATCACCGCCGCTGTGGTCGGCGTCATCGTCAACCTGGCGGTGTTCTTCGCCTGGCATGTGCTGTGGCCCAAGGGCTGGGCAGCGGGCCTGGAGTGGCCGGCGGCCGTCATCGGCGCATTGGCCGCACTGGCGTTGCTGCGCCTGAAGGTCGGCGTGATCCCCGTGGTGCTGGGCTCCGGCCTGCTCGGACTGCTGTGGCAGCTGGCGCGTTGACTAAGCCAGGGCGCGTCCGATGAGGATCTTCTGGACCTCGGACGTGCCCTCGTAGATCTGACACACCCGCACGTCACGGTAGATGCGCTCGACCGGGAAGTCGCTGAGGTAGCCGTAGCCGCCGTGCACCTGGATCGCGGCTGAGCAGATGCGCTCGGCCATCTCGCTGGCGAAGAGCTTGGCCATCGCCGCCTCTTTCAGACAAGGCTGGCCGGCGTCCTTCAGGCTGGCGGCGTGCCAGATCAGCTGGCGCGCGGCCTCGATCTGGGTGGCCATGTCGGCCAGCTTGTGCTGCACCGCCTGGTGCTCGAAGATCGGCTGGCCGAAGGCCACGCGCTCCTTGCTGTAGCGCAGCGCGGCTTCAAAGGCCGCGCGCGCCATGCCCACGCTCTGGCTGGCGATGCCGATGCGGCCGCCTTCCAGCCCGCTGAGCGCGATCTTCAGGCCCAGGCCCTCGTCGGCCAGGCGGTTGGCGGCGGGCACGCGGCAGTTCTCGAAAACGATCTGCGCGGTGTCCGAGCTGTGCTGGCCCATCTTCTCCTCAACCCGCGCCACGATGTAGCCGGGCGTGGCGGTGGGCACCAGGAAGGCGCTGATGCCCTTCTTGCCCGCGGCCTTGTCGGTCACGGCCATCACGATGGCCACGTCGCCGTGCTTCCCGCTGGTGATGAACTGCTTGACGCCGTTGAGCACGTACTCGTCGCCATCCCGCGTGGCGGTGGTGCGCAGGCCGCCGGCCTCCGAGCCCACATGCGGCTCGGTCAGACAGAAGGCGCCCAGCATCTCGCCGCGCGCCAGCGGCTTGAGAAAGCGCTGCTTCTGGTCTTCGTTGCCAAAGGCCATCAGGATGGAACACACCGGGCAGTTGTTGACGCTGACCACGGTGGAGGTGCCGCCGTCGCCGGCCGCGATCTCTTCCAGGATCAGGCTCAGCGCCAGGTAATCCAGGCCGGCGCCGTCGTACTCGGGCGGCACGGCCACGCCGTAGCAGCCCAGCTCGGCCAGGCCGCGCAACTCATAGGCCGGGAAGTGGTGCTCCTTGTCCCAGCGCGCGGCGTTGGGGGCGATGCGGTCTTGCACATAGGCGCGTACGGCGTCCTGCACGGCACGGTGGTCGTCGCTGAGCAGCATGGGGGTGTCTCCGTGGTTCTGGGTAAGCGCGTCACCAGGGCAGGGCCTGGCCGTCCTGGTCAAAGAAGCGGCCGTGGTCGGCCGGGGTCAGTTCGGCCAGCACCGCGCGCAGGCCGGTGGCGCTCTGCTCGACCGAGAGGTCGGCGCCCTCGCCACCCATGTCGGTGCGCACCCAGCCGGGATGCAGGGCCACGCACAGCGCGCGCCCGTCCAGCGCAAAGGCCAGATCACGCAAGACCGAGTTGGCCGCCGCCTTGCTGGCGCGGTAGAGCCAGCCCTGGCCATTGGTGCGCGCACCGATCGAGCCCATGCGCGAGGTGATGATGCCCAGCCGGGCCTGCGGCGCCAGCGCATCCACCAACTGCGGCACCACCTGCATCGGGCCCAGCACATTGGTGCGCATGACCTGGTCGAAGTCGTCGCGGCCGGGCGCCTGCAGCGCGCTCAGGGCCTTCGGGCCGTAAACGCCCGCATTGATCACCACGGTGTCGAAGGCCTCGCCATCGATCTGCCAGGCCAGGCCGGCGACGCTGGCCAGCTCGGTCACGTCGATGCGCAGTGCCTTGGCGCCCAGCGCCTGCAGACGCGCCAGACCCGCGTCGTCGCGCGCGGTGGCCACCACCGCAGCGCCCTGGGCACGGTACTGGCGCACCAGCTCCAGACCGATGCCGCGCGAGGCGCCCACCACCAGCACCGACTCGGCCACCGACCGGGACATCTCAGGCCCCCCGCGCACTGGCGCCGCGCAGCACGCGCTGCGCCGCCACCACGCCCAGCACACCCAGCGTCAGGCCGTAGACCACCCATTTCAGCTGCGTCAGCGCGCTGGCAGCCTGGACCAGGCCGGCGCTGGCGTTGTCCTGCAGCATCAGGTACCACAGCATCAGGTTCTCCAGCGTGTCCACCGCCGCAGCCAGCAGGCCCATGCGGGCCAGGCGCGGCGCACCCATGGTGCACAGGCTGCCGGCCAGCAGCGCGCCCAGCACCACCGGCAGCAGCAGGTCCAGCAGGCGGTAGCGCAGGTAGGCGCGGTACTGCAGCGTGTCCATGCCGGCCATCACCGCCAGCGCCTGGCCGGGGTCGTAGCCGTCGATGCGCTCATCAAAGGGTCGCTGCAGCACGGTGGCGCCGAAGCCGGCGTCGGCCCCGCTCCAGCGCAGCGCGGCCAGCAGACCCAGGCTCAGCAGCAGCAGGATCACCAGGGTGCGGCCATGCACCAGCGTCGGGTGGCAACGGCCGGAGCGCGGGTCGCGGATCATGGCTGTCGGCGGACCAGTCCGCTCACAGCATCTCGACGGCCAGCGCGGTGGCCTCGCCGCCGCCAATGCACAGCGAGGCCATGCCGCGCCGCTTGCCCTGCTGGCGCAGCGCACCCAGCAGCGTGACGACAATGCGCGCGCCCGAGGCGCCGATCGGGTGGCCCAGCGCGCAGGCACCGCCGTGGACGTTGACGATCTCGTGCGGCAGCTGGAACTCGTGCATCGCCGCCATCGTGACCGCCGCAAAGGCCTCGTTGACCTCCCACAGATCGACCTGCTGGGCGGTCCAGCCGGCCTTCTTCAGCGCCTTCTCGATCGCGCCGGCGGGCGCGGTGGCAAACCACTCGGGGGCCTGCGCATGCACCGCATGCGCGACGATGCGGGCCAGCGGGGTCACGCCCATCGCACGGGCGGTGCTCTCGCGCATCAGCACCAGCGCGGCGGCGCCGTCGGAGATGCTGCTGGCGTTGGCGGCGGTGATCGTGCCGTCCTTCTTGAAGGCCGGCTTGAGGCCGGCGATCTTGTCGAGCTTGGCCTTGAAGGGCTGCTCGTCGTGCCTGACCAGCACCTCGCCGCCCTTGCCCGGCAGCGTCACCGGGGCGATCTCCCAGTCGAAGCGGCCGTCCTCGTTGGCGGCCTTGGCGCGGGTGGTGGAGGCGATCGCGTAGGCGTCCTGCGCCTCGCGGGTGAACCCATACTTGGCCACACAGGCCTCGGCGAACACGCCCATGGCCTTGCCGCGCTCGTAGGCGTCCTCCAGGCCGTCCATGGCCATGTGGTCGAACAGCTGCGCAGCGCCGTACTTCACGCCCTTGCGCGCGAACATCAGGTGCGGCGCGTTGGTCATGCTCTCCATGCCGCCGGCCACCATCACGGTGGCCGAGCCGGCGGCCAGCATGTCGTGCGCAAACATCATGGCCCGCATGCCGGAGCCGCACATCTTGCTCAGCGTGACCGCACCGGCACTCTGCGGCAGACCAGCCCGCAGCACCGCCTGGCGCGCCGGAGCCTGGCCCTGGCCGGCCATCAGGCAGTTGCCCATCAGCACTTCATCCACCGCGTCACCGGGCACGCCGGCGCGCTCGACGGCGGCGCGGATGGCCACGCCGCCCAGCTCCCAGGCTGCCAGGCTGGTGAAGTCGCCCAGCAGGCCCCCGATGGGCGTGCGGGCCACAGAGGCGATGACGATCGGATCGGTCATGGACAGGTCTCCTGGTTCAGCTGCGTGGCGGTCAGGCAGCGTGGTAGCGGGTGATGATGCCGGCAAGAGCGGCGCGGTAGGCCGGTGCCACCTGCTCGGCGGCGGCGGCGGTGATGCGCAGGTCTTCCAGCAGGCCGTTGTGCAGGCCGTAGACCCAGCCATGCACCACCACCTCCTGGCCGCGGGCCCAGGCGTCCTGGACCACGGTGGTGTCGCACACATTGCGCGCCTGCTCCAGCACGTTGAGCTCGCACAGCGCGTTCAGTCGCTGCTCGGGTGCAACGCGTTCGAGCAGCGCCTCGTGCTTGCAACGCACGTCCTTGACGTGGCGGATCCAATTGTCCACCAGGCCCAGGCGCAGGTCGTTCAGCGCGGCGCGCACGCCGCCGCAGCTGCTGTGGCCGACGACGATGATGTGCTGGACCTTCAGGCCCTCGACCGCGAACTGGATCACCGACAGCGCATTGAGATCGGAATGGGCCACGACATTGGCCACATTGCGGTGCACGAAGAGCTCGCCCGGCAGCAGGTCGACCAGCTCGTTGGCGGGCACGCGGCTGTCGGCGCAGCCGATCCACAGGTACTGCGGGGTCTGCTGCTCCAGCAGCTTGCTGAAGAAGCCGGGCTCGCGCTGCTCGGTGCGGCGCGCCCATTCGCGGTTGCTGTCGAACAGCTCGGTCAGCTGGGTGCTCACGATCGACGACTCCGGGGGACGATGACGACAACCATGCTGCATCGCAACACGGCGGGACGGCAGTGTACGCAGCGCGGGAATTGACCGCCATCAAGCCACACACCCCGGCGGGCCATCGGCGACCGACCCCGGGATGCTTCAGATGATTGACGTTAACGTCAACGTCAATTGTAGTGCGGTCTCAGCGCCGCTTGCGCAGCAAGGTGCGGCAACGCGATTCGTGCTGGCCGATCTCGGCCAGCGTGACCTGGATGTCCTCGAGCTGCTGCTCGAGCTGGCGGCGGTGCTCGGAGAGCACGCCCAGGAAGGCTTCGAGCTGTGGCCGGTCATCGGTGCCGGAGTCGTACATGTCGACCAGTTGCTTGATCTCGAGCAGCGACAGGCCCAGGCGCTTGCCGCGCAGCGTGAGCTTCAGCCGGGTGCGGTCGCGGTGGGTGTAGACGCGGTTGCGGCCGCTGCGGGCCGGCTCCAGCAGGCCGACGTCCTCGTAGAAACGGATGGCGCGGGGCGTGATGTCGAACTCCTGCGCCAGCTCGGTGATCGTGAAGGTCGGGCTGCCCGGCTCGTCGGCGGGGGCCCGGGGGCGGGCGGCGGGGGCGGGGCGGGCTGGACTCATCAGGGCGGATTGACGTTCACGTCAACGGAAGTCTAGCCCATGCGTCTGGACGCGACCGGGCAAAAAAAAACGCCGATGGGGTGACCATCGGCGTTGATGTGTGGTGTCACACGATCCTCCCTGGACCTCGCCCGCTCGTGGAGAGCTGATGACAGCGAATCAGGGGTGACTGTGCCAAGACATGCTGCGCTGCGCCATCCCTCTTTGGGGGGATGCGCAGCGCAAGGTCCGCCTCACAGCGGCGGCAGGACCTCGGCGCGCAGGCTGCCACGCACCTGTTCATAGTCGGGGACGACCGAGCGCACCACGTCCCAGAAGGCGGGGCTGTGGTTCATCTCGCGCAGATGGGCCAGCTCGTGGGCGACCACATAGTCGATCACCGGCAGACCGAAATGGATCAGGCGCCAGTTCAGCCGCACCGAGCCATCGTGCGAGGCGCTGCCCCAGCGCGTCTGGGCCGCACTGAGCGACAGCCGGCGCACCGTCACGCCCAGGCGCTGGGCGAAATGGGCGCAGCGCTCCTCGAAGATGCGGCGGGCCTGGCGCTGCAGCCAGCTCTGCACCAGGTCGCGGATCTGCGCCGGCTCGGCCTGCTGCGGCAGGCCCAGGTGCAGGGTCAGGCGCGGCACGCCAGGCAGCGCCTGGCCGTCGGTGTTGAGCTGGGCGCCGGCCACGCGGGGATCCAGCACCAGGATCACCGTCTCGCCCAGAAAGGGCAGACCGGCGCCGTCGCGCCACTCCACCCGCGCCGCCTCGACGCGGCGGCGGCGGTCGCGCTGCTCGGCCAGCTTGCGCAGGATCCAGATGGATTTCTCGCGCAGCGCCGATTCGATCTCACCGAAGGACACCCAGCGCGGTGCGCTGACCACCAGGCCGTCGCCGTCAACGATGAAACCGATGGTCTTGCGGCGGGCGCGGCGCAACTGGTAGGCCACCAGACAGTCACCCAGGCGCAGGCTGCGGTCGGCCTGGGGGTGGCGGTAGTCGGCGCTGGGTCCCGCGGCGGGTGCGGCGGCCACCGGCGTGGGCCCAGGCACGGGTCGGTCGGCCGGCGGCGCGGCGGCGAATGCGCCGGTCGCCCCTGCCGCACCGGGCGCAGGTGCCGGTGCAGGGGCGTCGAACAGCGACAGCTGCCAGGCGTCGGCCATCGGGGTGGACATGGCCGGCGATTCTAAGGCGGGGCTCAGGCGGCGTAGGCCTCGGGGTCGATGCGGCGCATCTCGGCCTCGATCCAGGTTTCCACCTCGCGCATCAGTTCTTCCGGCCGGCGACCCTCGACCGGGATCGGCCGGCCGATCGACACCTCGATCACGCCCGGGCGCAGCAGAAAGCTCTTGCGCGGCCAGCAGCGCGCCGAGGCCACCGCGATCGGCACGATCGGCACGCCGGTGGTGATGGCCAGGCGGCTGGCGCCGGTCTTGTACTCGCCCTGGCTGCCGCGCGGCGTGCGGGTGCCCTCGGGGAACATGATGACCCAGCTGCCCTTGCCCATGATGCGCTGACCCTGCTCGGCCACCTTGCGCCAGGCCTCGGAGCGGCGGCTGCGGTCGATGTGGATCATGTCCAGGCTGCCGATCGCCCAGCCGAAGAACGGGATCCACAGCAGCTCGCGCTTGAAGACATAGGCCAGCGGGTGCGGCATCAGCATCGGGAAGGCAAAGGTCTCCCAGGTGCTCTGGTGTTTGGGCGCCAGCAGCACGGCAGCCCGGCCATCACTGGCGGGCGGCACGTTGTCCATGCCCTGCACGCGCCAGCGCACGCCGCAGATCCAGCGCGCCGCCCAGATCGCCTGGCGCAGCCAGCCGGCGCAGATCCAGTACAGCGTGGTGGAGCTGACGAACAGCGAGACCAGCACCACGAACGTGGCCCAGGGGATCACCGTCAGCACCAGCCAGACGAAGAACAGCGACGAGCGCAGCAGCCAGGACAGACGTTGCATGACAGGGATCAGGAAGAGGTGGGCGCGGCGCCGCCGCCCAGCAGGTGCTCGGCCAGCGCGGCCAGATCGGCATGCACCACGGTGCCGGGCACGGTCTGCTGCCATTGGGCCAGCTCGGCCTCGTGGACCAGTGCGGCGCGGCCAGTGCGCACCAGGTGCGGCCGGCAGCCGGCAGCCTGGGCGGCCTGAAGATCGCGCAGGGTGTCGGCCACCATCGGCACGGTGGCGAGGTCAACGCCATAGCGCTCGCCGATCTCGCGCATCATGCCAGGCAGGGGCTTGCGGCAGGCGCACTCGTCTTCGGGCGCGTGCGGGCAGAAGAAGACCGCATCGATGCGCCCGCCCTGCACCGCCAGCAGCTTCATCATGTGGCGGTGCACCGCGTTGACCGCGGCCATGTCGATCATGCCGCGGCCGATGCCGGCCTGGTTGGTGGCCACCACCACATGCCAGCCGGCATGGTTCAGGCGGGCCACGGCCTGCAGCGCCCCGGGCAGCGGCTCAAACTCGGCCGGATCCTTGACGTGGTCGTCGCGGAAGCGGTTGAGGATGCCGTCGCGGCCGATGATGATCAGCTTGGGCGCCTGCATGGTGGTGGCTCGTCAGGCGGCCAGGCGCGACAGGTCGGCCACGCGGTTCATCGCCTGGTGCAGGCGGTTCAGCAGCGCCTGGCGGTTGGCGCGCAGTGCGGCGTCGTCGGCATTGACCATCACGCCGTCGAAGAAGGCATCGACCGGCGCCTTCAGCGCGGCCAGCGCCTGGAGCGAGCCGGCGTAGTCGTGCTGCTCGAACAGGCGGTCAGCGGCAGGCTGCACCTGGGCGATCGCGGCGGCCAGGGCCTGCTCGGCGGGCTCTTGCAGCAGCGCCTCGGTGACCGCCGTGGGCAGCGCGCCCTCGATCTTCTTCAGGATGTTGCCCACGCGCTTGTTGGCCGCGGCCAGCGACGCGGCCTCGGGCAGCGCGGCGAAGGCGCGCACGGCCTCCAGGCGGCGCGGGATGTCGCCCAGGCGCTGCGGCGCCAGCGCCAGCACCGCATCCACCTCCTGGGCGCTGTAGCCCTGGTCGCGCAGCGAGACCGACAGGCGGTCGGCGAAGAAGCCGGCCAGCGCCTCGCTCGGGTCCTGGATCAACTCGCCGAAGCAGGGCACGGCGGCCTTGAGCAGCTCGGCCAGGTCCAGCGGCAGGTTCTTCTCGACCAGGATGCGGATCACGCCCAGCGCATGGCGGCGCAGCGCAAACGGGTCCTTGTCGCCGGTGGGCAGCTGGCCGATGCCGAACAGGCCGACCAGGGTTTCCAGCTTGTCGGCCAGCGCCACGACGGTGCCGCTGTGGTTGCGCGGCAGCGCGTCACCGGCAAAGCGCGGCTTGTAGTGGTCCTCGATGGCGATGGCCACACCGTCGCGCAGGCCCTCGGCGCGGGCGTAATAGCCACCCATGATGCCTTGCAGCTCGGGGAACTCGCCGACCATGTCGGTCAGCAGGTCGCACTTGGCCAGTGTGGCGGCCTCGCGCACCTTGGAGTCGAGCACGTCGAACTCGTCCTTGGCTTCCACCGTGAAGGGCACGGTGGCCATGCGCAGCTGGTTGACGATCGCGTGGCCGATCGCGCGCACGCGCTCCATGCGCTCGCCCTGGGTGCCCAGCTTGCCGTGGTAGACCACCTTGGCCAGGCCCGGCACGCGGTCTTCAAGCTTCTTCTTGCGGTCCTGGTCGAAGAAGAACTTGGCGTCGGCCAGGCGCGGGCGCACCACGCGCTCATTGCCCTGGATCACGGCGCTGGGGTCGGCCGGCGAGATGTTGCTGACGATCAGGAAGGTGTTGGTGAGCTTGCCGTGCCCATCCAGCAACGGAAAGTACTTCTGGTTGGCCTTCATCGTCAGGATCAGGCATTCCTGCGGCACACCGAGGAATTCCTGCTCGAAGTGGCAGGTCATCACATGGGGCTTCTCGACCAGCGCGGTGACTTCGTCCAGCAGGGCCTCATCCTCGATCGGCGTCAGGCCTTCCTTCGCAGCGGCGACAGTGAGCTGGCGCACGATCTCGGCGCGGCGCTCGTCGAAGCTGGCGATCACGGCGCCCTGCTCACGCAACTGCTGGGCGTAAGTGTCGGCGCTGGTGATGGCCAGCACCGGCGTCGCGGCTTCGAAGCGGTGACCCAGCGTCTCGCGGCCGGCGCTCAGGCCCAGGGCCTGCACCGGCACCAGCTGCTCGCCATGCAGCGCGATCAGGCGGTGCGCCGGGCGCACGAACTTGACGTCGCTCCAGCCATCGGCCTTCTGGTAGGTCATGACCTTGGGGATGGGCAGCTTGGCGACGGCCTCGTCCAGCGCCTTTTGCAGGCCCTCGGCCAGGCTGGCGCCGGGCACCAGGCTGTCGAGGAACAGGGCCTCGGCCTTGCCGTCGGGCAGCCGCTTGAGCTGCGGCACGACCGACGCGTCGGCGCCCACCGCAGCCAGCTTCTTCAGCAGCGCGGGGGTGGGCAGGCCATCGGCGGTGAGCGCCACCGCCACCGGCATCAGCTTGATCTGCTGCGCCTTGTCGGCGGCCTTGGCGGCCACGCCGACGACATGCACCGCCAGCCGGCGCGGCGACGCGAACGAGGTGACCGCGGCATCGGCCGCCGCCAGGCCCTGAGCCCTCAGGCTGCCGGCCAGCACCGACGAAAAGGCCTCGCCCAGTTTCTTCAGCGCCTTGGGCGGCAGCTCTTCGACGAACAGTTCAACAAGCAGGTTGGATACGCTCATGGTGTTCAGGCCGCTTCTTTCTTGGCGGCCTTTTCGGCCTTGGCTTGCAGTTCCGCAATCACTTCATCGGCCCAGGCCTTGGGGGCCATCGGGAAGCCCAGGCGGGCGCGGCTGTCGAGGTAGCTGGCCGCCACGCTGCGGGCCAGGTTGCGGATGCGGCCGATGTAGGCCGCCCGCTCGGTCACGCTGATCGCGCCGCGCGCGTCCAGCAGGTTGAAGGTGTGGGCCGCCTTGAGCACCTGCTCATAGGCCGGCAGCGCCAGTTGCGCCTGCATCAGCTGCTGCGCGTTGCCCTCATGGGCACCAAAGGCCTGCAGCAGGAACTCGACGTTGCTGTACTCGAAGTTGTAGGTGCTCTGCTCCACCTCGTTCTGGTGGTAGACGTCGCCGTACTTCAGCCCCGGGGCAAAGGTCAGGTCGTAGACGTTCTCCACGCCCTGCAGGTACATCGCCAGGCGCTCCAGGCCGTAGGTGATCTCGCCGGTGATGGGCTTGCAGTCGATGCCGCCCACCTGCTGGAAGTAGGTGAACTGGGTCACCTCCATGCCATTGAGCCAGACCTCCCAGCCCAGGCCCCAGGCGCCCAGCGTGGGGTTCTCCCAGTCGTCCTCGACGAAGCGCACGTCGTTCTTCTTCAGATCGAAGCCCAGCGCCTCCAGGCTGCCCAGGTAAAGCTCCAGGATGTTGGCCGGCGCCGGCTTGAGCACCACCTGGTACTGGTAGTAGTGCTGCAGGCGGTTGGGGTTCTGGCCATAGCGGCCGTCCTTGGGGCGGCGGCTGGGCTGCACATAGGCGGCCTTCCAGGGCTCGGGGCCCAGGGCGCGCAGGAAGGTGGCGGTGTGGCTGGTGCCCGCACCCACTTCCATGTCGTAGGGCTGCAGCAGGGCGCAGCCCTGGGCGTCCCAGTAGTCCTGGAGGCGGAGGATCAATTGCTGGAAGGTGAGCATCGGCCGGTCGCGCACCGCGCGCGTCAGACGCGGGCGGAGACTATCGTGAGGGGGAAACCTCAGATTCTACGGGGCGACCCGCGCCGCTCAGCGGCGGCGCACCGCCGGGGCCATCGCCCCGAACAGGGCCAGCGCCAGCACCCACAGTGGCCACAGGCCTGCGCGCGCCAGCCAGCGGGCATAAGGGGTGTCGCCCCGGCGGCCCTGCACGCTGGCGTCGAGCGTGCCCTCCTGCCAGGCCGGCAGGCGGTGGGTGACCACGCCGCGGTGGTCGATCACCGCGGTGGCACCGGTGTTGGTGGCGCGCACCAGCGGGCGTTGGAACTCCAGTGCGCGCAGACGCGAGAACTGCAGGTGCTGGTCCTGCACCATCCAGCGGCCGAACCAGGCCAGGTTGCTGGCATTGACCAGCACGGTGGCGGCCTGCGGGCCGACCACCGCGTCGGCAAAGTCCTCGCCGAACAGGTCTTCATAGCAGATCAGTGGCCGCACCCGCTGGCCAGCCACCGCGAATGCCGCGCTGTTGTGGCCGCTGGCCTGATCGCCCAGCGGGATGCGCATCAGCTCGACGAACCAGCGGAAACCCGGCGGGATGTACTCGCCAAAGGGCAGCAGGTGGCGCTTGCCGTATTCATAGTCCGGCCCGCTGCCGGCCTGCACGCCGACCATGGCATTGACGTAGCCATCGCGCTCGTTGCCGATGAAGGTGCCCACCAGTGCGGCGCGGCCCGGCTGACGGAACGGAGCGGTCAGCCCGGCCCAGTAGCCCTCGTCCAGCAGGTCGCGCGGCACCGGCAGCACCGACTCGGGCGTCACCACCAGCGCACCGCGCGCCGCATGCAGTTGCCGCTGCAAGGCCTGCATGTTGTCGTTGATGCGCGCGGGATCGAACTTCAGGTCCTGCGGCACCGCCGGTTGCAGCAGGCTGACCGTCAGCTCGCCGGCCGGCTCGGTGAACTGCTGAGGCAGCAGGTACAGCCCGCCCAGCAGCGCCACCGCCAGCAGGCGGTTGAGGCGCGCCTCGCTCCCCTGCCCCAGCACCACCAGCGCGGCCAGCAGCGCGGCCAAGGCCCCCATCGCGTAGACCCCGCCCCAGGGCGCCAGCATGGCCAGCAGGCCATCGGCATGCGCATATCCCGAAGCGATCCACGGAAAGCCGGTGAGGAACTGCGCCCGCGCCAGCTCGGCCAGCAGCCACAGGCCGGCAAAGCCCAGCGCATCGGCCAGCGGCCGACGGCTGCGCCAGCGCGCCCAGGCTGCCAGCGCCAGCGCCAGGTAGAGGGACAACGCCAGCGACAGCAGCAGCACCGCCACCGCCGCCAGCGGTGACGGCAAGCCGCCAAAGTCGTGCAGGCTGATATAGAGCCACCACAGGCCGCTGGTCAGCCAGGCGGTGCCGAAGGCCCAGCCGCGCGCAAAGGCCTGGGCCGGCGTGGCCGTCTGGACCAGGGCCACCAGCGCGACCACGGCCAGCACTTGCAGCCAGGGCAGATCCAGCGGCGCAAAGGCGGCGGTGTGCGCCACCCCGGCCAGCGCCGCCAGCGCCAGCGCGCCCGGGGCGCCCAGCCTCACGCGGCCGACCCGGCCTCGGCCGGCACGCGCCGCACCCGGAACCAGCGCACCGCGCCGCCACGGGTGAGCATCACGTTGAAGTCCAACCCGCCCAACACCACCGACTCGCCGCGCCGCGGCACCCGACCCAGCTCGTGGGCCAGCAAGCCGCCGATGGTGTCGAAGGCATCTTCGGGGAACTGCGCCGAAAAGGCCTCGTTGACGGTGCGGATGTCGGCATCGCCGGCCACCCGCAGGCTGCCATCGGCCAGGGTGTAGACGCCGCTGGCGGCGTCGGCCACGTCGAACTCGTCCTCGATCTCGCCGACGATCTCTTCCAGCACGTCCTCGATCGTCAGCAGGCCGGCGGTGGAGCCGAACTCGTCGATGACGATCGCCAGGTGGTTGCGGTTGGAGCGGAAGTCACGCAGCAACTCGTTCAGGCCCTTGCTTTCGGGCACGAACACGGCCGGCCGCAACAGCGTGCGCAGGTTCAGCTCGGGCGCGCGCTGCAGCTTCAGCAGATCCTTGGCCATCAGGATGCCGATGATGTTGTCGCGCGCGCCCTCCACCACCGGGAAGCGCGAGTGGCCGGTGTCGATCACCGCGGCCAGCAGCTCCTCGTAGGGGGCGTCAATGTCGAGCACGTCCATGCGGGGCTCGGCCACCATGACGTCGCCGGCGACCATGTCGGCCATGCGCAGCACCCCCTCGAGCATGGCGCGCGACTGCGGCTCGATCAGCTCGCGATGCTCGGCATCGGCCAGGGTCTCGATCAGTTCGGCCTTGGAGTCGGGCCCGGGGAGCACGAACTCCACCAGACGCTCAAAGAGGCCGCGCTTGTCAGCGGCGGCCGGACGACCTCCGCGCGGCGGTCGTGGGGAAGGCGGTTCGGACACAACGTGTGCCGGCAGTGGGAATGTGCCGAGAATACCCGATCCTTTTGACGGCGCTTGACAGCCCCGCCCCGACGGGCTCAGAGTGGCGGCCCCTTGAACCCCAGCGGCCCGCCCCCATCTGCCTGGGCTTGCCCACCCGACACCAGAGCGCCATGTCCAACGGCCTGATCCCCGCCACCATCCTGACCGGCTTCCTCGGCTCGGGCAAGACCACCCTGCTCAAGCGCGTGCTGACCGAGGCCCATGGCCAGAAGATCGCCGTCATCGAGAACGAGTTCGGCGAAGAGAACATCGACAACGACATCCTCGTCTCGGACACCAACGAGCAGGTGATCCAGATGAGCAACGGCTGCGTCTGCTGCACGATCCGCGAGGACCTGCGCTCCACGCTGGCCGACCTGGCGATGAAGCGCCGCCAGGGCAAGCTGCAGTTTGACCGGGTGGTGATCGAGACCACCGGCGTGGCCGACCCCGGCCCGGTGGCCCAGACCTTCTTCATGGACGACGAGGTGGCCGAGAGCTACCTGCTGGACTCGGTGCTGACCCTGGTGGACGCCAAGCACGCCGAGCAGCAGCTCAACGACCGCCAGGAAGCGCGCCGCCAGGTGGGCTTTGCCGACCAGATCTTCATCAGCAAGTCCGATTTGGTCGACGCCGAGGCCCTGGCCGCGCTGCAGCACCGCCTGAAGCACATGAACCCGCGCGCGCCGCAAAGCGCGGTGCACTTCGGCGAGGTGCCGATCGCCCAGGTCTTTGACCTCAAGGGCTTCAACCTCAACGCCAAGCTGGACATCGATCCCGATTTCCTGACCGAGGGCCACGGCCATGATCACCACCACGATCACGATCACGAGCACGGCGAGCACTGCGATCACCCCCACCACCACGCCCACGACGACGACGTGAAGAGCTTCGTCTTCCGCTCGGACAAGGCGCTGTCGCCGGCCAAGCTCGAGGATTTCCTGGGCGCCATCGTCCAGGTCTATGGCCCCAAGATGCTGCGCTACAAGGGCGTGCTGTGGCTCAAGGGCAGCGATCGCAAGGTGATTTTCCAGGGCGTGCACCAGCTGATGGGCTCCGACCTGGGCCCGAAATGGGCGCCCGGCGAGGCCAAGGGCAGCAAGATGGTCTTCATCGGCATCGATCTGCCGCGCGACATCCTGTTGCAGGGTCTGGAAGGCTGTGTGGCCTGATCTGGCAGATTCGCCACGGCTGTCAGCTGCGCTGAAGTGCCGGATCGCTACAATCCGCGCGCCCGAACGTGGCGGTTGCACCACATGCGCCGGGCCAACAGGGGTATAACAGCCCTCGATGTTCGAGCGACGTGGTGAGGAGACCGACGTGAGCAAGACCCCGGCCAAGAGCGCCAGCCCGGCAGCAGCCAAGAAGCCTGCTGCCAAGGCCCCGGCCGCCGCCAAGAAGGCTGCGGCCGAGCCGGCAGCGCCTGCTGTCCACCCCGGCGACCGAACCACCGCCCCGCCCGCCGTGTCGCGGGCGAGCTTCTCTGACCGTTTCTCGCCCAAGAAACCAGCCCCCCGGACCGACCCCGAACCGATGACTGCCCTCAAGCCCGCCGCCAAGGCGGACCCCAAGCTGGCCAATGCCTGGAAGACCAAGGCCGGCCGTGACCTGAGCGAGCCCGAGCTGCTGGCCATGCCCGACTCGGAGTACATGAACGACAAGCAGCTGGAGTTCTTCCGCGCCCGGCTGCAGGCGCTCAAGGACGACCTGCTGTCCAACGCCGGTGAGACCACCGAACACCTGCGCGAGGACACCTCCATCGTCCCCGATCCGGCCGACCGCGCCACGATCGAGGAAGAGCACGCGCTGGAGCTGCGCACCCGCGACCGCGAGCGCAAGCTGCTCAAGAAAATCAGCCAGTCGCTGGCGCGCATCGACGCAGGCGACTACGGCTACTGCGACGAGACCGGCGAGCCGATCGGCCTGGGCCGCCTGCTGGCCCGCCCGACTGCCACGCTGTCGCTGGAAGCCCAGCAGCGTCGCGAGCTCAAGCAGAAGATGTTCGGCGACTGAGCGCCGGGCAGAGCAGCAGTTCCAGGAGCGCCCACCATGGCCAGCCGCGAAGAAGGCAAGGGCGTGCTGAGCCGGGTGGTGCGGATGATGTCTGCCCCCACCCGGGAGCTGGTTGGCCTGGGTGCCGACAGCGGCGGCAGCCAGTTCGCCGAGGCTGAGAAGGCCGAGCTCAAGGCGATGATCGAGCGCAAGCGGCGCAACGACTTCGTCCGCAAGCGCGAGCTCAACATGCTGCGCCGCATCCGCCGCGAGGGCCTGACGCCCGAGCAGGCCGCGGCGCTGGACGCCTCGTCCAACATCGACGACTCCGAGGTCCGCCCCACCCAGCCGCCCGGTGGCGCCGACGTGGGCGTCAAGGCCAAGATCGACGCCATCGAGCAGCAAATGGTGGGCAGCGCGCCGCCGCTGCGCCCCACGCCGGCCCGGCCGGTCAGCGCCGGTGCCCGCCGGGTGGACACCGCCAGCCCCGATGGCGCGGCCACCATCCCCGCCGGCATGGTGGTGGACGGCATGGACGAGAACACCCGGCCGATGATGATGATGCCGGCCGACGAGGCCGCGCTGCGCTCGGCGCCCACGCTGACCGAGGCCGTCGCCCCGGCCCTGCAGGTGCGCCGTGGCGACACTTTGCCGCTGGTCGAAGTCTCCGAAGTGGTGCACGACCACGACCTGGACGAGGCGGTGATCGCCTTCGCCAACGCCGATTTCGCCCATGCCGAGCGCGCCCTGGTCACCCTGGTCGGCCCGGGCGGCGCTCGCCATGAGCATGCCGAGACCTGGCTGACCCTGTTCGACCTGTACCGCGCCACCGGCCAGATGCAGCGTTTCGAGACCCTGGTGGCTGAGTACGGCCATCGCTTCCAGACCTCGCCGCCGCAGTGGTACTCGCTGCCGCGCCTGGTGGCCGATGCCTCGCAGAGCGGCATGCTGGCGCCGCAGCCCAAGGACAGCGAGATCGGCTGGGTCTGCCCGCCCACGCTGGACAGCGCGGGCCTGACCGACCTGAGCAGCCGCTGCATGCAGCTGCCCCAGCCCTGGGTGCTGGACTGGACGGCACTGCAGCGCGTGCAGCCCGAGGCCGCGAACCAGCTGACTCGCCTGTGCCGGGAGTGGGCCCTGCAGCCGCTGCAGATGCGCTGGCTGGCCTCTGACCGGCTGTTCGCCGTGCTCGGCGAAGCAGCCCCGGTGGGTGTGCGCGACGCCGATCCGGGCTACTGGATGGCCCGCCTTGAGGCGCTGCGCCTGACCAACCGCCCCGACCAGTTCGACGAGGTGGCGATCGACTACTGCGTGACCTACGAGGTCTCGCCGCCCAGCTGGGAGCCCAGCCGCTGCGTCGCCCGCGTGGGCAGCTCGGCCGCCAACACCCGGGCATCCTCGCTGTCGGTGGTAGGCGACGCGGTCACCACCATCCAGGGCGGCGACAGCCACCATGGCGTGGCGGTCACCACGCTGGATCTGTCGGGCCAGCTCTCCGGCGACCTGGGCGTGGTGCTCAAGACGCTGGACGCCAAGCTGGGTGGCGCCCAGGTGGTGCGCATCTCCTGCGCGCTGCTGATCCGCGTCGACTTCATCGCCGCTGGCGACCTGCTGAACTGGATCATTGCCCGCAAGGGTGAAGGCCGGCACATCAGCTTCATCGAGGTCCACCGACTGGTGGCCGCGATGTTTGGCGCGATGGGCATCGGCGAGCACGCCCCCGTGCACCTGCGGCAGGCCTGACCCATTTGTCCCGGCGCCCCAGGGCGCCCTCACGCCCCATCCCCACCATGGATTCGTACCACGGTACCACCATCGTCAGCGTGCGCCGGCCGCTGCCCGACGGCCGCTGGCAGGTCGCCCTCGGCGGCGACGGCCAGGTCACGCTGGGCCACATCGTCGTCAAGGCCAGTGCGCGCAAGGTGCGCCGCCTGCACCACGACAAGGTGCTGGCCGGCTTTGCCGGCGCCACCGCCGACGCCTTCACGCTGTTCGAGCGCTTCGAGGACAAGCTGTCCAAGCACGGCGGCCACCTGGTGCGCGCCGCCATCGAGCTGACGCGCGACTGGCGCACCGACAAGGTCCTGCGCAACCTCGAGGCCATGCTGGCGGTGGCCGACCGCGAGGCCTCGCTGATCATCACCGGCAATGGCGATGTGCTCGAGCCCGAACGCGGCCTGGTGGCCATCGGCTCGGGCGGCGCCTATGCGCAGGCGGCGGCGATGGCGCTGCTGGACCACACCACACTGGACGCCGCGCAGATCGTCAAGCAGGCGCTGGAGATTGCCGGAACGATCTGCATCTACACCAACCAGCACCACACGATCGAGGTGATTGAATGAGTCGCGCACGGTCCTGGCCGCAGGTGGCTGCGCCCAGCGCCAGGAGGACCCCATGACGATGACGCCCAAGGAGATCGTCTCCGAACTGGACCGCCACATCGTCGGCCAGCAGGCGGCCAAGCGGGCGGTGGCGATCGCACTGCGCAACCGCTGGCGGCGCCAGCAGGTGGACGAGAAGCTGCGCGCCGAGATCACGCCCAAGAACATCCTGATGATCGGCCCCACCGGCGTGGGCAAGACCGAGATTGCGCGCCGCCTGGCGCGGCTGGCCGATGCGCCCTTCGTCAAGGTCGAGGCCACCAAGTTCACCGAAGTGGGCTATGTCGGCAAGGACGTCGACACCATCGTGCGCGATTTGGTCGAGGTGGCGGTCAAGCAGGAGCGCGAGGCCGCGCTCAAACGCGCCCGTCTGCGCGCCGAGGACGCCGCCGAGGACCGCATCCTCGATGTCCTGGTGCCGCCGCCGCGGGGCGGCAGCGAGCTGGGCTTTGCGGCCCCGGCGCCGGCCCCCGACAACACCGCCCGCCAGGTCATGCGCAAGCGCCTGCGCGAGGGCGCGCTGAACGACAAGGAGATCGAGCTGGAGCTGGCCGAGCCACGGCCCAACGTCGACATCATGGCCCCCGCCGGCATGGAGGACATGGCCGAGCAGCTCAAGGGCCTGTTCGGCCAGATGGGTGCCGGGCGCAAAAGCACGCGCAAGCTGCGCATCCAGGACGCCCTGCGCCAGCTCACCGACGAGGAAGCCGCCAAGCTGGTCAACGAGGAGGAGATCCGCAGCCGCGCGGTGGCCAACGCCGAGCAGAACGGCATCGTCTTCATCGACGAGATCGACAAGGTCGCCGCGCGCGCCAACACCCAGGGCGCCGATGTCTCGCGCCAGGGCGTGCAGCGCGACCTGCTGCCGCTGGTGGAAGGCACCACGGTGCAGACCAAGCACGGCCTGGTGCGCACCGACCACGTGCTGTTCATCGCCTCGGGCGCCTTTCACCTGGCCAAGCCCAGCGACCTGATTCCCGAGCTGCAGGGGCGCTTTCCGATCCGGGTGGAGCTGCAGCCGCTGTCGGTCGAGGACTTCGAAGCCATCCTGGGCAGCACCCACGCCAACCTGATCCGCCAGTACCAGGCCTTGCTGGCCACCGAGGGCGTGACGCTGGAGATCGGCGCCGATGCGATCCGCCGGCTGGCCGAGGTGGCCTTCGAGGTGAACGAGCGCACCGAGAACATCGGCGCGCGCCGCCTGGCCACGGTGCTCGAGCGCCTGCTCGACGAGATCAGCTACGAGGCGCCGGACCGCAGTGGCCAGACCGTGAGCATCGATGCCGCCCTGGTCAGCGAGCGGCTGGGCGAGCTGGCGCGCAACCAGGACCTGTCGCGCTACATCTTGTGAGCGGCGCGGTTCAGACCGCCACGCGGACGCGGTTGCGGCCTTCGTGCTTGGCGGTGTAGAGGGCCTGGTCGGCGCGGCGCAGCCAGTCGTCCACGGTCTCGTGGCGACCGAGCTGGGCCACGCCGACGCTGACCGTCAGCGTGCGTGGCCGACCGTCGATCAGCAGCGCGGTGCCGGCCAGCGTGCCGCGGAAGCGCTCGGTTACCGACACCGCCTCGCGCAGCTGGGTGTCGGGCAGCAGCAGCGCGAACTCCTCGCCGCCAATGCGGGCCAGCACGTCATACGGGCGCACCAGCGAGCGCAGGTGGCTGGCCAGGTGCACCAGTGCCTGGTCGCCGATGTCGTGGCCGTGGTGGTCATTGATGCGCTTGAAGTGGTCCACATCGACGATCGCCACCGACAGCTGGCGCCCCTCGCGCCGCGCCCGCTCGCTCTCGTGGGTGAGTGCCTGCAGGAAAAGCCGCCGGTTGGCCAGGCCGGTCAGGCCGTCGGTGCCGGCCAGGGTCTGCAGGCGCGCCTCGTTCTCGGCCACCGCGGCCTCGGTCAGCAGCGTCATGGCCACGGCGATCAGCACGCAGGACATCAGCATCGACAGCATCAGGCCCTCGTGCCAGGCGGCGGGCAGCAGCGCCATGTCCGGGTGGGCGGGCCAGCCGAAGCGGGCGATCAGCGCATAGGCCCCCAGGTTGGCTGCCACCAGCAGCGCCATCCCCCAGCGCTCCTCGGCCGACAGGATGGTGGGCACCAGGATCGCGAACAGCAGGTAATAGGCGTGGATGTGGGTGCTCGATCCCTGGCCGCCGCCCATGCCCAACAGCACGTCCACCATCGCCAGCAGCAGCACGAACCAGCGCGCCCATGACAGCTGGCGCCGGGCATTGAGCCACCAGGTCAGCGGCGCCAGCGCGGCCGCGGGCAGCTGCCACAGGCCGGAGGAGATCAGCGCCGCATTGCCCGACCACCAGAACGCCAGGTTGTAGACCACGATGGCCAGCACGGTCAGCAACGCCCCGGCGTTGACCTGCAGCATCTTGCGCCGGGTGGTGGCGCTGTCGTCGGGCCGCACGCCGGCCAGCAGCACGCGCCAGAGCAGCGATGGGCGCGGCGCTGCTGTGGCGGCCATGTCCGGGTTCGAGACGGCGGGACCTGCTGATGGCATGGTGACTCCAGCATACGTCGCACACCCGCTTGCGTGCCATCAAGACCGAACCGCAAGCTCGTGCGAAGCTTGCTGGATGTCACGCTGGAGTCTCGATACCCACACGTTCGTCCGCCGCGCGGTCGCCTGGGGACTGACCGCGGCGCCCCGCGACAACCCCGCCGCGGTCCGCACCGAGCGCCGCTGGCGCTGGCCGGTGCTGCTGGCGCTGGTGCTGACCATCCCGGCTTTCTACGCCGAGCTGCTGCACCAGCACCCGACGCACTGGGCCGACGCCGCTTACCTGCTGGCCGCCGTGGTGGTGAGCGCCCACCTCTGGCAGGTGGCGCGCCGTTGCCGGCATGCCCCCACCCACCTGCGCGCCAACCCGAGCGACCTGCTGCTGGTGGCGGGCCTGCTGGCAGCGGCGTTGGCCCCCAGCAGCCTGCAGTCCACCGCCGCGCTGGTGCTGCGCATGGCGGTGGCCGGTCTGACGCTGCTGCGCATGGTGTGGACGGTCCAGCACCTCATCACCCGCGGCGGCCTGGCCTACATGCTGGTGAGCGCCCTGGGCCTGCTGCTGGCCTGCGGATTCGGCTACTGGTGGCTGGAGCCCACCACGCCCACGCTGGCCGACGGCCTGTGGCTGGCCTTCACCACCGCCGCCACCGTGGGCTATGGCGACATCGTGCCCACCACGCCGGCGGCGCGCATCTTCTCGGTCTTCGTGGTCATGCTGGGCTTTGGCATGCTGTCGCTGATCACCGCGGCCATCGCCACCGCCTGGGTCGAGACCGAGGAGCGGCGCCTGGAGCGCGAATTCCTGCGCGAGGTGCGCCAGGAGATGACGGCCATGCGCCAGGAGCTGCAGGCGCTGCGCGACGACTTGGCGCGCACCCGCCCGGGTGATCCACCCGGCTGAGTGCCGGCAGCGCTCAGAGCGCCAGGCGGTGCGACTGGATGTTCAGCAGGCCGTCGAAGATCAGGGACTCCAGCAGCTCGTGCGGCATGTCCAGGTAGGGCGCCACCTTCCAGCCGGCGCCGCCGGTGATCAGCACCAGCGGCTCCTCACCCTGGCTGCGTTCGCGCAGGTGGCGGCGCATGCGCTCGATCGCGCCGGTGATGGCGTAGGTGCCACCGCTGGTCAGCGCGTCGGAGGTGTTGGCCGGGAAGGGCATGACCTCGCCGGTGGGCACGCGCAAGCCGGCGGTGCCACTTTCCAGCGCGCGCAGCATGATGCCGTGGCCGGGCAGGATCAGGCCGCCCAGGAAATGGCCATCGCGGTCGATCGCGTCCACGGTCACCGCGGTGCCGATCATCACCACCAGCGCCGGTCGCGCCGGGCCGCGCGCCAGCACATGGCCGCGCGCGCCGATCATCGCCACCCAGCGGTCGGCGCCCAGCCGGGCGGGGTGGTCATAGCCGTTGACCACGCCAGCCTCGCGCGGCGAGGACACCACCCAGCGCGGCGTCAGGTCCCACAGCTCCAGCTGCTCTTCCACCCGCCGGCGCACCGCCTCGGTGGCCACCACGCAGCCCAGCATCGAGCGCGGCGCGGCCATGTCGCGCCATTCCTTCTCGGCCAGCTCGTCGATGGTCTCCAGGAAAACCGCGCCATGGGCCAGCACCGCCGCGCCCGGCTGGGGCGACGCGTACTGCGCCCACTTCAGGCGGGTGTTGCCGATGTCGATGGCCAGGAAGCTCATGGGGCGCAGGGTACCAGCGGCTCCGCATCGCAGGATTGACTACGGGTAAACCCCGGCAGCGCCGGCCACCCGACTGTCAGCCACGGCCAAAGCGACCATGGCATCATCGACAGATTGACGTTGACGTAAACGTCAACCAACGCGACGAGCCTGCCATGACCGACCTCTCCGCTGAATTCCAAGCCCTGGCCCAGTACCGCCCCACGCACAAGGTGCGCTTCGTCACCGCCGCCAGCCTGTTCGACGGCCACGACGCCGCCATCAACATCATGCGGCGCATCCTGCAGAACATGGGCGCCGAGGTGATCCACCTGGGCCACAACCGCTCGGTCGACGAGGTGGTCACCGCGGCGCTGCAGGAGGACGTGCAGGGCATCGCGGTCAGCAGCTACCAGGGCGGCCACAACGAGTACTTCACCTACATGGTCGAGCTGCTGCGGGCCCGCGGCGGCGAGCACATCCAGGTCTTCGGCGGCGGCGGCGGCGTCATCGTCCCGGAGGAGATCCGCCAGCTGTCGGCGCACGGCGTGCGCATCTTCAGCCCGGAAGACGGCCAGCGCATGGGCCTGCAGGGCATGATTGGCGAGATGGTGATGCGCTGCGACAAGAGCCTGTCGCCGCACGCGCCCACCACGCTGGCCGCGATCCAGGGCCAGACCGAGCCGGCCTGGCGGGCGCTGGCGCAGCTGATCACTGCGCTCGACAACGGCGACGCCGATGCGGCCATGCTGGCCGCCGTGCGCGAGGCCGCCGCGGCCTCCACCGCACCGGTGGTGGGCATCACCGGCACCGGCGGAGCCGGCAAGAGCAGCCTGACCGACGAGCTGATCCGCCGCTTCCGCCTGGACCAGGACGACCGCCTGCGCATCGCCGTCATCAGCATCGACCCGTCGCGCCGCAAGAGCGGTGGCGCGCTGCTGGGCGACCGCATCCGCATGAACGCGACGGGGCCGTGGCAACAGGGTCCGCGGGTCTTCATGCGCTCGCTGGCCACGCGTGACACCGGCAGCGAGGTCAGCGCCGCGCTGCCCGACACCATTGCCGCCTGCCGGGCCGCAGGCTTCGACCTGGTGATTGTCGAGACCTCGGGCATCGGCCAGGGCGACGCCGCCATCGTGCCGCTGGTCGATGTGCCGATGTATGTGATGACGCCCGAGTTCGGCGCCGCCAGCCAGCTCGAGAAGATCGACATGCTGGACTTTGCCGAGCTGGTGGCGATCAACAAGTTCGACCGCAAGGGCGCCGCCGACGCGCTGCGCGACGTGGCCAAGCAGGTGCAGCGCAACCGCGAGGCCTTCACCGTGTCGCCCGAGCAGATGCCGGTCTTCGGCACGCAGGCCGCGCGCTTCAACGACGACGGCGTCACCGCGCTGTACCAGGCGCTGAAAGAGCGGCTGCAGGCCAAGGGCCTGGCGCTGGCCGAGGGCCGGCTGCCCCGCGTGGCCACCCGCCACAGCACCCACCAGACCCCGATCGTGCCGCCGGCCCGCGTGCGCTATCTGGCCGAGATCTCCGACACCGTGCGTGGCTACAAGACCCGCGCCCGCGCCCAGGCCCGCTTGGCGCGCGAGGTGCAGCAGCTGCAGTGCTCGGCCGACATGCTGGACGCCACCGGCGCCGACCGCGCCGCCGGCCCGGCCGCGCTGCGCGCGCTGGCCGACGAGCGCCTGCAGCGCCTGGGCGCCGACGCCCGCCAGTTGCTGGCCCAGTGGCCCGACATGGTCAAGGCCTACGCCGGCAGCGAGTACGTGGTGAAGATCCGTGACAAGGAAATCCGCACCGCGCTGACCCACACCACGCTCAGCGGCAACACCATCCGCAAGGTGGCCCTGCCCCAGTACGAAGACCACGGCGAGATCCTCAAGTGGCTGATGCTGGACAACGTGCCCGGCAGCTACCCCTACACCGCCGGCACCTTCGCCTTCAAGCGCGAGGGCGAGGACCCGACCCGCATGTTCGCCGGCGAAGGCGACGCCTTCCGCACCAACCGCCGCTTCAAGCTGGTCTCCGAGGGCATGCCGGCCAAGCGCCTGTCCACCGCCTTCGACTCGGTCACGCTCTACGGCAACGACCCCGATGCCCGGCCCGACATCTACGGCAAGGTGGGCAACTCGGGCGTCAGCATCGCCACGCTGGACGACATGAAGGTGCTGTACTCGGGCTTCGACCTGTGCAGCCCCAGCACCTCGGTGAGCATGACGATCAACGGCCCGGCGCCGTCGATCCTGGCGATGTTCATGAACACCGCCATCGACCAGCAGCTTGACAAGTTCCGCAGCGACAACGGCCGCGAGCCCACCCCCACCGAAGCCGCCAAGATCCGCGAATGGGTGCTGGCCAATGTGCGCGGCACGGTGCAGGCCGACATCCTGAAGGAAGACCAGGGCCAGAACACCTGCATCTTCTCCACCGAGTTCAGCCTGAAGGTCATGGGCGACATCGCCGAGTACTTCGTGCACCACGACGTGCGCAATTTCTACTCGGTCAGCATCAGCGGCTACCACATCGCCGAAGCGGGGGCCAACCCGATCAGCCAGCTGGCCTTCACGCTCAGCAATGGCTTCACCTTTGTCGAGGCCTACCTGGCCCGCGGCATGCACATCGACGACTTCGCGCCCAACCTGAGCTTCTTCTTCAGCAACGGCATGGACCCCGAGTACACCGTGCTGGGCCGCGTGGCGCGGCGCATCTGGGCGGTGGCGATGAAGGAGAAGTACGGCGCCAACGAGCGCAGCCAGAAGCTGAAGTACCACATCCAGACCTCAGGCCGCAGCCTGCACGCGCAGGAGATCCAGTTCAACGACATCCGCACCACGCTGCAGGCGCTGATCGCGATCTACGACAACTGCAACTCGCTGCACACCAACGCGTTTGACGAGGCGATCACCACGCCCACCGAGGACAGCGTGCGCCGCGCGATGGCGATCCAGCTGATCATCAACCGCGAGTGGGGCCTGGCCAAGAACGAGAACCCCAACCAGGGCGCCTTCATCATCGACGAGCTCACCGAACTGGTCGAGGAGGCGGTGCTGGCCGAGTTCGAGAAGATCGCCGAGCGCGGCGGCGTGCTGGGCGCGATGGAGACCGGCTACCAGCGCAGCAAGATCCAGGAAGAGAGCATGCACTACGAGATGCTCAAGCACACCGGCGAGTACCCGATCATTGGCGTCAACACCTTCCGCAACCCCAAGGGCGACCCGGTGCCCGAGCACATCGAGCTGGCGCGTTCCACCGAAGAGGAAAAGCAAAGCCAGCTGCAGCGCCTGGCCGATTTCCACGCCCGCCATGCCGACGAGGCCCCGGTGCAGCTGGCCCGCCTGAAGCAGGCGGTGATCGAGAACGGCAACGTCTTCAACGTGCTGATGGACGCGGTGCGCTGCTGCTCGCTGGGCCAGATCACCAGCGCCCTCTTCGAGGTGGGCGGCCAGTACCGGCGCAGCATGTGAGGCGCTGCGATCTCAAGGCAACTGTCAGTTGCAGGTGCGCTGGCAACCCGAAATGCAGCTCTGTGCCATTCGATAATCTCGGCTCCACGAATTGGCGCAGTTGGCTTCACATGAGCGAACATTGGAAAAACACTGCGCCCGATTCGACGCATTTTGGTCGGCTTGTCGCTGCGCTTCGGCAGCGCGATAGGCAGCAGACTGTGCACGCTCAGATCGATCCATGGCATTCAACTGATCAGAGGCCCTGACGGCATATTCGCTCGACGGAAACTTATCGACAATCAATTCATACAACTCTATCGTACCGAAACTTCGCCCGTTAATTTCGATGGACTTCCCACGCTGTGATTGACCGGCAAGCAAGTACAACTGCTGCGGGCCTTTTCTCGCCGCCGCAGCAAACGCAGAGCGCTCTGCTTCTTCAGCCTCTCGCCGTTCCGCTTCCTTCTGAAGTCTCTCTTTGCGCTCTACCGCTTCCCGCTCAAGCGCCGCCGCCCGCGCTAAAGCCTGTCGTATGTTCGCCAAGTTTTGTGGAAACGCAAATTTGGCTTCATCCATTGACATCGAGGTAGCACGCACCAACCGACCCTGCACGTCATATAGGCGACCACCATCACCCACATAGCCGCTGCCGAAATCTATGCCCCAATTGGGGCCGCGGCCACCTTGAAACGCCGAAGATGACCAGAAGTAGCGTGAATCGGTTTCCGGGAACGCAAGAAGGTCAACGCTGGGAGAGCTCGAACCATCTGCGCATCGCTCTGGAACCAGCAGACCTCCATCCCCTATATCCTGCGCCTTTATTGACCACCCCTTATCGCACTCTCGAATAGACGCCAACTGCCGAATACTTGGCACCTGCCAGTCGGCCTGCCCGCCAAAACCTCCATTTGCATTTAGTTGCTTCACCGCGGACTGCAGGTCCACATAGATGTAGCCAACAGCATTGCCCACACAAGTCTTTGTATTCCAGCGCTGACCCATACTGCAACGCATCCACACCAACCGGGTAGCTTGATCCCACACCATACTGCCATCCTTGCTTGCAAAGAACGGCCCGGCCTGTGCAGCCCAACCGGTCAATACCAAAGCCATGGCGGCCAGCACCTTCAGCATCTTCATCGCGTCCTCCCTGTGTTCAACGCTTACCTTTATCTGACCTACGGAGACCAACGCCATCGCAGTCAGCTCTCGCTCCAATTATTGCTTGGCCGCCCATTCACACCGCCTCCGCAGTAACACGCGCCCCACCCAGCAAGCACCTGCGCCACAATCCACCCCATGCCCAGCCCCGACCAACTGAAGGCCCTGATCCAGTCGCACCTGCGACGGGACGATGGTCAGTTCCTGTCGGTGGCAATGCAAGTCGCCGCGCACGAAGCCAAGGCCGGCCGAGGCAAGCTGGCGCTGGAACTGCGTGAGCTGATCGACGCCGCCAAGGCCCGGCTGGAGCCCACTGGCGCGGGCAAGCTGGTGCCCATCGCCGCCGGTCTGCACAGCGCGGCGCGCAAGGGCGAACTGGACAGCCTGCTCAGCGTCAGTCACCCCGCCGCGCGGCTGGCCGACATGGTGCTGGACGACGGGGCCAGCCAGCAACTGGCCCGCGTGGTGAAGGAGCAGCTGCAACACACCCGCCTGCAGGCCCACGGCCTGCAGCCGCGCCGCAAGCTGCTGCTGGTGGGCCCGCCGGGCACCGGCAAGACAATGACGGCCGCCGCGCTGGCTGGCGAGCTGGGCGTGCCGCTGATGCGGGTGCGGCTGGACGCGTTGATCACCAAGTTCATGGGCGAAACGGCTGCCAAGCTGCGCCTGGTGTTCGACGCCATGGCCGATGTGCGCGGCGTGTACTTCTTTGACGAGTTCGACGCCATCGGCTCGCAGCGCGCGCTGGGGCAGGACGTGGGCGAGATCCGCCGCGTGCTGAACAGCTTCCTGCAGATGATCGAGCAGGACACCTCGCACAGCCTGATCCTGGCCGCCACCAATCATGTGGAAGTGCTGGACCAGGCGCTATTCCGCCGTTTTGACGATGTGGTGAGCTACCAGCTCCCCTCCCCTACCCAGGCCGTGGCGCTGCTACGCAGCCGCCTGGGCACCTTCTGCCCCAAACCCTGGCGCACCAGCGCCTGGGTGCGGCCGGTGGAAGGTCTGAGCCATGCCGAGATCTGCCGGGCAGTTGATGAGGCGATCAAGCACGCCATCATGAACGACCAGGCGCAGGTGCTGGGCGTTGACCTGTTGGCTGCGCTGCAAGAGCGGCGCGCCATCGGGGCACGCCTGGGCCCGCGCCCGCCAACGCCTGAGCATGCCGGACCCCAACGCTGATCGACGCCCCCACCTCCTGCTGACCGGCACTGGCCAGCCCCAGGCTTTCAAGGCCAAGGGCATGCCGGTCAAAACGGCGCCCATCCCCACACAAGACCGTGCTCGACATGGGCAGGCGCTGCAACGCGATCTGGTCGGCGTTCGTCCGCTGGCCCGACAGGCGGCCGAGGCACAACGCGCGCTGGATCTGCAGTCCGGCCTGGGCTTGCAGCTGGAGTTCGTCAGCCAGCCCGACGTGGCCCTGGCCTTTGCGAGCCTGGGCAACGAACGCGGCAAGAACGCGCTGAACCACATCGAAGTGCTCAGCGTGCAGACCGAGGCCGGCGTCACCCGCGCCAACGTGTTCGTGCCCGATGGCAAGCTGGCCCACTTCGAGCAGGTGGTGGCCGACTATCTGGCCGAGCGGCGCGGCGCCAAGGGCCAGCACCTGGACCACCATGCCCTGGTGGACACGATCGCCACCATCCGCGCCAGCAGCCTGCGCGCCTTGTGGACCGATGCGCCCGAGTTGTTCCCTGCGGATCCGGACGAGGCGCTGTGGTGGGAAGTGTGGCTACCCACGCGCGGGCGCCCCGCTGCGGTGGTGGCGGACTTTCGGCGCCTGGCCACGGCGGTCGGCTGCGAGGTGGCCGAAGCCGTGGCACGCTTCCCAGAACGTTCCGTGCTGCTGATGCGCGGCACGGTGCGCCAATTGGGGCGCTCCTCCCTGACGTTGAACTGCGTGGCCGAGTTGCGCCGCGCCAAGGACACTGCGGCGTTCTTTGACGCCATGCCAGTGGACCAGCAGCGCGATTGGGTGGTTGATGCCCTTGAACACTTGAGGGCACCCGCGGCCGAGGATGAAGCTGCGCCCCGCGTGTGCGTGCTGGATTCCGGCGTCACGCACGCACATCCCCTGATCGCCCCGCTGATGGAGTCCGGCGATGCACACACCATCCACCCGGCCTGGGGTGTTGGCGACAACGCGGACCACGGCACTGGCTTGGCCACGCTGGCCAGCTACGGGGACTTGACCGAGGCCTTGGGCTCCACCGATCCGATCGAGGTGCCACACCGTCTGGAGTCGGTGAAGCTGGTGGACCAGGCGGGCGGGAACCCTGGCGACAAGCCGCACCATGCCGCACTCTTTGCCGACGCGGTGTCGCAGCCGGAAGTCGCTGCTCCACAGCGGGCGCGGGTGTTCACCTCCGCCGTGAGCGCGGA
This sequence comes from Ideonella aquatica, assembly GCF_018069755.1. Lineage (GTDB taxonomy): Bacteria > Pseudomonadota > Gammaproteobacteria > Burkholderiales > Burkholderiaceae_C > Ideonella > Ideonella aquatica. The sequence goes on along the minus strand of NZ_JAGQDE010000007.1, from coordinate 105,017 downwards.
GGACGGCCGCGAACAAGGCCGCCCAACAGCCTGGTCGGCCATGGTGGACCGGTTGGCGGCCGATTACGACGGCGATGGTCAGTTCCCGCGTCTGTTCGTGCTGGCCGCGGGCAACACCGAAGACCTGAACGTCATTGCCCGATACCCTGAATCACTGACGACGAGCGGTCTGCGTGATCCTGCGCAAGCATGGAACGCATTGACGGTGGGCGCCTTCACACGCAAGGTGGACATCACCGAGCCCGACGCCAACGGTTTGGCCCCGGTGGCTCCGGAGGGTGGCTTGAGCCCTTACTCCACAACATCCGCCACCTGGGACAGCGTCTGGCCGCTGAAGCCCGATGTCGTGTGCGAGGGAGGCAACGCAGCGCGCGACGACAGAGGCGCCACGGGCGTCAACAGCCTGCATTTGCTCGCCGCCCACCACCGCCCAGTCGATCGGTTGCTGACGCCTTTCAACGCCACCAGTGCCGCGTCTGCCCTGTGTGCAGGCATGGCCGCGCGGCTGATGGCCGACTACCCCGCGTTGCGGCCCGAGACGATTCGGGCGCTGCTGGTGCATTCCGCCGACTGGACGGACGCGATGAAGGCGCAGTTCCTGCCACCGGCCGCCACCAAGCGCGATCACGTGCACCTGATCCGGCACTGCGGCTGGGGCGCACCCGATCTGGAGCGCGCCCGTTGGAGCGCAGGGCACGCACTGACCCTGGTGGTGGAAGATCAGTTGCAGCCCTACCAACGACCACCGGGGCAGAGCGTGGCCACCCGCGATATGCACCTGCATTCGTTGCCCTGGCCCAAGGAGGTGCTGGAGTCACTGCCTCCTGAAGCCCAGCTGGAGCTGCGCATCACGCTGTCCTACTTCATCGAGCCGAACCCATCGGCGCGGGGCACGACCTCGAAGTTCCACTACGCCTCGCACCAACTTCGCTTTGATGTTCGGCGACCACTGGACGCCTCCAGCGAGCAGTTCGTCGCTCGCGTGAATGCCGCAGCACAGCGCGACGACGACGATGACCCCGTGGACAGCCGCGACCCACACTGGGTGTTGGGCGAACGCTATCGGCACCGCGGCTCCTTGCACCAAGACATCTGGCGCGGCAGCGCCGCCGAACTGGCGCAACGCCATCAGATCGCCATCTATCCCTCCAAGGGCTGGTGGCGCACCCGGCCTGCGCTGGAACGCTACAACCTGCCAGCGCGTTACAGCCTGGTGGTCTCGATCCGCTCGCCGCAGGAGGATGTAGATCTCTACACGCCGGTGGCGCAGCAGATCGCCGCCGCCGCGCCTGTGGCCGTGGCTGTGCCACGCGGGTAGGCGATCCAGCTGATCATCAACCGCCGAACGGGCCAGGGCCTGGCCAAGAACGAGAACCCCAACCAGGGCGCCTTCATCATCGACGAGCTGACCGAGCTGGTGGAAGAAGCCGTGCTGGCCGAGTTCGAGAAGATCGCCGAGCGCGGCGGCGTGCTGGGCGCGATGGAGACCGGCTACCAGCGCAGCAAGATCCAGGAAGAGAGCATGCACTACGAGATGCTCAAGCACACCGGCGAGTACCCGATCATCGGCGTCAACACCTTCCGCAACCCGAAGGGCGACCCGGTGCCCGAGCACATCGAGCTGGCGCGTTCCACCGAAGAGGAAAAGCAAAGCCAGCTGCAGCGCCTGGCCGATTTCCACGCCCGCCATGCCGACGAGGCCCCGGTGCAGCTGGCCCGCCTGAAGCAGGCGGTGATCGAGAACGGCAACGTCTTCAACGTGCTGATGGACGCGGTGCGCTGCTGCAGCCTGGGCCAGATCACCAGCGCCCTGTTCGAGGTGGGCGGGCAGTACCGGCGCAGCATGTGATCGCCCCCCAACGGGGATCCCGACAGGCAGTGTTTCGTCCGGGCGACACTCGACGGACACCCACCAGAAACTGCTTGGCAACACCCCGGGCTGCCCTCCGAGAATCAGCGGCTTGAGCCAGGCACCCGGTCGTGGGCCGGACACCTGGATGCCCGTACCGCCCTCGGAGGATCCATGTTCCATCGCACCCCTATGGCGGCCAGCCTGGTCCTGGCCATGGGCAGCGGTCTGCTCGGCAGCGCCGCGCTGGCCCAATCCGCCACCGACACCCAGCGTGTCGAGGTCACCGGCTCGTCGATCAAGCGCCTGGCCTCCGAGACCGCGCTGCCGGTCACGGTGATCAGCCGCGAGCAGATCGAGCAGTCCGGCGCGGTCAACGTGGAGGACGTGCTGCGCCGCGTCGCGGCGATCTCCGGTCTGGTGTCCGACAGCACCCAGGGTGCCGGCTACGCCACCTCCAATGCCAACATGCGCAGCCTGGGCCCGAACAGCACCTTGGTGCTGCTCAACGGCCGCCGCCTGGCGGGCCACCCGTTCGGCTCGATCGGCGGCTCGGTGGCGGTGGACCTGAACAGCATTCCGTTTGCCGCGCTGGAGCGCATCGAGGTGCTGCGCGACGGCGCCTCCGCGATCTACGGCACCGACGCCGTGGCTGGTGTGATCAACTTCATCACCCGCCGCGACTACACCCAGGGCGAGATCGCGCTGCGCTACGGTGACACCGAGGCCGGTGTCGGTGGCCGCGAGACCGGCGTCTCGCTGGCCTTGGGGCTGGGCGACCTGGGCACCGACAAGTTCAACCTGCTGGTCACCGGCAACGTCAAGAAGCAGACCCGCATCAAGGCGGTGGACCAGGGGCTGTACCTGCGCCACGCCACCGAGGTGGCCGGCTCATCGCCGCCCACCTCCTACCGGGGCTTCCCGGGCTCGGTGTTCATCCAGGGTGGCGATGTCCTGATCACCCCAGGCGCCTACACCAACCCCGGCGCGAACATGGCCGCCTGCAATCCGGTGAACAGCATCCCGGACAACCTGGGTCGTGCGCCCAACGGCACCGACGACATGCTGTACTGCCGCGCGATCTACGCGGCGCTGGTCGACAACCTGCCTGACAGCACCAAGTCCGACCTCTTCACCCGCGGCACCTGGGCGCTCGACAGCAGCACCACGCTGTTCGCCGAGGCCTCGTTCGCGCGCAACCACACGATCGGCCGCGTGGCCCCCACGCCGATCAGCGGCGACGCCATGAAGGTGCTGCCCAACGGCAACTACCCGAACGTGCTGATGCCCACCAGCAGCCGCTACTTCCCGCTGGCGCTGCTGACGCGCCTGGGCTTCACCGCGGCCGACTGGGACCCCGATGGCGACGGCTTCGCCGAGATCGCCACCCGCTCGCTGGACATGGGCAACCGGGTCAACGACAACACCAATGAGCAGCTGCGCCTGGTCACCGGCGTCTCGGGCCTGTGGAACCAGTGGGACTACGACGTCGGCCTGAGCGTGGCCCAGGCCCGCGGCACGCTGAACTACAGCGGCTACCTGCTGCAGGACCCCTACCTGGCCGCGCTGCGTACCGGCAACATCAACCCCTTCGGCCCGAACGACGCCACTGGCCAGCAGTTGCTGAAGGACGCCGGCCTGACCGGCGTGGTGCGCAAGTCCAAGAGCACGGTGATTGGCCTGGATGCCAAGATGAGCCGCGAGATCGGCCGCCTGGACGGCGGCGCGATGTCGCTGGCCGTGGGCACCGATGTCCGCCAGGAAAAGGCCGACGACCGGCCCACCAATGCCGACTACTCGGCCGGCGCCCACATCGGCGGTGAGGGCTCGGTGCCGCGCACCTCGGCCAGCCGCAAGGCGTACGCGCTGTTCAGCGAGCTGGCCATGCCCTTCAGCAAGATGGTCGAGCTGACCGCCGCCGCGCGCTACGACAAGTACAGCGACTTCGGCAGCAGCTTCAACCCCGCGCTGAAGCTGCGCATCCAGCCCGACCGCCGCTGGATGGTTCGCGCCAGCGCCGGCACGGGCTTCCGCGCGCCCACGCTGTGGGACGTCAACAGCCCGACGTCCAACACCAACACCGCCGACGTGCAGGTCGATCCGAACTGCCCGGCCGGCCATGCCGGCGATCCGCGCTGCAAGACCCAGTTCAACGTGCGCCTGACCAGCGACCCCACGCTGAAGCCCGAGAGGAGCCGCCAGTTCTCGGTGGGCGTGGTGCTGGAGCCGGTGCGTGACCTCAGCCTGGCGCTGGACTACTGGGCCATCCGCAAGAGCGACCAGATCGGCGTGATCTCGGGCGACCAGCTGATGAGCGACCCGGCGCTGTACGCCAAGTACGCCGCCACCCGCATCACCCGCACCACCGACGGCTTCATCTCGTCGATCGCCACCCCGGTGGAGAACCTCGGCGGCCTGCGCACCTCGGGCGTTGACCTGGATGTGCGCGCCGGCTTCGGGCTGGGCGAGTACGGCAAGCTGGGCGTGAGCTTCGCCGGCACCTACATCAGCGTGTGGGAGCAGCAGAACGGCAAGGGCTCGGCCTACAAGAGCTATGTGGGCGTGTCCACCGGGGGCGTGCAACCCATCCCGCGCTGGCAGCACACGCTGGGCTTCGACTGGAGCCTGGGTGTGTGGGGCGCCACGCTGGAGAACACCTTCGTCAAGGGCTGGACCGAGTCCGCGGCGGTGGTGGATGCCAACCTGGGTGTGGCCCAGCCCTACAACGTCAACGACACCACGCGCTGGAACCTGGCCGTCAGCTACAAGGGCTTCAAGAACACGCGCCTGGGCCTGGGCGTGCGCAACCTGCTGGACGCCGAGCCGCCGTTCGTCGCCTCGTCGAGCTACGGCTCGCACTCGGCGGGCTTTGCCGGCTCCTTCGCCGACCCGCGCGGCCGCTTCTGGTATCTGACCGCCGCTTACCAGTTCAAGTGATCGCCCGCGGGCCCGGCCCGCGCTGACACGTCCCAGGGGCTCTCGCCCGGGAGCCCCTTGTTCTTGGCGGGGCCAATCCCGATCTGAGCCACCCCGCGGACGGTGCAGAATCGGGAGCTTCGTGGCCCGCCCTCTTACCCGGGGGCGGGCGTGTGCCGCAGGCCCGATCCGGACTGCGGCGGCTTGGCCCAGGAACGATCCCGATGCTGAACTCCCCCTTGCGCACCCTGTCGCTGCTGCTGGCCCTGGCCGTGGCCAGCCCGGCGCTCACCGCCGCCTCCCGCTCCGGCCTGGACAGCGCCGCAGCCGATCCGGCCGTGCGCCCCCAGGATGACCTGTTCCGCGCCGCCAACGGCCAGTGGCTGCGGCGCACGCTGATCCCGGCCGACAAGCCCGAGTTCGGCACCTTTGTCGAGTTGGCCGAGTCCTCCGATCGGCAGGTACGCGCGATCATCGAGGAGATGGCCGCACGGCGTGACCAGGCCCAGGGCCTGGAAGCCCAGATCGGCCACACCTACGCCGCCTTCCTGGACACCGCCGCCATCGACCGCGCCGGTCTGGCACCGGTCAAGCCGCTGCTGGCCGAGATCGACGCGATCGACAGCCCGTCCGCACTGGCCGGCTTTCTGGGCCGCCAGGTGGGTGGCTCGGTCAGCCCGATCGGGCTGGGTGTGGAGGCTGATTTCAAGAACCCGCAGATCTACCGCCTGCTGACCTGGCAGGGCGGCCTGGGCCTGCCCGAGCGCGACTACTACCTGAACCAGCGCGACGCCCGCATGGCCCAGGCCCGCGCCGCCTATCTGCGCTACCTGGGCGTGCTGGCGCGTGCCGCGGGCGAGCGCCAGCCGGTCGCCGCGGCGCAGCGTGTCTATGCGCTGGAGCGCCGCCTGGCCGAGCTGCACTGGGAAAGCGCGGAGCTGCGCGACCCCGTCAAGATGTACAACCCGGCCACGCCGGCCGAGCTGTCCACCCAGGCGCCGGGCTTTGACTGGGCGGCCTTCCTGAAGGGGGCGGGCACGCCGGCCCCGGCTTCGGTGATGCTGTCGCAGCCCAGCTTCGTCACCGGCGCCGCCAAGCTGCTGGCCGAGCAGCCGCTGGCCGACTGGAAGCTCTACGCCAAGCTGCACCTGCTGGATGACCTGGCCCCGGCGCTGCCCAAGGCGCTGCGCGACGCCCACTTCGCCTTCCACGGCCAGGCCATCAACGGCACCAAGACCCCGCGCCCGCGCTGGCAGCAGGCGGTGCGCCAGGTCAACACCGCACTGGGCGAAGGCGTGGGCCAGCTCTATGTGGCGCGCCACTTCCCGCCCGAGCACAAGGCCCGGATGCTGACGCTGGTGAACCACCTGCTGGCCGCCTACAAGGAGTCGATCGACGGCCTGTCCTGGATGTCGCCCGAGACCCGCGTGCAAGCCCAGGCCAAGCTGGCCAAGTACGCGGTGAAGATCGGCTACCCCGAGCGCTGGCGCGACTACAGCGGCCTGGAGGTGCGCCCCGGCGATGCGCTGGGCAACCTGCTGCGCGCCTCCCAGTTCGAGTGGGCACGCCAGGCCCGCAAGGTGGACCAACCGGTGGACCGCACCGAGTGGGGCATGACGCCGCAGACCGTCAACGCCTACTACAACCCGATGGCCAACGAGATCGTCTTCCCGGCCGCCATCCTGCGTCCGCCCTTCTTCGACCCCGAGGCCGACGACGCGGTCAACTACGGCGCGATCGGCGCCATCATCGGCCACGAGATCAGCCACGGCTTCGACGACAGCGGCAGCCGGTTCGATGGCGATGGTGCGCTGCGCAACTGGTGGACCGACGCCGACCGCCAGGCCTTCGACGCGCTGGGCCAGCGCCTGGTCAACCAGTTCGGCGGCTACCAGCCGCTGCCGGGCCGCTCACTCGACGGCAAGCTGACGCTGGGCGAGAACATCGCCGACCTCTCCGGCCTGCAGATCGCCTACAAGGCCTACCGCCGCTCGCTGGGCAGCCAGGCGGCGCCGGTGATCGACGGCCGCAGCAGCTCGCAGCGCTTCTTCCTCGGCTGGGCCCAGGCCTGGCGCGAGAAGAGCCGCCCCGAGCGCACGCTGCAGCTGCTGGCCATGGACCCGCACTCGCCGCCCGAATACCGGGCCAACGGCACCGTGGTCAACCATGATGGCTTCCACGACGCCTTTGCCACCCGCTCGGGCGACAAGATGTGGAAGTCGCCCGACGAGCGGATCCGGATCTGGTGATCAGCGGCTGGCCGCCGACGCGGCCGGCAGCAGCGTGACATTGGCCTGACCACCAATGCAGCCCTGCGTCTGGCCAGCCTTGCAGGGGGCCGGCGTGACGCCTGGAATGGCGCGCGGATGGGCGCCCGGGCGCAGCAGCAGCAGGCTCCACAGCGCCACCACCACCGCCACCGTCAGGGCGATGATCTTCAGGCGCTGGCGGCGGTTGGTCGGTCGGAACTTGTCGACTTGCGGGACCGGCTGGGACGGCTGTTCTGGCGGCATGCCCCGATTGTCCGCCATGCCGGGCGGCGATAGCAGCTATCGGCCAGCCATGCCGCCCGCTGCGGGTGGACCCTAGGCCCGCCCCGCGCGGGCCCTGCCCACAATCGGCGCTCCCCTCGCCTGACAGGAGTGCCGTCATGACCCGCCGTCGCCATCTGATCGCCCTGGCCTGCGCCACCGCGCTGGCCGCCCCCCTGAGCGCCCAGGCCCAGGCCGACACCGTGAAGATCGGTGTCATCCTGCCGATGACCGGCCAGAGCGCCTCCACCGGCAAGCAGATCGCCGCCGCGATCGCGCTGTTCCAGGCGCAGAACGGCAAGAAGGCCGGCGGCAAGACGGTCGAGGTGCTGATCAAGGACGACGCCGGCGTGGCCGACAACACCCGGCGCCTGGCGCAGGAGCTGGTGGTCAACGACAAGGTGGTGGCGCTGGCCGGCTTCGGCCTGACGCCGCTGGCGCTGGCCACCGCACCGATCGCCACGCAGAGCAAGACCCCGATGGTGGTGATGGCCGCCGCCACCTCGGCCATCACCGAGGCCTCGCCGTACATCACCCGCACCAGCTTCACGCTGCCGCAGGCCGCGGTGGCGATGGGCGACTGGGCGCCCAAGAACGGCATCAAGAAGGTGGTGACCCTGGTCACCGACTACGGCCCCGGCAACGATGCCGAGCGCTATTTCGCCGACCGCATCCTGCTCAACAGCGGCCAGGTGCTTGAGAAGCTGCGCACCCCGCTGCGCAGCCCCGACTTCGCGCCGGTGCTGCAGAAGGTGCGCGACGCCAAGCCCGACGCGCTGTTCGTCTTCCTGCCCTCGGGCCAGGGGGCGCAGTTCATGAAGCAGTTCGGCGAGCGCGGCCTGGACAAGGCCGGCATCAAGCTGATCGGCACCGGCGACATCACCGACGACGACCAGCTCAATGACATGGGCGACGTGGCGCTGGGCGTGGTCACCACCCAGCACTACTCGGCCGCGCACCCCAGCGCGATGAACAAGAAGTTCGTCGCCGACTTCCAGGCCATGCACAAGTTCCGCCCCAACTTCATGGCGGTCGGCGGCTGGGACGGCATGCGCCTGCTCTACAACGGCCTGAACGCCAGCAAGGGCGCCGGCAACGACGCGCTGATGGCGGCGCTCAAGGGCCAGGTCTTCGAGAGCCCGCGCGGCCAGATCCTGATCGACGCGCAAACGCGCGAGATCGTGCAGGACATCTACACCCGCCGCGTCGAGAAGAAGGACGGCCAGCTCTGGAACATCGAATTCGACGTGCAGAAGTCCGTCAAGGACCCTGGGAAGCAGAAGTAAACCCGCACCCGGGCCTGCCCGATGTTGACCCTGCTGTTCGACGGCATCGCCTACGGCATGCTGCTGTTCGTGCTGGCGCTGGGGCTGGCCGTGACGATGGGGCTGATGAACTTCATCAACCTCGCGCACGGCGCCTTCGCGATGGCCGGCGGCTACCTGCTGGCCGTGCTGATGCAACAGCACGGCTGGCCCTTCCTGGCCTGCCTGCCCGCCGCCTTCGTGGCCACCGCGCTGGCCGGCGCGCTGGCCGAGCGCACGCTCTACCGTCATCTGTACGGCCGGCCGCACCTGGACCAGGTGCTGTTCTCGATCGGCCTGACCTTCATGGCCGTGGCCGCGGTGGACTATGCGGTGGGCTCGTCGCCGGTGACGATCCAGACCCCTGAATGGCTGCGCGGACGCTTCGAGTTCGGCGAAGGCGCCTGGCAGCTGGGCATGGGCCACTACCGGCTGTTCGTGATCGCGGTCTGCCTGGTGCTGGCGCTGGCGCTGCAGGCGGTGCTCAGCCGCACGCGTTTCGGCAGCCGGCTGCGCGCCGCGGTGGATGACCCCCGCGTGGCCGCCGGCCTGGGCATTCCGGTGGACCGCGTGTTCCTGCTGACCTTCGCGGTGGGCTCGGGTCTGGCCGGCCTGGGCGGCGCTCTGGGCGCCGACCTGCTGGGCCTGGAGCCCAGCTTCCCGCTGAAGTACATGGTCTATTTCCTGATCGTCTGCGCGGTGGGCGGCACCAGCTCGATCACCGGCCCGCTGCTGGCCGCGCTGCTGCTGGGCTGCGCCGACGTGCTGGGCAAGTACTACGTGCCCAAGCTGGGCGCCTTCATCGTCTATGTGCTGATGATCGCCATCCTGCTGTGGCGTCCGCAGGGCCTGTTCACGCGGGAGAAGCGCTGATGAGCGATCTGTCCGCCCGCCTGCTGGCACCGGCCCGCTGGAAGCCCTGGGAGTTGGCGCTGTGGGCGCTGATCTGGGCCGCGCCGATCGCGCTGCCGCAGCACGCCGCGCTGATCAACGACATCGCGATCACGGCCCTCTTCGCGCTGTCGCTGGACATCGTGCTGGGCTATGCCGGCATCGTCTCGCTGGGCCATGCCGCCTTCTTCGGCGTGGGCGCCTACGGCGCGGCGCTGTTCGCCAAGCACCTGCACCCCGACCCGCTGCTGGGCCTGGCGGTGGGCGGCGCACTGGCCGCGCTGCTGGGCGCGCTGACCAGCCCGATGATCGTGCGCGGCACCGACCTGACGCGCCTGATGGTGACCATGGGCGTGGCCGGCGTGCTGTACGAGCTGGCCAACAAGTTCGACGGCCTGACCGGCGGCGCCGACGGCCTGCAGGGCGTGGTGATGGGCCCGCTGCTGGGCCAGTTCGAGTTCGACCTGGGCGCGCGCGTGGCCTCGGTCTACTCGCTGGCGGTGCTGTTCATCGTCTTCGTGCTGGTGCGGCGGGTGCTGCAATCGCCCTTCGGCGTCTCGCTCGAGGCGCTGCGCGACAACCGCCTGCGCCTGGCCAGCGCCGGCATGAGCGTGCAAGGGCGGCTGGCCGTGGCCTACACGCTGGGCGCCGCGCTGGCGGGCCTGGCGGGCGCGCTGCTGGCGCAGACCACCGGCTTTGCGTCGCTGGACGTGCTCGACTTCCACCGCAGCGCCGACATCATGCTGGCACTGGTGATCGGCGGCGCCGGCTGGCTGTGGGGCGGCCTGGCTGGCGCGATCGCCTTCAAGGTGCTGCACGATGTGCTGAGCGCCTTCACCGCCCAGTACTGGACCTTCTGGATCGGCGCCTTCCTGGTGCTGCTGATGCTGGTGGGCCGCGATCGGCTGCTGCGGCCGTGGCGCTGGTTCAGGAAGGGCGGCGCATGAACGACATCGTGCTGCAGACCCACGGGCTGGTGAAGCGCTTCGGCGGCATCACCGCCACCAACAACGTCTCGATGACGCTGCGGCGCGGCGCCCGGCACGCGCTGATCGGCCCCAACGGCGCCGGCAAGACCACGCTGATCAACCAGCTCACCGGCGTGCTGCCGCCCACCGAGGGCCGGGTGGAGCTGGGCGGGCAGGACATCACGGCGCTGGCGGCGCACCGGCGCGTGGCGCTGGGCCTGGTGCGCACCTTCCAGATCAACCAGCTGTGGCCCTCGCTGACGCCGGCGCAGAGCCTGGCGCTGGTGGTGAGCCAGCGTCTGGGCCGCTCGCGCCGCTGGTGGCGGCCGCTGGGCGCCGATGACGCGGTGCTGGCCGAGGTGGCCACGCTGCTGACGCAGTTCCACCTGGACGAGCAGGCCCACCGCGCCACCCGCGAGCTGCCCTACGGCAAACGGCGGTTGCTGGAGATCGCACTGGCGGTGGCGCTACAGCCGCGCGTGCTGCTGCTCGACGAACCCGCCGCCGGCGTGCCCGCGGCCGAGCGTGGCGAGATCCTGGCCACCGTGGCCGCGTTGCCGGCCGATGTGAGCGTGCTGCTGATCGAACACGACATGGACCTGGTGTTCAGCTTTGCCACCACGATGACGGTGCTGGTCAACGGCACCGTGCTGACCGAAGGCACGCCCGAGGCCATCGCCGCCGACCCGCAGGTGCGCGCCGTCTACCTGGGCGATTCGATGGCCGGCATCCGGCCAGGGCACTGAGCATGGCAGACCTGCTGGACGTGCAACACCTGACCTGCGGCCACGGCGAGGCCGTGGTGCTGCAGGACGTGAGCTTCACCATCGCTGAGGGCCGCTCGCTGGCGCTGCTGGGCCGCAACGGCACCGGCAAGACCACGCTGATCGACACGCTGGCCGGCGCCGCGCGCCGCCACGCCGGCACGATCACGCTGGCCGGCCAGGCGCTGCACGCCCTGCCCTCGCACCGCCGCGCCGCCGCCGGCATCGGCTGGGTGCCGCAGGAGCGCAACATCTTCAAGTCGCTCACGGTGCACGAGAACCTGACCGCGGTGATGCGCCCCGGCCCCTGGTCGCCCGAGCGCGTCTACCAGCTCTTCCCGCGCCTGGCCGAGCGGCGCCAGAACCTGGGCACCCAGCTCAGCGGCGGCGAACAGCAGATGCTGGCCTTCGCCCGCGCGCTGGTGCTCAACCCCAAGCTGCTGCTGCTGGACGAACCGCTGGAGGGCCTGGCGCCGATCATTGTGGAAGAACTGCTGCGCGCCATCCGCCGTGTCGCCCGCGACGAGGGCCTGCCGTCCATCGTGGTCGAGCAGCACCCGCAGATGGTGCTGGGCGTCACCGATGACGCGATCGTGCTGGACCGCGGCGGCATCGCCTTCCGCGCCACCAGCGAGGCCCTGCTGGCGGACCCGACGCCATTGGATGCGTGGTTGGGGGTGGGTCAACACTGACCGATTGATCCGCCGCCCACGGCAGCCATTGCCCGCGGCGGTGGTTGAGGCGAGGTGGGGGAAAGGGGTCTCTCACATGCCAGGGCCAGAGGCCCTGGCCGTCGCCAGGCACAAACAGTCCTCAGGACTGTTTGAGTCCGGGCTCCGTCCCCCGGCCTGCGGCCTCCTCCTTGACTTCGTTCGACCCCTTTCCCCCACCTCGCAGGCCACCGTTTTGAGACTGCCCGCGCGAGCAGTCCCGCAACGGCTGCCCCAGACAAGGACAGAGCGGCCAGGGACTGGCGGCGCTGTCGGGGGCGCCGAGGAGCGCAGGACTGCAGGGCATTCCCTTCTGACTGGCCCACACTGTTTGAGCAAAGCGAGCCGCAGGCGAGCGGAGCGAGTTTGTGGGCCGCCCTGCAGTCCGAACACCGCAGGGGAGTCGGCGCAGCCGACCGCCACCGTCTGCGACGACAGGCCCTGGCCGCTCGGGCCTTGGCTGCGCCACCACCTCCGCAGTCAATCAGTTCGACAAGCTGCTCCGGCCAGCCTGAAGCCGCTCAATCGACCTTGGCCGGGTAGCTCACCTCAATCACCTCCAGCGTCTCTGTGCCACCCGGCGTCGGCAGCACCACCTCATCGCCCTCGCGCGCCTTCAGCAGCGCGCGGGCAATGGGTGAGATCCAGCTGACCTCGCCGGCCAGGTGGTCGACCTCGTCGATGCCCTTGATCGTGATCGTGCGCTCCTCGCCGCGGCGGTTGGCGTAGGTGACGGTGGCGCCGAAGAAGATCTGGTCGCTGCCGTGGTGGGCGCTGGGATCGGCCACTTCGGCGATGTCCAGGCGCTTGGTCAGGAAGCGGATGCGGCGGTCGATCTCGCGCAGGCGCTTCTTGCCATAGAGGTAGTCACCGTTTTCGCTGCGGTCGCCGTTGCTGGCGGCCCAGTGGACCACTTCCACCACCTTCGGACGCTCGACGTCGATCAGGTTCAGCAGTTCGGCACGCAGCCGCGCGTAGCCCTGCGGCGTGATGTAGTTCTTGCCGCCCGCGGGCAGCGGGGGCAGGCCGGCGCCGTCCTCGTCGTCGTCGGCGTCGCTTTCCTTGGTGAAGGCCTTGCTCATCGGCCGGCAGCGTACCTGAAAGACGCTGTGCTCAGCTGCGCGCCACGCGGTGCAGCAGCTCTTTCAGCAGCGCCTGCTCGGCGGCGCTGAGCACCTTCAGCGGCTCGACCTCCATCTGGTGCGAGACCTTCAGCGCCTTGCGGATCAGCGCCTGGCCCTCGGGGGTCAGGCGGATCAGCTGGGCGCGGCGGTCGCGCTCGCTGCGCTCGCGACGCACCCAGCCGCGCTCGACCATGCGGTCCAGCGTGACGGCCAGGTTGGGCGCCGAGACATCCAGCGCCTGGCCCAGCTGCTTCTGATTGACCTCGGCGTTGGTGTGCACCAGCGTGAGGATGGAGAACTCCACCGCCTTGAGCTTGAGCGGCCCCATGTGGCGGTGGAAGTGCTTCTTCAGCGTGACCGAGGCGCGCGTGGCGGCGTAGCCCATCAGGTGCATCAGCGCCGACTGGTCGAGCGCGGCACTGCGAGCGTTGGCCCGCGGCGCGGGGCCGTCGTCGTCGGTCGCGGGGACGTCGGCGAGCGCCATGTCAGGCCAGGAAGGGCAGCGGGGCGCGGGCGGCAGCCACGCCACGCAGACGGTGGGCGAGTTCGCCCGCCAGCCAGTCGAAGTGAAAGCGTGCCAGCTGCTGCTTGCGCTGGTAGAACGCAGCGTTGCCACGGCCGGCGGCCAGGGCGGCGGCGGCCACGGCGTCGGTGCGCGCCCAGGCGGCACCCAGCAGCGCCTCGCCCACGGCGAAGAGCAGGTCGTCGGCGGCACGGAAGGGCAGTTCGGGGTCGGCGGCAGCATCGGCCTGCAGCGCCGCCACGGCCTGGGCCACGGCCTGTAGCTGTGCGCGCGCGGCGGCGGCATGGGCCGAGCCCTCGCACTGCGCGGCAGCCCAGTCCAGCAGCTCACGCAGCTTGGCGCCACCATCGGGCATCAGCTTGCGCAGCACCAGATCGATCGCCTGGATCTCGTTGGTGCCCTCGTAGATCAGCGCGATGCGGCTGTCGCGCACCAGTTGCTCGATGCCGTACTCGTGGATGTAGCCATGGCCGCCCCAGATGCCCAGCGCACGGTCGGCGCCGTAGTGGCCGTAGTCGGTCATCATGGCCTTGAGCACCGGCGTCAGCAGCGTGGCGCGGGCGCCGGCGGCGGCGCGGGCGGCCGGGTCGGCATGGGCCTGCTCATCATCCAATGCCTGGGCGGTCCAGTAGCACAGCACGCGGGCGGCCTCGGTGCGGGCCTGCAGGGTCCACAGCTGACGGCGCAGGCTGGGGTGGTGGATGATGGCGTCGGCCGCGGCGGCGGGCGCACCGGCGGGCTTGCTGGGCGAGCGCGACTGCACCCGCTCGGCCGCGTAGTTCAGCGCGTTCTGCGTGGCCGCCTCCAGGTGGCCCAGGCCCTGCATCGCCACATGCAGGCGCGCGGCGTTCATCATCAGGAACATCGCCTGCAGGCCACGGTGCGGCTCGCCCAGCAGCCAGCCGGTGGCGCCATCAAAGCTCATCACGCTCGTGGCGCTGCCCTTGAGGCCCATCTTCTTCTCGATGCTGTCGCAGCGAGCGGCGTTGCGCCTGCCATCGGGCAGGAACTTCGGGCACAGGAACAGCGAGATGCCCTTGGTGCCGGGCGGTGCATCGGGCAGGCGCGCCAGCACCAGGTGCACGATGTTGGGCGTCATGTCCTGGTCGCCGCCCGAGATGAAGATCTTGTTGCCAGTGAGGGCGTAGGAACCATCGGCCTGGGGCACGGCACGGGTGCGCAGCAGGCCCAGGTCGGAGCCGGCATGCGATTCGGTCAGGCACATGGTGCTGAGCCATTCGCCGCTGGTGACCTTGGGCAGGTAGGTGTCACGCAACCAGCCGCTGGCGTGCTGGTGCAGCACCTCATACGCGCCATGCAGCAGGCCGGGGTACATCGTCCAGGCGTGGTTGGCCGAGACCAGCATCTCGAACAGCGCCGCGTTCAGCAGCTGCGGCAGGCCCTGGCCGCCGCAGGCGGGGTCGCAGGCCAGCGCCGGCCAGCCGCCGTCGACAAAGGCCTGGTAGGCGGCCTTGTAGCCGGCGGGGGTGCGCACCTCGCCGTCCTGCCAGGTGCAGCCTTCCAGGTCGCCCGGGCCATTGGTGGGCGCCAGAATCTCGGCGGCGAAGCGACCGGCCTCCTCCAGCACCGCGGCCGACATGTCGCTGTCGAGTTCCTCGAAGCCAGCCATGGCCGGCCAGGCGGCGGGCGCGTCCAGCACCTCGTCGATGACGAAGCGCATGTCGCGCAGCGGGGGGTCGTAACGCCACATGGCGAGCTCCTTGGTGCGGTGGGCCCACGCCGGGGGCGCTCCGGCGTGCACCGGAGGCCCGACGGGGCCGTCAATCTCAATGCTTCTTGGCGGCGCCGAGGTAGGTGTCGATGACGCGCGGGTCGGTGGCCAGGTCGGCGGCCGGCCCTTCCAATGCGATCGATCCGGTCTCCAGGACGTAGCCGTAGTCGGCCACCTCCAGCGCGGCGCGGGCGTTCTGCTCGATCAGCAGGATGCTCACGCCGGTGCTGCGCAACTGGGTGATGGTCTTGAAGATCTCGCGCACCACCAGCGGCGCCAGGCCCAGGCTGGGCTCGTCGAGCATCAGCACCTTGGGCCGGCTCATCAGCGCGCGAGCCACCGCCAGCATCTGGCGCTCGCCGCCGCTGAGCGTGCCGGCCAGCTGGGCGCGACGCTCCTTCAGGCGCGGGAAGATGGTGTAGACCTCGTCGAGCGTGCTCTTCCAGCCCGCCACACCCTGACGCATCGGCTTGAAACCGCCCAGCACCAGGTTGTCCTCCACGGCCATGGTGCCGAACAGCTCGCGCTTCTCGGGCACCAGGGCCAGGCCGGCCATCACGCGCTCTTCCAGCGTCAGGTCGACCACGTCCTGCCCGTCGAACACAATGTGACCCTTGCTGGGCAGCACGCCCATCAACGCGTTCAGCGTGGTGGATTTGCCAGCGCCGTTGGGGCCGATGACGGTGACCACGCTGCCCTGCGGCAGCGCCAGGTTCAGGCCCGACAGCACCTCGGCCTTGCCGTAGCCGGCGTGCAGGCCCTGGACGGAAAGAATGTTCTGTTGTGCCATGGTCAGTGTTCCGTGCCCAGGTAGGCGGCGCGGACCTCGGGGCTGGCCTGCACCTCGGCCGGCGTGCCCGACATCAGCTTGGTGCCGAACTCCATCACGGTGATGTGGTCGACCAGGCCCATGACGAAGTCCATGTCGTGCTCGACCAGCAGGATGGTCAGGCCCTCGGCCTTGAGCTGGCGCAGCACCTCGGCCAGCGCCTGCTTCTCCTTCAGGCGCAGGCCGGCGGCGGGCTCATCCAGCAGCAGCAGCGACGGGTCGGTGCACAGCGCGCGGGCGATCTCCATCAGGCGCTGCGGGCCCAGCGCCAGGTTGCCGGCCAGCTCGTGCATCTTGTCGGCCATGCCGATGCGGGCGAGCTGCTTCTCGGCCTCAGAGAAGAGGCGGCGCTCCTCGTCACGGTCCAGGCGCAGCATCGCGCCAAAGGGGCCGGCCTTGGAGCGCAGGTAGCCGCCCAGCGCGACGTTCTCCAGCACCGTCATGTCGGGCACCATCTTGACGTGCTGGAAGGTGCGGCTCACGCCCAGGCGGGCGATCTCGCGCGAGGGCAGACCGGCGATGTTGCGGCCGCGGAAGACCACTTCGCCACGGGTCAGGCCCAGCACGCCCGTGATCAGGTTGAAGGTGGTGGACTTGCCGGCACCATTGGGGCCCAGCAGGCCCATGATGTCGCCGCCGCGCAGCGTGAAGCTGACGTCGTTGACCGCCACCAGGCCGCCGAACTCCTTGCGCACCGCCTTCACGTCCAGCAGCAGCTCGCCGCGGGTGGGGTGCTCGCGCGCGGCCAGCGCCTGGGCGTCGCCCCAGTCGCGCACGCGCTGGCGGGTGGGCACCCAGCCCTTGACGAAGGTCCACAGGCCGTCGGGGGCGTACTTCAGCACCAGGATCAGCACGATGCCGAAGACGATGGTCTCGAAGTTGCCGCTGGTGCCGATCAGCTTGGGCAGCAGCACCTGCAGCTCGTCTTCCACCAGCTTGACCACCGCGGCCCCGGTGAAGGCGCCCCAGACATGGCCCACGCCGCCCAGCACTGCCATGAACAGGAACTCAATGCCCTTGCTCATGCTGAAGGGCGTAGGGCTGACGGTGCGCTGGAAGTGCGCGAACAGCCAGCCTGCCACCGAGGCCAGCATCGCCGCCAGCACGAAGGCCAGCAGCTTGTACTGGAAGGTGGAGATGCCCATGGCTTCAGGCATCGTGGCGCCGCTTTTGAGCGAGCGGATGGCACGGCCGGTGCGCGAATCCAGCAGGCGCAGCACGCCCACCGCCGACAGCAGCGCGATCACCCAGATCAGCACATACATCGCGCGACCACCGGCCAGGTTGATGCCGAAGAACTCCAGCGGCGGGATGCCCATGATGCCGTCGTACTTGCCGAGGAACTCCATGTTGGCCATGGTGTAGTTCAGCGACAGGCCCCAGGCGATGGTGGCCAGCGGCAGGTAGTGGCCCGACATGCGCAGCGTGATGAAGCCCAGCACCACCGCCACCACCACCGCCAGGCCCAGGCCGATGAACAGGGCGATCCACGGCGACACCGCCGCGGTGGTGGACAGATAGGCCGAGGTGTAGGCGCCCACGCCCACGAAGGCCGCCTGCCCAAAGCTGGTCAGGCCGGCCACGCCGGTCAGCAGCACCAGGCCCAGCGAGACCATCGCGTAGATGCCAATGTAGTTGAGCTGCGTGATCCAGAAATCGGACACCGGCAGGGCCGGAATCAGCAGCATCGCGGCGCAAAAGGCCGGAAAGAGAAAACGCGCGTTCATGTCAGTGCTCTTCCCCATGCGGGTCGCGCAGGGAGCGCCACAGCAGGACCGGCAGGATCGACGAGAAGACGATCACCTCCTTGAAGGCGCTGGCCCAGAAGGAGCCGAAGCTCTCGAGCAGGCCCACCAGCGTGGCGCCCACCAAGGCCAGCGGGTAGCTGGACAGGCCGGCGAACACCGCGGCGACGAAACCCTTGAGGCCGATCAGGAAGCCCGAGTCGTAGAAGATGGTGGTGGTCGGCCCGATCAGCAGGCCCGACAGCGCGCCGATGAACGCGGCCATAGTGAACGACAGCCGGCCGGCGCTGGTCGAGGAGATGCCCATCAGCCGCGCGCCCAGGCGGTTCACCGCGGTGGCGCGCAGCGCCTTGCCCCACAGCGAGCGCTCGAAGAACAGCCACAGCATCACGATCAGCGCGTTCGAGACCAGGAAGATGATCAGCGTCTGGCCGCTCAGGTTCAAGGGCCCCAGGCTGAAGCGCTCGTCCCAGAACGGCGGATTGCGGAAACCCTCCGCCCCGAAGAAATACAGCCCCAACCCGACCAGCGCGAAGTGCACGCCCACCGAGACGATCAGCAGCACCAGCACCGAGGCGTCGGCCAGCGACTCATAGGCCAGTCGGTAGATCAGGCCGCCGAAGGGCGTGACCACGGCCAGCGTCAGCGCGGCCTGGGCCAGCAGCGGCAGCTGGCGCGGCGCGGCCCACCACACCAGCAGCGAGATCGCCACCGGGTAGGCCAGGCCCTTGGCCGCCTGCAGCAGCAGCTTGCCCGCCGAGCGGCCATGACGCAGACCGGTGACGATGTCGCTGAGGGCCGCGGCACCGGCCAGGATCAGCAGAAACCAGACGGTGCCCGGCACCTGGCCGTTTTGCAGCATGGCCAGCGTCAGCGCGCCGAAGGCGACGAATTCGCCCTGCGGGATGAAGATCACGCGGGTGACGGCAAACAGCAGCACGGTGGCCAGCGCCAGCAGCGCGTACACCGCGCCGTTGGTCACGCCGTCGAGCGCCAGGATGCTCGCGATCGAGAAGTCCATGGGATGGGGTCCGGGTCAGGAGCCAGGAGGGCGGGTGCGGCACGTGCCACACCCGCATGGAGGTCTTACTCGACCTTCCAGTCGCCGTTGACGACCTTGAGGATCACGCCGGTCTCGGTGGTGAAGCCCCAGTGGTTGTCCTTGGTGTAGTTCAGCACGCCGTGGGCCACCACAGTGCGGCCCATCTGCTCGACGGCGTCACGCAGCGCAGTGCGGAACTCCTTGGTGCCGGGCTTGCCCTTCTTCAGCGCCACCGGCACCACCTTTTCCAGCACGATGATCGCGTCATAGGCGTGGCCAGCGAACTGGTTGCGCTGGCCCTTGCCGTAGGCGGCCTCGTACTGGTCAACGAACTTCTGCGCCACGGCCTTGGACGGATGGTCGGCCGGCAGCTGCTCGGGGATCACGGCCGGGCCGGACACCACGTAGGCGCCTTCGACGTCCTTGCCGCCCACGCGCATCAGGTCGCGGCTGGCCGCGGCGTGGGTTTGGTAGATCTTGCCTTTGTAGCCGCGCTCCACGATGGCCTTGTGCGGCATCGCGGCGCCCGAGCCCGAGGCGACGATCAGCATGGCATCCGGATTGGCCGAGGTCAGCTTCAGGGCCTGCGCGGTGACGCTGGTGTCGCTGCGCGCGAAGCGCTCGGTGGCGACGACCTTGGGGCCGCCCAGCGCCGCCGACTGGTCCTGGAAGTCCTTCAACCAGCTCTCGCCGTAGGCGTCGGTGTAGCCCAGGAAGCCCACGGTCTTGACGCCCAGCTTCTTCATGTGGGTGACGATGGCGTAGGCCATCACCGCGCCGCCCTGCGGCAGGCGGAAGGACCAGGCGTCATTGCCGGCTGCCAGCACGCCCGGCGAGAACATGAACTGCGGCGTTTGCGATTCCAGCGCCACCGAGGCCATCGGGATCACCACCGGCGTGGCGGCCGAGCCCATGATGATGTCGGCCTTGTCTTCGGTGACAAAGCGCTTGGCGTTGTTGACGCCCTTGGTCGGGTCGGTGGCATCGTCCAGCACGATGACATTGAGCTTCTCACCCGCGATGGTCTTGGGCCACAGCTTGATCTGGTTGCCCATCGGGATGCCCAGGCCCGAGGCCGGGCCGGTCAGCGGCAGGCTGACGCCGATCGTGATGTCGGCCAGCGCGGCGGTGGCGCTGAAGGCCAGCGCGGCAGCGGCCAGGACGGTACGAGAGAAGGTCTTCATGGCAGTGTGTCTCCAGGGGGCTGGTGGTGTGGCGAGCTTGTCGCGGGATTGCGTCAGCGCGGGGCCATCCGCAGGGCGCCGTCCAGGCGAATGACTTCGCCGTTCAGGTGCGTGTTGCCGACGATATGGGCGGCCAGGGCCGCGAACTCTTCGGGTTTTCCCAAGCGCTTCGGGAAGGGGATCGACGCGGCCAGGGAGTTCTGCACCTCTTCGGGCAGCTCCTTCATCAGCGGCGTGGCGAACAGGCCCGGCGCGATCGTGCAGCAACGGATGCCGAACTGCGCCAGATCACGCGCCATCGGCAGCGTCATGCCGACCACGCCGCCCTTGCTGGCCGAGTAGGCCTGCTGGCCGACCTGGCCATCAAACGCGGCCACCGACGCGGTGTTGACCACCACGCCGCGCTCGCCATCGGCCAGTGGCTCGGCCTTGGCGAGGCGCGCCGCGGCCAGGCGGGTGACGTTGTAGGTGCCGATCAGGTTGACTTTCACCACGCGCTCGAAGTCGGCCAGCGGTGCGGGCGAGCCGTCGCGCTGGATGACCCGCTTGGCGGTGCCGATGCCGGCGATGTTCATGACGATGCGCGCCGTGCCGTGCGCGGCCTCGGCGGCGTCCAGCGCGGCGCTGACGCTGGCCTCGTCGGTGATGTCGCACTTCACGCCCAGCCCGCCGATCTCGGCGGCCACGCGCTGCGCGCCAGCCTCGTTGACGTCGAGCACGGTGACCCGGGCGCCCAGACGCGCCAGCTCACGGGCGACGGCCTCGCCGAGGCCCGATCCGCCGCCGGTGACGACGGCTGCTTGTCCTTGGATGTCCATCTCAGGCCTTCTTGGGAAGAATCAGGAAGGGGTCGCTGTCGCGGCCCTCGTAGAGCGCCTCGACCAGCGCCGCACGGGCGGCCAGCACGGCGCGTTGGTTGATCGAGCCCTTGTCGGTGATCTCGCCCTTGTCGATCTGCGGCGGCTCGGCCAGCACGTGCATGCGCGCCGGCCGGTTGGCGCTGCCAGTGCCGGCGGCCCACAGGCGGTCGGCCACGCCCTGGAAGAAGGCGCGCACCGCCGGCTGGTGCAGCACATCAGGGAAAGGCACGCCCGCATGCACGCCGGCCATCTGCCGCACTTCATCGACGCGAGGGAAGACCAGCAGACCGATCTCGTCGCGGTTCAGGCCAGTGACCACCGCGTCCTGGATGCAGGGATGGCCCTCGGCCACCACCTTGGCGCGCAGCGGACCCACGCTGACGAAGGTGCCGGTGCTGAGCTTGAAGTCCTCGGCGGTGCGACCGTCGAACAGCAGGCCCTTGTTGTGGTCAGCCGGGTCAACGAACTTGACCGCGTCGCCGGTCTTGTAGAAGCCTTCCTCGTCGAAGGCTTCGCTGGTCTGGTCAGGGGCGCGCCAGTAGCCGGGCATGACGTTGGGGCCGCGGAAGCGGATCTCGGTCTTGCCGGCGACATCGTCAGCCGCTGGCGGCACCAGCTTGACCTCGACGCCAGGCACCGGCAGGCCGATGTAGCCCGAGCGCACATCGGTGCCCACGGCAAAGGTACACGAGGGCGCGGTCTCGGTCATGCCCAGACCGGTGATGATGCGGATGCGCTCGCCGATCTCGGCCTCGGCATGGGCTTCGAGCTTGTCCCACACCGCCTGGCTCAGGCCCGCACCGGCGAACATGAAGGCCTTGACGCGGGCGAACAGGCTCTTGCGCAGCACCGCGTCGGTGTCCATCGCGGTGGCAATCTCTTCAAAGCCCTTGGGCACGTTGAAGTAGACCGTGGGCGAGATCTCGCGCAGGTTGCGCAGCGTCTCGGCCATGCCCTTGGGCGTGGGCTTGCCGCCGTCGATGTAGAGCGTGCCGCCGTTGTAGACGACGATGCCCACGTTGTGGTTGCCGCCGAAGGTGTGGTTCCAGGGCAGCCAGTCGACCAGCACCGGCGGCTCGGTGGCCAGGAAGTTCAGGCACTGGTGGATCATCTGCTGGTTGGCGCAGAGCATCCGGTGGGTGTTGATGACGCCCTTGGGCGCCTTGGTCGAGCCCGAAGTGAACAGGAACTTGGCGATGGTGTCGGGGCCGACCTGCGCGTGGGCAGCGGCAGCCGCCTCGCCCGGCGCGGTGGCCAGCAGTTGCTCGACGCTGAGCGTCTCGCGGCCCTCCACCGCGCCTTCGGTCAGCACCACATGCACATCGGCCGGCACCACCGCCTGGATGGCCTTGGCGTAGGCGGCCGACGATGCGAACACCATGCCCGGCGTCACCGTGTCCAGGATGTGGCGCAGCTTGCCGTAGTCGGTGCTGATCAGCGAGTAGGCCGACGAGATCGGCACATAGGGCACGCCCACCCACATCGCGCCAAAGGCCAGCGTGAGGTACTCGATGTCGTTGTCGCTCAGGATGGCCAGCGGCCGTTCGGCCGACAGGCCGCGCTCGATCAGCGCCTGGCCGACGGCCTGGATGTTGCACAGGAACTCGGCGTAGCTGACGCGGCGCCAGTCGCCACTCCAGGGCGCTCGCGCATCGCGCTTGGCCACCAGCGTGCGGTCCGGCGCCTCGGCGGCCCATTGTTCCAGCGCGTCGGTCAGACGGTCAGGGAACCAGCGCAGCGCCTCGGTCGAGCGCAGCAGGCGGCAGCCGTCGGCGCGCGTCTCGAGGGTGGCCTCGACGCAGCCGCCGACATCGGCGTGGCGGTAGCGGGCCGGGGCGCTCATTCCTTGACCACCTTGCCTGCACGGCCTTCCAGGAAGGCGCGCAGGCGGCTCTGGGCTTCAACGGTGTTGCTGGCGGCCGAGGCCATCAGCGACTCGGCGAACAGGCCTTCAGACGGGCTCATCTCGGCGATGCGCGGCAGGGCGTGCATCACCGCGAAGGCGGTCATCGGCGCGTTGCCGGCGATCTTGCGGGCCAGCTCCACGCCCTTGGCCAGGCCGGCGCCATCGGGCACGCGGTAGTTGACGGCGCCGTAGCGCTCGCCCTGGTCGGCGTCAAACACGCGGCCGGTGAGCATCATGTCGGTCATGCGGGCGGTGCCGATCAGGCGCGGCACGCGCACCGAGCCGCCGCCGCCGACGAAGATGCCGCGCTGGCCCTCGGGCAGGCCGAAGTAGGCCGAGTCCTCGGCCACGCGGATGTGGCAGGCCGCGGCCAGCTCCAGGCCGCCGCCGACCACCGCACCATGCAGCACCGCGATCACCGGCACCTTGCCGAACTGGAAGGCGTCAAAGCAGGCGTGCCAGCCGCGCGAGTGCAGGATGGCGGCGTGGGTGTCGCGCTCGACCAGCTCGGACAGGTCCAGCCCGGCGCAGAAGTGGTCACCCTCGCCGCTGACCACCACCGCGCGGGTCTCGGCCGGCAGGTTGACGATGGCGGTGTGCAGCTGCGCGATCAGGCCGTCGTTGATGGCGTTGCGCTTGGACGGACGGTTCAGCCGGATGTGGGTGACCGGGCCGGATTGCTCAACGCGCAGCAGGCCCAGCGAGGCCAGCAGGCCGGTGGCAGGGGTGAACTCGGTGCTCATGGCGTGTCGTGGGTCGATTTCGTTATGGCATTTAACTAAATCGCAGCTTGCTGCGGCTTGGGTGTTTTCCCGGATGAGCGGACACTCACCTGGGAAATTCCCGAGTGCTCACCTTGCTTTACGCTGATTTAGTTCTGATAATTAACCAATTCGCCGACTCCCCAAGGCCTGCCATGAAGCACGAAGAACTGATTGCGATCGACATCCACACGCACGCCGAAGTCTCGTGCTGGAACCCCTTCGACAACTACGGTGAGGAGTACGACCGCGCCGCCGACAAGTACTTCGGCTCCAACCGCCGGCCCACCATCGAGGAGACGGTGGCCTACTACCGCGAGAAGAAGATCGGCCTGGTGATGTTCACGGTGGACAGCGAGAGCCAGCTGGGCCGCCGCCGCATCCCGAATGAGGAGATCTGCGAAGCCGCGCAGAAGAACAGCGACATGATGGTGGCCTTCGCCAGCATCGACCCGCACAAGGGCAAGATGGGTGCGCGCGAAGCCCGCCGGCTGATCGAGGAGCACGGCGTCAAGGGCTTCAAGTTCCACCCCACGGTGCAGGGCTTCCTGCCCTACGACAAGATGGCCTGGCCGCTCTACGAGGTGATCGCCGAGCACAAGCTGCCGGCCATCTTCCACAGCGGCCACAGCGGCATCGGCAGCGGCATGCGCTGCGGCGGCGGCCTGCGCCTGCAGAACAGCAACCCGATGCTGCTGGAGGACGTGGCGATCGACTTCCCCGACATCCAGATCGTCATCGCCCACCCCAGCTGGCCCTGGCAGGACGAGGCGCTGAGCCTGGCGCTGCACAAGCCCAATGTCTGGATCGACCTGTCGGGCTGGAGCCCCAAGTACTTCCCGGCGCAGTTGGTGCAATACGCCAACACGCTGCTGAAAGACCGCATGCTGTTCGGCAGCGACTACCCGCTGATCACGCCCGAGCGCTGGATGGCCGACTTCAAGGAAGCCGGCTTCAAGGAGAAGGTGCAGCCGCTGATCCTCAAGGAGAACGCCAAGCGGCTGCTCGGCTTCGTTTGAGCCCTCAGGCGGCCGGCGCCTTCACCAGCGCCGCCGCCGCAGGCAGCGGACACTGCAGCAGCGCTGCCAGGTCCAGGATGCCGCTGCCGAAGGCGCCGGCGTTCCACAGCGCCGGCACGCGGGTGCTGGCGCGAGCGCAGTGGCGGAAGGCCTCGACCCGCTGCCAGGGCTGCGGGTAGGCCGCGTCCAGCGCCGCGCCATGGCGCGCCAGCCACAGCGCTGCGGCCGCTGAGCTGATCGCCGCCGCGTACGAGGTGCCGTCGCCGCCCTCGGCATAGCCCAGACGGCCACCGCGCCGCACATCGGCGCGCCGCAGGCCGGCGGCCGGGGCCGACCAGTCGGTCTCGGGGCCGTAGGCGCTGCCGGACCAAGGCCGGTCCTCGCGCGTCACCCCGCCCGCCGCGATGCTGCGCGCCAGCGAGGCCGGCGGCACCACGTCGTTGACGATGTTGCCCGCCGCGCAGCACAGGATCACCCCAGCCTCGTAGGCCTGGTCCAGCGCTGTGCGCAGCGCCGGCCGCACCGCGCTGGCAAAGCAGCCCAGGCTGCAGTTGATGACCGACACGCGCGCCGTGCGCACCAGGTGGTCCACCGCCTCGGCAAAGGTCTCCTGCGCATGGTTGATCCAGACGCTGTCGGTGATGCGCACCGGCACCAGCGGCACCCGGGGCGCCACACCGAGAAAGCCGTCTTGCGGCGCATAGCCGGCGATGGTGGTGCCCACCCGCGTGCCATGGCTGGCCGAGATGCCGCTGAGCGGGTCGATGCCGCCGCCGGGCTCGTCCACCGGCACGCCGGTGTCGACCGTGGCGATCATCGTGCGCGCCTGGGCGGTATCGATCCAGGTTCCGCCGGGCTGGCCGAAGCCGAAGGCCGGGTGCTCGACGTAGCCGGTGTCGGGGTGGCCCACGCGGATGTCGCGCCAGTTGATCGCACCGGGGCCGCCCAGCAGCGCCCAGGCCTGCGGGGCACGCAGGGCGGCCAGATGCCAGTCCAGCGCGGCAGCGGCACGGGCGCGCGAGGCGGGCCGTGGCGGCAACTGCGAGGCATCGCGCAGCGCCACCAGGCGGGCCGCGGTCTCGTCATCCAGCTCGTCGGTGCGCACCACGCCCATCACCTGCAGCAGCGGGCCCACGCCGATCGCCGGGTACTCGATGGCCAGCGCCCGCCGCAGCGGCGCACGCAGCAGCGCCTGCGTCGGCCCGGTGGGCCACAGCGCGCAGTCCAGGCCG
This sequence comes from Ideonella aquatica, assembly GCF_018069755.1. Taxonomy (GTDB): domain Bacteria; phylum Pseudomonadota; class Gammaproteobacteria; order Burkholderiales; family Burkholderiaceae_C; genus Ideonella; species Ideonella aquatica. The sequence goes on along the minus strand of NZ_JAGQDE010000007.1, from coordinate 79,127 downwards.
GGCAGGTAGTGCTGCAGCCGGGCCTCGACCTCGGTCCAAGGGCGGCCGTCGGTGGTGATCAGCAGGTGGTTCATCGGGTGAGTGTCCTCAAAGCAGGGGATGCATCAGCACCACACCAGGGTTTGCACTGATAAAAAAAGCTTGCGCAAGATAATCAAGTGTTTATCATGCCAACCCATCGACACACCCTGTGCTCGATCTCACCCCGGCACCCGCAGTACCGCCGGCCGACCCACCCGACCAAGGACTGACCATGATGACCAACCGAAACGCCCTGCGTTCCCCGGCTGCCCGTGCAGCCCTGTGCGTCGGCGTGCACCGCGCCTGCCTGAACCGTCCCGCGAGCTGAGGCCGCAGACGTTTCCCGCTGAATCCCAGCGGCCCGGGCAGGTGATGAACCTCCCGGGCCGCGGTGCTTTTGGCCGTCCGTTTTTCATGCGCACCGCACGCCCTCTTGATCCACCTCTGTCCAGGAGATGTCCATGTACACACGACCGATCACCCCGAAGCGACCGCGCAATCCCTTCGTGGCCCTGGCCCAGCGGCGGCAGGCCGGCGTGCATCGCCGATCTGCCTCCGGTCTGCGCCAGCAGGCCCGACAGCAACTGCGCCAGGAACTCGCCGCGCCGCCCGACTGGCGCAGCCCGTGAATCGACCCCCGCGCAACGCCCGCTGACTCCAGGGCGTCGCGCACCGAGGAGAGCACCATCATGCATCGCCCCGCTTTCTCAACGCCCGCCCCCGGCCCCTGGGCGCCCGCACCGGCTCCGGTGCCTGCCTTGCGCCGCGTCGCGGCCCGTGTCCTGCGTCGTGCCGGCGCCTGGATGCGCCACTCGGCCCACGCGCTGGCCCGGCCGCTCCCCGGCCGGCCGCCGCTGCCGCAAACCCTGCCTCAGGTGGAGTTCCACGCCGAGGCGGGTGCGCCCGAAGGGGCGTTGTACGTCGACGGCCAGTTCGTGGGCTGTCTTGGCGTGACCCGTCTGTGATCAGGCCTGCCCCGGCCCGGCTCAAGTCGGGCCGCGGTCGGGCCGATATCCCGGACAGCGCACCGGTCCTCTGACCGGTGCGCCCCTCTTGCCATGGATGCTCCCGTCAGCCCCGCCCCCCGCCGCCTGCCCCGCGATCTGCCGGGCTGGCTGCGCTACCTGCAGCTGGCCGAGATCCCGGTGATGCAGCGCACCGCCGACGCGCTCGAGACCCTGCGCGCGATCGAGGACGACGTCGACGGCCGCATGCTGGTCGAGGTGATCGGTGCCGACCCGCTGATGTCGCTGAAGGTGCTGGCGCACATTGCCGGCCACCACCGCAGCCGCCGGCTCACCGATGTCGAGACCGTCGGCCAGGCCCTGGTGCTGCTGGGCATCACGCCCTTCTTCAGCACCTTCGGCCCGCAGCCCACGATCGAGCAGCACCTGGCCGACCAGCCCGAGGCCCTGGCGGGTCTGCACGCAGTGATCGCGCGCGCCCACCGGGCCAGCCGCTTCGCGATCGGTTTTGCGGTGCACCGCATGGACCATGACGCGCAGGTGATCGAAGAGGCCGCGCTGCTGCACGACTTCGCCGAGATGCTGCTGTGGCTGCATGCGCCGAGCTTGGCGCTGGAGATGCGCCGTCGCCAGCGCGCCGACCCCACGCTGCGCAGCAGCGCCATCCAGCGCGAGCTGATGGGCACCACGCTGGTGGAGCTGCAGCAGGCCTTGATGCGCGCCTGGCGCCTGCCCGACTTGCTGGTGCACATCACCGACGACCGCCACGAGGAAGCCTCGCAGGTGCGCAATGTGATGCTGGCCATCCGCCTGGCACGCCACACCGCGGCCGGCTGGGACAACGCCGCCATCCCCGACGACGTGCGCGATATCGCGCAGCTGCTGAACATGGGCGTTGAGCCCACCGCCGCGCTGCTGCACGACATCGATCAGGACTGAATCAGCCGCCTCGCCAGCGCCCAGCTGGCCGGGTGCTCCACCAGATCCACATGCGCCGTGGCCGGCAGGTGCAGCACCTCGGCCGCGCCCGGCAGCACCGCGGTGCTGGCCGGAAAGACGATGTTGTCGCAGTGGCCGTAGATGCAGTGGAAACGCGCTGCGCGGTCAACCGGCTCGGCCTTCGACAAGGTGGCCAGCCAGCCGCCGCCGCGCTGCATCTGGCGCCCGTTCTCGCTCATCGCCAGCCGCGCCAGCGCGGTGCCGCCGTGCGGTGTGCCGATCGTCAGCACCGCGCGCACCCGGCCGTCGGCCTGCTGCTGCCGCAGCCAGGCGCGGGTGACCAGGCCACCCATGCTGTGGGCCACGATCAGCGGCGGCACGCCGGTGCTTTGCTCCAGCCGCTGCACGGCCGCCTCCAGCAGCGGCACCGCGTCATCGATCGAGCCGAACACCGGCGCCAGGCTGGGCGCGACAAAGGCAATGCGCTCGGCCCGCAGCCGTGCCATCCACAGGTTCCATAGCGCACGGTTGCAGAAGAAGCCGTGCAGCAGCACCACGCCGGGCTGGCCGGGTGCCCCGATGTCGGGGCCGTCGGGCTCGGCCTGGGTGCGCCAGGGCTGGCGCCAGAAGAACACGCGCGGCGCGGTCAGCACCTCGCCCCACCAGGCCTGCAGCCACTGGCGCAGGGAGGCGGGCGGCGACGCATCACCACGGTTGGCCGCCCAGGCCATCAGCATCGTCAGCGCCAGCCACAGCGCGTGCGCCACCAGCACCAGCGCGGCCCAGCCAGCCACCGCCAGTGGCGGCTCGCCACGCAGCGCCGCACGCAGCGGCAGGACCAGCAGCGCCGCCAGCCAGGCCAGCGACAGCACCCGCTGGATCCAGGCCAGCATCAGGCGTCCAGCCAGCGCACTGCTCGGCCGCCCAGGGCGGGCGCCAGCGCCGTGGCCAGGCGGTTGACCAGGCCGTAGATCGACAGCTGGGGGTTGGCGCCGATGCTGGTGGGAAAGATCGAGCCGTCGTGCACCGACAGATTGGCCAGCTGCCAGTGCCGGCCATCGGGCCGCAGCACGCCGCCGCTGGCATCGCCCGACAGCGCACAGCCGCCCATCACATGGGCGCTGACCACGCGCGTCAGCAAGGGCTCCATCGGCAGGCGCTCGATCAAGGCTTTCGCATCGGCCCAGCGGCCCACCAGGCCGGCCTGCTCGTGCACCGGCAGCACCTGGCGCGCACCGGCGGCGAACTGGATCTCGGCCATCGCCAGCAGCGCGCGGCGCGCGCCGTCCATCACGAAGGCGTTGAGCGGGTAGTCCAGCTCGGGCGTGCCGTCGCTCTTCAGACGCACCTGACCGCCGGGCGACTCGGGATGGAAGCCGTCGCGCAGCAGCGCCAGCAGCGTGTGGGTGTTGGGGAACTGGCGCAGCAGCTCGGCCTGCGGCTGGCCAAAGCCGCACAGCGTGCCGGTGAAGACCAGCGGGTGCAGCGGCGGCGCCTCGAGCTTGAAGCCGATCGGCCCGTCGATCGGCTGGGTGTGCAGGAAGTGGTCGGTGTAGATCGTCTGCGGCGCGCCCTGCCAGCCCTGCACCGGCGCATCGAACACCGCCGCCGACAGCACCACCGGGTGCAGGAAGGTGCGCTGTCCCAGGCGGCCATGCGGGTCGGGTGCGCCCGAGCGCAGCAGCAGCGCGGGCGAGTTGATCGCGCCGCCGCTGAGCACCACATGGCGGGCCTCCACCCGCAGCAGGCGATCGGCCGGCCGGCCGTCGGGCTGCATCGCGGCGCATTCCACCGCACTGACGCGACTGCCGTCGTGCACCAGACGCAGGGCGCGCGTCTGCACCAGCAGGCGCGCCCCGGCGTTCAGCGCGGCCGGCAGCGTGGTCACCAGCATCGACTGCTTGGCGTTGGTGGGGCAGCCCATGCCGCAGGAGCCCAGATTCCAGCAGCCGCGCACATTGCGGCGGATGCCGCGCGCCTCGATGCCCAGCTGGGCCGCGCCGGTGCGCAGCAGCTCGTTGTTGAGATTGGGCGGCGTCAGCCAGTCGCCGATGTGCAGGCGGCGCTCGGCCTCGTCGAACCAGGGCGCCAGGGCCTCCTCGGTCAGCTCGGTCAGCCCATGGTGATCCCGCCAGAAGGCCAGCGTGTCGGGCGGGGTGCGGAAGGAACTGGTCCAGTTCACCGTGGTCGAGCCACCGACGCAGCGGCCCTGCAGGATGTTGATCGCCTTGTCGGCGGTCTTGCGGCTGGCGCTTTCCTGGTAGAGCGCGGGGTAGGCCTCGGCCTCCAGCTGGTGGAAGTCGCTGCTGCTGCGCAGCGGGCCTTCCTCGACGATCACCACGTCCAGACCGGCGCGGGTGAGGATCTCGGCGGTGACGCCGCCGCCAGCACCGCTGCCGATCACCAGCACGTCGCAGCTCAGGCGCTCGGGCAGCGGCGCGTGGGGGCCGCCAAAGACGCGCCAGCCGCGGGCCAGACCCTCGCGCACCGGGTCAGGGATGCCCTGGCGCTGCTCGGGCAGCACGGCCTGGTTGCTGATGGGCGGCAAGGGCGTCACGGTCGCTTTCACAGACGCTTTCACAAACGATAGGGGCCGGGATAGCCCAGCACGGTCCAGGTGCCGGCATCGGCGAACCAGGCGCCGTTGCTGAGGTCGCGCAGCGCCTGGTAAACCTGCCGACGCACCGCACTGCCCGACACCCGCATGGCTTGCAACGCTGCCTGCAGATCGGCCGTGGAGGCCTCAGACCAGGCGCTGCCCAGACCGGCCAGCGCCCAGCGGCCGGGTGCGGTGCCCAGCAGCGCCAGCAGGTCCGACAGCTCGGCGCGGGTGGCCGGCGGCAGGCCGGCGATCAGGGTGTCCAGGCGGTCAAGGTGGGCTTTCAGCGCCACGGCCTGCACGGCCGCGTCCTGGGGCAGTACGCCATCCAGCACGGCGCGGGCCACGCCGGCGAAGAGTGCGCGCGCCGGCTCGCTCAGGCGGCCATCGCGCCAGCCGGGCGTCCACACGGCAGCGCCGGCCCCCGCCAGCGCCAAGGCGGTGCCGGACACCAGGCCCAGGGTCAGCAGGGTGCGACGTTGCATCCGGCCAGTGTGGCACCGCCGCCCGGCGCGGCGTAGAGCACGGCCACTAACGCGGACCTGGCATCAGGGTAAGCTCTGAGCATGGCAGCGGACCAGGACAGCATCCTGCGTGAACTCGGGCGGGTCGAGGCCGAGCGCCAGGCACGCCAGCAGGATCCGGTGCTGGGGCGCCGGGTGCTGGCGCTCAAGCGCTACCAGCAGGCCCGCTTCGCCCGCACCCACGCCGACCTGCTGGCCGACGCCCGCTTCGGTCCGGCCGCGCGCTTCTTCCTGGACGACCTGTACGGCCCGCAGGACTTTGCCGACCGCGACGCCCAGTTCGCACGCATCGTGCCCGCGCTGGTGCGGATGTTTCCGCAGGAGATCGTCGAGACCGTGCAGTCGCTGGTGGCCCTGCATGCGCTGACCGAGGCCCTGGACGGCCGCATGGCGCTGGCGCTGACCAGCGACGAACCCGACCGCGCCAGCTATGTGCGGGCCTGGCAGCAGGTGGGCTCTCGCGCCGACCGCGGGCGGCAACTGGCCGAGGTGCTGGATCTGGGCGCCCAACTCGATCGCTACACCCGCCGGCCCTGGCTGCGTCAGAGCCTCAAGCTGATGCGCGGGCCGGCACGGGCTGCGGGTCTGGGCGCGCTGCAGCAGTTCCTGGAACGCGGCTTCGACACCTTTGCCGCCATGCGCGGCGCCCAGGACTTTCTGGCGCGGGTGCAGCAGCGCGAAAGCGCGCTGATGGAGCGCCTGTTCGCGCCCGACGCTGTCGCGGTGGCGACAGCCGCCCAGGCCAGTGTCGCCGAGGTGATAGGACAACTACCGTAGCCCGGCACGCCCTCGGCATCGGACCATCGCCGGCTTGACCGGCTTGCTCTTGTGACCACCTTGCCCATGACCGCCCAGAGACCCGTTCCCCAACCCTGGCTGCAGCATTACGCCGAGGGCGTCCCGGCCACCGTCGACTGCAGCGGCTATGCCTCGCTGGTGGACCTGCTGGGCGAGGCCTGGCGCAAGCACGCCCGGCGTGATGCCGCGGCCTGCATGGGCGCTCGGCTGCGCTTCGAGCAGCTCGACGAGATGTCAGCCACGCTGGCCGCCTGGCTGCAGTCGCGCGGCCTGGCCAAGGGCGACCGCGTCGCGGTGATGATGCCCAACCTGCCGCAGTACATGGTGGCGATCGGCGCCATCCTGCGTGCCGGCTGCGTGGTGGTCAACGTCAACCCGCTCTACACCGCGCGCGAACTGGAGCATCAGCTCAAGGACTCGGGCGCCAGCGCGATCATCGTGCTGGAAAACTTCGCCCACACGCTGGAGGAGGTGATCGACGCCACGCCGGTGAAGACCGTGCTGCTGTGCGCGATGGGCGACCAGCTGGGCTTCTGGAAGGGCCAGTTCATCAACTTCGCGGTGCGCCACCTGAAGAAGATGGTGCCCGAGTTCCGCCTGCCGCTGGACGCCGGCCGCACGGTCACCCGCTTCAACATGGCGCTGGCCGAGGGCAGCCGAATGAGCCTGCGGCGCGTGGACGTGGGCCCCGACGACGTGGCCTTCCTGCAGTACACCGGCGGCACCACCGGCGTCAGCAAGGGCGCCACGCTGCTGCACCGCAATGTGGTGGCCAACATCCTGCAGACCGAGGCCTGGTTCAAGCCCATGCTCGACCAGCTCGGCAACAAGCCGCTGACCGTGGTGTGCGCGCTGCCGCTGTACCACATCTTCGCGCTGACGATCTGCTACATGATGGGCGCGCGGCTGGGCATGATGAACCTGCTGATCCCCAACCCGCGCGACATCCCCGGCCTGATCGCCACGCTGTCCGAGCACAAGGTGAACATGTTCCCGGCGGTCAACACGCTGTTCAACGCGCTGGCCAATGACCCCGCCTTCGCGCGGCTGGACTTCTCGGAGCTGAAGGTGTCCAACGGCGGCGGCATGGCGGTGCAGCAGGCCACCGCCGAGAAGTGGCTGAAGATCACCGGCTGCCCGGTGGTGGAAGGCTACGGGCTGTCCGAGACCTCGCCGGTGGCCACCAGCAACCGTCTGGACCTGACCGAGTTCACCGGCACCATCGGCCTGCCGATCCCGTCCACCGACATCGCCATCCGCGATGACGACGGCCACGACGTGCCGCTGGGCCAGCCCGGCGAGATCTGCATCCGCGGCCCGCAGGTGATGGCCGGCTACTGGAACCGCCCCGACGAGACCGCCAAGGTCATGACCGACGACGGCTTCTTCAAGAGCGGCGACGTGGGCATCATGGACGAGCGCGGCTATGTGCGCATCGTCGACCGCAAGAAGGACATGGTGCTGGTCTCGGGCTTCAACGTCTACCCCACCGAGATCGAGCAGGTGGTGAACCTGCACCCGGGCGTGCTGGAATGCGCCGCGGTGGGCGTGCCCGATGCCAAGTCGGGCGAAGCGGTCAAGCTGTTCGTCGTGCGCAAGGACGCGACGCTCGACGAGGACGACGTGGCGCGCTATTGCAATGAGAACTTCACCGCCTACAAGCGGCCCAAGTACATCGAGTTCCGCGACGAGCTGCCCAAGTCCAACGTCGGCAAGGTGCTGCGCCGCGAGCTGCGCAGCCCGGGCGCCTGACACCGCCCATGGGCTCGCTGCCGGCCGAGCTGGGCGCGCAGCTACTGCAGCGCGACTGGCTGTCGGCCAACCACACCGTGTTTGCCGGCTGCGATGGCGCGCCGGCCGCCGTGGTGGACACGGGCTACAGCCGCCACGGCGCGATGTCGCAGGCACTGATCGACCACGCGCTGGCCGGCGAATCCCTGGGCCGCATCGTCAACACCCACCTGCACTCCGACCACTGCGGCGGCAACGCGCTGCTGCAGGCGCGCGATCCGGCCGTGCAGGTGTGGGTGCCGCAGGGCAGCGTAGACATCGTCCGCGCCTGGGACGAAGCCCGCCTGAGCTACCGCTACACCGGTCAGCAGTGCCCGCCCTTCCGGGTGGACGGCGCGCTGGTGCCGGGGGCCACGCTGCGCCTGGGTCCGACCATGTGGCAGATCCACGCCGCGCCGGGCCACGACCCGGACGCGGTCATGCTCTTCGAGCCCCAGACCCGCACGCTGATCGCCGGCGACGCGCTGTGGGAGGACCGCCTGGCGATCATCTTTCCCGAGCTGGAAGGCCAGGACGGCTTCGGTCCCACCGAGGCCACGCTGGCGCTGATCGAGCGCCTGGCGCCGCGCGTGGTGGTGCCCGGCCATGGCCCGGCCTTCGAGGATGTCGGCGCCGCGCTGGCCGCCAGCCGCCGCCGCCTGGAGGCCTTCCGCCGCGACCCGCAGCGCCACCTGCGCCATGCCGCGCGTGCGCTGCTGATGTTCCACATGATGGAGCACCGCCACCGCCCGCGCGCCGAGCTGCTGGACTGGCTGCCGCGCACGCCGGTGTTCGTGGCCATGGCCCGGGGCAGCGGTGCCGAGCCGCCGGCCTGGGGCCGGGAGCTGGTGGACAGCCTGCTCGATGACGGCCTGCTCGCCGACCATGATGGCGTGCTGCATTGGGCGGTGGCGCCCTCGCGCTGAGGTGTCGACGGCCGTTGGCGCGGTGACAATCAGCGCATGACGTGGCGGCGCGAGGTGTTCTTCCTGGGGGGATTCGATCCCCGCGGGCCCGCGCGCGACCACCGCACCTGCGCGCAAGCCGTGGCCGATCACCCGGTGACCTCCGCCGGTGAGCAGGTGCGCATCGGCCCGCGCCAGCGCGTCTCGCCGCTGCTGGACGCCTGGGATGTGCACTGGACGCAGCCCGACGGCGTGTCGGTACACACCCGGCACCATGTGATGCGCTGGGACGACATCGTCCGCGCCGCCTGGCCGCGCGGCTGGGGCGCGGCGTGGCGCGACCGCTGGGTGGTCTACGCCCGCGCTTTTCACCACGGCGCCTTCTGGCCGATCTGGCGCTTCGCGCGGCCGGCCTTTTGGCTGGCGATGCTGCCGCTGCTGATCGGCCTGGGCCTGGGCGCGCTGTGGGCCACGCTGGCCGGCATGGCGGTGGCGGCAGGCGCACCACGGCTGGTGTGGGCGCTGGCGCTGCCCCTGTGGCTGTGGACCTGGCGCCAGCTGGAGGTGCGGCTGGACGCCGACTGGCTGCTGCGCCTGTACGGCTTCACCTGGCGCGTGGCACGCGACCAGGTGCCCGACATCCAGCAGCGCATCGACGCGCTGGCCGACGAGCTGGTGCAGCGCGCCACCGACGGCCAGGTCCGCGAGCTGCTGGTGGTGGGCCATTCCACCGGCACGCAGCTGGCGGCGATGGTGATGGCGCGCGCCCTGCGCAAGGCGCCCTGGCTGGGCCAGCGTGGCCCGCAGGTGGCGCTGCTGACACTGGGCCACTGCACGCCAGTGCTGGCCTGGGTGCGCGACGCCGGCTGGTTCCGCGACGATCTGGCGCGCCTGGCAGATCACCCCACACTGACCTGGCACGACATCGCCGCCCCAGCCGACTGGGCCGCCTTTGCGCGTGTCGAGCCTTGGCTGACGCCCGGGCGGGCGCGGCTGGCGCGCTATTCACCGCGCTTTCATCAGACCCTGGACGCGGCCACCTACCAGCGCCTTCGTTCACATCGGCATGAGATGCATCAGCAGTACCTGCGGGCGCCGCAGCGTGCCGGCGGCTACGATCCCGTGGTCTGGATGGCCGGCCCGTTGACACTGGCCGAGCGGTCCACTGACTCCGATCGCCCATGAGCCGCTTCTGCCCCCACTACCCGCCCCCCGCCGCACAGCGCCCGTCGGCCTGGTCGATGTTCTTCGGCAAGCGCCGCTCCTGGCTGGACAGCCTGTACGCGCGCAGCTACACGATGAAGATGGGCGAGGTCCATCTGCCCGGTGTGGACCTGTACATGGTCAACGAGCCGGCCCTGGTGCGCCGCGTGATGGTGGACGAGGCCGCCGCCTTTCCCAAGCACGAGATGCTGGGCGAAGCCTTGCGCCCGCTGCTGGGCGACAGCATCTTCACCACCAACGGCGACACCTGGCGCCGGCAGCGCGAACTGATGGACCCGTCCTTCGAGGGCGCGCGCGTGCAGCGCGTGTTCTCGCGCATGCAGGACGCGGCGGATGCGATGGTGCGGCGGCTGTCGGCGCTGCCCGACGGTGCCACGCACGACGTGGAGGTGGAGATGACCCACGTCGCCGCCGACATCATCCTGCGCACCATCCTCTCGCAGCCGCTGGACGGCGGTGACGCGCTGCGCATCTTCGAGGCCTTCGGCCGCTACCAGGCGCTGGCGCCGCGGCTGATGATGCCGGCCTTCTTCGGCCTGCGCTGGCTGCGGCCGTGGTGGCAGGTGCGGCGCAGCCGGCGCGCCGCCGAGGAGATCCGCACGCTGCTGGTGGCGCTGATCCAGCCGCGCTACCAGGCCTACCAGGCCGCACTGGCGCGCGGCGAGGCCGACGATCCCGAGGCGGGCGACGATTTGCTGGCCAGCCTGCTGCGCGTGCGTGATGAGCGCACCGGCCTGGGCTTCCATTTTGACGAACTGGTGGATCAGGTCGCCATGCTGTTCCTGGCGGGGCACGAGACCTCGGCCAGCGCGCTGTCGTGGTCGCTGCATCTGCTGGCCCACGATGCCCAGGTGCAGCAGCGCCTGCACGATGAGGCCGTGCCGCACCTGGCGGCGCTGCGCCAGGACCCGAGCGTGCTGAAGGACCTGCCGCTGGCGCGCAATGTGTTTCGCGAGACGCTGCGCCTCTTTCCACCGGTGGGTTTCCTGGCGCGCCAGTCGGCCGAGCGCTGCACGATGCGCGACAAGACGGTGGGCGCTGGTGCCTCGGTGGTCGTGTCGCCGTGGTTGATTCATCGCCACCGTGCGCTGTGGGCACGGCCGGATGAGTTCGACCCCGACCGTTTCAGCGAGCAGGCCGAGGGCGATGAGCCCTCCGCGCGTGAGTCGCAGCGCCGCGCCTACCTGCCCTTTGGCATGGGTCCGCGGGTGTGCATCGGCGCCACTTTCGCGCTGCAGGAGGCCACACTGGTGTTGGCCACGCTGGCGGCGCACTTCCGCTTCGAGCCCGCGCCCGGCCATGTGCCCGAGCCGGTGGGCCGGCTGACGATTCGCGCCGACAATGGCATCGTGCTGAAGGTCTTTCCAAGGAACCCGCCCGCATGAAGGAACGCGCTGCCGGCTTTCTGGTGATGACGGCGCTGGTGCCGATGGCCTTGCTGGGCTACCTGCTGCTGTGGTGGGTAGGGATCTTTGGCCCCAGTTCGCGCGGCCGCGCGGGCGTGCGCGCGCTGGACCATTTCGTCAACGCCACACTGTTCAACGGCTATGCCTGGGAGTCGGTGTCGTCGCACGCCTGGCGCGCGCGTGAGAGGCGCTGGGCGCGGGTGATCATCTGGGTCACCGACAAGATCCAGAAAGACCACTGCCAACGCGCCAACAAGCGCGAGCAGCCGCTGGTCGACCTGATGCTGGCCAAGGGTCTGCACAAGCAGACGATCGTGTGATGGCTGCGCCTGCCGTCCGTCGCCGGCTGGTCTGCTACCTGAGCGGTTTCGATCCCCAGGGGCCGGCACACTACCACCAGCTCTATGCCCAGGAGGCCGCCCGGCAGGCAGCAGTCAGCGGCCATACGCTGCAGGTGGGGCGCAGGCAGCGAACGGGCGAGCATGTGGCCGCCTGGGAGGTGGATGCCACGATCGAAGGCTCGGCCGTTCAGACCCGCTACGAGTTTCTGCGGTGGGATGACATCGTCCGCGCGCATTGGCCGCGCAGCCGCTGGGCGCTGCTGCGTACCACGCTGTGGGCCAGCTGGCAGTGCTGGCGCGACGGCGTCATGTGGTACAGCTGGCGGCGTTCCTGGCCGGCATTCCTGGCCTTGGCGGGTCCGGGATTGGCGATGCTGATCTGGGTGCTGTTGCTGGCCGTGGTGGGCGCCGCGGGGGCGATCTGGTGGCAGATCGGTGGTCCTGTTGCTTCAGGCGTCTGGCTGCTGCTGGCGCTGCCGGCCCTGGTGGCGCTGGGGGTGGAGGCCGAACGCCGCACGCAGATGGCCTGGTTGATGCGCAGCCTGGCCTGCCTGGTGCGGCAAGGTCGGGGTCAGACGCCCGATCTGGAGGCGCGCCTGGACCTGTTCGCCCAGCACTTGGCTGCAGCGCTCCAGCGCTCCGAGCATGACGAGGTGCTGCTGGTCGGCCACTCCTCTGGAGCGATGCTGGCGGTCAGCGTCGCGGCGCGGGCATTGGCGCGCTTGCCTGTGCACTGCGGGGCGCGGCTGTCGCTGTTGACGCTGGGCAATTGCGGCGCCACGCTGAGCCAGCAGCCGGCGGCCCAGTCCTACCGTGACGAGTTGGTGGCCGTGGGCTCCTCTTCGGCGGTCCACTGGCTGGATGTCAGCGCCCCGCCCGACGGCTGCTGCTACGCGCTGGTTGACCCCTGCGAAGGTCTGTCACTGCCGCCGAGCGCGCCTGGCGCGAAGCGGCTCAATCCACGCTTCGCGCAGCTATTCACCCCGGCCAGCTACGAGCGGATCCGGCATGACAAGTACCGCTGCCACTTCCAGTACCTGATGGCCAGCGAGGTGGTGGGCGAGTACGACTTCTTCGCCATCACCGCCGGGCCCCGGTCCTTGCAGGAGCGCTTTGCCCACCGCGAGGGCGTGGCGGATTTCCGGCAGTTCGAGTGCTTTGGCGGCATCCGGCGATGAGTCGCGTCCTGGTGGCCACGCTGGGTTCGGTGGGCGACCTGCAGCCCTTCCTGGCGCTGGCGCGGGCATTGCGGCAGCGGGGGCATTCGGTGCTGTTCCTGTCCTCGGAGCCGCACCGGGCATCCGTCGAGGCGGAAGGCCTGGCGTTTGAGCCGATCCTGAGTGCGCATGACCATGAGCGCGCCGCGTCGCATCCCGATCTTTGGCATCCGATACGTGGATTTGGCGTTCTATGGCGACATTTGGCGGTGCGTTCGGTGGACTCGACGGTCGCCATCCTGGAGCGCGAGTCCGCCTCGCATCCGCACACGCCGCGCGTGCTCGCCTCCCCCTTGGTGCTGGGCGCCCGCTTGGCGGTCGATCTGCTGCCGTATCGATTGATCACCGCGCACACTGCACCTAACGGGCTTCGGCATCTTGGCGACCCGTTGTTCCTGGGCGCCTGGCGGGTTCCCGGCTGGTGGCCACGCGCCTGGCGCCGTGCCGCGTGGCAGCTGCTCGATCGCTGGAAGCTGCAGCCGATGGCTGCGCCGTTCATCAACCGTTGGCGGATGCGGCGGGGCTTCGCCGCTTTGCAGGAGCCGGTTTTCGAGCGCTGGCTCCATTCGCCCCACCAGGTGATCGGGCTCTTCCCCGAAGCATTCAGTCCTGCGGCTGACGATCTGCCGGTGCCCATGCATTGCGTGGGCTTTCCGCTGTTCCGCCCTCAAGTCCCCATACTGGAGGACCCTGGCTTGCAACTATGGCTTGGCCAGCAGGTCACGCGTCCTCGATTGGTCATCTACGCCGGCTCCAGCCACCACCACCGCGCGTCCGCTTTTCAGGCCTGTGCCGAACGGCTGGACGCCCTGGGTTGGCCCACGCTGTTGTTGTTGCCCGGTTCCGCGCCCGCGAGGTTCGGTGAGTGGGGGCTGATTCGTCCCTGGGTGGATCTGCGCCATACGCTGCCACGGGTCGGCGGCTGGCTGCACCACGGTGGCATCGGTGCCTGTGCGGAAGGTTTGATGGCGGGCGTACGCCAGTGGACTTTCCCGAGCGCCTATGACCAGTTCGAGAACAGCTGGCATGTCGCACAACGCATGGCGCTGCCGTTGGACAAGGTGCAACTCGACGAAGCGCAGCTCCATGCTGGTCGCCTGCCCGGCCTGACATCCCTGGCCGACTGGCCCGTCACCCCCCGGCTGACGAGCAGCGAAGGCGGCGACAGCTCCATCGACCAGGCGGTTCAGCTCATCCTGCAGGGCTGAGCCCCCCACAGCGTCAAAACGAAAACCCAAAAGGAAAAGGCCCGGCTGCTACTGCAACCGGGCCTTTCGGATATTAGCCTGACGATGTCCTACTTTCACACGGGGATCCGCACTATCATCGGCGCTGAGTCGTTTCACGGTCCTGTTCGGGATGGGAAGGGGTGGGACCAACTCGCTATGGTCATCAGGCTTAACTTGTTGCCTGGCGCGCGCTCTGGGAAGAGTGGTGCGGCCAAGCCAATTCAAAGAGTCATGAATCAGATGATTGCGTCTACCGACTTGAACGGTATAACTTAAATACTCAACCGATCCTTTGATGACTGCGTTTGGCAGTGTACATCAAAGTTATAGGGTCAAGCCTCACGAGCAATTAGTACTGGTTAGCTTAACGCATTACTGCGCTTCCACACCCAGCCTATCAACGTCCTGGTCTCGAACGACTCTTCAGGGGGCTCAAGGCCCCGGCAAGACTCATCTTGAGACGAGTTTCCCGCTTAGATGCTTTCAGCGGTTATCTCTTCCGCACTTAGCTACTCGGCAATGCCATTGGCATGACAACCGATACACCAGCGGTGCGTCCACTCCGGTCCTCTCGTACTAGGAGCAGGCTCTCTCAATCTTGCAGCGCCCACGGAAGATAGGGACCAAACTGTCTCACGACGTTTTAAACCCAGCTCACGTACCTCTTTAAATGGCGAACAGCCATACCCTTGGGACCGGCTACAGCCCCAGGATGAGATGAGCCGACATCGAGGTGCCAAACACCGCCGTCGATATGAACTCTTGGGCGGTATCAGCCTGTTATCCCCAGAGTACCTTTTATCCGTTGAGCGATGGCCCTTCCATACAGAACCACCGGATCACTTTGTCCTACTTTCGTACCTGCTCGACTTGTCAGTCTCGCAGTCAAGCACGCTTATGCCAATGCACTATCAGCACGATTTCCGACCGTGCCTAGCGTACCTTCGAACTCCTCCGTTACGCTTTAGGAGGAGACCGCCCCAGTCAAACTGCCCACCATACACTGTCCCCAACCCGGATAACGGGTCAAGGTTAGAACCTCAAACACACCAGGGTGGTATTTCAACGTTGGCTCCACCTGATCTAGCGACCAGGTTTCAAAGCCTCCCACCTATCCTACACAGATCTGTTCAAAGTCCAATGTAAAGCTACAGTAAAGGTTCATGGGGTCTTTCCGTCTTTCCGCGGGGAGATTGCATCATCACAAACATTTCAACTTCGCTGAGTCTCTGGAGGAGACAGTGTGGCCATCGTTACGCCATTCGTGCAGGTCGGAACTTACCCGACAAGGAATTTCGCTACCTTAGGACCGTTATAGTTACGGCCGCCGTTTACTGGGACTTCAATCAAGAGCTTGCACCCCATCATTTAATCTTCCAGCACCGGGCAGGCGTCACACCCTATACGTCGACTTTCGTCTTTGCAGAGTGCTGTGTTTTTAATAAACAGTCGCAGCCACCGATTCTCTGCGGCCTCATTGGGCTCCGTTTGTACAACTTCACCTACTAAAGGCACACCTTCTTCCGAAGTTACGGTGTCAATTTGCCGAGTTCCTTCTCCAGAGTTCTCTCAAGCGCCTTAGAATACTCATCTCGCGCACCAGTGTCGGTTTGCGGTACGGTCGTCTATAGCTGAAGCTTAGTGGCTTTTCCTGGAAGCAGGGTATCACTCACTTCGTCTGCAAGCAGACTCGTTATCACACCTCATCTAAGACCCCCGGATTTGCCTAAGGGCCACGACTACATGCTTGAACCGGGACATCCAACACCCGGCTGAGCTAACCTTCTCCGTCCCCACATCGCACTATAGATCGGTACAGGAATATTGACCTGTTTCCCATCAGCTACGCATCTCTGCCTCGCCTTAGGGGCCGACTCACCCTACGCCGATGAACGTTGCGTAGGAAACCTTGCGCTTACGGCGAGGGGGCTTTTCACCCCCTTTAACGCTACTCATGTCAGCATTCGCACTTCTGATACCTCCAGCAGACCTCACGATCCACCTTCGCAGGCTTACAGAACGCTCTCCTACCGCGCATCTTGCGATGCACCCGCAGCTTCGGTAACTGGCTTAGCCCCGTTACATCTTCCGCGCAGGACGACTCGATCAGTGAGCTATTACGCTTTCTTTAAATGGTGGCTGCTTCTAAGCCAACATCCTGACTGTTTTAGCCTTCCCACTTCGTTTCCCACTTAGCCAATTTTGGGGACCTTAGCTGGCGGTCTGGGTTGTTTCCCTCTTGTGTCCGGACGTTAGCACCCGGTGCACTGTCTCCCAAGCTGTACTCATCGGTATTCGGAGTTTGCATAGGTTTGGTAAGTCGCCATGACCCCCTAGCCTAAACAGTGCTCTACCCCCGATGGTAATACTTGAGGCACTACCTAAATAGTTTTCGGAGAGAACCAGCTATCTCCAGGTTTGTTTAGCCTTTCACCCCTATCCACAGCTCATCCGCTAGTTTTGCAACACTAGTCGGTTCGGACCTCCAGTGCGTGTTACCGCACCTTCATCCTGGCCATGGATAGATCACCTGGTTTCGGGTCTACACCCAGCGACTAGACGCCCTATTCGGACTCGATTTCTCTTCGGCTACCCTATTCGGTTAACCTCGCCACTGAATGTAAGTCGCTGACCCATTATACAAAAGGTACGCCGTCACCCCTAAGGGCTCCGACTTTTTGTATGCATGCGGTTTCAGGATCTATTTCACTCCCCTCCCGGGGTTCTTTTCGCCTTTCCCTCACGGTACTAGTTCACTATCGGTCGATTACGAGTATTTAGCCTTGGAGGATGGTCCCCCCATATTCAGACAGGATTTCACGTGTCCCGCCCTACTTGTCGTGCACCTAGTTCCACAAAACTCTTTTTCCATACGGGGCTATCACCCGCTGTGGCCGGACTTTCCAGACCGTTCTGATAAGAGTAATGCTAAAGAGCACAGGCTGTTCCGATTTCGCTCGCCACTACTTTCGGAATCTCGGTTGATGTCTATTCCTCGAGCTACTGAGATGTTTCAGTTCACCCGGTTCGCCTCGCATGACTATGTATTCATCATGCGATACCCCTAAGGGTGGGTTTCCCCATTCGGAAATCTCCGGATCAAAGCTTATTTGCCAGCTCCCCGAAGCTTATCGCAGGCTATCACGTCCTTCGTCGCCTGTAATCGCCAAGGCATCCACCACATGCACTTAGTCACTTGACCCTATAACTTTGACGTCGCTGATAAGACGTCGGGCACAAGGACCGGATCAGCTCATCAACGCTAGATGAGCTGATATGTGAGTATTCGCGTTATGCCGTTCTACAACTCGATTCTCGAGCTGAAGTCTGGTGACGCAATCATATGTTGCCGACGGCACGGTGCTGATCAGGCCTTTACCCCCAATCAAGCTTTCCGTCGACAACGCTGATTCGACTCTTTGAATTGTTAAAGAACAACAGCCATCTTTCGACAGCAAACCAAAAACCCCAACAGAGCTTTTGGTTTGCATCGAACAGCGCGAGTGACGTTGGTGGAGGATGACGGGATCGAACCGACGACCCCCTGCTTGCAAAGCAGGTGCTCTCCCAGCTGAGCTAATCCCCCAACACCCTCATCAGGCATCGTTGGTGGGTCTGGTTGGATTCGAACCAACGACCCCCGCCTTATCAAGACGGTGCTCTAACCGACTGAGCTACAGACCCACGCATCCCTAAAGTGCACAAGCCTGGCGCTCAGCGTTGCTCCCGGCTTGCTAGACATACCCTACCAAGGCCATCTCAACGCTCACCAGGCTCACGCTCACTCACTGTTGTGTTTCACAGCCGATAAGTGTGGGTGCAAGAATTTGAGTGCATTTTCCAGAAAGGAGGTGATCCAGCCGCACCTTCCGATACGGCTACCTTGTTACGACTTCACCCCAGTCACGAACCCTGCCGTGGTAATCGCCCTCCTTGCGGTTAGGCTAACTACTTCTGGCAGAACCCGCTCCCATGGTGTGACGGGCGGTGTGTACAAGACCCGGGAACGTATTCACCGCGACATGCTGATCCGCGATTACTAGCGATTCCGACTTCACGCAGTCGAGTTGCAGACTGCGATCCGGACTACGACCGGTTTTCTGGGATTGGCTCCCCCTCGCGGGTTGGCAGCCCTCTGTACCGGCCATTGTATGACGTGTGTAGCCCTACCCATAAGGGCCATGAGGACCTGACGTCATCCCCACCTTCCTCCGGTTTGTCACCGGCAGTCTCATTAGAGTGCCCTTTCGTAGCAACTAATGACAAGGGTTGCGCTCGTTGCGGGACTTAACCCAACATCTCACGACACGAGCTGACGACGGCCATGCAGCACCTGTGTGCAGGTTCTCTTTCGAGCACTCCCAAATCTCTTCAGGATTCCTGCCATGTCAAGGGTAGGTAAGGTTTTTCGCGTTGCATCGAATTAAACCACATCATCCACCGCTTGTGCGGGTCCCCGTCAATTCCTTTGAGTTTCAACCTTGCGGCCGTACTCCCCAGGCGGTCAACTTCACGCGTTAGCTACGTTACTGAGAAGGAACCTTCCCAACAACCAGTTGACATCGTTTAGGGCGTGGACTACCAGGGTATCTAATCCTGTTTGCTCCCCACGCTTTCGTGCATGAGCGTCAGTGCAGGCCCAGGGGATTGCCTTCGCCATCGGTGTTCCTCCGCATATCTACGCATTTCACTGCTACACGCGGAATTCCATCCCCCTCTGCCGCACTCAAGCCTTGCAGTCACAAAGGCAGTTCCCAGGTTGAGCCCGGGGATTTCACCTCTGTCTTACAAAACCGCCTGCGCACGCTTTACGCCCAGTAATTCCGATTAACGCTTGCACCCTACGTATTACCGCGGCTGCTGGCACGTAGTTAGCCGGTGCTTATTCTTCAGGTACCGTCATCCTCCCGAGGTATTAACCCAGAAGATTTCTTCCCTGACAAAAGCGGTTTACAACCCGAAGGCCTTCTTCCCGCACGCGGCATGGCTGGATCAGACTTGCGTCCATTGTCCAAAATTCCCCACTGCTGCCTCCCGTAGGAGTCTGGGCCGTGTCTCAGTCCCAGTGTGGCTGGTCGTCCTCTCAGACCAGCTACAGATCGTCGGCTTGGTAGGCCTTTACCCCACCAACTACCTAATCTGACATCGGCCGCTCCAATAGCGAGAGGTCTTGCGATCCCCCCCTTTCACCCGTAGGTCGTATGCGGTATTAATCCGGCTTTCGCCGGGCTATCCCCCACTACTGGGCACGTTCCGATGCATTACTCACCCGTTCGCCACTCGTCGCCAGGTTGCCCCGCGTTACCGTTCGACTTGCATGTGTAAGGCATGCCGCCAGCGTTCAATCTGAGCCAGGATCAAACTCTATAGTTCGATCTTGAATTCGCTCAAAGAATTGAAGTGAACTTCACTTCCATGAGCGTTTAAAGGTCTTTCAACCTCGAGCCTTTCGACTCTTGGCACTCGCCTTCAAACACCCACGCTTATCGGCTGTTAACTGTTAAAGAGCAGTGATCTTTCGATCAATCCAGCTTATCGCTGAAAGATGAGATCATAGCACAGAACTCATCTTTCAGAGATAAAAACGCCCGGGTAATCCCGGGCGTTTTCCTCGGATATTAGCCTGACGATGTCCTACTTTCACACGGGGATCCGCACTATCATCGGCGCTGAGTCGTTTCACGGTCCTGTTCGGGATGGGAAGGGGTGGGACCAACTCGCTATGGTCATCAGGCTTAACTTGTTGCCTGGCGCGCGCTCTGGGAAGAGTGGTGCGGCCAAGCCAATTCAAAGAGTCATGAATCAGATGATTGCGTCTACCGACTTGAACGGTATAACTTAAATACTCAACCGATCCTTTGATGACTGCGTTTGGCAGTGTACATCAAAGTTATAGGGTCAAGCCTCACGAGCAATTAGTACTGGTTAGCTTAACGCATTACTGCGCTTCCACACCCAGCCTATCAACGTCCTGGTCTCGAACGACTCTTCAGGGGGCTCAAGGCCCCGGCAAGACTCATCTTGAGACGAGTTTCCCGCTTAGATGCTTTCAGCGGTTATCTCTTCCGCACTTAGCTACTCGGCAATGCCATTGGCATGACAACCGATACACCAGCGGTGCGTCCACTCCGGTCCTCTCGTACTAGGAGCAGGCTCTCTCAATCTTGCAGCGCCCACGGAAGATAGGGACCAAACTGTCTCACGACGTTTTAAACCCAGCTCACGTACCTCTTTAAATGGCGAACAGCCATACCCTTGGGACCGGCTACAGCCCCAGGATGAGATGAGCCGACATCGAGGTGCCAAACACCGCCGTCGATATGAACTCTTGGGCGGTATCAGCCTGTTATCCCCAGAGTACCTTTTATCCGTTGAGCGATGGCCCTTCCATACAGAACCACCGGATCACTTTGTCCTACTTTCGTACCTGCTCGACTTGTCAGTCTCGCAGTCAAGCACGCTTATGCCAATGCACTATCAGCACGATTTCCGACCGTGCCTAGCGTACCTTCGAACTCCTCCGTTACGCTTTAGGAGGAGACCGCCCCAGTCAAACTGCCCACCATACACTGTCCCCAACCCGGATAACGGGTCAAGGTTAGAACCTCAAACACACCAGGGTGGTATTTCAACGTTGGCTCCACCTGATCTAGCGACCAGGTTTCAAAGCCTCCCACCTATCCTACACAGATCTGTTCAAAGTCCAATGTAAAGCTACAGTAAAGGTTCATGGGGTCTTTCCGTCTTTCCGCGGGGAGATTGCATCATCACAAACATTTCAACTTCGCTGAGTCTCTGGAGGAGACAGTGTGGCCATCGTTACGCCATTCGTGCAGGTCGGAACTTACCCGACAAGGAATTTCGCTACCTTAGGACCGTTATAGTTACGGCCGCCGTTTACTGGGACTTCAATCAAGAGCTTGCACCCCATCATTTAATCTTCCAGCACCGGGCAGGCGTCACACCCTATACGTCGACTTTCGTCTTTGCAGAGTGCTGTGTTTTTAATAAACAGTCGCAGCCACCGATTCTCTGCGGCCTCATTGGGCTCCGTTTGTACAACTTCACCTACTAAAGGCACACCTTCTTCCGAAGTTACGGTGTCAATTTGCCGAGTTCCTTCTCCAGAGTTCTCTCAAGCGCCTTAGAATACTCATCTCGCGCACCAGTGTCGGTTTGCGGTACGGTCGTCTATAGCTGAAGCTTAGTGGCTTTTCCTGGAAGCAGGGTATCACTCACTTCGTCTGCAAGCAGACTCGTTATCACACCTCATCTAAGACCCCCGGATTTGCCTAAGGGCCACGACTACATGCTTGAACCGGGACATCCAACACCCGGCTGAGCTAACCTTCTCCGTCCCCACATCGCACTATAGATCGGTACAGGAATATTGACCTGTTTCCCATCAGCTACGCATCTCTGCCTCGCCTTAGGGGCCGACTCACCCTACGCCGATGAACGTTGCGTAGGAAACCTTGCGCTTACGGCGAGGGGGCTTTTCACCCCCTTTAACGCTACTCATGTCAGCATTCGCACTTCTGATACCTCCAGCAGACCTCACGATCCACCTTCGCAGGCTTACAGAACGCTCTCCTACCGCGCATCTTGCGATGCACCCGCAGCTTCGGTAACTGGCTTAGCCCCGTTACATCTTCCGCGCAGGACGACTCGATCAGTGAGCTATTACGCTTTCTTTAAATGGTGGCTGCTTCTAAGCCAACATCCTGACTGTTTTAGCCTTCCCACTTCGTTTCCCACTTAGCCAATTTTGGGGACCTTAGCTGGCGGTCTGGGTTGTTTCCCTCTTGTGTCCGGACGTTAGCACCCGGTGCACTGTCTCCCAAGCTGTACTCATCGGTATTCGGAGTTTGCATAGGTTTGGTAAGTCGCCATGACCCCCTAGCCTAAACAGTGCTCTACCCCCGATGGTAATACTTGAGGCACTACCTAAATAGTTTTCGGAGAGAACCAGCTATCTCCAGGTTTGTTTAGCCTTTCACCCCTATCCACAGCTCATCCGCTAGTTTTGCAACACTAGTCGGTTCGGACCTCCAGTGCGTGTTACCGCACCTTCATCCTGGCCATGGATAGATCACCTGGTTTCGGGTCTACACCCAGCGACTAGACGCCCTATTCGGACTCGATTTCTCTTCGGCTACCCTATTCGGTTAACCTCGCCACTGAATGTAAGTCGCTGACCCATTATACAAAAGGTACGCCGTCACCCCTAAGGGCTCCGACTTTTTGTATGCATGCGGTTTCAGGATCTATTTCACTCCCCTCCCGGGGTTCTTTTCGCCTTTCCCTCACGGTACTAGTTCACTATCGGTCGATTACGAGTATTTAGCCTTGGAGGATGGTCCCCCCATATTCAGACAGGATTTCACGTGTCCCGCCCTACTTGTCGTGCACCTAGTTCCACAAAACTCTTTTTCCATACGGGGCTATCACCCGCTGTGGCCGGACTTTCCAGACCGTTCTGATAAGAGTAATGCTAAAGAGCACAGGCTGTTCCGATTTCGCTCGCCACTACTTTCGGAATCTCGGTTGATGTCTATTCCTCGAGCTACTGAGATGTTTCAGTTCACCCGGTTCGCCTCGCATGACTATGTATTCATCATGCGATACCCCTAAGGGTGGGTTTCCCCATTCGGAAATCTCCGGATCAAAGCTTATTTGCCAGCTCCCCGAAGCTTATCGCAGGCTATCACGTCCTTCGTCGCCTGTAATCGCCAAGGCATCCACCACATGCACTTAGTCACTTGACCCTATAACTTTGACGTCGCTGATAAGACGTCGGGCACAAGGACCGGATCAGCTCATCAACGCTAGATGAGCTGATATGTGAGTATTCGCGTTATGCCGTTCTACAACTCGATTCTCGAGCTGAAGTCTGGTGACGCAATCATATGTTGCCGACGGCACGGTGCTGATCAGGCCTTTACCCCCAATCAAGCTTTCCGTCGACAACGCTGATTCGACTCTTTGAATTGTTAAAGAACAACAGCCATCTTTCGACAGCAAACCAAAAACCCCAACAGAGCTTTTGGTTTGCATCGAACAGCGCGAGTGACGTTGGTGGAGGATGACGGGATCGAACCGACGACCCCCTGCTTGCAAAGCAGGTGCTCTCCCAGCTGAGCTAATCCCCCAACACCCTCATCAGGCATCGTTGGTGGGTCTGGTTGGATTCGAACCAACGACCCCCGCCTTATCAAGACGGTGCTCTAACCGACTGAGCTACAGACCCACGCATCCCTAAAGTGCACAAGCCTGGCGCTCAGCGTTGCTCCCGGCTTGCTAGACATACCCTACCAAGGCCATCTCAACGCTCACCAGGCTCACGCTCACTCACTGTTGTGTTTCACAGCCGATAAGTGTGGGTGCAAGAATTTGAGTGCATTTTCCAGAAAGGAGGTGATCCAGCCGCACCTTCCGATACGGCTACCTTGTTACGACTTCACCCCAGTCACGAACCCTGCCGTGGTAATCGCCCTCCTTGCGGTTAGGCTAACTACTTCTGGCAGAACCCGCTCCCATGGTGTGACGGGCGGTGTGTACAAGACCCGGGAACGTATTCACCGCGACATGCTGATCCGCGATTACTAGCGATTCCGACTTCACGCAGTCGAGTTGCAGACTGCGATCCGGACTACGACCGGTTTTCTGGGATTGGCTCCCCCTCGCGGGTTGGCAGCCCTCTGTACCGGCCATTGTATGACGTGTGTAGCCCTACCCATAAGGGCCATGAGGACCTGACGTCATCCCCACCTTCCTCCGGTTTGTCACCGGCAGTCTCATTAGAGTGCCCTTTCGTAGCAACTAATGACAAGGGTTGCGCTCGTTGCGGGACTTAACCCAACATCTCACGACACGAGCTGACGACGGCCATGCAGCACCTGTGTGCAGGTTCTCTTTCGAGCACTCCCAAATCTCTTCAGGATTCCTGCCATGTCAAGGGTAGGTAAGGTTTTTCGCGTTGCATCGAATTAAACCACATCATCCACCGCTTGTGCGGGTCCCCGTCAATTCCTTTGAGTTTCAACCTTGCGGCCGTACTCCCCAGGCGGTCAACTTCACGCGTTAGCTACGTTACTGAGAAGGAACCTTCCCAACAACCAGTTGACATCGTTTAGGGCGTGGACTACCAGGGTATCTAATCCTGTTTGCTCCCCACGCTTTCGTGCATGAGCGTCAGTGCAGGCCCAGGGGATTGCCTTCGCCATCGGTGTTCCTCCGCATATCTACGCATTTCACTGCTACACGCGGAATTCCATCCCCCTCTGCCGCACTCAAGCCTTGCAGTCACAAAGGCAGTTCCCAGGTTGAGCCCGGGGATTTCACCTCTGTCTTACAAAACCGCCTGCGCACGCTTTACGCCCAGTAATTCCGATTAACGCTTGCACCCTACGTATTACCGCGGCTGCTGGCACGTAGTTAGCCGGTGCTTATTCTTCAGGTACCGTCATCCTCCCGAGGTATTAACCCAGAAGATTTCTTCCCTGACAAAAGCGGTTTACAACCCGAAGGCCTTCTTCCCGCACGCGGCATGGCTGGATCAGACTTGCGTCCATTGTCCAAAATTCCCCACTGCTGCCTCCCGTAGGAGTCTGGGCCGTGTCTCAGTCCCAGTGTGGCTGGTCGTCCTCTCAGACCAGCTACAGATCGTCGGCTTGGTAGGCCTTTACCCCACCAACTACCTAATCTGACATCGGCCGCTCCAATAGCGAGAGGTCTTGCGATCCCCCCCTTTCACCCGTAGGTCGTATGCGGTATTAATCCGGCTTTCGCCGGGCTATCCCCCACTACTGGGCACGTTCCGATGCATTACTCACCCGTTCGCCACTCGTCGCCAGGTTGCCCCGCGTTACCGTTCGACTTGCATGTGTAAGGCATGCCGCCAGCGTTCAATCTGAGCCAGGATCAAACTCTATAGTTCGATCTTGAATTCGCTCAAAGAATTGAAGTGAACTTCACTTCCATGAGCGTTTAAAGGTCTTTCAACCTCGAGCCTTTCGACTCTTGGCACTCGCCTTCAAACACCCACGCTTATCGGCTGTTAACTGTTAAAGAGCTTTGCCTTGCGGCGTTTGCAGATCAGTGATCAGCAAAGAAGCGAGATTCTGTCATGAAGAAATAACCTTGTCAAGTGCTTGGTCTTTCTTCCCGACTGCCTGCTGTTGTTGCTCACCGGTTGGTTTGCATCGCTAGCTTGGGCCTCGCCGTCCGCTGCGCAACTCGTTAAGTGCTGTGCAGCGAAGCCCTCGACTGTAGCACAGCTTTTTCGGGCTGCGCAAGCCTTGTTGTGCACGACCGGAAAATTTCGCGTTCGGTGACGGGCGCTTCAGCGGGCGGTGGACATCACCAGCCACTGCGCACAGGCCTCTTGCGGCGCTTCGTGCTCCAGCACCTGGGGCAGACGGGTCTGCAAGGAGCGGACGTCCGCCCGCAGGATGCGCTGCTTGATCGAGGCGATCTGGGCGGGGTGCATTGAGAAGCTGGTCAGCCCCATGGCGAGCAGCAGCTCGGTGAAGGCAGGGTCACCCGCCATCTCGCCGCAGACCGACACCGCCTTGCCGTGCGCGCGGGCTTGCGCAATGGTGCTGGCGATCAACTGCAGCACAGCCGGGTGCCACGGGTCGAAGAGGTGTGACACCGCCTCGTCCGCACGGTCGATGGCCAGGGTGTACTGGATCAGGTCGTTGGTGCCGATCGAGACGAAGTCGAAGTGGCGCAGCAGTGACGGCAGGATCAGCGCAGCAGCCGGCACCTCGATCATCGCGCCCAGCTCCACCTGAGAGTAGGGCTGACCCTGGGCATCGAGCTGCTGGCAGGCGATCGCCAGCGCTTCGCGCACGCGCTGCGCCTCCTGGGGGTGCGCAACCATGGGGATCAGCAGTCGCACCTTGCCGTGCGCACTGGCGCGCAGGATGGCGCGCAGCTGGGCGCCGAACATCTCGGGCTCGGCCAGGCTCCAGCGGATCGCCCGCAGGCCCAGGGCCGGGTTGGTCTGGTGCTCGGTCGAGTGGGCCGACATCCGATCGAGTGGCTTGTCGGCGCCGATGTCGATCGTGCGGATCGTCACCGGCAGGCCATTCATCGCCTCCACCACGGCGCGGTAGGCGCGGTACTGTTCTTCCTCGTCAGGCAGGTGGCCGCCACGGTTCATGAACAGGAATTCGCTGCGAAACAGGCCCACGCCCACCGCGCCAGCGGCGATCGCGGCGGGCGCATCGGCCGGCAGCTCGATGTTGGCGAGCAACTCGATGTTCACCCCGTCCAGCGTGACCGAGGGCTTGTGGCGCAGCCGGTCCAGCCGGGCGCGCTCCAGCTCGCCCTGGCGCTGGCGGAAGCGGTATTCCTCCAGCACGATGGGCGATGGGTCGACGATCAGCACACCCTCGTCGCCGTCGATGATGACCCAGTCGTCCTGGCGCACCAGGCGGCTGCCCTCGCGCGTGCCCACCACCGCGGGAATGTCCATGCTGCGCGCCACGATGGCGGTGTGCGAGGTGCGTCCGCCGACATCGGTGACAAAGCCGGTGAAGACGCTGCGCTTGAACTGGATCATGTCGGCCGGCGCGATGTCGTTGGCCACCAGCACCAGCGGATCCTCGCCGCCGAAATCGCGCGTGCCCAGGCTGCCCGCCGGGGCGTCGTCGTCCTCGCGGGCCGAGCGCGACATGGCCTTGAGCATGCGCTCGACCACCTGCTCCAGGTCGGCCTTGCGCTCGCGCAGGTAGTCGTCCTCCATCTCGTCGAACTGCCGAGCCAGCACCTCCAGCTGCGCCGACATCGCCCACTCGGCGTTGTAGTGGCGCTCGGAAATCCATTGCTTGGTGGCGTCGGTCAGCATCTCGTCGTGCAACAGCATCAGGTGCACGTCGAGCAACGCCACCAGTTCGGCATGGGCCTCCTCGGGCACCTCCTGCTTGAGCGCGATCAACTCGGCAGCCACCTCGTCACGGGCACGGCGCAGGCGGGCGACTTCAGCCTCGACCTGCGAAGCGTCAATGAAGTAGTGCGCCACGTCGACCCGGCTCGACGCCACCAGCACCGCCCTGCCGATGGCCACACCGCGCGACACGGGCAGGCCGAAGATCTGGATGCTCATGCCGCAGGACTGTAGCAGCGCCGGTGCCGCGCACAGCCCGGGTTTCACCACCTGTCACCGCTTCGTCAAGAGACCGTCAACACCGCGACACCCGCGGCCGACACGATGCCGGGCAACCACGGAGAAGCCGATGAAGGAACTGCCCTCGCCCACGCAGCCGCTGATGCAATTGCTGGAGTCACCGCTGCGCCGCCGTCCGCAGGTCGCGCCGCCGCCGGTGCGCCGCGCCGAAGCAGCCCCGGTGCTGGAGGTGGTCTGGGCTCGCCATCAGGACGAGGTCCGCGCAGCGCAGCGCCTGCGCTGGCGCGTCTTCGTCGACGAGATGGGCGCCAGCCTGCCGCCGACACCCCTGCTGGGCGCCAACCACGACATCGACCGCTTCGACGCGCATTGCGAACACCTGCTGGTGCGTCTGCCCGGCCAGGCGGGACGGCCGTCCGAGGTGATCGGCACCTACCGGGTGCTCACACCCGCCGCAGCACAGCGGGCCGGCGGCCTGTACAGCGACAGCGAGTTCGACCTGGCCCCGTTGGCGGCCTGGCGCCCGCGCATGGTGGAGCTGGGCCGCGCCTGCGTCCACCCCGAGCACCGCACCGGCGCCGTGATCATGGCGCTGTGGGCCGAGCTGGCCGCCTTCATGGCGCGCAATCACCTGGAGGCAATGATCGGCTGCGCCAGCGTCACGATGAACGATGGCGGACACCACGCCGCCAGCCTCTGGACGCGCCTGCAGGCGAGCCACCTGGCCGAGCCCGCGTTCCGCCTGAGCCCGCGCCTGCCCCTGCCCGTGGAGCAGTTGGACACCACGCTGGAGGCCGAACCCCCGGCCTTGCTCAAAGGCTACCTGCGTTGCGGCGCGCGCATCCTGGGTGCGCCGGCCTGGGATCCCGACTTCAACACCGCCGACCTGCCGGTGATGCTGCGCCTGGCCGACCTGCCCGAGCGCTACCGCCGTCACTTCCTGGGCGCCTGACCCCCGCGCTCAGCGCTCAGCTGCCCTCGCCGAACTTGTCGTTGACCAGGGCCTGGATCGCGTCCAGCGCCTGCTGTTCGTCGGGGCCGCTGGTCTCCAGCTCCACCTCGGACCCCTGGCCCGCCGCCAGCATCATGACGCCCATGATGCTCTTGGCGTTCACGCGGCGGCCGTTGCGGGTCATGAAGACGTCGCACTGGAAACCGCCCGCCAGCTTGGTGAGCTTGGCCGAGGCCCGCGCATGCAGGCCGAGCTTATTGCTGATGGTGAGCGTGACTTGCTGCATAGGCGGGTGAGAGGTCTTGTGACTGGGTCTGGGGCCGGTGCGAGGACACCGGCATCACGCCCTGGCCGCCACCAGACAGGGCGCGCGACACCAGCGTGTCCAGCGCCTCGTTGCGGTAGGCCATGGCGCGCCAGAGCATCGGCACGTTGACGCCGGCCACCACGCGCTGCGTGACGCCGTCGGCCAGGCGGGCCGCGGTGTTGCAGGGTGTGGCGCCGAAGACATCGGTGAGGATCAGCGTCACCTGGCCCGGCGGCAGCAGCGGGCGCAGCGCCGCCTCGACCTCGGTGTCCGACCAGCCGGCCGGAACGTCCAGCGCCGTCAGTTGGTCCAGGTGCTCGGCAAAGATGTGCGCAGCCACCGAGCGCAAGGCCGAGGCAAGCGGGGCATGGGCCAGAAGCAGCAGCTGAGGCATGGGCAGGGTGACCGGTGGGTGAGCCATTCTAGGGGGCGGCCGAGCCCCCAAGGGCAGGGATGGACGGCAGACCGCGCGCGGGAGACCATGGCCAGCTACAGAGCCCCTGGCCGCTGCGGGTATCCCGCACGGCCGGCCGCCGGCTCTCCCCACCCAATTTGTGTCACCATCCGGCCTGCCCGCAGGCTGGACAACGCCCCCTGTCCGGAGCGGCCCATGAACGCCCCTGATCGACTGCCCTACCCCATGTCCGCCGACCGACCGCCCAAGGAAGCCGCCCGGCCATCCGACGATCCTTACTGGCGCGAACTGATCAGCCAGATTGGCAGCGACATCGGCCAGTCCCTGACCAGCGCCCTGGAGCGGGTGACCGCCCTGGCCACCACCGGCAAGATCGACCGCGCCGGCCTGAAGGCGCTGCGCGACGAGATCGACCGCGCCCGCCGCGCCGGCATGATCGGCCAGCAGATGGCACGCTACGCGTCGGGTCGCATTCGCCAGGTGCCTGAACAGCTCAGCCTGACCACGCTGATGCGCGAGATCCTGGTCCAGCGCGGTCGCGAGGCTTCGGCGCGCAACCTGCAGATCCGCCAGTCGCTGCGGCCGGTGGACGTGATCGCCGACGCCACGCTGCTGCACGCCCTGGCCCAGGCGGTGATGGACTGGGCGCTTGAGCTCAGCCGCAGCACGCTGGAGTTGCGCGTCGAGCTGAAGTCGTGGCCGGCGCATGCGCTGCTGGTCTGCCGCTTCGACCACATCACCGACCAGGCCCTGCCCGAAGAGGTGGTGGCCAGCACCGACCACGTCGCCTCGCTCGACACCATGAGCTGGCGCCTGGTGCAGCAGATCGCCCGCACGCTGCAGCTGGGTGTCGACCGCGTCGACGGCCCGCGCGACTGCGTGCTGACCATCGATTTCCCGCGCACCGTCAGCGAACAGCTCGACGGCGTCAGCGCGGTGGAGATCGACCCCGGCTTTGCCGCCTCCGACAACTCCAAGCCGCTGGCGGGCAGCCATGTGCTGGTGGTGGCCTCGCGCCGCGACCTGCGCAACGATGTGCGCGAAGCCACGCGCCACATGGGCCTGCTGGTGGACTTCGTCAACTCGGTGGACGAGGCCGAGGAGTTCGTGCGCGACGCGCTGCCGCACGCCATCGTCTACGAATCGGCCCTGGCCGGCGACCGCTTCCAGCGGCTGTGCGAAGGCATCCTGGGCGAGGTGCCCAACTTCGTCTTCATCGAAATCGCCGAAGAAGGCGACGGCTTCCAGCTCAGCAGCGACAACGAGCAGCGCCGCGCCAGCGTCGGTCGCAACGCGGTGCTGGAATCGCTGCCGTCGGCGCTGCTGTTCGAGCTCTCGCGCACCGCCTGAGGCAGCGCGCGGCAGCGACCCGGGCGGGCGGTGTCAGCCGCCGAAGACCTTGCGCAGGATGTCGCTGCCCGTGCCCACCGGGTCCTGACGGATCTTGCGCTCTTCCTCGCCAATGATCAGGTACAGGCCGTCCAGCGCCTTGCGCGTGACATAACTCTGCAGGTTGGCGTCTTCCTTCTTGACCAGGCCCAGGCCCGAGGCCTTGCCGGCCACCGCGTTGTACTTGTCGGCCAAAGACACCTGCTCGGTGGCCTTGGTCACAATCGGCAGGAACTTGGTGGTCAAGGGCTGGCGCGTCTTGCCTGCGAAGTAATCGGTCACCGACGTATCACCGCCCCGGACGATCTTCACGGCGTCCTGCACAGTGATGCCACGCGCGGCCGCCACCAGCATCTCCTTGGCCTCGGGCACGGCCAGCTCGGCGGCGCGGTTCATCGCTGCCACCAGCGCATCCACCTTGGCCTGCTGGCCGGTGAACTTGGCGATCTTGGCGGCGTCTGCCAGCATGCCGGGCAGCGGGATGTGGACCTTGGGGTTCTTCATGAAGCCGCCGTCCTGGCCCAGCAAGCCCACGGCCGCCAGCGCACCGCGCTCCAGCGCAGTCTTCACGCCCATCGAGGCATCGGCCTGGCTGAGCAACCCGGCGCGGGCCAGGGGCGCCACGCCCAGGCCCAGGATGGCTGCCGCGGCCGCCGTAAACTCTCGTCGCTGCATTGCGAGGTCCTCCATGAATCGACGCCACCATCTTGCGCTGTCCGCCCGCTGGCTGGCAACCGCTGCGGTCGCCCCGTGGGCGCTGGCCGCCTGCGCTGGCCGTGAAACGGCGCCGGACTTCGCGTTCACGTTGCTGGGTGGCCGCACCCAGCAGTTCGCCCAGGCGCGCCAGGGCAAGGTCATGCTGGTCAACTTCTGGGCCACCAGCTGCACCACCTGCGTCAAGGAGATGCCGCAGATGGCCGAGACCTTCACCAGGTTCAAGGACCAGGGCTACGACATGCTGGCCGTGGCAATGAACTACGACAACCCCGA
The DNA here is from genome assembly GCF_018069755.1 of Ideonella aquatica. Classification (GTDB taxonomy): domain Bacteria; phylum Pseudomonadota; class Gammaproteobacteria; order Burkholderiales; family Burkholderiaceae_C; genus Ideonella; species Ideonella aquatica. Next base: position 48,001 of record NZ_JAGQDE010000007.1, on the reverse strand, counting down.
GTTCGTGGCCAACTTCGCCAGCAGCCGCCAGCTGCCCTTTGGCGTGACCCATGACCACGACGGCGCGATCGCCAAGGCCTTTGGCGATGTGCGCCTGACCCCCACCAGCTTCCTGGTCGACAAGTCGGGCGCGGTGGTCAAGAAGTACGTGGGTGAGCCCGATTTCGCCGACTTCCAGCGCCTGATCGGCGAGCTGCTGAAGGCCTGATCAGGCCCCCACGCCGGCCTGCGCCGCCTGCTGGTCGGCGTGGTAGCTCGAGCGCACCAGCGCGCCCACGGCGGCGTGGCTGAAGCCCATCGCCTTGGCTTCGGCCTCGAACATCTTGAAGGTATCCGGGTGCACATAGCGCGTCACCGGCAGGTGGTGCCCCGAGGGCGCCAGGTACTGGCCGATCGTCAGCATGTCGATGTCATGGGCGCGCATGTCGCGCATCACCTCGAGGATTTCCTCGTCGGTCTCGCCCAGACCGACCATCAGGCCGCTCTTGGTGGGGATGTGCGGGAACAGGGCCTTGAACTTTTTCAGCAGGTTCAGGCTGAAGGCGTAGTCGCTGCCGGGGCGGGCCTGCTTGTACAGGCGCGGCACCGTCTCCAGGTTGTGGTTCATCACATCGGGCGGCGCGGCCTTCAGGATCTCCAGCGCGCGCTCATCGCGGCCACGGAAATCGGGCACCAGCACCTCGATGCGGGTGGCCGGCGACTGCTCGCGCACCTGGCGGATGCACTCCACGTAGTGGCCGGCGCCGCCGTCGCGCAGGTCGTCGCGGTCGACGCTGGTGATCACCACGTACTTCAGCTTCAGAGCGGCAATGGTCTTGGCCAGGTTCAGCGGCTCGTCCGCGTCCAGCGGATCGGGGCGGCCATGGCCCACATCGCAGAAGGGGCAGCGGCGGGTGCACTTGTCACCCATGATCATGAACGTGGCCGTGCCGTGGCCGAAGCACTCGCCGATGTTGGGGCAGGAGGCCTCTTCACAGACCGTGTGCAGCTTGTGCTCGCGCAGGATCTGCTTGATCTCGTAGAAGCGGGTGGTCGGCGAGCCGGCCTTGACGCGGATCCAGTCGGGCTTCTTCAGCACCTCGGCCTGCACCACCTTGATCGGAATGCGCGCGGTCTTGGCCTGGGCCTTCTGCTTGGCGGTGGCGTCGTAGTCGGCGCCGGTCTTGGCTTCGTGGGTGGTCTTGTCGGTGGCCATGGCAAACGGCAGGCGCGTGAGGAGGAAGAAAGGATCAGCGGCTCAGGTGGGCCGCAAGGCGCTCGGCCAGCAGGGCGGCGACATCGCGCGGCTCGGCGCGCACGCCCAGTGTAGCGAGGTCGACCGTGCGCAAGCCCGCGTAACCGCAGGGGTTGATGCGCTCGAAGGGCTGCAGGTCCATCGCCACGTTCAGCGACACGCCGTGGTAGGTGCAGTGCCCGGCCACCTTGATGCCCAGCGCAGCGATCTTGCCCAGGCCGGCGAACGGATCCTGGCTGGGGCCAGGCAGTGCACCGGCGCTGAACGGGTCGGCCAGGCGCACATAAATGCCCGGCGCGCCGCCCACCCGAAAACCCACCACGCCCAGCGCCTCCAGCGTCTGGATCACCGCGGCCTCCAGGCGGAAGACGTATTCCTTGACGTAGATGCCCAGGCGTTTCAGATCGACCAGCGGGTAGATCACCACCTGACCAGGGCCGTGGTAGGTCACCTGGCCGCCGCGGTTGGTCTGCACCACCGGAATGTCGCCGGGCATCAGCAGGTGCTCGGGCTTGCCGGCCACGCCTTGGGTGAAGACGGGCGGGTGCTCGACCAGCCACAGCTCATCCGGCGTGTCGGGCTGGCGCGCCTCGGTGAAGGCGCGCATCGCGTCGAAGGTCTGCGCGTAGGGCACCAGGCCCCAGTCGCGGTACTGCATCGGGGGCATCGCGGACAGGGGCAAGGCGGCGTCGCTGGACATGGCCCGATTGTCCCCGACGCCCGCCGGCCGCGCCGCGCGCCGGGTCATCGCTTTCGCGCTATGGTCGCGCCATGCGCCCGCTGATCCTTGCCGTCACTCTGTGCCTGTTGGCCGCGCCGCCCGTGCTGGCCCGGCCCGGCGAGACCGCGCTGCAGCAAGCCCTGAAGGTCTACGCCCAGGGCGACTGGGCGGCTGCCCAGGCCCGCTTCACCGCGCTGGCGCGCGCCGGCGTGCCCGCCGCGATGCACGACCTGGCGGTGATGCACCTGCGCGGCGAGGCCCGTCCCGCCAGCCCCCGCGAGGCCGAGCGCTGGCTGCTGGCCGCCGCCGGCAAGGGCTTCGTCACCTCGATGGCCGCGCTGGGCGAGCTCTATGAATCCGGTCGCCTGGGCGCGCGCGACCTGCCCAAGGCGCTGCAGGCCTGGGAGGCCGCCGGCGAGGCCGGCAGCGTGGACGCCCAGGTCGCCGCCGGCACCGCGCACTGGATGGGCCGCGGCACACCGGTGGATGCGGCCGAGGCGGCCCGCTGGTACCGCCGCGCCGCCGCCGCCGGCGATATGGGCGCGCAGTACATCCTGGCCACGATGTACGAGAAGGGCGACGGCGTGGAGCAGGACCCGCGGCTGGCGCGCTACTGGTACGAGGCCGCTGCCCGCCAGGGCGACGAGGCCGCACCCTGGAAGCTCAAGGCGATCGACGCTGCGGCGTCAGCGGCTACAGCACCACCTTGACCATCGGGTGCGTGCTCAGCGTGCGGTAGAGCTCGTCGAGCTGCTCGCGGCTGGTGGCGGTCACGGTGATCGTCAGGCCCAGGTAGTTGCCGCCCTTGCTGGGGCGGTGCTCGATGGTGGCGGGGTCGAAGCCGGGGTCGAAGCTTTTCGCCACCACGGTGACGGCCTCGACGAAGCCCTCGACATGGGCGCCCATCACCTTGATCGGAAAGGCGCTGGGGTACTCGATCAGCGATGGCTCGGGCGGGATGTCGGCCACACAGGCCTCCTTCAGATCGATTGCTCGCACTTGGCGCGCTGGTAGGCCTCAAACAGGCGCGCATAGACCGGACCGGGCTTGCCGCGCAGCGCGCCGTGGCCCACTGGCTCGCCGTCGATGCGGGTCACGGCCAGCACCTCCTTGCCGGTGGAGCTCAGCAGCACCTCGTCGGCGGCGCGCAGGTCGGCCTCGCTGAGCGGGCGCAGGTTGAAGGCGATGCCCTCCTCCTCGCACAGCTCGCGCAGCAGCGCCACGCGGATGCCCTCCAGCACATGGCCGTCCATCGGCGGGCCCAGCAGCGCGCCCTCGTGCACGATCCAGGCGTTGCTGGACGCGCCTTCGGTCAGCCAGGGGCCGCCGGGTTCGCCGTCGCGCAACAGCAGGGTCTCGGCGGCGCCGGCGTCGGCCGAGACCTGGCGCGCCATCACATTGCCCAGCAGGGAAATGCTCTTGATGTCGCCACGCGCCCAGCGCAGGTCGCGCGCGGTGACGCAGGCCACGCCGTGGTGGCGCTGCTCGGCCGGGACCGGGCGCATCGGCTGGCTGAAGAGGAAGACCGTGGGCGTCAGGCCGGGCAGCATCACGTGCTCGCGCATGGCCACGCCGCGCGTGACCTGCAGGTAGACGATCTGGTCCTCGGCGGCATGGGCGTCGATCAGGCGGCGGATGCGCGCCAGCCAGCCGTCGCGGTCCAGCGGCGCGGGGATGCGCAGCTTGTCCAGGTTGCGCGCCAGGCGCGCCATGTGCTGGTCGAAGCGGAAGATCCGCCGGCCATAGACCGGCATCGCCTCATAGACGCCGTCGCCGAACAGGAAGCCGCGGTCCATCACCGACACCTTGGCCTCGGCCAGCGGCTGCAGCGTGCCGTCCAGGTCGCACAGAAGGTCGGGCAGGGGCGCGGTCATGGGGTACTCCTCTCGGGCCGGTCCGTCAGGTTACTTGATCCACAGCCGCAGCGCATCCCAGGCGCGGCCCAGCAAGCCGGCCTGCGGCACGTCATCCTGCACCAGCAGCGGCACCGCCGCCACCGGCGTGCCGCCCACCGTGCTGACCTTGAGCGTGGCCACGCGCTGGCCCTTGGCCAGCGGGGCCACCAGCGGGTCGATGCGCTCGACCGCGGTGCGCAGGTGCTCGGCCTCGCCCTTGGGCACGGCCACCACCAGCGCGCCGTCCACGCCCAGGTCGGCGGTGTTGCGGGTGCCCTTCCAGACCGGCACCGTCTGCACCGGCTTGCCGGCCTCAAACAGGCGCACCGCATCAAAGGCGGTGTAGCCCCAGTTGAGCAGCTTCTGGCTCTCATTGGCGCGTGCCTGCATCGAATCGGCCCCCATCACCACCGACAGCAGGCGCCGCTTGCCGCCGGGGAAGTCGCGCTGGGCGGTGGCGATCAGGCAGTAGCCGGCGGCCTCGGTGAAGCCGGTCTTCATGCCGTCCACCGACGGGTCGCGCGCCAGCAGCAGGTTGCGGTTGGGCTGGCGGATGTTGTTGAAGCTGTAGTCCTTCATCGCATAGTAGGCCGCGTGCCGCTCGGGGAAGTCGCGGATCACATGCTGGGCGATCTCGGCCAGTTCACGCGCGGTGCTGCGGTGGCCGGCCTCGGTCAGGCCGGTGACGTTCTTGAACGCAGTGTTCTTCAGGCCCCAGGCCTCGGCCTGGCGGTTCATCTGGGCGACGAAGTTCTCCACCGTGCCGGAGACGCCTTCGGCCAGCGCCACCGCCGCGTCGTTGCCCGACTGCACGATCATGCCCTTGAGCAGTTCGTCCACGGTGGGCGTCATCTTGGGGTCGATGAACATCAGCGAGCCGCCGCCCTTGCGCTCGGCCCAGGCACGCTCGCTGACCGGCAGGCGCTGCTCCAGCGCGATCTTGCGGTCCTTCAGCGCCTGGAACACCACATAGGCGGTCATCAGCTTGGTCAGCGAGGCGGGCTCGGCCGGCGCGTCGGCGTTGCGCTCGGCCAGCACCTGGCGCGCCGTCATGTCGAGCAGCAGGTAGCCGCGCGCCGCCACCTCGGGCGGCTGCGGGCCTTGGGCGCGCGCCGTGGGGGTGGCCACGAGCAGGGTCAACAGGATCAGGGACAGCAAGCGTTTCATGGGGATCAGACGGGAGCGGGGAGCGCGACCAGCCGGCCGCGTCAAAGGAGCGGAAACGGCACCGCTTAGCGGTGCCAGGCGTCGGTGACGATGGTCTTGAGCAGCGCGAGCTGGCCGTGAAAGAAGTGGCCGACGCCCGGCACCACCACCACCGGCATCGACTGGGGCCGTGCCCAGTCGAGGGTGGCCGCCAGCGGCACCACCTCGTCGGACTCGCCGTGGATCACCAGGGTTCCCGGCGCCACCGGTGCCACCTGGAAATTTTGTGTGGCCGGGCCCACCAGCACCAGGCGCTCGACCGGCTGGCTGTCGGCCAGGCGCGCGGCGGCCTGCGAGGCCACATAGGCGCCGAACGAGAAACCGGCCAGCGCCAGCGGCAGCGCCGCCTCGCGCTGCTGGGCGATCACGGCCAGCGCGTCGTCGATCTCGCCGCGGCCGTCGTCCCAGGCGCCTTCAGAGCTGCCCACGCCGCGGAAATTGAAGCGAACCGCGCGGTAGCCCAGTTGCACGAAGGCGCGCGCCAGCGTCTGCGCCACCTTGTTGTCCATCGTGCCGCCATGCTGCGGGTGCGGGTGGCAGATCACCGCCACGCCACGCGGCGCCGCCGCCGGGTCGTCGATCGCCAGCGCGATCGCGCCGGCCGGGCCGGCCATCAGCAGCCGGCGGGTGTGGGCATTCATCAGCGGCCCACCGTGGGCGGCAGTTGCAGGCGCTCGACCGGGCGGCCGTTTTTCAGGTGCGACTCGACGATCTCGTCGATGTCGGCGCTGTCGACGAAGGTGTACCAGACCGCCTCGGGGTAGACCACCGCCACCGGGCCACCGGCACAGCGGTCCAGGCAACCCGCCTTGTTCACCCGCACCCCGCCCGGCCCGGCCAGGCCGGCCGCCTTGACCGCCTGCTTGCAGTGGTCAAAGGCCGCCTGCGCGCCGTGGTTGGCGCAGCAGTCCTGCCCCGGCTCGCGCTGGTTCAGGCAAAAGAACACATGGTGCTTGTAATAGCTCATGGCGGGATTGTAGGCAGTGGCCTGCTCAGTCCTGGGCGGCCAGGCGGTGCAGCAGCCAACCCAGCGCCAGGTAGGGCCAGAACCAGCCGATCCACTGCGCCAGGCCGTGGAAGCGGATGAAGCGTCCCTGCTCCCAGGCCTGCAGGCTGTCGGCAAAGTAGGGGTCGGCCGGCACCTGGGCGACCAGTACCACCAGGCCGACCAGCACCACCACGCCCAGGCCAGCGGCCAGGCGTGCGCCCAGCGGCGCCAGCAGCAGCAACAGCACGCCCACCGCCACCATCGCCGGGAACACCTCGGGACCCAGCCAGCCCAGCGCATGCGCGGGGCCGAAATTCAGCGCCGCCGACAGCGTGGTCGTGGCCAGGCCCAGCGCCACGGCCCCGGTGCACAGCACCAGGCGGCGCCAGCCCGGACCGGTGACGGCACAGGCGATCAGGCAGGGCGCCAGCAGGCCCAGCACCATGCCCAGGCCCGAGACCACCGCCACTGGCCGCTCGATCGGCGCCGGCACATCACTGATCCACTCCAGCGCCTCCTGCGCCCAGTCGACGTCGATCAAGAGGCCCACCAGCCCATCCTGGATGCGCTCCCAGCCCAGGCCCAGTCCCATCGGGAACGGCGCCGGGAACAGCAGCCCCAGCGGCCAGGCCAGCAGCAGGCCCAGCGGTGCATCGCCGCCGATGAACCAGCGCTGACGCCAGCTCTGCCAGTGGCCCGGCCAACCCGTGGCCATCACCAGCACCGCCAGCAGCGCGCCCACCAAGCCGCCCGCGCTGTTGAGCCCCAGGTCCAGCAAGGACGGGTAGCGCCCCGGAATCAGGTGCTGCGCCGTCTCCATGGCGTACGACAGCGCGGCACACACCAGCGCAGCGCGCCACACCGCCGCCAGCGGCGAGCGGCCCCGGGGGCGCTGGGCCACCACCAGCAGCGCGCCCAGCGGCGCATAGCCCAGCAGATTGGCCCAGATATCGAACACCGGGTGCCAGCGCGGCCACGGCAAGGCCAGCAGATCCACCAGCCCGGCACCCTGCGGCCATTGCCAGCCGCTGAAGGGATAGAGGCTGGCGTAGACGATCAGTCCGGCGAAAGCCAGAGCCAGCGCCGCAGCGGAGTTGCCACCGGAATGTCGGGCCACGCCGGAATCCTGCGGGTCAGGGCTTGACCACCACCAGCACGACGATGGCGATGAACAGCAGCACCGTCACCTCGTTGAACACGCGGTACCAGCGGTCGCTGCGGCGATTGGCCAGAGATTCAAAGTCCTTCAGCAGGCGGCGGCACATTTCCTGGTAGCCCAGCACACCCACCACCAGCAGCAGCTTCAGGTGCATCCAGCCGCTGCCCGGGCCGCGGCCGATGCCATAGCCCAGCCACAGCACCGTGCCCAGCACGATCGCCGGAATCATCAGGACCATCATGAAGCGCTGCAGCTTGCGCGCCATCAGCAGCAGCCGCTCGCGCTCGGCGTGGCTGTCGTGCGGCACCATGGCCAGGTTGACGAAGATCCGCGGCAGGTAGAACAGTCCGGCGAACCAGCTGGCCACGAAGACGATGTGAAAGGCCTTGACCCAGAGGTAGCTCATGCGGCGCATTATCGGGCGGCACATAAGAAAGAGCCCCGGCCGTGGGCCGGGGCTTGAAAGCCTTGACGCTGTCATCACGTGAAGGCACCTGCTCAGGGAGGAAAAGCAGGGAGCATGACCCTCGCGAGCCACGCTCAAAGCGAACTTTAACACCACGCGTCGCGTCTGTACCATAGGGGCTCCACGAACCTCCGCGGGCTGTTGCATCTTCGGCATCCCCGCGCACTTGCTGCCGTCCCATGAGCCTGCCCAGTTTTCCGGCCGCCCGTCCGCGCCGCCTGCGCCGTGATGCCTTCAGCCGTGCCATGGTGCGTGAGCACCTGCTAACCCCGGCCGACCTGATCCTGCCGGTCTTCGTTCTCGATGGCGATAACCAGGTGCAGGACGTGGCCAGCATGCCCGGCGTGCAGCGCCTGAGTGTCGACCGCCTGTTCGCCCAGGCCGAGCAGTGCCTGCAGCTGGGCGTGCCAGTGATGGCCTTGTTCCCGGTGATCGACCCGGCCCTGAAGGACCCGAACGGCCGCGAGGCCACCAACCCCGAAGGCCTGGTGCCGCGTGCGGTGCGGGCGCTGAAGTCGCGCTTTCCCGAGCTGGGCGTGCTGACCGACGTGGCGCTGGACCCCTTCACCAGCCACGGCCAGGACGGCCTGCTGGATGACACCGGCTACATCCTCAACGACGAGACCGTGGCCGTGCTGTGCGAGCAGGCCCTGGTGCAGGCCGAGGCCGGCGTGGACATCGTCGCGCCCAGCGACATGATGGACGGCCGCATCGGCGCCATCCGCGACGCGCTGGAGGCCCGCGGCCGCATCCACACCCGCATCATGGCGTACAGCGCCAAGTACGCCAGCGCCTTCTACGGCCCCTTCCGCGACGCCGTGGGCTCGGCCGCCAACCTGGGCAAGAGCGACAAGAAGACCTACCAGATGGACCCGGCCAACAGCAACGAGGCGCTGCGCGAGGTGGCGCTGGACATCGCCGAGGGCGCCGACATGGTGATGGTCAAGCCCGGCCTGCCCTACCTGGACATCGTGCGCCGCGTGAAGGACGAGTTCCGCATGCCCACCTTTGCCTACCAGGTGAGTGGCGAGTACGCGATGATCAAGGCTGCCGCGCAGAACGGCTGGCTGGACCACGACAAGGTCATGATGGAAGCGCTGCTGGCCTTCAAGCGCGCCGGTGCCGACGGCGTGCTGAGCTATTTCGCCCTGGACGCCGCGCGCCTGCTCAAGCAGGGCTGATGCGCATCTTCCACATCGCCGCCGACCGCCTGCAGGAGCTGCCGGCGCTGCCGCAGACGCTGCCCGCCGAGGGCTTTCTGTGGATCGGTACCGGCCGCCGCCAGTTCGAGGTCCACCTGGCGGAGCTCCAGGGCGCGCTGCAGCGCTGGGTGGGCGCGCCGCTGGTGGATCTGCATGTCAGCGACCTGCTCAACACCCAGCTGCCCTCGCAGTTCGGCGACACCTCCTGGTACGACCTGATGGTGGTGCGCCGGCTGGCCGCCGGCAGTGGCAGCCAGAGCCTGTTCCTGGGCGCCGAGCACGGCACACTGGCCTCGTCCTACCAGGCGCTGGATGCGATCGACACCAACCCGGTCGGCTTCGCCATCTTCGACCGCGTGCTGCTGAGCGTGCACCCCACCGACTGCCAGGTGCGCGAGCACTTCGCCTCGCGCCTGGCCCAGCATGCGCAGGAAAGCGATCTGCGCGGCGGCGCCCGGCTGCCCACCAGCCCGGCCGAGCTGATGCTGCGCATGGTCAACCACGTGGTCGACAACTACCTGGACCTGCGCCGCCTGCTGACGCGGCATTTCGCCACCCTGCAGACCGAGCTGCTGGCGCGGCGCCAGCGCAGCGTGGACTGGTCGCTGATCGTGCGCTCGCGCGATGCGTTGCACATGCTCGAAGACATCTGCGAGGACCAGCGCAGCGCCGTGCAGGAATGGATCGACGCGCTCGACGAATGGCCCGCTGCCACCGACGCCACCACCCGCCGCGAGCGCGACCTGCTGCGGGTGCGCTCGCGCGATGTGCTGGAGCACATCGAGCGGGTGCTCACCCATGTGCGACGGCTGGAGCAATCCGCCGAGGCCGGCCTGCAGATGCACTTCGCCCTGGTCGGCCAGCGCACCAACGACATCATGCGTACGCTGACCGTGATCACCGCGCTGTTCCTGCCGATGAACCTGATCACCGGCTTCTTCGGCATGAATTTCGACGGCCTGCCGCTGATCCATACCCAGACCGGCGTGTGGATCGCCGCCGGTATGATGGGCGTGATCGCGCTGGTGCTGGGCGTGTTCTTCTGGCAGCGTCGGCTGCTGGGCAGCAGCCGCGGATAAGGGCCTCACAGAGCCTGCTTTCTTTCGCAGACAGGGAGACGATGCACATGAGACCGCTTTCCTGGGTGGGCGCCCTGCTGGCGCTGCCGCTGCACGCCATGGCCGCCGCCGGCTACAGCGCGCTCGATATCACGCCACCAGGCATGTCCGCCTGCAGCCCAGGGGCGGTCAATGCCCAGGGTCAGGTCGCCGGCCACGCCCGGCTCGACAGCCTCGGTGTGCAGCGCGGCTTCGTCACCGGCCCTGGCGGTGTCGGCGCACGGCTGATCGGCACGCTGGGCGGCAGCCACAGCTATGTCAGCGGCCTCAATGATCGTGGCCAGGCTGTGGGCCAGGCTTCGGTGGCGGGAGACGCCTTCCAGCAGGCGATCCTGGTCGAGGACGGAGCCACCAAGCCCACGCCGATCGGCCAGGCGGCCGCTTCGGGCTACGCCTCGGCCGTCAGCCCCAAGGGCCGGGTGGTGGGCGGCGCGCAGGATCCAAGCGACCGTCTCTACCATGCCTTCATCACCCGCGGTGGTCGACTGACGCCGCGCCAGCTGGACGCCGGTCTGACACCCACCGCGGTGCTGTCCGACGGCACGATGGCGGTCACGGTCGACCAGGGGACGGCGATGCGCGCGGCCATCACCGGGCCCGATGCCAGCGGCCTGACGCTGCTGGGCACGCTGGGCGGCAACAACACATTTGCCCTGGGCATGAACCGCTCGCGGGTGGTGGTGGGCTTCGCGTCGAACGCCGGCGAGTCGCGTACCCAGGCCTTCGTCACCGACCCGGGCGGCGCCAACCTGCGCGCACTGGGCCTGCCGGGCGTCTACTCACTGGCCCAGTCCATCAACGCCCAGGGCAAGGTGGTGGGCTTCTACACCATCGACTGGACGGATGGCATGCATGCCTACGTGGCCAAGGTCGACGGCACCTGGAAGGCGCTGGACAGTCTGGTCACTTTGCCGAGCGGCGTCACGCTGCAGCAGGCCTGGAGCATCAACGACGCCGGGCAGATTTCGGCGAAGGGGACAGACGGTCGCTGCTATCTGCTGACGCCGCTGCCCTGAGGCGGTACGGATCGCGCAGGCCCAACCCCAGCATCAGCTCGGTCTCGCGCGCTTCCATCGCCTCGGCCTCGACTTCGTCGCCCTCATGGTCGTAGCCCTGGGCGTGCAGCGTGCCGTGCACCAGCAGGTGGGCGTAGTGCTCGGCCAGCGGGATGCGCTGGGCCTTGGCCTCGGCCTCGACCACCGGCGCGCACAGCACCAGGTCGGCCTGCACCACCGGCTCGTGGGCGTAGTCGAAGGTCAGCACGTTGGTGGCGTAGTCCTTGCCGCGGTAGTCGCGGTTCAGCGCCCGGCCCTCGTCTTCATCGACGATACGCACGGTGATCTCGCCGGGCGCCTCCAGCGCGTGGCGGATGCAGCGCAGCACGGTGTGGCGTGGCAGTTGGGCGCGGTGGCGCGGGTCGGCGAACTGCAGCGACAGGCTCAAAGGGTGCAGGGCCATCAGGACTCCGGGGCGTTGGCCGCGCGCGCGCGGCGGCGCTGCTGGGCATCGTAGGCGTCGACGATGCGCGCCACCAGCGGGTGGCGCACCACGTCGGCCGAGGTGAAGCGGGTGGTGGCGATGCCCTGCACCTTGCGCAGCACCTGCTCGGCGTCGACCAGGCCACTGGTCGTGCCGCGCGGCAAATCGATCTGGCTGACGTCGCCGGTGATCACCGCCTTGGCGCCGAAGCCGATGCGGGTCAGGAACATCTTCATCTGCTCGGGCGTGGTGTTCTGCGCCTCATCCAGGATGACGAAGCTGTGGTTGAGCGTGCGCCCGCGCATGAAGGCCAGCGGCGCAATCTCCAGCGTGCCTTTCTCGAAGGCCTTGGTCACGCGGTCAAAACCCATCAGGTCGTAGAGCGCGTCATACAGCGGGCGCAGGTACGGGTCGACTTTCTGCGCCAGGTCGCCCGGCAAAAAGCCCAGGCGCTCGCCGGCCTCCACCGCCGGGCGGGTCAGCACGATGCGCTGCACCGCGCTGCGCTCCAGCGCATCGACCGCGCAGGCCACGGCCAGGAAGGTCTTGCCGGTGCCGGCCGGGCCGATGCCGAAGGTGATGTCGTGGCCCAGGATCTGGCGCAGGTACTGCACTTGGTTGGGCGTGCGACCGGTGAGGTCGGCACGGCGCGTGTGCAGCACGATATCGCCCTCGGCGTCGCTGCCGGCCAGGCGGGCGCGGCTGCCGCGGCGCAAGTCGTCCAGCGCCAGCTGCAGCAGGTCGGCGGGGATGGCCTTGCGGGCGCGCTCGTACAGGCTTTGCAGCAACTCCAGCACGCGCTCGGCCTCGCGCGCGCTGCCCTCGATGCGAAACGCCCCCTGGCGGCGCTGGATGGTCACCGGCAGCACCGCCTCGATCGCCCGCAGGTGCTCATCCAGCGGTCCGCACAGGTGGCCCAGGCGGACGTTGTCGAGCGGGGTGAAGGTGTGGCGCAGCGTCATCGCCCAGGATTGTCCACCACCGTATGATGCGGCGCCATGATCGGTCGCCTCACGGGAATCGTCGCGGAGAAAACCCCGCCGCGCGTGCTCATCGACGTCGGCGGCGTCGGCTACGAGGTCGATGTGCCGATGAGCACCTTTTACAACCTGCCCGGCCTGGGTGAACGCGCCACGCTGCTGACCCATTTCGTGGTGCGCGAGGACGCGCAACTGCTCTACGGCTTTCTCAGCGCCGAGGAGCGCGCCACCTTTCGCGAGCTGCTGAAGATCTCGGGCATCGGCCCGCGCACCGCGCTGGCCATCCTGTCGGGCCTGAGTGTGGCCGACCTGGCTGCGGCGGTGTCGCGCCAGGAGGGTGGCCGGCTGCAGAAGGTGCCCGGCATCGGCAAGAAGACCGCCGAGCGGCTGCTGCTCGAACTGAAGGGCAAGCTGGGTCCGGACCTGGGCCTGCCGGCGGGCTCGGTGGTGGTGAACGACAGCCAGGCCGACATCGTCCAGGCGCTGATGGCGCTGGGCTATGGCGAGAAGGACGCCGCGGCGGCGCTGAAGAAGCTGCCGCCGGACGTGGGTGTCAGCGAGGGCATCAAGCTGGCGCTCAAGGCCCTGGGCTGACGCGCTGACTCAGTGCTGGTGCATAGCCGCCGGGTTGGCGGCGCCCAGCGGCCGCACCGGCGCCTTCAGCTCCAGCGTCTCGCGCTTGCCGTCCTTGCCCTCGACGACCAGGGACAGCGGCACGCTGTCGCCGTCCTTCAGCGGCTGCTTGAGCTCCATCAGCATCACGTGATAGCCGCCCGGCTTGAGCTCGACCGTCTGGCCGGCCGGCAACTCCAGGCCCTTGGGCAGCGCGGCCATCTTCATCACGTTGCCGTCCATCTTCATCTCGTGGATCTCGACCACGCCGGCCACCGATGAGGCCGCCGACACCAGCCGGCCGCCCTGCGCGGATTTGATCTGCATGAAGGCGCCGGTGGCCTTTTGTGCCGGCACGGTGCCGCGCACCCAGGCCTCGCTGACCGCGGTCTGGGCCAGGGCCGAGCCCACGGACAGGCTGGCAAGAAAGGCCACGGCGGCCAGGTGTTTCAACGTCATCGGGGGTCCTCTGAGGGGGGTGGAAGAAAGGGGGACTCAGGCCTCGGCCAGCTGCAAGGGCCGCAGCGCGCCGTCGCTGCGGGTCATGCCGGCAGGCCAGACCTGCTCGCGCAGACGGGCTGCGCTGAAGCGCGCGCCCTGGCGCTGGCGGCCGTCGAGCAGGTGCGAGCGCTTGAGGTTGGCGAAGATGCGCGAGACGGTCTCGGGCGCGGTGTCAATGATCGCGGCGACGTCCTTGATCGTCGGCAGCGCCCGCTGGCTGGCCACGGCCTCGTCCCAGCCGGGTTCGGCGCCGGACAGCAGCAGCAGCAGGTGGCGCAGGCGTTCCTGGGCGGTGCCGGTGCGCAGCGCGATCAGGTCGCCGGTGCGCGAGAGCTGGCCCAGCAGCGCCTCGGCCAGCAAGAGCCGGCGCTCGGCGTCCCCGCCGACGGCGCGCTGCACCGCCACGCTGGGCACGATCGCGCGCGCCGAGTGGGCATAGCCGCTGGCCGCCAGTTGTTCAGCGCCCACCAGGTCGCCTGGCAACACCAGTTGCACAAAGCGCTGGCCCTCGCGGTCCATCTGGTCCAGGCGCAGTGCGCCGGACTGCAGTTGCCAGACCGGGCCGCTGTGGCCGGCCTCGAACAGTGTCTCGCCGGTGGCCAGGCCCAGCGGGGCCGGCACGCTCTCAGCGTGGGAAACATGGTTCATGGGAATCCTCTCCGGCGCGGCCGCGCCGCGCATACCGATGTCGACTGCGGGCCCGGCATCACGCCGCGGCCCGCGCTGAGGCATCAGGCGAGCAGAGGAGGTGCGCGCGAACGCGCGTGGCGCCAGGCAGCCTGCCGCGACGGCAGCGCCACCTGGGGGGCCACCAGGGCCGTGAAGGAAGGCAGGGCCAGGCTGGCGCTGGCGGCCGTCGGCACGATGGGCAGGGCCGCCACGGCGCACAGGCCACAGGCCTCGCCCACATGACCCAGGCCCACACCGGTCGCCGCCTCGGTGCCACCGGCGGCGCTGCAGACCGCGGCGTAGGCGATCGGGTCGACCGCCGCCAGGCTGCGTGACACGGTGGGCGCCGCAAACAACCCGAACAGCGCCATCCACGCCAGCAGCGCAGCGTGGGCCAGACGATGTCGCAGATGGTGCAGCATGTGTGGCTGATTCTAGGGTGATCTGCGGCGCCCGGAGCAGATCCAGCGCAAGCCCCCCCACGACCGGCGAATGGGTCGATAATGACTGTATGTCCATCCAGACCGACGATTTCGGCGCCGACCTGCCGCGCGCGCCCCGGGTGCTGACCGCGGCCGCCGCCACCCCGCAGGAAGAGGCGCTGGAGCGGGCGCTGCGGCCCAAGCTGCTGGACGAGTACGTGGGCCAGGCCAAGGCGCGCGAGCAGCTCGAGATCTTCATCGGCGCCGCCAAGAAGCGCCGCGAGGCACTCGACCATGTGCTGCTGTTCGGCCCGCCCGGCCTGGGCAAGACCACGCTGAGCCACATCATCGCCACCGAACTGGGCGTCAACCTGCGCCAGACCAGCGGCCCGGTGCTGGAAAAGCCCAAGGACCTGGCCGCGCTGCTGACCAACCTGGAAAAGGACGACGTTCTCTTCATCGACGAGATCCACCGCTTGAGCCCGGTGGTCGAGGAAATCCTCTACCCGGCGCTGGAGGACTACCAGATCGACATCATGATCGGCGAGGGCCCGGCGGCGCGCTCGATCAAGCTGGACCTGCAGCCCTTCACGCTGGTGGGCGCCACCACCCGCGCCGGCATGCTGACCAACCCGCTGCGCGACCGCTTCGGCATCGTGGCCCGGCTCGAGTTCTACACCGCCGACGAACTGGCGCGCATCGTCACCCGCTCCTCCGGCCTGATGAACGCGCCGATCGACGCCGACGGCGCCATGGAGATCGCCCGCCGCAGCCGCGGCACGCCGCGCATCGCCAACCGCCTGCTGCGCCGCGTGCGCGACTACGCCGACGTCAAGGGCGACGGCCGCATCACCCGCGCCATGGCCGACGCCGCGCTGAAGATGCTCGATGTCGACCCGCAAGGCTTCGACCTGATGGACCGCAAGCTGCTGGAGGCGGTGATCCACCGCTTCGACGGCGGCCCGGTGGGCCTGGACAACGTGGCCGCGGCCATCGGCGAGGAAGCCGGCACGATCGAGGACGTGATCGAGCCCTACCTGATCCAGCAGGGCTTTCTGCAGCGCACGCCGCGCGGCCGCGTGGCCACGCTGATGGCCTGGCGCCACCTGGGCCTGGCGCCGCCGCAGCGCGCGGGCGACCTGTTCGAGCGCTGAGTCACACGGGCGGAGACAGCAAGCGTCCCACGCCCCAGGTCGACGCCACGATCGCCACCGCGCCGCTCCACAGCGCCACCGGCGCCAGAGTGTGGGCGATCCACAGCCACTGCGCGGTGGCCAGCAACACCATACCGAACAGCGCCACCGCCGCCACCTGCCGCAGGCGCGAGACCGGCGGATCGTAGGCGGCTCGTGCCAGCACGAACGGCGGTGAGGCCGGCGCGTTTGCCGGCTTCCAGTCGGGCGGCGCCAGCCACACCGCCAGGTGCTCACGCCAACCCCGCGCATGGCGCATCAGCGCCCAGCGCTCACGGTAGACCACCAGATTGGCCCGCAGCGGGTCCCAGCTGGCCAGCGGCGTGCGCGTGCCATAGACGATGGGCTCGTCGTCGTCCTCGTCGATGAAGGTGCCGAACAGCCGGTCCCAGACCATCAGGATGCCGCCATAGTTGTGGTCCAGGTAGCGGTCGTTCACGGCATGGTGCACCCGGTGGTTGCTGGGCGAGCAGAACCAGCGGTCAAACCAGCCCAGGCGGCCGATCTGGCGGGTGTGCACCCAGAACTGGTAGAGCAGGTCGATCAGCCCCACCGTGGCAAAGACCAGCGGCGGCACGCCCAGCACGGCCAAAGGCAGGTAGAAAACCCAGCCCAGCAGCCAGCCGCTGCCGGTCTGGCGCAGCGCGGTGCTGAGGTTGTACTCCTCGCTCTGGTGGTGAACGGCATGGGCCGCCCAGAAAATGGCCACGCGGTGGCCGGCGCGGTGCAGCCAGTAGTAGCAGAAATCCAGACCCACCAGCGCCAGCAGCCAGACCCACCACGCCTGCGCCGGCAGGTGCCACAGCGCCGCGTGCTGCCAGACCCAGGCGTAAATGCCAAAGCGCAGCAGCAGTGGCACGACCTGGTTGATCACGCCCAGCGACAGGCTGGCCAGCGCGTCGTTGAGGCGGTAGGTGTCGAAGCCGCGCCGGCGTCCCCACCACCACTCCAGGCCGATCAGCGCCAGGAACACCGGCACCGCCAGCACGATCACCTGGGCCGCCTGCATCGCCGCTCAGGCCGCGTGGCCCACCCGGTCGTTGGACTCGTCGCGGGCGTCGTCGTCCAGGTGCTGCACATCAGCCCAGCCCACCAGCGTGAAGCCCTCGCCGGTGTAGAGCAGGCGGTTGATGCCGGTGTTGGGCAGCTCCCAGGTGCGCGGTGCATTCAGCGCGATGCGCGAGGCCGCACGGTACAGGCAGTCCAGCACGCCGCCATGCGCCACCATCAGCACCGTCTGCCCCGGGTGGGCGCTGGCCAGGCGGGTGGCGCAGGCCACCACACGGTCGAAGAAGCCCTGCAGCGTCTCGCCCTGCTCGGGGCCGAAGCCGGCCTCGCGGCGGCGCCAGCGCTCGCTCTGCTCGGGCCAGCGCTCAGCCACCTCGGCGTAGGTGTGGCCCTGCCAGATGCCGAAGTTCCGCTCGCGCAGGCCGGTGTCGGTGCTCACCGGGCGGCCCAGCAGCTCGCCGGTGGCCTGGGCGGTGGCCAGCGCGCGCGACAGGTCGCTGGCGTAGATCACGTCAGGCGGGTCGTGTCGCAGTGCGCGCGCAGCGCGGCGGGCCTGCTCGCGGCCGCGCTCGTTGAGCGGCACATCGAGCTGGCCCTGCAGCCGGGTGTCAACGTTCCAGGCCGTCTCGCCGTGGCGCACCGCGATCACACGTGTCGGTTCGGGATAGGGCATCAGGCGCCCCAGACGATGGGTTCGTCGGCCGCCTGGGCGCGGCGGATCATCTCGACCAGCGGCCAGGCACGCTGGCGCAAGGAGATCGCCTCGGGCCGCGCCGCCGGGTCCTGATCATCCACGGCGGCGGCGCGCGCCGCCTCGTCGGCCTCGATGGCGGTCTGCAGCGCGACCACCGCGGCCGGCATGTCCTGCGGCTCGAGGATGCCGGGGCCGCCAGGCGGTTTGCCGATCAGGCCCAGCACCCGGTCGCCATTGGGGCCAAGCATGATGACGTCACCGGCTGCCTTGCTCTTGAACTTGTAGATCACGCACGCTCCCCGGGCCCGCTGGGCCCTCCGCGTGCATTGTGCCTGGGGGCGTCAGGCGGCCGCGGCGCCGGCGCGCGCGCACCAGTTGGGCACGCGCTGCGCATCCAGCGCCGCGCCATGCAGGAAACCCTGCCAGGACTGGCCGCCCGCCTGCGCCAGCGCCAGGCGCTGGCCCTCGGTCTCGATGCCCACCGCCTGGCAGTCCAGGCCCAGCGCGCGCACCAGGGCGGTGGTGCCCCGCAGCCAGGCGGCGCCCTGGGCGTGGCGCATGGCGTCGTGCAGCACGCTGCGGTCGAGCTTGACCGCTGTCAGCGGCAGGCGCTGCAGCAGCGTGGCCGAGCTTTCGCCGCGACCAAATCCGTCCAGCACCACGCCCAGGCCCAGCGCACGCAGCGTCCGCAGCGTGATCACGGTGGCCTCGGGATCGGTGCTCAGCGCATCCTCGCTGAGCTCCAGCGACAGCGCCTGCGCCGGCACGCCGGCATGGGTCAGCAGGGCCTCGATGCGCCGCGCCAGACCGGGCCGCAGCAGCGAGGCCGAACTCAGGTTGACCGACACCGGCAGCATCAGCCCGCCGGCACGCCAGCGGGCCAGTTGGTGCACGGCCTGGGACAGTACCCATTCATCCAGCGTGGCCATCAGGCTGGCGCGGGCGGCCAGCGGCAGGAACTGCGCGGGCAGCAGCTCGCGGTGGGCCAGCGGGTCCTTCCAGCGCACCAGGGCCTCCAGGCCGCAGGGCCGTCCCTGGGCCATGTCGATGCGGGGCTGGTACTGCAGCCGGAACTGCGGCTGCGCCAGACCGTCGCGCAGCGCCGCCTCCAGCCGCTGCTGGCGCTGGGTGCGCGATTCGCCGCTGCTCTGGTGGGTGCGGCAGGACTCGCCCAGCGCCTGGGCGCGCGCCAACGCGTTTTCGGCATGGGCCAGCAGCTCGTCGGCCGAGTTGCCGGCTTGCGGATAGGCGGCCACGCCCACCACCGGCGGGCTGAACGCGCCCTGGGCCTCGGCGGCGGCCAGGGTCTGCCAGCGGCGCGCCACGGCCTCGGCCTTGGCCTCGCTGGCGTTCTCAAGCAGCACGCCGAAGCGCGCCGCGCCCAGCCGCGCCAGCATGGCCGGCGCCTGCAGGCCAGCGCGCAGCAGGCGCACCACCGCGGCCCAGCGGTCCTCGCTGGGCAGCGCGGCGTCCGGGGCGCCCCACAGCGCCTGGGTGTCCACGTCCACGCACAGCACCACCAGGCTGGCGCCGCTGTCGCGGGCCTGCGCCAGCGCATCATCCACGCGGGCAACAAAGGTGGCGCGGTGCGGCAGCTGGCTGCCGGCATCGGGCGCGCCGTCACCGTCGCGGCGCGGCGCCCCAGGGCGCAACCGGTTCAGCTCGCGGAACGAGAACACGCGACCGATCGGCCGGCCCTGGCTCCATTGCGGCTGGGTGTGGCATTCGAGCAGGCTGCCGTCGACCAGGCGCACGGTGTCGTTGGCCGAGGTCAGGCAGTGCTCGCGCAGCGCCGCCAGGCGCGCTCGCCAGGCCTGGGGCTGGGTGGTCTGCAGCGCCATCCAGGCGTGCACACGCTCGTCATCACGCTGCTCCAGGGCCTGCGGCGGCAGCGACCAGAGCTGGGCGAAGCGGCGGTTGAAGGCCTGGATGCCGCCGCTGAGGTCGGTGACCAGGATGCCATCCGCCGTGGCCTCCAGCGTGGCGCGCAGCTCGGCCAGCGCGCGCTCGCGCTCGCGCTGCGCGGCGTGCTCGCGGCTCAGGTCCTGCAGCTGCACCAGCCACAGGCCGGGGCCCTCGCCCGGCAGGCGGCTGATGCGCCGGCGCATGCGCGCCTCGCCGCCGCCCGGGCGGGGCAGGTCGATCTCGGAATCCAGCGTCGTGGCCTGGCCGGCCTGCGCCTCGCCCCAGAAGGCCAGGTCCTCCAGGCTGGGCAGCAGGCCCTGGGCGTCCTGGCCGGGCAGCGCCTGCTGCGGCCGACCGAGGAAGGCGGCCGCCGCCTCATTGGCCTGCAGGACCGTCAGGTGATCGGCCTCGACCAGCCAGGCCGGCGTGTCCAGGGCCGCCAGGATGGCCGCCTGCCCCTGGGCCTGCCCGGCCCACCAGGCCAGGCCGGCATCCGGGCCGCTCACCGCCGCCTCCATGGCTGTTGGCTGCCACCGGTCATGACTGCTCCAGGGCCGGCGTCTCGACGTCGAAGAAGTAGGCCACGCGCTTGCGCGGCGCCAGGTATTCCAGCGCGCGGCCGGGCAGCTGGTCGCTGCGCAGGCTGCGCCGGATGCCCAGGTCGGGCACCTGCTCCAGGTCCAGGTGCAGCGCCTGCTCGCTGGGCACGCCGGGATCCATCACCAGCACGCGCGGCTTGAGCGGGCGCGCCGAGTTGACCGACATCACCATCGCCAGCCGGTCATCCGACAGCTGCACCACCGAGCCCGGCGGGTAGATGCCCATCAGGCGGATGAAGGCGTTGAGCATCACCGCATCGAACTTGCCGCGGGCATGCGCAAACATGCGCGAGAGCGCCTCGTGCGGCGTCAGCGACTGGGCCACCGAGGCGGCGTTGCACAGGTTGTCGTAGTGGTTGACCATCGACACCACGCGCGCCGCGGTGCTGATCTTGTCCAGGCCCACCCCGCTGGGGTAGCCCGAGGCGTCGGCCAGCTCATGGTGCTGGGCGATCACCAGCAGCACCTGCGGCGTCAGGCCCATGCGGCGGCCCTGCGCCACGCCCAGCGCCACGTGCTCGCGGTAGTGCTGCTGCTCGGTGGCGCTGAAGTTGTCGTGGCCCAGGCGCAGCCGGTCGGGCAGGCTCAGCTTGCCCACGTCGTGCAACAGCGCGCCGCTGCCCAGGGCCATCATCTCCTCGGCGTCGAAGCCCAGGGCCTTGCCCAGCAGCATCGAGATCACCGTCACGTTCATCACATGGGCCGACAGGCGGTCGCCCTGCTGCTCGCCCAGCACGCGCACGCACAGCTCGCCATCGACCAGCATCTTGTCCATCAGCGCCTGGCTCAGCTGCTGGGTCGCCGCGCGGGCATGCTCGGGCTCGCCGGTGACCCAGTCGTTGATGCGGCGCAGGTCGCGGCAGGCCTCGCTGAACTGGCGCTCGCACTGGCGCATCGCGTCGAGCTGCGCCTCCAGGCGGGCGGCGCGCTCGCGCCGGGCCAGCTCGGCCGGGTCGGGGGCCGGGGCTTCCTCGGCGGCGGCGGTGTGGGCCGGCAGCTCCAGGCTGACCGGCGCCGGGTCGCTGCGCTCGGGGCTCCAGCGCAGCTGCTTCAGTCCCAGGCCCTGGATGGTCTGGATCTGCTCGGCCGAGGCGATCTTGAAGCTGGAGAGCGGAAAGGGATGCGACATCCAGCCCACGTCCAGGTGAACGAACATCCCCACGCGCAGCTGGCTGACATCGACGGTCTCGGTCATCTCACATCCTCGAATCGCACGCCGCCGCCCACTGGCCGCGGCCTTGGGAGGGACTTCGGCGCTGCGGTGGCCGAACTTGAGGCGACGCAGCCCATGCCCGGATGGAGGGGACAGCCTTTCCGGATCCCCTCAAGTTGCGCCCGCAGCGGCCGAGGGGGCGAAAAAAAGCGGCCCGAAGGCCGCCTGGCGTGGGGTGCCCGGAGGGTCAGGCCGCGGCGCGCCTGGCCAGGATCTCGAAGGCCGGCAGGGTCTTGCCTTCCAGCACCTCCAGGAAGGCGCCGCCGCCGGTGGAGATGTAGCCCACGTCCTGCTCGATGCCGTACTTGGCAATCGCGGCCAGCGTGTCGCCGCCGCCGGCGATGCTGAAGGCGTCCGATTCGGCAATCGCACGGGCGATGGCCTCGGTGCCCTGGGCGAAGGCGTCGAACTCGAACACGCCCACCGGGCCGTTCCAGACGATGGTGCCTGCGGCCTTCAGCTGCGCCGCCAGCTTGGCCGCGGTTTTCGGGCCGATGTCCAGGATCAGGTCGTCATCCGCCACCTCGGTGGCGGCCTTCACCGTGGCCGGCGCGTCGGCCGCGAAGGCCTTGGCGGTGACCACGTCCTCAGGAATGGGCACCTCGGCGCCGCGCGCCTTCATCGCGGCAATCACCGCGGTGGCCTCGCCCAGCAGGTCCGGCTCGGCCAGGCTCTTGCCGATCTTCATCCCGGCAGCCAGCATGAAGGTGTTGGCGATGCCGCCGCCGACGATCAGGCCGTCGACGTTCTTGGCCAGGCTCTGCAGGATGGTCAGCTTGGTGCTGACCTTTGAGCCGGCGACGATGGCCACCAGCGGGCGCTTCGGGTTGGCCAGGGCCTTGCTGATCGCGTCAATTTCAGCCGCCAGCAGCGGGCCGGCGCAGGCGATCTTGGCGAACTGGGCGATGCCGTAGGTGCTGGCCTCGGCGCGGTGGGCGGTGCCGAAAGCGTCGTGGACGAAGATGTCGCACAGGGCGGCCATTTTCTTCGCCAGGTCTTCGTTGTTCTTCTTCTCGCCCTTGTTGACGCGGCAGTTCTCCAGCAGCACCACCTCGCCGGGCTGCACGGCCACGCCGTCGACCCAGTTGGCGACCAGCTTGACCTCGCGGCCCAGCAGCTCGCCCAGGCGCTTGGCGACCGGGGCCAGCGAGTCCTCGGGCTTGAACTCACCCTCGGTGGGGCGGCCCAGGTGGCTGGTCACCATCACCGCAGCGCCGCCTTGCAGCGCCAGCTGGATGCAGGGCACCGAGGCACGCACGCGGGTGTCTTCGGTGATGTTGCCGGCATCGTCCTGCGGGACGTTCAGGTCGGCGCGGATGAAGACGCGCTGGCCCTGGGCACGGCCCTGGGCGACGAGGTCGGCGAAGCGGATCACGTTCATGGTCTTGGCTCTCTTCGGGGGTTCAACAGATCGAATTATCGGGATTCACCAGCCCAGGCCCAGGCGCAGCGTCAACATCACGGTCGTGCCGCAGACGATGGTGCCCAGGATGCCGCGGCGCCACCAGAACCACGCCGCACCGGCGGCGGCGGCGTACAGGCGGGCGTCCTGCCAGGTGTGGATCAACTGGCCCTGGGTGAGCACGATCTCGGGCGCCACCACGGCGCACAGCGCGGCCAGTGGGGCGTAGCGCAGCGCTTCGCGCAGCCACGCCGGCATGGGCAGTTCACGCTCGGGGATCAGGAAGAAGCTGCGCGTCAGCACGGTGATCACGGCCAGGCCCAGGATGGCGAGTGCGGTTTCCCAGCCCGTCATGCGGCCCCCGGCCGCTGCGCGGGCTTCCAGTGGTCGAGCACAATGCCCACGGCCACCGCTGCGGCGATCGCCACCACGATGTTCAGGCGCAGTGGCAGCGCATAGGCGGCCACCGCGGCGCAGGCGGCCACCGCCGCCGCGATCCAGGTGGCGCGGTCGGTCAGCAGCGAGCCGGTCAGGCCCAGCAGCGCCAGCGTGCCGGCAAAGCCCAGGCCCCATTCGGTGGGCACCTGGTCGGCCAGCACGATGCCCAGGATGGACATGGCCTGCCAGGCGCACCAGTTCACCGCCACACCGCCCCAGTAATAGGCCAGCTGACCCGGCGCGGGCACCGGCTCGGGGTAGCGGCGCATGAAGCAGACGTAGTTCAGATCGCCGCTGACATAGCCCATCAGCAGGCGCTGTCGGCGCGGCAGGTGGGCAAAGTAGGGGCGCCAGCCGGCGCTGAAGATCACGAAGCGCAGGTTGACGCAGGCGGCGGTGGCCCAAACCACCCAGATCGGCGCACCGGCGGCGATCAGCGGCAGCGCGCTGAGCTGCGCGCTGCCGGCGAACACGGTCAGCGTCATCAGCAGGCTCAGCGGCACGCCCAGGCCGCTCTTGACCATGGCCACACCGGTGACCAGTCCCCAGGCGCCAATGCCCAGCGCAATGCCGGCCATCTCGCGCGCGCCGGCGTGGAAATCAGGATCGCGCCGCAGGCGGCGCCAGGAATCGAGCATCCCGCCATTGTCCTATGGCGGCGATGGCGGGGTGGACGTCAGTGCTTGCCGTGCGCGGCCGGGGCGGCGTCGTGGCCGTCCTTGGCGTCCTGGCCCGCCTTGGGCTCGGCGTCTGCCTCGGCCACGGCCGCCTCGCCATCGGCGGGCGGGGGCTTCTTCTTGGGCTCGGGCTTGATCTGCGGCAGCACGGGCTCGAGCTTGTTCTCGCGCATGTAGTCGTCCATGTCGCGCCAGCCGGCGTAGACCGCGGCCTTGTCGGCCTTCTTGTTCAGCGTGTAGCAGTCCTCGATCGCGCGGGCTGCATGGCGGCAGGCGCCGCCGATGGCCTTGCCCTCGGCCGAGCGCTTCTCGGCCACCACGGTGGCCGATTCGATGCCCAATTGGTCGCACCCCGCCAGCAGCAGGGTGCCGGCAAGGACGGACAGGGTCAGGATCGGGCGCATGAAGAAGGGTCCGCAAAGGAGGCTGTGACCGGGTTATCGGCCCGCCCCTGCCCGGACTTGAGTCAGCGCGCGCCGCGCGCCAGCACCATCAGCCGCTCGACCCGCTCCTCGGTGGACGGGTGGGTGGAAAACAGGCCCTTGAGACCACCGCCCGACAGCGGGTTCATGATCATCATCTGGGCGGTTTCCGGGTGGGCCTCGGCGGCCTCCAGCGGGATGCCGCGGGCGATGCGGTGGATCTTCTGCAGCGCCGAGGCCAGCGCGGCCGGGTCGCCGGAGATCTCGGCGCCGCCGCGGTCGGCCTCAAACTCGCGGGCGCGGCTGATCGCCATCTGGATCAGGCTGGCGGCCAGCGGCGCCAGCAGCATCACCAGGATCGAGACGATCGGGTTGACTGGCCGGCCTTCCGAGTCGCGGCCACCGAACATCATGCCGAAATTGGCCAGCATGCCGATCGCGCCAGCCATGGTGGCGCTGATCGTGCTGATCAGGATGTCACGGTGCTTGACGTGGGCCAGCTCGTGGGCCATGACGCCGCGCAGCTCGCGCTCGGAGAGCACGCGCAGGATGCCGGTGGTGGCGGCCACCGCGGCATGGCTGGGGTTGCGGCCGGTGGCAAAGGCGTTGGGCGCGTCCTCATTGATGAGGTAGACCTTGGGCATCGGCAGCTCGGCCTTGGCGGCCAGCTCGGCCACCATGCGGTAGAACTGCGGCGCGGTCTGCTCGGTCACCTCCTGCGCGTTGTACATGCGCAGGACCATCTTGTCCGAGAACCAGTAGCTGAAGACGTTCATGCCCAGCGCCACGACGAGCGCGATCATCATGCCGGTCTGGCCGCCCAGCAATTGGCCGATGGTCATGAACAGGGCGGTGATGGCCGCCATCAGCACGGCGGTCTTCAGCAGATTGAACATGGTGGGTGCCTGGGGCTCCGTGGTTGACTGGTCCGCCTCAGATGCGGGCAGACCCTGGAAAGTTCAAGCCAGGCGCTGGCCGGCCAGGCCGGGGCGGGCCTGCACGAAGGCACCCGCCGGGGCGCGCTTGCCGCCGGGGCGTTGCAGCTGCAGCAGGTCCAACGCGCCATCGCCGCAGGCCACCTGCAGTTGCTGGGCGTCGGCCTGCAGCACGCTGCCGGGCTCGGCGCCGGGGGTACCGGGCGCCAGCCGGGCCTGCCAGCACTTCACCAACTCGCCCTGGCAGGTGAAGCTGGCACCGGGGAAGGGGTCGAAGGCGCGGATACGGCGCTCGATCACCGCCGCCGGCAGCGACCAGTCGATCGCGCCCTCGGCCTTCTCGATCTTGTGGGCGTAGCAGACGCCTTCGGCCGGCTGCGGCGTGGCCGACAAGGCCTGGCCGGCAGCGGCGCGGCGCAGGTCGTCGACGATCATCTCGCCGCCCAGCGCGGCCAGGCGGTCGTGCAGCGTGGCGGTGCTGTCGTCGGGGCCGATGGCCAGCGCGCGGCGGCTGATCATGCCGCCGGTGTCCAGGCCCTCGTCCATCTGCATGATGGTGATGCCGGTGGCGTCGTCGCCGGCCTCGATCGCGCGGTGGATGGGCGCCGCACCGCGCCAGCGCGGCAGCAGCGAAGCGTGGATGTTCAGGCAGCCCAGGCGCGGCATGGCCAGCACCCAGGCCGGCAGGATCAGGCCGTAGGCCGCCACCACCAGCACGTCCAGCGCCGCGGCCTGCAGTGCGGTCTGGCCCTGGCGGGCCTCGTCCGGGAACTTGCCGTCCAGGCGCAGGCTGCGCGGCTGCGCCACCGGCAGGCCCCGCTCCAGCGCCAGCGCCTTGACCGGCGACGGCAGCAGCTTCAGCCCGCGGCCGGCCGGGCGGTCGGGCTGGGTGAGCACCAGCGGCACCGTGAAACCGGCCGTCAGCAGCGCCTGCAGCGCCACCGCGGCGAATTCGGGCGTGCCGGCAAAGCCGACGCGCAGGGCCGGTGCGGCGCCCATCAGCGCTGGCGCGCCTGTTCGTCGCGCGTTTTCTTGAGCATCTTGGTCTTGATGCGGTCGCGCTTGAGCAGGCTCAAATACTCGACGAAGACCTTGCCCATCAGGTGGTCCATCTCGTGCTGCACACACACCGCGGCCAGGCCATCGGCCTCGAATTCGTGCGGCTGGCCGTCGCGGCCCAGCGCGCGCACCCGCACGCGGGCATGGCGGCGCACCTCGTCGTAGATGGTGGGCACCGACAGGCAGCCCTCCTCGCCCACGCGCAGCTCGTCGCTGGCCCAGGTGAGCTCGGGGTTGATCAGCACCAGGGGCTGGTCGCGCTGCTCAGAGGTGTCCATCACGATCACCCGGCGGTGCACATCCACCTGGGTGGCGGCCAGACCCACGCCCTCGGCGGCGTACATGGTCTCGAGCATGTCGTCGACCAGTTGGCGCACGGTGGCGTCCACCTCGGCCACGGGCTGGGCCACGGTGTGCAGTCGGGGATCGGGGTAGCGCAGGATGCTCAGCAGGGCCATGGAAGCAGGGGCGAGGGGCTCGGTTGGGCGCCGGGCTGTCGACAAGACACAACAGCCGCTGCGCGGGCGGGGCGAATCTGGGCGACGGCCGTCACCGCATTTCATTGCGGCATCAAGGCTTTAGGGGCAGAATTTGCGACGCTTTCTGAGCTTTTCGTCAGCTTTTCGCGGGTCTGACCCGGCCACCGTGGCCGCCAGGCCCCGATTGTTGCATTGCCACTGATTTCCGGCTCATCGCCCGGGAGACTCGAACCATGAGCCGTTCCTTGCCACGCCTTCTTCCCCTGCTGTGTGCCCTCGGCCTGTGTGGGACCCTGGTCAGCGGCCCGGCGTCGGCCGTCAACTACCCCGTCACGGACGGCCAGCGCAGCACCGCCCAGAAGGTGGCGCAGGCCGGCGTGCCCTTGTCGGAATTGGCGCCCAACGCCCCTGACAGCCACACCGTCAAGCGCGGTGACACGCTGTGGGGCATCTCCAAGATCTTCCTCAAGAGCCCGTGGCGCTGGCCCGAGCTGTGGGGCATGAACCTGGAGCAGATCCGCAACCCGCACCTGATCTACCCCGGCCAGGTGCTGTGGCTGGACAAGAGCAGCGGCCGCGCCGTGCTGCGCGTGGGTCGGCCGGTCGAATCCGCCGGTGACGGCAAGCTGTCGCCGCGCGTGCGCCCCGAGGCACTGCAGGACTCGGCCATCGGTTCGGTGCCGATGAGCGTGATCGGCCCCTTCCTGACCGAGTCGGTCGTGCTGGAGGCCAACAACCTGATCGAGGCGCCTCGCATCGTCGCCACCCAGGAGGGCCGGGTGCTGCTGTCGCGCGGCGAAACCGCCTATGTGCGCGGCGACGTCTCCCAGGCGCGCACCTGGCAGCTCTACCGCGAGCCCAAGCCGCTGACCGACCCGCTGACCGGCGAGGTGCTGGGTTTTGAGGCCCGGCACGTGGGCGTGGTCGAGCAGGTCCGCGCCGGTGAGGTGCGCGCCTCGGCCGATGGCAAGACCACCGAACTCGTGCCCGCCACCTTCACCGTGGCGTCGCTGCGCGAAGAGGCCACGGTGGGCGACCGCCTGGCGCCCCAGCCGCCGCGCGACTTTGAAGCCTACGCGCCGCACGCCCCGGCGGGCACCTTCGCGGCCCGCATCGTCAGCGTCCACGGCGATGGCCTGAACGCCGGCCAGAACCAGATCGTCTCGATCAACCGCGGCGCCAAGGACGGCATGGAGCGCGGCCATGTGCTGGCGCTGTGGCGCGCCGGCCAGACCGCGGTGGACACCACCACCGAGGACCGCGCGGTGATGCGCCTGCCCGACACCCGCGTCGGCGAGCTCTTCGTCTTCCGTGTCTTCGACCGCGTCTCCTACGCGCTGGTGCTGCAGTCCAACACCGCCGTGACCCGCGGCGATCTGGTCACCCAGCCCTGAGCGGCCCCCCGCTGCCGCGGGCATGGTCGATCCGGACGATCTGCGCGCCTGGCTGCGGCTGAGCCACGCCAACGGCGTGGGTCGCAGCGCGATGCGCCGGCTGCTGGCCAGCTGTGGCTCGCCGCAGGCGGTGCTCGACGCCCCTGAAGCGCTGTGGCAGGACCAGGTGGGCCCGGCCGCGGTCCTGGGGCTGCAGAACCGCCAGGACAGCGACATCGCCGCCGACGCCGCCTGGGACGCCAGCGCGCGCTGGCTCGACGGCGGTGCCCAGCGCCAGGTGCTGGCCTGGGGCGACTCCGACTACCCGCCCTTGCTGCTCGACAGCCCCGATCCGCCGCCGCTGCTGTGGCTGGACGGTCCGGCCTGGCGGCTGGCGGTGCCGTCGGTGGCCATCGTCGGCAGCCGACAGGCCACGCCGGCCGGGCTGGCGCATGCGCGTGAGTTTGCCGCCGAGCTGAGCCGGCGCAGCCTGTGCGTGGTCTCGGGCCTGGCCTCGGGCATCGACGGCGCGGCCCACCAGGGCGCGCTGGACGGTCCGGGCGGCACGGTGGCGGTCACCGGCTGCGGCCTGGACATCGTCTACCCCACGCGCCACCGCACGCTGGCGGCGCGCATCCCCGACAACGGCGCGCTGCTCAGCGAGCACCCGCCGGGCACGCCGCCGCTGGCCGCGCACTTTCCGCTGCGCAACCGCATCATCGCCGGGCTGAGCCTGGGCACCCTGGTGGTGGAGGCGGCACTGAAGTCCGGCTCGCTGATCACCGCCCGGCTGGCACTGGAGGCCAACCGCGAGGTCTTTGCCCTGCCCGGACCGATCCACGCCCGACAGTCGCAGGGCTGCCTGCAGCTGATCCGCCAGGGCGCGGCGCTGGTCACCTGCGTCGACGACGTGCTCGAAGCGCTGCCGGCGGGCATCGGCTCAGCCACACCGCCGGCCGCCGAGGTCGAGCGCGCCGATGCCGCCGATCCCGGCGACCGCGCCGTGCTCGGCGCGCTGGGCGACGAGACCCTGGGCCTGGACGCGCTGCAGGCGCGCTGCGGCTGGCCGGCGGCGGCGCTCAGCGCACGGCTGCTGGCGCTGGAGCTGGCGGGCCGCGTGGCGCGGCTGCCGGGCGGGCGCTTCCAGCGCATCGGCCGCGCCTGAACCAGCGCCGGCCAACGGCCGGAAGAGCACCCCCTCGCGGCCCTGTTTCACCCGCCTGGGCGGCCCGGCCCAGCGGCTATGATCCCCGCATGTTCGATGTGCTGGTCTACCTCTACGAAAACTACTGGCGGCCCGAGGCCTGCCCGGAACCCGACCAGCTCAGGCGCAAGCTCTCGGCCGTGGGCTTCGAGTCCGACGAGATCCGCGACGCCCTGCAGTGGCTGGACGGCCTGGACGACTCCGGCGCACCGCTGCTGGCGGCGCCGGCGCGGCTGAGCCAGCGCGTCTACCTGCCGCGCGAGGAAGACCAGCTGGGCCCCGAGGGCCTGGGTTTCCTGCGCTTCCTGGAATCGGCCGGCGTGCTCACGCCCGAGCTGCGCGAGCAGACCATCGACCGCGCCATGGCCGCAGGCGACGGCCCGCTGCCGCTGGACGAGCTGAAGATCATCCTGCTGATGCTGTTCTGGTCGCGCGGCGAGGAGCCGGATGCGCTGGTGCTGGACGAACTGTTCGACGTGCCCGAGGACCGGGTCATCCACTGAGCTGGCGCCGCAGGGGCGGCCGTGCCGTCCAGGCGCTCAGGCGGGCGCCAGCAGCCGGCCCGGGTCGGCCTCGATGCGGCGCAGCGCCTCGCGCGTGGCGGTGGCCGTGAGCGACTCCTCTTGCACCGGCAGCAGCAGGCCGGCCTGCAGAAAGGCCGCCAGGCGCGCCTTCTGGAACAGCAGGCAGCGCCCCTCGCCGGCCGAGAACAGCGACAGCTGGCGATGCATGCCCTGCCAGACCAGGCGCACCGTCTCCTGACGGCCACGGAACTCGAGCCGGAAGGCGTCGCCCACGGCCAGCTGCATCGCCCACTGGATCATGGCCGGGCCGGGCATCGAGCCGCCGTCGCCCACCACCTCCAGGCCGTCGCTGCCGTGGTTGGACTCGTCGAGGATCCAGCTGTCGTCGATCTCGAAATCGTCGTCGGGCAGCAGCTCCTCGATGGTCTCCAGGCGCTGCTTGAGGTGCTCGAACTGCTCGTCGGAGATGGTGGCCGCGCGTGCGCCAAAGGCCGCGGTCAGCGCCAGGTTCAGCGCCTTGATCGATTCTTCCTGCTTCTGCGAGGACATGCCCACCGCATTCATGCCCTGGCGCAGCGTGGCCAGCAGCGGCGGCAGGCGGCGGATGACCTGGGCCCGCTCCTCGCGCGTGGTCTTGGCGGTGGCGGTCCAGATCAGCTCGGTGGCCGCCTCGCGCACCTGGATCAGCGCGTCGCTCTGCGGACCATGGCGGATCGCGGTGGTGGCCAGCACATCGGCCCAGACGTGGAACAGGAAATCACGCACGCCATCATGGATGGGCATGTTGGCGATCAGCTTGCGCAGCTCGATCGTGTACTGGATGGCCAGCGTCTCGCGCTGCTCGACCTGCTGCGCCAGCGAGATGCCCATGCGGGTGGTCGCGTCGTGGTCGGCGTAGTAGGCCTCGAGGAATTTCTCGAACTCGTTGAGCACCGTCTGGAAGACGCGCCGGCCGGTGTCGGGGAAGGCCTCGACGACCTGCACGATGCGCTTGATCTCGGCTTCCAGGGCCGGGCCCACGGCTTCGGTGCTGCCCGCCCCTTCAAAGCCCATCACGCAGGCGCCCATGCGGTCGATCAGGCGGCGCGCGGGGTGCTCCTCGGAGGAGAAGAAGTCGGGTTCGGCGATCGCCACGCGCAGCACCGGCATCTGTAGCCGGGCGAACCAGACGCGGATCGTGGCGGGGATGCGGTCGTCGGTCAGGATGCTCTGGAACAGCAGCGCCACCAGCTCGATCGTGGCGCGCTCGGCCGGCGTGCCGGCAGCGGCCTTGAGCTCGCGGCTGCGCTCCTGCAGGTCGCGCAGGACCAGGGCCGGGCTGGGTGCGCCGCCGCCACCCGGCGCCTGCGCGGCGTCGCTCTCGGCAACCACCTGCTGCTGGGCGCGCGCCATGGCCGCCGACAGCTGCGCCGAGGCCGGCTGGGCCTGCACCGTATCCAGAAAGCCGGGCAGGTGGCGCTCGACGATCTGGCCGAACTGCTCAAGCACCACGTCGGTGGGCATGCGGTGCCCCGCCACCGGGCGGGTCATCATGCGGGTTTCCTCGTCCATGCGGCGGCGGTAGCCCGTGCTGCCGGGGCCGCTGCGGGTGTCGCCATCGCCACTGCCGACATAGACGCCGCCGCCCATCACCGTGCCGCCACCGCTGCCACCGCCTGTGGCCACACCGGTGCCAGCCGATGCCGCGCCAGCGGCCGCCTCGCCGCCCGCTGCAGGAAACAGGCGTCGCCACGTGCTGGGCGCCGCCCCGGCGGATGCGAGCGCGGCGGCCGATCCCGACCGGGTCGACAGCGGCGCATCGGCCATCGGTGCGGGCGGGGGTGCTTCGTCCAGCGGATCCAGGCCGCCAGGCGCGGTCGGCGTGCCGTCCGAGCGCCGGATGAAGGGTCGCAGGTCGATCTCGGGCATCACACCGTTCTCGACCAGCCAGCGGTTGGCCTCGTGGTAGGCCTCCTGGGCGCGCTGGGCCAGCCGCTTGTGCAGCACCGACTCCAGCTGCTGCCAGGCGTCCAGGCTGAGCTCGGTGGCCAGCCAGGAGCGCACCAGGCAGCGCGCCATCACCTGCGGACGCAGCACATCATCGTCAGGAAAATCCGCCTGGCCGGTGGTGCTGACGAAGCGGGCGCGCAGATCGGCCACTTCCCAGGTGCACTGGTCCATGACCGCCAGCGTCAGCCGCGACACCGCGATCTCGCGCCGCACGGTGGCGTCGTCGACCAGCGACAAGTCCTTTTGGCCCTGCAGCGAGCTGAGCAGCGCGCCCGAGGCCGAGTCGACCGCGGCCGTGGGTTCGAGCATGCGCTGCAAGTGGTCTTTCAGGCGCGCCGGCCAGCCCAGGCCGTTGCGGCGCAGCTCCTGCACGATGTCGAAACGCAGCTGCGCCACCGCGCGCTCGGCGGGCTGGTCAACCAGTTGGTGCGCGCCCTCGGTGACGGCGGTCACCAGGGACGACGCATCCTGGGTGAGGGCTTCAACAAACCGCTGCCGCGCCTGGTCAACCAGAGGCGTGAACGCGGCACTCGCAGGGCTCATGGGACGGGTCGGCACAAAGACCCGTTGACTCTACTACACCACCGCACCCGCGTTGGGGTCGTTCGGGTCGCCATCCTTGCCGGATGCCACAGCTTTCAGCAAGTCTTCACGCTTGACGCCCAGCCACATGGCAATTGCGGCGGCCACAAAGACCGACGAGTAGATGCCAAACAGGATGCCGATGGTCAGCGCCACCGCAAAGTAGTGCAGCGTCGGGCCGCCGAACAGCAGCATCGACAGCACCATCATCTGCGTGCTGCCGTGGGTGATGATGGTGCGGCTCATCGTGGACGTGATCGCGTGGTCGATCACCTGCACCGTCGTCATCTTGCGGTACTTGCGGAAGGCCTCGCGGATCCGGTCGAAGATCACCACCGACTCGTTGACCGAGTAGCCCAGCACCGCCAGCACCGCCGCCAGCACCGACAGCGAGAACTCCCACTGGAAGAAGGCGAAGAAGCCCAGGATGATGATCACGTCATGCAGGTTGGCCAGGATGGCCGCCACCGCGAACTTCCACTCGAAGCGGAAGGCCAGGTAGATCATGATGCCGATCACCACGAAGGCCAGCGCCATCGCGCCGTCCTGCGCCAGCTCGTCACCCACCGAGGCGCCCACCGCCTCGACGCGCGAAAGCTTCACGGGCTCGTGGCCAGCCACGTCACAGGCCTGCCGGCTGACCTGCTCGCCCTTGTCGGTGGTGTACTGGCGGTCCAGCACCTTGCCCTGTTCAGCCGCGCACAGCGCCCCAAAGACCTTGGCCGAGACCTCGGTCTGCTTGACGTCACCGCGCACCGGCACGCGGATCATGACGTCGTGCGAGGTACCGAAGTTCTGCACCTGGACCTCGCCCAGCTTGAGCGTCTCGACCGCCTCGCGCACCTTGGCGAGGTCGGCCGTCTGCTCATAGGCCACCTCCAGCACGGTGCCGCCGGTGAACTCCACCGACAGGTGCAGGCCGCGCGTGGCCAGGAAGAACACCGCTGCGACGAAGGTCAGCGCCGAGATGGCGTTGAACACCAGCGCGTGGCGCATGAACGGGATGTCCTTGCGGATACGGAAGAATTCCATGCTGTGTCTCCGGCCCGCTCAGGCCTTGTCCTGTTCCGCCGCGACGGCCGGCACGGTGGCGCCATCCGGGCGCCAGACCTGGCCGATCGACACCGACTTGAGCTTCTTTTGCCGGCCATACCACAGGTTGACCAGGCCGCGCGAGAACATCACCGCCGAGAACATCGAGGTGATGATGCCCAGGCAGTGCACGATGGCGAAGCCGCGCACCGGGCCCGAACCGAAGGCCAGCAGCGCCAGACCGGCGATCAGCGTGGTGATGTTCGAGTCCAGGATGGTGGCCCAGGCGCGCTCGTAGCCGGCGTGGATCGCCGCCTGCGGCGACGCCCCGGCGCGCAGCTCCTCGCGCACGCGCTCGTTGATCAGCACGTTGGAATCGATCGCCATGCCCAGCGCCAGCGCGATGGCGGCGATGCCCGGCAGCGACAGCGTGGCCTGGATCATCGACAGCAGGGCCAGCAGCATCAGCAGGTTGAAGGCCAGCGCCAGCGAGCTGAACACGCCGAACAGCAGGTAGTACAGGCACATGAAGATGGCGATGGCGATGAAGCCACCCACCACGCTCTTGAAGCCCATCTCGATGTTCTCCTGGCCCAGGCTCGGGCCAATGGTGCGCTCCTCGATGATCTCCATCGGCGCCGCCAGCGAGCCGGCGCGCAGCAGCAGCGCGGTGTCGTTGGCTTCCTGCGTCGTCATGCGGCCGGAGATCTGCACGCGGCCGCCGCCGATCTCGGAGCGGATCACCGGCGCGGTGACCACCTCGCCCTTGCCCTTCTCGAACAGCAGGATGGCCATGCGCTTGCCCACGCTCTCGCGGGTGACATCCTTGAAGATGCGCGCGCCCTTGGCGTCCAGTGTCAGGTGCACGGCCGGCTGCTGCTGGTCGTCGAAGCCGGCTTGGGCATCGGTGAGGTTCTCGCCGGTCAGCACCACCTGGCGCTTGACGATCAGCGGGCCGCCGCCGCGCTCGGCATAGCGCTCGGTGCCGAAGGGCACCGGCGCCGCGCCGGTGGCCGCCGCGGCGGCCTCGGGTGAGTCGTCGACCATACGCACTTCCAGCGTGGCCGTGCGGCCGATGATGTCCTTGGCGCGGGCCGTGTCCTGCACGCCCGGCAACTGCACGACCACACGGTCCAGGCCCTGCTGCTGGATCACCGGCTCGGAGGTGCCCAGCTCATTGACGCGGTTGTGCAGCGTGGTGATGTTCTGCTTGATCGCCGCTTCCTGGACCTTGCGGATCGACGGCTCCTTGAGCGAACCGCTCAGCACCGGGTCGCCATTGGCGGCGGCGCTGTCGGTCCACTGCACGTCGGGCAGGTTGTTCTCCAGCAGCGTGCGCGCCTGGGTGCGGGTGGCGGCATCGCGGAAGGCCACCAGCACGCTGTTGCCCTCTCGCGAGATGCCGGCGTGGCGGATGTTCTTGTCGCGCAGCATGGTGCGCGCATCGCTGGCGATCGAGTCGGCCTTCTTGGTCAGGGCCGCGCGCATGTCGACCTGCATCAGGAAATGCACGCCACCGCGCAGGTCCAGGCCCAGGTACATCGGCAGCGCGTGCAGGCTGGTCAGCCACTGCGGCGAGCGCGACACCAGGTTCAGCGCCACGATGTACGAGGGATCGTTGGCATCGGGGTTGAGCGCCTTGGTCAGCGCGTCCTTGGCCTTGATCTGGATATCGGTGCTGGCGAAGCGCGCCTTGACCGAGTTGCCCTCGAACTGCACGAAGTCGGGCTGGATCGCCGCTGCGGCCAGCACCTCGCTGACGCGGGCCTGCAGCGAGGCATCCACCTTGAGGGTGACCTTGCCGCTGGACACCTGCACCGCCGGCGCCTCGCCGAAGAAGTTGGGCAGCGTGTAGATCAGGCCCACCACCAGCGCCAGGGCCAGCAGCGCGTATTTCCACCAGGGATAGCGATTCATGCGCGGATGTCGCGGGCCAGCCGGCCCGCGCCTCGTGAGGGAGGAAAGACGGGTCGGCTTACTTCAGCGAACCCTTGGGCAGCACCTGCACGATCGAGGGGCGCTGGACCTGGATCTCGACGCCATTGGCCACCTCGACATGCAGCACGCTGTCGCCCAGGCGGGTGACCTTGCCCAGGATGCCGCCCGAGACCACGACCTCGTCGCCCTTGGCCAGCGCGTCGATCATGGCCTTGTGCTCCTTCTGGCGCTTCATCTGGGGCCGGATCATGATGAAGTACAGCACCACGAACATCAGCACCAGCGGCAGGAACTGCATCAGGCTGGAGGCACCGCCCGCGGCGGGCGCGGCGGCTTGGGCATAGGCATTGGAGATGAACACGAAGGAATCCTCGGATGACGGGGCCCGCCGGAATGGCAGGGCGCAACAGCGCAGCGCGCCGGGGCCCGGCGCGCGCAGTGGGCTCGGATTGTAGGTGCGGGCGGAAAGTTCACCGGCAAGCCCCGGGTCAACCCGCGGTCAGCCCCTGCCGCTTCGCCGATTCAGGGGCGCTCGGCGCGCACCTGCAGGCGCCAGCCTGCGGCGGCGTCTGAGGTGGTCGACCAGCACCGCTCGCCATTGAGCGCCGCTGCGCAGGCCCCGGTCGGCGCCCACTCGGCCACCGTGACCCAGCGGCCGGGCGGCAGGCTCAGCGTGCCGCGGGCCTCATGGCCGCCGTTCGCGTCCGGCCGCGGCCAGCTCACCGACCAGGCCAGGTTCAGCTCGGCGCTGCGGCGCGACGGCAGGGCCTGCAGCGACAGCGACTGCAGCTCAGGGCTGCGCCGCTCAGCGGCATAGAGCACCGGGCCCTGCGGGGTCCAGCCGGCGGCCGTGTCGGTGTCGAGGTGCCAGCGGTCCTGGCGCCAGCTGGCGCTGGCACCAGGGCGCAGGCGCAGCGCAGGCCAGTCCGTCGGCGGCGCGGCCGCGGCGGTGGCAGGCTTGGTCGTCCAGTGGCGGTCGGTGGCAGCGGCCGCGGTGGGCATGGCCTGCCAGCGCAGCATCACCAGCCAGTCGTCACTCGGGCGCGGCGCGGCGCCGGCCGCCTGGGCGGCCAGGGTTGCCGCCAGCAGGGCCACCCTCATGCGGGCTCCCGGACCGGATCCTGGGCCGCGGCGGCGGCCTGGCCGCTGGTGCAGCCGCGGCCAGCCACCTTGGCGCGGTACATCGCCTGGTCGGCACGCTCGATCGCCTCCTCGAGTTCGGCCAGCGCCTGGCAGCGCGCCACGCCGGCCGAGAAGCCGATGCGCACGCTGACCGGCAGTCCCTCGTGGGCCGAGCCGGCGAGCGTGCTGCGCAGCTGTTCCAGCAGCATGCGCAGCAGGGTCTCGTCGGCGTGCGGCATCACGAACAGGAACTCCTCGCCGCCCCAGCGCGCCACCAGGCCGGCCTCGCCAAACAGTTGCTGGGCGCGCTGGCCAAAGGCCTGCAGCACCCGGTCGCCCACCGCATGGCCGTGTTCGTCATTGATCTGCTTGAAGCGGTCCAGATCGGCCAGGGCCAGGGTCATTGGCTGGCGGCTGCGGGCCAGGGCCTGCAGCTGCTCCATCATCGCGCGGCGGTTGAGCAGGCCGGTGAGGGCGTCGCGCGTGGCCAACAGCTGGATGCGTGCCAGCGCATCGCGCAACTCGCTTTTCTGCGCCCGCAGGCGCTCGCGCATGCGCGCCAGGCGCCGCGCCAGCACGCCGATCGAGGCCAGCGTCACCGCGGTGAACAGCCACATCGACAGGTCCAGCGCCACGTCGGGCCAGGCCGACTGCGCCGGCAGCCGCAACGCCACCACGCCGCCCACGCCGACAATGCCCAGCGCTGACAAGGTGCGCACCCGCCGGTCATCCAGCGCGAAGACGCCAAAGCTCAGTGTCAGCGGCATCAGCAGCAGCAACGCCGGCCGCAGCGGTCCGGCCAGCCAATAGGCCCAGACCACGCAGCCCATCGCGAAAGTCATCTGCGGCAGACTCAGCGAAGGCTCGCTGCTCAGCCGCTCGCTCCAGCCGCTGCGCACCAGCCCGTAGAAGATGGCACAACCAGCCCAGGTGATCACCGCGTAGGCGACCAGCGGCGCCAGCGGCGCGCCGCTGACCCGGTGCTCCACCAGCAGCAGGCACTGCATCAGCAGCAGCGCCGGCATGCCCAGCAAGGTTTGCTGCACACGCATGCGGCGGCGACCCGGCGGACCGAGCAGCCGGAGGCCAGCAGTGTGAAGAGACCCGTGCATGGTCGGGCCTATCGGCACGCGGGCGCAGGACTTTAGAGATGCCCCAGCGGCAGCGCTGCGCCCGCCTTGACCTCGCCCAACGAAAAGCTGGTGTGCAGGTCCTTGATGTTGGGCAGCTTGAACAGGGTTTCCATCGTCCAGCGCGAGTAGGCGTCCAGATCGGGCACCAGCACCTGCAACTCAAAGGTGCCGGCGCCGCTGATGTAGTGGCAGGCGATGACTTCGGGCAGGCCGCGGATGGCCGCCTCCAGCGCCCGGGTGCTCTCGGCGTTGTCGCGTTCGGTGTCCACCCGCACAAAGGCCAGCACGCCCAGGCCGATCTTGCGGCGGTCGATCTCGGCGCGGTAGCCGGTGATCACACCCAGCTCCTCCAGCCGGCGCACCCGGCGCCAGGTGGGCGCGGCCGACAGGCCGATCGCGGCGGCCAGGTCGGCATTGGACTGCCGGGCGTCGCGCTGCAGCGCGGCCAGGATGGCCACGTCGTAGCGGTCCAGCGCCGGGGGCGCGGCGCTCCGGGTTTGCCCTGAATATCCAGCGTCTGGCAATTTTCAATCTCGTTTCTCTTTCGCAGAGCAAGATTGTTTCTCCAGATCACCCCACTTGGCAATCGAAAGAAAGCACTTCTCGGCCGCTCGCTCCTACACTCGTTCCACGCCATCCCCCCCGGTGGGCCCGGTCCCGGCCACAAGCCGGCGCCGCCCGTCCACGCCCCCTCAGGAGCCGCCACCAATGAACGCCCCGCTGCCCGCTGCCGTGCTGAAGTCACTGGAAGCCGTCACGCTCGATGACAAGTACACCCTGCCCAGCGGCCGGGCCTTCATGAGCGGCGTGCAGGCGCTGGTGCGCCTGCCGCTGCTGCAGCGCGCCCGCGACGCCGCCGCCGGCCTGAACACCGCCGGCTTCATCAGCGGCTACCGCGGCTCGCCGCTGGGCACCTACGACCAGTCGCTGCAGGCGGCGAAGAAGCACCTGGCGGCCCAGCACATCGTCTTCCAGCCCGGCGTCAACGAGGAGCTGGGCGCCACCGCCGTGTGGGGCACGCAGCAACTGGACCTGTTCCCCGAGCAGAAGAAGCACGACGGCGTGTTCGGCATCTGGTACGGCAAGGGCCCGGGCGTGGACCGCTGCCTGGATGTCTTCAAGCACGCCAACATGGCCGGCACCGCGAAGCACGGCGGCGTGATCGCGATTGCCGGTGACGACCACGTCGCCAAGAGCTCCACCGCCGCCCACCAGAGCGACCACGTCTTCAAGGCCTGCGGCCTGCCCACCTTCTTCCCGTCCAGCGTGCAGGACATCCTGGACATGGGCCTGCACGCCTTCGCGATGAGCCGCTTCGCCGGCGTGTGGACCGGCATGAAGACGATCCAGGACATCGTCGAGTCCAGCAGCAGCGTCGATGTCTCGGCCGACCGCGTGAAAATCATCCTGCCCGAGGACTTCATCATGCCGCCGGGTGGCGTGCACATCCGCTGGCCCGACCCGCCGCTGGAGCAGGAAGCCCGGCTGATGGACACCAAGTGGTACGCCGCGCTGGCCTATGTGCGCGCCAACCGCCTGAACCACAACGTGGTGGCCACGCCGAATGACCGCTTCGGCATCATTGCCAGCGGCAAGGCCTGGAACGACACCCGCCAGGCGCTGGCCGACCTGGGCCTGAGCGATGACGTCTGCCGCGCCATCGGCCTGCGCCTGCACAAGGTCAACGTGGTCTGGCCGCTGGAGGCCACCATCACCCGCGACTTCGCGCTGGGCCTGCAGGAGATCCTGGTGGTCGAGGAAAAGCGCCAGGTCATCGAATACCAGCTCAAGGAAGAGCTCTACAACTGGCGCACCGATGTGCGCCCCAACGTGCTGGGCAAGTTCGACGAGGACGACAGCGCCGACCACAGCGGCGGCGAATGGAGCCGCCCCAACCCCAGCGAGAACTGGCTGCTGCGCGCCAAGGCCGACCTGACGCCGGCCATCATCGCCAAGGCCATCGCCAAGCGCCTGACCAAGCTGGGTGTGCCCGACGACGTGCGCGCCCGCATGGACGCCCGTATCCGCGTGATCGAGGCCAAGGAGCGCGAACTGGCCACGCTGACGGTCAACACCGGCGAGCGCACGCCCTGGTTCTGCTCGGGCTGCCCGCACAACACCAGCACCCGCGTGCCCGAGGGCTCGCGCGCGGTGGCCGGCATCGGCTGCCACTACATGGTCAACTGGATGCCCGGCCGCGCCACCAGCACCTTCACCCAGATGGGCGGCGAGGGCGTGCCCTGGGTGGGCCAGGCAGCCTTCAGCAAGGAACAGCACATCTTCGCCAACCTGGGCGATGGCACCTACTTCCACTCGGGTCTGCTGGCGATCCGCCAGAGCATCGCCGCTGGCGTCAACATCACCTACAAGATCCTCTACAACGACGCCGTGGCCATGACCGGCGGCCAGCGCGTGGGCGAGCGGCCCGAGGGCCACAGCGTGCTGCAGATCATGCAAAGCCTGACCGCCGAAGGCGTGGCCAGGCTGGTGATCGTCACCGATGAGCCCGAGAAATACCAGGGCGCGGCGCTGAGCCCCGGCGTCACCGTGCACCACCGCGATGAGTTGGATGCCATCCAGCGCCAGTTCCGCGAACTGAAAGGCACCACCGCCATCATCTACGACCAGACCTGCGCCACCGAGAAGCGCCGCCGCCGCAAGCGCGGCCTGATGGCCGATCCGGCCAAGCGGGTGGTGATCAACGAACTGGTCTGCGAAGGCTGCGGCGACTGCTCCACGCAGAGCAACTGTGTCTCGGTCGAGCCGCTGGAGACCGAGTTCGGCCGCAAGCGCCAGATCAACCAGAACACCTGCAACAAGGACTTCTCCTGCGTCAAGGGCTTCTGCCCCAGCTTCGTCACCGTCGAAGGTGGCACGCTGAAGAAGCCCAAGGCCGGCGGCAAGGACCTGGCGATGCCGGCGGTGCCCGATCCGCTGGTGCCCGCGGCGCCCGAGGCCTGGGGCATCGTCGTGGCCGGCATCGGCGGCACTGGCGTCATCACCATCGGCCAGCTGCTGGGCATGGCGGCGCACCTGGAAGGCAAGGGCATCGTCACCCAGGACGCCGCCGGTCTGGCGCAGAAGGGCGGCGCCACCTGGAGCCATGTGCAGATCGCCGACGACCCGGCCAACATCCTGGCCACCAAGGTCGACACCGCCAAGGCCGACCTGGTGATCGGCTGCGAGGCCATCGTCACCGCCGCCAAGCCCACGCTGACCGCGATGCAGCCCGGCCGCACCTTCGTGGCCATGAACAGCCACCGCACGCCCACCGCCGCCTTCATCGGCAACGCCGACTGGCAGTTCCCGGCCGACGGCTGCGAGGACGCGGTGCGCTCGGCCGTGGGCGACACGCATTTCGCCGCCTTTGACGCCGAGGAGGTCTCGGTCAAGCTGCTGGGCGACTCGATCTACACCAACCCGCTGATGCTGGGCTACGCCTGGCAGCAGGGCCGCGTGCCGCTGAGCCATGCGTCGCTGATGCGGGCGATCGAGTTGAACGGCACCCAGATCGAGAAAAACAAGGCCGCGTTCGAGTGGGGCCGCCGCTGCGCCCACGACCTGGCCGCGGTGAAGGCGCTGTTCGCCGCCGAGCAGGTGATCCAGATCGTCAAGCGGCCCTCGCTGGACGAGCTGCTGCAGCGCCGCGTCGAGTTCCTCACCGGCTACCAGGACAGCGCCTACGCCGAGCGCTACCGCGCCTTCGTCGAGCAGGTGCGCCAGCGCGAAGCCGCCTTGAACCACGGCACCCGCCTGACCGAGGCCGTGGCCCGCTACCTGTTCAAGCTGATGGCCTACAAGGACGAGTACGAGGTGGCCCGCCTGCACACCGCGCCCGAGTTCACCGCCAAGGTGGCGGCGATGTTCGACGGCGAGGTGAAGCTGGTGCACCACCTGGCGCCGCCGATGTTTGCCAAGACCAATGAGCGCGGCGAGCTGGTCAAGAGCGCCTACGGCCCCTGGGTGCGCAGCGCCATGGGTCTGCTGGTCAAGTTCAAGGGCCTGCGCGGCACCGCCCTGGACCCCTTCGGCCGCCACCCCGAGCGGCGCGAGGAACGCGCGCTGATCGACGAGTACCGCGCCTGCATCGAGGAACTGCTGAGCAGTCTGAGCCCCGACAAGCTGCCGCTGGCGGTACAGATCGCCAGCCTGCCCGAGGAGATCCGCGGCTACGGCCACGTGAAGGCACGGCATCTGGCCGCCGTCCGGCCGAGGTGGGCGCAGCTGATGGCGCAGTGGCGCGGCGCCTGAGCGGTCTGCGCTGAGCTGACAATCGGGCGATGTTCGACATCGCCATTGTCGGCGCCGGCATCGCTGGCGCCTCGCTCGCCTGGACCCTGGCCCATGACGGCGGACCACCGCTGCGCATCGCGCTGCTCGAAGCCGAGGACCAGCCCGGCCGGCACAGCACCGGCCGCTCGGCCGCGATGTTCATGGAGAGCTACGGCCCGCCGCAGGCGCGCGCGCTGACCCGCGCCAGCCGGGCCTTCTACGCATCGCCACCCGCCGGCTTCTGCAGCGTGCCGCTGTTGTCGCCGCGCGGCGCGCTGTACCTGGCCGGGCCGGGTCAGCAGGCGCTGATGGACGAGACGCGCGCCGCGCTGCAGGCCACCGGCACCGTCATTGAGACGCTGGACGCCGCCGCCGTGCTGGCGCGTGTGCCGGTGCTGCGCCCGGACCAGGTGATCGGCGGGCTGCTGGAGGCCGACGCGATGGACATCGACGTCGCCGCGTTGCACCAGGGGTTCCTGGCCGGCGCGCGCCGCGCGGGCGTGGCGCTGCACTGCGGCTTCGCGCTGCAGTCCGCCGAGCGGGTGGACGAAGGCTGGCGGCTGCAGCCAGCGCGCGGTGAGCCGCTGCTGGCCGCCCGGGTGGTCAACGCCGCGGGCGCCTGGGCCGACCCGGTGGCCGCGCTGCTGGGCGCCGCGCCGCAGTGCATCCAGCCCTGCCGCCGCGCCGCCTTCACCTTCGACGCGCCACCCGGCGTGGACACGCGCGGCTGGCCGGTGCTGGCCGCGCTGGACGACCGCGGCTACTTCAAGCCCGATGCCGGCGTGCTGCTGGGCTCGCCGGCCAATGCCGACCCGGTGGCGGCGCACGACGTGCA
The DNA here is from genome assembly GCF_018069755.1 of Ideonella aquatica. Lineage (GTDB taxonomy): Bacteria > Pseudomonadota > Gammaproteobacteria > Burkholderiales > Burkholderiaceae_C > Ideonella > Ideonella aquatica. The sequence continues at coordinate 5,321 of NZ_JAGQDE010000007.1, read as the reverse complement.
GCCCGAGGAACTGGACATCGCGCTGGGCATTGCCTGGATCGAGGAGGTCTCGACACTGACGATCCGCCGGCCGCGCCACACCTGGGCCGGCCTGCGCAGCTTCGCGCCCGATGGCGAGCTGGTGATTGGCGCCGACCCCGCCGTGCCCAGCCTGTTCTGGCTGGCCGGCCAGGGCGGCTACGGCATCCAGAGCGCCGCGGGCGCCGCCGCACTGGCGGCCAGTCTGCTGCGTGGCGATCGCGCATCCGAGGGGCTGACAGCCTGTGGCGTGCGCGCTGAGGCGATGGCGCCAAGGCACGCCGTGCGACCCCTAGTTTGAAGCGATGGCGACCGAGCCCATGGACTATTCTGGGCCGGTCAGTCCGCCGGACGGCGGACCTGGCGCGACCACATCACCCCTCACTGGAAGCCTACGACTCATGTCGATCTCACGCATCGTTTGCCTGGCCGCGTTGGCTGGCGCCGCTTTCCTGAGCACCGCCGCCGCGGCCTCTGACGCCGGGCTGGGCGCCAGCGCCGAACCGAGGCTGCAGCTGATTGCTCAGCCATCCCAGGTGTCGCCCGAGGTGGCGTCGATCGTCGGCACGTGGTCGATGACCTACGACTGGTTCTGTGACGGCGCCGACGGTACCGTGACGTGGACCATCAACGCAGATGGCACCTTCGTGTCCAGCGGCGGCGCCACGGGCACCTGGGTCCAGGTGGACAAAAAGGTGACCTTCAACTACTCCACGGGCACGGTCTACAAGGGCAAGGTCAAGGCCGACATCACGATGCACGGCAAACAGCGGGACACCCACGGCAACACCGGTTGCTTCTCCGCAGTGCGCCTGTAGCCTGCCCCGGGGTGCGCTTCGGCCGCCCCGTTGTCGATGGACGCAGGTAAGCTCGCTGCATGAGCCTTCACCTGCGTGCCGCCGCCTTGGCGCTGATTCTCTGTTCGGCACTGTCCGGTGCCTGCGCCTTTGACCTGCAGTCGCACCGCGGCGGACGCGGCCTGTGGCCCGAGAACACGCTGGCCGCCTTTGAGCGCTCGATCCGCCTGGGTGTCACCACGCTGGAGATGGACGCCGCGGTCACCGCCGACGGCGTGGTGGTGATCCACCACGACCGAGCGCTGAACAAGGCCATCGTGCGTGACGCCGAGGGCCGCTTCCTCACCCGTGACGACCTGCTGATCCACCGCCTGAGCCTGGCCGAGGTGAAGCGCCACGATGTGGGCCGCCACGACAGCAGCACCAAGTACGGCCGCGACTTCCCCGACCAGCAGGCGATCGACGGCCAGCGTATCCCCACGCTGGCCGAGGTGTTCGAGTTGGTCCGGCGGCTGGGCGCGAAGGACATCCACTTCGACATCGAGACCAAGCTCGACCCGCGCTACCCCGAGGACACGCTGGCGCCCGAGCCTTTCGTCGATGCGCTGCTGTCGGTGATCCGCGCGCACGGCATGACCCCGCGGGTGATGGTGCAGAGCTTCGACTGGCGCACGCTGCAGCTGCTGCACAAGAAGCAGCCGGGCCTGCGCACGATGTATCTGACGATGGACTTCCCCGACTACTCCACGGTGCGCGACGGCACCTGGACCGCCGGCCACCTGGTGAAGGACCATGGCGGCTCGGTGCCGCGCGCCATCCGTGCCTCGGCTGGCGACGCGCCCGGCGTAATCTGGGGGGTGAACCACCGCAACCTCACGCCCGCGCTGCTGAAGGAGGCGCGCGGCCTGGGTCTGGTCGTCATCCCCTGGACGATCAACGACCAGGCCCGCATGGCCGAGCTGATCGACTGGGGCGTCGACGGCATCATCACTGACTACCCCGACCGCCTGCGCGCGGTCATGACCGACAAGGGCCTGCCGCTGCCCGCAGGCGTGAAATGAACACCTCCTCCAACGACGATCTGGCCGAGCGCTTCCGGGCGCTGGGCGTGCGCGACATCGAATGCCTGTTCCCCGATGTCTCGGGCTACCCGCGCGGCAAGCTGATGCCCGCCGCCGCCTTTGCGCGCGGCCAGGAGCTGCGCATCGCCCAGGCCATCCCGATGCAGTGCGTGACCGGCGAGTACTCCTACGACCCGATCTTCCCCGACGCCGACCCCGACGTGCGCCTGGTGCCCGACCTGGCCACGCTGCGCCCGGTGCCCTGGGCCAGCACGCCGCGCTGGATGGCGATCCACGACTGCATCGAGCTGGACGGCCGGCCCTGCGCCTTCGCGCCGCGCCAGGTGCTGCAGTCGGTGCTGGCGCGCTACGCCGAGCGCGGTCTGACGCCGGTGGTGGCGCCCGAGATCGAGTTCTACCTGACCGCGCCCAACACCGACCCCGCGAAGCCGCTGACCGCCCCGATGGGCCGCAGCGGCCGCGCCGAGGTGGGCCAGTCGGCGTTCAGCCTGAACCTGCTGAACGAACTGGCGCCATTCTGGGACGCCTTCCATGCGGCCATCGACACGCTGGGCATCCGCGGCGACACCTGGATCCACGAGGTGGGCTGCAGCCAGTACGAGATCAACCTGCTGCACGGCGACGCGCTGGCGGTGGCCGATCAGGCCTTCCTGTTCAAGCTGGCGGCCAAGGAGGTGGCGCTGCAGCATGGCCTGAACGCGGTCTTCATGGCCAAGCCGATCAGCGGCGAGGCCGGCAGCAGCATGCACCTGCACCAGAGCGTGGTGGATGCCCAGGGCCGCAACATCTTCACCGACGCGGCAGGCGCCGACACCCCCGCGCTGGGCCACTTCATCGCCGGCCTGCAGGCCTACGGGCCGGACCTGATGCTGGTCTACGCGCCCTTCGTCAACTCGTTCCGGCGCTATGTCAGCGGCAGCCAGGCGCCGACCACGCTGGCCTGGGGCCGCGACAACCGCACCGTGGGCCTGCGCGTGCCGACCTCGTCGCCGGCGGCGCGGCGGGTGGAGAACCGCATCGCCGGCGCCGATGCCAACCCCTATCTGGCGATCGCCGCGTCGCTGGCGGCCGGGCTGGCCGGGCTGGACGAACAGCTCACACCCACCGAGCCGGTCCAGGGCAACGGCTACGACGAATCGCACGGCCTGCCGCGCACCTTCCTGGCCGCGCACGAGCGCATGGCCCACAGCCCGCACGCCGCGCGGCTGATGGGCGCCGACTTCGTGCGCGCCTACCTGGCGGTCAAGGCGCTGGAGCACGACAGCTACCTGAACCACATCAGCGAATGGGAGCGGCGCTTTCTGGCGCCCCAGGCATGACGAGCACACGCACCGCCCTGATCACCGGCTGCTCCAGCGGCATTGGCGCCGCGCTGGCGGCCGAACTGCTGCGCCGCGGCTGGCGCGTGATCGCCACCGCGCGCCAGCCCGAGCGGCTGCAGGCGCTGGTGGATGCCGGCGCACGCGCCATGGCGCTGGATGTGGACGACGCCGCCTCGATCGCCGCGCTGGCCGCCACGCTGCAGGCCGAGGGCCTGCCGCTGCACCTGCTGGTCAACAACGCCGGCTACGGCCAGTTCGGCGCGCTGATGGACCTGTCACCGCAGGCGCTGCGGCAGCAGCTCGACACCAATGTGGTGGCCCCGGTGGCGGTGACGCAGGCCCTGCTGCCGCGGCTGCGCGCCGCCGCGCCGCAGGCCTGCGTGGCGCACATCGGCAGTGTCTCCGGCGTCACCGCCACGCCCTTTGCCGGCGCCTACTGCGCCAGCAAGGCCGCGCTGCATGCGCTGGCCGACGCGATGCGCATGGAGCTGGCGCCCTTCGGCATCCGGGTGGTGACAGTGCAGCCGGGCGGCATCGTCTCGGGCTTTGGCGACGCCGGTGGCGCGCGGGTGCAACTGCCCGAGGGCTCGCTGTACGCGCCCATCGCCAAGGCGGTGCTGCGCCGCGCCCAGGCCTCGCAAAAGGGCGCGACGCCGGTGGATGACTTTGTGCGCGGCCTGGCCGCCCACCTGATGCAGACCGCGCCCGGCCCGCTCTACCGCGCCGGCGCCAACAGCGCCCGGCTGGTGTGGCTCAAGCGCCTGCTGCCCACCGCCACGCTGGACGCCAAGCTGTCGGCGCTGTTCGGGCTGGACCGGCTGCGGAGCTGAGACTGCGGCTCAAGGTGACAACAGCAAGCAGGCCTCGGCGCCTGCGGGCTACACGACCCGTCTGGCGATCTGGCCGCCCGCGCCGCAAGCGGGCCTGGTCGGGCCGATGAACTCCACTACAACGGCGTGCGCCTGCTGATGGATCCGCAGCGATCCTGCAGCCTGGCCCAGTGCCTGCAGTTGCACTACGCTGCCACCTTCGTGCGAGGCCAACCAGACATCCTCAGGGCTGTCGCGGCGGCTTGAAGTCTCGCACGTCGCACCGGCCGGGCTCAATCGCTGCCTCCCTTGGCAAGAACCGTTGAGCACCGCCACAATCAGTTGTGACTCGGCTCCGGTCTTGTCCAGAACTTTATACTGTATAAAAATACAGCCAACAGGAGGAAAGTCATGGGCATCAGCGACGTCCCGGTAGCTCAGGGCTACCTTATAAAACGGCGCTGTTCGGCGTTCGCAGGATGTTGCGCCCTATGACAACACGTTAGCCACCGCAAAATTCCCGACTAGGACGCTACTTTGCCCTTCTTCGATATTTTCTTTGATGCACTCGGCGTTCTTATTGAAGTGCTAAAGCGCAACCCGCAAGTCCGACGAGTTGTCGTCGCGCTATCAATTGCGGGGCTCGGGTTGGCTGGCTCGCTGGCACTTTCAGCGGAATTTCTGAAATGGCCGCTTCCTCCTGAGCAATTGGCACCGACTCTCGGTGGGGTTGCCGGCGTGTCTTTCTTCATGCTCTTTGTCGGACTAGCCGCCTACGTCGGACTCAAGGTCAAGGGAGGAGGGGTACTCAGGCTCGAACTCCAGTCACTCCACGAAGAGCGAAAGCGAATAACAGATAGGCTTGCGGAAAAGCCGAAGCCAGACATTTTGGACACCATCCAACTAAGTCTGAATCAACTCAATGAGTACTACACCATCAATAAGAGCCAAGCAAGAAATAGCTTCACCTTCAGCGTATTTGCAATCGTAGTTGGCTTGGCAACAGTTGTTGGCGGAATATGGCTCTTCTATTTGGGCGAGTCGCCTCGGATGGATCTTGCCGCCATTACTTCTATTGCAGGCGTGCTTAGTCAATTCATCGGGGCCGCCTATTTTTACCTGTACCGGAACAGTTTAGAGCAGCTCAATTTCTTCTTTGCTCAGCTAGTCGGACCTGCGAATTTCAAGTCGCCGCCTCGGCACAGACCCGTCGCCCACGCGGTGTTGATGGCGGTGGTGACCTCACGGTGATTGCCAGGGCAGATGCGCCCCACGGCCCGACGGATGCCAGCA
>NZ_JAGQDE010000006.1 GCF_018069755.1 Ideonella aquatica | reverse complement strand
CTGCCCGCGCTGCGCGAGGCGCTGCGCGCGCGGCCGGCCGCCAGGCGCGCCAGCAGGCCCGGCGGCAGTGCCGCCAGCGCGGCCTGCAGCAGCACGTCGGCGGCCTGCTCCAGCGACTGGTCGCTGGGGGGCGGATCGCCGGGGTCGGCGGGGGGCGGTGTGTCGGCGCAGGCGTCCTGCGGCGGCGGCTCGGCCGGCGTCTCCTCGGTGTCGTCGGCGGGCAGCGGCGGCAGCTGGGTGGCGCGCGGCGCCAGCACCAGGCGCGCGGCCCAGGCCAGGTCCTCGTCCTGCACCTGGGCATGGCCGGCCCAGGCGGCAGCGGCACGCGCGGCGCGCCAGGCCTGCAGCAGCGCGCGGTCGGAGCCCACGCCCAGCGCGGCGGCGGTCTCGGCCAGGGCCTGCAGTGCCTCATCGGGCACGGTGATCGATGGCAGCGCGGCGCGGGCGGCCTGCACCCGCTGGCGCCAGGTGGCCGCGTCGTTGGCGCTGGGCGGCTCCAGCGACTCGCCGCAGGCGGCCAGCTCCAGCCACAGCCCGAGGCGCTCGGCCAGCGCGGGGGGCAGGCTCTCGTCGGGTTCGGCGCCTTCGTCCATCGCCACCAGCGCCCAGCAGGCGGGCAGGCACTGGTCCAGGCCGTCGCGCTGCACGGCCACCTGGTGGGTGTCCAGCGCCTGGCCCAGCAGCGCGGCGCGGCCGCGGTCCAGGCGCTCGGCCATCGGCAGCAGCAGCACGCCGCCGTCGCACTCGGCCAGCAGGCCGCGCTGGGCCACCGGTCGGCCGCTGCGCAGGCTGGCCGTCAGGTCCAGGCCGCCCAGCAGGCGGGCGGTGTCGATGCTCGCGGGCAGGCGGCGCCAGGGCGTGTCAGGGGGCTGGCCGGCGGCCAGCCAGGCCAGCCAGGCGTCGCGGCGCGGGCCGTGGCGGTCGCGCAGCGCGATGCCGCCCAGGCCCGCGGGGTCCAGTGCCAGCAGTGCGGCGGCCTGGCGGGCCGCGGTGGCGTTCATCGGCGCCTCAGGCCGGCACCAGCTCGTCCACCGCGCGCTGCACCCGCACGCCCGAGCCGGCGTCGTCCAGCGGGTTGCGGCGCAGGCGGTGGCGCAGCGCGGGCGCGGCCATGCGGCGCAGGTGATCCGGCGTGACGCTGGCCGCACCTTCCAGCGCGGCCAGCGCGCGCGCGGCGCGCATCAGCGTGATCTCGCCGCGCAGGCCGTCGGTGCCCAGCTGCAGGCACAGCTGGGCGGCCAGGGTCAGTACCTCGTCGGACACCGCCAGCTCGGCCAGCCGGCGCTGCGCGCCCTGCAACTGGCGCCGCAACCGCGCCTGCTCGGCCGCCCAGGTCTGCTGGAAGGCCTCGGGGTCGCGCTCATAGGCTTCGCGGCGGCGCACCACCTCGATGCGCTGGGCAATGTCCTTGGGCGTGCCCACATCCACCGCCAGGCCGAAGCGGTCCAGCAGCTGCGGCCGCAGCTCGCCCTCCTCGGGGTTGCCGCTGCCCACCAGCACGAAGCGGGCGGGGTGGCGCACCGACAGGCCTTCGCGCTCGACCACGTTCTCGCCCGAGGCGGCCACGTCGATCAGCAGGTCGACCAGGTGGTCTTCGAGCAGGTTGACCTCGTCGATGTACAGAAAGCCGCGGTGCGCCCGCGCCAGCAGCCCGGGCTCGAAGGCCTTGACGCCCTGGCTCAGCGCCCGCTCCAGGTCGAGCGCGCCGACCACCCGGTCCTCGGTGGCGCCCAGCGGCAGGTCGACCACCGGCACCGGGCGCAGCGCGCTGCGCGAGCGGCCATGGCGGCCGGCGGCCTGGCACTCGGGGCACAGGCGGGCGGCGCCGGCGCGCGGGTCGCAGCCATAGCGGCAATCGGCCAGCGCGCGCATCGGCGGCAGCAGCGCGGCCAGGCCGCGCACCGCGGTGGACTTGCCGGTGCCGCGGTCGCCCAGGATCAGCACACCGCCCAGGCTGGGATCGACCACGGTGGCGAGCAGCGCCCGCTTCATCTCCTCCTGGCCGACGATGGCGGTGAACGGGTAGGGCGTGGCCATGGAAATCACCTTGGGCGGCAGGGGGCCGCAAGCTGTCAATTTAACAGGACACTTGCAGGTGTCAATGGTGGTGTTCATGCGCCCGGCGGCAGCGCCTCGCCGACGCGGCCATAATGGACCCATGTCTGCGATCCGTCTGATCCCTGCAGCGCGCTCCGGGTGGCGTTGGCGCAAGCCATCGGCCTGAACCCACCCATGCCCCCGGGCGACCGCTGTCGCGGCCCCGCCCCCACTCCCCGCCCCCTCTGCCGCGCCTGCCTGCGCCCCACGGGGTTGCCGGGATCGAGAATCCCGGGGGTCCGCCAGACCTCCGCTGCCATCCAAGGGAAAGCGCCCATGCTGCTGATGATCGACAACTACGACTCCTTCACCTTCAACCTGGTCCAGTACTTCTCTGAGTTGGGCGAAGAGGTGAAGGTGGTGCGCAACGACGAGATCACCGTCGACGAGATCGGTGCCCTGCAACCCGACCAACTGGTGCTCTCGCCCGGCCCCTGCTCGCCGGCCGAGGCCGGTGTGTGCGTGCCGGCGATCCAGGCCTTTGTGGGCAAGCTGCCGATCCTGGGTGTGTGCCTGGGCCACCAGAGCATCGGCGCCGCGCTGGGCGGGCGCATCATCCGTGCCAAGACCCAGATGCACGGCAAGACCAGCGTCATCGACACCGATGGCGAAGGCGTCTACGCCGGCCTGCCCAAGCAGTTCACCGTGATCCGCTACCACTCGCTGGTGATCGAAGAGAGCACCCGGCCCGAGGCGCTGCAGGTGACCTCGCGCTCGGAGGACGGCGAAATCATGGGCGTGCGCCACCGCGAGCTGGCTGGCACCCGCACGCCGCTGGAGGGTGTGCAGTTCCACCCCGAGTCCATCCTCTCCGAGCATGGGCACGCGATGCTGCGCAACTTTGTGGCGATGAGCCGGGCATGAGCGCGCGGGCCGAGCGCCGGGCCGCTCCCAAGCCGGCCCGCATCCCCCCGGGGGATCGGGCGCTGTACCCAGCGAACGAGGGGCAGACATGATTGACCTGCGCAGCGACACCGTCACGCGGCCAACGCCCGCGATGCGCGAGGCCATGGCCCGCGCCGAGGTGGGCGACGATATCTTCGGCGACGACCCCACCGTCAACGCGCTGCAGCAGCGCATGGCGGCGCTGGCCGGCATGGAGGCCGCGCTGTTCATGCCCAGCGGCACGCAGAGCAACTTCTGCGCGCTGCTGGCGCACTGCCAGCGCGGCGACGAGTACATCGTCGGCCAGCTGGCCCACACCTACCGCTACGAGGGCGGCGGCGCCGCGGTGCTGGGCAGCATCCAGCCGCAGCCGCTGGCGCAGGACGCGCGCGGACTGATGGCGCTGGCCGACATTGCCGGCGCGATCAAGCCCGACGACCCGCACTTCGCGCGCAGCCGCCTGCTGTGCCTGGAGAACACCTGGAACGGCCATGTGATGCCGCAGCGCTACCTGGCCGAGGCCACCGCGCTGGCGCGCTCGCGCGGCCTGGCCTGCCACCTGGACGGCGCCCGCGTGTTCAACGCCGCGGTGGCCGAGGCCGGGCCGGGCGGTGACATCGCCAGCGCGCTGCGCGGCATCACGCGCCACTTCGACAGCGTCTCGATCTGCTGCTCCAAGGGCCTGGGCGCGCCGGTGGGCTCGCTGTTGTGCGGCTCGCGCGAGCTGATCACCCGCGCCCACCGCATCCGCAAGATGGCTGGCGGCGGCCTGCGCCAGGTCGGCCTGCTGGCCGCGGCGATCGACCATGCGCTGACCCACCACCTGGGCCGCTTGCACCAGGACCACGCGCTGGCCGCGCGCCTGGCTGACGGCCTGCGCGGCCTGCCGGGGCTGAGCGTCAAGAGCGCCGAGACCAACATCGTCTTCGTCGACGTGGCCGACGGCCGCGGTCCGGCGCTGCTGGCCCACCTGGCGGCGCAGGGCATCCTGGCCACCGGCCTGATCGGCCTGCGCTTCGTCACCCACCAGGATGTCGATGCCGAGGGCATCGACCGCACCATCGCCGCGGTGCGCGCCTTCGTCGAACTTCACCCCGCCGCCGATGCGCCCACCGCGGCGCCGCGCGCCCCGTACTGACCCGCCCGAAAGACCGCCATGAGCATCACCAACACCGAAGCCCTGACCCGCGTCATCGAGCACCGCGAGATCTTCCACGACGAGATGCTGACGCTGATGCGCCGCATCATGAGCGGCGAGATGTCGCCGGTGATGATCGCCGCGCTGGCCATCGGCCTGCGCGTCAAGAAGGAGTCGATCGGCGAGATCGCCGCCGCCGCTCAGGTGATGCGCGAGTTCGCCACGCCGGTGCCGGTGGCCGACCGCAGTGGTCTGGTCGACATCGTCGGCACCGGCGGCGACGGCAGCCACACCTTCAACATCTCCACCGCCAGCACCTTCGTCGCCGCGGCGGCGGGCGCGCGGGTGGCCAAGCACGGTGGGCGCAGCGTGTCGTCCACCAGCGGCTCGGCCGATGTGATGGAAGCGCTGGGCGCGCACATCAACCTGACGCCCGAGCAGGTGGCGCAGTGCCTGGCGCAGACCGGCATCGCCTTCATGTTCGCGCCCAACCACCATGCGTCAATGAAGCATGCGGCGCCGGTGCGCAAGGAACTGGGCGTGCGCACCATCTTCAACATCCTGGGCCCGCTGACCAACCCGGCCGGCGCGCCCAACATGCTGCTGGGCGTGTTCCATCCCGACCTGGTGGGCATCCAGGTGCGCGTGCTGCAGCGCCTGGGCGCCGAGCATGCGATGGTGGTCTATGGCATGAACGGCATGGACGAGATCTCGCTGTCGGGCGAGACCATGGTGGGCGAGCTGAGGGACGGCTCGGTCCACGAGTACATGGTGCACCCCAGCGACTTCGGCCTGCCGGTCTACGACAGCCGCGTGCTGCGCGTGGCCAACCGCGATGAATCGGTGGCCTGCATCCAGCGCGCACTGGGCAACGAGGATGGCCCGGTGCGCGACATCGTGCTGCTCAACGCCGGTGCTGCGCTGTACTGCGGCGGCCAGGCGGCCAGCATCAGCGACGGCGTGAAGCTGGCGCGCGAGGCGGTGGCCTCGGGCCAGGCCATGGCCAAGCTCAGCGCCTTCGTCGCGGCCACGCAAGCGCTCAAGGGCTGAGCCGATGGACGACATCCTGAAGAAGATCGTTGCGGTCAAGCACCAGGAAGTGGCCGCTGCGAAGGCGGCGCGCGACCTGGCCAGCCTGCGCCGCGACGCCGAGTCGCTGGGCGGCCAGCGCGACTTCATCGGCGCGCTGCGCGCGAAGATCGCCGCCGGCCAGGCCGGCGTGATCGCCGAGATCAAGAAGGCCAGCCCCAGCAAGGGCGTGATGCGCGACCCCTTCGAGCCCGCCGAGATCGCCGCCAGCTATGCCAGCCACGGGGCGGCCTGCCTGAGCGTGCTGACCGATGTCCAGTTCTTCCAGGGCAGTGCCGGCTACCTGCAGGCCGCCCGCGCCGCCTGCGCGCTGCCGGTGCTGCGCAAGGACTTCATGGTCGACGCCTACCAGGTGTTCGAGGCCCGTGCGATGGGCGCCGACTGCATCCTGCTGATCGCCGCCTGCCTGGACGATGCCCAGATGGCCGACCTGGAAGCCCAGGCGCTGGCGCTGGGCATGGCGGTGCTGGTGGAGGTGCATGACGGCGCCGAGCTGGACCGCGCACTGCGTCTGACCACCCCGCTGGTGGGCATCAACAACCGCAACCTGCGGACGTTCGAGGTCACGCTGGACACCACACTGGGCCTGCTGCCGCGCGTGCCGGCCGACCGCCTGCTGGTCACCGAGTCGGGCATCCTGGGTCGCGACGATGTGCAGCGCATGCGCGCCGCCGATGTTCACGCCTTCCTGGTCGGCGAAGCCTTCATGCGCCAGCCCGATCCGGGTGTGGCGCTGGCCAGCTTATTCGCGTGAGCGGCGACCTGTTCGGCGCTGCCGACAATCGGCTGCAGTGGCCGCTGGACGAGCTTATTGACGAAGTGGGCGCTGACTGGCGGCCGCTGGTCCAGGCCTGGGCCACGAGCCCGGCTGGGCTGGGCCTGCGCGCCCATGTTGAGGCCCGGCAGGCCGCTGGCGCGCTGATCTACCCGGCCCAGCCTTTCCGCGCGCTGGCCCTGACGCCGTTGGACGGCGTGCGCGCCGTGATCCTGGGCCAGGATCCGTACCACGGGCCGGGTCAGGCCGAGGGCCTGGCCTTCTCGGTGCCGCCGGGCCAGAAGATCCCACCCAGCCTGCGCAACATCCACGCCGAACTGCAGCGCGACCTGGGCCAGGCGCCGCCGCGCCACGGCCACCTGGGCGACTGGGCGCGCCGCGGCGTGCTGCTGCTCAACACCAGCCTGACGGTGGAGGACGGCCAGCCGGCCAGCCACGCGAAGAAGGGCTGGGAGGCGCTGACCGACGCGCTGATCGAGGCGGTGGCCCGCCAGCCGCGCCGCATCGCCTTCCTGCTGTGGGGCGCCCATGCGCAGGCCAAGGCGTCGCTGATCGAGGCCGCTGCGCCGGGCCGCCACCTGTTGCTGCAGGCCAACCATCCGTCGCCGCTGTCGGCCCGCCGGCCGCCCGTCCCCTTCCTGGGCTGCGGCCACTTTGGCGCCTGTCGCGATGCCGGTATCGCGGTGGACTGGCAGCTCGCCTGACCCCGCCGCACCGCTGATTTGCGCACTGCACGAAAAAGCTGCTAAACTCTTGGGCTCGCTCCGGAGGGGTGCCCGAGTGGCTAAAGGGGGCAGACTGTAAATCTGTTGGCTTACGCCTACGCTGGTTCGAATCCAGCCTCCTCCACCAGAGCGAACCAGACAAGAAGGTGCCAGCCGAAAGGCTGGCACCAGGTTGCAGATGATGTGAACGAGTCCCGAGCGGGAGTAGTTCAATGGTAGAACCTTAGCCTTCCAAGCTAATGACGCGGGTTCGATTCCCGTCTCCCGCTCCAGTGAAGGTCAGGGTTCGTTGGTGTGTGTCGAGTGAGTCGGCACAGGCCTGAGGGGTGCCCCGGCAGCCCTCAATCCTGTGTCGATGCCCATGTGGCTCAGTGGTAGAGCACTCCCTTGGTAAGGGAGAGGTCGCGCGTTCGATCCGCGCCATGGGCACCACCTCTTTCTCGGTTTCATTGTTCTCGAACGCCCTCAGGGGCACCAGGAGCGCAAGATGGCAAAAGGCAAGTTTGAGCGGACCAAGCCGCACGTGAACGTGGGCACGATTGGTCACGTGGACCATGGCAAGACGACGCTGACGGCGGCGATCACGACGATCCTGGCCAAGAAGTTCGGTGGCGAGGCCAAGGCCTACGACCAGATCGATGCGGCGCCGGAAGAAAAGGCGCGCGGCATCACGATCAACACCGCGCACGTCGAGTACGAGACGGCCAACCGCCACTACGCACACGTGGACTGCCCGGGTCACGCCGACTATGTGAAGAACATGATCACCGGCGCGGCGCAGATGGACGGCGCGATCCTGGTGTGCTCGGCCGCTGACGGCCCGATGCCCCAGACCCGCGAGCACATCCTGCTGGCGCGTCAGGTGGGCGTGCCCTACATCATCGTCTTCCTGAACAAGTGCGACATGGTCGACGACGCCGAGCTGCTCGAGCTGGTCGAGATGGAAGTGCGCGAGCTGCTCAGCAAGTACGACTTCCCGGGCGACGACACCCCGATCATCAAGGGCTCGGCCAAGCTGGCGATCGAAGGCGACACCGGTGACCTGGGCGAGCAGGCGATCTTCCGCCTGGCCGACGCGCTGGACAGCTACATCCCCACGCCCGAGCGCGCGGTGGACGGCACCTTCCTGATGCCCGTTGAAGACGTGTTCTCGATCTCGGGCCGCGGCACCGTGGTGACCGGTCGCGTCGAGCGCGGCATCGTCAAGGTCGGCGAGGAAATCGAAATCGTCGGTATCAAGCCGACCCAGAAGACCACCTGCACCGGCGTGGAAATGTTCCGCAAGCTGCTGGACCAGGGCCAGGCGGGTGACAACGTCGGCATCCTGCTGCGCGGCACCAAGCGCGAGGAAGTCGAGCGCGGCCAGGTGCTGTGCAAGCCCGGCTCGATCAAGCCGCACACCCACTTCACCGCTGAGGTCTATGTCCTGAGCAAGGAAGAGGGCGGCCGCCACACCCCGTTCTTCAACAACTATCGCCCGCAGTTCTACTTCCGCACGACGGATGTGACCGGCGCGGTGGAGCTGCCGAAGGACAAGGAAATGGTCATGCCGGGCGACAACGTCAGCATCACCGTCAAGCTGATCGCCCCGATCGCGATGGAAGAAGGCCTGCGCTTCGCCATCCGTGAAGGCGGCCGCACCGTCGGCGCCGGCGTCGTGGCCAAGATCATCGAGTAAACCTTCCCGAAAGGCTGCAGGGGTATAGCTCAATTGGCAGAGCGTCGGTCTCCAAAACCGAAGGTTGTAGGTTCGATTCCTACTGCCCCTGCCAACAGATCACGCTGACCCGTTCAGCGTGCCCGGTTGGCGGCTCCGCAAGGAGCCCAGCAGCCCGAAGCAGGCAGCCCGCAGGCCACCAGAGCCCGGCGGGCTTTCCTGCTGTTGGGCCGTCAGTCTCCTGACGACCCGACAGACCACCAGAACAGACCCATGGCCACCTCTCCTCAAGTCGAAACTGTCTCCACCGGCGCTGACAAGGCCAAGCTGGCCGCAGCGGCGGTGCTGCTGATCGGCTCGGTTGCTGCCTTCTACCTGCTGAACCAGCAGAGCATGTGGCTGCGCGTGGTGGCCCTGCTGGTGGGCGTGGCCCTGGCGGTGGGCGTGTTCTTCGCGTCCGAGAACGGCAAGCAGCTGATTGCCTTCGGCCGCGAGTCGGTGCGCGAGACCAAGAAGGTCGTCTGGCCCACCCGCAAGGAAGCCGGCCAGATGACGCTGTACGTGTTCGCCTTCGTCGTCGTGATGGCCCTGTTCCTGTGGCTGACCGACAAGACGCTGGAGTGGGTGCTGTACGACCTGATTCTGGGCTGGAAGCGTTGATCGCGCGCCGAGTCCCCCAACAAGAGGCATCCGAATGAGCGAATCCGTCGCCCCTGACACCGCCGCCAACGCACCGGCCAACGGCATGCGCTGGTACGTGGTGCATGCCTATTCGGGCATGGAAAAGGCCGTCGAGCGCAACATCCGCGAGCGCATCGAGCGTGCCGGCATGCACGCCAAGTTCGGCCGCATCCTGGTGCCCACCGAAGAAGTGGTGGAGCTGAAAAACGGCAAGAAGTCGGTCACCGAGCGCCGCTTCTTCCCCGGCTACGTGCTGGTCGAGATGCTGATGGACGACGAGTCCTGGCACCTGGTCAAGCACACCAGCAAGGTCACCGGCTTCGTCGGCGGCGCGCGCAACCGCCCGGCCCCGATCTCCGAGGCCGAGGTCATGAAGATCGTCAACCAGATGCAAGAAGGCGTCGAGAAGCCGCGGCCCAAGGTCGAGTGGCAGGTCGGCGAGCTGGTCCGCGTCAAGGAAGGCCCGTTCACCGACTTCAACGGCGCTGTCGAGGAAGTCAACTACGAGAAGTCCAAGGTCCGCGTCTCGGTCACGATCTTCGGTCGTGCCACGCCGGTGGAGCTGGATTTCTCGCAGGTCGAGAAAGTCTGACGACCTGAGTCGTCAGGCTTTTCGAGTCCGCCCGTCAGGGCGGGCTCAAAAGGTCAAGGCAGTCAGCAGCGTTCCCGACCCGGCGCCGCTGATGAAGTTCGAAACGGGTCGTGGACGAGGAGCTGAAGGGTTGATGCCCCGAAGCGTCTGAACTCGACAAGGAGCCATTCATGGCAAAGAAGATCGTCGGCTTCATCAAGCTGCAAGTGCCGGCAGGCAAGGCGAACCCCTCGCCCCCGATCGGTCCCGCGCTGGGTCAGCGTGGCCTGAACATCATGGAGTTCTGCAAGGCGTTCAACGCGCAGACCCAGGGTCTTGAGCCGGGCATGCCCATTCCCGTGACCATCACCGCGTTCGCGGACAAGAGCTTCACCTTCAAGATGGGCACGCCCCCGGCGACCTATCTGATCAAGAAGGCCATCAAGCTCGACAAGGGTTCGGACAAGGCCCACCTGAACAAGGTCGGCAAGATCACCCGCGCTCAGCTGGAAGAAATCGCCAAGCTGAAGATGAAGGACCTGACGGCGGCCGACATGGACGCTGCGGTGAAGACGATTGCCGGTTCCGCCCGCTCGATGGGCGTGATCGTGGAGGGCGTGTGACATGGCAAAGCTGACCAAGAAGGCCAAGGCCCTGCAGGGCAAGGTCGACAGCCTCAAGCTGTACACCATCACTGACGCGCTGACCCTGGTCAAGGGCTGCGCCACCGCCAAGTTCGACGAGTCGATCGATGTCGCCGTCCAGCTGGGCATTGACCCGAAGAAGTCGGACCAGGTCGTGCGTGGCGCCGTCGTGCTGCCCAACGGCACCGGCAAGACCAAGCGCGTGGCGGTGTTCGCCCAAGGCGCCAAGGCTGAAGAAGCCAAGGCCGCCGGTGCCGACGTGGTCGGCATGGAAGACCTGGCCGAGCGCGTCAAGGCGGGCGACATGCCCTTCGACGTGGTCATCGCCTCGCCCGACACCATGCGCATCGTCGGTACCCTGGGTCAGATCCTGGGTCCGCGTGGCCTGATGCCGAACCCGAAGGTCGGCACCGTCACCCCCGACGTCGCCACTGCGGTGAAGAACGCCAAGGCCGGCCAGGTCCAGTTCCGCGTCGACAAGGGTGGCATCATCCACGGCACGATCGGCCGTCGCTCGTTCGACGACGACAAGCTGGTGGGCAACCTGTCCGCGCTGCTGGAAGCCCTGAACAAGGCCAAGCCGGCCTCGTCCAAGGGTGTCTACCTGCGCAAGCTGGCCGTGTCCTCGACGATGGGCGTCGGCGCCCGCGTTGACATCAGCTCGGTGGCGATCAACGCCACCGCGGGCTGATCGGCCTGCAGCCCTGAATCCGGCCGGGCGGCCGTCTTGACGCCCGGCTGGTCATTGGTGGGCCGTGCCCGGAGTTCGCTCCAGGCACGGGCCATCCAAGACCGCTGGTGACGATGCGCAAGCACCGTCTTAATCCACCCCGAGGGTCCGCCCGACGGGACAACCAGCGCAGATGGCGTCCCCGCCGTGACGAACGAGGTGGTCAGTGAAGAGCACCTCACTCGGAGCGGCAAGGTCGCTGAAACCCCGGTGCACCGGAGTCGCCCGTCAGGGTGGCGAAGGTGCGTGATGTGAGGAGTAGACCTTGAGTCTCAACCGCAACGAGAAGGCGGCCGTGATCGAGGAAGTGGCAGCGCAAGCCGCCAAGTCCCAGACCCTGGCGCTGGCCGAGTACCGTGGCCTCACCGTGGAAGCCCTGAACAAGCTGCGCGTCGATGCGCGTGCCAAGGGTGTGTATCTTCACGTGCTGAAGAACACCCTGGCCCGTCGCGCCGTCGCCGGCACCCCGTTCGAGGCAGCCTCGGAGAGCATGGTCGGCCCGCTGATCTACGGCTTTTCGGAAGATGCTGTCGCCGCGGCCAAAGTCATCGCTGACTTTGCCAAGGGCAACGACAAGCTGGTCATCAAGGCCGGCGCCTACGCTGGCAAGGCCCTGGACGCCGATGGCGTCAAGGCCCTGGCCTCGATCCCCAGCAAGGAAGTCCTGCTGGCCCAGATCGCCGGCCTGCTGATGTCGCCCGTGCAACGCATGGCCGGCGTCCTGGCTGCGCTGTCCGAGAAGCGTGGTGGCGGCGAAGCGCCTGCCGACGCGCCTGCAGAGGCCCCGGCGGCCTGATCCCGTCCGCCTGCATCCCATTCACTGATTCACTGATTTCAAGGAAACCATCATGGCTTTCGACAAAGACGCCTTCCTGACCGCCCTGGACAGCATGTCCGTCATGGAACTCAACGACCTGGTCAAGGCGATTGAAGAGAAGTTCGGCGTGTCCGCCGCCGCCATGGCCGCCCCGGCCGCCGGCGGTGCCGCTGGTGCTGGCGCCCCGGCCGCTGAAGAGAAGACCGAGTTCAACGTCGTGCTGACCGAAGCCGGCGCCAACAAGGTCTCGGTCATCAAGGCCGTGCGCGAAATCACCGGCCTGGGCCTGAAGGAGGCCAAGGACCTGGTCGACGGCGCCCCGAAGAACGTCAAGGAAGGCATTGCCAAGGCCGACGCCGAAGCCGCCGTCAAGAAGCTGGTCGAAGCCGGCGCCAAGGCCGAGCTGAAGTAATTCAGCCGTCCGCCAGGAGGCTGGGAGTCCCGCAAGGGCTCCCGGCCTTTTGCGCTTCACAGCGGTGCGCAGAAGGGCTTTCGCCCTTCGAGAGCAGCTGGAAAATTCCCGAGTGATAATCGTGGGTTTTCCAAGTGTTCTCTGATCCGACTGCAGAGAACGGGTTTGGTCGGACTCCGGTGCAATGCCGGGGTTGTCCGCCAGCGGTTGGTAGTGGCCAACCACCAAGCTTTCAGGCCCCCCTGTGCGGGGATGAGCCTGGCCAGCCAGTCGCCGACGCAGCCCGTGCTACCGGCCGGCACGCGCTGTCGATACGGAGTCTTCCATGGCGCAAGCAACCCCCTACAGCTACACCGAGCGCAAGCGTATCCGCAAGAGCTTCGGCAAGCGCGAGAGCGTTCTCAACGTCCCCTACCTGCTGACGATGCAGCGGGAGTCCTACGTCGCCTTCCTGCAGAAGGACACCCCGCCGCAGCAGCGCAAGCCCGAGGGCTTGCAGGCCGCCTTCCTGTCCGCGTTCCCGATCGTCTCGCACAACGGGTTCGTGGAGATGAAGTTCATCGAATTCAACATCGCCAAGCCCACCTTCGACGTGCGCGAATGCCAGCAGCGGGGCCTGACCTTCGCGGCGGCCGTGCGCGCCAAGCTGCAGATGATCATCTATGACCGCGAGGCGCATCCCGCCAAGGTGGTCAAGGAGATCAAGGAGCAGGAGGTCTACATGGGCGAGGTGCCCCTGATGACCGACTACGGCTCGTTCATTGTCAACGGCACCGAACGCGTCATCGTCAGCCAGCTGCACCGCTCGCCGGGCGTGTTCTTCGAGCACGACAAGGGCAAGACCCACAGCTCGGGCAAGCTGCTGTTCAGCGCCCGCATCATTCCCTACCGCGGCTCCTGGCTGGACTTCGAGTTCGACCCCAAGGACATCCTGTACTTCCGCGTCGACCGCCGCCGCAAGATGCCGGTCACGATCCTGCTCAAGGCCATCGGCCTGAACCCCGAGCAGATCCTGGCGCACTTCTTCAAGAACGACACCTTCCGCCTGATGGACGCGGGCGCGCAGATGGAGTTCGTGCCCGAGCGCCTCAAGGGCGAGGTGGCCCGCTTCGACATCACCGACAAGACCGGTGCCGTCGTCGTCGAGAAGGACAAGCGCATCACCGCGCGCCATGTGCGCCAGCTCGAGCAGGGTGGCACCACCTTCGTCTCGGTGCCCGAGGACTTCCTGGTGGGCCGCATCGTCGCCCGCAACATGGTCGACCCGGACACCGGCGAGATCATCGCCAAGGCCAACGACGAGCTGACCGAGGCCCTGCTGAAGAAGCTGCGTGCCGCCGGCATCAAGGACATCCAGTGCCTGTTCACCAATGAACTGGACCAGGGCGCCTACATCAGCCAGACCCTGGGTCTGGACGAGACCGCCGACCAGCTGGCCGCCCGCGTCGCCATCTACCGCATGATGCGCCCTGGCGAGCCGCCGACCGAGGACGCCGTCGAGGCCCTGTTCCAGCGCCTGTTCTACAGCGCCGACACCTACGACCTGTCGCGCGTAGGCCGCATGAAGTTCAACGCCCGCGTGGGCCGCGACGCCCCCGAAGGCCCGATGACGCTGTCCAACGAGGACATCCTCGACGTCGTCAAGATCCTGGTCGAGCTGCGCAATGGCCGCGGCGAGGTCGATGACATCGACCACCTGGGCAACCGCCGCGTGCGCTGCGTGGGCGAGCTGGCCGAGAACCAGTACCGCTCGGGCCTGGCCCGCATCGAGAAGGCCGTCAAGGAGCGTCTGGGCCAGGCCGAGACCGAAGCCCTGATGCCGCACGACCTGATCAACTCCAAGCCGATCTCCGCGGCGCTCAAGGAGTTCTTCGGCGCGTCGCAGCTGTCGCAGTTCATGGACCAGACCAACCCGCTGTCCGAGATCACGCACAAGCGTCGCGTCTCGGCCCTGGGCCCGGGCGGTCTGACCCGCGAGCGCGCCGGCTTCGA
This sequence comes from Ideonella aquatica, assembly GCF_018069755.1. Taxonomy (GTDB): domain Bacteria; phylum Pseudomonadota; class Gammaproteobacteria; order Burkholderiales; family Burkholderiaceae_C; genus Ideonella; species Ideonella aquatica. The sequence goes on along the minus strand of NZ_JAGQDE010000006.1, from coordinate 194,986 downwards.
GGTGCGCGACGTGCACCCCACGCACTACGGCCGTGTCTGCCCGATCGAAACCCCTGAAGGTCCGAACATCGGCCTGATCAACTCGCTCGCGCTGTACGCCCAGCTCAACGAATACGGCTTCCTCGAGACGCCGTACCGTCGCGTGGTCGACAGCAAGGTGACCGACCAGATCGACTACCTCTCGGCCATCGAAGAAGGCAAGTACGTCATCGCCCAGGCCAACGCCGCGCTGGGTGCCGACGGCACGCTGACCGACGAGCTGGTCTCGGCCCGTGAGAACGGCGAATCGGTGCTGACCTCGCCCGAGCGCATCCAGTACATGGACGTGGCGCCGACGCAGATCGTCTCGGTGGCGGCCTCGCTGGTGCCCTTCCTGGAGCACGATGACGCGAACCGCGCGCTGATGGGCGCCAACATGCAGCGCCAGGCCGTGCCGGTGCTGCGCCCCGAGAAGGCCCTGGTGGGTACCGGTGTCGAGCGCGTCGCCGCGGTCGACTCGGGCACCGTGGTCACGGCGCGCCGCGGCGGCGTGGTCGACTATGTCGACACCAACCGCGTGGTGATCCGCGTCAATGATGCAGAAGCCGTGGCCGGTGAAGTCGGCGTCGACATCTACAACCTGATCAAGTACCAGCGCTCGAACCAGAACACCAACATCCACCAGCGCGCCATCGTGCGCCGCGGTGACAAGGTGGCGGCGGGCGATGTGGTGGCCGACGGCGCGTCGACCGACCTGGGCGAGCTGGCCCTGGGCCAGAACATGCTGGTCGCGTTCATGCCCTGGAACGGCTACAACTTCGAAGACTCGATCCTGATCAGCGAACGCGTCGTCGCCGAAGACCGCTACACCTCGATCCACATCGAGGAACTGGTGGTCATGGCCCGCGACACCAAGCTGGGCGCCGAGGAAATCACCCGCGACATCCCCAACCTGTCCGAGCAGCAACTGGCTCGCCTGGACGAGTCGGGCATCGTCTACATCGGTGCCGAGGTCAACCCCGGCGACGTGCTGGTGGGCAAGGTCACACCCAAGGGCGAGACCACGCTCACGCCTGAAGAGAAGCTGCTGCGCGCGATCTTCGGCGAGAAGGCGTCCGACGTGAAGGACACCTCGCTGCGCGTCGACCAGGGCACGCAGGGCACCGTCATCGACGTGCAGGTCTTCACCCGCGAAGGCATCCAGCGCGACAAGCGCGCCCAGCAGATCATCGACGATGAACTCAAGCGCTTCCGCCTGGACCTGAACGACCAGCTGCGCATCGTCGAGGCCGACGCCTTCGACCGGATCGAGAAGCTGCTGGTCGGCAGTGTCGCCAACGGCGGCCCGCAGCGCCTGGCCAAGGGCACCGTGATCACCAAGGAGTACCTGGCCGGCATCGACAAGTACCACTGGTTCGACGTCCGCCCGGCCGAGGAGGCCCAGGCCAACCAGCTCGAGTCGATCAAGAACTCGCTCGAGCAGACCCGCCACGGCTTCGATCTGGCCTTCGAAGAGAAGCGCAAGAAGCTGACCCAGGGCGACGAGCTGCCCGCCGGCGTGCTGAAGATGGTCAAGGTCTACCTGGCCGTCAAGCGCCGCCTGCAGCCTGGCGACAAGATGGCCGGCCGCCACGGCAACAAGGGTGTGGTGTCCAAGATCGTGCCGGTCGAGGACATGCCTTACATGGCCGACGGCACCCCCGCCGACATCGTGCTCAACCCGCTGGGCGTGCCCTCGCGGATGAACGTCGGCCAGGTGCTGGAAGTGCACCTGGGCTGGGCGGGCAAGGGCATCGGCCAGCGCATCGGCGACATGCTGCAGCGCGAAGCTGCCGTGGCCGAGCTGCGCAAGTTCATGGACGAGCTCTACAACCAGTCGGGCGGCAAGCCCGAGAACCTGGGCGAGTTCACCGACGCCGAGGTGTTGGAGATGGCCCATGAGCTGACCAAGGGTGTGCCCTTCGCGACGCCGGTCTTCGACGGCGCCAAGGAAGAGGAAATCCGCGGCATGCTGAAGCTGGCCTACCCGGAGGACATCGCCACCCGCAAGGGCCTGACCGAGACCCGCACCCAGGCCTGGCTGCATGACGGCCGCACCGGCGAGCGCTTCGAGCGCCCGACCACCGTGGGCTACATGCACGTGCTGAAGCTGCACCACCTGGTCGACGACAAGATGCACGCCCGCTCCACCGGCCCGTACAGCCTGGTCACCCAGCAGCCGCTGGGCGGCAAGGCGCAGTTCGGCGGCCAGCGCTTCGGCGAAATGGAAGTCTGGGCGCTGGAAGCCTACGGCGCCGCCTACGTGCTGCAGGAAATGCTGACCGTCAAGTCGGACGACGTGAACGGCCGCACCAAGGTGTACGAGAACATCGTCAAGGGCGAGCACGCGATCGATGCCGGCATGCCGGAATCGTTCAACGTGCTGGTGAAGGAAATCCGCTCGCTGGGTATCGACATCGAGCTGGAAAAGAACTGATCGCCCACGCGGCGGGCGCCGCCCGCCGCCGCAGCCATCCGTCCCTTTTCCATCCCGAGACCACTATAGGAGTTAAGCCATGAAAGGCTTGCTGGACCTCTTCAAGCAGTTCACCCCGGATGAACACTTCGACGCGATCAAGATCGGGCTGGCTTCGCCCGAGAAGATCCGTTCGTGGTCGTTCGGCGAGGTGAAGAAGCCCGAGACCATCAACTACCGCACCTTCAAGCCGGAGCGTGACGGCCTGTTCTGCGCCAAGATCTTTGGCCCGATCAAGGACTACGAGTGCCTGTGCGGCAAGTACAAGCGCCTGAAGCACCGCGGCGTGATCTGCGAGAAGTGCGGCGTTGAAGTCACCCAGACCAAGGTGCGCCGCGAGCGCATGGGCCACATCGACCTGGCCGCGCCTTGCGCCCACATCTGGTTCCTGAAGTCGCTGCCCTCGCGTCTGGGCCTGGTGCTGGACATGACGCTGCGCGACATCGAACGCGTGCTCTACTTTGAAGCCTACGTCGTCGTCGACCCCGGCATGACCTCGCTGAAGAAGTTCAGCATCATGAGCGAGGACGAGTACGAGGCCAAGCGTGCCGATCCCGCCTTCGGCGATGACTTCGAGGCCCTGATGGGCGCCGAGGGCATCCAGAAGCTGCTCGCCGAGATGGACCTCGACGTCGAGATCGACAAGCTGCGCAACGACATGACCGGCAGCGAGCTGAAGGTCAAGAAGAACTCCAAGCGCCTGAAGGTCATGGAGGCCTTCAAGAAGTCGGGCATCAAGCCGCACTGGATGGTGATGGACGTGCTGCCGGTGCTGCCGCCGGACCTGCGTCCGCTGGTGCCGCTGGATGGCGGCCGCTTTGCCACCTCGGACCTGAACGACCTCTACCGCCGCGTCATCAACCGCAACAACCGCCTGGCCCGTCTGCTCGAGCTCAAGGCCCCCGAGATCATCGTGCGCAATGAAAAGCGCATGCTGCAGGAGGCCGTGGATTCGCTGCTGGACAACGGCCGCCGCGGCAAGGCCATGACCGGCGCCAACAAGCGTGCGCTGAAGTCGCTGGCCGACATGATCAAGGGCAAGAGCGGCCGCTTCCGCCAGAACCTGCTGGGCAAGCGCGTCGACTACTCGGGCCGCTCGGTCATCACCGTGGGCCCGACGCTCAAGCTGCACCAGTGCGGCCTGCCCAAGCTGATGGCGCTGGAGCTGTTCAAGCCCTTCATCTTCAGCCGGCTGGAGGCGATGGGCATCGCCACCACCATCAAGGCGGCGAAGAAGGAAGTGGAATCCGGCACGCCGGTGGTCTGGGACATCCTTGAAGAAGTCATCAAGGAACACCCGGTCATGCTCAACCGCGCCCCGACGCTGCACCGCCTGGGCATCCAGGCCTTCGAGCCGGTGCTGATCGAGGGCAAGGCGATCCAGCTGCACCCGCTGGTCTGCGCGGCCTTCAACGCCGACTTCGACGGCGACCAGATGGCCGTCCACGTGCCGCTGTCGATCGAAGCGCAGATGGAAGCCCGCGCCCTGATGCTGGCCTCGAACAACGTGCTCTTCCCGGCCTCGGGCGAGCCGTCGATCGTGCCCTCGCAGGACGTGGTGCTGGGCCTGTACTACGCCACCCGCGAGCGCATCAACGGCAAGGGCGAAGGCATGGTCTTCTCCGACACCGTTGAGCTGCAGCGCGCGCTGGACAACGGCGCGGTCGAGATCACCTCGAAGATCTCGGTGCGCCTGGTCGAGTGGACCAAGGACGCCGACGGCGAGTTCCAGCCCGAGACCAAGCTGGTCGACACCACCGTCGGCCGTGCGCTGCTGTCCGAGATCCTGCCCAAGGGCCTGCCCTTCGCCAACATCAACAAGGCACTGAAGAAGAAAGAGATCAGCCGTCTGATCAACGTCTCCTTCCGCAAGTGCGGCCTGAAGGAGACCGTGGTCTTCGCCGACAAGCTGCTGCAGTCGGGCTTCCGCCTGGCCACGCGCGCCGGCATCTCGATCGCCATCGACGACATGCTGGTGCCGCCGCAGAAGGCCGGCCTGATCGAGCGTGCCGAGAAGGAGGTCAAGGAGATCGAGCAGCAGTACGTCTCGGGCCTGGTCACCGCCGGTGAGCGCTACAACAAGGTCGTGGACATCTGGGGCAAGACCGGCGACGAGGTCGGCAAGGTCATGATGTCGCAGCTGTCCAAGCAGAAAGTCATCGACCGTCACGGCAAGGAAGTCGACCAGGAGTCGTTCAACTCGATCTACATGATGGCCGACTCGGGCGCGCGGGGCTCCGCTGCCCAGATCCGCCAGCTGGCCGGCATGCGGGGCCTGATGGCCAAGCCGGACGGCTCCATCATCGAGACGCCGATCACGGCGAACTTCCGCGAAGGCCTGAACGTTCTGCAGTACTTCATCTCCACCCACGGCGCTCGCAAGGGCCTGGCGGACACGGCGCTGAAGACCGCGAACTCGGGCTACCTGACCCGCCGTCTGGTGGACGTCACGCAGGACCTGGTGGTGGTCGAGGACGACTGCGGTACCGAGCACGGCTTTGCCATGCGCGCGCTGGTCGAAGGCGGTGAAGTCATCGAGTCGCTGCGCGACCGCATCCTGGGCCGCGTCACCGCGGTCGAGGTGACCCACCCCGAGACCCAGGAGATGCTGATCGGCGCCGGCACCATGCTGGACGAGGACAACCTGGACGTCATCGAGGCCGCCGGCGTCGACGAGGTCAAGGTGCGCACGCCGCTGACCTGCGGCACGCGTTTCGGCCTGTGCGCCAAGTGCTATGGCCGCGATCTGGGCCGTGGCGGCCTGGTCAACACCGGTGAGGCCGTGGGCGTGATCGCCGCGCAGTCGATCGGTGAGCCGGGCACGCAGCTGACGATGCGGACCTTCCACATCGGTGGTGCCGCCTCGCGCGCCGCCGTGGCCTCCAGCGTGGACGCCAAGTCGGACGGCTTCATCGGCTTCAACGCCACGATGCGCTATGTGACCAACGGCAAGGGCGAGCTGGTGGTGATCTCCCGTTCCGGCGAGATCATCATCTCCGACCAGCACGGTCGCGAGCGCGAGCGCCACAAGGTGCCGTACGGCGCCACGCTGAACGTCAAGGCCGACCAGCAGCTCAAGGCCGGCACCGTGCTGGCCAACTGGGACCCGCTGACCCGCCCGATCATCACCGAGTTCGCCGGCAAGGCGCGCTTCGAGAACGTCGAGGAAGGCGTCACCGTCGCCAAGCAGGTCGACGAGGTCACCGGCCTGTCCACGCTGGTCGTGATCGACCCGAAGCGCCGCGGTGCTGCCAAGGTCGTGCGCCCGCAGGTCAAGCTGCTCGACGCGGCTGGCCAGGAAGTCAAGATCCCCGGCACCGACCACTCGGTGACGATCGGCTTCCAGGTGGGCGCGCTGATCCAGATCCGCGACGGTCAGGACCTGGCGCCGGGTGAGGTGCTGGCGCGCATCCCGGTCGAAGGCCAGAAGACCCGTGACATCACCGGCGGTCTGCCGCGGGTGGCCGAGCTCTTCGAGGCGCGTTCGCCCAAGGACAAGGGCGCGCTGGCCGAGATCACCGGCACGGTGTCCTTCGGCAAGGAGACCAAGGGCAAGGTGCGCCTGCAGATCACCGACCCGGATGGCAAGGTGTTCGAGGAGCTGGTGCCCAAGGAGAAGAACATCCTGGTGCACGAAGGCCAGGTGGTCAACCGCGGCGAGCTGATCGTCGACGGCGCGGCGGATCCGCAGGACATCCTGCGCCTGCTGGGCGTCGAGGAGCTGGCGCGCTACATCGTCGACGAGGTGCAGGACGTCTACCGTCTGCAGGGCGTGAAGATCAACGACAAGCACATCGAGGTGATCGTTCGCCAGATGCTGCGCCGCGTGCAGATCGTCAACTCGGGCGACTCGACCTACATCGCCGGTGAACAGGTGGAGCGCTCCGAGCTGTTCAACACCAACGAGAAGCTGCGCGCCGAGGGCAAGGTGCAGGCCACCTACCAGGACGTGCTGCTGGGCATCACCAAGGCCTCGCTGTCGACCGACTCGTTCATCTCCGCGGCGTCCTTCCAGGAAACCACCCGCGTGCTGACCGAGGCGGCGATCATGGGCAAGCGCGACTCGCTGCGCGGCCTGAAGGAGAACGTGATCGTTGGTCGCCTGATCCCGGCCGGTACCGGCATGGCCTTCCACCAGGCCCGCAAGGCCAAGGAAGAGATGGATGAGACCGAGCGTCGCGCCATCGCGCTGCAGGAGGCCGAGGAGCTGGCCGCCACGCAGCTGGCCGCGCTGGACAACGCCTCGGGCGACGAGCCGGCGGCCGAGTAAGCCACCACGCCGCGTGTCAGGCCGCGCGCCTGGCACCCCGAAGGGCGACCGCGAGGTCGCCCTTTTTTCGTTCAGCCGGCCGGTCGCCAGTCGGCGGGGTGGACGATCTGCAGGCCGTGCAGCGCCAGCGCGCGCTGGCGCAGCTTCAGCACCGCCTTGTCGCGGCTGACCAGCCAGCGCGCGCCGCAGGCCAGCGCGAAGTCGATGAACTTCTGGTCGTCGGGGTCGGTGCAGCGCAGCACGGGCTGGGGCGCACAGGCTGGCGCATCGCCGGGCAGGGCGCCAGCGTCCACCGCGGCCAGCAGCGCCGCTGGCGTCACCACACCGGCGGGCAGGCGGCCGCGCGCCAGCACATGGGCCAGCTCGTCGCGCAAGGGCGCGGCGATGCGCCAGCGCCAGGCGCCCGCCTGCAACCAGCGACTCCAGTCGCTGCAGCGGGGGTCGGCAAAGTGCTGCCAGTCCAAGATGCTCTGGGTGTCCAGCACAGCATCCTGGCCTTCAGTGCGAGAGTGTGTATTCACATGGACGGCTGCATTTGCCGCGCCAACGGCCTGGCTTGCGTGCGCCTGGGCCGCGACCTATAATGTTCGGCTTTTCGGCAAGTTCTGCCGTGCTTGGCGCTGCCTGGGCAACCCGGTGGCGCCTGGGCATTGTCAGCCAAGCCAGAAGAATTTTTTCGTCGTAACTTCAAACGGGAACAAGTTACCCATGCCCACCATCAACCAGCTCGTGCGCCAAGGCCGCCAGGTCGAGGTCACGAAGTCCAAGTCGCCTGCGATGCAGAACTGCCCGCAGCGCCGCGGGGTTTGCACCCGCGTCTACACCACGACCCCGAAGAAGCCGAACTCGGCGCTGCGCAAGGTCGCCAAGGTCCGCCTGACCAACGGTTTCGAGGTCATCTCGTACATCGGCGGTGAAGGCCACAACCTGCAGGAACACAGCGTCGTGCTCGTGCGCGGCGGCCGTGTGAAGGATCTGCCGGGCGTGCGCTACCACATCGTGCGTGGCTCGCTCGACCTGCAAGGCGTCAAGGATCGCAAGCAGTCGCGCTCCAAGTACGGCGCCAAGCGTCCCAAGAAGGCCTGATCGGCCGTCTGACAAGTTCGTGTCACACCGGCCTGCCAGGCTGCTGATGTGATCCCAGTTGCGGCCTCACCCCGATACGGTGCGGTCGAGTAAGTGAAGGGCCCGAATGTGTGGTCCCTCCAGGTGAGCAGGTGGCTGCCACCCACTGAAGATGAAGGAAGAGTGAAATGCCTCGTCGTCGCGAAGTCCCCAAGCGCGAGATCCTGCCCGATCCGAAGTTCGGCTCGGTCGATCTGTCCAAGTTCATGAACGTCATCATGGAGTCCGGCAAGAAGGCCGTGGCTGAGCGCATCATCTATGGCGCCCTCGAGCAAGTCGAGAAGAAGGCCGCCAAGGATCCGCTGGAAGTGTTCATGACCGCGCTGAACAACGTGAAGCCCATGGTCGAAGTCAAGAGCCGCCGCGTCGGTGGTGCGAACTACCAAGTTCCCGTGGAAGTTCGTCCCATCCGCCGCATGGCCCTGGCGATGCGCTGGCTCAAGGAATCGGCCCGCAAGCGTGGCGAGAAGTCGATGGCCGCGCGCCTGGCCAACGAACTGCTGGAGGCCTCCGAAGGCCGCGGCGGCGCGATGAAGAAGCGCGACGAAGTGCACCGCATGGCCGAGGCCAACAAGGCCTTCTCGCACTTCCGCTTCTAAACCACCGTTCTTCGGCCGCTCAGGGTTAACGCTGACCCGGGCGGCCCTCGCCATTTCTGGCATTTGGAGTGACACATGGCTCGTCAGACCCCCATTGAGCGCTACCGCAACATCGGTATCTCCGCTCACATCGACGCCGGCAAGACCACCACGACCGAGCGCATCCTGTACTACACCGGTGTGAACCACAAGATCGGTGAAGTGCACGACGGTGCCGCCACCATGGACTGGATGGAGCAGGAGCAGGAGCGTGGCATCACGATCACCTCCGCCGCGACCACCTGCTTCTGGAAGGGCATGGACCTGAACTATCCGGAGCACCGCTTCAACATCATCGACACCCCCGGGCACGTGGACTTCACGATTGAGGTGGAGCGTTCGATGCGCGTGCTCGACGGCGCCTGCATGGTGTACTGCGCGGTGGGTGGCGTTCAGCCCCAGTCGGAAACCGTCTGGCGCCAGGCCAACAAGTACAAGGTGCCCCGCCTCGCGTTCGTCAACAAGATGGACCGCACCGGCGCCAACTTCTTCAAGGTCGTTGACCAGATGAAGACCCGCCTGAAGGCCAACCCCGTGCCGGTGGTGATTCCCATCGGCGCCGAGGAAAACTTCAAGGGCGTGGTCGACCTGATCAAGATGAAGGCGATCTTCTGGGACGAGGCCTCGCAGGGCATGAAGTTCTCCTACGAGGACATCCCCGCCGAGCTGACCGAGCTGGCCCAGGAATGGCGCGAGAAGATGGTCGAGGCCGCTGCCGAGGCCACCGAAGAGCTGATGAACAAGTACCTCGAGACGGGCGACCTGACCGAGGAAGAGATCAAGCTCGCCATCCGCACCCGCACGATCGCCACCGAGATCCAGCCGATGCTGTGCGGCACCGCCTTCAAGAACAAGGGCGTGCAGCGCATGCTCGACGCGGTGATCGATTTCCTGCCCTCCCCGGTGGACATTCCCCCGGTCGGCGGCACCGACGAGGACGACCAGCCGGTCACCCGCAATGCCGACGACAAGGAGAAGTTCTCCGCGCTGGCCTTCAAGCTGATGACCGACCCGTTCGTCGGCCAGCTGACCTTCGTTCGCGTGTACTCGGGCGTGCTGACCTCCGGCTCGACCGTCTACAACCCGATCAAGGGCAAGAAGGAGCGCATCGGCCGGATCCTGCAGATGCACGCCAACCAGCGTGAGGAAATCAAGGAAATTCTGGCCGGTGACATCGCCGCCTGCGTGGGCCTGAAGGAAGTGACCACGGGCGAGACCCTGTGCGATCCGGATGCCGTGATCACGCTGGAAAAGATGGTCTTCCCGGAGCCGGTGATCTCGCAGGCCGTCGAGCCCAAGACCAAGGCCGACCAGGAAAAGATGGGTATCGCGCTGGGCCGTCTGGCTGCCGAAGACCCGTCCTTCCGCGTGCGCACCGACGAGGAATCGGGCCAGACCATCATCTCGGGCATGGGTGAGCTGCACCTGGAAATCATTGTCGACCGCATGAAGCGCGAGTTCGGCGTGGAAGCCAACGTGGGCAAGCCGCAGGTCGCGTACCGCGAGACCATCCGCAAGTCGGCCACCGACGTCGAAGGCAAGTTCGTCCGTCAGTCGGGCGGCAAGGGCCAGTACGGTCACGTGGTGTTCACGATCGATCCGCAGGAAGCCGGCAAGGGCTTCGAGTTCGTCGATGCGATCAAGGGCGGCGTGGTGCCGCGCGAGTTCATCCCGGCGGTCGAGAAGGGCGTCGTCGACACCCTGCCCAACGGCGTGCTGGCGGGCTTCCCGGTGGTCGACGTCAAGGTCACGCTGACCTTCGGCTCGTACCACGAAGTGGACTCGAACGAAAACGCGTTCAAGATGGCCGCGTCGATGGGCTTCAAGGAAGCCATGCGCCGCGCCAGCCCGGTGATCCTGGAGCCGATGATGGCCGTGGAAGTCGAGACCCCTGAAGACTACGCCGGCTCGGTGATGGGCGATCTGTCCAGCCGCCGCGGCATGGTCCAGGGCATGGACGACATGGTCGGCGGCGGCAAGATCATCAAGGCCGAGGTCCCGCTGTCCGAGATGTTCGGCTACTCGACCACGCTGCGCTCGATGTCGCAGGGCCGTGCCACGTACACGATGGAGTTCAAGCACTACAGCGAAGCTCCGAAGAACGTGGCCGACGCGATCATCACCGCGCGGTCGAAGTAATTTCTGCCGGTCTTCGGCGCCGCGTCACGAACGCGGTGGGCCCGCTGCCCGTGGCGGGCCCGTGCCGGAGACCTTAAACCGACACGGGACACTGTTCTTTCTGTGGAGAAGAGAAATGGCAAAAGGCAAGTTTGAGCGGACCAAGCCGCACGTGAACGTGGGCACGATTGGTCACGTGGACCATGGCAAGACGACGCTGACGGCGGCGATCACGACGATCCTGGCCAAGAAGTTCGGTGGCGAGGCCAAGGCCTACGACCAGATCGATGCGGCGCCGGAAGAAAAGGCGCGTGGCATCACGATCAACACCGCGCACGTCGAGTACGAGACGGCCAACCGCCACTACGCGCACGTGGACTGCCCGGGTCACGCCGACTATGTGAAGAACATGATCACCGGCGCTGCCCAGATGGACGGCGCGATCCTGGTGTGCTCGGCCGCTGACGGCCCGATGCCCCAGACCCGCGAGCACATCCTGCTGGCGCGTCAGGTGGGCGTGCCCTACATCATCGTCTTCCTGAACAAGTGCGACATGGTCGACGACGCCGAGCTGCTCGAGCTGGTCGAAATGGAAGTGCGCGAGCTGCTCAGCAAGTACGACTTCCCGGGCGACGACACCCCGATCATCAAGGGCTCGGCCAAGCTGGCCATCGAAGGCGACACCGGTGACCTGGGCGAGCAGGCGATCTTCCGCCTGGCCGACGCGCTGGACAGCTACATCCCCACGCCCGAGCGCGCGGTGGACGGTACCTTCCTGATGCCCGTTGAAGACGTGTTCTCGATCTCGGGCCGCGGCACCGTGGTGACCGGTCGCGTCGAGCGCGGCATCGTCAAGGTCGGCGAGGAAATCGAGATCGTCGGTATCAAGCCGACCCAGAAGACCACCTGCACCGGCGTGGAAATGTTCCGCAAGCTGCTGGACCAGGGCCAGGCTGGCGACAACGTCGGCATCCTGCTGCGCGGCACCAAGCGCGAGGAAGTCGAGCGCGGCCAGGTGCTGTGCAAGCCCGGCTCGATCAAGCCGCACACCCACTTCACCGCTGAGGTCTATGTCCTGAGCAAGGAAGAGGGCGGCCGCCACACCCCGTTCTTCAACAACTATCGCCCGCAGTTCTACTTCCGCACGACGGATGTGACCGGCGCGGTGGAGCTGCCGAAGGACAAGGAAATGGTCATGCCGGGCGACAACGTCAGCATCACCGTCAAGCTGATCGCCCCGATCGCGATGGAAGAAGGCCTGCGCTTCGCCATCCGTGAAGGCGGCCGCACCGTCGGCGCCGGCGTCGTGGCCAAGATCATCGAGTAAGGGGCGGACCATGTCCAAGCAAAAGATCCGCATCCGCCTCAAGGCCTTCGACTACAAGCTGATCGACCAATCGGCTCTGGAAATCGTTGACACCGCCAAGCGCACCGGCGCGATCGTCAAGGGCCCCGTGCCCCTGCCGACCCGCATGCAGCGTTTCGACATCCTGCGCTCGCCGCACGTCAACAAGACCAGCCGCGACCAGTTCGAGATCCGCACGCACCAGCGCCTGATGGACATCGTCGACCCGACCGACAAGACCGTGGACGCGCTGATGAAGCTCGACCTGCCGGCCGGCGTGGACGTGGAGATCAAGCTCCAGTGAGCGTTTGACCGTTCCCGGGCACCCCTTGCGGGTTAGCCCGGGGCCGGCTATACTCGCCAGCTTTTGCGCAAGGCGGCCACTCGTGGTCGCCTTTGCGTCATCACTTTTCACAACTGCGGCGCTGCGAAGTGGCGTTGGAGTGAGAGGCTTGATGACACCGTCAGCCCGGCCAATCGTTGTCGGGGATGTGAAAACCCAGCTCCTTCAGTGGAGCGGAGAAGAACCATGAGTCTGAGCAACCGTCTCGGTTTGCTGGGCCGCAAGGTGGGCATGATGCGCGTGTTCACGGATGATGGCGATGCCATCCCCGTGACCGTGCTGGATGTGTCCAACAACCGCGTCACCCAGGTCAAGACCGTCGAGACCGACGGCTACAGCGCCCTCCAAGTGGCGTTCGGAACGCGCAAGGCATCGCGCGTGACCAAGCCGGAAGCCGGCCACCTCGCCAAGGCGGGTGTCGAAGCCGGTGAAGTCCTGAAGGAATTCCGCGTCGACGCCACCGTGGCCGCCGAATACAAGGCTGGCGCCACCGTGCCCGTCACGCTGTTTGCCGCCGGCCAGAAGGTCGACGTGCAAGGCACCTCGATCGGCAAGGGCTACGCCGGCACGATCAAGCGCCACAACTTCAGCTCGCAGCGCGCCTCGCACGGCAACAGCCGTTCGCACAATGTCCCGGGCTCCATCTCGATGGCCCAGGACCCGGGCCGCGTGTTCCCGGGCAAGAAGATGACCGGCCACATGGGCGACGAAACCGTCACCACCCAGAACCTCGACATCGTCCGCATCGATGAAGCCCGCCAGCTGCTGCTGGTGCGTGGCGCGGTGCCGGGCGCCAAGAACGGCTTCGTGACCGTGCGTCCCGCCGTCAAGGTCAAGGTCAAGAAGGGAGCCAACTGATGCAACTCGAGCTCCTGAACGAACAAGGGCAGGCCACCTCCAAGGTGGATGCGCCTGACACCGTGTTCGCCCGCGACTACAACGAAGCCCTGGTTCACCAGGTCGTGGTCGCCTACCAGGCGAACGCCCGTCAAGGCACCCGCAAGCAGCTGACCCGTCGCGAGGTTCACCACTCGACGAAGAAGCCGTTCCGCCAGAAGGGCACCGGCCGCGCGCGCGCCGGCATGACCTCGTCGCCGCTGTGGCGCGGGGGTGGTCGCACCTTCCCGAACACGCCTGACGAGAACTTCTCTCAGAAGGTCAACAAGAAGATGTACCGCGCCGCCATGGCCACCATCTTCTCGCAGCTGGCCCGTGACGGCCGCATCGCGGTGGTCGATTCGCTGACCATCGAGGCGCCCAAGACCAAGCTGCTGGCGTCCAAGTTCAAGGCCATGGGCCTGGACTCGGTGCTGGTGATTGCCGACACCGTGGACGACAACCTGGCGCTGGCCTCGCGCAACCTGGCCAATGTGCTGGTCGTCGAGCCGCGCTACGCCGATCCGCTGTCGCTGGTCTTCTACAAGAAGGTGCTGGTGACCAAGGGCGCGATCGAGCAGCTCAAGGAGATGTTCGCATGAGCACCAAGTTCAACGAGGGCCGCCTGGCCCAGGTGCTGGTCGCCCCGGTGATCTCCGAGAAGGCCACCTCGGTCGGCGAGAAGCACAACCAGGTGATGTTCAAGGTCCTGCGCGACGCCACCAAGCCCGAGATCAAGGCAGCCGTCGAACTGCTGTTCAAGGTCGAGGTCGAGGCGGTCAACGTCGTCAACGTCAAGGGCAAGGTCAAGCGCTTCGGTCGCTCGATCGGCCGCCGCGACCACGTCAAGAAGGCGTATGTCTCGCTGAAGGCTGGCCAGGAGCTCAACTTCTCCGGGGAGGCCGCGTAATCATGGCTGTCGTCAAAGTCAAACCGACCTCGCCGGGCCGCCGCGCCGTCGTCAAGGTCGTTCACAAGCACCTGCACAAGGGCGCCCCTGAGGCGTCGCTGCTGGAGCCGCAAAAGCAGAAGTCTGGCCGCAACAACAACGGCCACATCACGATGCGTCACAAGGGTGGTGGTCACAAGCACCACTACCGCGTCGTCGACTTCAAGCGCAACAAGGACGGCATCCCGGCGAAGGTCGAGCGCATCGAGTACGACCCGAACCGCACCGCCCACATCGCGCTGGTCTGCTACGCCGATGGCGAGCGTCGCTACATCATCGCCCCGCGCGGTCTGGAAGTCGGCGCCACCATCCTGAGCGGCGCCGAGGCTCCGATCAAGGCTGGCAACACGCTGCCGATCCGCAACATCCCCGTGGGCTCGACCATCCATTGCGTCGAGATGCTGCCGGGCAAGGGCGCGCAGATCTGCCGCTCGGCCGGCACCTCGGTGACGCTGATGGCCCGCGAAGGCACCTACGCGCAGGTCCGCCTGCGCTCGGGTGAAGTGCGCAAGATCCACATCGACTGCCGCGCCACCATCGGCGAGGTCAGCAACGAAGAGCACAACCTGCGCCAGTACGGCAAGGCCGGTGCGATCCGTTGGCAGGGCATCCGCCCGACCGTCCGCGGTACCGCGATGAACCCGGTCGACCACCCGCACGGTGGTGGCGAAGGCCGCACCGGCGAAGGCCAGGTGCCGGTGTCGCCGTGGAACACCCTGACGAAGGGCTACCGCACTCGCAACAACAAGCGCACGCAGACTTTCATCGTCTCGCGTCGCAAGAAGTAAGGGCTGGACCATGGCACGTTCACTCAAGAAGGGTCCGTTCGTGGACCATCACCTGGTGGCCAAGGTCGACAAGGCCGTGACCACCAAGGACAAGAAGCCGATCAAGACCTGGTCGCGTCGCTCGACCATCCTGCCCGACTTCATCGGCCTGACGATTGCCGTGCACAACGGCAAGCAGCACGTTCCGGTGTATGTGACCGACCAGATGGTCGGCCACAAGCTGGGCGAGTTCGCGCTGACCCGCACGTTCAAGGGTCACCCCGCGGACAAGAAGGCCAAGAAGTAAAGGAACACGACGATGGAAACCAAAGCAATCGTCCGTGGCGTCCGCCTCTCTGTGGACAAGGGCCGCCTGGTGGCGGACATGGTCCGCGGCAAGAAGGTGGATCAAGCCCTGAACATCCTGACCTTCACCCAGAAGAAGGCCGCCGGCATCGTCAAGAAGGCGCTCGAGAGCGCCATCGCCAACGCCGAGCACAACGACGGCGCCGACATCGACGAACTGAAGGTCACCTCGATCTACGTCGAGCAGGGTGCCACGCTGAAGCGCTTCGCTGCGCGCGCCAAGGGCCGCGGCAACCGCATCAGCAAGCCGACCTGCCACATCTACGTGACCGTGGGGAACTGAGGAAGACCATGGGACAGAAAATCCACCCGACCGGCTTCCGCCTGCCCGTCACCCGTGCCTGGGCGTCGCGCTGGTACGCGAACAGCCGCAACTTCGCCGGCATGCTGGCTGAAGACCTGGATGTGCGCGAGTACCTCAAGGCCAAGCTGAAGAACGCCGCCGTCTCGCGCATCCTGATCGAGCGTCCTGCCAAGAACGCCCGCATCACGATCTACTCCGCCCGTCCGGGCGTGGTGATCGGCAAGAAGGGCGAGGACATCGAGAACCTGAAGGCCGAACTGACCAAGCGTCTGGGCGTGCCGGTGGCCGTGAACATCGAGGAAGTGCGCAAGCCTGAAGTCGATGCTCAGCTGATCGCCGACTCGATCACCCAGCAGCTGGAAAAGCGCATCATGTTCCGCCGCGCCATGAAGCGCGCGATGCAGAACGCGATGCGCCTGGGCGCCCAGGGCATCAAGATCATGTCCGCCGGCCGCCTGAACGGCATTGAAATCGCCCGTACCGAGTGGTACCGCGAAGGCCGCGTGCCCCTTCACACCCTGAAGGCCGACATCGACTATGGCTTCTCCGAAGCCAAGACGACCTACGGCGTGATCGGCGTGAAGGTGTGGGTCTACCGCGGTGACCGCCTGGCCAACGGCGAGGCGCCCACCATCAACACCCCGGCCGGTGCCGAGGACGACCGCCGCCCGCGCCGCAACGCCCGCCCGGGCGCGCCGGCTGGCCGTGGCCGCCCCGGTGACCGTGCTCCGCGCGCTGCCGCTGGCGACAAGCCGGCCGAGGCTGGCGCCGGTGCCGCCGCCACCCCCGGTGTGAAGCGCGTGCGCAAGACGCCCGCCGCCGGTGAAGGCAAAGGAGAATAAGCATGCTGCAACCCGCACGTCGCAAGTACCGCAAGGAGCAGAAGGGCCGTAACACTGGCGTCGCCACCCGTGGCGCCAGCGTGGCCTTCGGCGACTTCGGTCTGAAGGCCACCGAGCGTGGCCGCATCACCGCGCGCCAGATCGAGGCGGCACGTCGTGCCATCTCGCGTCACATCAAGCGCGGTGGCCGCATCTTCATCCGCATCTTCCCGGACAAGCCGATCTCGCAGAAGCCTGCCGAGGTCCGCATGGGTAACGGCAAGGGCAACCCGGAGTACTACGTGGCCGAGATCGTTCCCGGCAAGGTGCTCTACGAAATCAACGGCGTCCCCGAGGCGCTGGCCCGTGAAGCCTTCACGCTGGCTGCCGCCAAGCTGCCGCTGCGCTGCACCTTCGTGGCGCGCCAGATCGGCGCCTGAGGAAAGGACAGCACATGAAAGCATCTGAACTGCGTACCAAGGACGTGGCCGCGCTCGAGAAGGAAGTCTCCGACCTCCTGAAGGCGCACTTCGGTCTGCGCATGCAAAAGGGCACGCAACAGCTGGGCAACACCGCCCAGCTGGGCAATGTCCGCCGTGACATCGCCCGTGCCAAGACCATCCTGGCCGAGAAGAAGAAGGGAGCCGCGAAGTGAGCGAAGCCCAAGCCACCACCAAGGTCCAGCGCACCCTGATCGGTCGCGTCGTCAGCGACAAGCGCGCCAAGACGGTCACCGTCCTGGTCGAGCGTCGCGTCAAGCACCCGCTGTACGGCAAGATCGTCGGCGAGTCGCGCAAGTACCACGCGCATGACGAGAACGGCGAGTACAAGATGGGTGACACCGTCGAGATCTCCGAGTCGCGTCCGCTGTCCAAGACCAAGAACTGGGTCGTGACCCGTCTGGTCGAGAAGGCCCGCCTGGTCTGATCGCCTGACCGTCCCGCAGGTGGGGTCTTCGCGGCCCCGCGCGTTACTGAAGCCGCTGCGCTGGAAGAATCCGGCCCAGCGGCTTTCTTCATTCCCCCGGGCCTGGCCGTTCCCACAACAAGAAGGAGAGCTCCCCATGATCCAGGTTGGCGACAAGCTGCCCGGCGGCACGCTGTACGAGTTCATCGAGGTCGAGGGCAATGGCTGCAGCCTGGGCCCCAACGCCTTCGACATCGAGAAGGCCACGGCTGGCAAGACCATCGCGCTGTTCGCGCTGCCGGGCGCCTACACGCCCACCTGCTCGGCCAAGCACGTGCCCGGCTACGTGGAGCTGCACGACCAGCTCAAGGCCGCTGGTGTCGACGAGATCTGGTGCGTGTCGGTCAACGACGCCTTCGTGATGGGTGCCTGGGGCCGCGACCAGAAGACCGGCGGCAAGGTGCGCATGATGGCCGACGGCTCGGCCGATTTTGCCCGCGCCACCGGCCTGACGCTGGACCTCAGCGCCCGCGGCCTGGGCCTGCGCAGCAACCGCTACTCGGCCCTGGTGGTCGACGGCGTGGTGCGCACGCTCAATGTTGAGGGCCCTGGCCAGTTCGAGGTGAGCGACGCCGCCACCCTGCTCACGCAGGCCCAGCAGCTCGCACGCTGAAAAACTTTCGCCCAGGGCTGTTGACACGGCCTTGGGCCTGGCTGCATAATAGCCAGCTTCGCCGGAAGTGGCGCTGCTTTGCCGTTGTCGACTGTGCTTGACAAGGACGCAAGGCAAGCCGCCTTCGGATTTCTGCCCAATCGGTCGAGGGTGCTTCCCCAGGAGGCGCCCAGAGCCAGACGGGCCCAATACTGACCGCGACAGCCCACGCCAAGGGGGTGTGGGCGCCGCGGGAGCAAGTTGGGGACATTGACATGATCCAAATGCAATCGCGGCTTGACGTCGCGGACAACACGGGCGCCAAGTCCGTCATGTGCATCAAGGTGCTGGGCGGCTCCAAGCGTCGCTACGCCGGTATCGGCGACATCATCAAGGTGAGCATCAAGGAAGCTGCTCCCCGTGGCCGCGTCAAGAAGGGCGAGGTCTACAGCGCCGTCGTCGTGCGCACCGCCAAGGGTGTGCGCCGCCAGGATGGCTCGCTCGTCAAGTTCGACGGCAACGCCGCTGTCCTGCTGAACAACAAGCTGGAGCCGATCGGCACCCGCATCTTCGGCCCGGTGACGCGCGAGCTGCGTTCCGAGCGCTTCATGAAGATCGTGTCGCTGGCGCCCGAGGTGCTGTAAGCGCTTCGCACCGACAAAGGAAACGCGATGAACAAGATTCGCAAGGGCGACCAGGTCGTGGTCCTGACCGGCCGTGACAAGGGCAAGCGCGGCACCGTCTCGCTGCGCGTTGATGCCGACCATGTCGTGGTCGAAGGCATCAACATGGTCAAGAAGCACGTCAAGCCGAACCCGCTGAAGGGCACCACCGGTGGCGTGATCGACAAGACCATGCCGATCCATCAATCCAACGTGGCGATCTGGAACGCCGCCGCCGGCAAGGCCGATCGCGTGGGCATCAAGACCCTGGCCGATGGCAAGCGCGTGCGCGTGTTCAAGTCCAGCGGCGAAGAGATCAAGGCTTAAGGCGGGGTATCCAGCATGAGTCAACAACAACAAGCCGCCGTCATCGCCCGACTGCAGGCCTTCTACCAGGAAAAAGTCGTCCCCGACATGATGGCCAAGTTTGGCTACAAGTCGGTGATGGAAGTGCCGCGCCTGACCAAGATCACGCTCAACATGGGCGTGGGCGAGGCCGTGGCCGACAAGAAGGTCATGGACAACGCCGTCGGCGACCTGACCAAGATCGCCGGCCAGAAGCCCGTGGTCACCAAGAGCCGCAAGGCCATCGCGGGTTTCAAGATCCGTGACGGCGTGCCCATCGGCTGCATGGTCACCCTGCGCGGTGCCCGCATGTACGAATTCCTGGACCGCTTCGTCACCGTGGCCCTGCCGCGCGTGCGTGACTTCCGCGGCATCTCGGGTCGCTCGTTCGATGGCCGTGGCAACTACAACATCGGCGTCAAGGAACAGATCATCTTCCCGGAAATCGAGTACGACAAGATCGACGCGATCCGTGGCATGAACATCTCCTTCACGACCACCGCGAAGACCGACGACGAGTGCAAGGCGCTCCTCGCCGCCTTCCGCTTCCCGTTCAAGAACTGAGGTGACACGTGGCTAAGGTTTCCCTGATCCAGCGCGAAGAAAAGCGCGCCAAGCTTGTCGCCAAGTACGCGAAGAAGTACGCCGAGCTGAAGGCCATCATCGACAACGCCAAGAAGTCCGAGGAAGAGCGCTACGCCGCGCGCCTCGAGCTGCAGAAGCTGCCCCGCAACGCGAACCCGACCCGCCAGCGCGCCCGCTGCGAGCTGACCGGCCGTCCCCGCGGCACGTTCCGCAAGTTCGGTCTGGCCCGCTCCAAGATCCGCGATCTCGCCTTCAAGGGTGACATCCCTGGCGTGATCAAGGCCAGCTGGTAATCAAGGCGACAAGGAGATAACACCATGAGCATGAGTGATCCCATCGCCGACATGCTGACCCGCATTCGCAATGCCCAGGCGGTCGAG
This sequence comes from Ideonella aquatica, assembly GCF_018069755.1. Taxonomy (GTDB): domain Bacteria; phylum Pseudomonadota; class Gammaproteobacteria; order Burkholderiales; family Burkholderiaceae_C; genus Ideonella; species Ideonella aquatica. The sequence continues at coordinate 175,040 of NZ_JAGQDE010000006.1, read as the reverse complement.
AAGGCATCGGTGTCGATGCCCGCCTCGAAGCTGAAGGTGGCGATTGCCCAGGTCCTCAAGGATGAAGGCTACATCGACGCTTACGCTGTCAAGAGCGAGAGCGGCAAGAGCGAACTCGAGATCGGCCTGAAGTACTACGCCGGCCGTCCCGTGATCGAGCGCATCGAGCGCGTGAGCCGCCCCGGCCTGCGCATCTACCGTGGCCGCGATGCCATCCCCCAGGTCATGAACGGCCTGGGCGTGGCGATCGTCACGACCCCCAAGGGCGTGATGACCGATCGCAAGGCGCGCGCTGCCGGTGTCGGCGGCGAAGTGCTGTGCTACGTGGCCTAAGGGAGGAATCGAGCAATGTCCCGCGTTGGAAAAATGCCGATCACCGTCCCGCAAGGCGTGGACGTGAAGATCGCTGCTGACCAGATCACCGTCAAGGGCGCCCAGGGCACCCTGGTGCGTGCTGCCAATGGCCTGGTCTCCGTGAAGCAGGAAGGCGCCGTGCTGTCGGTCGCTCCGGCCAACGAATCGGCCGAGGCGAACGCCATGAGCGGCACCATGCGCGCGCTGCTGGCCAACATGGTCAATGGCGTCAGCAAGGGCTTCGAGAAGAAGCTGAACCTGGTCGGCGTGGGCTTCCGTGCCCAGGCCCAGGGTCAGAAGCTGAACCTGCAGATCGGTTTCTCGCACCCGGTCGTCAAGGAAATGCCTGCCGGCATCACCGTGACCACCGCGACGCCCACCGAAATCGTCATCAAGGGTGCTGACCGCCAGGTGGTGGGTCAGCTCGCCGCCGAAGTGCGCGCCATCCGGCCGCCCGAGCCCTACAAGGGCAAGGGCATCCGCTATGCCGACGAGCGCGTGGTCATCAAAGAGACCAAGAAGAAGTAAGGAGCGACACCATGCTGAACAAGAAAGAGCAGCGCCTGCGTCGTTCGCGCCAGACCCGCGAGCGCATCGCCACGCAAGGCGTCGCGCGCCTGACCGTCTTCCGCTCGAATCTGCACATCTACGCCTCGGTCATCTCCGGCTGCGGCAGCAAGGTCCTGGCCTCGGCCTCGACCGCCGAGAAGGACGTGCGCACCGAACTGTCGGGCAAGGGTGGCAACACCGATGCCGCGGCCCTGGTGGGCAAGCGCATCGCCGAGAAGGCCAAGGCCGCTGGCGTCGACAAGGTGGCTTTCGACCGTGCGGGCTTCGCCTACCACGGCCGTGTCAAGGCCCTGGCCGAAGCCGCTCGCGAAGCCGGCCTGCAGTTCTGATCCGCGCGAAAAGGAAACCTGAAAATGGCAAAGTTCACTCCCCGCGCCCAGACTGAAGGCAATGACGACGGCCTGAAGGAAAAGATGATCGCGGTCAACCGCGTCACCAAGGTCGTCAAGGGTGGTCGCACGCTGAGCTTCGCGGCGCTGACCGTGGTTGGCGACGGCGACGGCCGCGTCGGCATGGGCAAGGGCAAGGCCAAGGAAGTGCCGGTGTCGGTGCAGAAGGCCATGGATTCGGCCCGCCGCAACATGGTCAAGGTGCCGCTGAAGAACGGCACGATCCACCATGTGGTCAAGGGTCACCATGGCGCCGCGCGCGTGCTGATGATGCCCGCGCCGGCCGGTACCGGCATCATTGCCGGCGGCCCGATGCGCGCCGTCTTCGAAGTGCTCGGCATCACCGACATCGTCGCCAAGAGCCACGGCACCTCGAACGCCTACAACATGGTCCGTGCCACGCTCGACGCGCTGAAGAACGTGTCGACGCCGGCCTCGATCGCTGCCAAGCGCGGCAAGTCGGTTGAAGAGATCTTCAACTGATCAGCCCAGCAGGAGCCAACATGACTGACGCCAAGAAGACCCTCACGGTCAAACTGGTCAAGAGCCCGATCGGCTGCAAGGAATCCCACCGCGCCACCGTGCGTGGCCTGGGCCTGGGCAAGCTCAACAGCCAGCGCACCCTGGAAGACACCCCGGCGGTTCGCGGCATGATCAACAAGATTTCCTACCTGGTCCAGGTGCTGTAAGCACCGCGCCTGATCGACAGGAAAAGCACCATGCAACTCAACACCATCCAGCCGGGCGCCGGCTCCAAGCACGCCAAGCGCCGCGTCGGCCGTGGCATCGGCTCGGGCCTGGGCAAGACCGCGGGCCGCGGCCACAAGGGCCAGAAATCCCGTGCGGGCGGCTACCACAAGGTTGGCTTCGAAGGCGGTCAGATGCCGCTGCAGCGTCGTCTGCCCAAGCGCGGCTTCAAGTCGGCTTCGCTGAAGTACAACGCCGAGGTCACGCTCTCCGAGCTGCAAGCCCTGGGCGCTGCCGAGGTCGACGTGTCGACCCTGAAGGCAGCCGGCCTGGTGCCGCAGCTGGCCAAGAACGTCAAGGTCATCAAGTCCGGTGAACTGAGCGCCAAGCTGTCCCTCAAGGGCATCGGCGCTACCGCTGGCGCGAAGGCCGCGATCGAAGCCGCCGGCGGCACGCTGGGCTGACCCGCACGCGCTGAAGGACACCCACGCTCGTGGCAACCTCTCCGACTCAGCTGGCCAAGACAGGCAAGTTCGGCGACCTCAATCGCCGGCTGGTCTTCCTCTTGCTGGCGCTGGTGGTGTACCGCATCGGGGCGCATATCCCCGTGCCGGGCATCAACCCGCAGCAGCTGCAGGCCCTCTTCGAGGGTCAGCAGGGCGGCATCCTGAACCTGTTCAACATGTTCTCGGGTGGCGCGATGTCGCGCTTCGCGGTCTTCGCGCTGGGGATCACGCCGTACATCTCGGCGTCGATCATCATGCAGCTGATGACCTACGTGGTGCCCAGCCTCGAAGCCTTGAAGAAGGAAGGCGAGTCCGGCCGTCGCAAGATCACCCAGTACACCCGCTACGGCACGCTGGGCCTGGCGATCTTCCAGTCGCTGGGCATTGCCCTGGCCCTGGAAGGCTCGACCGGCCTGGTGCTCAACCCCGGCTTTGGCTTCCGCATGACGGCGGTGGTCAGCCTGGTGGCCGGCACGATGTTCCTGATGTGGCTGGGTGAGCAGATCACCGAGCGCGGTCTGGGCAACGGCATCTCGATCCTGATCTTCTCGGGCATCGCGGCGGGCCTGCCCAGCGCGATCGGCGGCCTGTTCGAGCTGGTGCGCACCGGTGCGATGAGCATCATTGTGGCGCTGTTCGTGCTGGCCCTGGTGGTGGGTGTGACCTATGTCGTGGTGTTCGTCGAGCGGGGTCAGCGCAAGATCCTGGTCAACTACGCCAAGCGCCAGGTCGGCAACAAGGTCTATGGCGGCCAGTCCTCGCACCTGCCGCTGAAGCTGAACATGTCGGGCGTGATCCCGCCGATCTTCGCCTCGTCGATCATCCTGCTGCCCGCCACCGTGGTCGGCTGGTTCGCCACCGGCGACGACATGCGCTGGCTGAAGGACATCTCGGGCACGCTGCAGCCGGGTCAACCGATCTACGTGATGCTGTACGCCGCGATGATCGTGTTCTTCTGCTTCTTCTACACGGCGCTCGTGTTCAACAGCCGCGAGACCGCCGACAACCTGAAGAAGAGCGGTGCGTTCATCCCGGGCATCCGGCCGGGTGAGCAGACCGCGCGCCACATCGACAAGATCCTGGCCCGCCTGACGCTGGCCGGTGCCGTGTACATCACGCTGGTCTGCCTGCTGCCGGAATTCCTGCAGCTCAAGTACAGCGTTCCGTTCTACTTCGGTGGTACCAGCCTGTTGATCATCGTGGTCGTCACGATGGACTTCTGGGCCCAGGTGCAGTCGTACGTGATGAGCCATCAGTACGAATCACTGCTGAAGAAGGCCAATTTCAAGGCGAGCTGAAGGTAGAGGTCCCACAGCCGTCGCAGTTCCATGGCGAAAGACGACGTCATCCAGATGCAGGGGGAGATCCTCGAGAACCTGCCCAATGCCACCTTCCGCGTGAAGCTGGACAATGGGCACGTGGTCCTCGGACACATCTCCGGCAAGATGCGCATGCACTACATACGCATCCTCCCCGGCGACAAGGTGACGGTTGAGCTGACGCCCTACGATTTGAGTCGCGCTCGGATCGTTTTCCGCGCAAAGTAAACGTTCAAGAGCGCTTGAACCTGTCAAGGAGAAGACGATGAAAGTCGCTGCATCGGTCAAGAAGATGTGCCGCAACTGCAAGATCATCCGGCGCAACGGTATCGTGCGCGTGATCTGCACCGACCCGCGTCACAAGCAGCGCCAGGGCTGATGCCCGGCCGCTGAGGAATCCAAGGAAGCACCATGGCACGTATTGCTGGTATCAACATTCCGCCGCAAAAGCATGCGGAGATCGGCCTGACCTACATCTTCGGTATCGGCCGCACGACCGCGCAGAAGATCTGCGAGGCGGTGGGCATCCCCTTCTCCAAGAAGATCAAGGACCTGACCGACGGCGACCTGGAGAAGATCCGGGAAGAGGTGGGCAAGCTGACCATCGAGGGCGACCTGCGTCGCGAGACCTCGATGAACATCAAGCGCCTGATGGACCTGGGCTGCTACCGCGGCTTCCGTCACCGCCGCGGCCTGCCGATGCGCGGCCAGCGCACCCGCACCAATGCCCGCACCCGCAAGGGTCCGCGCAAGGGCGCCGCCGCGCTGAAGAAGTAAGCCCTCTGCCGTAGGAAGACCAAGACATGGCCAAGTCCCCTGCCAATAACGCGGCCCGCCGCGTGAGCAAGAAGATCCGCAAGAACGTTGCGGACGGCATCGCTCACGTGCACGCCTCGTTCAACAACACCATCATCACCATCACCGACCGCCAAGGCGGCGCCCTCTCGTGGGCTTCGTCGGGTGGCCAGGGCTTCAAGGGTTCGCGCAAGTCGACCCCGTTTGCCGCCCAGGTCGCTGCCGAGAACGCCGGCCGTGCTGCGCAGGAACAGGGCATCAAGAACCTGGACGTGCGCATCAAGGGCCCGGGCCCGGGCCGTGAGTCGTCGGTGCGTGCCCTGGCCTCGCTGGGCATCCGCATCAACTCGATCTCCGACGTCACGCCGATCCCGCACAACGGCTGCCGTCCGCAGAAGCGCCGCCGCATCTGATGGCGCGCAGGCCCCGGCTTGCCGCGGGCCTGCTACAATGAAGAGTTTTCCCGCATGCCGGCGATGGCGTTAGCCATGCGTCGGCCATTTTGACTCCAAGCCCACCGTCTGCCGCCCGCGGGCCCCTGCGCCCCGGCCACAGACTCGCGCATCACCTCGGCTCGCCGCCGTGGTTCGGATGCGTCAGACCGACCAACGAAGGACAACACCGTGGCACGTTACCTCGGCCCCAAGGCCAAACTTTCCCGCCGTGAAGGCACCGACCTGTTCCTGAAGAGCGCCCGCCGCGCCATCAGCGACAAGGCCAAGTTCGAATCCAAGCCGGGCCAGCATGGCCGCACCTCCGGCGCCCGCACCTCCGACTTCGGTCTGCAGCTGCGCGAGAAGCAGAAGGTCAAGCGCATGTACGGCGTGCTCGAGCGCCAGTTCCGCCGCTACTTCGCCGAAGCCGATCGCCGCAAGGGCTCGACCGGCGTGAACCTGCTGCAGCTGCTGGAATCGCGTCTGGACAACGTCGTCTACCGCATGGGCTTCGGCTCGACCCGCGCGGAAGCCCGCCAGCTGGTCTCGCACAAGGCCCTCACCGTCAACGGCATCGTCGTCAACATCCCGTCCTACCAGGTCAAGGCCGGTGACGTGATCGCCGTGCGTGAAAAGGCCAAGAAGCAGCTGCGCATCGCCGACTCGCTCAAGCTCGCCGAGTCGATCGGCCTGCCGGCCTGGGTCTCGGTCGATGCCACCAAGCTGGAAGGCACCTTCAAGAAGGCGCCTGACCGCGACGAATTCGGCGCCGAGATCAACGAATCGCTGATCGTCGAACTGTATTCGCGTTGATGAATACCGGCCGCCACGCGCAGCCCCCAGCGGGGCGGCGCGTGGCGGCCACTGCCGTTGCGGTATGCCGGTTCCGCAGCGGTCGACATCGCTTCCGGCGTGGTCCGCCAGCCTTATCGGTGTAACGAGCCGAGGGTATTGAGAGGAACAGGACTTACATGCAAACCAATCTGCTGAAACCCAAAGCCATCGTTGCGGAGCCGCTGGGCGGCCACCGCGCCAAGGTCACGCTCGAGCCCTTCGAGCGCGGCTACGGTCACACGCTGGGCAACGCGCTGCGTCGCGTGCTGCTGTCGTCGATGGTGGGTTACGCACCGACCGAGGTCACCATCGCTGGCGTGCTGCACGAGTACTCCACGATCGACGGTGTCGCCGAGGACGTGGTGCACATCATGCTGAACCTCAAGGGCGTGGTGTTCCGTCTGCTCAACCGCGACGAGGTCACTCTGGTGCTGCGCAAGGAGGGCGAAGGCCCGGTCACCGCGCGCGACATCCAGACCCCGCACGACGTCGAGATCGTCAACAAGGACCATGTCATTGCCAACCTGGCCCAGGGTGGCAAGCTCGACATGCAGATCAAGGTCGAGAAGGGCCGCGGCTATGTGCCGGGCAACCTGCGCCGCTTCGGCGACGAGCCGACCAAGTCGATCGGCCGCATCGTGCTGGACGCCTCCTTCTCGCCGGTCAAGCGCGTGAGCTACGCGGTCGAGAACGCCCGCGTCGAGCAGCGCACCGACCTCGACAAGCTGGTCATGGAAATCGAGACCAACGGCGCGATTTCCCCTGAGGAAGCCATCCGCGCCTCGGCCAAGATCCTGGTCGAGCAACTGGCGGTCTTCGCCCAGCTGGACGCTGGCGTCGAGTTCGGCAGCCCGATCGCCACCGGCGACAAGCCGGCCGGCCCGATCGACCCGATCCTGCTGCGCCCGGTCGACGAGCTCGAGCTCACCGTGCGCTCGGCCAACTGCCTGAAGGCCGAGAACATCTACTACATCGGCGACCTGATCCAGCGCACCGAGACCGAGCTGCTGAAGACCCCGAACCTGGGTCGCAAGTCGCTCAACGAGATCAAGGAAGTGCTCGCCTCGCGCGGCCTGACCCTGGGCTCGCGCCTCGAGCACTGGCCGCCCCAGGGCCTGGACAAGCGCTGATCCATTGAACCCGCCGGCCGCTCCATCCGGGGCGCCGGCACAACACCACCAGCCCTCGGGCTGACGTGCACACCCCGGTACCTTGTCCGGCCGGGGTTCCATAACGAAAGGAAAGCACCATGCGCCACCGTAACGGCCTTCGCAAGCTGAACCGCACCTCCGAGCACCGCGCCGCGATGCTGCGCAACATGTCGGTCTCGCTGCTCACCCACGAAGCCATCAAGACCACCCTGCCCAAGGCCAAGGAACTGCGCCGCGTCGTCGAGCCGCTGATCACGCTGGCCAAGATCGACAGCGTGGCCAACCGCCGCCTGGCCTTCGCCCGCCTGCGCGACCGTGACGTCGTCACCAAGCTGTTCAACGACCTGGGCAAGCGCTACAACGCCCGTCCGGGCGGCTACACCCGCATCCTGAAGATGGGCTTCCGCGTCGGCGACAACGCCCCGATGGCCTTTGTCGAGCTGGTGGATCGCCCTGAAGTGGCCGACGCCCCCGCCGAGGCCGCCGCCGAGTAATCCACGGCTGCCCCTGCGAACAAGGCCCGCCCCGTGCGGGCCTTTTTTCATGGGTCGGGAACCACCCGTCCCGGACGCCCCTCAGAATGTGATCATGCGACTGTTCCGCCTCTTCACGCTGCTGCTGATCGCGCTGGGCGCTTCGATGCTCGCCCGCGCGGCCGATTTCCTGGAGCCCGACCAGGCCTTCAAGCTCTCGGCCCAGGCCGCCGGGCCCGACGCCGTGCAACTGCGCTTCGAGATCGCCGACGGCTACTACCTGTACCGCGAGCGCTTCAAGTTCGTGGTCGCCGACGGCGCCACGCTGGGCGAACCCGAGGTCCCCAAGGGCAAGGTCAAGTTCGACGAGACCTTCCAGAAAGAGGTCGAGACCCACCGCGGCGCGCTGCCCATCCGCCTCCCCGTGACAGCGGCCAGCGGCCCCTTCGTGCTGGAGGTCACCTCGCAAGGCTGCGCCGACGCCGGCCTGTGCTACCCGCCTGAGACGCAGCGCCTGCAGGTGTCGTTGGCGGGCTTTGGCGGCGATGGCAGCGTGCAGGTCCTCCGTGCCGACGCGGCGGCCACCCCGGTGGCCGGCGGCAGCCTGCTGGGAGGCGCTGCGGCGGCGCCGCCGGCCGACAGCTCGGCCGAGCCGCAGGGCGAGACCGCCCGCATCGAGCGCGTGCTGCGCGACGGCAACTGGTGGACCACCGTGGGCGCCTTCTTCGTGATGGGCCTGCTGCTGGCCTTCACGCCCTGCGTGCTGCCGATGCTGCCCATCCTGTCGTCGGTGATCGCCGGCCAGGGCGAGGTCTCACGCCGCCGCAGCTTCGCGCTGGCCGTGGCCTACTCGCTGGGCATGGCCCTGGTCTACACCGCGCTGGGCGTGGCCGCCGGTCTGGCCGGCGAAGGCCTGGCCGCCGCGCTGCAAAAGCCCTGGGTGCTGGCCAGCTTCGCGCTCATGCTGGTGGCCTTCTCGCTGGCCATGTTCGACGTCTACGAGCTGCGCCTGCCCAGCGGCCTGCACAACCGCCTGCACGGCGTGTCGGCCCAGCTGCCCGGCGGCCGCTTTGTGGGCGTGTTCCTGATGGGCGGCCTGTCGGCGCTGATCGTCAGCCCCTGTGTCAGCGCGCCGCTGGCTGGGGCGCTGGTCTTCCTGAGCCAGAGCCGCGACGTGGTGCTGGCCGGCAGCGCGCTGTTCGCGCTGGCCTGCGGCATGAGCGTGCCGCTGCTGGCGCTGGGCGCGTCGGCCGGCGCCTGGCTGCCGCGCTCGGGATCATGGATGCATGCGGTCAAGCACTTCTTCGGCCTGCTGCTGCTGGCCACCGCGCTGTACATCGTGCAGCCGGTGCTGCCCAGCTGGGCGGTGCTGGTGGGCTGGGGCGCGCTGCTGCTGGTCACCGGCTTCATGCTGAGGCCGTTTGACGCCCATCCGCACAGCCACGCTCCGCGTGTGTGGGTGCAGCGCGCGGCGGGCATCGCCGCGCTGACGCTGGGGGTGTCGCAGCTGGTGGGTGCTGCCTCAGGGGGCCGCGATCCGCTGCAGCCGCTGGGCCACTTCACCGCTGGCGTGGCCGTGGCCGCCAGCACGCTGCCCTGGCAGCCGGTGCGCAGCGTGGCCGAACTGGACGCCGCGCTGGCCAGCGCCGGCCGCCCGGTGATGCTGGACTTCTACGCCGACTGGTGCGTCAGCTGCAAGGAGATGGAGCGTTTTACCTTCACCGATGCCGATGTGCGCCAGCGCCTGAGCGGCGCGCTGCTGCTCAAGGCCGACGTCACCGCCAACAGCACCGACGACCGCGCACTGCTCAAGCGCTTCAACCTGTTCGGCCCGCCCGGCACGATTTTCTTCGACGCCCAGGGCCGCGAGATGAGCGGCCTGCGCGTCGTCGGCTTCGAGAACGCACAGCGCTTCAACGCGACGCTGCAGCGCGCTGGCCTCTGACGATCTGCACACGCTGCTGGACGATTCGCGCGAATCCGTGCTACACTGCTAGCTTCAGTCGCGGGGTGGAGCAGTCTGGTAGCTCGTTGGGCTCATAACCCAAAGGTCGCAGGTTCAAATCCTGCCCCCGCAACCACTGAGCCCCAGCATGAAGCCCGCACCCAGCGGGCTTTGTCGTTTCTGGCGCGCCCAAGAAAGTTCCGCGGCCCGTCGCACGCCGGATGCGTTTCGTCGCCTGCTTGGGCACTTCGTCGGCCGCCAGCTCGCCAGAGGCTGGGGTTGAGGCAGCATGTGCCCCATGCTGAACATCCGCGACCTCACCCACGTCTACCCCAACGGAGTGCGCGCGCTCGATGGGGTCTCGCTCGACATCCCGGCCGGCATGTTCGGCCTGCTCGGACCCAATGGCGCCGGCAAGAGCAGTCTGATGCGCTGCCTGGCCACGCTGCAGATTCCCAGCCAGGGCGCCATTGGCTTTGGCGACATCGATGTGCTGGCCCAGCCCGAGGCGCTGCGCGCCACGCTGGGCTACCTGCCGCAGGATTTCGGCGTCTACCCGCGCGTGTCGGCCGAGGACCTGCTGGACCACCTGGCGGTGCTCAAGGGCGTGGCGGGCCGCGGCGAGCGGCGCGACACGGTCGAATCGCTGCTGCGCCAGGTCAACCTGTGGGAGGCGCGCAAGAAGGCGGTGGCCGGCTACTCAGGGGGCATGCGCCAGCGCTTCGGCATTGCGCAGGCGCTGATCGGCCAGCCGCGGTTGATCATCGTCGACGAGCCCACCGCCGGCCTCGACCCCGAGGAGCGCAACCGCTTCAACAACCTGCTGGCCGAGATCGGCGAGCAGGTGGTGGTGATCCTGTCCACCCACATCGTCGACGACGTCACCGACCTGTGCCCGCGCACTGCGATCCTGGTGGGCGGGCGCATCGTCGAGAGCGGCACGCCCAGCGCGCTGATCGCGCAGCTCGCCGGCCGCATCTGGCAGGCCGACCTGGACAAGACCGAGCTGCCCGCTGCGCGCGAGCGCCACGCGGTGATCGCCACCCGGCTGCGCGCCGGGCGCACGGTCATCCGCGTGCTCAGCGCGCCGGGCGAGGGCGCGCCGGGCCCCGGCTTCACGCCTGCAGAGGCCACGCTGGAAGACGTCTACTTCGCCACGCTGCACCGCCACCGCGCCAGCGTCGCCGCCGCCGCCGCGCAAGGAGCCTGAGATGGGCGGCTCCTTCTTCAGCACGGTGGCGCGCTTCGAGTGGCGCTACCAGTTGCGCAGCCCGGTGTTCTGGGTCGGCTTCGCGTTGTTCTTCCTGCTGGCCTTCGGCGCCACCACGGTGGACCAGATCCAGATCGGCAGCAAGGGCAACGTCAACCTGAACTCGCCCTTCGCGATCGTGCAGACGCTGGCGGTGATGAGCCTGTTCGCGATCTTCGTGGTGGTGGCCATGGTGGCCGGCACGGTGCTGCGCGACGACGAGACCGGCTTCGCCCCCATCCTGCGCAGCACCCGGCTGGGCAAGGGCGCCTACCTGGGTGGGCGCTTCAGCGGCGCGCTGGCCGCGGCGCTGCTGGTGCTGGCCGCGGTGCCGCTGGGCATCGGCGTGGGCGCGCTGATGCCCTGGCTGGACCCCGAGAAGATCGGCCCCTTCCGCCCGGGCGACTACCTCTGGGCGCTGTTCGTCTTCGCGCTGCCCACGCTGGTGATCATCGGCAGCGCCTTCTTCGCGCTGGCCACCAGCACCCGCTCGATGATGTGGTCCTATGTGGGGGCGGTGGCGCTGCTGGTGCTGTACCTCGTCTCGCGCGGGCTGCTGCGCAACATGGAGCGCGATGTGGTCTCGGCGCTGTCCGATCCCTTCGGCCTGTCGGCGCTGAGCATTGCCACCAAATACTGGACCGCGGCCGATCGCAACACCCGGCTGCCCGAGCTGTCAGGCCTGTTTCTGGCCAACCGCCTGCTGTGGCTGGGCGTGGGCGCGCTGGTGTTTGCGCTCACGGCCTGGCGCTTCCGCTTCGAGCAGCGCGCGGCCAAGGTGACTGCTGCCGCGCCGGTGGCCGTGGCCGCGGCACCGGTTGCAGCGCTGCGGCCGCTGGCCGCGCCACGCGCCGACGCCGCCACCCGCCGCGCACAGTTCATGGCGCTGGCGCGCTTTGACATGGCCTTCGTGTTCCGCAGCCCGGCCTTCTTCGTGCTGCTGTTCATCGGCGTGCTCAACGCTGGCGGCGGGGCCTGGTTCAGCAACGAGTGGTACGGCAGCGGCAGCTACCCGGTCACGCGGCTGATGGTGGAAGCGCTGCAGGGCGCGTTCACGCTGATGCCCATCATCATCGCGATCTACTACGGCGGTGAGCTGGTCTGGCGCGACCGCGAGCGCCGCATGCACGAGATCGTCGACGCCACCGCCGCCCCCGGCTGGGCGCACCTGCTGCCCAAGATCGCCGCGATCGCGCTGGTGCTGCTGGCCACCTCGCTGGTGGCAGCGCTGACCGGCATGGCGGTGCAGCTGGCCAAGGGCTTCACGCAGCTGCAGCCGCTGTCCTACCTGATGTGGTTCGTGCTGCCCACGGTGCTGCTGTCGCTGCAGCTGGCGGTGCTGTCGGTGTTCGTGCAGGTGCTGGTGCCGCAGAAGTTCATCGGCTGGGGCCTGATGCTGCTGCAGGTGGTGGCGGCGATCGCGCTGGCCTCGGCCGGCTTCGAGCACAACCTGTACAACTACACCGGCACGCCGCCGGTGCCGCTGTCAGACATGGGCGGCATGTCGCGCTTCTGGATAGGCATGGTCTGGTACCAGCTGTACTGGAGCGCCTGCGCGCTGCTGCTGGCGGTGGGGGCCTTTGCCTTCTGGCAGCGCGGCGCCGGCAGCACGCTGCGCCAGCGCTGGCCGCAGGCGCGCGCGCGCCTGCGCGGCCCGGCCGGTGGGCTGGCGCTGGGCGCGACCCTCGCCTGGGTGGGCCTGGGCGGCTGGATCTTCTGGAACACCAACGTCCTCAACCGCTACCAGCCGGTCCCTGAGCAGGAGCAATTGCTGGCCGATGCCGAGCGCGCGCTGCTGCCGCTGGAGAAACTGCCGCAGCCGCGCATCACCGCGGTCACGCTGGACGTGCAGCTCTACCCGCGCGAAGCGCGCGCCGTCACCACCGGCCGCTACCAGGTGGAAAACCGCAGCGGCGGCCCGATCACCGAGCTGGTGCTGGGCTGGGCGCCGCGGCTGCAGATCGACCGTCTGGACATCCCTGGCGCCACGCTCACCGCCGACCACCCGGACTGGGGCTTCCGGCGCTACCGCCTGGACACGCCGATGCAGCCCGGCGAGGTGCGCCAGATCGGCTTTACCACCACGCTGCAAGAGCGCGGCTTCGTCAATGGCGCGCCGCTCACCCGCATCGTCGAGAACGGCAGCTTCGTCGACAACGGCGACATCGCGCCGGGCCTGGGCGTCTCGCGCGAGGGCTTCTTGAAGGACCGCGCCAAGCGCCGCAAGCAGGGCCTGCCGGCCGACCTGCGGCCGCCCACGCTGGAGGACGAATCGGCCCGCGCCTTCAACGGCCTGCGCGGTGACAGCGACTGGGTGCAGGCCGAGATCACGGTGGGCACCGACGCCGACCAGACCCCGATCGCCCCCGGCTACACCGTCAGCGACGTGACCCAGAACGGCCGCCGTACCGTGCGCTTCAAGACCGATGCACCGATCAACCACTTCTTCAGCATCCAGTCGGCGCGCTACGCGGTGAAGACCGACCGGCTGGGGGCGATCGAGCTGGCCGTCTACCACCACCCGGGGCACGACTACAACGTGCCGCGCATGCTGGCGGCGATGAAGGCCTCGCTGCAGCTGTTCGGCCAGCAGTTCTCGACCTACCAGTTCCGCCAGGCGCGCATCCTGGAGTTCCCCAGCTACGCCAATTTCGCGCAGAGCTTTGCCAACACCATTCCCTACAGCGAGAACATCGGGTTCCTGACCAGGCTGGACGATCCCGAGAAGATCGACGTGGTGACCTATGTCACCGCGCACGAGATCGCCCACCAGTGGTGGGGCCACCAGCTGGCCCCCAGCCCGCAGCAGGGCAACACGCTGCTGGTCGAGAGCTTTGCGCAGTACTCGGCGCTGCTGGTCATGGAGCAGCTCTACGGCCCCGAGCAGATGCGCCGTTTCCTGAAGTACGAGCTGGACCGCTACCTGCGCTCGCGCGGTGGCGAGGTGGTCGAGGAGATGCCGCTGGCCCGGGTGGAGAACCAGCCCTACATCCACTACCAGAAGGGCTCGCTGGCCATGTGGTGGGCCAAGGAGGCGCTGGGCGTGGAGGTGGTCAACCGCACGCTGGCCAAGCTGCTGCAGCAGTTCGCCTTCAAGCCCGCGCCCTACGCCAACAGCACCGACTTCCTGCGCCTGCTGCGCGCCGAGGCCGGCCCCGACAACGCCGCCCACCAGGCCCTGATCACCGACCTCTTCGAGAAGATCACCCTGCTCGACCTGAAGGCCCGCGACGCCAGCGCCACCCGCCGCCCCGACGGCCGCTGGGACGTGCGCTTCACCGTGGACGCGCGCAAGCTGTATGCCGACGGCAAGGGCGTCGAGACCGAGGCGCCGCTGGACGAGGAGGCCGACATCGGCGCCTTCACGGTGGAGCCCGGCAAGAAAGGCTACACCGCCCAGTCGGTGCTGGCGATGCAGCGCCAGCGCCTGACCAGCGGCAGCCAGCAGATCACGCTGACAGTGGCCCGAAAGCCGGCCTACGTGGGTATTGATCCGTACAACAAGCGCATCGATCGCAACTCGGAGGACAACCTCAGCGCGGTGAAGGAGTAGGCCCGAGCAGGCGCAAGGCCACCGGCGTGCCGGCCGCCGCCGACGGCGCCAGCCAGAGGTCGAACCAGCCGGCCTCCACCCGCTCGCGCCCCTGGCCATCGCGGTGCGCCAGGTCGTGGCGGCTCAGCGTGAAGGCCACACTGGCCGCCTCGCCGGCGGCCAGCTCCACCGCCTGCACGCCGCGCAGTTCGCGCACCGGCCGCACCGGGCTGGCCACGCGCTGGTGGATGTAGAGCTGCACCACCTCGCGCATCGCGCGCGGCCCCACATTGCGCACGCGCACACGCACCTGGCAACGGCCGTCCCAGGCCAGGGTGTCGGTGTCCAGGCTCAGCGCCTCGTAGACGATCTCGCCGTAGCCCAGGCCGTGGCCGAAGGGGTAGAGCGCCTCGTTCGTCACCTCCAGGTAGCGCGACCTGAAGCGCGTCTCGTCGGCACGTTCCTGCGGCCGGCCGGTGTTGCGGTGGTTGTAGAAGAAGGGTTGCTGGCCCGAGGCCTGCGGAAAGCTCACCGGCAGGCGGCCTGAGGGGGCGTGTCGGCCCAACAGCAGGTCGGCCAGCGCATGGCCGGACTGCTGGCCCAGGTACCAGCCGGCCAGGATCGCGGGGGCGGCGCGCACCGCGCCGCTCAGGGCCAGCGCACGGCCATGCTGCAGCACCACCACCATCGGCCTGCCGGTGGCGGCCACCGCCTCGGCCAGGGCCTGCTGCACCGGCGGCAGACCGATGTCGGTGCGTGAGGCCGATTCGCCCGACAGCGCGTCGCTCTCGCCCACCGACAGGATCACCACATCGGCCGCACGCGCCGCGGCCACGGCCGCCGCGATGCCGCCGTCCAGCGGTGTCTCGATGCCGCAGCCCGGCACCACCTGCAGCGCGGCCGGGTCGGCCAGTGCAGCGCGCAGGCCGTCTTCCAGGCTCACACCCTGCGCCGGCTCGTTCCACAGCGCCCAGGGCCCCATCAGGTGCACCCGGTCCTGCGCGAAGGGCCCGATCAGCGCGATGCGCTGCCCTTGTGCCGGCAGCGGCAGCAGGTGGCCCTCGTTCTTCAGCAGCACCACCGAGCGGCGCGCCGCTTCGCGCGCCAGCGCCACCGTCTGCGGGCGGCGCAGCGCGCTGCGCTCGCGCGCCGGGTCGAGCGAGCGGTAGGGCCGCTCGAACAGACCCAGCGCCTGCTTCACCCGCAGCACGCGCCGCACCGAGCGGTCCAGCACCGCCATCGGCACCGCGCCCTCGCGCACCAGCGCCGGCAGGTGGCGGTTGTAGAGCGCGCTGGCCATCGACATGTCGCAGCCGGCCAGAATCGCGCGCCGCGCCGCATCCTTGTCGTCGGCCGCCAGGCCATGGGTCACCAGTTCGACATCGGACGCGAAGTCCGACACCACCAGGCCCTCGAAGCCCCATTGCCGGCGCAGCACGCCGGTCAGCAGACCGTGGTGGGCGGTGGCGGGGATGCCGTTCAGGTCGTGGAAGGCCGTCATCACCGCCAGCGCGCCCGCCTCCAGGCCGGCGCGAAAGGGCGGCAGGTGCACATCGTGCAGCGTGGCGTCGGACAGCTCCACGCTGTTGTAGTCCATGCCGCCGGCCACGGCGCCGTAGCCGGCGAAGTGCTTGACGGTGGCCAGCAGGCTGTCGTCGTCGCGCAGCGAGCGCCCCTGGAAGCCGCGCACGCGCGCCGCAGCCAGTTGCTGCCCCCACCAGCTGTCCTCGCCAGCGCCCTCGACGACGCGGCCCCAGCGCTGGTCGCGCGCCACGTCCACCATCGGCGCGAAGGTCCAGTGGATGCCCACGGCGGTGGCCTCTTCGGCGGCGGCGCGGGCGGTGCGCTCGGCCAGGTCGGCATCAAAGGCGGCGGCCTCGCCCAGCGGCACCGGGAAGACGGTGCGCAGGCCATGGATCACATCGGCCGCGAACAGCAGCGGAATGCCCAGCCGCGAGCGCTCCACCGCGATGCGCTGCAGCGCCCGCCCGCTGGCCACGCCGATGCCGTTGAACAGGCCACCGACGCGCCCGGCGGCGATCTCGGCGCTGAGGTCGGCCATCGCCCGCTCGACCTGCGCCGGGTTCGCGTTCACCGCATCCTCGCGCGCGTCGTCGAAGAACAGGCTCAGCTGGCCGGCCTTCTCCTCCAGCGTCATGCGGCGCAGCAGGCGCTCGATCGCGGCAGCGTCCTTCGCGCTGGGACGCGCCGCGGCACTGCGCGCCGCCAGCAACGCGGCCGCGGCCTGGAGAAAGCGGCGGCGCAGGGGCTGGCGGGGTGAGCTCATGGAGGCACGGTGGTCGGAACGCAGGCGCGCCGACTGTAGCCCGCCACGGCCCCGGCCCAGGCCCGGGTCTGCCCCGACAATCCAGCCCGATGGATCGACGACTTCCCCTCGATGGCCGTGCCAGCGGCCTGATGCTGCTGCTGTGTCTGACCTGGGGCCTGCAGCAGATCTCGCTGAAGGCCGCGGCGCCGCTGGTCAGCCCGGCCACGATGATCGGCCTGCGCTCGGGCATCGCGCTCGTGTTGATCATGGCGCTGGGCGGCGGCTGGGCCGCGTGGCGGCAATCGGGCCTGACGCGCTGGCGCCCCGGGGTGCTGGCCGGCGCGCTGTTCGCCATCGAATATCTGATGGTGGCGCAGGCGCTGAAACTCACGCACGCCTCGCACGTGGTGGTGCTGCTCTACACCTCGCCGATCTTCGCCGCCGTGGGCCTGCACTGGCGGCTGCCGGCCGAGCGCCTGGTGCGGCGCCAGTGGCTGGGCATCGGCCTGGCCTTCGTGGGCATCGCGCTGGCCTTCCTGGGCCGCGCGCCGCAGGGCGCGATGCCCGAGGCCCCGGCGGTGCTGCTGGGTGACCTGCTGGCCCTGCTGGCCGGTGCCTCGTGGGGTGCGACCACGGTGTGCATCCGCTGCTCCAGCCTGTCGAGCGCGCCGCCAGCCGAGACGCTGATGTGGCAGCTGGGCCTGGCCTGCGCGCTGCTGCTGCCGGCGGCATGGCTGCTGGGTGAAGCGCGCTTCACACCGGTGCCGCTGGCCTGGGCCCACCTGGCGTTCCAGAGCCTGGTGGTGTCCAGCGCCAGCTTCCTGGTCTGGTTCTGGCTGCTGCGCCACTACCAGGCCGCGCCGCTGGGGGCGTTCAGCTTTCTCACGCCGGTGTTCGGCGTGGTGCTGGGCCTGTTCCTGCTGGGCGAGCCGATCGAGGCGCGCTTCCTGGGCGGCAGCGTGCTGGTGCTGGGCGGCGTGTGGCTGGCCAGCCGGCGCTGATCAGATCCGTGGCGTGATGCGGATCTGCGCCAGCGGCTTGAGCGCGCCGCTTTCCAGCGACAGGCCGCTGTCTGGGCCCAGCTGGGCCAGCTGGTTCAGCACATCCATGAACTCGCCAGCCAGCGCGCGTTGCGGCGCGTCGTAGCGCAGGTTCTTTAGCAGCGGGGTCCATTCGCCCGAGGCCAGCGACGGCGCCAGCGACGCGCTGCCCGGCTGCACCGTGCCCAGGAAGGTGCCCAGCCGCACCTGCTCGTGGTTGCGCCAGCCTTCGCCGCCCTCGGCCCCGGCCGGGTGGAAGCGGTCGATCAGGCGCGCCGCGGCCATGGCCCCGGCGCCCGACAGCGCCTCGATGTTCTTCGGCGGCATGTCCAGGTTCAGGCCGCCCTCGTCGGGGCGCTGGCTGATCTGCACGATGCGGTCGCGAAAGCCCGGGTAGGGGAACTGGATCTCGTCGCGCCAGTTCTGCATGGTGTCGACGATCGAGGCCAGGAAGCCGACCAGCCCGCCCAGCGGCGCGGCATCGTTCGGGGCGTTCCAGAAGCGCTGGCTGCCCCCGCGGTTGTCCACGGGCAGGTAGACGCGGCCGCCCTCGTTGCCCGGCACCTGGTCGTGGATCGGGTAGTCGGGGTGGGCGGTCTTCAGGTTGACGGCAAAGGTGGGGTGGCCGGGCAGCAGCGCGTCGAACAGGTGCAGCGGCATGTTGCTGCCGATGCCGCCGTCCGAGAACCAGATGCGCTTGGCCTGCAGCGGGTGGGCGGCGCGCTCGTCGGGCGTGGCGGCGGCGTCGATCGCCTGGCGGCACTGCGCATTGCTCTTCAGGCTCCAGTCGATCGCGTACAGCGGCACCGCCGACAGCAGCACCGGAAAGCTCAGGCTCATGCGCACCGCCACCACCACCGGCCAGTCGGCGCGGCGTGGCAGCGGGCGCAGCGGCCGGCCCTCGGGGCCCAGCACGCGGCTGCCCTCGCGCAGCGGCTCGCTGCCATCGCCTTCGGGGTGGGCGCGCAGGGCCTCGTCCAGCGCCTGCATCACCGCGGGCGGGAACAGCCGCGCCCACTCCACCGGGTCATAGAAGAAGCGCGGCGTGCCGGGGCGCAGCGGGATGCCGTAGACCATCTGCTGGCTCACCGCGCTGGTCATCACCTCGAGGTTGATCTCGCGCGGCTGCTCGGGGTCGTCATGGCCCCACAGCTCGCCAAAGCGCAGCGGCGGCCCGTCGGGCGCCTTGCCGGCCAGGGTGTTGAAGTAGCCGGTGAGCCAGTCGGTCAGCGCCGGCTGATCGGTGGGCGTGCGCTCGTCGCCCTGGCCGCTGCACAGCCCGTAGCCGTTGGCATGCAGCCCGGCCAGCAGGCCGCGGCCGAAGCGCCAGCCCACCACGCCCAGCACCGGCAGCATCCACAGCAGCGCCACCAGCCACACGGCCAGGCCGTGGCCCAGCGCGGCCGGCCAGCCGGTGTCCGGCGCCAGCAGGCGCAGGAAGACCGCCAGCGCGCCCACCGCCAGCGTGGCCACGCCGGCCGCGCGCAAGGCATGACCGTGCAGCAGCGCGCGACTGGCCAGCGCGGCGGCCAGGGCACAGACGGCCATGGCCGTGGCACCGCCGGTGGCCATCGCGGCGGTGGGCAGGGCCGGCGCCACCGCCTGCAGCAGCGGCCACAGCAGCACACTGCCCAGGGCCAGCGCCAGCAGCACCAGACCGGCCTGCATCTTCACCAGGCTCCACAGCACGGCGCGGGCGGCGTCGCGCGGGCCGGCGTTGAGCGCGCCCACCATCACCGCAAAGTGCCGACGCAGCGCCGGTGTGGGACGGAATAGCGAGAACAGCCGCGTGCGGCCCTCGGGCGTGATCGGTTCGCCCAGCTGCTGCGGCAGCTCGCCCAGTTGCTCAAAGGCCTGGTCGTGGCCGTGGCGGCGGCCATACTCGGCCGCGGCGCAGGCCCCCGCCGCGATCGCCCCGGCCGAGGTGCCGCCAATGTTCTTGAAGCGGTAGCGCGTGGCCAGCTCGGCCACCAGCCGCGGGTAGACCACGCCGCTGGTGATGCCGCCCTTCATGACCAGGTCGCAGTGTTCGTCCATCGTTGTCTCCCTGGGGTGTCAGCTGGGCATGGCCGGGCCCGGAAAGCGCTGCCACTCCGGCAGGCGCGCGGCGGGCAGCAGCTCCTGCACTGCGCGCGTGGCCTGATCGATCGCGCTGTGTGCATAGGCGTAGGCGCCGGCATCGCTGTTGGCAATCGCCACCCGGCCCCAGCCGCGGCGCGCGGTCTCGCAGGGCAGCGGGCCGCGCGGCCACCAGGCGTCCCAGGGGCGCATGTACTCGTAGGCGTAGCCGTGGGCCCAGCGGTTGACGGTGATGGCCTCGATGTCGCGTGCGCTGTCAAAGCCGTGCGCGCCCAGCGCCTCGTCGAGCAGCGTGCGGACCTGGCCCTCGATGAAGCCGAAGTCCCAGCCCAGCAGTTGCTTGCGGCCCGCCGCGGCCTGCTCGCGCGCCGGGGCGCCGCCCCCCGGCACCACCACCTTGCCCAGGTGCAGCAGGATGGGCTCGTCTGGCGATGCGGGCGGCCGCTGGCGGCCCAGCGCCACCGGAAAGTCCAGCGCCACGTCGCCCCAGAAGCCGTCCACGCAGCGGATGCCCGAGATGCCTGCCGCCTTGAACGCGCGCCAGTTCGACAGCAGCACATTGGTGTAGAGCAGCGGCACCTTGACCTGGTCGTCCAGCGCGCGGCGCTGCGCGGCGGGCAGCTCGTCGGTCAGACGCGCGATCACGCGGTGCCAGCAGGCCAGCAGCACCTGCTTGGCACGCACGCTGCGCAGACGGCCCTGCGGGTCCAGGTAGCGCAGCTCCACCCGCTGCGCTGCGCCCGGCGGGCCCAGGTGGCGCAGGCCCACCACCGTGTGGCGCAGGCCGATGCGCAGCGGCTGGCCGGGCTCGTCCAGGCGATCGTGCAGCAGCGGCGCATCGACCAGGCCATCCATGCCCTCGGCGCCGGGCAGCGCGGCGGGCAGCAGCGCGCGCAGCAGTGCCCGCACCACGCCGGCATTGCCGTCGGGGAAGTGGTGGATGTAGTCGTCGGTGCTGAGCCTGAGCTGCCGGCCGCTGGGCGAATTGGCGGCAAAGGGTCGCTCGCCCAGGTCCAGCGCCTGGAAGCCGGGCAGGCCGACGGCCCAGGCGTCGAGTGCGGTGGTGGCGTCGATGCCCACGCCGAAATAGCCCTGGGTCGAGACCTGGAACCAGCGCAGCGCCTCGCTATCGGCGCCCCAGCCGCGGCGCAGGAACTGTGCATAGGTCTGCCGCGCCAGCACCGCCGCGCGTGCGCTGCGGCTGCGCAGGCCGGGCAGCGGGTTGTGGGTGGACGTCTCGTCGAACAGCCGCGCCAGCACCCGCTGTGCCCTGGCACCCAGCGGTGTGCGCGCCAGCCAGGCGGCGGGCGCCTCGCCCGGTGCGCGCCACACCGTGCGCGCCTGGCCCCAGTCGGCGCGGCCGAAGTGCACGGCCTGGCTGCTCAGGCCGTGGCGCTGGTGCCAGCCCTGGTCGAAGGCGGTGTCAAAGCGCTGCAGGTCCACGCCCACGCCCCGCAGCAGCGCATGCACCGCCGGCGAGAACAGCGAGGGCGAATCCAGCGACTGCGAGCCGCCATAGCCGATCAGCGTGGCGCCGCTGCGGCTGGTGAACGTGTTGCGCCGCGCATGGCCGCCCAGCTCGCTGGCGGCCTCCAGCACACGGATCGTCACTGGCCGCCCGGCGTGTTCGCGAAACCACCAGGCGCCCGCCAGGCCGCTGATGCCCGCGCCCACCACCAGCAGGTCGGGCTCGTCCTCGTCGCGCAGCACGGCCTGGTTGTCCCAGCGGCTGGGCTGGTCGCGCCAGGCGTGGGCCACGGCGTTGTCGGCGTCGGTCTGGCCCGCGAAGCCGCCGGCCTGCGCCGACGCACCCAGCGCGGACAGCGCAGCCCCATGGATCAAATCGCGACGCGTGATGTGGCCAGTGCCGTCCATGACAATGCAAGGTCCTGCTGAGAAGACGCCCGATGCTGCCCGAGTCTGCGCCCCCGCCCCATCCCCTGTCTGAGCCCACGCCCGCGCTGGCGCGGCTGGACCGGGCGCTGGCCGAGCGCGCCGTGTCGCCGCAGGCGCCGGGCTTCGCGCTGGCCTGGCTGCAGCAGGGGCAGGTGCTGCGCCGCCAGGTGCAGGGCTGCGCTCACCTGGAGTGGGACGCCCCGCTGACCGAGCACACCCGTTTCTACCTGGCCTCCGAGGCCAAGCCCTGGGTGGCGGCGCTGGTGCTGCAGGCCGTGGCCGACGGGCAGCTGGACCTGATGGAGGACCTGCGCGCGCAGCTGCCGGCACTGGCCGAGGTCGACCACCCGGTCCGCATCGGCCATGCGCTGCGCCACACCAGCGGCCTGCCCGACTACCTGGCGCTGTGGCACGCACAACTGGCCCACCACGAGAACGACCTGGTCGATCAGGCCCAGGCGCTGGCGCTGATCGCCCGCAGCGGCGGCCCGCGTTTCGTGCCCGGTGAGCGCTACGAGTACAGCAACAGCAACTACGTGCTGCTGGCCGAGCGCCTGCAGCAGATCAGCGGGCTGAGCCTGGCCGAGCTGGCGCAGCAACGCTTGTTCGGCCCCTGGGGCCTGCGCGACACCGGCTTCGAGCGCGACCCCTGGCGCGTGCTGCCGCGCCGCGCCCGCAGCTATGCGCGCGACCCGGCCGGTGCCTGGCGCGACCAGCCGGTGCCGCTGGGCAGCTGGGGCGACGGCGGCCTGTGGTCCACGCTGGCCGACCTGGAGCGCGCCGAGGCCGCGTGGTGGGCCGACTGGCAGGCCCGCGGCCCGCACAGCCTGCTGGCGCGCGCCATGGCCGACGATGCCCGCTTTGCCCCGCCCGGCCAGAGCTACCGCTTTGGCCTGGAGGTGCTGCCGCGTGGCGGGCACGACGTGGTCTTCCACGGCGGTGCCTATGCCGGCTTTCGTGCGCTGTGCCTGCGCCGCCCCGCCACCGGCGAGGCCCTGCTGGTGCTGAGCAACCGCGACGAGGACGCCGACACCTCGGCGCCCGACTGGATGAACCTGCTGTGGCCGTGAGGCCCTCACTCCTGGATCCACCCATGCTGCCCTACCCCACCGCCGCCCGCGTCGACGCGATCGACCCCTTCCACGCGATGGCGCTGTTCCGCCGCGCCGACGCGCTGGCCGCCGAAGGCCGGCCGATCATCCAGATGAGCGTGGGCGAGCCCGACTTCACCGCACCGCCCGCAGTGGTCGAGGCGCTGAACCGCGCGGTGGCCGAGGGCCGCACGCGCTACACCTCGTACAGCGGCATCACGCCGCTGCGCGAGGCGATCTCGGCGCACTACCGCCGGCGCCTCCGGCGCGCTGCAGCTGGCCTGCGCGCTGCTGGTGGGGGTGGGCGACGAGGTGCTGATGCCCGACCCCACCTACCCATGCAACCGCCACTTCGTCAGCGCCTTCGACGGCACGACGCGGCTGATCCCCGCCGGCCCCGAGCAACGCTTCCAGCTCGATGGCGACGACGTGCGCGCCCACTGGGGCCCACGCACCCGCGGCGTGATGCTGGCCTCGCCGTCCAACCCCACCGGCACCACGATCGCGCCTGCGGCGCTGCAGCGCGTGCTGGATGCGGTGCGCGAGCGGCGCGGCTTCCTGGTGTTTGATGAGATCTACAACCAGCTCACCTACGGCGGCCCCACGCCCAGGAGCGCGCTGGCGCTGGGCGACGACGTCATCGTCATCAACAGCTTCAGCAAGTACTTCTGCATGACCGGCTGGCGCCTGGGCTGGCTGGTGCTGCCCGAGGCGCTGGTGCCGCTGGCCGAGAAGCTGGCGATGAACCTGTTCATCTGCCCGCCCGCCACCGCGCAGTACGCCGCGCTGGGCTGCTTCGAGCCCGAGAGCCTGGCGATCTACGAGCAGCGCCGCCAGGAGTTCGCCCGCCGGCGCGACTATGTCGTGCCTGCGCTGCGGGCGATGGGTTTCGAGATTCCCACCGAGCCCGACGGCGCCTTCTACGTCTACGCCGATGTCTCGCGCTGGGGCCTGCCGGGCGAGCAGTTCGCCAACCGCCTGCTCGACGAAGCCGGCGTCTGCGTCGTGCCCGGCATGGACTTCGGCGTGCATGAGCGCGACCGCTGGGTGCGCTTCACCTACGCCACCGGGATGGAGCGGCTGCAGGAGGCGATGCAGCGCGTTTCCGGGTTCGTCCGTCGCCTCTAGTGCGGGCGAAGGCATGCCGGCCGCCGCCGCTGCATGACAGATCCCCCTTCTGGGGGAGAGCCTTCGGACGCCGTGTGGATTGACACTGTTGGTCATGCCGTCCACCGATCAGTCCATGGCGCCGTCGGAAGACGAACAGGATGAGTGCCTCAGCAATGAGGATCCACGATTGAGTGGGCGCCTTGCCAACTGGGCGCTGGGTCTGTGGTGCCTGTCGCTGCTGCTTCCAGCGTTCCAGACTCGTGAGCGAGAGCCCTGGCTGGGCGCCGAGGTTTTGATGATTGGCCCCTTCTTCGGCTGGGCCAGCATGGGCTTCGCAGTCTATGCCAACGCGTTCTTTGCACACGCCTGCACTCAGTTGCTGAAAGGAGGTCGGCCTGGCTCTTCGGTGCTGTGGATGCTTGCGATGACGGCGACGCTGCCATGGTTCCAAGGCGTCCTGCGCGACGAAGGAACAGGCATGGTGCTGGCCGTCACCAGCTGGGGGTGGGGAGCGGTCCTGTGGGTGCTGTCCATGTTGATGCTGGCCTCGGCATCAGCGGTGGCGTCAGGACGTCTTGGCCCTCGCGGCCTGAGGGTGCTTGGTGGCTTGGGCGCCGTCAGCTTGATGGGCCTGCTCGGCGTGAATGCATGGCAGTACTGGAACGCCAACCTGCCTGAACGCCAGCGTGATCTCGCCCTGGGCCTGGCCTTCACGCTGAAGCCGCCGTGTGGCGTCCCGCTCACGCTGGTGGAAGGTCACCTGGTGCCAGCCAACAGCGCGCTGATCGTCGATGTCGACCCGGCGCTCGACCCGGAGATCAAGGATCGTGTCCATTTCGCACTGCCGGCCCAATTGGGCGCTATGCATGAAGGACATGCATGGCGGGTTGTGGATTGGGAGGATGATTCACGGATGGCCTTCTGGCAGCGCTTGACCCCGAGTGCAGACATCCCGGTGGTGCAGGTGCGTGCGGCGCAGGGTGGCGCGGTGATCCGACTGTTGGCGACGGCTCATGGGCCCGTGCTGTATGAGCAGACACTGCGCACCCGGCCGGGGTTCCGTGGCTACATGGAGCTCTGTCCCTTCCATAGTGAACGTCTTGGACACCAGTACATGACCGGACCTGATGAGCAGTTGCTTCGGGCCGTGAAGCCCCCGAAGCTTCCCCAGGACAACCACCTCCGCGACGAAACGGCGGCGACGCCGTGCCCCAAAGGTAAGAGCGATCTCTATGGTCTAGAGGATGTGCGAGATTGGGATGGACGCGAGGTCATCGCGCGGGAATGGCATGACAGCAAGGCACTGTTGTGTTCGCCGTCGTACGTTGCCAAGGCGCAGTTTTGGCTGAGGGATGGCCGCCTGGGGGCCGCCGTGACGGTGCGAGATCGGCGCAGCCTCAGGCAGCTGGCCAGGCTCGACACCGAAGAGCCCTGTGTCTCGATGCCTTGCGTCCGGCCACCTGACGACGCGATCACAGCGGTTCAGATTGGCGATCAGGTCTCGACCATTTACTTGCCACAGCAGACTGTCACAGTGCGGCGCCGGTCCTCTGGTTGGTAACCATTGAAGACCTTGCCGACTGGGCTGGCCCTAGCCACCTACCTGTTCCAGGCCGCCCATGCCCATTGTCGCGGTGTGTGCCGATCAGAACGCCACCCGCACCCCCGCCGCCAGGCTGCGCCCCGGCAGCGGCGACAGCGCGCGCACCGTGGGAATTGCGCTGGCCGAGGTGGCCAGGGTGTTGCCCAGGTTGTTGACGCGCGCGAACAGCACCGTGTCGTGGCCGGCCAGGCGGGTGGTCCAGCTGGCGCGCAGGTGGGCCAGGGTCCAGCCGGGGGTGGGCGTGTCGTTGGCGTCCACGCGGTCCTGGCGGGCGGCGTGCTGCACGTCCAGGCGCAGGCCCCAGGGGCCGCTCTGCCAATCCGCCGCCAGCGACACGCGCCAGGGCGCCAGGCGCGGCAGCGGCTCGCCGGTGTCGCTGCGCTCGCCGCGCACCAGGTCGGCCTGGGCTTCCAGCGTCAGTGTCTGGCCGGCCTGTGACCAGGCCTGCCAGCGGCCTTCGGCCTCCAGGCCGTGCAGGCGCGCCGGCACGCCGCGGAATTCGTAGATCGGCACCAGGTCACCCTCGTCGGTGGTGAAGTCGGTGCCGGTGGCGGCCAGCGCGATGTAGTTGCTGAAGCGGCTGTGGAACAGGCTGATACGGGCACTGTGGGGGCCGCCCTGCCAGGCCAGGCCCAGATCGAACTGGCGACCGCTCTCCACCGCCTGGTTCAGGTTGCCGCGCTCGTAGGCCGCGGTGGCAGCATGCACGCCGTCGGCGTACAGCTCGTAGGAGGTGGGCGCGCGTTGCGAGCGCGCCAGGCTGGCGCTGGCCTCCCAGCCCTCGCCCAGACGCCAGCCGGCGGCCAGCGACAGGTTCAAGGGGTGGAAGTGGCGCTGCCGCGCCGGACCGAAGCGCGGCGTGCCGCCATCGGCATCGCCATCGGAGTCGACCTGCACCCGCTCGCCACGCAGGCCGGCACTGAGGTGCCATTCCTTGTTCAGGCTCCAGCGCTGCAGGCCGAACAGCGCCAGTTGCTGAGTGCGCGTCGTCGGTACAAAGGCCTCCTCACCCAGGGCCGAGAAGCGCGATCGCTCCCACTGCAGGCCCCAGGCGCCGTCGAGCCGGCCGGCGCCCAGCGCGGTGGAGGTCTGCACGACCTCGATGCGGGCGTCACTGCCCTTGGTGGCAAAGGTGGTGCCCACCTCGCCGGTGCCTTCAATCTCCTGGTGCTGGTAGTCGGTGAAGGCGGCCTGCGCGCGCACCGTGCTGATCGGACCGGGCAGCGCGCGCCACTCGCCGGCCAGGGCCAGCTTGTCGCGCTTCATCGAGATGCTGATGTCTTCCTCCACCACCACGCCATAGTCGTTGCGGTAGGTGTCGACGCTCGCGCCGACATAGCCGTCCTGCCAGACCCGCGACACGCCCAGCGCGCCGCCTTTGGCGTCACTGGCCGAGTTGATCACACGGGTGCGGCTGTCGCCGTCCACGGTGAAGCGCGGCACCGCCAGGTCGCTGGTGCGCCGGGCAAAGGCATCGGCATGCCAGGCCAGGCCGTCGACACCGCCTTCGACCAGGCCTGAGAGCGCACGCTCGCTGGCCGCACCGCCGCCGCGCAACTCCAGCGCACCCGACAGCGGCGCCAGCGGCGACTTCGGAATGCGGTTGTCGATCGCGTTGACCACGCCGCCCAGTGCGCTGCCGCCGTACAGCAGCGCCGCCGGGCCGCGCAGCACCTCGATGCGCTCGATCACCAGCGGGTCCAGCGGCACGGCGTGGTCGAAGCTCAGGCTGGAGGCGTCCAGCGACGCACCGGCATTGCTGAGGATGCGGATGCGGTCGCCGTCCTGGCCGCGGATCACCGGCCGGCTGGCATTGGGGCCGAAGCCGGTGGCGGCCACGCCCGGCAGGCCGTCCAGCGTTTCGCCCAGCGTGCTGCTGCGGCGGGTGGCCAGGGCCTCCTCGCTGAGCACCGACGCGGGCGCGGCCGGGTCGGCCTGGCGCAGCGGGTTGCCGGTGACGATGATTTGTTGGGAGGGGGCGGCGACGGAGGCATCTTGGGCCCAGGCGGGCCAGGCCGCGACGCAGGCGGCAGCAATCAGGGTGAGGCGCATGAAGACTCGAACGTTCGGCCGGCCCGCGAGCGGGCGCGACCACAGCAAGGGCGCCACCAGGGCCGTGGGGCTCAGGCGGCGGACAAGGGTGGGGAACGCTCAGGCCTGTGGCGGTGCGCGCGCGCGGAAGGCCGACGGGGTGTCGGCCGCGCGGCCCGCGGGCGCGGGCGCGCCGGGGGCGGCGGCTGGCAGTGGCGCTGCCGCCAGTGCCACTGGCGCGGCGGACAGCGGTGTGAGCTGGGCCAGGTGGTCCAGCAGCTCGCAGGCCAGGTCTCCCGCCGTGTGGCCCCAGGGGTCGTGCGGCGCGTGGGCCGTTGACTGGGTGGCCTGCGGTGGCGCCGGCAGGGCATGGGCGATGCCGTGCCACAGCCCCAGCAACTGCAGACCCAGCAGTGCGCCCAGCGCCAGCACGGCGAGGCGCTGGTGCCAGTGGCGGAGCAGGGTCGGGCGGGTCATCGGGCGACAGTGTGCCTGATCAGCCCGGCGCGTGCTGCGCGGTGGTCAGGATGACGGGGCCGCGCGGCGTGATCAGCGTGGCCTGCAGCGCCGGGCCGGGCAGCGGTTCGCGGGTGAGGGGGCGCAGGCGCAGCACCTGGTGCGCCAGATCGGGCAGGCCGCGCACGGTCAGCGCCGTCAGGTCCAGTCCGCTGGGGGCGAGGCGCTCGGCGGGGTGCGTGCCGGACCACTGGATCAGCGTGGGCACCGCGCCACCGGCCAGCGGTCGGCCGTCGTCGGCCACCACGATCTTCCAGCTGAGCAGGCCCTCGGGCGTCTCACGGCTGGCCGACAGGATCGGGCCGGGCTGGAAGCGCGCGTTGATCAGGCCCCAGCGGTGCATGTCGACCATGCCGGAGCGGGCGACGAAGCCGACCAACTCGGGGCCCTGCGCGGCCAGGCGCGCCTGCAGCGCGCCATCGTCCAGGCCGAACCAACGCGCGCGGCCGGGTGCGGGGGCCTCGGGGTCGATCGCGATCAGCTCCAGGTAGCTCTGCGGGTACACGCTGCCGGCCAGGCCGAGCAGCAGGTTGTGCGTGCTCATCAGCGCGTGGCGGCCGCCGGGCTGCGGCGTCACGCCCAGCGTGGTCTCGGCCCAGGCGGCGGCCTGGGCCAGCGTGGCGGCGGCCACCACCAGATGGTCGACTTCAGTGTGCTGCATGCGGCGATTGTGCCGCCGCGTCTTACCAACGCCGGGTCAGCGCCGCGATCTGCGCCGGCCCGGTGCGGCAGCAGCCGCCAATCAGGCGCGCGCCGACGGCGGCCCAGTCCATGGCCATGTCCTCAAACGGCCGGTGCGCGCACTCGGCCGAGGGCAGCCATTGCTTGGCCTGGGCGTCCCAGGTCTCGCCGGCGTTCGGGTAGGCCAGCAGTGGTTTGGCCGTGCGGGTGCGGGCGCGCGCCAGCAGCTCGGCCACGTGCTGCGGGGCGGTGCAGTTGATGCCGAGGGCCACCACGCTGTCATGGCCCTGCACCGCGGCCACCGCGTCTTCGATGGCGTCGCCCTCGCAGATGTGGCCGCCGTCGCGCGCGCTGAAGCTGATCCAGCCGCGCGCGCCCACCTCGTCCATCAGCCGCGCCAGCGCACGCGCCTCGGCGATGCAGGGAAGGGTCTCACAGGCCAGCAGATCGGCGCCGCTGGCGGCCAGCAGCTGCAGGCGCGGGCGGTGGAAGGCGATCAGCGCGGCCTCGTCCAGGCCGTAGTGGCCGCGGTACTCGGAGCCGTCGGCCAGCACCGCGCCATAGGGGCCGATGGAGGCCGCCACCAGCGGTGCGGGCCGGGCATCGTCGGCAGGGCGCTCGGCCAGCGCCTGGTCACGCGCTTCGGTGGCCAGGCGCACCGACAGGCGCATCAGCGCCGCGGCGTCGTCGTGCGACAGCCCGCGCCGCGCGAAGCCTTCGAAGCTGGCCTGGTAGCTGGCGGTGGTGGCCACATCGGCCCCGGCGCGGAAATAGTCCAGGTGCACCGCGCGGATCAGATCCGGTTGCTCGATCAGCAGGCGCGCTGACCACAGCGCATCGCGCAGGTCAGCGCCGCGGCGCTCCAGCTCGGTGGCCAGCGCGCCGTCGAGCACCAGGTGGGGCCGGCGTTCCAGCTAGGCGGCGATGGGGTCAGGGCGCAGGGTCATCGGTGTGATTCGGGTGCGGGGGGAGATCATCGCTGGCGCGCAGCGCCTGGTCCAGGTCGGCGATCAGGTCGGCCGGGTCTTCCAGGCCCACGCTCAGGCGGAACACGCCGTCGCCGGCAAAGCGCCGGTAGTCGGCCAGCGCGGCGCCCTGCAGCGGGTAGCTGCTGGTCAGCATCTCGTCGGTGCCCAGCCAGACCACCAGGCTGCGCTGGTGGCCCAGCGAGAAGGCGTAGTGCGCCACGCGCAGGTGGCGCGCCAGGCGCTGGGCCACCTGCGGGCCGGGCGCGTGGACCTGAAAGGTCAGCACCGCGCCGAAGCCCGGCATCTGGCGCTGCGCCAGCGCATGCTGCGGGTGGTCGGGCAGCCCGGGCCAGGTGACGGCGCGCACGGCGGGGTGCTGTTGCAGGAAGCGGGCGATCTGGCCGGCCGACTCGGCGGCGCGGCGCAGGCGCACGTCCAGAGTGTCGATGCCGCGCAGGATCAGCCAGGCGTTGTGCGCCGACAGCGTGGCGCCCAGGTACACGCCGGCCCGCGCCCGCAGGCGGGCGATCAGCGCGCGCGGCCCGATCACCGCGCCGCCCAGCGCGTCGCCATGGCCGTTGATGAACTTGGTCAGCGAGTGCAGCACCAGGTCGGCACCGTGGTCCAGCGGACGGCTGAACACCGGCGTGGCGAGTGTGGAGTCCACCGACAGCAGTGCGCCCTGCGCATGCGCGATGTCGGCCAGCGCGCGCAGGTCGGTCAGGCGCAGCAGCGGGTTGCAGGGCGTCTCGGCATGGACCAGCCGCGTCGCGGGCCGCATCGCGGCGCGCACGGCCTCCAGGTCCGACAGGTTGACCGCGCTGACCGCCACGCCAAAGTCCGGCAGCAGCGTGCGCACCAGCTCCTGCGCGCCGGCATAGCAGACGTCGCTGAGCAGCACATGGTCGCCCGCGCGCAGCAGGCCGAAACAGACGGCGGCCACCGCAGCCACGCCGGTGGCGGTGGCCAGCGCGTCCTCGGCGCCTTCCAGCGCGGCCAGGCGCTGCTCCAGCTGTCGCACCGTGGGGTTGCCCCAGCGGGCGTAGAGGTAAGGCAGCTGGGCCAGGTCATCCACGCCCTGGGCCGAGAAGGCGGCCTCGCCCGGCGTGAACAGGTGGTTGACCGACATCGCGATGCCCGGCTGAATCGCGCCGGTGGCGGCGTCGGGCTGCAGGTGGGCTTGCAGCGCGGTGGTGGCCAGGCCCCAGGCGGGATCGATCGCGGGTCGGTCGGACATCGCCACAGTGTCGGCGTCGTGCACGCGGCGTGGCCGCGTTGCGGGCCCAGCGGATGCGGTCCGGCCGCAGTCCGGGCCGCGACCACGCGGCTAGACTGCGCGCCCATGAGCCTGCCCGAGCTGGACGACTTCGACCGCCACCTGCTGACCCGCATGCAGGCCGATGCGCATTGCAAGGCCGAGACGCTGGCCGCCGAGATCGGACTGTCGGCCTCGGCGGTGCAGCGGCGCTTGAAGCGGCTGCGTGAGCGCGGCGTGATCCAGGCCGAGGTGGCGGTGCTCGACCCCGCGGTGATGGGCCGCGGCCTGACGCTGATTGCCGGCCTGACCATCGGCCGCGACAACTACGCCGCGCTGCCGCGGCTGAGGGCCTGGCTGGCCGCCGAGCCGGCGGTGCAGCAGGCCTGGTACGTGACCGGCGAGGCCGACCTGGTGGCACTGGTGCTGGCGCCCGACATGCCGGCCTACGACGCGCTGTGCGCACGCCTGATGGCCGAGGTGCCGCAGCTCAGCCGCATCACCACCCAGGTGGTGATCGAGCCGCTCAAGCGCAGCCTGGCGTTGCCGATCGCTTGATGGGGCTCAGAGACTGACCGTGCCGCTGATGCACGGCGCCACATCGCCGCCGATCCACACCGTGTCGCCGTCCTGCGCCACGTGCACCCGGCCGGCCCGGCCCAGCGCCAGGCCTTGCGAGGCCACATAGCGCGCGGGCGCCCGGCCGCTGCCGATCAGCCACTGCGCCAGGCCGGCGTTGAGGCTGCCGGTGACCGGGTCCTCGGGCACGCCCAGGCCGGGCACGAAGGCACGCACCTCGAAGGCGCATTCGGCGCCCGCCGGGTAGGCGCCCACCACGCCCAGCTTCAGGCCGCGCATCGCGGCGAAGTCGGGCTGCAGGCGCAGCACGGCGTCCGCGTCGGCCAGCTGTGCGGCGACCCAGCCGGGGCCGTTGTCGACCCACTCCACGGCCAGCAGATCGGCGTCGCTCAGGCGCAGCGCCGCCGCCACCTGCGCGCGCACCATGGCATCGGCCGCGCCCGTGCGCCGCAGCGGCGGTGCCGCAAACGCCAGGCGCGCGCCGTCGCGCTTCACGCGCACCAGGCCCACGCCGCATTCCTGCACCACCATCCCCGGGCGCTTGGCATCCCCGCCCGCGGCCAGCCAGGCGTGGGCGCTGCCCAGCGTGGGGTGGCCGGCAAAGGGCAGCTCACCGCCGGGGGTGAAGATGCGCACGCGGTAGTCGGCCTCGGCCTGCGTGGGCGTGAGCAGGAAGGTGGTTTCGCTCAGGTTGGTCCAGCGCGCGAAGGCGGCCATCTGCGCGTCGCTCAGGCCGTCGGCGTCGTGCACCACGGCCAGCGGGTTGCCGCGCAGCGGCACGGCGGTGAACACATCCAGCTGCGTGAAGCGGTGGATCACGGCGTGTCCTCCTGCAGCTCCTCGTTCAGGTGGCGGCGGATCACGCCGCCCAGCAGCGCCACGGCCTGGCGGATCTCCGCAGGACCCAGCGTCACGAAGGACAGGCGGATCGTGCGGCGGTCGGGCGCGTGGGCGTAGAAGGCCTCGCCCGGCACATAGGCCACGCCGGCCTTCACGGCGCTGTCGAGCATGGCCATCGCGTGGCAGCCGGCGGGCAGGCGCACCCAGAAGAACATGCCGCCCTGCGGCGCACTCCACTCGCTGCCGGCGGGCAGGTGCTCGGTCAGCGCAGCGGCCATCGCATCGCGCTGGGCGCGGTAGCGCGCGCGGATGGTGGGGATGTGCTGGTCCAGGAAGCCGTCCTTGATGACCTGGTGCACCACGCGCTGGTTGAAGCCCGGCGTGTGCAGGTCGGCCGCCTGCTTGGCCTGCAGCAGCTTGGGGTGCAGCGCGGGTGGCGCCACCACATAGCCCAGGCGCAGACCCGGCGCCAGCACCTTGGAGAACGAGCCCAGGTAGACCGTGCCCTCGGCCCAGCGCGCGGCCAGCGGGCGCGCGGGCGGCGCGTCGAACCACAGGTCGCCGTAGGGGTTGTCCTCCACCAGCGGCACGCGCGCCGCCTGGGCCGCGGCCACCACCGCCTGGCGGCGCGCCTCGGGCATCACGCGGCCCGAGGGGTTCTGGAAGTTGGGCAGCACGTACAGGAAGCGGCAGCCGGGCGCGTCGTGGCGCAGCGCCTCGATCGCGCCGGGCAGCGGGCCCTCGTGGTCGCTGGCCACGCTGGCGAAGATCGGCTCGAAGGGCGCGAAGGCCTGCAGCGCGCCCAGGTAGGTGGGCGTTTCCACGGCGACCGGCGCGCCGGCATCGACCAGCACCTTGGCCACCAGGTCCAGCCCCTGCTGCGAGCCGGTGGTGATCAGCACCTGCGCCGCGTTCACCTGCTGGCCTTGCGCGTTCAGCGTGGCTGCCACCCATTCGCGCAGCGGGCCGTAACCCTCGCTGGCGGCGTATTGCAGCGCCTCTTTCGGCGTGTCGGTCAGCACCTGGGCGCAGGCTTCGCGCATCGCCTCGATCGGAAAGGTCTCGGCCGAGGGCAGGCCGCCGGCCAAGGACAGCACGCCGGGCTGCTCGGTGACCTTGAGGATCTCGCGGATGATCGACGGGTTCAGGCGGTCGGCGCGGCGCGCCAAAGTCCACGGGGTGTTCATGCGGTCTCCTCTTGCAGCATCCAGTCCACCGCGGCCTGCGCATGCAGCGCGGTGGTGTCGAACAGGGGCACGGGCCAGCCGGGCGCGGCCGGGTCCACCAGCAGCGAGATCTCGGTGCAGCCCAGGATCACCGCGTCGCAGCCGGACTCGGCCAGCGCACCGATGATGCGCGCGAACGCGGCGCGTGACGAGTCGTGCTGCACGCCGCGGCACAGCTCGTCGAAGATGATGCGGTGCACCTCGGCGCGGTCGGGCTCGGGCGGCACGGCCACCTCGATGCCGTAGCCCTCGTTCAGGTGGCGCGCCAGGAAGCCGTCTTCCATCGTGAAGCGCGTGCCCAGCAGGCCGGCGCGGCGCACGCCCGCGGCGCGCAGCGCCTGGCCGGTGGCATCGCCAATGTGCAGCAGCGGCAGGCCGCTTTCGCGCACCACGGTGTCGGCCACCTTGTGCATGGTGTTGGTGGCGATCAGCAGCGCCTGCGCGCCGGCGGCGCGCAGCCCGGCGCCGGTGCGGCCCAGCAGTTCGCCGGCCTGCTGCCAGGCGCCGGCGCGCTGCAGCGCGGCCACCTCGGCAAAGTCCACGCTGGCCAGGCGCAGCGGCGCGCTGTGCAGCCCACCACGGCGCGCGGCCACGCCCTGGTTCATCAGGCGGTAGTACACCGCGGTCGATTCCCAGCTCATGCCGCCCAGCAGCCCCATCGTCCTCATCTCATCTCCCCACGGGCATGCGCTTGCCCACGAACACCACGGCGATCACCGCCACCGAAAACCCCAGCGTCGCGGGCTTGAGCGCCTCGCCCAGCACCGGCACCGCCAGCAGCAGCGACAGGAAGGGCTGGATCAGCTGCACCTGGCTCACCCGCAGCGCGCCACCCAGCGCCAGCCCGCGGTACCAGGCAAAGAAGCCCAACCACATCGAGAACACCGTGACATAGGCGAACGCGCCCCAGGACGCGGCCTGCACACTGGCGAAGGTGTCGGGCGCGCTCCACCACGCCGCCGGCAGCGTCAGCGGCAGGCTCATCACCAGCACCCAGCTGATCACCTGCTCGGCCGGCATCTGCGCGCTCAGGCGTGCGCCCGCCACATAGCCGCCCGAGGCGCACAGCATCGCCATCAGCAGCCAGCCGTCGGCGGCCACCAGCGCGCCGCCACCTTCATGCGCAGCAAAGGCCAGCACCAGCGCGCAGCCCAGCACCGCACACACCCAGAAGCCCAGCGACGCGCGCTGGCGCAGCGCCAGCGCGGCGATGGCCGCGGTGGTCAGCGGCAGCAGGCCGGTGATCACGGCCGCATGCATCGACGGCACCTGCCGCAGCGCCAGCGCCAGCCCCAGCGGAAAGCCCAGCACCGTGCCCAGCGCGCTCACGCCCAGCAGGCCCCACTGCGCGCCGCGCGGCCGCGCCGCGCCCACCGCCCACAGGTAGACCACGCTCAGCAGCCCCGCGCCGGCCGCGCGGCCCGCGGTGACAAAGGCCGGCGGCAGCTGCGGCGCCTCCAGCGGGCCCACCGCCAGCCGCGTCATCGGCAGCGTCATCGCAAAGATCAGCACGCCCAGCGCGCCGATCATCAAGCCCTTGTTGGCCGAGGGCAACACTGAACAAGTCCCTCGCGGCGTGCGCATCCCTGATTCGGGCGGTCTGCGGCGTTGCACATCCTCGCCATAGCCCGGGCTATGGCTGTGGTGTGCGCCTTGCAGCCCATCCCGAATCAGGGCGCGCCCATCCGCGGCGACTTGTTCAGCGTCGCCCGAGTTCATGCCGACCTCGCCATCCACACCGCCGTGGCCAGCAGCAGCAGCGCCATCGTGCGGTTGAACCACAGCAGCCGCGCGCCCTGCGCCAGCCAGCCGCGCAGCAGGCCGCCCAGCAGGGCGTAGCTGGCATTGCTGGCAAAGGCATAGGCCGCCATCACTGGCAGCACCACCGCCAGCCGGGCCCAGAAGGCCTCCGCCGCGCCAGGCGCCACCCAGCCGGCCACCACCATCAGCGCCGCCATCCAGGCCTTGATGTTGACGAACTGCAGCGCCACGCCCTGCCAGAAACCCACCTGCAGCCGCGCCGCATCGGCCTCGCCCAAGCTGCCGCTGCGCCACAGCTTCCAGGCCAGCCACAGCAGATAGCCCAGGCCGGCCACGGTGATCGCGCCGCGCAGCGCCGGCCAGGCCTGGATCAGTGCGCCCAGGCCCAGCGCGCAGGCCAGCAGCATCCCGCACCAGCCCACCGGCACCGCCAGGCAAAAGCGCAGCGCCGCCGGCAGACCGCGGTTCACCGCCAGCGCGGCCGACAGCAGGGTGTTGGGCCCCGGCGTGAAGGCCATGGCCGTGACCACGCCCAGCAGGGCGATGAAGTCGGTCCAGGGCAGCGCGTCCATGCTGGACAGTGTAGGCAGCCTACCGATACAGTACCAGTACAGTTGTCCAGCGCACCCGCATGATCTGTATCGGTCGGTCGATCGCTACAGCCAGGGTTCTCCCGCACACCGCCATGGCCGCCCGCGAGTTCGATCCCACCACCGCCCCCCCGCCCGCCAGCCCCGGCACCCTGGCCCGCCACGCCGGCCAGACCCTCGCCGAGCAACTGGCCGCGCAGTTCGCCGAGCGCATCCGCCAGCGCCTGCTGGCGCCCGGCGCGCGCCTGCCGTCGGTGCGCGAATGCGCGCGCCGCCAGGGCGTCAGCCCTCACACCGTGGTGGCCGCCTACGACCAGCTGCTGGCCCAGGGCCTGGTGGAAGCGCGCCGCCAGCGCGGCTTCTTCGTGCGCGACGCCCAGCACCGCCCCGCCGCCCCCAGCAGCGCCCCCGCGCTGACGCCGCCGGTGGATGCCACCGCGCTGATCCGCGGCATGTTCGCCGGTGCCGGTGACCGCCCCGCGCCCGGCCTGGGCACGCTGCCGCCCGACTGGCTGGACCTGCCGCTGCTGACCAGCACGCTGCGCCGCGTGCTGACCCAGGCCGACCCGGTGGCCGCGCTGCAGTACGGCCACCCGTCCGGCGATCCGCGGCTGCGCAACGCGCTGGCCGTGCGCCTGGCCGACTTCGGCGTGCGCGCCGAGCCGCGCCAGATCATCACCGCCACCGGTGCCACGCATGCGCTGGACATCATCTCGCGCACCCTGCTGCGCCCCGGCGATGCGGTGCTGGTGGACGAGCCCGCCTGGGCGGTGGAATACGCCCGCCTCACGCAATTGGGCGTGCGCCTGCTGCCCGTGCCCCGCACCCCCGACGGCCCCGACCTGGCGGTGATGGCCGCGCTGGTGCAGGCCCACCAGCCGCGCCTGTACGTGACCGTGTCGGTGCTGCACAACCCCACCGGCGGCTCACTCAGCCTGGGCACCGCCCACCAGGTGCTGAAGCTGGCCGAGGCGCACGACTTCTGGGTGGTGGAGGACGACACCTACGCCCACCTGGCGCCACCGCACCTGCCGCGCATGGCCGCACTCGACGGCCTGCAGCGCACGCTCTATGTCTCAGGCTTCTCGAAGATCCTGTCGCCCGGCTGGCGCGTGGGCTTCCTGGCCGCACCGCAGGCGTTGGTGGAGCGCCTGGTCGACACCAAGCTGCTGTCCACCCTCACCACGCCCGCACTGCTGGAGCAGGCCATGGCGCTGTGCCTGGAGCAGGGCGCGCTGCGCCGCCACGCCGAGCGCGTGGTGCAGCGCCTGGACGGCGCCCGCCAGCGCACCGTGCAACTGGCCGAAGCCCACGGCTGCCGCTTCGTCACCCCACCCGCCGGCCTGTTCGGCTGGGTGGACACCGGCACCGACACCGAAGCCCTGGCCCAGGCCATGCACGACGACGGCTGGCTGCTCGCCTCGGGCCACCTGTTCCATGCGCGGCGGCAGCCGACCACGCTGATGCGCATCAACTTTGCGACCAGTCAGGATGCGGGGTTCTGGCGGGCCTATGCGAAGCTGCGGCGCGGTCGCTGATCAGCCACCGCGCCGCAGCCGGTAGGCGAGCTGGGCGCGGCTCAGGCCCAGCAGGCGCGCGGCGGCGCTCAGGTTGCCCTCGCAACGCGCCACGGCCTCGGCCAGCAGTTGCCGCTCCACCGCCGCCAGGTCGATCGAGTCGGCCTGCGGCCCCGCCACGCGCTCGAACAGGCCGGCGGCTGGCTCGGCCGGCGCCGGTTCGGCCAGCGCGCCATGGGCGCCCAGCGCCAGCAGCGTGCCCTCGCCCAACTGTTCCTTGCGCAGCAGGTGCGGCAGGTCGATGACGCCTCCCTCGTCGGCGCTGATCACACCGCGCTCGACCATGTTCTGCAGCTCGCGGATGTTGCCCGGAAAACCATAGGCCATCAGCGCGCGCACGGCGCGCGGTGCGTAGCCCGACAGCTGCCGGCCGTGCCGCTGCGCGTAGACATGCAGGAAGTGGCTCAGCAGCAGCGGGATGTCCTCGCGCCGCTCGCGCAGTGGCGGCAGGTGGATCGGGTAGACGTCGAGCCGGTAGAACAGGTCCTCACGGAAGCGCCCGGCCTGCACCTCGGCGCGCAGGTCCACATTCGTGGCAGCGACCACCCGCACGTCCACCGGGATCGCCCGCGTGCCGCCCACACGCTCGATCTCGCCCTGCTGCAGCGCTCTCAGCAGCTTGCCCTGGCTGACCAGGCTGAGCGTGCCAATCTC
The DNA here is from genome assembly GCF_018069755.1 of Ideonella aquatica. Lineage (GTDB taxonomy): Bacteria > Pseudomonadota > Gammaproteobacteria > Burkholderiales > Burkholderiaceae_C > Ideonella > Ideonella aquatica. Next base: position 137,036 of record NZ_JAGQDE010000006.1, on the reverse strand, counting down.
GTCGAGGAACAGCGTGCCGCCATCGGCGCGCTCGAAGCGGCCGGGGCGCGAGGCGCTGGCGCCGGTGAACGCGCCGCGCTCGACCCCGAACAGCTCCGACTCCACCAGGGTTTCGGGAATGGCGGCGCAGTTGATGGCCACGAAGGGCTGGTCGCGCCGTGGACTGATGCGGTGCAGCGTCGAGGCGAACATCTCCTTGCCCACGCCCGACTCGCCGGTGAACAGCACGGTGGCGCGTGTCGACGCCACCCGCGTGAGCATGTGGCAGGCGGCCTTGAAGGCCGACGACACGCCCACCATCTCGTCGCCCCGGCCATCGGCCAGCGCGGTCGAGCCCAGCACCGCGCGCGGCGCGCTGCCATGGCTGCGGGTGGCCAGGAAGTCCTGTGCATTCAGGTGGCGCAGGTCCTCGCTCACATCGCCCCAGGCCTGCGCGGTCTTGCCGATCACGCGGCAGATCGACGAACCCATCGAGCGGCACTCGACCTCACGGAACACCACCAGGCAACCCATCATGCCGGTGACATAGCCCATCGCGTAGCCCAGCTGCATCCAGCAGGCCGGCTCGGTGCCCACGCCGTAGGCGCTGATGTGTTCGTCGTCTTCGGTTGAGTGGTGCCAGATGAACTCGCCGTGGTAGTGGCCGCGTGCGGGGTCGATCTCGAACTCCACCGGCTCGACCTTCACCACGCCCTCCAGCGCATGCAGGCGGGTGCCGGCCATGAACACGCTGGTCATGTCGCCGTCGGGCCAGCGCTCGCGCACCAGCTGCGCATCACGCTCGCCCGACTGGTAGCCGGTGCGCGTGAGCAGCCCGCGCGCGCGCTCCAGTCCCAAGGTGTCGATCAGCTCGCGCCGCAGCGTGCCCAGCGAGCGGGTGTGCATCAGCACCATGCGCTGGTCGTTCAGCCAGATCCGGCCATCGCCCGGTGAGAAGAACAGGCACTCGGTGATGTCCGACAGCTGCGGCCGGTCCTGCACGGCGGCGGCGTCGCCGCGCCGCATCAGCGCCCCGGTGCTGCGCGAGACCTCGGCCAGGGAGACGCGGGACGAGGAGGGCTTGGGCATGCGGATTTCAGCAGGCAAAGGGCGCCAGTGTGGGCTTGAACTGATCAATTCATCAAGCCATGTCCAGGGTTAATCCCGATCGTCGGGGGTCCAGCCCAACCCCTCCGAGGGGGCCGGGAAAGTCCGAGGTTCTCCTGGGACGCGCCAGCACCGCGGCACCCAGGCGCGGCGGCCCGGCACGCCGCAGGGCCCGCGGTTTGCAAGGCACGACGGGCCGCTTGCCCGGCTGCATCCCCTTTCACCAACCAGGAGACCCGACCATGGGAGCCCCCGAGACCCTCAGCCTGTTCGAAGCCGCCCCGGCCAGCGGCCATGTGTTCGACCGCGGCCAATGGCGCCCGGCGCGCGGCGGCTCACGCGCCGTCCACGAGCCCGCCACCGGCGCGGTCCTGACGCACGCCGGCATCGCCAATGCCGAGGACATGCACGAGGCGATCGGCCATGCCCACAGCGCACAGCGCGCCTGGGCCGCCACCGGGGCGCGTGAACGTGCCGCGGTGCTGCTGCGTGCCGCGCAGTGGCTGCAGGCGCACTTCGACGCGCTGGCCCTGGCCATCGCCCGCGAGACCGGCGGCATCGTGCCCAAAGGCCAGCACGAGGTGAAGGAGGCAATCCAGATCTGCCAGATCGCGGCCGGCTTGCCGATGCAGGCCCAGGGCCAGGTGTTGCCGGCCGCCCCCGGGTGCCTGTCGCTGGCCAAGCGTGTGCCGCATGGCGTGGTGGGGGTGATCTCGCCCTTCAACTTCCCGCTCATCCTGGGCATCCGCTCGGTGGCCCCGGCACTGGCCCTGGGCAATGCGGTGGTGCTCAAGCCCGATCCGCGCACCCCGCTGTCCGGCGGTGTGATCGTGGCCGAGGCGTTCCAGCACGCCGGCCTGCCGGCCGGCGTGCTGCAGGTGCTGCCCGGCGATGCCGAGGCCGGCGAGGCGCTGGTGAGCGACCCGCGCGTGCCGATGATCGCCTTCACCGGCTCGCCCGCGGTGGGGCGGCGCATCGGCGAGCTGGCGGGCCGGCACCTGAAGAAGGTCTCGCTGGAACTGGGCGGCGCCAACAACCTGATCATCCTCGACGACGCCGACCTGGACGCCGCGGCCAGCGCCGCCGCCTTCGGCGCCTGGTTCCACCAGGGCCAGATCTGCATGGCCAGCAACCGCGTGCTGGTGCACGAGGCGGTGGCCGCCGGCCTCCGCGAGCGCCTGGTGGGCAAGGCCCGCCATCTGCCGGTGGGCGACGGCGCCAGCGGCCAGGTGGCCCTGGGCCCGATGATCGACGCCCGGCAGCTGCAGCGCTTCGACAGCGTGGTGAAGGACAGCGTGGCGCAGGGCGCGACGCTGGAGGCCGGCGGCACCCACGAGGGCCTGTGCTACCGCCCCACCGTGCTGTCGGGTGTCAAGCCGGGCATGCGCGCCTTTGACGAGGAGCCCTTCGGTCCGGTGGTCAACCTGGTGAGCTTTGCCAGCGACGAGGAGGCCGTGGCCCTGGCCAACACCAGCCAGGGCGGCCTGGCCGCCGCGGTGATCGGCCGCGATGTGGCGCGGGCCATGGCCATTGGCGAGCAGCTCAATGCCGGCATGGTCCACATCAACGACCAGACCGTCAACGACGAGTGCACCAACCCCTTCGGCGGCCCGGGCCTGGGGGGCAATGGCAGCGCCGTGGGCGGGCCGGCGGACATCGACGAGTACACGCGCTGGCAGTGGCTCACCATCAAGGCCGCCCCGCCGGCCTTCCCCTTCTGAAGAACCCGCAGGAGCACCTCATGAATCTGCAAGGCAAGACCATGGTGGTCACCGGCTGCTGCTCGGGCATCGGCGCTGACGTCGCCAAGCTGGCCCGCCACCTTGGCGCGCGCGTCATCGGCATGGACCGCAACGACCCCACGCTGACGCTGGACGGCTTCGTCAAGGTCGACCTGGGCGAGGCTGCCGCCATCGACGCGGCGGTGGCCCAGCTGCCCGCCCACATCGACGCGCTGGCCAACATCGCCGGTGTGCCGGGCACCGCGCCCGCCGAGCTGGTGGCCCGCGTCAACTACCTGGGCCTGCGCCACCTGACCCAGGCCGTGCTGCCGCGCATGGGCGAGGGCGGCTCGGTGGTCAACATCTCGTCCATTCTGGGCGCGGAGTGGCCGGCGCGGCTGGAACTGCACCGCGCACTGGGCGCCACGCACAGCTTTGCCGACGGCGCGCACTGGCTGCGCGACCACCCGGTGCCCCAGGAGAGCTGCTACCAGTACTTCAAGGAGGCACTGATCGTCTGGACCATCACGCAGTCGCAGAAGATCTTCCTCGAGCGCGGCGTGCGCATGAACTGCGTGGCGCCCGGCCCGGTGTTCACGCCCATCCTGGGCGACTTCGTGCAGATGCTGGGCCAGGAGCGCGTGCAGAAGGATGCCCACCGCATGAAGCGGCCGGCCTTCAGCGACGAGGTGGCGCCGGTGATCGCCTTCCTGTGCAGCGATGCCTCGCGCTGGGTCAGCGGCATCAACCTGCCGGTGGACGGCGGCTTGGCCTCGACCTACCTGTGATCCCACCATGAGCCCTGCGACCTGAGCCTTGCGCCCGCCGCACGCTGTGGCGCGGCGGCGCCTCGCCCACGGAGCGCCCCATGGTCCATGACATCCGACGCCTGGGCGTCGCCGCGCGGTTGTACGCCACCGCCGTCGCAGGTGCTGGCGGCGCGCATGGTGGCCGAACAGCTCGACCCGGCCAGCGCGGTCCGCCCGTCTGACGCCAGGCGCTGCGCGACGCGCTGGAGAGCGAGCAGGAGATCGCCGTGAGGCAAGGCCGCTTCAGGCTGGAGGCCGGTGCCCCGGCACAGCCCTGAGCGGCCACCGGCCCGTCCGGCGACCACAAGGAAAGAACGCCATGAACGATGTCTGTGTGAACCTCGATGGCCTGACGATCCGCTGCCGCGATGCCGGTGGCACCGGGCCCGCCGTGCTGCTGCTGCACGGCGTGGGCGGCTCGTTGGAGCTGTGGTCGGCGCAGTTCGCGGCGGCCCACCAGGATCTGCGCCTGCTGGCGGTGGACCTGCCCGGCCACGGCCTGTCCGACTTCAGCGCCCAGGCCGACTCACCGCCCCGATTCGCGCACACGCTGTGGGCACTGCTGGACGCGCTGGCCATCCACCAGGTGCATCTGGTGGGCAACTCCCTGGGCGGCGCGATCTGCCTGCAGATGCACCGCCGCCAGCCGGCACGCGTGCGCAGCATGCTGCTGGCGGCCAGCGCCAACCTGGGAGCCGCCGCGCCGCTGCCGTTCAGGCTGATGACGCTGCCAGGCCTGGGCGAGCTGATGTCGCGACCGGGCGAGGGGGCGGTGGCCCGGCAGATCCAGGCCATCTTCGGCCCGGACTTCGTGGTCACGCCGGAGCTGCGCGAGCTCATCCGCCGCAACGTGATGCGCCCCGGCGCCCAGCAGGCCTTCCTGGGCTGCGTGCGGCAGATGACCCAGCTGCGCGGCCAGCGCGCCGCGCTGGTCGAGCAGGCCCAGGCCTCGCTGGCCATGAGCCGCGTGCCCACGCTGCTGCTGCACGGCCGGCAGGATGTCGTCATCCCGGCCGCGCATTCGCAGAACACCGCTGCGCGCCATCCTCACCTGCAGCTGGAGGTGATCGAGCGCTGCGGCCACACACCGCAGCTGGAGCAGCCCGAGTGCTTCAACGCGCTGATGCGCGCGTTGATTCGCCAGGGCTGACCCGGCCCATCGGCCTGACCCTGGCGGACGCATCGCGCAGCCAACTCGGTTGTCAGCGCAGATGGAAGATGCGCACGGACTCGGTCAGCACGGCCGCTTGCTGGTTGAGCATCCCGGCGGCGGCGGCCGACTGTTCGACCAGGGCGGCGTTCTGCTGCGTCGCGGTGTCGAGCAGCGCGACGGCCTGGTTCACCTGGGTGATGCCGCAGGCCTGTTGTTCCGTGCCGGTGGCGATCTCGGCAATCAGCTTGGACACGCGGTCTACCGAGGCGACGATCTGCTTCATCGTCTCGCCCGCGCTGGCCACGGTGCGGCTGCCCTCGGCCACCTGATCGCCGGACTGGGAGATCAGCCCCTTGATTTCCTTGGCGGCCTCCGCGCTGCGCTGGGCCAGGCTGCGCACCTCGGCCGCCACGACCGCAAAGCCGCGTCCCTGCTCACCGGCACGCGCCGCCTCGACAGCCGCGTTGAGTGCCAGGATGTTGGTCTGGAATGCAATGCCATCGATCACCTGGATGATGTCGGCGATGCGTCGCGAGGCCAGGTCGATGCGCCCCATCGTGGCGACGACCTCGTCCATCTCCGCGCCTCCAGCGTCCGCGACACGGGCGGCGTCATGGGCCAGTCGATTCGCGGCGCGCGCCGACTCGGCGTTGTTCTTGACCGTGCCGTCGAGCTGCTCCACTGAAGCCGCGGTCTGCTGCAGACTGCTGGCCTGCGATTCGGTGCGCTGCGACAGGTCCTGGCTGCCGGCGGCCACATCGCGCGAGGCGTGGCCGATGCCATCCACCTCTCGCCGCACATCGCCCACGATGGCCTGCAGATTGACGTTGAGCTGGTTGACCGCGCGCAGCAAGAGCCCGATCTCGTCGGCGCGCGATGTCGGCACCGTCTGGGTCAGATCGCCCGCGGCGATGCGCGCGGCGATGGCGGTCACCTGTTCAAGCGGCCGGCGGATGCTGGTCGTCAACCACCACGCCATGACAGCGGCCAGCGAGAGCGCCGCCAGCGCCGCGACCCAGGCCACCCAGTCATGACCAAGGTCCCGCTGGCCCAGTGCCACGGCCAGACAGGCGGGCATCAACGTGGCCATGGCGATGCGGCCCCGAAGACCGATGCGCGTTGCCTGCCGGACGGCGCCGCGCCAGCCGGCGCGGGTGACCTCGGCACCCTTGAGCACCGTGTCCAGACGGCCGGCGCGCTTCTCGTCGCGCATGCGCGCATACAGGGCCTCGGCCTCGCGCACCTGGTCGGCACTGGGCTTGGTGCGCACCGACATGTAGCCCACCGTACGGCCGTCGCGCACGATCGGCGTCACGTTCGCCAGCACCCAGTAGTGGTCGCCGTCCTTGCGCCGGTTCTTGACACAAGCACTCCAGGTGCGCCCCGACTTGACCGTCGCCCACAGGTCCCGAAACGCCTCCTCCGGCATGTCGGGATGTCGAACCAGGTTGTGCGGCTGCCCGATCAACTCATCCTTGTCGAAGCCGGAGATTCGCACGAAGGCCGGGTTGCAGTAGGTGATGATGCTGTCCAGGTCAGTGGTCGACACCAGCGTTTCGCCGTCGGCCATCGGGTACTCGCGTTGCGACACGGGGAGGTTCTGACGCATGGGATCTGCTTGGGATGTGGGGGTTGGGATCAGCGCCTGGGCTCATCCCAGCGGATCAAGCCAACTGGCACTTTGTCTTGGACAGACATAAGCCCGTATCGGCAGTCTGTACGCAGTCTTGCCGTCAGGAATTCACGAGAAAGCCGATTTGTCCATGACAAATCTCGCGCCCGAAGAGGCCTCGCTCTCTGCCAGCGGCGCGCGCCTGCTGCCCGTGCCTCGAATCCCCGACGGCCCCGACGGCCCCCGCCAGCGCACCGTGCAAGGGGCTGATGCCCACGGCTGCCGCCTCGTCACCCCACCCGCCGGCCTGTTCGGCTGGGTGGGCACCGGCACCGACACCTAGGCCCAGGCCCTACACGACGACGGCTGGCTGCTGGCCCCGGGGCACCTGTTCCATGCGCGGCGCCAGCCGACGACGCTGATGCGCATCAACTGTGCGAACAGTCAGGATGCGGGGTTCTGGCGGGCCTATGCCAAGCTGAGGCGCGGGCGCTGAGACTGAATTATCGACTTCTATCCAATTTCAGATAAAATATCCATCTGACGGATAAGAAGGGATAGTTCCATGATCCCGTACCGCCGCACCCAGCTGGCAGACGAGATGGTGCAGGCCCTGCAAGGGCGCCTGTTGCTGGGCGACGCCCACAACGGCCTGTTCCTGGCGGCACCCCGCCGAACCGGCAAAAGCACCTTCCTGCAGGCCGACTTGGCGCCGGCCTTGCGCCAGGCCGGCGTTGAGGTGGTGTACGTTGACCTGTGGGCCGACACCCGCCGCGACCCGGGCACGCTGATCGCCGAAGCCATCGCCCGCGCCCTGCAGGCCCACCTGGGGCTGGTGGCGCGCACCGCCAAAAAAGCCGGCGTCAAGGCCGTGAAGCTGGCCGGTGCGCTGGACATCGACACCAGCCGCATCGGCCAGATCGACGGCCTGACCCTGGTGGACGCCCTGCGCAGCCTGCAGCAAGCGGCCGACAGCCCGGTGGCGTTGATCATCGACGAGGCCCAGCATGCCCTGACCAGCGAGGCCGGCGAGGCCGCCATGACCGCGCTGAAATCGGCGCGCGACCAGATGAACCAGCCCGGCCAGGTCAGCCTGATGCTGGTGATGTCGGGTTCCGACCGCGACAAGCTGCTGCGCCTGGTGGTCAGCGCGGGCGCGCCGTTCTATGGCTCACAGATCCAGGCCCTGCCGCCGCTGGACACCGACTTCATCGCCCACATTGCCCACCTGGTCGAGGCGCAGCGGCCCGACCTGCTGCCGGTGGACCGCGCCGCGCTGCAGCAGGCCTTCGCCGCCTTCGGACACCGTCCGCAGTTCTTCATGGCCGCCATGGGCGCCGTGCTCAGTCCCTTGGCCGGCCACACCGGGCGCTTTGAACCCGCGCTGCTGCAGGCCGCCCAGGACCAGCAGGCCCAGGACCAAGCGCAAATGGCATCCGAGTACCTGGGCCTCAAGCCCACCGAGCAGGTGGTGCTGTGGCGCATGCTGGACCAGGGCCCACGCTACCGCCCCTACGACGCCGAAGCCCTGCGCTTCTACCGCGACCACCTGGGCCGCCCGGTCAGCGTGGCCCAGGCGCAAAAAGCGCTGGACGCGCTGCGACAGCGCACCCCTGCGCTGGTGTGGAAGTCGGCCCACGGCGAATACGCCGTGGAGGACGCGGCCATGCACCGCTGGTTTCAGGCGCGTGTGGCGGCGGGGCAGTGGCCGCCAGAGTCGCCGCAGGGCCTCTTGGCGTTGGATGGGGACTGACGCAGGGGCATCCGGGCCGGGTGGGCAAGGTCAAGCCGCGAGGGCCCGTAGGCAGCCGGTTGCGGCGAGATGCTGGATGCGACAGGCAGCTCTGCAGCAGCGTGCACCGGCCATCCCCTGTCCCGACCGCCTCCCTAGCGACGGCGTGTCCCGCGGCGCCTATCAGGGCTTCAGCTCTGACAGATACCTGGTAGCCATCTGCACACAGCGTTCCAGGCTTGGCCGATAGCCCGTCGCAGCAATCGCCTCGAAGCTCGCCACAAACCCCGGTCCGGGTTGCCTGATCTGCGCCAGGAACTGGTCAAGGTGGCGCTTGAGAAAAGGTGCCGAAGCCGCCAGCGCGTCAGGCTCGCGCTCCACCACCATGGCCAGATCGAACAGGTCACGCGCCGTGGCCCGGTCCCCACGGTGGAACATCTTTTTGGCCATGACCTCCGCCGCCGTCTCGACTCGCACGGGCCGCCCCTGGATCTCCCACCACTCCCACGCCGCCTGCGTCAGGTTCGGTGCGGCCACGAAGTCGATCTCGCCTTCGTCGAACTGCAGCTTGACGAAGGCACCGGGCATCTCAGTGTAGTCCTCGGTCAGGGCAGCGGCCGTGTCGCTGAGGCGGGGTGTCACGTAGCCCAGGTACTGCGGGTCGGGCACGAAGATGTCGATGTCCTTGCTGAGCCGGTGTCCGTACCGGAACATCAGCACGGTGCCGCCACCGAAGGTCCAGAACGGATCGGCCAGTCCCCCATGCTGCTGAATGTCGTCGACCAGCCGCAGCGCTCGCTCGAACAGCACTTCCCAAGGGCCGGGTGGCAGTGGCTTCATCACACGAAACTCAGGCCCACAAGTCCTGCCGGTGCACGGCCAATGACCTGGCCAGCTTCGCCACATTGCGCCACACCGCCTTGGGCGCCACGCCCTCGTTCGCGGCGGCTTCCTCCACGGCCATCACCACCAGGGGCACGGGTGCCTCGTCCAGCAGGTGGGTCAGATGGGCCGCGTAGTGTTGGGGCACCTCGCCACAGACCAGCGCGTGGCCCAAGGTGGTGGGCGTCACCTCCTGGGTGTAGCTGACGCTGGCGGTCTTGGCGGCCATCCACAGGCCGCGCTTGCGGGCGCGCGCTGCAGGGCTGGGAGGATCCAGGTCCAGCCCCAGCACGGCCAGCACCTGGGCCACCCGGTTGAAGCCCAGATCGCTCAGTGCGCCGGCCTCCAGGCCGACCAGGGTCTGCCGCGACAGACCGCTCAGTTGCGCCAGCCGTGACTGCGTTAACCCCAGCGCTTCGCGGCGCTCACGGATGACGGTGCCGAGCAGGGAGAGGTCCACAGCTTGATTTCAAATGTCCAATATTTTGGACAGTCTAGCAGCTTCAGCGGGCTGCTACTGGGTGGGTGCTGCGGGCGCTGCCGGCAACTGTTTCAGCCAGCCGCCGTAGACCTGAACTCAATCCCTCACGCAGCCGCACTCGCCTTGCGCAAGATCGCATACAGCTGATCCTTCAGGTGCAGCTTCTCCTTCTTCAGCGCCTCGATCTCCTCATGCGTGCCCGGCTCGATGTGGGCTTCCATGTTCTTGATCTTCTGGTCCAGCGCGTTGTGCTGGTCGAACAGGTGGATGAAGTGGTGGTCGGTGGTCTTGAGCTGGGTGATCAGGTCGCGGTACTCGGGAAACATGCAGGGCTCTCCTGGGTGTTTGGTGGGGGTCTGTCAGTGGCCCACCGCTGAAGGGGGCCGCCTGCAAACCACTCTACGCCGATGCCTGCGCGCGGCAAACCGCAGCGCTTAACCCAGATCAAGCGCCCGCTGCTTTGGCGGCCAGCGCGGCGCGCAGCTTCTTCAGGCGCTCCTTGGGGTCTTCGCCACTGCCGGCTTCGGAGAGCTTCATCTCGGCGATGAAGCGGCTGGGCACGCCCTGCACGGTGTCGCGGCCCTTCTTGCGGCGGCGCAGCGTGCTGACCACCAGCGTGCGCTGGGCGCGGGTGATGCCCACGTACATCAGGCGGCGCTCTTCCTCCAGACGCTCAGGCGTCATGTCCTCGCCGTCGCTCTTGAAGGGCAGGATGCCTTCGTTCACGCCGGCCAGCATCACGTGCGGCCACTCCAGGCCCTTGCTGGCGTGCAGCGTGGTGAGGGTGACCTGGTCGGTCTCCTCGCCGCGCTCGGCCAGGCTGAGGATCACGCTGATGGTCTGCGCCACGTCCAGCACGCTCTGCTTCTCGGTTTCCTCGACGATGCCGCCCTCGTTGCGGATCTCGCCGCCGCAGCGCCTGGAGACCCAGTCGACAAAGTCGATCACGTTGTTCCAGCGCGCGGCGGCCACCTTCTCGGAGTCCTCGTTGTCGTAGAGGTGCTGCTCGTAGCCGATGTCGGTCAGCCAGCCCATCAGCAGTGCGCGGGCATCGTCATGGCCCACGGTGCTGCGGGCCTTGTATTCCAGCTCATTCACCGCGCGGCCGAACTCATGCAGCGTGGCAATCGCCTTGGCGCCCAGTGCGGCGGCCAGGCTCTCGGCGAACAGGGCCTCGAACATGCTGACCTTCCACTGCGCCGAGAACTCGCCCAGCTTGCCCAGCGTGGTGTGGCCGATGCCGCGCTTGGGCGTGGTGGCGGCGCGCAGGAAGGCGGGGTCGTCGTCCTGGTTCACCAGCAGGCGCAGCCAGGCGCACAGGTCCTTGATCTCGGCCTTGTCGAAGAAGCTCTGGCCGCCGCTCACCTTGTACGGGATCTGCGCCGCGCGCAGCTTGTGCTCCAGCACCTTGGACTGAAAGTTGGTGCGGTAGAGGATGGCGAAGTGGGCGAAGTCGGTGCCGCCGCTGGCGCCCTGCGCGCGCAGGCCCTGGATGAAGGCCACGGCGCGCTCGGCCTCGTGGTCTTCGCCGTCGCACTCGATCACGCGCACCGGCTCGCCGTCGCCCAGGTCGGACCACAGCTTCTTCTCGAAGAGCTTGGGGTTGCCGGCGATCACCGCGTTGGCGGCGCGCAGGATGGCGCCGGTGGAGCGGTAGTTCTGCTCCAGCGGGATGACCTTGAGGTCGGGGAAGTCCTCGGGCAGGCGCTTGAGGTTTTCAATCGTGGCGCCGCGCCAGCCGTAGATGCTCTGGTCGTCGTCACCCACCGCGGTGAAGGGCACGCGCGCCGGGTGGTCGGCCGGGCCCACCAGGGCCTTGAGCAGTTCGTACTGCACGGCGTTGGTGTCCTGGTACTCGTCCACCAGCACATGGCCAAAGGCCTTCTGCCACTTGCTGCGCGCTTCCTCGCGGGTGCTCAGCAGCTTCAGCGGCAGGCCGATCAGGTCATCAAAGTCCACCGCCTGGTAGGCGATCAGGCGCTCTTCGTACAGGCGCATCACCTTGGCGGCCAGCAGCTCTTCGTCATTGCTGGCGGCGGCCAGCGCGGTGCTGCTGTTCAGGCCCTGGTTCTTCCACAGGCTGATGGTCCATTGCCACTGGCGGGCGATCTTGTTGTCGCTGCAGCTGCCGGCGTCGCGCAGCACGCCCAGCACGTCGTCGGCGTCCAGGATGCTGAACTGCGGCTTCAGGCCCAGCAGGCCGCCGTCCTCGCGCAGCAGGCGCACGCCCAGCGAGTGGAAGGTGCTGATCACCAGGTCCTTGGCGGCCTTGGGGCCCACCAGCGCGCGGGCGCGTTCGCGCATTTCCAGCGCGGCCTTGTTGGTGAAGGTGATGGCCGCAATGCGCTTCGAAGCCATGCCCACCTGCAGCAGCCGCGCGATCTTGTGCGTGATCACGCGCGTCTTGCCCGAGCCGGCGCCGGCCAGCACCAGACAGGGCCCGGCCAGATGGTGAACGGCCTCCATCTGGGCGGGGTTGAGCGTGGACGGTGCGGGTGCGGACATGGGCTTCCTGGGCGAGGCGGCGCATCATAGCCAGCCCGCCCGCCGCCACCCGCACACTGTGCGGGTCCACCCGGCCGCGGCGCGCCCTTACTGCTCGGTGCCGTACAGCGCGAAGGCCAAGTCCCGGCCAGGCGTCGGGACGTCCGTGCAGTCCACCACGCGGCTGGGCCGTGTGCAGCCGGTCTGGTAGCCGTCGCCCGGGTTGACCCAGCGGGCAGACGCGCCGTGGCGGTGCTTGCTCGTCGACCACTGCCAGACGGACTCGAAGCTCTGCGACTGCACCGAGATCCAGTACCGGCCCGCCGGCAGTTCAAGCGGGGTGGGCAGGGTCAGCGTCATCGAGCCGGTCTGGGAGGTGGTGAACTGACGGTCATAGAAGGCCACCTGGGTGGACTTGTGAAACGGCCGGTCCTTCCAGACGGTGATCGCGAAGGTGCCGATGCCTCGCCCCAGGAACTCGCCCAGAACCCGCACGTCAGTGATTCGCCAGGTCCGGCCGGCGGGCACCGCCAGGTCGTCTGCCGCCTGTGTGCTGAAGGGCTGCAGGTCGACGATGACACGGTCGGTGGACGCAATGGTCCAGCCGGTGAGGCCGTTGATCTGGTCCCACAGTGCAACGCCGCTGTCGCCGGCCAACGCGAGGGGCGAAGCGAACAGGGCGCTGGCACTCAAGGCCAGTGTGGCGACCCCCCGGCGGCAGTGGCCATGGCGGGACGGGTTGGCGGTGGGGACGGTGGAACAGGTGTTCATGGTGATGGGTACTTCCTAAGGGATAAAGCGAATCGGTCGAGGCGCCGCAGCGCCGGAGCCCCAGACCAAAACGGACGCAGCATAGGCAAGTGCGGGCACCAAGTCCTGACCAAATCATGACCTGCCGGACCGCGCTGCGCCCCGACCCCGGCGACCTACCACTGGCTGAGCAGCCTCGGTGCCGGCGCCGGCTGCGGCGGCATCCGCCCCGCTGCCTGGGCGGACTGCCACAGCGGCAGCAGCGCAGCCAGCTCCGCCGGCCAGGGGCCGTCCAGCCCGTCAAGCCCGGCCTGCAGGCTGTCGACCGCTTCGTCCAGCTGGCCATGGGCCAGGGCCCAGCGGGCCGCGACCACGCGGCCCATCGGATGCTCAGCCAGCCACGGGCCGGCGTCGCGCACCATCACCCGGGTTGACGCCAGATCGCCTTGCTCCAGGTGCAGCCAGATCAGGTCGAGCCGGGCGCGCGCCTGCCAGCGGCACAGGGGTGCCCGCGACAGGCATTCCTGCAAGGCCTTGATGGTGGCCGGGATCTGGCCCTGGGCATGGCGCGCCACAGCGCCCAGGTAGACCAGCGCGCACTGCAGTTCGTCGTCATCGGCCAGGGTGGGCCAGGTGGCCAGCTCCGCAGCCATCTCGTCGGTGCACAGTTGCCAGCGCAGCTGTGCCCTCAGCAACTGGCCGGCCAGCGCATGGGCGAACAGCATGTGGCCGCGGGACCGCAACGCCGCGATCGATGACCGCATCGTGGCTGCTGCCTGCTCGGTCCGGGGCTCGCGGTAGGCGCGGGCGAAATCCAGCACCACCTGAGCCCGCAGCGGTGCCGTCGATGGGCGCAGCGCCAGCTGCTCCAGGATCTGGTCCAGCGGACCGTGCTGGCGGTTGTCCAGCGCCAGGTCGCCGGCCACAGCGGCCAGCGAGGCCGGGGAATCCCAGGCGCTGTCGGGCAGGGTCGCGATCAGGCCCACGCCTTGCTCCAGATGGCGGGTGGCCCGCCCGCACAGGCCCAGCGCGGCATCGGCCATGGCCAGGTTGACCAGCGCATTGAGCGCACTGGCGTGCATTGCCTGCTGCCTGCACAGCGACAGGGCGTCGGCAGACAGCTCCCGCGCCGCGATGGGGTTGGCGCTGTGCAGTTCCAGGGCGGCCCAGTTGTTCAGGATGATCGCCTGGCGGATCGGGCTGCCACTGCGCTCGTTGCCGCGCCGGGCCAGCGCATAGAAGCGGCGTGCGCGCTGAAGCTCGCGCGCAGCGTGGTGCTGGATGGCGGTCTCCAGGTACAGGCGCAGCACCCACTCCTCGTCGCCATGGGGTGCGGCCAGGCGCAGGGCCTGGGCGAGGTGTTCGCCGGCGTGCGCCAGGTCGGAGGGATCACCGCGCTGGAAGTGCACGCGGGCCAGGGTGTGGTGCACCATGGCCAGCAACTGCGGCTCTGCCTGGGCTTGTGCTTGGACCAACAGCTCGCCGCCCATGGCCACTGCGCGGGGGTCGCCCAGGTTGGCCAGCATGCGCAGGTAGAGCAGGCGCACCGCCATGCTGTCGGGCTCCAGCTGAAGCACGCCGCGCAGCAGTTCCGCGGCAGCGTTCCAGTCGAGGCGTTGCTCCATCTCCAGCGCCTGGGCGTAGGCCTGCGCGGCCAGGGCATGGCGCGGCGCCAGCGGCAAGGGCCAGGGCTCGCGCGGGAACAGCCCGGCCGCCAGGGCGCGCGCCAGGCGCTCTCCCAGCGCGACCGGGTCGTCGCCCTGCAGACTGCCGCGCAGGCGCCGGCTGCCCACGGTGCGGTAGTCCAGCCGCAGGCGCGCACCACTCGTTCGCAGCTCCGCGTGTACCAGACTGTGCAGTCCGAGCAGCGCCATGGCGGTCGCCTCGCGAGAGGTCGATGCACCGTCGCTGCTCACGCTGGCCAGGGCGGTCGTCAGCGTGCTCGGGCCGTTCACCGCCAGGCGTTTGTCATGGTCCAGTGCCCGAGCCACCCAGGCCGCCAGGCCCAATCCCACCCAGTCGAGGTCGGCGCGGCCTGTGGCATTGACAAAGGGCATCAGCCCCAGGCGCAGGCGCTGCGCCGGCCGCTCTTCGGTCGGCTGTTGGCTGCAGCTCACTTCGCCGATGAAGCGATAGCCCAGGCGGTGCACCGTGCGGATCAGCACCGGCGCGTCGGCGGGGTCGCCAATGGCCCGGCGCGCCTTCATCACGGTGCGGGCGATCATGCTGTCGGAGACCTCGGCGCCGCGCCAGACCTTGGCCAGCAGCTCGTCCTTGGTGACAACGCGGTCACGGTGGTCAATCAGATAGACCAGCAGATCAAATACCCGAGGAGGTACGGATTGCCGTTGGCCGGCGAGCAGCAACTGGCAGCGCTCAAGCTGGACTTGGCAGGCGCCAAAGGAATAGCAGGTCGTGGATGCCATGGGGCCGACGCGGTGGGTCCCTTGATTGTGGCGGCAGCCTCGTCAAGCGCCCACCATCGGTGTGGCGGGCGCCCCGCCGGTCGAATTGTCATGGGCAACGACAAACACGGGGTAAGCACCAATACCCAGGGTCAGCGGAGGGTCAGGGACGAATTCCACACTGCCGCCAATCCGGTGCCCTGCCAGGTGCGCCTGCCCTTCAACTACCAAGGAGTGAGACCCATGACGGATCCTGTCGTGGCCCGCATCCAGGCCAACCCGAAATACCGGGAACTCAAGAGCAAGCGCAACAGCTTCGGCTGGCTGCTCGCCATCCTGATGCTGGTCGTGTACTACGGCTACATCGCGCTGATCGCGTTCAACAAGCCCTTCCTGGCCACGCCGCTGGGCGCGGGCGTGACCACGCTGGGCGTGCCGCTGGGCATGGGCGTGATCATCTTCACCATCGTGATCACGGGCATCTACGTGCGCCGTGCCAACAGCGAGTTCGACGCGCTGACCAAACAGATCCTCGAAGAGGAGGTGAAGTGATGCGCGCCCTCAAGCAACTCGCCGCCTTCGGCGCGCTGGCCGCTGTGGCCGGCACCGCGCTGGCCGCTGGCGCTGACCTGGGTCAGACCACCAAGCAGGCCACCAACTGGACCGCGATCGTGATGTTCGCGATCTTCGTGGCCGCCACGCTGTGGATCACCAAGTGGGCCGCCGCCAAGACCCGCTCCGCCGCTGACTTCTACACCGCCGGCGGTGGCATCACCGGTTTCCAGAACGGTCTGGCGATCGCTGGCGACTACATGTCGGCGGCCTCGTTCCTGGGCATCTCCGCCGCCGTGATGGCCTCGGGCTATGACGGCCTGATCTACTCCATCGGCTTCCTGGTCGGCTGGCCCGTCATCACCTTCTTGATGGCCGAGCGTCTGCGCAACCTGGGCAAGTTCACCTTTGCCGACGTGGCCGGCTACCGCTTCAAGCAGACGCCCATCCGCGCCTTCGCGGCCTCGGGCACGCTGGTCGTCGTGGCCTTCTACCTGATCGCGCAGATGGTGGGCGCGGGCTCGCTGATCAAGCTGCTGTTCGGCCTGGACTACTGGGTCGCGGTGGTGCTGGTCGGTGCGCTGATGATGATCTACGTGCTCTTCGGTGGCATGACCGCCACCACCTGGGTGCAGATCATCAAGGCCATCATGCTGCTGTGCGGCGTGACCTTCATGGCCTTCATGGTGATGGCGCAGTTCGGCTTCTCGCCGGAAGCGCTGTTCGCCAAGGGCGTGGAAGTGAAGACCGCGATCGCCGCGGCCGGCAAGAGCGCCGACATCGCCAAGTTCGCTGCGGCGGCCTCGGCGGCGTCTTCGCCGGAAGCGGCCGCCAGCGCGGCTGCCGCGCTGGCCAAGGCCGAAGCCATCGACCCCGCCAAGGTGGGCCTGGCCATCATGGGCCCGGGCGGCTTCATCAAGGACCCGATCTCGGCGATCAGCTTCGGCATGGCGCTGATGTTCGGTACCGCCGGCCTGCCGCACATCCTGATGCGCTTCTTCACGGTGCCTGATGCCAAGGAAGCCCGCAAGAGCGTGTTCTGGGCGACCACCTGGATCGGCTACTTCTACGTGCTGATCTTCATCATCGGCTTCGGCGCGATCACCCTGGTGCTGACCAACCCCGAGTACGCGGACGTGGCCAAGGGCACGATCAAGGCCGGTGGCGCCAACATGGCGGCCGTGCTGGTGGCCAAGGTGGTGGGCGGCGACGTGTTCTTCGGCTTCATCTCGGCGGTGGCCTTCGCGACCATCCTGGCGGTGGTGGCCGGCCTGACGCTGTCGGGCGCATCGGCGGTGTCGCACGACCTGTACGCCACGGTGTTCAAGAAGGGCAAGGCCGACAGCACGGCCGAGCTGCGCGTCTCGCGCATCACCACGCTGGCGCTGGGCGTCGTCGCGGTGGCCCTGGGCATTGCCTTCGAGAAGCAGAACATCGCCTTCATGGTGGCGCTGGCCTTCGCGATCGCCGCGTCGGCCAACTTCCCGGTGCTCTTCCTGAGCATGCTGTGGAAGGGCTGCACCACCAAGGGCGCGGTGATCGGTGGCTTCCTGGGCCTGATCTCCTCGGTCGGCCTGACGGTCGTCTCGCCCGCGGTGTGGGAAGCCACGCTGGGCTACCCGAAGGGCTCGGCCTGGTTCCAGTACAGCTCGCCCGCGCTGTTCTCGATGACCATCGGCTTCGTTGGCGTGTGGCTGTTCTCCATCCTGGACAACAGCGACCAGGCCAAGAAGGAGCGTGCCGACTTCGAAGCGCAGCAGGTGCGCTCGGAGACCGGCCTGGGTGCCGCTGGCGCCTCGGGCCACTGACCGACCCGGCCGGGGCGGGCTGCGGCTCGCCCCCCGACACGACAAGCCGGGCCCGCGCCCGGCTTTATTCATGGAGCGTCCCGCCATGAGCGACGAGCTGCTTGAACCCTCTGCTGTACCCGGCAGCGCACCAGCGCTGTGGAACCCGCAGGCTGCCGCGCTGTGGAGCCTGCTGTTTTCGCCGGTCTTTGGCGCCTGGCTGCATGCGCTGAACTGGCGCGCGCTGGGCGACCCGGCCCGACAGCGCCGCTCGGCGCGCTGGATGCTGGTGGGCCTGGCGATCGGCGTGTTCTACGTGGTGGTGCAGTTGACCTGGCGCGATGAGCTGATCGCCGGCCGCGTCAGCTCGGCCACCGGCTTTGCGTACCTGCTGGCCTGGTACCTGGGCCCGGGCCTGGAGCAGGTCCGCCTGGTGCGCGCGCGCCATGGCAACGCCTATGTGCGCCGCGCCTGGGGCCGGGTGCTGCTGATTGCGGTGGGCGTGTCGCTCGCCTACTTCGTGCTGGCCGGCGTGGTGGGGTTGCTGGCCGGCGTGGCCGGCGGCTGAGCCGGGCCGTACAGGCGCGAGGGGGTCAGCGTGTCCAGGTGCACCAGCAGATCGGTGCCCCAGGCCAGCGGCCAGCCCACATCGGCGGCGGCCAGCTGCTCGGGCGCGACGCCGTCACCGAAAGCCAAGCGCCGCCACGGCTCCTGACGGAACGCCAGCGCCCAGCGCTCGCCGGGCAGCTCGCGCAGGTCGACCCAGAAGCTGTGCAGGCCGGTGCTGGCCAGCGCATGGCCCAGCGCGCCCGGACCGGCGGTGATGCGCCAGACCTTGAACGCGCCGCGCAGGTCCACGCTGCCGTCGGCGGCCACGCCGTGCGCATGGAAGCTGGCATGGCGGAAGCTGAAGTTCAGCGCCAGATAGCCGTCGGCGCCCAGCCGCTCGCGCAGCACCTTGCCCACGGTGGGCGCGGAGGGCGAGAACATGTCGTAGCCATTGGCGGCCACATGGGTGTCGTGGGCCCACAGCGCGGCGCGTTCGTTGCCGCGGCGCGCGCGCAGCAGGCGCTCGGCCATGGCGGTGTCGCGGCGCGAGAAGGCCTCGGGCGGCAGGTCCACCGGGGCGCCGGCCGTGCCCACGTCGAACTCAAAGGTCTGCAGCGCCATGCGCAGTGACCAGGCGGCCTCCTGTGCCTCGTCGGCATCGGGCCGGTCGCGCAGCGCGTTCTCCAGTGCCGCGGCCGCGCTGCTCCAGCGCTGCCACTGTGGCCGCCGGGCGTTGGGAAACAGCACCGACACATGCGGCACGCGCTCGGCCAGCAGCTCGGCCAGCGGCGCCTCCAGCGCGGCGGCGCGGGCGGGGTCCAGGCGGCGCAGCGCCTGCATCGCGGCCTGGGCGTCGCGGCCGGGGTCTTGCACGTCGATGCCCACCAGGCGCACGGCCGGCGTGTGCTCGCGGTTCCAGTCGCGCAGCCACAGCAGCAGCGCGCCCAGGGCCTCGCAGCGGTAGACGCTGAAGATGCCCGAATCGCGCAGGGCCGCGGCCACGTCGGTCTCGGTGCTGCCGGCGTCAATGAAGCGCTGCAGGCGCAGGCCCACCGCGCGGTTGGCTTCCAGCGCGATCAGGCGCAGGCCGTGGCGCTCCACCAGCAGGCGCAGCAGCTGGGCCTTCAGCGCCATGTCCTCCTGGCTGCCGTGGGTGATCTCGCCAAGGCCGATGACCTCGGCCTCGGCCAGGCGGGCGGCCAGCGGCGCGAGCTCGGCGATCGGGTGGGCGGCCCGGCGGATCCAGGCCACCGCCTGTCGGCCATCGTCCAGGCGGCGCTCGTCGATCGGCGCCAGGTAGCGGTCCAACTGCTGGCCCTGGGCGGCGCTGACCCATGCCAGCAGCAGGCCGATGAAGCGTGCGCGGGACAGGGACGACATGCGCTGCACTGTAGCGCGCGCCGGGCTCAGTCGGCCTGCAGCAGGGCCTTGAGCTTGAGAAAGGCCAGCGCGGCCATGATGGCGTCGTTCACTGCGTCGTGCGCGTGGCGAGTGGGCAGGTCCAGGTCGGCCATCATCGTCGCCAGGCGCAGGTCGATGCTGGCGCCGTGCTGGTACGGCGGCAGCGTGCGCTGCTTCCAGTCGTAGTAGAGCGCCGAGATCTCGACCTGCGCTTGCGGCAGCCGCACGCCCAGCATCGGGAAGATCGCGCGGTTGATCAGCGCCGCGTCAAACTCCAGGTAGTAGCCCACCAGCGGCCGCGGGCCGATGAAGCGCAGCAACTGGTGCATCGCGTCGTCAATGTCCAGGCCTTGCGCCACATCCTGCTCGCGCAGGCCGTGTACCTTGATCGCCTCGGCCGACACCGCCTTGCTGGGCTTGACCAGCAGCTGCAGCTTCTCGCTGGTCATCACGCGGTTGCCGGCAATGCGCACCGCGCCGATCGAGATGATGTCGTCCTTGGCTGGGTTCAGGCCGGTGGTCTCGCAGTCCACCGACACCCACTCGTCGGGTGGCGGCTCGTCATAGATGAAGCGAAAACGCTGGTCGCCCAGGTGGTAGAGCATCCACTCGCGCTTGAGCTTCAGCCACGGCAGGTTCCAGATCGTCGGCGCCTGAGGCAGCGCCTTACTTGGTGCAGAACTCATGGAACCAGAGTGGCAATGCAGAGATGACCAAGCCGCTGGCGCGGATCCGGCTTCGCCGGTCCGCTGCCAGAGCCCCCTTGGGGGGCTGAGGCCGGACCTGGGGCGTCCAGTGGACGGCCCAGGCCTGTCGAGGAGACCGATCGGAAGATCGGTCGCGGCCTGCAAGGCGCGACCGGCAGGAAGCGTGGGGGCACCATGTCTGTCAGACCATGTCCAGGCGGAAGCGCTGGTGCAGCATGGTGCGGAAGCGCTTGACCACGCCCAGTGCGTCCTTCAGCAGGTCGCGGTCCAGGCTGCTGAGCTGGTTCAGCGGGATGCCGCCGGCGCGCTCGCCGCGCTCCAGTGCCTCCAGCCCCGTCTTGAGCTTCAGGCCCATGAAGAAGTGCAGGCTGTCGACCAGGCTGGTGGCCAGGTCGGGCGGCAGGCGGCTGTCGGCGGCCAGGGCCTCGATGCGCGCCACGGTGCCGGTGGCCGGGATGCGGTGGGCCAGCGCCAGCGCGCGCACGCCGTGCACCAGCGGGAAGGTGCCGGCCTTCTTCAGGTCGAGCAGCTGGTCCTCGTCGCCCAGCGCCAGCAGGCGGTTCCACCAGCCCTGGCTGGACTCGAAGGCGTTGATCGCGGCGGCAAAGCGGGCCATCAGCGCGTCGTTGTCGGTGACCAGCTTGAAGACCTCGGCGCGCACGTCCTCGAGCAGGTGGGCATCGCCACACACGGCGTGGGCGTCGATGAAGATGGCCAGTGCCATCAGGCTCTCGGGCGTGGGCATCACCAGCCAGCGGCGCACGGTCTGGCCGAACTCGCTGGCCGAGTGGCGCCACTCGGGGTTGCTCAGCATGATGCGGCCCGGGCATTCGGGGTAGCCGAAGTCGGTCAGCGCCTCGGAAAAGCGCTGGCAGATGTCCGCCAGGTCCGCCGGCGGCGCGTAGCCGTCGCGCAGGATCAGCGCGTTGTCCTGGTCGGTCTTCAGCAACTGCTCGCCGCGGCCCTCGCTGCCCATGACGAACAGGCAGCTGTTGTCGACCAGCTCGTCCGGTGCGATCAGGCGCCAGGCGCGCTCGAACAGCTGCGCATTGAGCTCCTGCACCACCCGCGCCACCAGTGCCACCGGCGTGCCGCCGCGGTAGAGCAGGCTGATCAGGCCGTTGATCTGGCCGGCGGCGGTCTTCAGGCCGTCCAGGTCGGTGGCTTCCAGGATCTGCCGGGTGATCAGGTAGCTGTGGTTGGACAGGAAGCTCAGCAGGTCGAGCTGGTCCAGTGTGCCCAGGATGATCTCGCTGCCGGCCTCGTCGCCGGACTCGTGGCGATGGGCCACCACCACCCGGCGCACCTTGTGGCGGATCATCACCGCCTGGGCGTCGAACAGGTAGTCGTCGGGCGAGACACTGACCAGCTTGAAGGTGGCCAGCTCGCGCACTGGCAGCTGGTCCAGCGGCGTGCCGTGCAGGATGGCGCGCTGCAGGCCGGTGGTGGTGAAGATGCCCAGGCGCGGCGGCGTGCTCAGCGTGTCGCGCACCAGCACGTGGTCGGTGCGGCTGTCGCTGAAGACGCGCACCACCGAGACGATGTCGGTGCCGGCGTCCACCGTCTGCACCGGCCGCACGCTGGCCTGGCCGACGCGGGCCATGCTGAGCGACTGCATCTCGTGCTGGCTGCCGCGCGCCGACAGCGCCGAGAGCTTCTTCGACAGGTCTGCAAACAGCAGCGCGCCGAAGGTGGCGTTGCGCGAGATCAGCTCGGCCACCGCCTGGCGCGCCAGCTGGTAGGCCAGCACCTCTTCGGCCGCGACGAAGCGGCTGGACACCTTGCCGGCCACCAGCGCGCGGCCATCAAAGCTGTCCTCGGGGCCGTAGCGATCGACCAGCTCGTCGCCGTCGCGCTGCTCGACCGTGCCCTTGATCACGATGAACAGGTGGGTGGGCGCGGTGGCCGGGTCCAGCACCGTGTCACCGGCGCGGAAGTAGGCAATGTCCAGGTGGTCGCGCACCAACTGCCGCTCGTCGTTGCCGAGGCAGTCAAAGGGCGAGATGCCGAAGTTGAAGGCGTTGGGCACAGAGGCGCTCGCGGCGGTGGCGGAAGCTTGATTGTGGTCAGCCCTGGCTGACACCAGCCTGTTGCAGCGCAAGGTGACCGCGCCATCGCCCATCTGGACGATGCCCGTCACTGCCCCGGCTGGATAGACTCGGGCCAGATTGCCCGATACCTGTGGAGTACCGATGTCCCGTTTTTTCCGCCCCGCCATTCTCGGCCTGCTGGCCTGCGCCTGCCTGGGCGCCCATGCAGCACCCAACTGTGCCAGTCTCAAAAGCGGTGACTACCGCCTGATCAACCACCGCGAGGCGGACCCGGACTGGCGCCACCACGTCATGCAGTTCGATGCTGCCAGCCTGACCTTTACCGACTTCACCGGCGGGACCTTCACGCTCACCCCCGCGGCCGAGAAGTGCGCCTACTCCGGCGACGGCGGCAACGTCCAGTTGGTGGTGTCGCGCAGCGGCATCCTGGTGGTGCGCGATGCGACCAACGGCGCCATGGCCCTGGGCCTGCCCGAGATGGCCCTCGACCTGAAGGCCCTGGTCGGGCTGCACAACTTCCTGGGCGCCGGCAAGCAGGAAGATGGCTTGATGCACACCGATGCCGGCCAGATCTCGATCGACCGGCGCGGCCGCGTGCGCTCGGCCGGCTGTGGCGACGGCGGCATCGGCGCCTGCGGTCCGACGGACAAGCTGTTCGCTACCCTGACGCCCAACCCGGCGGGCGGCTTCGACATGGCCTTCAAGGACAGCAGCTACACCGAGCGCCTGTTTGCCTTCAAGAACCGGGACGGCCTGGTGGCTGTGGTGGTGGGGCAGGACCAGATCCATGTCGCCACGCCGGCGCTGGCTCGCACACTGCCGGCGGTGGGCCCGCTGCCCAACAACTGGAGCCTGTCGCAGAACCCGCAGGGCACGACCAGCGCGCTGAACTTCGAGCACCGCGAGGTGGTGTCGGTGGATGCGGTCAGCCAGAGCTTCGTGCGCCGCTCGCTCGACAGCTGCGTGCAGCAGACCTGGTTCATCAACCAGGGCCACGCCGGCGTGACCTACCGGGAGAAGGGCACCGGCACCAACTGCACCGGCCAGACGGTGAACCTCAATGCGGTCCACGCGCTGGGCACCGGCCTGGGCTTCAGCGTCTTCGGCTGGGAAAGCAGCGACCCCGCCAAGGCCCGCTTCTTCGGCTTCGGCATCGACCAGCCCTGAGCGGGCCGCGTCACAGCCGCCGGTGCGCCAGCGCCGGCAGCTGCTGACGCACGCGGTCGCGCACGGCGGGCTCGGCCTCGGCGGCCACCACCGCCTCGCCCTCGTCCTGGCAGGCCAGCACCTGGCCCCAGGGGTCGATGACCTGGCTGTGGCCCCAGGTGCGGCGGCCGTTCTCGTGGCGGCCGCCCTGGGCGGGGGCCAGCACGAAGCACTGGTTCTCGACCGCGCGGGCGCGCAGCAGCAGGTCCCAGTGCGCCTGGCCGGTGGTGTGAGTGAAGGCCGCCGGCACCACCAGCAGGTCACAGGGCGGCTGCATCAGCGCGCGGTAGAGCTCGGGAAAGCGCAGGTCATAGCAGACCGACAGGCCGATGCGCCAGCCCTCGGCCTCGAAGGCCACGGGGGTGTCGCCGGCCTCCAGCACGCGGGCCTCGTCGTAGCGCTCGCCGCCGTTGTCGAAGGCGAACAGGTGGATCTTGTCGTAGCGCGCCACGCGCTCACCCAACGGGTTCCAGGCGCAGCAGGCGTTGCGCACGCGGCCCGGCGTGGCTGCCTTGATCGGCAGCGTGCCGCCGATGATCCACAGGCCGTGGCGGCGCGCCTGCGCGGCCAGGAAGTCCTGGATCGGGCCGGCGCCGTCGTCTTCGGCGATGGCCAGCTTGTCCTCGTCGCGCCGGCCCATCAGGCAAAAGTACTCGGGCAGCGCGGCCAGGCGCACGCCCTGGGCGGCGGCGTCGGCCAGCAGCCGCTCGGCGGTGGCGAGGTTGCGGGCCACGTCGGGCGTGGCAACGGTCTGCAGCGCGGCGATCTTCATGACCGCAAGCATAGTCCTCAGCGCTGGGCCGTCTGGCCCGGGGCGGATGCGGCTGCGGCCGCGCGCTCGATGGCCTCGACCTGCGGCTGGTCCCAGCTGCCGCGCACCCGGAACTCGCGCGTGCCGGCCTGCTGCAGCGGCTCGCGCAGCAGGTACTGGGCGATGAAGGTGCCCAGTGCGATCGCCGGGTTCACCGCCGCATAGGCCAGTGACGCGGCACCGGCATTGAGCTCGGGCACCACCAGCATGTGCAGGTCCTGGGTTTCCTTGCGCATGTCGGCGCTGCCCTCCACCAGCACCGCGGCCTGCAGGCCGCGCAGGCGCAGGTTGCTGGTGCGTGCCACGCCGTCGGCCAGGCGGATGTCGCCGCTGATGTCGTCGAAGGAGAAGCCCTCCTGGAAGATGTCGCGGAAGTCCAGCGTCAGCCGGCGCGGCAGCGACTGCAGGCTGAGGATGCCCAGCAGCCGGCCGGCGCCGGGCTCGACCTTGAGGATCTGGCCCTCGCCCAGCGCCAGCTTCAGCTCGCCGCTGAGCAGCGCACCCGGTGGCTCCATCGGGCCGCCGGGCCAGCGCAGCTGGCCGCTGATCTCGCCCTTGCCGCCCTTGAGCACACGGCCCAGGCCCCATTGCTCGAGCAGTGCGCCGCTGTCGGCCAGTTGCAGCGTCAGGTCCAGGCGCGTGCCGGGTTGGGGCTGGGCGCTCCAGCGGCCCTGGGCCTGCAGGCGCGCCTCGGGCCGCTGCAGCAGCAGCCGGGTGATCGGCCACTCGCGCGCGTCGGGTGCGGTGGCCGGGCTCTCCAGCTCCAGCCGGCCCAGGCGCTTGCCCTTCCAGTCCAGCTCGGCCACGGTCAGGTCCAGCGCCGGCAGGCCACCAGCGCTGCGCACCGGCTCGGGGGCCGGGCCCGGGCGGGCCTCGGCCGCGGGGCTGTCGGGCACCGCCAGCCGGTTCAGGCGAGCGACGATCTGGCCGCCGGGCAGCGCGGGTGTGCCGGCGCGCCACTCGAGCTGGCCCTGCGCCTGGTCGGACTGCAGGCGCCACTGCCAGGGGCCGTCGGTGGGCCGGCGGCTGCCCGACAGCTGCACCTGGCTGAGCGGCAGTGCGGCGTTGTGCAAGGCCTGCGCGCTGGCGCGCAGCTCGGTGGGCAGCAGGCCGCTGGCGGCGCCACCGACGCCGGCCTCGCCGGCCTGGGTGCGGGCCCAGGCCCACCATTCGTCGGCATCCACGCGGCCCAGTTTCAGGCTGGCCAGCACGCCGCTGGCGGGCAGCGGCGGCGCGGCCTCGCCCAGGCCCAGGCTGCCGCGCAGCACGCGCGCGCCATCGGCCGCCAGCTCGCGCTGGTACTCGGCGTGCAGCACCGGGCCCAGGTCGACGCGCAGCGTCTCGCGCGGCGGGCCACCGCGGTTGTCCAGCGGGCTCAGCTGCACGCGCAGCGGCCAGCTCTCGGCGGCCGGCTTGCGCAGTGGCGCCGGCAGCTCGATCGCCAGGCCGCTCAAGGGGCTGGTGAACAGCGCCTCGGTGCGCTCACCGGTGAAACCCAGCTGCAGCTGGTAGGGCGTGCTGCCGCTGGCCAACTGGCCCAGGCGGGCCAGCGCGCCCAGCTCGCTGGCCTGGCGCAGGCCCTCGGCGCTGGCCTGGCCCTGCACCTTGACCTGCACGCGGCCGTCGGGCTGGCTGGCGGCTTCAAAGCGGGCCTCGCCGCCCAGCGCCTGGGCCTGGCCACCGCTGATCGAGAAACCGCTGTCGCTGAAGTCGATGCGCGCGCGCGCCTGGCGCAGCAGCGGCAGGTCGCGCCGCAGCCGCACGTCGTTGCCGCCCAGCAGCACGCTGCCCTGGACGCTGGCGCGGCTGGCGTCGTCCAGCGGGATGTCCAGCGCCAGCGTCAGGTCGGCCGCACCGCTGCCCACCGCCTGGCCCAGCGCGTGGCGGGTCCAGCCGGCCACCGGCGAGGCGTCGACAAAGCGCAGCGCATCGGTCAGCGGGCCGCGGCCGGCGCCGTCGATGCGCAGGCGCGGCCGCTCGATCAGGTCGTCGATGCGGCCATTCACGTCGTGCAGCGCCACGCCCCACAGCCGCGCCTTGGCGCGGCGGATGGCCATCGAGCCACGATCGAACACCAGCTCGCCGGCCACGTCGGTGAAAGCCGGCCAGCCCGGGCCGGGCCCGACCAGCGCGGCGGGCGCGTAGTCCAGCACCGCGCGCTCGACCTGGGCGGCGACGTGGAATTCGCCGTCGCTGCGGCCGGCGAAGGGGAAGTCCCACAGGTCGCCGCGCACGCGGAAGCTGGCGCGCGGCACCGCGCCCTCGCGCACGGCCGCCTCGACATAGCGCCGAGCCGACGCCGCCACCCCCAGTGGCAGGTAGCGCGCCACCGCGGCGGCGCGCGCCTGCACCAGCTGGCCGCTGAGCTCCAGCGTGCCCGGGTAGCGCTGGCCGCGGCCCGGGGTGCCGGCTGCGCCGTCGCCGGTGCGCCAGCGCAGCTGCAGCTCGCCGCGCGCATCGGCGTTGGCGAAGCGGCCGTCCTGCACGCGCAGCTCGATCTGAGGCGGCCCGCCCTGGCGCCGCGGCTGCACGCTCCAGACCAGCCGGGCGTCGAACTCGTCCAGCGCCAGCGACGGGTCCTCGAAGATGCCCGGCAGCAGCAGCGCGCCCTGGCGCAGGTTCAGCTGGGCCTGGCCGCCACGCTCGTCGGCATCCAGGGTCAGGCCGACGCCGCGCCAGCCGGGTCGGCCCACGCCGCCGGCCTCGGGCGAGGCGCGCGAGGCGATCGCCAGGTCGGTCAGCCGCGCCTTGACGCGGTAATGCTCGGGTTGCTGCAGCGGGCCGCTCCAGCGCGCCTGCAGGCCCAGCACCTGGCCGCGCGGCTCCAGCTCGGCCAGGCTCTGGCGCCAGGCGGCGGACAGCGGCAGGTGCTCGGCCAGCGTGGCCAGCGCGCCCAGATCGAGGCGGTCGCCGTCGAGCTCGCCGGCGCCGGGGGTGCCCAGGTCGAGGCTGGCCAGGTCGGGTTGGCCGCTGCGGGGCCGCCAGTGCAGGGCCAGGCGGCTGGCGGGCCAGTGCAGACCGTCGGCGGTGTCAAAGCGCAGGCCCTCCAGCCCCAGGCGCCAGCCGTCGTCGCGGTGTTCCAGCTGCAGCCGGGTCTCCAGGCGGGCCAGCGCCAGCGGCGCGCCTTGGGCCTGCAGCGGCACCGAGGTGGCGCCCAGTGCCACGTCCAGCGTGGCCTGCTGCCACTGGCCCTGGCGGGCCTCCAGCCAGGCCCGCCAGTGGCCCGAGCCGCCCTGCAGCGCCAGCGGCACGCGCAGGTCGGCCAGCACCACCGCGCCCTCGATGCGCGGCCCCTGGGCGTAGAGCGTGCCGCTCCAGCGTTTCCAGTCACCGGCGCGGGCCAGCAGCGGCTGCTGGAAGCGCCCGCGCAGGCTGATCTGCTCGCCCCAGTGGGCCGGGGGCAGGGCGTCGATGCGCCACTGGTGGTCGCGCAGGCCGTTGCGCAGCACGGCGCTGAGTTGGTCCAGCACCAGCGGTGGTGTGCCGCGCAGCTCGTCGATCAGCTGCAGCCGGCCGTGCTGGATGACCACCTCGGGCTGCTCGAACAGCCAGTCGGCGGCGGCCTCGCCCTGCAGCGCCGGCCCGTCGTCCAGGCCTTGGCCGGCGACATGCCAGCGACCCTGGGCGTCGCGCCGCACCACGGCCTCCGGCCCGTCCAGATGCAGCTGGCTCAGGCGCAGCTGCCAGGTCAGCAGCGAGCTGGGCGAGACCGCGGCCACCACCCGCGGCAGGCGCAGCGCGCGCTGGCCGCGCGCGTCGTGCAGCTCGACCTCGCGCAGCTCCAGCACCGGCACCCAGCTGTTGGACGCCACTTGCAGCGCGCCGATGCGCACCGGCAACCCCAGCGCGCGGCTGGCGGCCTGCTCGATCTGCGGCCGCCAGTCGCCGATGCGCGGCAATATCCCCCAGTGCAGAGTCAGCCACGCCAGCAGCAGCACGCCCCACAGCGCCAGCACGGCGTACAGTAGGACACGCAGGCCACGGCCCAGCCACCGCTTCCAGGCGGGGGGGCTGACATGCACACCAGACGGCGACGGGACGGAGGGGGACGCTGACATCAACTCACCAGACCACTTCCAACCGCCCGGCGTACGCTGCCCAGACGCCCGGCGGACGCGCTGGCCTGCTCATTTCAATCTAGCACAGACCCCATGACTGCCCGATGGGTTCCTTACAAGCTGTGACCCCCTTGCCCACGGCCGCCGCCGAGCACAGCCGCTTCGTCCAGCGCGTGCGCCGCCGCTACGACACCGAGCGCTCGCTGTTGCCGCCCGGCATCCCCCATGTCGACACCATCACGGCCCTGGTGCGGCGCCTGCAGACCGATGGCCGGCCGCTGGCCTCGGCGCTGCGGGTGGCGCGTCAGCTGGTGATCGAGCGCCTGGTGGTGCTGGATGTCGAGCAAGCCGCCGCGCTGGATGACGTGGTGCTGCCGATGACCCACCTGGCCGAGGCCACGCTGGAGCTGGCCCTGGCCCAGGCCCGCGCCGAGATGGACGAGCGCCACGGACCGCCGCTGGACGAGCAGGGCCGGGTGATCGACTTCTGGATCGTCGGCATGGGCAAGCTCGGCGCGCGCGAGCTGAATGTCTCGTCCGACATCGACCTGATCTACGTCTACGAGGATGACGGCGAGACCACCGGGCCGCTGAAGATCACCGCCCACGAGTACTTCGCCGGCGTGGCCAAGAAGCTCTATGCGCTGATCGGCGATGTCACCGAGGACGGCTTCGTCTTCCGGGTGGATTTGGCGCTGCGGCCCAACGGCAACTCCGGCCCGCCGGTGGTCAGCCTGGCGATGCTGGAAGAGTATTTCCTGGTGCAGGGCCGCGAGTGGGAGCGCTTTGCCTGGCTCAAGAGCCGCGTGGTGGCGCCGCGTGCCAGCGTGGCCAGCGGCCGTGCGCTGCCGCTGCGCCAGCTGGTCACGCCCTTCGTCTACCGGCGCTACCTTGACTACGGCGTCTTCGAGGGCCTGCGCCAGCTGCACCGCAAGATCCGCGACGAGGCCCAGCGCCGCGCCGCCGGCCGGCCCGAGCGGGCCAATGACGTCAAGCTCTCGCGCGGCGGCATCCGCGAGATCGAGTTCATCGTCCAGCTGCTGCAGGTGGCGCGCGGCGGCCAGTTCCCCGAGATCCGCACCCGCTCCACCCGCAGCGCGCTGGCGCGGCTGGCGGCCGGCGGCCTGATGAAGGCCGACACCGCTGCCGCGCTGGCCGAGGCCTACGTCTTCCTGCGCCGCGTCGAGCACCGCATCCAGTACCTCGACGACCAGCAGACCCACCTGCTGCCCACCACCGACGCCGACCTGGGCTGGATCGCCGCCGGCATGCAGCTGCAGTGCAACGCCGATGCCTGCGAGCTGCTCGATCGCCTGGGCCAGGTGCGCGAGCTGGTGGCCACCGAGTTTGATGCGCTGCTGCACGACGGCCGCTCGCCCGACGCGCCGCGCCCCGGCGGCGGCGGCTGCCGCAGCTGCGGCGCGCCGCTGCCGATCGACAGCGAGGCCCTGCTGGACAAGTTGCCGTCCGAACTGGCCGAGCGCGTCCAGGGCTTTGCCCGCGGCCCCAAGGTGCAGGCCATGCGCGACGAGGGCCGGCTGCGCCTGGGCGTGCTGGTGCGCCGCGCCGCGCAGTACGTGGCCGATCAGGGCTGCAGCCTGGACGCCGCGCTGCGCTTTGTCGACTGGCTGGAGCCGCTGCTGCGCCGCGAAAGCTACCTGGCGCTGCTGCAGGAGCGCACCGAGGTACACAAGCGCCTGCTGCGCCTGCTGGGCCTGGCGCGCTGGCCGATGCGCTTTTTGATGCGCCACCCCGGCGTGATCGACGAGCTGGCCGACGAGCGCCAGATGGCCGAGCGCTTTGAGCGTGCCGGCTTTGTCGCTGACCTGGACGCGCGCCACGCCGCCTGGGTGCGCGCCGGCGAGGCCGACGAGGGCGAACTGTTGGATACGCTGCGCCGCGCCCACCATGCCGAGGTCTTCCGCACGCTGGTGCGCGATGTCGAGCAGCGCATCACGGTGGAGCAGGTGGCCGATGACCTCTCGGCGCTGGCCGACGCGGTGCTCGACACCGCCGCCCGCTGGGCCTGGGCCCACCTGCGCCAGCGCCACCGCGAGACGCCGCAGTTCGCGGTCATCGCCTACGGCAAGCTGGGCGGGCTGGAGCTGGGCTATGGCAGCGACCTGGACCTGGTCTTCCTGTACGACGATGCCGACGAGGCCGACCCCGACCAGGCGCAGATGGTCTACGCCGCCTTCGTGCGCAAGCTGATCACCTGGCTGACGCTGCAGACCGCGGCCGGTGAGCTGTTCGACATCGACACCGCGCTGCGCCCCAACGGCAACTCGGGCCTGCTGGTGACCTCGATCACCTCGTTCGAGAACTACCAGATCGGCCGCGGCAGCAACGCCGCCTGGACCTGGGAGCACCAGGCCATCACGCGGGCGCGTTTCGTCACCGGGCCGGCGGCGCTGGCGCAGCGTTTCGAGGCCACGCGGCGCGCGGTGATCGCCGCCGAGCGCGACAACACCGCGCTGCGCCAGGAGGTGGTGACGATGCGCGAGAAGGTGCGCTCGGCCCACCCGGTGGCCGAGGGCCGCTTTGATGTCAAGCACAGCGACGGCGGCATGATGGACGCCGAGTTCGCCGTGCAGTACCTGGTGCTGCACCACGGCGCCGCCCAGCCCAGCCTGCTGGACAACGCCGGCAACATCGCGCTGCTGCAACGCGCCGAGGCCGCCGGCCTGCTGCCCGCTGGCGTCGGCACGGCGGCGGCCGACGCCTACCGCGAGCTGCGCCGCGCCCAGCACCGTGCCCGCCTGGACGAGCGGCCCACGCATTTCGATCCCGATGAGCTGGCGCCGCAGCGCGCCGCGATCCAGGCGCTGTGGCAGGCGGTGTTCGGCGGTCCGGCGTGACGCGCTGGGCCTGGCCGGCGGTGGCCCTGGCGCTGGCCGTGCTGGCCGGCGCGCTGTGGGGCGCCGACAGCGCGCGCTGGGATTGGCAGCCGGCCCTGGCCGCCAGCCAGCCCTGGCGTGCCTGGACCGGCGCCGGGGTGCACTGGAGCCCCACGCACCTGGCGATGAACCTGGGCGCCACCGCGCTGCTGGCCTGGCTGGGTTGGCGCGCCGGGGCCGGCCCGCGCGAGGCCCTGGCCTGGGCGCTGGCCTGGCCGCTGACCCAGCTGGGCCTGCTGTTGCAGCCGACGCTGCTGCATTTCGGCGGCCTCTCCGGCGTGCTGCATGCCGGCGTGGCGGTGCTGATCTGGCGCCTGCTGCGCAGCCGCGACACCCGCGAGCTGGCGATCGGTGCCGGGCTGGCCGCCGGCCTGCTGGCCAAGCTGCTGCTCGAGGCGCCGTGGCGCAGCGCCACGCGGGCGGTGGAGGGCTGGGACTTTGCGCTGGCCCCCGGCGCCCATGCCAGCGGTGCGCTGGCCGGCGCCGCGATGGCGCTGCTGATCTGCGGATGGACACGACATGACTGACCGGCGCACCCAGCTGGACGCGTTCGCGGTGGTCTGCCTGGTGGGCTGCGCCGCGCTGTGGGGCCTGAACCAGGTGGCCACCAAGGTGGCGGTGCGCGACATCCCGCCGCTGCTGCAGGCCGGCCTGCGCTCCTTGGGCGCGGCGCTGCTGCTGTGGGCCTGGGCGCGGCGCCAGCGCATCAGCCTCAACCCCTTCGACGGCACCTGGCGCGGCGGCCTGCTGGCCGGAGGCCTGTTCGCCGCCGAGTTCGGCTGCATCTTCGTGGGCCTGCAGTACACCACTGCGTCGCGCATGGCGGTGTTCATCTACCTCTCGCCCTTCGTGGTGGCGCTGGGCATGCCGCTGGTGGCGCCGGCCGAACGCCTGCGAGGCGCGCAGCTGGCGGGGCTGGTGGCCGCCTTTGCCGGCGTGGTGTGGGCCTTTGCCGAGGGCTTCAGCGCCCCGGCCGCCGGGCCGCAGCAGTGGTGGGGCGATGCGCTGGGCGTGCTGGCCGCGCTGCTGTGGGGCAGCACCACGCTGGCGATCCGCGCCAGCCGGCTGTCGACCGCGCCACCCGAGAAGACGCTGATGTACCAGTTGGCCGTCTCGGCCGTGCTGCTGCTGGCGGCCAGCACGCTGGCCGGCGAGGCCTGGCCGCGCGCCGCAGCGCCCACCGCCTGGGGCCTGCTGGCCTTCCAGATCGTCATCGTCACCTTCGCCAGCTACCTGCTGTGGTTCTGGCTGGTGCGCCACTACGCGGCCACCCAGGTCACCGCCTTCACGCTGCTGACGCCGATCTTCGGCCTGGTCTTTGGCGCCTGGCTGCTGGCCGAGCCGCTGACCGGGCGCTTGCTGGTGGCGGTGGCGGCGGTGTCCACCGGCATCTGGCTGGTCAGCCGGCCGCGGCGCTGAGCCACCCGGGGTTTGCCCTGTCACGGCGGCGGCAGTCCGTCCGCGGCGGACCGTCCTAGACTGCTGTCTTCACCCTGAGGAGATTCCGATGATCACGCTGTGCGGCATGGCCCTGTCCAACTACTACAACAAGGTCAAGCTGGTGCTGCTGGAAAAGCGCATTGCCTTCGACGAGGAGTTGGTCGCCACCGGTTCGCGCGAGGAGTCGGTGCTGTCGGCCTCGCCGCTGGCCAAGATCCCCTACATCCGCACCGAGCACGGCACCTTGTGCGAGAGCGAAGCCATCGTCCAGTACCTGGAGGACAGCTACCCGCAGATCCCGTTGATGCCGCGCGACGCCTGGGAGCGCGCCAAGGTGCGCGAGCTGACCACTTTCATCGACCTGCACCTGGAGCTGGTGGTGCGCGAGCTGTACCCGCAGGCCTTTTTCGGCGGCACGGTCAGCGAGGCGGTGCAGGCCAGCGTGCGCAAGCGCCTGACGCGCCACATTGCCGGCTTCCAGCGCCTGGCCAAGTTCAGCCCCTTCGTGGCGGGTGACACCTTCACCAGCGCCGATTGCGCGGCCTATGTCAGCCTGCCGCTGGTGGCCATGGCCACCAAGGCCGTGCTGGGCGAGGACCTGCTGGCGGCCGGTGGGATCGATTGGAAGGCCTACACCAAGGCGCTGGCTGATCGGCCCAGCGTGCAGCGGGTGAATGCCGACCGCAAGGCCTGCCAGGAGGCGCAACTGGCCGCGATGCGCGCCCGCTGAGGTTTACAAGCCATCACACACCGGGTGCGGAACTTTTTTTCAGGGGCCCTGTCAGACACCGCGTGGGTTGGGTTGCGGCGCT
This sequence comes from Ideonella aquatica, assembly GCF_018069755.1. GTDB lineage: Bacteria > Pseudomonadota > Gammaproteobacteria > Burkholderiales > Burkholderiaceae_C > Ideonella > Ideonella aquatica. Next base: position 103,650 of record NZ_JAGQDE010000006.1, on the reverse strand, counting down.
CTTCGGAGCGCCCACCCCGGTCTCGGGTCGTGGGGCCCGGGGCCGTCTTCTTGGAGCCGCGCGGCCGCTTCCTCTCGGGGAGTGATCGCCCGGGGTGCACTCTCCTCCTCCCTCTCGTTGGTGCCCCGGGTTGCTGCGCGGCTCATTTCTTTTGCTCTGCCGCCCGCAGAGCCAGCCATCCTCAGCGTCCGTAGCGCTGGCCCTCGCTGAGCGAGTCGGCCTGGAAGCGGCCTGAGCGGTCGACCAACCAGACCTCGGTCCAGGTGTGGCCACGCAGCTGACCGGGCGCCGGCAGGCGCTCGAGCCGCCGGATCAGGCCCACCACCCAGGGTCCCACTTCCTTGGCCGCAGCCGGCTCACGTACCAGGCGCACCGCGCGGATGCGGCCGTCGTCGTCGATGTCGGTCTCGGTGATGGCGATCGCGTGCATCAGCGCCGGCAACTGGCCCTTGAACACATGCGTCGGGAAGGCCTCGTAGACCATCCGGGCGGCGTCGCGCCGGTAGCTCCGCTCGTCCGCGGCCCCCGATACAGGGGCATCGGCACGCGGCAGCGGCAGCGGCACATGGCTGAACTGGGCCCAGGCCGCGCCGGTGGACGCGAGCGGGGCCAGGACGAGTGCGGCGCGGCAGACGGCGCGGCGCAGGCGGGGCAGGGCGGCGGTCTTCATGCCCTGCTTTGTCGGCCACAACCCGGCCGACCTGATGGCACCGGATGCAACAAACGTGTCGCATCCGGCCGAAGCTGTCAGCGCATGTAGCCCTTGCGCCGGAAGTAGTACAGCGGCGCCGCTACCGAGGCCGCCATCAGCGCCAGCGCGAAGGGATAGCCCCAGGTCTGGTCCAGCTCGGGCATGTGGCGGAAGTTCATGCCGTACACGCTGGCGATCAGCGTGGGCGGCAGCAGCGCCACGCTGGCCACCGAGAAGATCTTGATGATCTTGTTCTGGTTGATGTTGATGAAGCCGACGGTGGCGTCCATCAGGAAGTTGATCTTGTCGAACAGGAAGGCGGTGTGGCTGTCCAGACTGTCGATGTCGCGCAGGATCTGCCGCGCCTCCTCGAACTGCTCGGCATTGAGCATGCGGCTGCGCATCATGAAGCTCACCGCGCGGCGGGTGTCCATCACATTGCGGCGGATGCGGCCGTTCAGGTCCTCTTCCTTGGCAATGGCGGCCAGCGCCTCGCCGGCGGCGCGGTCGTCCACGTCCTGCTTGAGCACGCGCGCCGAGACCGACTCCAGCGCGTCGTAGATGCCCTCGAGCGCATCGGCCGAGTACTCGGCGTCGGCGTCGTAGAGCTTGAGCAGCACGTCCTTGGCGTCCTCGATCAGCGCCGGGTTGCGCCGGGCGCGCAGGCGCAGCAGGCGAAACACCGGCAGGTCCTCTTCGTGCACCGAGAACAGGATGCCGTTGAACAGGATGAAGGCCACCCGCACGTTGCGCGGCGTGACGTCGTCGTCGATCAGGAAGTCCGAGCGGATGTGCAGCTCGCCGTTGTCCTCCTCGTAGAAGCGGGCGGACTCTTCCAGGTCGTCGTCGACGATGTTGTTGGGGATCTGCAGGCCGAAGCGGCCGGCGATCCAGCCGATCTCCTCGGCGGTGGGGGCTTCCAGGTCGACCCACACCGGCTGGACCTGGGCCAGGTCGGCGGCGGAGTCGATCTCTTCCTGCAGCAGGCGGCCGCTCAGGCGGCCTTTATCCAGCGTGAAGACGTTGAGCATGGGGCATCCAGCTGTCACGGGGCTGCGGCGCGCAGCCCGGGTGCGGTTCGGGGCGGGGGAAGACCGTCCGGGTCCGCACGGGCGCTGGGCCCTCTAGCTCATCGGCTGAGACTAGGCGGAGCGGACGGTCACCGAGGGTGCGGTGTGTCCAAGCGCGTGGCTCCGGTCATCAAGATGGCGCGATTATGGTGCAGTTTGGGCCGCGAATCAGGCCGCATCGGCGCCCAGCAGGCGCTCGATCGTCTCGATCAGCTGCAAGGGGCTGAAGGGCTTGACCAGGTATTCGTCGGCGCCGGCCTGCTCGCCGGCCTCGCGGTCCTTCTGCTGGCCGCGGGCGGTCAGCAGCACCACCTTGGAGCCGGCCATCTCGGGGTCGCTCTTGATGCGCTGGCAGACCTGCAGGCCATCGATCTCGCCGGGCATCATCACGTCGAGCAGCAGGATATCGGGCTTGATGGCCTGGGCCATGCGCAGGCCGAAGGAGCCGTCGGCGGCCTCGTGGATCTCGTAGTTTTCAAACTCGAGCGTCATGCGGATCAGCTTGCGGATGTCCGCCTGGTCCTCAACGATCAGTACTCGTTTCATCGCTCGTCTCCAAGGGGAGCGCCGGCGCGGCGCCGGGCGCGTTCCTGCAGGGCGGCCAGGTCCTGGGCGAAGCGCGCGGCCTGCAGCTGCGCGCTGGACTCGCCGGCATGGAAGGGCGCGCCGGTGGGCAACTCGACGATCAGGTCGCGCGTGTCCTCGTCCTGCTCGATGCGCAGATCACCGCCGTGGGCCCGGGCGATCGCCTCAGCCAGCGCGCGGGCGGGACCGTCGTGGTCGGTGGTGAAGGCGCGTGTGCCCAGCAGCACGATCTGGGTGTGCGAGCCGACGGGGCGGTGCTCCATCTCGATCGGGCGGCCTGGGGCATTGACCATGGCCGATTCTATGCACTCGCTCAACAGACGACGCAGCCAGCGGCCACTGCCATAGAGGGCGCCCAGTGCGCGGGGGTCGGCGTGCGGCCGGAACTGCGCCTGCACGCCCAGCAGCGCGGCCATCGGGGCCAGCTCCTGCCAGGCCTGCTGCAGCAGCGGCCAGGGCTCCAGGCGCTCGGTGGGCAGCGGCTGCAGCTCGTGCGGCAGGCGCTGCAGATCAGCGCGGGCCGTCAGCACCCGCAGGCCGGCGTCCAGCGCGGCCAGTTGCCGGGTCTGGCGATGGGTGTCGGGGGTCAGGCGGGCCAGCTGCAGCTGGTGGCGCAGCGAGCCCAGCTGGCGGCCAAAGTCGGCGGCGTCCGCATCCGCGGCAGGCAGGTGGAGGGTGGCGGTCATGGCGGGCGGCTGGCGTGGGCACGGCCCGGGCACGCACTCGGCCCGGCCACTGGCCTATCGGCCGCTGGCGCGCCCACTTGAGGGCCTGGCCCCCGCTGCGCGCCGCATCAGGTCAAAGCGGTGACAACTGACCAGTCTACCCGCCACTTTCGCGCACCACCATCCTTGTCAAAGCCCCCCCTGCGGAGCACACTGGGTCGGACGCGGCGGCCTCATCCGCCGGCCGCGGGCTGCAGCCTCCCGGGGCTGCGATGCGCAACCTCCCGAGAAAGGACGCCCCGATGAATCTGACGATCAGCGGCCATCACCTTGAAGTGACTCCTGCGCTCCGTGAGTACGTACTCACTAAGCTAGAGCGCGTCACGCGGCACTTTGACCAGGTGGTGGACGTGAGCGTGTTGCTCACGGTCGAGAAGAACAAGGAGAAGGAACGACGCCAGAAGGCCGAGGTCACTCTCCACGTCAAGGGCAGGGACATCTTCGTCGAGCAGTTTCACGAGGACCTCTATGCCGCGATCGACCAGCTGATGGACAAGCTCGACCGCCAGGTCGGCCGCCACAAGGACCGCATCCAGGACCACCACCACGCTTCGCCCAAGCGCCAGGAAGTGCCGGCGCCGTGACACCTGCCACGGCCTGCGTGGCTGATCAGGAAGGCGGCCCCCGGGCCGCCTTGTCTTTTGGGGCGATTGTCGGCACGATGTTGCTGCAACGCAGCATCACCGGGTCAACCCAGCGCGGCCAGGGGCCGTTCAAGTTCCCATCGTGAACTGTCGATTCCTATAATCCGCAGCCTTTTGTCCGCCCGCCGACGCATGCGCCCGGCGCCCACGAACGTCCTCTGACACCGCCGCCATGAACCGCCTCGCCGCCATCCTGCCTGTTGCCAATGTGGCCGTGGGCGTGGACGCCACCAGCAAGAAGCGCGTGTTCGAGCACGCGGGTCTGCTGTTCGAGAACCAGCACGCCATCGCCCGCGCCACGGTGACCGACAACCTGTTCGCCCGCGAGCGCCTGGGCTCCACCGGTCTGGGTCACGGGGTGGCGGTGCCGCACGGCCGCATCAAGGGTCTGAAGAATCCGCTGGCGGCGGTGCTGCGCGTGCAACAGCCGATCGCCTTTGATGCCCCCGATGACGAGCCGGTCAGCCTGCTGATCTTTCTGCTGGTGCCTGAGGCGGCCACCCAGCGCCACCTGGAAATCCTCTCCGAGATCGCCGAGCTGCTGTCCGACCGCGACCTGCGCGAGAAGCTCAAGACCGAAGCCGATCCGGCCGAGGTGCACCGCCTGATCGCCGGCTGGGAGCCGCTGAAGTCGGTGGCCTGAGCCCCGCTGCTGCGTGAAACCCATCTCCATCAGCGCCGAGGCGCTCTTCGAGGAGCACCAGCCGGCCCTGAAGTGGGAGTGGATCGCCGGCCACGCCCATCCCGAGCGGCGCTTTGATGAATCCGCGGTGCGCGATGCGCGCTCCGCCGCCGACCTGGTCGGCTACCTGAACTACATCCACCCCTACCGGGTGCAGCTGGTGGGGCGCCGCGAGGTGGCCTACCTGTCCGAGACCGCCGCCGCCCCCGAGGTGCAGGAGCGCCGCATCCAGCGCATCGTCACGCTGGAGCCGCCGGTCATCATCGTCGCCGATGGCGAACGCGCGCCCGATCGGCTGGTGGCCATGTGCGACCGCGCCGAGATCCCGCTGTTCACCACCCAGCACTCCGCCGGTCATGTGATCGACGTGGTCCGCGCTTACCTCAGCCAGCTGATGGCCGAGCGCACCACGCGCCACGGGGTCTTCATGGACATCCTGGGCGTGGGCGTGCTGCTGACCGGCGAATCCGGCCTGGGTAAGAGCGAGCTGGGCCTGGAGCTGATCTCGCGCGGCCACGGCCTGGTGGCCGATGACGCGGTCGATATCTACCGCGTGGCGCAGAACACCCTGGAGGGCCGCTGCCCCGAGCTGCTGCTGAACCTGCTGGAGGTGCGCGGCATCGGCCTGCTCGACATCAAGGCCATCTTCGGCGAGACGGCCGTGCGCCGCAAGATGCGCGTCAAGCTGATCGTCCACCTGGTGCGCAAGGAGACGATGGACCGCGAGTTCGAACGCCTGCCCTACGAACCCCTCTACGAAGAGGTGCTGGGCGTGCCGGTGCGCAAGGTGGTGATCGCGGTGGACGCCGGCCGCAACCTGGCGGTGCTGGTGGAGGCCGCGGTGCGCAACACCATCCTGCAGCTGCGCGGCATCGACACCTACCAGGAATTCATCGCCCGCCACCAGGCGGCAATGGACCAGAACCGGGATTCTTGACCGCCGGGCGGTGCTCGCAGTGCTCGCGCGTGCACACCGCGTACAGCGACAGCGCATGCTCCTGCAGCTGGAAGCCGTTGCGCGCAGCGATGTCGCGCTGGCGCGCCTCGATCTCGGGGTCGTAGAACTCCTCCACGCGGCCGCAGGTCATGCAGACCAGGTGGTCGTGGTGCTGGCCCTCGTTGAGCTCGAACACCGACTTGCCCGACTCGAAATGGCTGCGCGCCAGGATGCCCGCCTGCTCGAACTGCATCAGCACCCGGTAGACGGTGGCCAGGCCGATGTCGGACCCCTCGGCCAGCAGGGCCTTGAAGACGTCCTCGGCCGTCATGTGCCGCAGCGTCGAGGTCTGGAAGACTTCGAGGATGCGGATGCGCGGCAGCGTGGCCTTCAGGCCACTGCTCTTGAGTTCGTCGGCGTGCGTCATGGCGGGGTGTGGAGCCGGGCGCGTACCCCGGACGGGGCGCACCGCTAGAATCACCCGATCATAGCCACCTCGGCGGCCACCGCGCTGTGGCGGCCGAGCGAAACCCTGCGACGCGCGTCGCCTGCCCCGTCCTGCCGCATGCCGATCCCGAACCTTCCCCGCGCCGCCGCCCGTCGGCTCCCCGCTCTGGCGCTCACGCTGGCGGTCACGCTCGCGAGCAGCGGCTGCGCTGTGGTCGACCAGTCCATGCACGCCATGGCCGGCCTGCTGACGCCCTACCGCGCCGACATCCTGCAGGGCAATGTCGTCACGCGTGAACAGTCGCAGAACCTGAAGCCGGGCCTGAGCCGCGACCAGGTCCGCCAGCTGCTGGGCGCGCCGCTGCTGGCCGATCCCTTCCACGCTGACCGCTGGGACTATGTCTTCATGATCCGGCGCCAGGGCGTCGAGCCGCAGCGCCGCAACCTGGTGATCTGGTTTGAGGGCGAGCGCGTCAGCAAGATCGAGGGCGCCGAGATGCCCAGCGAGTACGAATTCGTCGCCGCCATGTCCAAGGCGCCCCCCTCCGAGGGTAGCCGCAAGCTGGCCCTGACCGACGAGGAGCGCCAGGCCCTGCCGCCGCCCGCCCCGCGCGCCGCCGCCTCGTCGGCCTTCGCGCCGCTCGGCGCTGCGCGCAGCTATCCGCCGCTGGAGCCGCAATGAGCACGGCGCCGCTGCGCGTGGCGGTGGCCGGCGCGTCCGGCCGCATGGGCCGCATGCTGATCGAGGCGGTCCAGGCCGCCGATGACTGCGTGCTGGCCGGTGCGCTGGACATCCCCGGCAGCCCGGCGCTGGGCCATGACGCCACCGCCTGGCTGGGCCAGACCAGCGGCGTGGTCATCACCGCCGACCTCGACCAGGGCCTGTCCGGCGCCGAGGTGCTGATCGACTTCACCCGCCCCGAGGGCACGCTGGCCCACCTGGCCGCCTGCCGCCGGCTGGGCGTCAAGCTGGTCATCGGCACCACCGGCTTCACCGAGGCGCACAAGGCCGAGATCGCCGCTGCTGCGCAGCACACGGCGGTGGTCATGGCGCCCAACATGAGCGTCGGTGTCAACGTCGTGCTGCGCCTGCTGGACATGGCGGCGCGCGCGCTCAACCAAGGCTACGACATCGAGGTCATCGAGGCCCACCACCGCCACAAGGTCGACGCCCCCAGCGGCACTGCGCTGGCGATGGGCGAGGTGGTGGCCGCGGCGCTGGGCCGCGACCTGAAGGACTGCGCGGTCTATGGTCGTGAAGGCCACACCGGGGCGCGCGATCCGTCCACCATCGGCTTTGCCACCGTGCGCGGCGGCGACATCGTCGGCGACCACACCGTGCTGTTCGCCGGCATCGGCGAGCGCATCGAGATCAGCCACAAGGCCTCCAGCCGGGTGGGCTACGCCCAGGGCAGCCTGCGCGCGGCGCGCTTCCTGCGCGGCCACGCCAGCGGCCTGTTCGGCATGACCGAGGTGCTGGGTCTCTGATGGACGGCCTGGCCGGCTTCTGGGCGCAGAGCGATGCCGTCGGGCGGGCGGTGGCGGCGCTGCTGCTGCTGATGTCCATCGGCGCCTGGGTGGTCATCCTCTGGAAGGTATGGGTGCTGCGCCGTGCGCGCCGTGGCCTGGCCGAGGGCATCGCGGCGTTCTGGGAGGCGCCCGACCTGGCCCAGGCGCGCGAACGCGCCGCCGCGCTGGACCCTGAAGGCCTGCTGCGCCCGCTGATCGACGCCGCGGCCGCCAGCGCCCCCGCCGGCACGCTGCAGGACCGGGCCAACGTCGGGGACCAGCTCACCCGACGCCTGCGCGACGCGCTACACCGCGCGCTGGCCCACCTGCAGACCGGCCAGGTCTTCCTGGCCTCGGTGGGCTCCACCTCGCCCTTCATCGGCCTGTTTGGCACCGTCTGGGGCATCTACCACGCGCTGCTGGGCCTGGGCACCGGCGGCGCCATCAGCATCGAGCGCATCGCCGGCCCGGTCGGCGAGGCCCTGGTGATGACCGCCGCCGGCCTGGCAGTGGCCATCCCGGCGGTGCTGGCTTACAACCTGTTCGGCAAGTGGGTGGGTGCCTGCGAGGCCGAACTGGAAGGCTTCGCGCATGACCTGCGCGGGCTGGCGCTGGCCTCATGAGCTTTGGCCGGCTCGAGCGCACGTCGGCGCCCGCGCCGATGAGCGACATCAACATGACGCCGCTGATCGACGTCATGCTGGTGCTGCTGGTGATCTTCATGGTCACCGCGCCGCTGATGGCCAGCAGCCTGCGCCTGGACCTGCCCGCCACCGAGGGCGCCACGCCCAGCGAGGCGCCCCAAACGCTGATCGTGGCGCTGGACGCCGAGGGCCGGATCTTCATTGCCGAGGAGCGCAGTGATCTGGCAACGCTGGGTCGGCAGGCCGAACGCACGGCACAGGAGAACCCCCGCACCGAGGTGCAGCTGCGCGCCGATGCCCGCGTCCCCTACGGCCAGGTGGCCGAGGTGCTGGGCGTGCTGCAGACCGCCGGCCTGAGCCACATCGCCTTCGTCGCTCAGCCCAAGCCTGCGCCGAAATAGGGATGGCCCGGCGCCCGCGCGCCCCGGGATACTGCGCGCCTCACCCTGCCGGAGGCTGCGCATGAAACACATCCTGCTGACCCTGCTCCTGGGCACCGTGCTGGCCACGCCGGCCCTGGCCGGCAAGCACCCCACCTACAAGTTCGACACCGACGCCCAAGGCTGGACCACCTTCGATGGTGGTGACATGGTCTGGGTGGGTGGCGATCCCAAGCGCGGCGGCTACCTGCAGATCACCGACGTCACCAGCGGCGACTTCGTCATGATCCCGCCGCCCGAGTCGCTGGGCGACTGGTCGGCCTATGTGGGCGGCAGCCTCAGCTTCGTGGCCCGCAACGGCAACAACGACCTGCCCGACTGGCCGCTGTTCGGCACCCTGGTGCTGGGCAATGGCGTGACCACGCTGTCGCTGGACCTGGTCCCCGACAACGCCCCGCCGGCCGATGGCCGCTGGCACCGCTACACCCTGCCACTGGACACCGCCACCTGGGGCCCCGACCTGCCCGCGGTGATGGCCGCCCTGAGCGTGCTGACGCTGAAGCTGGAGTACCACAACGGTGTCAGCGAGGTGGTCCACTTCGACAGCTTCAAGGTGCGGCCGCCGCTGCCCACGCGCTGAACCTGCCGGGGGCGGCGCCTCCTACAATCCGGGGATGAACGACAAGTACGCCCCCGCAGAGGTTGAGCGCGCCGCCCAGGCCCACTGGAACGCGGCCGATGCCTACCGCGTCACCGAGGACGCTTCCAAGGCCAAGTTCTACGCCTGCTCCATGCTGCCGTATCCCAGCGGCAAGCTGCACATGGGGCATGTGCGCAACTACACCATCAACGACATGCTCGCCCGCCAGCTGCGGATGAAGGGCATGAACGTGCTGATGCCCATGGGCTGGGACGCCTTTGGCCTGCCGGCCGAGAACGCGGCCATGAAGAACAAGGTGCCGCCGGCCGCCTGGACCTACGCCAACATCGCCCACATGAAGGGCCAGATGCAGGCCATGGGCCTGGCGATCGACTGGTCGCGCGAGGTGGCCACCTGCGACCCGGCCTACTACCGCTGGAACCAGTGGCTGTTCCTGAAGATGCTCGAGAAGGGCATCGCGGTGCGCCGCACCCAGGTCGTCAACTGGGATCCGGTGGACCAGACCGTGCTGGCCAACGAGCAGGTGATCGACGGCCGCGGCTGGCGCTCGGGCGCGCTGGTCGAGAAGCGCGAGATCCCCGGCTACTACCTGAACATCGTGCAGTACGCCGAGGAGCTGCTGTCGGCGGTGGCCAACCCCGAGGACCCCAACTACCTGTCGGGCTGGCCCGAGCGCGTGCGCCTGATGCAGGAGAACTGGATCGGCAAGAGCGCCGGTGTGCGCTTTGCCTTCCCGCACCAGATCCGCGGCGCTGATGGCGCGCTGATCCAGGACGGCCGGCTGTACGTATTCACCACGCGCGCCGACACCATCATGGGCGTCACCTTCTGCGCGGTCGCGCCCGAACACCCGCTGGCGGCGCATGCCGCCGCCGGCAACCCGGCCGTGGCCGACTTCATCGCCGAATGCGCCCAGGGCGGCACCACCGAGGCCGAACTCGCCACGCAAGAGAAGAAGGGCGTGCCCACCGGCCTGACGGTCACCCACCCGCTGACCGGCGCCGAGGTGCCGGTCTGGGTGGGCAACTACGTGCTGATGAGCTATGGCGACGGCGCGGTGATGGGCGTCCCGGCGCATGACGAGCGCGACTTTGCGTTCGCGCTGAAGTACGGCATCGAGATCCGCCAGGTGATCGCCGCCGACGGCGAGACCTTCAGCGACAGCGCCTGGGCCGACTGGTACGGCGACAAGCAGCGCGCGGTGTGCGTCAACTCCGGTGCGCTCGACGGCCTGTCGCACAAGGCGGCGGTCGACAAGGTCGCCGAGCTGCTGGCCGCGAAGGGCCTGGGCGAGAAGAAGACCACCTGGCGCCTGCGCGACTGGGGCATCAGCCGCCAGCGCTACTGGGGCACGCCGATCCCGATCATCCACTGCGAATCCTGTGGCGCCGTGCCGGTGCCCGAGAAAGACCTGCCGGTGGTGCTGCCCGAGGACCTGATCCCCGACGGCAGCGGCAACCCGCTGAACAAGTGCGAGGCCTTCCTGAACGTGGCCTGCCCCTGCTGCGGCAAGCCGGCGCGGCGCGAGACGGACACGATGGACACCTTCATCGATTCGTCCTGGTACTACATGCGCTACTGCGACCCCACCAAGACCGACGGCATGGTGGGCGCGGGCACGCAGTACTGGATGGCCGGCGGCGGCATGGACCAGTACATCGGCGGCATCGAGCACGCGATCCTGCACCTGCTGTACGCGCGCTTCTGGACCAAGGTGATGCGCGATGTGGGCCTGGTCACCGTGGCCGAGCCCTTCAAGCGCCTGCTCACGCAGGGCATGGTGCTCAACCACATCTACAGCCGCAAGACCGAGCAGGGCGGCATCGAGTATTTCTGGCCGCACGAGGTGGAGAACGTCTTCGACGCGTCCGGCAAGGCGGTGGTGGGCGCCAAGCTCAAGGCCGATGGCTCGCCGGTGGATTACGGCGGCATCGGCACGATGTCCAAGTCCAAGAACAACGGCGTTGACCCGCAGGAACTGATCGACCGCTATGGCGCCGACACCGCGCGCCTGTTTGTGATGTTCGCCAGCCCGCCCGAGCAGACACTGGAGTGGAATGACGCCGGCGTGGAGGGCGCGCACCGCTTCCTCAAGCGCGTCTGGGCCTTTGGTGCGAAGAACGCCGAGGCGCTGAAGGCCGCAGCCGACGGCGGCACCGAGCTGCGCGCTGATGCGAAGGCCCTGCGCCGCGAGGTCCACCTGGTGCTCAAGCAGGTCAGCTACGACTACGAGCGCATGCAGTACAACACCGTCGTCTCCGGCGCGATGAAGCTGCTCAACGCGCTGGAAGCCTTCAAGAGCGACGGCTCGGTGGGCGACGCAGCGGTGCTGCGCGAAGGCCTGTCGGTGCTGCTGCGTGCGCTCTACCCCGCCTGCCCGCACATCACCCACGCGCTCTGGGTGGACCTGGGTTACGCCGCGCGCCTGGGCGATCTGCTCGACGCGCCCTGGCCGCAGGTCGACGAGACCGCGCTGGTGCAGGACGAGATCGAACTGGTGCTGCAGATTGCCGGCAAGATGCGTGGCGCGGTCAAGGTGCCGGCCGACGCCGACAAGGCGGCGATCGAGGCCGCGGCGCTGGCCAGCCCCGAGTTCGCCAGGTTCAGCGACGGCAAGCCGGCGAAGAAGGTCGTCGTCGTGCCGGGCCGGCTGGTCAACATCGTCGTCTGATGCGGCGCCGCTGTGGCCTGGTCCTGCTGGGCGCCGGCCTGCTGGCCGGCTGCGGCTTCCAGCTGCGCCAACCCACCGAGGTGCCCTTCGAGCGCATCGCGCTGAGCGGCTTCGCGCCGCGCTCGGCCATGGCCGAGGCGCTGCGCCGCGAGCTGCCGGCGCGGGTGCGCATCGTCGACGCCGCGGCCCAGTCCGAGGTCCAGCTGGTGGCCGACGAGGACGTGCTGCACCGCACCGTCGTGGCCTCCACGGCGGCCGGCCAGGTGCGTGAATTCCGGCTGCGGGTGCGGCTGCGCTTTCACTTTGCCAACCCGGCCGGCGAGGCCCTGGGCGGCGTGACCGAGCTAGAGCAGATGCGCGACCTCAGCTACTCCGAGACCGCCGCGCTGGGCAAGGAGGTCGAGGAGGCGGCGCTGCTGCGCGAGATGCGCGCCGACATCGCCCGCCAGGTGGTGCGGCGCCTGGCCGCGCTGGGCCAGACCGGGCGCTGACATGCAGATCCGCGCCGACCAGCTGGTCCCCACGCTGCAGCGCCAGGGCCTCAAGCCGATCTACACGATCCATGGCGACGAGCCGCTGCTGGCGCAAGAAGCGGCCGACCTGCTGCGCGCCAAGGCGCGCGACGAGGGCTATACCGACCGCCAGGTCTTCGTCGTCAGCGGCGCCCACTTCGACTGGAGCGGCGTGCTGGGCGCGGCGCAGTCGATGGGCCTGTTTGCCGACCGCCAATTGATCGAGATCCGCATCCCCTCGGGCAAGCCCGGCAAGGAGGGCGGCGCCGCGCTGCAGCAGTACTGCGAGCAGATCAGCGAGGGCGTGCTGACCCTGGTGCACCTGCCGCGGCTGGACAAGCAGCAGCTCGCCAGCGCCTGGTTCTCGGCGCTGGACGCCGCGGGCGCCACGCTGCGCGTCGACCCGATCGAGCGCCACCAGCTGCCCGCCTGGATCGGCCGCCGCCTGGCCGCCCAGGGCCAGCCGGTGCCGCCGGGCGAGGAGGGCGAGCGCGCGCTGGCCTTCTTCGCCGACCGCGTCGAGGGCAACCTGCTGGCCGCCCACCAGGAGCTGCAGAAGCTGGCCCTGCTGCACCCGCCGGGCGAGCTGGGCCTTGAGCAGATCGAGGCGGCGGTGCTGGACGTGGCGCGCTACGACGCCCGCCAGTTTGTCGCCGCGGTGCTGAGCGGCCAGGTCGGCCGGGCGCTGCGCATGCTCGATACGCTGAAGGCCGAGGGCGAGGCGCCGGTGCTGGTCCACTGGACCCTGGCCGAGGAGCTGCGCGCGCTGCAGCGGGCGCGCGCGGCACTCGACAGTGGCAAACCGATGCCGATGGCGCTGCGCGAGGCGCGGGTCTGGGGCGAGCGCGAACGGCAGTTCGAACGCCTGCTGCCGTTACTCGAGCGTGACTCGCTGGCCGCCCTGGTGACCGCCGCCAGCCAGTGCGACGGCCTGGTCAAGGGCCTGCGCCACCCCGGCTGGCCCACCGATCCCTGGGACGCCTTGCGCCGTTTGGCCTTGTCAGCCTTGGAGATTTCCGGCCGCAGCGGGCGCCGCGGCGCGTCGTCCGGCCGGCTGGCGCTGCATCTGTCCACCCCCTAAAGCGGGATATCCCTGGGCCTTGCGTCGGCCCGACGTGGCGACAGAATGGGGCCGTCCGGTTGATCGCGTCCGGGCAAGCCCAGCCGCCCCCCATGCCCCACCCCGAACGACGTCAGCCGAAGCGCCCGCTGAATCGGCCCGCCACCCGCTCGCCCGCCACGGTGCGCCCGTCTGCGCCCGCGGCGCGCGGTGCGGTGTCGCTGCGCCTGCTGCTGATGGTCGCGCTGGTCGCTGCGCTGCTGCTGCCGGTGATGGTGCTCAGCTGGCTGGCCCCGCAGCCGTCGGCCTCGCTGGAGCTGCTGCCGGTGCTGGCCTGGCAGGTGGGTGCGGTGCTGCTGGTGCTCACCGCCGTCTGGATGCTGGGCGTGCTGCGCCCGCTGATGCGGCTGCGCGCCGCCGCCATCGGCCTGGCCGACCTGCGCGGCGAGGGGGTGCAGGTTTGCCGCCCCGGCTGGCGTCCGCTGGGCAGCGAGCTCGACCAGATCACGCGTCTGCTGCAGCAGGCCCAGGGCCGCATGGCCGGCCTGCTGGGCGAGCTCGAAGAGCGCCACCGCGAAATGCACCGCATGGCGATGTACGACGCCCTGACCGGCCTGCCCAACCGCCGCATGCTGCGCGAGATGTTCGACCGCGCCGCCGCCCAGGCGCGCCGCCAGGGCCGGCCGATGGCGGTGCTGTTCATCGACCTGGACCACTTCAAGGAAGTCAACGACCGCCACGGCCACCCCGCGGGCGACGAGCTGCTGCAGACCATCGCCCGGCGCCTGCAGGACACGCTGCGCCGCGCCGACCTGATCGGCCGCCTGGCCGGCGACGAGTTTGTGGCCCTGCTGCAGGACGCCAGCGACCCGCAGCACCTGGCGCACACCACGCTGCGCGTGATCCATGCGGTCGAGCAGCCGGTGCCGCTGGATGGTGGTCGCATCCAGGGCGAGGTCTCGGCCAGCGTGGGCGTGGCCCGATTCCCGGCCGACGGCGACGATTTCGACCAGCTGCTCGACCACGCTGACCAGGCCATGTACCAGGCCAAGATGTCGGGCCGCGGTCGCTTTGCGTTGTTCCAGCCGCAGCTGGCGCCAGGCGAGCGGCCGGCGGGCACCGATGGCGAGATGCTGCGCGCCTTCGACGACGACGAGCTGCAGCTGTTCTTCCAGCCGGTCATCGACACCGAGACCGGCCAGGCCGTGGGCGCCGAAGCCCTGATCCGCTGGCAGCACCCCAGCGAGGGCCTGCTGCCGCCCTCGCGCATCATCCACCGCGCCGAGGAAACCGGCGCGCTGCACCGCCTGGAGCTGCGCACGCTGGACCAGGCCTGCGCCCAGTTGGCCGCCTGGCGGCGCATGGGCCTGAAGCCGGGCAAGGTCTCGATCAATGTGTCGGCGCCCGAGTTCCGCCATGCGGCCTGGGCCGAGGAGCTGGGCCAGGCGCTCACCCGCCATGGCATCCATCGCGGCGAGCTGGCGGTCGAGCTGACCGAAGGCACGCTGATGGGTGACGCCGAAGACACCACCCAGCGCCTGCGCGCGCTGCGCGCCCTGGGCGTGCCACTGGTGATTGACGACTTCGGCTCCGGTCCGATTTCGCTGGCCCGCCTGGGCGAGCTGCAGCCGGCGATGGTCAAGCTGGACCCGGGTTTCGTGCAGCGCCTGCCGCACGACCTGGCGGCCCGCGCGCTGGTCTCGGGCATCGTCGGCCTGGCGCGCAGCCTGGGCATCACCGTGATCGCCGAGGGCGTTGAAACCGAAGCCCAGCGCGACATGCTGGCCGATCTGGGCTGCCCGCTGCAGCAGGGCTACCTCTTCGCCCGCCCGCAACCGGCGCTGCCCGAGCCCGCCTGGCCGCTGCCCCATGCCGATGCCGAGCTGGAGGCCTGGCCGCTGGAAGGCGCCAACGATGCGCTGCTGACCCCGCTGGACGCGCTGCAGCCCAACCGCCAGCTCGGCCTGCGCTGAGCCTGCGCCGCCGTCGCGCTCAGCCCAGCGCGTCCACCAACATCGCCAGCGCGCGCGCCACCGTGGCGCTGCGCACCGCGGTGCGCCCACCCTCGAAAACCTGGCACTCGGCCCGGGTGTCGCCCCCGCGCTGTCCCAGCGCCAGCCACACCGTGCCCACCGGCTTGGTCGCTGAGCCGCCGCCCGGCCCGGCAATGCCGGTCACCGCCAGCGACCAGTCGGCGTCGCTGTGCTGCAGCGCACCCTCGGCCATTGCGCGCACCACCGGCTCGCTCACCGCGCCGTGGCGCTCGATCAGCGCGCTGGGCACGCCCAGCAGCTCGTGCTTGGCGGCATTGCTGTAGGTCACGAAGCCGCGCTCGAACCAGTCGGACGAGCCGGCCAGCAGCGTGCAGCTGGCGGCGATCAGGCCGCCGGTGCAGCTTTCGGCCGTGGCCAGGCGCTGGCCGCGGGCGCGCAGGTCTTGCGCCACGCGGTCCAGCAGCGGCGCCAGCGCGTCCAGGTCATCGATCAGCCGGATCACGTGCCGGCCCGCCACAAGGCCATGACGATCAGCGTGCAAAAGGCCGCCACCAGATCGTCGAACAGGATGCCAAAGCCCTGGCGCCAGCCCGGAGCCTCGCCAGGCTTGGCCTTGAAGAGCTGGTCGGCCCAGCCCACCGGGCCGGGCTTGGCGGCGTCGAACAGGCGGAAGAGCGCAAAGGCCACCAGCTGCGTCCACCAGCCCGCCGGCGTCACCACCCACAGCACCAGCCAGATCGCCAGCCACTCGTCCCAGACCACGGCGCCGGGGTCGGCGGTGCGCATCGCCTGCGCGGTGCGGGTGCAGGCCCACCAGCCCACCACAAAGCCGGCCAGCAGCAGCAGCGCCCATTGGGTGTCGTCCAGCCGACCCT
Organism: Ideonella aquatica; assembly: GCF_018069755.1. Classification (GTDB taxonomy): domain Bacteria; phylum Pseudomonadota; class Gammaproteobacteria; order Burkholderiales; family Burkholderiaceae_C; genus Ideonella; species Ideonella aquatica. The sequence goes on along the minus strand of NZ_JAGQDE010000006.1, from coordinate 87,563 downwards.
CCAGCAGGTGGAAGACGGCCCAGGCCCAGAGCGTGCCCACCGTGCCCGGCGCCACCGGCGCCAGGCCACTGCCAGCGCCGAGCGAGATGAAGTGCAGCGGCGAGGACAGCAGCAGCCGCCAGTCGGCGCGCCGCGGGGCGCCGACGATCTGGGCGTCGCTGATCGTATCGCTCATGCTGTGGCGAAATGGTCAAAGCCGCGCCAGCCGCGCAGGTCCAGCGCGCGGGCCTGGGCATCGCGCACCACCAGACCCGGCTCGGCGGTGACGCGGCCGATGCGGGTGAGCGCCACGCCGGCCGCGGCGCCCGCAGCGCGCACGCCGGACTCATGGGCCTCGGGGGCGCTGAACAGCAGCTCGTAGTCGTCGCCCCCGGCCAGCAGGCAGGTGCGCTGCAGCGCGGCTGGCTGGGCGGCCAGCAGGGGACTGCGCGGCAGCGCGGCCTCGTCCAGCTCGGCGCCCACGCCGGAGCGCGCCAGCACATGGCCCAGGTCGCCCAGCAGGCCGTCAGACAGGTCGATCGCCGCGCTGGCCACGCCGCGCAGCGCGCGGCCCAGGGCGACGCGGGGCGTGGGCGTTTCCATCGCCCGGCGGGCCTGCTCGAAGCCCTCGCCGGCCAGCGCCACGGTGCCGCGAAAGGCCTCCAGCGCCAGCCGCGCATCGCCCAGCGTGCCGCTCACCCACAGCGCATCGCCCGGCCGTGCGCCACTGCGCAGCAGCGCCTCGCCGGGGGGCACCTCGCCGAAGACGGTGATGCCGATCGTCAGCGGTCCGGCGGTGGTGTCGCCGCCGACCAGCTCGATGCCGTGTTTATCGGCCAAGGCCAGCAGGCCCTGGGCGAAGGGGGCCAGAAAGGCCTCGTCGGCGCGCGGCAGGGCCAGGCTGAGGGTGAAGGCCAGCGGCTCGGCGCCGCTGGCGGCCAGGTCGCTGAGGTTGACCGCCAGCGCCTTGTGGCCCAGCCGCGCCGGGTCGACGGTGGACAGGAAATGCCGGCCCTCGACCAGCAGGTCGGTCGACACCGCCAGCTGCAGGCCGGGGCGAACGCGCAGCAGCGCGCAGTCGTCGCCCACGCCCAGCGCGGCGCGCTGCACCGGGCGGCGGAAGAAGCGGTCGATCAGCGCGAATTCACCGAGGGCCATGGGCGGCATTGTCGCCCACGCCCTGCGCCGCACCCTGCTGGTAGATCGCCTCGGCCAGCGCCAGCAGCTCGGCCTTGGGCAGGGCGCCGGTCAGCGCATAGCCGGCGCCGCTCTCCACCCAGTAGAACTGGCCCAGGCCGTCCTGCTCGCGGTACTGGAAGGCGGCGGGCGTGCCGGCCTCGGGCTTGCGCAGGTAGACGGTGACGCGGCCGCCGTCGGCACGCTCGTACATCAGCTGCGCGCCGGGCGCACCGCCGTCGGGCAGCAGTCGGCCGCCCACCAGCTGGTAGCCGCGGGCCTGCAGGTCGAACAGCTTGACCGGCACCGCCAGGCGCTTGGTCAGCCAGGCGGCCAGGTGCTGTTCCTGGGCGGCGATGGCCTGGCCGTCGTCGCCGCGCACCGACACCTCCACCGGGTGGCGTTTCTCGGGCACGTAGACGGCGTGGGCGGCGGCAGCGCGCTGCACCCAGGGCGTGGCCGCGGCCAGTGCGGTGTCGCCGCCGCTCCAGCGCCCCGCGGCAAAGCCGGCCAGGCCGGTGGCCAGGGCCAGCGCGGCGGCCAGCGCCGGGCGGCGCCAGGCACCGTCGTTGGCGGGCGCGGCCTGCAGGCGCTGCACCCAGGCGTCGGGCAGCGGCTCGGCCAGCTCGGCGTCCAGGCGCTGACGCAGCGCGTCACGGTCGGCGGCCCACAGGCGCACGCGGGCGGCTTCTTCAGGGTGGGCTTGCAGCCAGGTCTCGACGGCAGCGCGCTCGGGCGGCGGCAGCTCGCCGTCCAGCCAGGCCTGCAGGCGGGCGTCGGTCGGGGAGGGGGAAGAAGGGTTCATGGTTCAGACCACGCGTTTGAGCGGCACCGGCGGTCGCGCCGGCGGCGCGCCGTCCAGCGCCTGGCGCAGCGCGGCGCGCGCGCGCGACAGGCGCGACATCACCGTGCCGGCCGGCAGCTGCAGCACCTCGGCGCACTCGGCATAGCTCAGTTGTTCCACGCCCACCAGCAGCAGCACCTCGCGGTGCAGCGGCGCCAACTGGGCAAAGGCCGCCAGCAGATCGATGCGCAGCCCCGGGTCGCGCGGGCCGTGGTGGGCCTGGGCGTCCTGCAGCTGCGCCAGCTCGTCGGGCGGCAGGCCCTGCCAGCGGCGGTCGCGGCGCAGGCTGTCGTGGTGGGCGTTGTGGGCGATCGACAGCAGCCACACCAGCAGATCGCGCCGCTGGTCGAACTGGTGCCAGTGGCTCAGCGCCCGCTCGATCGTGCCCTGCACCAGGTCGTCAACGCCGGCGGCGTCGTGTACCAGGGTGCGGGCATAGCGCCGCAGCCGCGGGAGGGCATCCAGCAGCTGGCGGCGGAAGGGCTCGGGGGCGTGCATCACTCGGTAGACGTGGCGCGGTGCCCGAATATTCCCACGGCACCCGGCCGAGCCTCTTGAAATACCGCTGCCGGTACCCATGATGCACAGCATGGACACCTCCCACGCCCCCCACATCGTCTGCACCCACTGCGGCGCCACCAACCGCGTTCCGGCCGAGCGCCTGGCCGACGACCCCAGCTGCGGCCGCTGCGGCCAGGCGCTGCTGCCCGGTGAGCCGGTCGAGCTGACCGATGCCAACTTCGCCGCCGTGGTGAACGGCACCGACCTGCCGGTGATCGTTGACGTCTGGGCCGCGTGGTGCGGGCCCTGCCGGATGATGGCGCCGCAGTTTGCTGCCGCGGCCGCGCAGATGAAGGGGCGCGCGCTGTTCGTCAAGCTGGACTCCGACACCCACCAGCGCACCGCCGGCGCGCTGGGCATTCGCAGCATCCCCACGCTGATCAAACTGCAGCGCGGGCAGGAGCTGGCGCGCCAGTCCGGCGCGATACCCGCCGCGCAGATCGTTGCCTTTGCGCGCTGATCGCCGCCGAATATTCGGCGGCAGGGCGCCTACACTCGGCACTCCCACCAGGAGTGCTCCTCGATGAAACCGGTCACCCATGTGCTGGTCGTCAGTGCCGACCCGGCCTGGCGCCAGCCGGTGTGTGACGGCCTGAACCAGGCCGCCGCCCAACGCGACAACCCCCACGGCCTGCTGGCCGTGCCCTGCGCCTGCGACACCAGTGCGCTGGAAGCCGCCCTGTCCACCCAGCACGGCGCCGACGTGCAGGTGGTGCTGGTCGACCACGGCCCCGCCGGCAGCGGCCAGGGCCCGGCCGCGGTGCTGCTGGCGCAGCGCCTGATCGACGCGCGGCCCGAGCTGTCGCTGTACATGGTGCTGGAGGACGACGCCGACAAGCTGCTCGTCGAGCAACTCGCCAGCGATGCGGTCGACGGCTACTTTTTCCGTGGCGAGGACGACCCCTCCGGCTGGCTGCGCATCCTGGCCGCCGAGGTGGCCGAGAAAGCCGACACGCCCTTTTATGACGCGCTGCGCGACTACGTCGCCCAGGCCAAGGACAGCTGGCATACGCCCGGCCATGCCGGCGGCGACGCCTTCAAGAACAGCCCCTGGGTGGGCGACTTCCACGGTTTTGTGGGCGACGAGATGCTGCGCGCCGACCTGTCGTGCAGCGTGCCGGCGCTGGACTCGCTGCTGCACCCCACCGGCGTGATCGCGCAGGCACAGCGGCTGGCGGCCAAGGCCTTTGGTGCGCGCGCCACCTACTTCGCCACCAACGGCACCAGCACCTCCAACAAGGTCATCTTCCAGAGCCTGCTCACCCCCGGCGACAAGCTGCTGCTGGACCGCAACTGCCACAAGAGCGTGCACCACGGCGTGATCCTGTCGGGCGCGCGGCCGGTGTACCTGGATTCGGCGGTGAACCGCCACTTCGGCCTGTTCGGCCCGGTGCCCAAGGCCACGATCGAGCGCGCGATCGCCGAGCACCCGGATGCGAAGGTGCTGATCCTCACCAGCTGCACCTACGACGGCCTGCGCTACGACCTGCGCCCGATCATCCAGATGGCGCATGCGGCGGGCATCAAGGTGATCGTCGACGAGGCCTGGTACGGCCACGCGCGCTTCCACCCCGAGCTGCGCCCCACCGCGCTGGAGTGCGGCGCCGACTACGCCACGCAGAGCACGCACAAGGTGCTGTCGGCCTTCTCGCAGGCCAGCATGATCCACGTGAACGACCCGGGCTTTGACGAGCACCTGTTCCGCGAGAACTTCAACATGCACGCCAGCACCAGCCCGCAGTACACGCTGATCGCCAGCCTGGACGTGGCGCGCAAGCAGGCGGTGCTGGAGGGCTACCGCCTGCTCGACCGCTCGCTGGCCTATGCGCGCGAACTGCGCGAGAAGATCAACGCCACCGGTGCCTTCCGCGTGCTGTCGCTCGAGGAGCTGCTGCCCGAGGAGCTGAAGGACGATGGCATTCGCCTGGACCCGACCAAGCTCACCATCGACATCAGCGCCAGCGGCTGGAGCGCCGACGCGCTGCGCGACGAGCTGATCGGCCGCTTCAACATCCAGGTCGAGAAGAACACCCACAACACGCTGACGCTGCTGCTGACCATCGGCACCACGCGCTCCAAGGTCTCGCGCCTGTTCGACGCCATGCTGCGCCTGGCCAAGGAGCGCCGCACGCCGCTGACCTACGCCCGCATGCCGGAAGCACCGCGCTTCAGCACGCTGGCCTGCCTGCCGCGCGATGCCTTCTACGAGGCCGGCGAGCGCCTGCCGCTGCTCGACGAGTCGGGCCAGCCCAACTCGGCGCTGTCGGGCCGCGTCTGCTGCGACCAGATCGTGCCCTACCCGCCAGGCATCCCGGTGCTGGTGCCGGGCCAGGTGATCGAGCCCGCGGTGGTGTCCTACCTGGTGCGCCTGCTGCAGACCCAGCGCAGCATCGACCTGCACGGCCTGGCCACGCAGGACGGCGAATGGCATCTGCGCGTGCTGACCGCCGCCGAGCAGGCGGCACTGCCGCCGGTGCGATGACCCGCCTCAACCTGGTGGGCGCCGGCCGCGTGGGCCGCACGTTGGCGCGGCTGTGGCAGCGTGCGGGCGTGATGCAGGTGCAGGCCGTGCTGACCCGCCAGGCCGACAGCGCGGCGCAGGCCGTGGCGGTGATCGGCGCGGGTCGGCCCGTTGACCGGCTGGATGACATGCCGCCGGCCGATCTCTGGCTGCTGGCGGTGCCCGACACCCAGATCGCGCCCGTGGCCGCGGCGCTGGCGGCCGCTGGCCAGCCACCGGCCATCGCCTGGCACGCCAGTGGCTTCCTGCCCGCGTCCGAGGCCGCGCCACTGCAGGCCGCTGGATGGTCAGTGGCCAGCACCCACCCGGCGCTGAGCTTTGCCGATGTCGACCAGGCCAGCGCGCAGTTCCCCGGCACGCTGTGCGCGCTGGAGGGCGACGCGCCCGCGGTGGCGTTGGCGCGCCATGCCTTCCAGGCGATCGGCGGCCAGTGCGTGGACCTGGCTGCGGCCGACAAGCCGCTCTACCACGCCGCCGCGGTGTTCGCGTCCAACTTCGCGCCGGTGCTGCAGGCGGTGGCGGCCGGGCTGTGGCGCGATGTCGGCCTGCCCGCCGAGCGGGCCGACGCCCTGGCCGCCGGCTTCCTGCAGCGCGCGGCGGCCAACCTGCAGGCCCTGGGCCCGCGCGGCGCGCTGACCGGCCCGGCGGCGCGCGGCGACACGCGGGTGCTGGCCGAGCAGGGCGCGGCGCTGGCCGCGCACGACCCGCTGCTGGGCCAGGCCTATGCGGCGCTGAGCGCGCTGGCCCAGCGCCTGGCGGCTCAGAGCAGGTAGCGCGCCAGCGACTCGGCCACGCAGGCCGGCTTGGGCGCGCCGTCGCGCTCCACCGTCACCTCGTTGCGCAGCTGCCAGCCGCCGTCGATCGGCTCGCAGGCCACCAGCTTGAACACGCCGCGCAGCCGGCTGCCCACCGGCACCGGCGACGGAAAGCGCACCTTGTTCAGGCCGTAGTTCAGGCCCATGCGCACGCCGTCCACGCGGAAGGCCTGCTCGCTCATCACCGAGATCAGCGACAGCGTCAGAAAGCCGTGCGCGATCGTCGTGCCGAACGGCCCGGCGGCGGCGCGCGCCGGGTCCACATGGATCCACTGCAGATCGCCGGTGGCCTGGGCGAAGGCGTCGATGCGGGCCTGGTCGATCAGCATCCAGTCGCTGGTGCCCAGCACCTGGCCCACGAGCTTCGGCAGGTCGGCGGCGGCGTGGACGGTCAGGCTCATCAAGGGCTCCAGGGCATGAACAACAAGGCGCCGACGATAGCGTTGCCGCCCCGCCACGGCTGTCGCCTCGGTTACCCGACTGCGATTGTTGGTGATGCGAACCATTCTCATTTGTCGGGCACAATCGGCCGCATGAACCTGGCCGACCTGCCCAACGGCGCGCATGCCACTGTCACCGCCCTGGCCGAGCACTCCGCCGACCTGGACGCTGACCAGCTGCGCCGCCTGGGCGAGCTGGGCTTTCTGCCGGGCGAGCCGGTGCAGGCGCTGCGCCGCGGGCCGGGCGGCCGCGAGCCGCTGGCGGTGTGCATCGGCGACACGCTGATCGCGCTGCGCCAGGTCGAGGCGCGCTGCGTGCAGGTGCGCCTGCAGGACCGGGCGTGAACGCCGCGCTGCTCTCGCGTACCCACGCCGGGCCGCCGCGCTCGGTGGCGCTGGTGGGCAACCCGAACTGCGGCAAGACGGCGCTGTTCAACCGCCTGACCGGCGCGCGCCAGAAGGTGGCCAATTACAGCGGCGTCACGGTCGAGCGCAAGGTGGGCACCGCGCGCCTGCCCGACGGCAGCACGGTGCAGGTGGTCGATCTGCCCGGCACCTACAGCCTGCACCCGGTGTCGGCCGACGAGGAGGTCACGCTCGAGGTCATCGAGGGCCGCCGCGCCGGCGAGGAGGCGCCCGACCTGATCGTCGCCGTGGTGGATGCCACCAACCTGCGCATGAACCTGCGCCTGGTGCTGGAGCTGCGCCGCATCGGCCGGCCGATGGTGGTGGCGCTGAACATGATGGACACCGCGCGCCACCAGGGCCTGCGCCTGGACCGCGAGCGCCTGGCCGAGGAACTGGGCTGCCCGGTGGTCGAGACCGTGGCCATCGCCAGCCACGGCCACGAGGCCCTGCTGGCCGAGCTGGCGCGCGACCTGCCGCCGGTGCACCAGCATGTCGATGGCCGCCATGTCGAGACCCCCGACGCCCGCGCATTGCAGAACGAGGTGCGCCGCCTGCTGGCCCTGGTGGCCAGCGGCGCCGCGCCGGCCACGCGCTTCCATCCGCGCCTGGATGCCTGGCTGATGCACCCGGTGGGGGGCCTGCTGATCCTGGCCGCGCTGCTGTTCGTGATGTTCCAGGCGGTGTTCACCTGGGCCGAGGCGCCCAAGGGCCTGATCGAGGACGGCGTGGCCGCGCTGGCCGGCGTGGTCGAGGCCGGCATGGCCCCGGGGCCGCTCAAGAGCCTGCTGATCGACGGCGTGCTGGCCGGCGCTGGCGGCGTGCTGGTCTTCCTGCCGCAGATCCTGATCCTGTTCGCCTTCATCCTGGCGCTGGAGGACTCGGGTTACCTGCCGCGCGCGGCGTTTTTGCTGGACACGCTGATGGGCAAGGTGGGCCTGTCGGGCCGGGCCTTCATCCCGATGCTGTCCAGCTTTGCCTGCGCGGTGCCCGGCATCATGGCCACGCGCAGCATCACCCACTGGCGCGACCGCCTGGCCACCATCATGCTGGCGCCGCTGATGACCTGCTCGGCGCGGCTGCCGGTCTACACCCTGCTGATCGGCGCCTTCGTGCCCGAGCGGGGCATCGGTCCCGGCGGCTGGCTGGACCTGCGCGGCCTGGTGATGTTCGGCCTGTATGTGGCGGGCGTGGCGGCGGCAGCGGCGGTGGGCTGGGCGCTCAAGCGCAGCTGGCTGAAAAGCCGCTACCAGCCGCTGATGCTGGAGCTGCCGCCCTACCGCTGGCCCAGCCCGCGCACGCTGGCGATCGGCCTGTGGGAGCGGGCGCGCATTTTCATCGCCCGGGTGGGCACCATCATCTTTGCGCTGACCGTGGTGCTGTGGTTCCTGGCCACCTGGCCGGCGCCACCCGACGGTGCCACGGCGGCGCCGATCACCTACAGCCTGGCCGGCCAGATCGGGCGCGCGCTGGAGTGGGTGTTCGCGCCGATCGGCTTCAACTGGCAGATCTGCATCGCGCTGATCCCCGGCCTGGCGGCGCGCGAGGTGGTGGTGGGCGCGCTGGGCACGGTCTACGCGCTGTCGGCCAGCGGCGACGCGGTGGCCGACGCGCTGAGCCCGCTGCTGGCCGCGCAGTGGTCGCCGGCCACCGCCTATGCGCTGATCGCCTGGTTCATCTTTGCGCCGCAATGCCTGTCCACGCTGGCCACGGTGCGCCGCGAGACCAACCACTGGCGCTACCCGCTGATCATGGCCGGCTACCAGACCGCCTTGGGCTACCTGGCCGCCTTCATCACCTACCGGGTCGCGCTGGCCTGGGGAGGCTGAGCATGCAGTCACTGATTGTCGCGGCCATCGTCATCGTCTGCGTCCTCTACGCCAGTTGGTCGCTGATGCCGGCCGGCTGGCGCCGTGCGCTGGCGCAGCGCCTGCGGCACTGGCCCGGCCTGGGCCGCTGGCGCGCCGTGCAGCGCGCGGCCGGCGGCGGTGGCGCGGGCTGCGGCGGCTGTGGTGACTGCGGCGAGGCCCCCATCCAGATCGTGCGCCGACCCCGCTGAGCGTGCGGCCCGGCCGGGCCCGCTACCATCGCTCTCCATGGCCAACCGTCTCACCCAGATCGCCACCCGCACCGGCGACGACGGCACCACCGGGCTCGGCGACGGGCAGCGGGTGCCAAAGACCCATGCGCGCATCGCCGCGATGGGCGATGTCGATGAACTCAACTCCCAGCTCGGCGTGCTGCTGGCCGAGCCGCTGCCGCCCGATGTGCGCGAGCTGCTGGTGGTGATCCAGCACGAGCTGTTCAACCTGGGCGGCGAGCTCTCCATCCCCGGCTTCACGCTGCTCAAGGATGAGGCCGTGCTGCGCCTGGACGAGGCGCTGGCGCACTACAACGCCACGCTGCCGCGCCTGGCCGAGTTCATCCTGCCGGCCGGCACCCGCAGCGCCGCGCTGGCCCATGTGGGCCGCACCATCGCCCGCCGCGCCGAGCGCGCGGTGGTGGCGCTGGCCGCCGCCGAGCCGGTCAACGAGGCGCCACGCCAGTACCTGAACCGCCTGTCGGACCTGCTGTTCGTGCTGGCCCGGGTGCTCAACCGCGCCAACCTCGACGGCCTGGGTGGCGACGACGTCTACTGGCGCAGCGAGCGGCTGCAGCGCGACGGCGGCGCGTGAGCCATCCGGGCGGCTCACCTGGCGTAGACCAGTGAGAGCGCCCGCGCATCCTGCGGGCCCCACCCGGAGGAGACACCATGTCCGTTCGTCACCTGAGCCAGGCCGTCCTGCTGGCCGTATCCCTGCTTGGCGCGGCGCAAGCCGAGCCGCTGCAGTTCGTCGGCACCCCCAAGCTGGAGATCACCAGCGGCGCCCCAGCCCAACTGGCCGCCACCCGCCGCGTCGCCATCGCCAACCTGGTGCTGGAGGTCCAGACCAAGGTCAAGGCCGAGTACGTCACCGGCCGCCTCAGCAAGGTGCTGCTGCACCGTGACAACACCAGTGCCACCAACACCCTGAAGGGCTACAGCATCCCGGCGCTGCAGGCGGCAGCCGATCAGCTGCACGCACAGCTGGTGCAGCGGCTGACGGCGGCGGGCTTCGAGGTTGTTCCCACCGAGGAGCTGGCCCGCGCCGAGGGCTACCAGGAGCTGCAGAAGTCCATGGGCTACCCGAGCGGCCACGCCTGGAGCAACGAGGAGGGCAACAGCTTCCTGGTCAGTCCTGCGAAGCTGCCGATCTACCTGCCCAACGTGGCCGAGATGCCCAGCTTCAGCAACAACAAGAAGGGCGTCGGCGCGGCCGATGAACCCTCACCCGGTTTCGGCGCCGGCATGAAACGCGCCGGCGAGGGCACCTACTTCGCTGGCCGCGAGGTGGCGCTGGCCAAGGCGCTCAACGCCCACCTGCTGAAGGCCTGGTATGTGGTGGGCTTTGGCGAGGCCACCGCCGAGACCGGCTGGGACGGTCGGCAGAACACCCTCAGCGGTGGCGGCTTCAGCACCACCGTCACGCAGGGCGCCACCCAGAGCACCAGCGCCAACGCCCAGCTCTACCTGCGCCAGGAGGCCACCCGCCTGGCCCTGCGCCACCCTGGCGGCGACACCGCCTATGTGCGCACGCAGTCCATGCCTGGTGGCCAGCGCGCCAACGATGGCGATCTGGTGATCCGGCTGGACGAAACGGTGATCGGTGCGGCCGACTTCCTGGCCGGCGGTGGCGTGCAGAAGAAGGCCGAGGAAAACAACACCTCGGCGTCCGTGATGAACCTGGGCCTGGGCCTGCTCAAGGGCCTGGCCGGCCAGTCGGGCGGCCTGGGCGACAGCCGGCAGGACTACGTGACCCAGGCCGACCCCGAGCGCTTCGCGCAGCGCTCGGCCGAGGTCATCGGCTGGGTGCAGGACGCGCTGGTCGCCCGCCTGAAACCCTGATCAGCTGACCTTCATGGTCTGCAGGTTGATCGTCACCGCCGGGCGCTGCAGCTGACCCAGCACCGCGCGGGCGAAGGCCTGGCGCAGCGCTTCGTCAGCAAAACCGGTGGGGCCGATCTCCTGGGCCAGCACCAGCAGCTTGTCGGTGGTCAGCAGCTTGCCGCTGGGGCGCAGCGGCTCGCATTCGCGGCGGGTGAACTCCTCGTCCAGCCAGCGGCGCGCGTCCAGGGCGTCGGGCAGCTGGGCCGCATCGACGGCGATCTCCACCGTCGTCTGGTCGTCGAACTGGATCAGCAGGTCGTGGCGCATGGTCATTCCTTGGGGGATGGGTTGTTGTTGAGTTCGCGGTGCAGCCAGGACTTGGCCAGCGTCCAGTCGCGCTTGACGGTGGCCGGCGAGATGTCCAGCACCTCGGCGATTTCGTCGATCTCCAGGCCGCCGAAGAAGCGCAGCTCCACCACCTTGGCGGCGCGCGGATCCACCACCTCGAAGGCCAGCAGGGCGTCGTTGACGGCGATCAGGTCGCGGTCAGGGGGCAGGGCCAGCGACTCCAGGCCCGAGACCGTCAGGCTGGTCAGCTCGGCATCGCGCTTGTCGGCGCGGCGGGCCTGCTCGTGGTTGATCAGGATGCGCCGCATCATGGTGGAGCTCACCGCCAGGAAGTGGGCGCGGTTGCGCCACTGGGTGCGGGTCTGGTCGGCCATGCGGAACCAGGCCTCGTGGGTCAGCGCGGTGGCGCTGAGCGTGTGGCCGGCCGCCTCCTTGCGCATGTGGTTGCGCGCCATGCGCCGCAGGTCCTCGTAGAGGTTCTCGAACAGGCGCTGTCCAGCCTCGGGATCGGGACCCTGGAACTGGCTCAGCCACTGCGTCAGGGAGGGGTCGGGCGTCGACATGGTGTCGAACACTTCATCTGTGGGGGGCGACACCCGAGTCTAGCGCGCGCGTGAGCCCCCGCGCGCGCTCCGTCGGCGTAGATCAACAAGTGCACTGGTGCCGAAGGGCGGCGCCGGCATCTTCATGAGGAACCCACGATGAACACCTTCTCCCGCCGCGTCCCCCTGGGCCTGTCGCTGATGGCGCTGCTGATCCTGCAGGCCTGCGGTGGCGGTGACGACACCACTGCCGCCGGCGGCGACGGCACGCTGGCGGCCGACTGCGACACCAAGGCCTATGTGGCCGGTGCCGTGCTGGCGCCCACGGCTGACGAGCTCAAGGCCTATGCCGGAACCTTCAACGGCGACGAAGGCAGCTATGACACCAGCGGTGCCTTCACCAAGTCGGGCACGGCCAAGCTGGTGATCGGCACCGATGGCTCGATCACCTACAAGGACGGCAAGCAGACGGTGAGCTCGATCTGCCTGGACAAGGTCGCCGGCCCGTACGGCAAGATCCTGTACTTCATTGCCGGCAAGGGCCACTTCGACGTGGCCGACAAGGTGGTGACCGGACTGGGCCAGGCCTGGGGGGTGTCGCCGGTGGACGGCACTACCATCTTCACCAACGGCGTCAAGTGACGGGCCGCGGCCGCACGCTGCGGCCCTGCGTACACTGATCTCCCCGATCGACGGGTCGCCGGAGGGCTGAGGGTGCACGCGGGCGAACATTGGCAGCAGGTCAAGGCGCTGTTCGAGGCAGCGCTGGAGCAGCCGTGGGCGGCGCGCGAGGCCTTCGTGCGGGCCAGCGGCGTCGACCCGGCGGTGCAGGACGAGGTGCTGAGCCTGCTGGCGCATGAGCATGTGCTGCAGGACGCGACGACCGACAGCTTCCTGGAGCCACCGCTGGCGGATGAGCCGGGGCCGCTGCTGCCCCCCGGCGAGCGCCTGGGCGCCTGGGAGATCGTCGGCCCGCTGGGTGCGGGCGGCATGGCCGAGGTGATGCTGGCGCGCCGCGCCGACGGCGCCTGGGACGGCGAGGCCGCGGTCAAGGTGCTCAAGCGCGGCATGGACTCGGCGGCGGTGCTGGCGCGCTTTGCGCTGGAGCAGCGCGCGCTGGCGCGGCTGAACCACCCGCACATCGCCCACCTGCTGGACGCCGGGCGCACCGCGGCGGGCCTGCCGTACTTCGTGATGGAGCTGGTGCGCGGCCGCCCGATCGACCAGGCCTGCGAGGGCCTGGCGCTGGAGGCGCGGCTGGCGTTGTTCCTGCAACTGGCCGACGCGGTGGCCTTTGCGCACCGGCAGCTGCTGGTGCACCGCGACCTCAAGCCCAGCAACGTGCTGGTCACCGAGGACGGCCAGGTCAAGCTGCTGGACTTTGGCATCGCCAAGGCGCTGGACCCGGCCGAGGGCGAGCACACCGGCGCCGGCCCGCGGCCCTACACGCCCAACTACGCCAGCCCCGAGCAGGTGCGCGGCGAGCCGGTGGGCACGCTGACCGACATCTACAGCCTGGGCGTGCTGCTGTACGTGATGCTCACCGGGCTGCGGCCCTACGGCCGGCACGCGACGACGCCGCAGGAAGCCGCCCGCAGCGTGCTGGAGGAAGAACCCACGCGGCCCAGCGCGCTGAGCCCCGGGCTGGTGAGTGATCCGCAGTGGATGGCCACGCGCAAGCGTCTGAAGGGCGACCTGGACAACATCCTGCTGAAAGCCCTGGACAAGGCCCCGGCGGCACGCTACCCCAGCGTGGACGCGTTTTCGGCGGATGTGCGGGCCCACCTGACGGGCCTGCCGGTCAGCGCGCGCGCGCCCAGCGCGGGCTACCTGCTCAGCCGCTTCGTGCTGCGCCACCGGGCGGCCAGTGCGGCGGCGGCGCTGGCGGCGGTGTCCCTGGTGGTGGGCGCCGGTGTGGCCAGCTGGCAGGCTCATGTCGCCGGACAGCGGCTGGAGCAGTTGCGCGGCCTGAGCCGCGACGTGGTGCTGCGCTATGCCGATGCCGTCACTTATCTGCCCGGCGGCCTGGTGGTCAAGGAGAACCTGCTCAAGGGCCTGCTGGGCCAGCTCAGCGAGGTCGAGCAGGAGGCTGGCGACGACACGGAGTGGCTGGCCCTGCTGGCCGGCGTCTACGCCCGCCTGGCCCAGGTGGGCGGCGACGACGGCGGCGTCTCGCTCAGCAAGATGGGCGAGGCGCGCCAGCATGCCGAACACGCCATCACGCTGGCCCGACGTGTGCTGCCGGCGCGGCCGGACGACGCCGCGCTGAGCCTGGCCTTGTCGCAGGCGCTGCAGATCCGTGCCCGCGCGCAGCGCGCCGACGGCCAGCCCGAGCAGGGCCTGAAGACGCTGGAGGAGGCGATGGCGCTGATCGACCAGCGGCTGCAGCGCCTGCCACCGGCCGAGCAGCGCGACCTGCAGGTGCAGCGCGCCTCGCTGCAGATCGTCGAGGCCCAGTTCTTTGACCAGCAGACCGTGGCCAGCCTGAACCGCCCCGAGGACGCGCTGGCGCTGTACGGCCAGGCCGAGCAGGCCCTGCGCCGCCTGGAGCGCGACGGCGACGCCAGCCTGGCGCCGCTGCTGGGCACGCTGCTCGGGGCGCGGGCCATCACCCATGCGCGCCTGGGTCGGCTCGACGCCTCGCGCGCTGATGCCGAAGCCGCCTGGCAGCAGCGTCTGCGCGCGGTGCAGGCCGAGCCCTTCCACACCGGCCGGCGCGACGAGCTGGTCACCGAGGCCACCAATGCCGCGGTGATCCTGATGCGTGCCGACCAGCCCGCGCGTGCCGTGCTGGCCAGCCAGGCGGCCTGGGACACGGTGCAGCGCCTGGCCGCCGAGAACGGCCCGCAGAGCAAGTGGGCCGAGAACCTGCCGCGCGTGGCCCAGCACCATGGGCGGGCGCTGGCGCTGGTCGGCCGCTCGGCTGACGCGCTGCCGGTGCTCGACAGCGCGCTGGCCTACTGGCAGCGCCAGCGCACGGCCAAGCCCGGGCCGCACCCCGAGCGCCTGTGGGCCTGGCTGGGCATTTACCGCGCGGCCGCGCTGCTGGGGCTGCAACGGCGCGACGAGGCCCTGACGCAGCTGCGCCAGAGCCAGGTCATCCTGGAGCCGCTGTCGCGCGAGTCCAAGGGCGGTGATGCGCTGCTCAACCTGGCCGAGTCTGCGCTGGTGATGGCCGCGGCCGAGCCCGCCGCCGCCCCAGCCTGGCGCCAGCGCGCGCTGCAGCATTACCAGGCGGCCGACGCGCTGCGGGCGCTCAACGGCGAGCACCTGCGCCGCCGCGATGCGCTGGCGCGCGGCGAGCCGATCGGCCTGTAGCCTGCCATGGCCGCCGGCGACACCCACTGGCCACAGGTCAAGGCGCTGTTCGAGGCAGCGCTGGAGCAGCCGTGGGCGGCGCGCGAGGCCTTCGTGCGGGCCAGCGGCGCCGACCCGGCGGTGCAGGACGAGGTGCTGAGCCTGCTGGCGCATGAGCATGTGCTGCAGGACGCGACGACCGACAGCTTCCTGGAGCCACCGCTGGCGGATGAGCCGGGGCCGCTGCTGCCCCCCGGCGAGCGCCTGGGCGCCTGGGAGATCGTCGGCCCGCTGGGTGCGGGCGGCATGGCCGAGGTGATGCTGGCGCGCCGCGCCGACGGCGCCTGGGACGGCGAGGCCGCGGTCAAGGTGCTCAAGCGCGGCATGGACTCGGCGGCGGTGCTGGCGCGCTTTGCGCTGGAGCAGCGCGCGCTGGCGCGGCTGAACCACCCGCACATCGCCCACCTGCTGGACGCCGGGCGCACCGCGGCGGGCCTGCCGTACTTCGTGATGGAGCGGGTGCTGGGCCGCCCGATCGACCAGGCCTGCGAAGGCCTGGCACTGGAAGCGCGGCTGGGGCTGTTCCTGCAGCTGGCCGACGCGGTGGCCTTTGCGCACCGCCAGCTGCTGGTGCACCGCGACCTCAAGCCCAGCAACGTGCTGGTCACCGAGGACAGCCAGGTCAAGCTGCTGGACTTCGGCATCGCCAAGGCGCTGGACCCGGCCGAAGGCGAGCACACCGGCGCCGGCCCGCGGCCCTACACGCCCAACTACGCCAGCCCCGAGCAGGTCAGGGGCGAGCCGGTGGGCACGCTGACCGACATCTACAGCCTGGGCGTGCTGCTGTACGTGATGCTCACCGGCCTGCGGCCCTACGGCCGCAACGCGACGACGCCGCAGGAAGCCGCCCGCAGTGTGCTGGAGGAAGAGCCCACGCGGCCCAGTGCGCTGAGCCCCGGGCTGGTGGCCGACCCGCAGTGGATGGTCACGCGCAAGCGTCTGAAGGGCGACCTGGATAACATCCTGCTCAAGGCCCTGGACAAGGCCCCGGCGGCGCGCTACCCCAGCGTGGACGCGTTCGCGGCGGATGTGCGGGCGCACCTGGCGGGGCTGCCGGTCAGCGCACGCGCGCCCAGCGCGGGCTACCTGCTCAGCCGCTTCGTGCTGCGCCACCGGGCGGCCAGTGCGGCGGCGGCGCTGGCCTTGTCATCGCTGGTGGCCGGGGTCGGCGTCGCCACCTGGCAGGCCCACGAGGCCGATCGTCAACGCCAACGCGCCGAGGCCCGCTTCGCCCAGGTGCGCCAGCTGGCCAACCAGATGGTCTTCAAGTACCACGACCAGATCGCCCACCTGCCCGGGGCCACTGCGGTGCGCGATGCGCTGCTGCAGGACGCCGCCGGCTACCTCGACGCGCTGGCGCACGACGTGGCCGATGACGCCGGGCTGGCCCGCGAGCTGGCCGAGGCCTGGTTCCGCCTGGCGGTGCTGCAGGGCGAATCCTTCTCGCCCGGCCAGGAGCGGCCCGACGATGCGCTGCGCAGCGCCGAGAAGGCGCTGGCGCTGCTGCCGCTGTACCTGCCGCAGGCCGATGTGCCGGCGCTGGACAAGGCGGTCGACCTGCGGCTGCTGCACAGCGACCTGTTGCTGCGCCAGGGTCGGTTGATCCCGGCGAACGAGGCGCTGGCCGAGGCCAGCCGCCTGGTCGAGCGCATCGTCGCGCAGCAGCCCGACGACCTGCAGACCCTGTCGCGCCAGGCCACGCTGCTGGGCCGACGCGCGGTGCTCACCGGCGGCAGCGTGGCCGCGTCCAACCTGGGGCGCACGGAGGAGGCGCTGCAACTGTGGCAGCAGGCGCTGGCCATCTTCGAGCGCATGCGCGCCCGCGAGCCGGGTGAAGTCGAGTGGGTGCACCAGACCGCCTGGGCCCACCACGGCCTGGGCAGCGTGGCGGTGCTGCGTGGCGACAGCGCGTTGGCCCTGAGCCACACCACGCAGGCGGTGCAACTGCGTGACGAGGCGGCGCGGCGTGTCCCCCAGAGTGCCCACTACCGCCATCAAACGGCCATGGCCCGCGTGGTTCACAGCGTGGCATTGAACCAGGCCGGGCGCAATGCCGAGGGCCGCGTCCGGCTGGACGAGGCCGAGGCCACGATGCAGGCGCTGTCCGCCGCCGACCCGGGCAATGAGGTGCTTCAACGCGACCGCGTGCTGCTGGGACTGGTGCAGGGCCGCCTCTTGGTGGATGCGGGGCAGACGGCCCAGGCGCTGCGGCGGGTGGATGCCGCGGTGGCTGCGCTGGCGCTGCGCGCCGCGAAAGGCAGCGACTTCTATGTGCAGCGCTGGTGGGCCGATGCGTTGCTCTGGTCGGCCCGGCTGCGCCTGTCGAAGGATCCGCCCGAGGCCGCGCGGCGCGCCGCGCAGGTCGTGGCGATGATGCAGGGCGACGACGTCACCCGCAATGCGGCCCGGGGATGGCAGCTGGCGCAGGCGCTGGGCACCGAGGGTCAGGCCTTGGCCGCGCTGGGGCGCCGCGACGAGGCGCGGCAGCGCGGCCGCCAGGCCCTGCAACTGTGGACCGCGCTGCACCCCGATGGCCAAATCCCCGGCGCCTTGCAGCGCTGGTTCCGCGAGGCCCAGGCGCTCAGCGCCGCCGCGCCTTGACCGCGTCGCTCAGCACCTGCAGCGCATCGATCGAGTCATCCCAACCCAGGCAGGCGTCGGTGATGCTCTGGCCGTAGCAGAGCTTGGCCGGGTCGTCCTTGCCAGGGCTGAACTTCTGCGCGCCGGCCTGCAGGTGGCTTTCGATCATCACGCCGAAGACCTGGCGGCTGCCGCCGGCGATCTGCGTGCCGATGTCGCGCGCCACATCCAGCTGGCGCTGGTGCTGCTTGCTCGAGTTGGCGTGGCTGCAGTCCACCATCAGCGTGCCGGGCAGCTTGGCGGCCTCCAGCTCCTTGCAGGCGGCGGCCACGCTGGCGGCGTCGTAGTTGGGCGCCTTGCCGCCGCGCAGGATCACGTGGCAGTCCTTGTTGCCGCGCGTCTCGACGATGGCGACCTGGCCGTTCTTGTGCACCGACAGGAAGTGGTGCGGCTTGCTGGCGGCCTGGATGGCGTCGGTGGCGATGCGGATGTTGCCGTCGGTGCCGTTCTTGAAGCCCACCGGGGCTGAGAGGCCGCTGGCCAGTTCGCGGTGCACCTGGCTCTCGGTGGTGCGCGCGCCGATCGCGCCCCAGCTGATCAGGTCGCCGATGTACTGCGGGCTGATCACGTCCAGGAACTCGCTGCCTGCGGGCACGCCCTGGCGGTTGATCTCCACCAGCAGCTGGCGGGCAATGCGCAGGCCCTCGTCAATGCGGTAGCTCTCGTCCAGGTAGGGGTCGTTGATCAGGCCCTTCCAGCCGACCGTGGTGCGCGGCTTCTCGAAGTACACGCGCATCACGATCTCCAGCGTGTCCTGGAACTTCTCGCGCTGGGCCTTCAGGCGGCGGGCGTACTCCACCGCGGCGGCCGGATCGTGGATCGAGCAGGGGCCGATGATCACCAGCAGACGGTCGTCCTTGCCGGTCATGATGCGGCGGATGCCGTCGCGGGTGCTCTTCACCAATTGCTCGACCGGCGTGCCGGCGATCGGGAAGAAGCGGATCAGGTGTTCAGGCGGCGGCAAGGGGGTCACCTCCTCGATGCGCTGGTCGTCGGTCTGGCTGGTGCGTTCTCCGGGCGGGTAGCCCGACCAGTGCTCGTGGGTGGCTTTGGCGTTCATCGGGGGGTTCTCCTGGGTGGGTGCCTCGCGTCGACCGGCGAAAAAAAACCGCCGGTGGGTCCGGCGGTTTTCTGGGGGTGTTCGCTTGGTGTCAGTTGCGCGCGATTGCCTCTCCAGCCGCCGATCGGGGCGAGAACCAAAAGTAGGCAAAAAAGTAGGCCGGTGCGCAACGCATGGCTGAAGTCTAGCATCATCGGCCGCCGCGCTGCAGCGCAGCGCGTTGGGCCTCGACACCGTTTTACTTGAAGGCGACGATGCAGCGCCGCTGGCCGACGCCGTAGGGGTCGGTGTTGAAGCCGGCCCAGGCCGGGTCGGGCTCGCCCTTGAGCTCGATGACTTCCTTGAAGCCGGCCAGGTAGGCCAGCTCGATCAGCGCGCGGTAGGTGGGGTGCAGCTCGCAGCCGGTGGCGGTGGCGGCATGCTCAGGCGCGTGCTCGCCGGTGCCCAGGATGAAGCCCGAGAAGGGCTCGCGGTGGACCACGGTGTCGAACACCGCCATGTGATTGCACAGTGCATGCGTGGCGCGCACCAGCTCGTAGGGCTTGGTGATGTGGTACATCAGGCCCAGGTTCAGCACGATGTCGTAGCTGCGCTGCGGCTGGAACGCGTAGACATCGGCCACCGAGAAGCGCGTGCGCGCCTCGGTGCCGAAATAACCGGAAAGCCGCCGCGCACGCTCGATGTTCTGGGTGCGGATGTCGAAGCCATCCACCTCCTGTGCGCCGCGCAGCGCCGCCTCGATCGCGAAGGCGCCCCAGTTGCAGGCAATGTCCAGCAGCGACAGGCCATCGAGCCGGCCGCCCACCAGTTGGCTGACGCCGTCCATGATGAAGTTCAGGCGGTACAGGCTGCGCCAGCGCGAGGTGGCCTGCGGCACCGACAGGCTGCCCAGCGCACCCAGCGTGCCCAGGCCGGGGGCCAGCGGCATGAAGTAGCCCCATTCGTTGGGCGGCACCTCCTTCAGCAGTGCGCGGGCGGTCTCGGCGTGGCCGTGTTCGTCGGCCCAGCGCTCGGCGGCCGAGGGCCGGCGCGGCACGGTCAGCAGCGGCACCAGCTGTTCCACCACCTGCATCTGGGCCGGCTTGCTGTTCTGGAGGAACTCACCGTAGCGGGCAGACAGCTTGCTGCCGCGCATCTGGTGGTTCACCCGCACCAGCGGCGACACGCGCGCCGTCAGGTCGAGCTGGCAGCCGCCAGCCATGGCCTTGTTCACTGCGTCGCTGGCCTGCGGCAGGCCGATGGCCAGCGGTGCGTCGGTGGCGGGCGCCGGCCCGACACCGGAGGCGACCACCGGTTTGGCGCCAGGCTTGTTCTTGCCGAAAGGGGACCACATGGCGGCTCCAGCGGGGACAGACAATGGTGAAGGGATCAGGCCGTGCCACCGACGGTCAGCCCGTCAATGCGCAGCGTCGGCTGGCCCACGCCCACCGGCACGCTCTGGCCCTCCTTGCCGCAGGTGCCCACACCCGAGTCCAGCGCCAGGTCGTTGCCGATCATGCTGACGCGCTTCATCGCGTCGGGGCCGTTGCCGATCAGCGTGGCGCCCTTGACCGGGTACTGGATGCGGCCGTTCTCGACCCAGTAGGCCTCGGACGCCGAGAAGACGAACTTGCCACTGGTGATGTCGACCTGGCCGCCACCGAAATTGGTGGCGTACAGGCCGCGCTTGATGCTGGCGACGATCTCCTCGCGCGGCGTGTGGCCGGCCAGCATGTAGGTGTTGGTCATGCGCGGCATGGGCACATGGGCGTAGCTTTCGCGGCGGCCGTTGCCGGTGGGCTTCACGCCCATCAGGCGGGCGTTCATGCTGTCCTGGATGTAGCCGCGCAGGATGCCGTCCTCGATCAGCACATTGCGCTGCGTGGCATGGCCTTCGTCGTCGATGTTGAGCGAGCCGCGGCGGTCGGCCAGCGTGCCGTCATCGAGCACGGTCACGCCCTTGGCCGCCACGCGCTGGCCGATGCGGCCGCTGAAGGTGGATGAGCCCTTGCGGTTGAAGTCGCCCTCCAGGCCGTGGCCCACCGCCTCGTGCAGCATCACGCCGGGCCAGCCCGAGCCCAGCACCACCGTCATCTCGCCGGCCGGCACCGGGCGCGATTCGAGGTTGGTCAGCGCCGCATTCACGGCCTGGTCGACATACTCGGTCAGGTGGCTGTCCTGGAAGTAGCCCAGGCCGAAGCGGCCGCCGCCGCCACCGGTGCCCACCTCGCGCCGCTCGCCCTGCTCGGCGATCACGGTCACCGACAGGCGCACCAGCGGCCGCACATCGGCAGCGCGGGTGCCATCGGCGCGCGCCACCATCACCACGTCGTACTCGGCGGCCAGGCCGGCCATCACCTGCACGATGCGCGGGTCCTTGGAGCGGGCCATGCGCTCGACCTTTTCCAGCAGCGCCACCTTCTGCGTGCTGTCGAGCGTGGCGATCGGGTCCAGCGGCGCATACAGCAGGCGGCTGGGCGCCAGCTTGGGCGCCCCCACCTTGACGCGCCGGCTCTGGCCCGCGGCGGCGATGGTGCGCACGGTGCGTGCGGCATCGAGCAGCGCGGCCTCGGACAGCTCATCCGAATAGGCGAAGGCGGTCTTCTCGCCCGCCACCGCGCGCACACCCACACCCTGGTCGATCGAGAAGCTGCCGCTCTTGACGATGCCCTCCTCCAGGCTCCAGCCCTCGTGGCGGGTGTACTGGAAGTACAGGTCGGCGTCATCGACGCGGTGCTCGCCGATCACGGACAGCGCCCGCGCCAGGTGGATCTCGTCCAGGGCATGCGGCTCCAGCAGCAGGCTGCTGGCAACGGCCAGGCGCTCCTGCGTGGTGGCGCGCGAAGTCGGCGTGACGGGGGCGGCGGTGAGGGTGGTGAACATTTCTTTGCAAACTCGAGGTGTGCCTGGCGCGGTCGGCCTGCGTTGTTCCCGCATGGTGCCACACAGGGTGGCGTCTGCAGAAACAGGAGCTCAATCATGAAGGTTTCGACCTCGGGTGCCGTGATCGGCCTGCTGACGGTGGTGTTGTCGGCCACGGCGGCCGCCCAGGCCTCGCCGCCCGCAGGGGCCGCCAGCGTGGTCCGCATGGAGCAGCGCGAGGCCAAGCAGGAACAACGCATCCAGCAGGGCGTGGCAGCGGGCGAGCTGACCGCCCACGAGCAGCGCACCTTGCAACGCGGTCAGGTGCGCATTGACGCCGCCCAGCAGCGCGCGGCGGCCGATGGCCGGCTCACCGTCCACGAGCAACGCCGCATTGAGCAGCGCCAGGATGTGCAGAGCAAGGTCATCTACCGCCGCAAGCACGACCACGATCCGGTGCGCGTGGCGCAGCCGGCCACCCGCTGAGGACCTTCAGTCGCGCGGGTCCGGGCCGGCAGCCTTCAGGCGCAGCGCCTCGTCGTAAAGCTGGTTGCGGGGCAGCCCGCTGAGCTCCACCGCCAACGCCACCGCCTGCTTCAGCGGCAGCTCGCGCATCAGCAGCTGCAGTTGACGGCGGGCGGTCTCGGGCACGCCGTCCTCGGCCACAGCCACCACCGCCTGCGCATGCAGCACCACCACGAACTCGCCGCGGCGCCGCGACGCGTCCTCGGCCAACCAGGCCGGCAGCGCCGTGGCCGGCGCGGTGTGGCTCTGCTCGAACTGCTTGGTCAGCTCGCGGCACAGCGTCACCGTGCGTGCGCTGCAGGCCTGCGCCAGCTCCTGCGCCAGCGTGTCGATGCGGTGCGGGGCCTCGAACAGCACCACGCTGCGCGGCTCGGTGGCCAAGGCCGCCAGCGCGGCGCCGCGCTCGCGACCCTTGGCCGGCAGGAAGCCGGCGAAGACAAAGCCCCCGGCCTGACCGGGCAGCGGCCCGTCGCCGGCCGCGCTGAGGGCGGTGACCACCGCGCTGGCGCCCGGCAGCGCATGCACCGGGTAGCCGGCGGCGCGGGTGCGGGCCACCAGCCAGGCCCCGGGGTCGGAGATGGCCGGGGTGCCGGCATCGCTGACATAGGCCACGCGCTCTCCGCGTGCCAGGCGCTCCAGCACGCGCTCGGCGGCTTCGCGTTCGTTGTGCTCGTGTACCGCCAGCAGCGGCTTGTCCAGCCCCAGGTGGCGCAGCAGGCCGGCACTGACGCGCGTGTCCTCGCAGGCCACGGCGTCGGCCAGCGCCAGCGCATGGATGGCGCGCAGCGTGAAATCGGCGAGGTTGCCGATCGGCGTGGCCACCACGTACAGTGCGCCGGTGGGCCAGTGCTGGTGGCCGGCGGCCTGCCGGGCGGTGGCCAGCAGCTCAGAGGCGGGGAGAGACATGGTCTGGGGGTGGGGTTCCGGAGCGCGCGGTGGACAGACGACCCAGGCCAGCGGCGCCCAGGCGGAGGACCGTGCCCTGGCCTACCTGCAGGCGCAGGGCCTGCGGCTCGTCGAGCGCAATTATCGGTTCGCGCCGGGCCGCTCGCGCGCGGGCGGCGAGATCGACCTGATCCTGCGCGAGCGCGACGGCACGCTGGTCTTCGTCGAGGTGCGCTGGCGCGCCCGGCCCGACCAGGGCGGTGCGGCGGCCAGCATCACCGCCGCCAAGCAGGCCCGCATCGTGCGCGCTGCCCGGGCCTATCTGCTGCGTCTGGCGGCACCACCGCGCTGCCGCTTCGATGTGGTGGCGATCGACGGCGACGAGTTGAACTGGCTGAAGGCCGCCTTCGACGCCGGCTGAGCCGGGCGCGCCGCTTATCATGGCGGCCCATGCTCGAACCCCGGATCCAGCAACATTTCTTCGAGAGCGCCGACCAGCTCTACCAGGTGGCCGAGCCAATGGCGCGACCGATCGCCGATGCCGCCCAGCTGATCGTGGCCTGCCTGACTGGCGGCGGCAAGCTGCTGGTGGCCGGCGAGGGTCGGGCGCGCTGGCTGGCGCGCGCCGCGGCCAGCGCCTTGCAGCAGGGTTTCGAGCGCGAGCGCCCGCCGCTGGCCGCCTGCCTGCTGGGCGACGGCGCGCAGCCCGGGCCGCGCGCGCTGGCGCAGTCGGTGGCGGCGCTGGGGCAGGGCGGTGACCTGCTGCTGCTGTTCAGCCTGGCCGACGAGGACCCAGCCGCCCAGGCTGCGCTGGACGAGGCGCACCAGCGCGACCTGGGCGTGGTGCTGCTGGGCGCCGGTCTGGCTGCGCCCTGGGCCTCGCTGCTGTCCGAATCCGATGTCTGGATCGCCGCGCCGGTCAACGGCGGCCCGCGGGCGATGGAGTTGCTGCTGCTGGCGCTGCATGCGCTGTGCGACGCGATCGATGTGCAATTGCTGGGCGAGGCCGATGAGCCCTGACCAGCCCTGAGGAGATGCAAGCATGAACCCCCTTCACCGTCGTGTATCCACGCGAGTCCTGCTGTCCGCGCTGGCGCTGAGCGGCCTGCTGGCTGGCTGCGCGCCGCTGCTGCTGGGCGGGGCCGCCGTCGGCGGCGCGCTGATGTACAAGGACCGCCGCACCACCGGCACCCAGCTCGAGGACGAGGGCATCGAGCTCAAGGCCGCGGCGCGCCTGCGCGAGCGCCTGGGCGACAAGGCCCACCTCAACGTCACCAGCTACAACCGCATTGCCCTGGTCACCGGTGAGGTGGCCAGCGATGCCGACCGCGCCGCCATCGACGAGGTGGTGACCAAGGTCGAGAACGTGCGCTCGGTGGTCAATGAGAGTGCGGTGATGGGCATCACCTCGATGACCGCGCGCTCGAACGACCTGATCATCACCAGCCGCGTCAAGGCGGCGCTGATCGACGCCAACGACCTGCCGGTGACGGCGGTCAAGGTGGTCACCGAGCGCGGCGTGGTCTACCTGCTGGGCCGCGTGACCGAGCGCGAGGCGACCCGCGCCACCGACGTGGCGCGCGGCGTCTCCGGCGTGGCCAAGGTGGTCAAGGTGTTCGAGTCGATCACCGAGGACGAGCTGAAGGCGCTCTCCACCGAGAAACGCTGAGCCGCGCCCGCCAGGCGGGCCTCAGCGCAGGCGGCGGATCAGGCTGGAGGTGTCCCAGCGGCGACCGCCCTGGCCCTGGATGTCGGCGTAGAACTGGTCGACCAGCGCGGTCACCGGCAGCTTGGCGCCATTGCGCCGGCCTTCGTCCAGCACCAGGCCCAGGTCCTTGCGCATCCAGTCGACGGCAAAGCCGAAGTCGAACTGGTCGTCGACCATGGTCTTGCCGCGGTTGTCCATCTGCCAGCTCTGCGCGGCGCCCTTGCCGATCACCTCGAGCACCTGCTTCATGTCCAGGCCGGCCTTCTGGCCAAAGGCAATGGCCTCGGCCAGGCCCTGGACCAGCCCGGCGATGCAGATCTGGTTGACCATCTTGGCCAGCTGACCCGCGCCGCTCTCGCCCACCCGCGTGACCGCCTTGGCAAAGGCCATGGCCACCGGCCGGATCTGATCGAAGGGCGCGGCGTCGCCGCCGCACATCACGGTGAGCACGCCATTGACCGCACCGGCCTGGCCGCCGGAGACCGGGGCATCAATGAAGTGCAGGTCGCGCTTTTGCGCGGCCGCGTGCAGCTCGCGCGCGACTTCGGCCGAGGCGGTGGTGTGGTCAACGAAGATGGCCCCCGGCGCCATGCCGGCGAAGGCGCCATCAGGGCCCAGCACCACCGAGCGCAGATCGTTGTCGTTGCCGACGCAGGCAAAGACGATCTGCGCGCCCTGGGCCGCCTCGCGCGGCGTGGGCGCCCAGCGGCCGCCGTGTTCGGCGGCCCAGGCCTGGGCCTTGCTGCTGGTGCGGTTGTAGACGCTGACGCGGTGGCCGGCGCGTTGCAGGTGGCCAGCCATCGGGGCGCCCATCACGCCCAGGCCGATGAAGGCCACGGTGTGCGGCGCCACGGGGTCGTAGGTCTTGCTCATGGCGGTGGACGGGTCAGATGATCTGCAGGTGTTCGGTGCCGGCCGCCAGGTCGGTCACGCGGGCGCGCTTGCTGTCGAGCTTGATCTGCAGGCGCAGGTCGTTCACCGAGTCGGCATTGCGCAGCGCGTCTTCGTAGCTGATCGCGTGCGACTCGTAGAGATCGAACAGCGCCTGGTCGAAGGTCTGCATGCCGTGCTCGCGCGAGCGCTTCATCAGCTCCTTGATCTCGCCCACCTGGCCCTTGAAGATCAGGTCGGCCATCAGTGGCGTGTTGAGCATGATCTCGACCGCGGCGATGCGGCCCTTGCCTTCCTGGCGCGGGATCAGGCGCTGCGAGACCAGGCCCTTGAGGTTCAGCGACACGTCCATCAGCAGCTGGTCGCGGCGCTCCTCGGGGAAGAAGTTGATGATCCGGTCCAGGGCCTGGTTGGCGCTGTTGGCGTGCAGCGTGGCCATGCACAGGTGCCCGGTCTCGGCGAAGGCGATCGCCAGCTCCATGGTCTTGCGGTCGCGGATCTCGCCCATCAGGATCACATCCGGTGCCTGGCGCAGCGAGTTCTTCAGCGCCACGTCCCAGTCGTCGGTGTCGATGCCGATCTCGCGCTGGGTGACGATGCAGTTCTTGTGCGGGTGCACGAACTCCACCGGGTCTTCCACCGTGATGATGTGGTCATGGGCGTTCTCGTTGCGCCAGTCGATCATCGCCGCCAGCGAGGTGCTCTTGCCCGAGCCGGTGCCGCCGACCAGGATCACCAGGCCGCGCTTGGTCATGCCGATGTCCTTGAGGATCTTGGGCAGGCCCAGCTCGTCCACCGTGGGGATGTGCGCGGGAATCGTGCGCAGCACCATGCCCACATGGCCCTGCTGCATGAAGGTGCTGACGCGGAAGCGCCCGATGCCCTGCGGCGAGATCGCGAAGTTGCACTCCTTGGTGCGCTCGAAATCGGCCGCCTGCTTGTCGTTCATGATGGCCCGCGCCAGCGCCACCGTGTGCGAGCCGGTGAGCGGCTGCGGCGAGACCTTGGCCACCTTGCCGTCCACCTTGATCGCGGGCGGGAAATCGGCGGTCAGGAACAGGTCCGAGCCGTTGCGGGTGACCAGCAGGCGCAGCAGGTCGTTGATGAATTTCGAGGCCTGGTCGCGTTCCATGGCAGTCTCCGTGAAAGGGGCTCAGTCCGCGGTGCCGCGGGTGAGTTGGGCGCCCAGGCGGGCGTTGGCCTGGCGCAGGCGGCGCGAGACGCGCTTGCCCAGCCAGGTCAGCAGGGCAGCGGCCAGGCGCGGGTCATCCTGGGTCATGCGCTCCAGCGTGGACGCGCTGATCACCGCCAGCGTCACCGGCGAGGCGGCGGTCCACGAGGAGACGCGGGTCTCGCTGTCGAGCGCACTGAACTCGCCCAGCAGGTCGCCAGCGCGGGCCTCGCCCAGGCGGATGCGTTCGCCCGAGGGCTGTAGCCGGGTCTCGACCAGCATGCCGTGCAGCACGACCATCATGAAGTCGCCCTGCTCCTCCTGGCCGATGATCAGCTTGCCTGACTCGACCTGCACATAGTCGAGGTAGCCGCCCATCACCGACAGCTGCTCGGTGCCCAGGTCGGCCAGCTGGCGGTCGGCGCCCAGCAGGCGCACCAGGGCCAGCACGCCCAGCGCAGCGTCGTAGGGCTCGGCCTTCAGGTCGGGGGCGCGCTGCGCCCAGTGGACGTAGAGCTGGGTGTCGGCGTGGCGCTCGACGAACTGGGTGGCGTAGAAGCCCTGGTCATCCGGGCGGGCGGCCGCGGGCGCGGACGATCGGCCGAAGAGTCGCTTGAGGGAGTCGAGCACGGTGGGTCAGCCTGGGAAGTTCTCGGGGAAGCGGGCGCGGGTGCGCGCCTCGGCGGCCGAGATCTGGTTGCGCCGGACCAGGTCGGCCAGGCATTGA
The DNA here is from genome assembly GCF_018069755.1 of Ideonella aquatica. GTDB lineage: Bacteria > Pseudomonadota > Gammaproteobacteria > Burkholderiales > Burkholderiaceae_C > Ideonella > Ideonella aquatica. Next base: position 60,220 of record NZ_JAGQDE010000006.1, on the reverse strand, counting down.
TCGAGGGTCTGCATGCCGACGTTCTGGCCGGTCTGGATGGCCGAGTACATCTGCGCCAGCTTGTTCTCGCGGATCAGGTTGCGGATGGCGGCGGTGCCCAGCATGATCTCGTGGGCGGCCACGCGGCCGTTGCCGTCCTTGGTCTTGCACAGGGTCTGGGCGATCACCGCCACCAGCGACTCGGACAGCATCGCGCGCACCATGTCCTTCTCGGCGGCGGGGAAAACGTCGACCACCCGGTCCACCGTCTTGGCGGCGCTGGAGGTGTGCAGCGTGCCGAAGACCAGGTGGCCGGTCTCGGCGGCGGTGAGGGCCAGGCGGATGGTTTCCAGGTCGCGCAGCTCGCCCACCAGGATGGCGTCGGGGTCTTCGCGCAGCGCGGCGCGCAGCGCGTTCGAGAAGCTCAGCGTGTGCGGGCCCACCTCGCGCTGGTTGACCAGGCACTTCTTGCTCTCGTGGACGAACTCGATCGGGTCCTCCAGCGTGAGGATGTGGCCGTACTCGCTTTCATTGAGGTGGTCGACCATGGCCGCCAGCGTGGTGGACTTGCCCGAGCCGGTGGGGCCGGTCACCAGCACCAGGCCGCGCGGCTTGAGCGCCAGGTCGGCAAACACCGCGGGGCAGTTGAGCTGCTGCAGCGTCTGGATCTTCGACGGGATGGTGCGGAACACGGCCGAGGCGCCGCGCTGCTGGTGGAAGGCGTTGACCCGGAAGCGCGCCAGGCCCTGGACCTCGAAGCTGAAGTCGCACTCCAGCGTGTCCTCGTAGGTCTTGCGCTGGGTGTCGTTCATGATGTCGTACACCATGGCGTGCACCTGCTTGTGCGTCAGCGGGTCGATGTTGATGCGCCGCACGTCACCGTGCACGCGGATCATCGGCGGCAGGCCAGCCGCCAGGTGCAGGTCCGAGGCCTTGTTCTTGACGGAGAACGCGAGCAGCTGGGTGATGTCCATGGTGCGGTGGGCCCGGTGGGGGCCGGTGGCTTATGCTCTGTGGGGTGATGCCCAGTATCTCCGAGAACATACTACAGGTGCGCACCCGGATCGAGGCGGCGTGCGCGGCGGCCGGACGGCCGCCTGGCGCGGTGAGCCTGCTGGCGGTCAGCAAGACCTGCCCGGCCGAGGCGGTGCGTGCGGCCCTGGACGCCGGCCAGCACGCGTTTGGCGAGAACTACGTGCAGGAGGCGCTGGACAAGATCGCCGCGCTGGCCGACCGGCGCGCCGAGCTGCAGTGGCACCTGATCGGCCCGTTGCAGTCCAACAAGACGCGCCCGGTGGCCGAGGCGGTGGACTGGGTGCATTCGGTGGACCGCCTGAAGATTGCCCAGCGCCTGTCCGAACAACGCCCGGCCCACCTGCCGCCGCTGAATCTGTGCCTGCAGGTCAATGTGAGCGGCGAGGCCAGCAAGAGCGGCGTGGCGCCCGACGAGCTGCCCGCACTGGCCCGCGCCGTGGCCGCGCTGCCCCGGCTGCGTCTGCGCGGCCTGATGGCGATCCCTGAGCCCGAGGATGACCCGGTGCGCCAGCGTGCCCCGCACGCCCGGCTGCGGGACTTGTTCCATCGGCTGCAGGCCCAGGGGCTGGCCTTGGACACACTGTCGATGGGCATGAGCGCGGACCTGGAGGCGGCGGTGCTGGAGGGTGCCACGGTGGTGCGCATTGGCACCGCGATCTTCGGCGCACGCGCGCGGCCTGGCCCGGCTCAGTGAGGCGCGCCAGAGGGCTCCAGGCTGATGAAGGACAGCGGGAACTCATGCAGTTCCTGCAGGAACAGGCCCGCGCGCAGGTCTTGGCTGGAGCCCTGCCAGTCGCCCAGGCCGGGCAGCGTGGCCGAGGGGATGTCGGTGGGCGGGGTGTCGATGGCGGGCGGCGGGGTCATGGCGGCTCTCCTCGCGGTGGGTGCCGCCATCTTCAGCGCTGTGCCGCGGTCGACCCATCACCCGCTGGGGGGAGATTCGGGCGGGTCACCCCCCTAACTTGAAGTGCCGCGCAGGCGTCAGAAACTCAGTGCGGTGGTGTTTTTGACCTCTTCCATCACCGCATAGGTGCGGGTTTCGCGCACGCCGGGCAGCGACCAGATCACGTCGCCCACAAAACTGCGGTAGGCGGCCATGTCGGAGACCCGCGTCTTCAGCAGGTAGTCGAATCCGCCGGCCACCAGGTGGCACTCCAGGATTTCCTGGCGCACCTGCACCGCGGCGCGGAAACTGTCCATCACGTCGTGCACCGTGCGGTCGAGCAGCACCTCGACAAAGACCATCAGGCCGGCGCCCAGCTTGGCGGGGTTCAGCCGCGTCTCGTAGCCCAGGATGTAGTTGTCGCGGGTGAGCCGCTTGACCCGCTCCAGCACGGCGGTGGGCGACAGATGCACCTCCTCGGCCAGCTTGAGGTTGCTGATGCGGCCATCGGCCTGCAGCACCCGCAGGATGCGCAGATCGATCTTGTCGAGGCTGCGCTCAGCGGTGGGGGCGGGGTCGGGCGTCGGCTTCATGCGGGGAAAAACTCCGTGTCGACTACGAAACTCCGAATCTTTCGCAGGCATTGTCGCCATACGCTGCGCATCTTCGCAGTAGTTCTAACCCTGCCATCGCCGCCATGAACCACCCCGCCCCGCTGACCCTGCCCCACCCGCCGCATGCCCGGCTGCCGTTTCCGTACCGCCCCGAGGCCCAGGCCCTGGCCGGTTGCCGCGAGCGCCTGGGTCGCGGCTTCGACTGGTCGGCCGTGGTGCAGCGCGCCCGGCCCTGGGTGCAGGCGGTGCGCGAGCACCCGGCGCCGTTCTGGGCGATGGAGTCGCTGCTCAAGGAGTACCCGATCAGCAGCGCCGAGGGCCTGGCCCTGATGCGTCTGGCCGAGGCGCTGCTGCGCGTGCCCGATGTGGAAACCGCGATCGCGCTGACCGCCGACCAGCTCGGCCGCGCCGACTTTGACGCCCACGACGGCTCGCAGGGCCTGCTGGCGCGCCTGTCGGCCACGGCGATCGCGATGAGCAAGAGCTTCCTGCCCGACGCCGCCGGCAGCGAGCCCGGCCTGATGCAGCGCCTGGGCGCGCGCACCGTGGTGGCGGCCACGCTGCGCGCCATCCAGCTGCTGGGCCGGCAGTTCGTGCTGGGCCGCACCATCGACGAGGCGATGGGCGAGGCCGACAGCCAGCGCCGCGCCCAGCCGCGCCTGCGCTTTTCCTACGACATGCTGGGCGAGGGCGCCCGCACCGAGCACGACGCCGAGCGCTACCTGGCCGCCTACGCCGGGGCGATCCGCGCGATCGCCGCCTCGGCCAGCGGCCGCTCGGCGCTGCAGGACGGGCCCACCGGGGCCGATGGCATCTCGATCAAGCTCTCGGCGCTGTTCTCGCGCTACGAAGAGCTGCAGCGTGAGCGCGTGCAGGCCGAGCTGCTGCCGCGGGTGTGGCAGCTGGTGGCGTTGGCGGCCGAGGCCAACCTGAACCTCACGATCGACGCCGAAGAAGTCGACCGGCTGGAGCTGTCGCTGGATGTCTTCGAGGCGCTGGCCCGGCGCATCGCCGAGCAGTACCCGCGCTGGATCGGCTTCGGCCTGGCGGTGCAGGCCTACCAGACGCGCGCGCTGGGCGTGGTGGAGGAGGTGGCCCGCATCGCCCGCACGCTGAACCTGCGCTTCATGGTGCGCCTGGTCAAGGGCGCCTACTGGGATGGCGAGGTCAAGCGCGCCCAGGAGCTGGGCCTGGCCGGCTACCCGGTCTACACCCGCAAGGCCCACACCGATGTGTCCTACCTGGCCTGTGCCAAGGCCCTGCTCGAGGCGCGCGACGTGCTGTACCCGCAGTTCGCCACCCACAACGCCGGCACGATCGGCGCGATCGACCGCCTGGCCCATGGCCTGGGCGCGCTGCCCGACACCCACTACGAGATGCAGCGCCTGCACGGCATGGGGGATGGCGTCTACCGCGAGGTGCTGAAGGACGGCATTGGCGCGCTGCGCGTCTACGCCCCCGTGGGCGAGCACCGCGACCTGCTGGCCTACCTGGTGCGCCGGCTGCTGGAGAACGGCGCCAACTCGTCCTTCGTCCACCAACTGGCCGACCCGCGGGTGCTGCCCGAGGAGCTGCTGGCCTCGCCGCTGGCGCTGGCCCATGCGGGCGAGCAGGCCGAGGGCCTGACGCTGCCGCTGGACCTGTTTGGCACGGCGCGCCGCAATTCGGCCGGGGTCGACATCACCTGTCTCGCCCAGCGCGCGCCGCTGGAAGCCGCGATCGCGCTGGCCCAGGTGCCGGCGGTGCCGCTGGCCGATGCGGCCGCGGTGAGCGCCGCGATGGCCACGCTGCACGCGGGCTTCGACGGCTGGAACGACCGCCCGCTGGCCGATCGCGCCGCGGTGCTGGAGCGCGCCGCCGACGCGCTGGAGGCCCGCCTGCCCGAGTTCTGCGGCCTGCTGGTGGTGGAGGCGCGCAAGACCCTGGGCGACTGCGTGGCCGAGGTGCGCGAGGCGGTGGACTTCTGCCGCTACTACGCCCAGCAGGCGCGCACGCGCCTGGCCGAGCAGGAGCTGCCCGGCCCCACCGGCGAGCGCAACACGCTGCGCCTGCACGGCCGCGGCGTCTTCGTCTGCATCAGCCCCTGGAACTTCCCGCTGGCCATCTTTACCGGCCAGGTGGTCGCGGCGCTGGTGGCCGGCAACAGCGTGGCCGCCAAGCCGGCCGAGCAGACGCCGGGCGTGGCGCAGCGCATGGTGGACCTGCTGCACGAGGCCGGCGTGCCCGCCGATGCGCTGGTGCTGCTGCACGGCCCCGGCGAGACCGTGGGCGCCGCCCTGGTGGCCGACCCCCGCACCGCCGGCGTGTGCTTCACCGGCTCCACCGCGGTGGCGCGCCACATCAACCGCGCGCTGGCCGCCAAGGACGGCCCCATCGTGCCGCTGATCGCCGAGACCGGCGGTCTCAACGCGATGCTGGTGGACAGCACCGCGCTGCCCGAGCAGGTGGTGGATGCGGTGGTGCAGAGCGCCTTCCGCTCAGCCGGCCAGCGCTGCTCGGCGCTGCGCCTGCTGTGCGTGCACGAAAGCATTGCCGATGGCCTGCTGGAGATGCTGGCCGGCGCGATGCGCGAGCTGCGCGTGGGCGACCCGGCGCGGCTGGACACCGACGTCGGCCCGCTGATCGACGCCGAGGCCCACGCCGGCATCGCCGCCCAGGTGCAGCGGCTGCGCGGCGAGGCCCGGCTGATCGCCGAGACCCCGGCGCCGCAGGCCCTGCCCGACACGCAGACGCCGGTGGCCTTCGAGCTGCAGCACATCGGCCAGCTGAGCAGCGAGATCTTCGGCCCGGTGCTGCACGTGGTGCGCTGGGGCGGCGCGCCCGAGGACGTGGTGCGCCAGGTCAACGCGCTGGGCTACGGCCTGACCTTCGGCCTGCAGACCCGCATCGACAGCCGCGCCGAGCGCCTGGCGCACCAGGCGCGCATCGGCAACGTCTACGTCAACCGCAACACCATTGGCGCGGTGGTCGGCGTGCAGCCCTTTGGCGGCGAGGGCCTGTCGGGCACCGGCCCCAAGGCGGGCGGCCCGCACTACCTCTACCGCTTCTGCGCCGAGCAGACGCTGACGGTCAACACCGCGGCGGCGGGGGGCAACGCCGCGCTGCTGGCCGGCGGGCATTGAGCGGCTTCGACGCGCTGGTCTACAGTCGGCGCATCCCCTGATGAGCCGCCGACCTGCGATGAGTGACCTTCCTGCCGACATCTACACCGAGCCGAACCCGATCGACGTCCACACGCTGGCGAATCTGGGCCCACTGGCCCGCATGGCCGGCGTCTGGGAGGGCCGGCGCGGGCTGGATGTGAAACCCAAGGCCGAGGGCCCGAAAAAGCAGGCCTTCCACGACCGCATCGAGCTGCAGCCGATCGACCCTGTCACCAACGGCCCGCAGCTGATGTACGGCCTGCGCTACCACCAGTTCGTCACCAAGCCCGACAACATCAAGACCTACCACGACCAGGTGGGCTACTGGCTGTGGGAGCCGGCCACCGGCCAGATCCTGCACACGCTGACCATCCCGCGCGGCCAGACCGCGCTGGCCGGCGGCATGGCGGCGCCCGACGCCGACCAGTTCGAGCTGACCGCCACCCAGGGCCTGGACACCTTCGGCATCTGCTCGGCGCCCTTCCTGGATGCGGCCTTCAAGACGGTGAGTTTTCGCATCCAGGTGACCTTCAACGCCGACGGCAGCTGGACCTACGACGAGGACACGGTGCTGAAGATCCGCGGCCAGGTGGCGCTGTTCCACCACACCGACCGCAGCACGCTGACCAAGGTGGCCGAGCCCACGCCCAACCCGCTGGCGCGGGGCTGATGGCCAGCGCCGAGGCGTCGGTCGGGCGCGCCGCCGGCTGGATGGCCGGCTGGCTGACGCTGATGGTGGTGATCGCGGTGGCGGGCCGCGAGGCCTCGCGCGAGCTGTCGGTGTTCCAGATCATGCTGCTGCGCTCGGCCCTGGGCATGGTGATGCTGTGGCCGCTGGTGCGCGCCGCGGGCGGCCTGGCGGCGGTGCAGACCCGGCGCCTGCCGCAGCATGTGGGGCGCAACGCGGTGCATTACGCCGCGCAGTACGGCTGGTTCGTGGCGCTGACGCTGATCCCGCTGGCGCAGGTGGTGGCGATCGAGTTCACGATGCCGATCTGGTCGGCCGCGCTGGCCGTGCTGTTCCTGGGCGAGCGCATGAGCGCCCTGAAGTGGCTGGCCGTGGGGCTGGGCCTCGTGGGCGTGGCGGTGATCGTGCGGCCGCTGGGCGGCACGCTGGATGCCGGGCAGCTGATCGCGCTGGTGTCGGCGCTGGGTTTTGCGGTCTCGGTGGTGCTGGTGAAGTCGCTGACCCGCACCGACGAGGCGGTGGCGATCAGCTTCTGGATGCTGGTGGTGCAAAGCGCGATCGGCCTGCTGCCGGCGCTGTGGGTGTGGCGCTGGCCCTCGGCCGCGACCTGGGGCTGGGTGGTGGTGGTGGCCTTTTGCGGCACCTACTCGCACTACTGCTTTGCCCGGGCGATGCGCCATGCCGACGCCACGGTGGTGGTGCCGATGGATTTTCTGAGGGTGCCGCTGACCGCGCTGGTGGGCTGGCTGGTCTATGCGGAGCGGCTGGACCTGTTCACGGCCGCGGGCGTGGGCCTGATCCTGGCGGGCAACGCGCTGAACCTGGTGCGTCGACCATCCGGGCCGCGCTGAGCAGCAGTGATCCCTGGCTGGGTGGCGCGCCCGGCTGGGATCGAACCAGCAACCCCTGGCTTCGGAGGCCAGTACTCTATCCATTGAGCTACGGGCGCAGCGCAGGAAGCCGCGGATTCTAGCAGTGTCAAGCCCGAGTCAGGGATCACCCGGAGGCCCAGCCTATAATCCCGGGTTGATGTTCCCCGGCCTGCGGGGACCGGCCTGACAACCCCCTTTCATGCCCCCCGAGGATCCCATGCGCGACGTTCACACCCCGGCCCGTCAACGCGGCGAGGCCAGTTCCAAGAACCTGGTCACCCTGGCGGTGGTCGCCCTGCTGGCGGTGCTGGTGGGCATTTTCTTCCTGCCCAACAGCAAGAAGATGAGCGACACGGAGGCCGAGGCGCAGGCGATCGCCGAGCGTCTGCAGCCGGTGGGCACGGTCGAGGTCAAGGTCGCCAGCGGCGGCGGTGCGCCGCGCGCCGGCGAAGAAGTCTACAAGGCCGTCTGCGCTGCCTGCCACGCCGCTGGCGCGCTGGGCGCCCCCAAGTTTGGCGACGCTGCCGCCTGGGGCCCGCGCATCAAGACCGGCTACGAGGCGCTGCTGACTTCGGCGCTCAAGGGCAAGAACAGCATGCCCGCACAAGGCGGTGGCGACACCTCCGACCTCGAAATTGGCCGCGCTGTGGTCTACATGGCCAATGCCGGTGGCGCCAAGTTCGACGAGCCCAAGGCGCCGGCCGAAGCGGCCAAATAAACCGCGCTGCGCACCGCGCGATGAAGCCGCCTTCGGGCGGCTTTTTTCATGGCTGCGGGTGCAGCTGGTAGCCAAAGCGCGCCGGCATCTGCGCAAAGGGCAGCTCGGCCAGCGGCCAGTCGCCGCGCTCCAGCGCGTCGGAGGCGGCCAGCATGTCCTGCGGGTGGACGATGCCGAAGCCGGTGTCGGTCGCCAGGAACAGCCGGCCCGCCTCGTCCAGCCAGGCCTGGCGGGCCTGCGCGGCCAGGCCGGTGTGCGACTGCAGTGCACCGCGCCCATCCACCCGCCACACATAGGGCGCGGCCTCCAAGGTCACGTACACCCGCTGCGGGCCGTTCTGGAAGTACCAGGCGCCCTGCGCGTCGGCCTCGTAGTTGCGATGGATGAAGGCGCGCAGCTTGTCGTGGCGGATCGCGCTGCCCTTGACCTGCGGGAACGGACCGGCGCGCTGGATGCGCTCGTCGCGCATGTACCAGTCGCCGCGCGCGTCCAGCGCCAGCCAGTCGTGGCAGGCGGGCACGTGGGGCCACTTGGCCAGCGCGGCCTTGACGATCTCGTCCATGGGCGCAGCTTACGCGTGATCGGCCAGCCAGGCGCTCACCGCCTGCGGCATGGCCGTGACGTGGCCGGGGAATCGGCCGCTGGCAAAGCCCACATGGCCGCCGTGCGGCGGCTGCCACAGCGTCACGCAGCGGCCCACCTCGTGGGCGCGCGGCAGGCAGGCGGCGGGCACGAAGGGGTCGTTCAGCGCATTCACCACCAGCGCCGGGATGCGGATGGCCGCCAGGTGCGGCTTGGCCGAGGCGCGGGTCCAGTAGTCCAGCGCGCCCTTGAAGCCGTGCAGCGGGCCGGTGAAGACCTCGTCGAACTCGAACAGCGTGCGTGCGGCGCGCAGGCGGTCGCGGTCGAACAGGCCCGGGTGCTGCGCCCACTTGGCCAGCGCCTTGGGCAGCATGCTGTGCAGGAACATCGGCGTGTAGACGCGCCGGTTCAGGCCGCGGCCCAGCGCCAGGCCACCGGCCACCAGGTCGATCGGCGAGCACACCGCGGCCACCGCGGCGGCGGTGGCGGCCGCGCTGTCGCCGCTTTCCTGGGCCCAGCGCAGCAGCGCGTTGCCGCCCAGCGAGATGCCCACCACCCGCAGCGGGGCGGCGGCGCGCTGGCGCAGCCGCGCCAGGATCCAGCCGATCTCGGCAAAGTCGCCCGAGTGGTACGCACGCGGCGCGCGGTTGAGCTCGCCCGAGCAGCCGCGGAAGTGTGGCACCGCGTAGTGCCAGCCGCGCTGGCGCGCCACCTCGGCAAAGGCCAGCGCATAGGCGCTGGACGAGGAGCCCTCCAGACCATGGAACAGCACCAGCCAGGGGGCGTCGGCGGGCGCCTCGGTCTGCAGGAAGTCGATGTCGACGAAGTCGCCGTCCGGCGTGTCCCAGCGCTCGCGCGTATAGCGTGGCCGCGGCCCCAGATGGTGGCGCGACCACAGCGCCGGCCAGATCGTCTGCGCGTGGCCGCCGGGCAGCCAGCGCGGCCCGCGGTGGTTGTGCATCAGTGCAGCACCGACGGGGTCTCGACCAGCTCGGGTGGCTCGTGCGGCGTGCCGGGGCTGGCGTGGTGCATCACCAGCCGCCAGCCCTGGGCGGTCTTGGCGTAGACATTGGTGGCCATCACGTAGCCGGTGCGCACGCCTTCGTCGGTGCGCAGCTCGATCTGCTCCACCACGCTGTGCACCGCGCTGTCCATGGTGTGGATGCGCCGCACATTGCTGGGCTGCACATGGATCGGGCCGTTGCTGAACACCGCCTCGAAGGCCACCCGCACCGCCTCCCAGCCCACCATGCGCGGGCCGCCGGGGTGGATGCACACCACCTCGTCGTCCTCGGCCCACAGCGACATCAGCTTGTCCAGGTCGGCCTCACGCAGCGCCTCGTAAAAGCGTGCCTCGGCGTCGTCGGGCGATGCCAGCAGCATCGCGGCCTGGGCTTTGCCGACGCGCGGCATGTCAGCGGAACACCACCGTGCGGTGGCCGTTCATCAGCACCCGCCGCTCCACATGCCAGCGCACCGCGCGCGCCAGCACCACGCATTCCACATCGCGGCCCACCGCGGTCAGGTCCTCGGCTGACAGCGAGTGGTCCACCCGTGCCACGTCCTGCTCGATGATCGGGCCCTCGTCGAGGTCGGGCGTCACGTAGTGGGCGGTGGCGCCGATCAGCTTCACACCGCGGGTGTGCGCCTGGTAGTAAGGCTTGGCGCCCTTGAAGCTGGGCAGGAAGCTGTGGTGGATGTTGATCGCCCGCCCGCGCAGCGCCTGGCAGAACTCGGGCGACAGGATCTGCATGTAGCGCGCCAGCACCACCAGGTCGATGTCCTCGGCCAGGGCGATCGCCTCGACCTGGCGCTCCTGGGCGCGCTTGACCTCGGCGCTGGAGCCGCCGGCCAGCGGCAGGTGGTGGAAGGGCAGGCCGTAGCTGGCCGCCAGGTCGGTGAAGGTGGTGTGGTTGCTGACGACGGCGCGGATGTCCATTGGCAGCTGGCCGCTCTTCCAGCGGAACAGCAGGTCGTTCAGGCAGTGGCCGTGCTGGCTGACCATCAGCAGCACGCGCGGGCGCGCGTCCACCGCGTGGAAGCGGGCGTCCATCGTGAACTGGGCGCGCACATGGCCGAACAGCTTGTCCAGCGTGTCCACGCTGGCCAGGTGCTCGGGCGCCTCGAAGTGCACGCGCATGAAGAACAGGCCGGTGGCGCCCTCGTCCTGCACGTCGCCAAACTGCTGCGAATCGATGATGTTGCAGCCGGCCTGGTACAGCAGGCCCGAGACGCTGTGGACGATGCCCTTGGCGTCCGGGCAGGACAGGGTGAGGATGAATTCGTGGGGCCGGCTCATGGGGGCGTGATTGTAAGGACGCCCCGGCCGGCTCACTCGTGTGGACGGATGCGGCCGATGACCCAGCAGGCCACGGCGATCAGCAAAATGGCGCCGCTCTCGTAGAGCAGGATCGACGGGTCGGCCTCCTTGCCCTGCAGGATGATCAGCCGCGCCAGCGCGGTCATCGCGATGAACAGCGGAATCGTGATCGGGATGCGGTGGCTGGCGTAGAAGGCGCCGAGCATGCCCAGCACCTCGGCGTAGATGAACATCAGCAGCAGGTCCTTCAGCTCGACCCGGCGCAGCGCCAGCAGCTGCATCACCTCCTGTCCCATGGCCACCACGGTGCAGACGGCGATCAACATCAGAAAGGCCTTTTCGGTGCCTTCAAGGACGGACTTGACCGACAGGGACATGGGCGACTCCGGACTGGCCAGACGATGGCCCGCAATGTAGTCGCGACGCCAATGACCTAGAAGATGGCGTGGTCGCCGCGCTCGTCGCTGCGCTCGCCTGCGAGCCGTTGGCGGTAATGTTCCGCCAGCGTCTGTCGGCCGGTGGCGGGCGTGGCCTGTGCGTCGTAGCGGCCGCGCGTTGCATCCCACACCAGCATCGACTCGGTGGCGTAGTAGCGGCCGATGCGCGCCAGCTCGGCCTTGGCCGCCAGCGCCGGCCAAGCCCGGCCCAGCGTGCCCAGCAGGCCGACCACGCCGTCCAGCAGCGCCACCGGCACCTGGCGAAAGCGCGGCGGGCGGCCCAGCAGCGAGAACAGCAGTTCGCCCTGGGCGCGCGGCGTGATTGCCTCGCCGGGGCCGCCGATCGGCAGGATGCCGCGGTGGCCGGCGGGATCGTCCACGCAGTCGGCCAGGTAGGCCGCCAGGTCCTCGTTGCCGATCGGCTTGCAGGCGGTGAGGGTGCCGTCGCCGAACACCAGAAAGGGCTGGCCGCGGCGCACCCGCTCGATCTGGCCCGACAGCGACTTGAAGAAGGCGGTGGGGCGCACGATGGCGTGGTCCAGGCCCGAGTCGATCAGCTCGCGCTCCAGCGCCAGCTTGGCGTGCTGAAAGGCCAGCCGAGGCTTTTGCACGCAGATCGCCGACAGCAGCACCACCCGCGCCACGCCGGCCTGGCGTGCCAGGCGCAGCGCTTGCGCGGGCGCGCGGTGCTCGATCGCCCAGGCATCGTCCGGGGCGCCATGGCGCGAGGCCAGGCAGGACACCAGGGTGTCGAAGCGCTGGCCGGCGAAGCCGTCGCGCGCCAGCGAGTCGGCGTCCGTGACATCGCCTGCGCGCCAGTCCACGCCCGGCAGCTGACGCGCCAGATCGGCGGGCGTCAGGCGCCCCAGCACGCCGGCGCGTGGCCGCACCAGCGCGGTGACCTGGTGACCGCGGTCGCGCAGCGCCTGCGCGGTGGCCAGGCCGATGGTGCCGCTGGCACCGAGCAGAAAGACGCGCTGGCCCATCAGCGGACGGCGGGCGTGGGTGGGGACGGTGTCACCGCCCCATCGTAGTTCAGGCGGTCACCGCATGCACCGCGTCCAGCGGCAGCAGCTTGGGCGCCGCCCAGACCTGCATCGCCGTGGCCTCGCCATGCGGGCCCAACAGGCGCTGGGCCCAGGCGGCCAGCAGCGCCGGCTCCGCCGGGTGCGGCGCAAAGGCCAGCCGGCTGCTGACCCGCGCCAACCGCGCCGAGGGCACGCCCGCCGCGCGCATCGCCTGCACGAAGCCGGTGGCCGCCACACCCTTGCGGAAAGCGCGCAGATTGGCCTGCACGATGCGCTCGCCCTTGGGCTCGAACAAGGCCTGCAGCTGCGTCTCCAGCGCGTCCAGCGGCAGCGGCAGCAGCGGTGCGGTGGCGCCCAGCACCACGGTGTTCTGCGCCTTCACGGTGCCGGCGGCGTGGGCCAGGCGGGTGGCGTCCAGGGCCACCAGCCGGGGCAGTGAGTACAGCACTTCCAGCAGGGTTTCCAGGTCCGGATAGTGGTCGATGTTGACCAGCGGCGTCACGTCGCTGACCACCGTGCCTTCGGTGTGCAGCAGCGGCGTGTAGCGCAGGGCCTCGAGCGGCTCCACCGCGGCCACCACCGCGGCCGAGCCGGCGGCGATCAGGTCGCTGGCCACCGGCCGGTCGGACAGGCGCACGCAGGCCGACACCGCGCCGCCGCGCTGCGCCATGCCATGCACTTCAGACTGTTTGACATGCAGGCCGGCCGCATGCGCCGCCTGGTCGATCACCCAGGCCATCGACAGCACGCCCTGGCCGCCCACGCCGCCCAGCACCAGGTCGAGCTTCATGCGGCCACCACCGGGGTCTCGCCGCGGGCGTGCTTGAGCGCCTTGATCTCCTTGGCGTAGGTCACGCAGGCACGCCGCGCGATGATCACCGACAGGCCCTCGTAGGCCAGCTCCTGGCGGATCACGGCCACCGTGTGGTCCTTCTGGTGGCGCGTGGGCTCGACCACGCGGATGTGCGCGCGCGGCACGCCCAGGCCGGCCACCAGGTCCACCACCTGCTCGTCGGTGGCAGCGGTGGGCTGGCCGCCGGTCATCGCGACGATCGAGTTGTCGAGGATGAAGACCTTGATGTTGACCTGCGCCTGCACCGCATCCAGCAGGGGCGCCATGCCCGAGTGGGTGAAGGTGCCGTCGCCGATCACGCACAGCGCCGGGCTCATGCCGGCGTGCGCGGCACCAATGGCCATGCCGATCGACGAGCCCATGCACAGGCACGAGTGGATGGCGCGCAGCGGCTCGAGCGTGCCCAGCGAGTAGCAGCCGATATCGCCCATCACCCGCACATCGTTGCCCAACTCGGCGATGACCTCCTTGATCGCCAGGTAGGCATCGGTGTGAGGACACTTGTCGCACAGCCGCGGCGGGCGCGGCGCCAGCACCTCGGCCAGGCCGGGGACCTGCAGCACCGGCGCCACCGGCAGCCCAAAGGCGCGGCGCACCGCGTCCTGGTTCAGCTCACCCGTGCGCGGCAGCGCGCCACTGAGCTTGCCGGTGATGCGGCGCTCGCGCATCAGGCCCAGTGCGCTGACCTGGCGTTCGATGAAGGGGTAGCCCTCCTCGACCACCATGACCTCGCTGGAGGCGTCGAGCAGCGCACGGATGCGCGCCACCGGCAGCGGATAGGCGCCGATGCGCAGCAGGTTGTAGCCGGCCAGATCGTCGCCCAGCGCCTCGACCAGGTAGTTCCAGGCAATGCCGCTGACCAGGATGCCAGGGCGGCCCTCGCCAGCGATCTGCAGCGGGTTGGCTGCCTGCCCGGCGCTCCAGTTCTGCAGCGCCGCCTGCTTGTCCACCAACGCGGCATAGGCCTTGCGGGCGTTGGCGGGGATCAGCGTGAAGCGCTCGGGATCGGGCACCCAGCCAGGCGGGTTGGGCGCGCGGCGCGCGGCCGGCTGCACCGCCGAGCGGCTGTGGGCCAGGCGGGTGACCAGGCGCAGCAGCACCGGCAGCTGCAGCCGCTCCGACAGCTCGAAGGCCTCGCGGGTGAAGTCATAGCACTGCTGCTGGTCGGCCGGCTCCAGGCAGGGGACCATGGCGAAGTCGGCGAAGTAGCGCGAGTCCTGCTCGTTCTGAGAGCTGTGCATGCCGGGGTCGTCGGCCACCACCACCACCAGACCGCCATGGGTGCCCGACACCGCCACGTTCATGAACGGGTCGGCCGCCACATTCAGGCCCACGTGCTTCATCGCCACCAGCGCGCGCTGGCCGGCGTAGGACACGCCCACGCCTTCTTCCAGCGCCACTTTCTCGTTGGTCGACCACAGGCCTTGCACCGGCAGGCCCAGTGCGCGCGCCTGGGTCTGGAGGGTCTGGAAGATCTCGGTCGAGGGCGTGCCCGGGTAGGCGTAGGCGGCACTCAGGCCGGCATCGATCGCGCCGCGGGCAACGGCTTCGTCACCCAGCAGGATCTGGCGGGCGGGGGCGGTGGGTTCCATCGGGCGTTCCGGTCAGGCGCAGCGCGCCAGTATTCGAAGTTTGCCCACGGCGCATATTGACCAGCGACAAGCCTGAACGATCCGCCTGCCACGGCAAAGCCCGCCGACCGCGCCCCCCCCCAACCGTCAGGATGTGCAGTGCCGGCGCCGCCGCGCAAGATTTGCCTCGTCCGCCCTCCACCAGCGGATCGCTTCATCCCAACTTCAGAGGTACACCATGTCCAATCATCGCTTCGTCAAGTCCGCCATCCTCCTGTGCGCCCTGAGCGCCGCTGGCCTGGCCGTTGCCGCCGGCAACGGTGCCCCCAAGGGTGTCAAGGCCCGCGATGTCGGCACCCAGGCCGTGGTGGGCAGCCCGGTCAAGCTGCTGAAGACCGTGACCGGCGTCGGCAACGGCCTGGGCGCTGCGCTGACGCTGGGCTTCAACACCGTCGACGAGCGCAGCGTGTCGTGCACCGTGGCCGCGGGCTGCGCGATCGGCTTCGAATCCATGGCCCAGCTCAAGCCGCAGGGCTCTGACTGGGCGATCTGCCTGCTGATCGACGGCAATTCGGTCAGCTGCCAGTACCAGGGCGTCCAGGGCTCGACCACCGGCTATGTGGTGGGCAATGCCCGCGGCATGGGCACAGTCACCCAGGGCACGCACACCGTGACCACGCAGATCTACACCGAGTCGTCGACCGCCACCTACACCTACTACCAGACCGATTACCGCATCTACAAGTGATCGTCGGCGTGGCCCGCCCGGGCCGCGCTCAGATCGGGTAGATCAGCGAGTTGGGGATCATCTCGCTGTCGTACACGCACACCCGCTCGGCGAAACGCCAGCCGGCGGGGGTGCGCACCACGCGGTCGAGGTAGCGGCCGACGTTGAAGACCGTGCTGAGCTGGGACAGCTTGGTGCGGAACACCGCGTAGTTCGCCTCGCAGCGCAGCCCCGCGTCGTCCTGCGACAGCAGGCGCGGCAGGCCCACCACATGGCGCTGGTAGTACGGGTCGTGAAACAGGGTTTCGCGGATCGCATAGACGCGGTCCTGCAGCATCGCCCGGCTGTCGAAGGCCAGCGTGGCCAGTGGCAGCCCGCGCTCGACATTCTCGCGCGGCACGATCCGGTAGACGCAGTCCTCGGTGAACAGCGACACCCAGGCATCCCAGTCGCCGCGGTCCACCGCGGCAGCGTAGTCGGCGTGCAGTGCTGCGATCTCGAAGAGCGTGTCGGCGTTCATGCGTCGGCCTCCATCACCTCGCGCCAGTAGCGGTACATGCCGCGGATCAGGGTCTCGGTCACCATGTGGCCGGTGTCGCCCACCTCGCGCCCGCCCAGCTCGGCCAGCGTGTGGCCGCCGGGGGTGCTGTCAAAGGCCTGCTGCGAGAACTCGATCACCTCGCCATCATCGGCCGAGACAAAGCCGGCCGGACCGAACAGATTGGCCTGGCGAAGCCGGCGCTCCGTCATGGCCTCGTCGTCGTCGGCAAAGCCGAAGTGCGTCCACTCAAAGAAGAAGGCGCCGTGGCCGTCAGGCACGATCTGGCGGGTTGACACGCTGTTGACCTGCTGCTGCAGGATGACGCTGGGGAAGATGGTGGTCATCACCGCTGTGGGACCCTGCCACCACGGCTCCGGCACGATGTCCAGAAAGCGCGGGTCGTTGAGCTGCATGCGCGACTTGAAGCTCGACACGGCGGTCACCTGCCCCGCCTCGCCGGCCTGGCCGCGGGTGGAGATCATCGCGGCATGGCGGTGGCGGGCGTCCATCTTCAGTGCCGATTCGTTGTCGGCGCGCCAGAGGCCGAAGGTGACGAACCAGGTGTGCAGCAGGCCCGGGTGGTAGGGGTCCTTGATGTTCTCCTGCATCAGCTTCCAGTTGCCCGGGATGTGCTGGCGGTTGTAGCCCAGCAGCTTCAGCGGCCGGCCGTTGAACAGGCGGTCGTAGTAGCCCAGGATGGTCGGGCCCAGGTAGTCCTCGAAGGACTCCACGTTGTGGTCGAAGGACGCAAACACCGCGCCACCCCGGCGCGCCACCTTCAGCCGCGTCAGGCCGTGGTCGGCGGGGTTGAAGTCGGCCGGCATGCCGCCGTGGACCTGGTCGCCCCGGCGCACGCCGCGCTGGAAGGGCACGCCCTTGAGGCTGCCGTCCAGGCCGTAGCCCCATTGGTGGTAGGGGCAGACAAAGTTCTTGGCGCGGCCGTGGCGCTCGCGGCAGAAACGCATGCCGCGGTGGGCGCAGACGTTCTCGACCACATGGATCTCGCCGTCGGCACTGCGGGTCAGGATGACCGAGCGCTCGCCGATGCTGGTGCGCTTGAAGTCGCCCGGCTCGGGCACCTCCACCTCCAGGCCCACATAGCACCAGTGGCCTTGGTAGAAGAAACGCTGCAGCTCGCGCTGGTGCAGTTGCTCGTCGGTGTAGACGCCGAAGGGGATGCGGTGGGTGCCGTCGGATTCCCAGGCGGGCAGGGCGGTGGGGGTGGTCATGCGGGCCTTGCGTTGGGTCAAGGTCCGCATGATGGGCGTGCGCTGCGCATCAGCCAATAGAATTTCAGGAATAGTCTGTATTCACAGGATGAATGCCCATGCGCCCCGCCGCCAGCGACCTGAACCTGTGGGTGGTGTTCGACCAGTTGATGCGCACGCGTCAGGTCTCGCGCGCGGCGCTGGCGCTGGGCTTGTCGCAGCCGGCCTTCAGCAATGCGCTGGCCCGGCTGCGCCGCCAGCTGGGTGATCCGCTGTTCGTGCGCACCCCCGCCGGCATGCAGCCCACGCCGCGCGCCGAGGCCATGGCGCCGACGGTGCGCGACGCCCTGGCCCGCCTGCAGGAGGCGGGCCGCGTCCAGGCGGCCTTCGAGCCCACGCACAGCACCCGCGAGTTCCGCCTGGGCCTGAGCGACATTGGCGAGATCTACTTCCTGCCGCCGCTGATGCACCACCTGGCGGCCCAGGCGCCAGGGGTCAGCGTGTCGACGCTGCGCCAGCCCAGCGCCCAGATGGCCGAGGCGCTGGCCGGCGGCCAGCTCGACCTGGCCGTGGGCCTGCTGCCGCAGTTGCAGCGCGGCTTCTACAAGCGCCAGCTGTTCACCCAGCGCTATGTGTGCCTGATGCGCGCCGGTCACCCGCTGGCCGGCGCGCCGCCGAGTGCCGAGGTCTTCGGGGCCGCTGAGCACCTGCGCGTGCTGGCCGAGGGCACCGGCCACGGCCAGGTCGACGAGGCGCTGGCCCGCCACGGACTGCGCCGCCGCGTGCGCCTGAGCGTGCCGCACTTCGTGGCCGTGGGCCACCTGCTGGCCGGCACCGACCTGCTGGCCACCGTGCCCGAGCGCCTGGCCCAGGCGCTGCAGGGCCCGTTCGGTCTGGTGCAGCAGCCGGTGCCGGCGCCGCTGCCCGCGGCGGCGATCAGCCTGTACTGGCATGCCCGGCAGCACCAGGATCCGGCCAACCGCTGGCTGCGCGACACGCTGGCGGCACAGTTCAGCGCCACGCCAGAGCCGAAAAGCAGGGTGTAGACCGGCCTGCTCCGGGCACAGGGTCCAGGCGAAGCTGCCGATACTGGTCAGACCCCCCGACTTGTCCGGAAGCAGACCATCGCCATGAGAAACAACGGACCCGTGACCCAGCAGGAGTACGCCTTTCCCAAGGGCGCCACCCTGGTGTCAGTGACCGACATTCAGGGACGAATCACCTACTGCAACGGCCCCTTCATCGAGGTCAGCGGCTACAGCCGCGACGAACTGATGGGGCAGCCACACAACCTGGTGCGGCACCCCGACATGCCCGCCGAGGCCTTCCGCGACCTCTGGGCCACCGTGTGCCAGGGCCGCCCCTGGACGGCCCTGGTCAAGAACCGCCGCAAGAACGGCGACCACTACTGGGTGCGGGCCAACGTCACGCCGATGCTCAATGGCAGCGAGGTCGTCGGCTACCTCTCGGTGCGCAGCGAGCCCACCCGCGACGAGGTGCAGGCCGCCGAGGCGCTCTACCAGCAGATGCGTGACGAGGCCGCGCAAGGCCGCCTGGTCACCACCCTGCAGCACGGCCAACTGCGCCGCCTGACGGCCACGGGCCGGGCTGGCGAGTGGCTGGCGCGTGCACGCGACGCTCTGGGCGGCGCCAGCGGCAGCCTGCCGGTGCTGGCCGCTCTGGGCGGCGTCGGTCTGGCCCTGGTGCTGCCGGTGGGCTGGGCGTTGGCCGCGGCGCTGCTGCCGGGTGTGCTGGCCGCCTGGGCCACGGCCCACCACACCCGCCGGGTCCTGGCCGGCGTCACCGACGATGCCCAGCATCTGGCTGCCTGCGACCTCTCGCACATGCCGGCCACCGGTGCCCGCGGCACCCAGGGCCGACTGCAGCTGGCGCTGCGCCAGTTGGCGGTGAACCTGCGCACCGTGGTCTTCGACAGCCGGCGCGAGATGGACCATGTGCGCAGCTCGATCGGCGAGATCTCGGCCGGCAACCAGGACCTGTCGGCCCGCACCGAGTCGCAGGCCGCCAACCTGCAGGAAACCGCCGCATCGATGGAAGAAATCAACGGCGCGATCAAGCTCAGCGCCGAGGCCGCCCGCCGCGGCGCCGACCTGGCGGTGGACACCGCCCAGACCACCCGCGCCTGCGCCGAGGCCGTCGACCAGGTGGTGGGCGACATGGACGAGATCCGCCGCGCCGCCGACGGCATGGGCGACATCGTCCAGACCATCGAGGGCGTGGCCTTTCAGACCAATCTGCTGGCGCTCAATGCCGCGGTCGAGGCCGCACGGGCCGGCGAGTCCGGCCGGGGCTTCGCCGTCGTCGCGGCCGAGGTGCGCGTGCTGGCGCAACGCACCGCCGATGCGGTGCAGCAGATCCGCGGTCTGATTGCCGGCACCCAGGAGCGCGTCTCGGTGGGCGTCAACCATGCCCGCGAGACCCGCGAGCTGATGGCCCGCGCGCGCGATGCTGTGGGCGAAGTGGCGCAGGTGCTGGAGCAGGTCAGCACCGCTGCGGCCGAGCAGCAGCAGGGCGTCAGCCAGATCAACGAGGCCGTCTCGCAGATGGACGGCCTGACCCAGCAGAACGCGGCCATGGTGGAGCAGCTGGCCGCATCGGCCAACACCGTCTCGGCGCAGGCCGGCGCGGTGGTCGACACGATGCGTCTGTTCCGCCTGTCGGCCGACGAGCGCGGCGCGGCCCAGCTCGACGCGGTGCAACTGCGCCGCGAGGCCCGTGCCGCCGACACCCAGGGCTTCTCGCTGGAGAAGGCCGTGCGTGCCCATGTGGACTGGCGCACCAAGCTGCGCAACGCGGCCATGCAGGGCGAGCAGCTCGACGTGCAGACCGTCTCGCGCGATGACGCCTGTCCGCTGGGCGGCTGGCTGCACGGCGAGGGCCAGCACCGCTGCGGTCAGTTGCCCTCGTTCACCGCGCTGGTGACCGAGCATGCCGGCTTCCACCGCCAGGTGGGCGCTGTGGCGCGCCTGGTCAACAGTGGCCAGCGTGACCAGGCGCTGGCGGCCATGGACGGCGGCACGCCCTTTGCCGAGGCCACCCAGTCCACGGTGCGCCTGATCCGCCAGCTGATGCATGAGTGCGAGCAACGCGGCGCCACCCAGATGCCTGGCGCCACGCCGGCCCGGGCCGCGGCGCCCATGGCCGCACCTGCCCCCGTCGCCCGGCCAAGCCCGGTGGCGGCCAGCACCGCCGAGGCCGACTGGGAAACCTTCTGACCGCCTGAGCGGCGTCATCCGCTGTGGCGGCTCCTGGCCCGACAATCGGGCCATGGACACCGCCCCTCCCACGATCGCCCCCTACCTGCGCGAGATCGGCCGCGGCAAGGAGGGCGCCCGCTCGCTGAGCCGCGCCCAGGCCACCGACCTGATGGCCCGCCTGCTCGATGGCCGCGTCAGCGACCTTGAGAAGGGCGGCTTCGCGCTGGCCATGCGCATCAAGGGCGAGACGCCCGAGGAGCTGGCCGGCTTCATGGACGCGGTCGAGCCGCGCACGCTGGCGCTGAGCGCGCCTGCCGCCGCGGTGGTGCTGCCCAGCTACAACGGCGCGCGCAAGCTGCCCAACCTGACGCCACTGCTGGCCGCGCTGCTGGCCCGTGAAGGGGTGCCGGTGCTGGTGCACGGCTTTGCCGAGGACCCCACCCGCGTCACCAGTGCCCAGGTGTTTGACGCGCTGGGCTGGCCCACGGCCGGTGATGCCGACGGCGCAGCCCGCGCCTGGGCGGCCGGTCAGCCGGTGTTCATGCCGCTGGAGGCGCTGCACCCGTCATTGGCCGCTCTGCTGAAGCTGCGCGCGGTGCTGGGCCTGCGCAACCCCGGCCACACGCTGGCCAAGCTGCTGCCGGCCGTGCCCGGCGCGGTGCGCGTGGTCAACCACACCCACCCCGAGTACGCGCTGAGCCTGTCGGAGTTCCTGGGCCAGACCGGCGCCACCGCGCTGCTGCTGCGCGGCACCGAGGGCGAGCCGGTGGCCGACGCACGGCGCCTGCCGGCGCTCAAGGCCTTTGTGCGTGGCCGGCTGGACGATGCGCTGTCGGTCGAGGCCCAGGGCGGCACGCTGGCCAGCCTCCCCGAGCTGCCGCCCGAGATCGACCCCGCTGGCACCGCGCACACCATCCGCCGCATGCTGGCCGGCGAGCTGCCGCTGCCCGCACCGATCGAGCGCCAGTGCCGGGTGTTGCTGGCGCTGCGTCAGCGCATCTGATCAGCCACGCAGGCCGGGCAGCCACAGTGTGGCGGTGGTGCCCACGCCCGGCGTGCTGTGCAGCTGGACGCTGCCGCCCTGGATCTCGATCAGCTCCTTGACGATGCTCATGCCCAGGCCGGTGCCTGGGATCGCGCCCGAGCTGTCGGCGCGGTAGAAGCGCTCGAACACCCGCGCCACCTGCTCGTCGGTCATGCCCATGCCCTGGTCGATCACCTGCAGGCCGACGCGGCCGTCGGGCGCGTCGATCACCGACAGCCAGACCTCGCCGCCGCCGGGCGAGTACTTGTAGGCGTTGGACAGCAGGTTGCGCAGCGCCTGCGCCAGCTTGGCCGGGTCGGCGCGCACCCGGCGCGGCGTGTCCGGCAGCGTCAGCTGCGGCGCCGCGCGGCCCTCGGGCAGGCCGAAGCCCTCGGCCACCTCGCGCGCCAGCGCCAGCGTGTCGACCTCGGTGAACTCAAAGTCCTGGCCGCGGCGGTCGTCGATGCGGGCCAGGTCCAGCAGCTCGTCGATGATCTGCGTCATAGCGCCGGCCTGGCGGTGGATGATGGCCAGCACCTCAGCGCGGCGCGCCTCGTTCATCGGCCGCAGGCGCAGCAGCTCGGCAAAGCCGTAAATGCTGGCCATGGGCGTGCGCAGCTCGTGCGCGGCATGCGACAGGAACTCGCTCTTCATGCGGTCCACCGTGCGCTCGTGCGTGACATCGCGGAAGAACAACAGCCGCGCCACCTCGCCGTCGCCGGATTCGCGCAGTCCCACCTCCAGCTCGCGGCCGGTGGCGGCCAGCGTGATCAGCTGGCGCAGCGGGCGGTCACCGGCCTGCTGCTGCGCCGCTTGCATGGCCACCACGCCCGGAAAGGTCTGGCCCGGCCGGCAGGCGGCCGACAGCATCGCCGAAAAGCGCGTCTCGTCCATGCCCACCACCTCGGCATCGGTCAAGCCGCTCAGGCCCGGAAAGGCGGGGCTGACCATGCGCACCGTGCCAGCGGTGTCGAAGGCGACAAAGCCGTCGGGGCTGAGCGCCA
Source organism: Ideonella aquatica (assembly GCF_018069755.1). Classification (GTDB taxonomy): domain Bacteria; phylum Pseudomonadota; class Gammaproteobacteria; order Burkholderiales; family Burkholderiaceae_C; genus Ideonella; species Ideonella aquatica. The sequence goes on along the minus strand of NZ_JAGQDE010000006.1, from coordinate 37,775 downwards.
GGATGGCGTCGAGCTGCAGGTTGCGCTCGTGCAGCGAGGCGGCCATGCGCACCGTCTGTTCATTGGCGCGGGTGAGCTGCTCCACGCGCTCGGCGATCGCGCCGGACATGGCGTTGAAGGCGGCGCCCAGGCGGCCCACGTCGTCAGGGCCTTCGGGCACCGGCTCGATCGCGAAATCACCCTGTGCCACCCGCAGGCTGGCGCGGGTGAGCCGCGAGAGCTGGCGCGTGATCAGCAGGCCCAGCAGGCTCAGCAGGCCGGCCGACAGCAGCATCTCGCCCGCCGCGATCGCCACGCCCTGGCTGAGCAGTTCGCCGCGCGCCTGCACGATGTGCGACAGGTCCAGCCCGAAGCGCAGCATGCCCAGGTGCTGGCCGGCCAGGTTGATCGGGCGGGCGACGTCGTAGCGCGGCGGGGCCTCGGCCAGGTCCAGGCGCTGGTCCGGTTCGGGCAGCGGGCTGCCCTCGGGCCAGCCGCTGATCGCCACCTGGCGCCCGCCAGCATCCAGCACGGCCGCATAGCTGATGCCGCGGATGGCCTGGCTCTCGTCGATGACCGCCTTGACCGTGGCGTAATCGAACTGCGCCAGCGGCGCCACCAGCGCGGCCACCAGCACCGGCGAGATCTGTTCGGCCTGGCGCTCGGCCTGGTCGCCCATGGACTCGCGCAGCAGCCGCAGGCTGTTGCCCACCAGCATGGCCAGCATCACCAATTCCACCGCCAGCGCGGTCACCACCAGACGGCCGCGCAAGGTGCGCCAGGGCGCGAAGTGCATCAGCGCGCCTTCAGCTCGTTGCGCACCTCGTTGGCGTAGGGCTCCATGGCCACCAGCTCACGCGGCTCCAGGGCGCGGTAACCCCCCAGCTTGTAGCGCGCGAAGTAGGCCTTGGCCTCGGGCGTCTGCGCAAAGCGCCACAGCGCGTCACTGATCGCTGCCTCCTGGCCGGCATGGCGGGCGTTCAGCAGGTAGGTGCGGCCGGTCATCGGCAGACTTTCGGCCAGGATGCGGGTCTGCTCGCGCACCGCGGCCGGCAGGTTCTGGTAATTGGCCAGCGACATGTAGGCCGCGGCACACTCGCCCTTGATCACCAGCTGGCCGGTGCTGTCCGAGGCGCTGACATAGCGCATCGTCAGGTGGGGAATCGCGTTGCGGAAGGCCCAGTGCTCGCCCCACAGCGTGACCAGCGACGAGCGCGACAGGCCCACCACGGCGCTGCCGGCCAGGTCCTTGGCCTCGCGGTAGTGGCTGTCGGCGGCCACCACGGCCACCGCCTTGAAGTCGGCCTTGTAGGTCAGCAGCGGCAGGTAGCGGGCATCGGTCTGCAGCAGCCGCGCCTGGTGGCCGGTGGTGATCGCGATGTCGTACTGCTGCGCCATCGCCCGGCGTGCGTACTCGGTGAAGTCAGGGGCGGTGACGATCTCCACCGGCCGCTGCAGCGCCTGCTCCAGGTGCAGGCGCAGCGGCTGGTACATCTCCAGGATCACGCGTGCGCTGGAGTGCGGCGCCACGCCGATGCGCAGCGGCGTGGCGGCCAGGCTCGGGCCCAGCGCGCCCAGGGCCAGCAGACCGGCGGACAGACGGACGAGGTGACGGCGGCTGGGCATGGCAAAGCTCCCGGACAGGCGTGAAGCCCGCGCGCAGGCGAGCGTGCGGCCATCCTAGGCGTCGGCCTGTGCGGCCAGCCGTGAAAAAGGGCACCCGAAGGTGCCCTTTTCCGATGATGCGGCGCGCTCAGTGCCCGTGCGCGATCTTCTCGCCGGCCTTGAGCCGGTAGACCGTGCCGCAGTAGGGGCAGCGGCCCTCGCCGTCGTGGCTCAGGTCCACATAGACCTTGGGGTGGGTGCTCCACTGGGTCATCTTGGGGTTGGGGCAGAAGACCACGCCGGGGCCTTGCAGGTCCTTGGCGCTGACTTCGACGACGCTGTGCTGTTCGCTCATGGTGGGTGTTCCTTGCTGGTTCAGACCAGGGTCAGCCAATCGGCGTACTTCTCGTTGCGGCCGTTGACGATGTCGAAGAAGGCGGCCTGGATTTTCTCGGTGATCGGGCCGCGGCTGCCACTGCCGATCTCGATGCGGTCCAGCTCGCGGATCGGCGTGACTTCGGCGGCGGTGCCGGTGAAGAAGGCCTCGTCGGCGATGTAGACCTCGTCGCGGGTGATGCGCTTTTCCACCAGCTTCAGGCCCAGGTCCTGGCAGATGTGGAAGATGGTGTTGCGGGTGATGCCGTTGAGCGCACCGGCCGACAGGTCGGGCGTGTAGACCACGCCGTTCTTGATGACGAACAGGTTTTCGCCGGCGCCTTCGCTGACGAAGCCCGAGGCATCCAGCAGCATGGCCTCGTCGTAGCCGTCATCGGTGGCTTCCATGTTGGCCAGGATGCTGTTGGTGTAGTTGGACACCGTCTTGGCCTGCGTCATTGTGATGTTGACGTGGTGGCGGGTGTAGCTGCTGATCTTCACGCGGATGCCGCGCTTGAGGCCCTCCTCGCCCAGGTAGGCGCCCCAGGCCCAGGCGGCCACCATGGCGTGGATCTGGTTGCCCTTGGGGCTGACGCCCAGCTTCTCGGAGCCGATCCAGACCAGCGGGCGCAGGTAGCAGCTCTCCAGGGCGTTCTCGCGCACCACGGCCTTCTGGGCTTCTTCCAGCTGTTCCACGCTGAAGGGCACCTTCATGCGCAGGATCTTGGCGGAGTTGAGCAGACGCTCGGTGTGCTCGCGCAGGCGGAAGATGGCGGTGCCCTTGGGCGTCTTGTAGGCGCGCACGCCCTCGAAGGCGCCGCAGCCGTAGTGCAGCGTGTGGGTCAGCACATGGATCTTCGCGTCGCGCCAATCCACCAGTTGGCCGTCCATCCAGATCTTGCCGTCGCGGTCTTCCATGCCCATGGCTTACTGTCCTTGTTCGAAATCGGTCGAATCCGCGATTTTACGGTTCTGCGCGCCGCAACTGCCACTCGGCCAGCTGGCCATGGCGCAGCAGCACCTCCACGCGGTCGCCCGCGGCGTCGGTCCAGGCGAAACGCTCGTCGGGCGGCGGCGACAGCGGCTCGCCCAGGCTGCCGGTGATCGGCAGGATCTGCATCAGCGTCATGCCGGTCTGCAGCTGGCTGTGCAGCATCACCGCATTGGCCACGCTGCCCTTGGGGGCGCCGCCGGCCTGGCGCAGCACGCGCAGGCTGCGGCTGAACTGCAGCAGCAGCCAGAACACCACCACCGTGGCGCCCAGCAGCAGCCCCTGCCAGCCCCATTGCCAGCCGCCCAGCGCCACGGCCGCCACGGCCAGCGCCCAACCCACGCGCGGATTCATCCGGTCTCCTTCGTCATGCTGTGGTGGAGATTGTCCGGGATGCAGCTGGATACACGATGTGGCTAACGCTCACTTCACGAGTTCGCCGGGCGGCCGATGAAGCGCGCATGTCACAACCCATGGAGCCCGTCATGCTGGTGATGAACCGGATCGAGGACTGGCTGGACCACGTCGACCCCTGGGGCCAACGCGAGGCCAGCGACCTGCTGCAGGCCGTGTTGCAGGGCGCACCGGCAGGCGTCTACGACTGCGCCTGCAGCCTGGATGGCCAGCGCTGGCTGGTCATGGCCGCCCACGCCGAGGCGCTGCTGTGCCTGGACGCCAGCGAACTGCCTGCGCTGGCGGCGTGCCTGAGCGAGCGCTATGCGCTGCCGGCCAGCCGGATCCACCAGGCCTGGTGGGCGCAGGACGCGCTGCACGACGACCGCCACGCGGCCAATGAATCGCGCCCCGCGCCGCTGTGGGACGCGCCCTATCCGGCGTTGCGCTCGAAGGCGTAGGCCCGCTCGACCTTGGCCACGCGCAGCTCGAACTGCGCGTACCACTGTTCGCGGCCCTGGCGGCGGGCATCCGAGTGTTCGGCATGCAGGCGCCACTGCGCAATGTCCTCGGGCGAGCGCCAGTAGGACACGGTGATGCCGAAGCCCTCGGCATTGCGCGTGCTTTCCATGCCCAGAAAGCCGGGCTGCTGCCGCGCCAGCTCGGTCATGCGGTCCGCCGTGGCCGCGTAGCCAGCATCGCGGCCCTCGCGCTGGTTGGTGAAGATCACCGCCCAGTAGGGCGGCTTCAGCCCGGTGGCGAACGGGCTCTCGGACGCAGACGGGATCGACATCACACCCCCCGTTTGAACAAGGCCAGGAAAGCCCCCGCGGCCACGAACAGGCCGCCGAAGCTGCGGTTCATCCAGCGGATCTGCGCCGGCGTGCGCAGCAGACGCAGCACGCGCGAGGCCAGCGCCGCGTAGCCGGTCATCACCGTGAACTCGACCACGCCGAAGGTGGCGGCGATGGTCAGGTACTGCGCCAGCATCGGCCGCGCGGTGTCCAGGAACTGCGGCATCACCGCCAGCAGGAAGACCGTGCCCTTGGGGTTCAGCGCGTTGACGCCCCAGCCGCGCAGCACCAGCTGGGCGCGGGTGGCGCTGGGCACCGCGTCGCCACCCGGCGCCGACACCGGTGCCGCCGGCGAGCGCCACTGCTGCACGCCCAGCCACACCAGGTAGGCCACGCCCACCCACTTCAGCACCGCAAAGGCCAGCGCCGAGGTGGCCAGCAGCGCCCCCAGGCCCACGCCCACCACCAGCAACTGCGTCCACACCCCCAGCGCCAGGCCGAAGGCGATGGACTGGCCGCGCCGGAAGCCGTGGTTCAGCCCCGCGCCCATGGCCGCAATCGCGCCCGGGCCGGGCGACAGGCTGATCGCGACGGTGGCCAGGAAGAAGGGGAGCCAGGTGCTGAATTCCATGGGGCGCTCGCAGCAAAGGCCCGCCAGTGTAGCGGCGGCGCCCTCGAACGGGCCCCGCACGACCCATCAGCCCTACACCTTGGCGGCGACCCGGACCTGCGCGTCGGTCAGCCAGCCCAGCACCGGCTCGCTCGGCAGCCCGTGCTCGGTGACGAAGACGTCCTGGCAATGGGGCACGCGCTCCATGACAGCCTTGGCGTCTGACAGCATTGCGCCCTGGGGCACGTAGGCCAGCGAGTCCTGCACCAGCTCCTTCGTGCCCGGCGAGTCCAGCAGGTCCTTCAGCGTGAAGCTGCTGGCGTCGAAAGCCTGGTGGGCCTTCAGCGCCTCCATGCTGCGATCGGCCAGGAACTTGTAGAGCAGGCTCTGGTGGATCACGCAGACGACGGTGTCGTTGGTGCGCAGTACCGGGATGCGGGTGACCACGCCGCCCAGCATGCTGTGCAGGTTGGCGATGATCACCTGGGTCTCGTCCTGGCCGTCGGGAATCACCCAGGCCGACATCTTGCGCCGCTCGATCATCGCGCCTGCCACCGGCTGGTTGCCACCCAGCTTGTCGTCCCGCGCGTCATCACCGTGACCTTGCTCGGTGCGGAACAGGTTGTCGAACAACTCTCGCAGCTTGTCGGTCGCCTGCTTCGAGAACATGCCCACCAGGCCCGCCACTGCGGCCACGCCATAGACACTCATCTCGCTGGCAGCCGCATTCGTCGACAGGAGGCCCCCACGCACGACGAAGTAAAAGATCAGCGCCAGCGCCATGCCAATGAAGGGCCGCAGCGCATACCACCAGGCCCAGCTCAGCACCAGCCGCTTGTTGCCCACATAGCTGGCGAACGAGGTGGATGCGTGCACGAAGCTGCCCAGAGCGCCGGCGCACATGACGATCAGGATCAATCGCGCGTCGTCGCCAATGCGGCCGCTCCACAGCCCCAGGTTCACCTGCTGTATCCAGGGTGCATCCTTGGCGGGCCGCTCGGGCCACAGCGCGAACAGCCAGCCCATGAAGGCCACAGCCAGAGCCATCTGGAAGAAGCCGATGATGTTCACGCCTCGGGCGTTGTCGTCCGGCGACGGTGGAGAAGCGGATCGGGGGCTCATGGCGGGTTCTCCCTGTGATGAATCACGGCTCAAGGTGACGGCAGGTCGGCGAATGGATCGAGGGGTTGCAAGGACCGCCACGGCTCGAAGGCGTCCAATGCGGCCACCTGGTCGGCGTCCAGGATGGCGCGGCCCAGGGCTAGGTAGAACGCGCGGCGTGGCTCGGGCAGGTGGGGGAGGACAGCGTCAAACACCAGCGTGAAGTCCCACGATCCTCGCTCAAAGCCGTCAAACAGGGCACCTTTGAGGCGCCTGAGCATGTCGGCACTGTCAGCACCGGGCTGCAGCTCTGCGATCAGTGCGCCATACATGAGTGCCTCGGCCGACGCCTGTGAGACCTGAGGTCGCGCCAATTCCAGGCAGTGTCGAACATGCTGTGAGGCAGTAGCGACGTCCTCAGACTCGAACCTGCTGAGAAGCAGCGACGCCAGGTTGGCATGGGTGTTCGCGTCATCAGGGCGAAGCTCCAATGCCTTGTTGTAGAGCGCCTCGGCCGCGTCGTGGTCCTTGCGCTGATTCGCGAGAAGGATGGCGTAGCTGGCCGCGTTGTTGGCGTGGTTCGGATCGAGTTCCAGAGCCTTCTTGTAGAGCACCTCGGCCGCGTTGTCGTCCTTGCGCTGATTCGCGAGAAAGATGGCGTAGTTGACGGTGTTGTTGGCGTGGTTGGGATCGAGTTCGAGGGCCTTCTTGAAGAGCGCCTCCGCCGCATCGTAGTCCTTGCGCTGATCCTTGAGAAAGATGGCGTAGTTGCCGGTGTTGTTGGCGTTGCTGGGATCGAGTTCCAGGGCCCTCTTGTAGAGCGCCTCGGCCGCGTCGTAGTCCTTGCGCTGGTTCTCAAGAAAGAGGGCGTAGTTGCCCGCCAGCTCAGCGCTGTTCGGAAACAGCCGAATTCCCTCGCGGTAAAGACTGTCGCGCTTAACCAGGTCGGGTTCGGCCTTCGCCTTCAGCTCCCACGCCCACCAGCTGTTGCCTGCACTGGCCGAAAGCGTCAACACGTTGCCGGCCTTGCGCTCGTCCGGCGTACCGCGCGCGGAAGCTTCCACCAACTGCTTGGCCTGGCCGCGGTAGCGCTCAGCGCGCTCCTGCCCCAGCTTGGCCGTCCGCTCGGCAATCTCGGCCACGTCGAAGCCTTTCAGTAGCTTGGCAGCGAGCAACAGCATGAACTCGTCGAATCCCGGGATCTTGACTTGCAGGCCTTTGTGCTTGCGCAGCACCTCCAGGGCGATGGCGTTGGGCGGCGCGCCATCGCGGTAGCACCAGACCATGCGGCCGGCGATCTCGCCCGTGTTCAGGTCCCGCAGCATGTTCATCAGGCTGCCGTCGTTGCCGCCGTAGCCCACCACCACCGGCGTGAAGTACTGGAACAGCTTCTTCAGTGCCAGCTTCCAGCCTTCCTCCAAGGTGGACACCCCGTTCGCGTCGTTCAGCGGGTTCAGAAACAGGTCGCGGTGGATCTTGGCCACCAGCGGCCGGCGCAGTTGCGGGCGCACGAAGCCGGCCAGTGACTCATGGGCCACGACCAGCGGCGACTGGTGGGCGTGCATGGCCAGCGCATCCGCCACCAGGTTGTCGAAGTTGGTGGTCACCACCACCTTGTGCCGTGTGTTCTGAATGATCTCGGCCAGCAGCGAGTAGCCCAGGCTGGGCGCCTTGCCTTCCATCTGGGTTTCCAGTTCGGCATAGCCGCCTTCGCGGTCGCCCTCGAAGCGGCGCTCGAAGATGTGCGGGTAGTGCTGGGCGGCGTTGTCCAGGGTGAGCTGGCCGCCTCCGATGCCGCAGGTCGGCAGCCAGTCTTCCAACGGCAGGGCTTCACCGCACTCGCGCAGGTGCAGGTCCTTCAGCCACTGCTGGGCCAAATGATGGCCGGTGGGAATGCCTGAGGTGAACGACGCCCCCGCGCCCAGGATGAACGCGAACTGCCGGTCCTTCATGCACCGGTCGATCCTCGCCAACTCATCCAGCGTGCCGTCGAGCGTCCACTCGGGCACGGCCTGTTCAGACATGGGCAGCCTCCTCCTGATCGACAGCGGGCGCGGACGACGGTTCTGGATGCCGATGAACCGTCCGCGCAGCTGTGCCCGGCTGGTTCGCAGCATGACCGGGCCAGCCGACGATACCCCAAGAGGGGGAGCCGCGGTGGGCTGAGGGGCCTGCGAGAATCCCCAAGATGTCGCGCCCCAAGACCATCTACACCTGCAGCGAATGCGGCGGCACCGCGCCGCGCTGGCTGGGCCAGTGCCCGGCCTGCAAGGCGTGGAACACGCTGGAGGAAACGGTGGCCGAACCCGCCGGGCCGGCGAAGAACCGCTTCCAGGCGCTGGCGGCCTCGCAGCCGGTGGCCACGCTCAGCGAGATCGAGGCGGCCGAGGTGGCCCGCACGCCCACCGGCCTGGATGAGCTGGACCGGGTGCTGGGTGGCGGCATCGTCGAGGGCGGCGTGGTGCTGATTGGCGGCGACCCGGGCATCGGCAAGTCCACGCTGCTGCTGCAGGCCCTGGATGCCTTGTCCAGCCGCATGAAGGTGCTGTATGTCACCGGCGAGGAGTCCACCGCCCAGGTGGCGATGCGGGCGCACCGGCTGGGGCTGGCCGGCACCCAGGTGCGGGTGCTGGCCGAGATCGGGCTGGAGAAGATCCAGGCCACGATCGCCGCCGAGCAGCCGGCCTTCTGCGTGATCGACTCCATCCAGACGCTCTACTCCGACCAGCTCAGCAGCGCCCCCGGCTCGGTTGCCCAGGTGCGCGAGTGCGCGGCGCAGCTCACCCGCACCGCCAAGGCCGGCGGCTGCACCATGGTGCTGGTGGGCCATGTCACGAAAGAGGGCGCGCTGGCCGGCCCGCGGGTGCTGGAGCACATCGTCGACACGGTGTTGTACTTCGAGGGCGACACCCACAGCAGCTTCCGCCTGGTGCGGGCGATCAAAAACCGCTTTGGTGCGGTCAACGAGATCGGCGTCTTCGCGATGACCGAGAAGGGCCTCAAGGGCGTGGCCAACCCCAGCGCCATCTTCCTGTCCACGCACGCCCAGCCGGTGCCCGGCAGCTGCGTCCTGGTGACGCTGGAGGGCACGCGGCCGCTGCTGGTGGAGATCCAGGCGCTGGTCGATGCCGGTGGCCCCAGCCCGCGCCGCCTGAGCGTGGGCCTGGAGCGCGACCGTCTGGCCATGTTGCTGGCGGTGCTGCACCGCCATGCCGGCGTGGCCTGCATGGACCAGGACGTGTTTGTCAACGCGGTGGGCGGCGTGCGCATCAGCGAACCCGCGGCCGACCTGGCGGTGCTGCTGGCCATTCAGAGCAGCCTGCGCGGCAAGGCGCTGCCGCGCGGCTTCATCGCCTTTGGCGAGGTGGGCCTGGCGGGCGAGGTGCGGCCGGCGCCGCGGGGTCAGGAGCGGCTGAAGGAGGCCGCCAAGCTGGGCTTCAGCGTGGCGGTGGTGCCGCAGGCGAATGCGCCGAAGAAGCCGATCGAGGGCCTGCGCATCGTGCCGGTGGAGCGCATCGAGCAGGCGATCGATGCGCTGCGCGAGCTGGCCGGCTGAGCCCGGGTCTGCTGCCTTCAGATACGATGATGGGTATATGAGCGAACTCGTCACCGATGTCTTGAAGAACTATTGGCCCGTCCTGCTGTTGGCCGCGTGGTTCGGCTACAAATGGTGGAACGCGCGCCGCGTCAGCGCCCGGCTGCCGGCGTTGCGGGCCGCAGGTGCGGCCCTGGTGGATGTGCGCTCGCCCGCCGAGTTCGAGGCCGCGCACGCGCCCGGCACCGTCAACATCCCGCTGTCGGAGCTGGGTGCGCGTCTGGCCGAGATTCCGCGCGGTGCGCCGGTGGTGGTGGGCTGCGCCAGCGGCAGCCGCAGTGGCATGGCGCGCCTGCTGCTGCGTCGCCACGGCTATGCCGAGGTGCACAACATCGGCTCGTGGACGAACTTCCTGAATTGATCAGCGGCTGCTGCGCCGCAGCAGATCCCACAGCAGCGCGCCGCTGACCGTGGCCAGTGCGGCCGGGTGGCTGGCCAGCAGGTCGGTCAGCGAGGTCAGCGCCTCGGGCGCGCGCTCCTGCAGGTAGGCGGCCAGCTGGAAGACATGGTCGGCGCTGACCGCTGCGGTGTCCTCGGTGGTGACCTGCAGGCGCTGCCAACCGTGGCGGTGGCGCAGTGCGGCGAACACGCCATCAGCCACCGCGACCAGACCCAGCACGCCCATCGGACGCAGCAGGCGCTCAAGCAGCTGGGCGCGCAGGCCGGCATGGGCGTCGCGGTACAGGCCGGCCACCCACAGCGGCACCAGGGCACGGTTGACCACCGGCGACGGGGAGGAGGGGGTGCTCATCAGGAACCTCCTTTCAAGGCAGGCCGAGATGATGACGACGCCACGTGACGCGCGTGTGAAGCCTGGTGACGATATGTAGGTACCGCTCAGCCGTGGCTGCGGCGCCAGTGCCGGCGCAGCGCCAGCAGCAGCATCGCCGCGCCCACGGCCACCAGCCCCAGCGCCAGCAGCGCGGCGCCGCGCAGCAGCGGGTTGTTGAAGTCGTCGCCACCGCGGTAGTCCATCACGTGCAGGCGCCAGAAGAAGTCGTACAGCACCCAGGCGTCATTGCGCGCGGCGAGCAGCTCGCCGCTGCGGGCGTCCACGTACAGGCGCGTGGCCAGCGCATCATCGAACTGCGCCACCCACACGTCGCGGCGCTCGCCCAGCTCGCGCACGATGCCCCAGCGCGGAGCCACCTCGGCCAGGCGCTGCACCGACCGCAGCGGGCCGTCGCCGCGGTAGCGCTGGCGGGCGAAGCGCTCCACTGCGGCGGCGTCCGGCGCTGCCAGCGGGGCGCCCTGGTGGGTCAGCCACTGCTCGCCCTGGGGGGTGCTGAGCTTCCAGGCGGGTCCGGCGGCGGTGTGGACGCTGTGGACCGACAGCACCGGCCCCTCGGGCAGGCGGGCCTGTGACCAGGCCTGCTGCCAGCCTGCCGGCAGCGGCTCGGTGGGCCGCGCCAGTGCGTCGCCGGCCTTGACCCAGGCCTGGAAGGGCAGCCAGGCGAACAGCACACCGCCCGCCACCCAGGCCAGCACCTGCCAGGCCACCAGGTAGCCCAGCCAGCGGTGCCAGCGGAACAGGCGGGGTGACCAGCGTGTCGACATCAGGGTTCTCCTTGCCAGGCGCGGATTCTGTACCGTTCGATCCAGCGGGCCGTAGACTCGCCGGACCAACCTCGCAATCGCCCCACCCCCCATGACCCATGCCCTGGCGCGACTCCTGCTGGCCTTGTTGGCCAGCGCCGCCTTGATGGCGCTGGGCTGGGCCGTGGCGGGCAAGATCGGCCTGCTGGCGGCCACGCCGGTGGTGGCGGTGCTGGTGACGCTGCCGATCCAGCAGGTGCTGGGCCAGGCGGCCCTGCACACCCAGCGCCTGGCCACCGAGCATGCGCTGCGCGGCACGCGCCGCTACCGCGACCGCGTCATCGGCGTGATCGAGGACCAGGACGACCACTGGTGGCTGCGGGTGGATGACCTGCGCCGCGTGCTGGACGGCCTGCCCGACACCCCTCGTCTGCTGGCCGCCACCCGCGGCCGCAGCACGCCCGACACCTGGCGCCTGGACGCCCATGTGCGCGCCGATGCGCTGCTGGAGCTGCTGGACGCCGCCCACGCCCGGCCGACGCGGCAGTTCACCCAGTGGCTGCGCCAGGAAATGGCCGCCGAGGCGCGGCGGCGCGAGCGCCACCGATAATTGCGGGTTTCGCGCTCCGTTCCCACCACCGCCATGTCCGCCGAACTCGCCGAGCAGGTGCGCCAGCGCCGCACCTTCGCCATCATTTCCCACCCCGACGCCGGCAAGACCACGCTGACGGAAAAGCTGCTGCTGTTCTCGGGTGCGATCCAGATTGCCGGCTCGGTCAAGGCCCGCAAGGCCACGCGCCACGCCACCTCGGACTGGATGGAGATCGAGAAGCAGCGCGGCATCTCGGTGGCCTCCTCGGTCATGCAGATGGAGTACCGCGGCTGCACCATCAACCTGCTCGACACCCCCGGCCACCAGGACTTCTCGGAAGACACCTACCGCGTGCTGACCGCGGTGGACGCGGCGCTGATGGTGATCGACGCGGCCAACGGCGTGGAGCCGCAGACCCGGCGCCTGCTGCAGGTCTGCCGCGCGCGCAACACGCCCATCCTCACCTTCGTCAACAAGATGGACCGCGAGGTGCAGGAGCCGCTGGCGCTGATGGACGAGATCGAGCGCGAGCTGGGCATGACCGTGGTGCCCTTCACCTGGCCGGTGGGCATGGCCAAGTTCTTCGGCGGCGTGCTGGACCTGCGCAAGGACCAGATGCGCGTCTTCAGCCCCGGCGAGGACCGCGTGGCCGGCACCGAGGAGATCGTTGACGGCATTGCCAACCCGCTGCTGAACGAACGCTTTGGCGATGTCTACCAGCAGGCCGCCGGCGAGATCGAGCTGGTGCGCGAGGCCGCCCCCGCCTTTGACGAGGCCGAATTCCTGGCCGGCCGCCAGACGCCGATGTTCTTCGGCTCGGCGGTCAACAACTTCGGCGTGCAAGAGGTGCTGGACGCGCTGGTGGACCTGGCGCCGCCGCCCGGCCCGCGCCCCGCGATCCAGCGCACGGTGGCGCCCGACGAGCCCAAGTTCACCGGCGTGGTCTTCAAGATCCAGGCCAACATGGACCCGGCGCATCGCGACCGCATCGCCTTCCTGCGCGTGGCCAGCGGCCAGTTCAGCCGCGGCATGAACCTCAAGGTGGTGCGCAGCGGCAAGACCCTGCGGCCCAACACCGTGGTCACCTTCATGAGCCAGAAGCGCGAGCTGCTGGACGAGGCCTTTGCCGGCGACATCATCGGCATCCCCAACCACGGCGTGCTGCAGCTGGGTGACACCCTGACCGAGGGCGAAGCCCTGCAGTTCACCGGCCTGCCCTTCTTCGCGCCCGAGCTGTTCCGCTCAGTCGAAGTGGCCGACCCGCTGAAAACCAAGCAGCTGCGCGCCGGCCTGACCCAGCTGGGCGAGGAAGGCGCGATCCAGGTCTTCCGCCCAATGGCCGGCAGCGTGCTGCTGCTGGGCGCCGTGGGCCAGCTGCAGTTCGAGGTGGTGGCCCACCGCCTGGAGCACGAGTACGGCGTGAAGGCCCGCATCATGCCCGCGCGCTACAACGTGGCGCGCTGGGTGACCTGCGAGGAGGCCGACGGCGGCGAGAAGGAGCTGAAGCGCTTCATCGACGCCAACAGCCACCGCCTGGCGCTGGACGCGGTGGATGCGCCGACGCTGCTGCTGGAATACGCGGGCGAGCTGCGCGCGATCCAGGAGAACTGGCCGAAGATCCGCTTCCACGCGCTGCGGGAGCATGCGGGGCTGGTGTTTCAGCAGAGGATGGGGGATTGAAGAAGGCTGCGTTATAAGAACGGAAGAAGTCAGAGGCTCTTTTCAAACGAGGGACAAGACAACCCTCAGACCCACATACCTGTCGCTGTTGCCGGGCAGGTTCCGGATCCTATAGGCACACCGCGCATAGTGGACGACGTCGCCCCAGGAGCCGCCCCGCAGCGCCGTGAGGTCACATCGCTCAAGTGTCCTGTGCGTCGCTAGTGCCTGGCCAGCAGCCACCCGCGCCGCCAAAGCATCCGGTCGCAGCACTTTGTACAGGTTATCCTGCCACTCCCACAGGTTCCCCGAGATGTCGTAAAGCCCCAACGGGTTGGGGGCGAACAGGCCTACCGGGGTGGATTGGCGCAGGCCGGTGATTTCCACGTTGGCGTGGTTTGCAGCGGTCGCAACTTCGTCGCCCCAGGGCCAGCGGTGGCGATGGGTGGCGGTGGTGGTGCTGGCGCGGGCTGCGCGTTCATACTGGTCCTCGGTGGGCAGCCGCACTTGCCACTGGGCCATGCCCGCTACCGTCAGTTCAGCCTGCAATTGGCGGTGCAGCCAGCAGGCATAGGCTCGGGCCTCGAACCAGTTGATGCCACACACCGGGTGCTGGGGATGTGCCAGTTGCAGATACCAATCCCGGGGCTGGGACCGTGCAGCGCCTGCCGGACGCTCTGCCAGCCAGCGCTTGTAATCCTCGTTGTCCACCGCGTTGTCAAACCGGCCCAGGCGCCAGGCCCAGCCTTGAGGGTCGGGCCAGATAGCCTCGTCGTCGTAGCCGCCGCCCTGCATGAAGGCCGCCCATTGCGCCACAGTGGTGAGTGTGCGGGCCATGTAGAACGTGGGTAGCCTGACCTCAACGGGCGGGTTGTCGTCTTCGTCCTTCTCACCGCGGGTGAAAGACAGCCCGGCACAGCGCACGAAACCGACGATGGGCTCGTCCTCCTGCGAGCCGTGACGCTGCGTTGGCAGACCCCAGCGCGCGCCGTCGAAGTTGAACCGGTCATCGCCCAGGCGCGCCACCGCCACAGCGGCGCGTTCGCGGACTTGGGCGGGCTGCTGGGCGTCATCGCGCTGCGTCGCCATGGCACCCTTGAAGTCGCTAGTGCGGTTGGTGAGGTTCAGCACGTCCAGCAGACCGTACTGGCGCAGGGTGTCCAGCGCGGGCAGCAACTGGTCGTGGGTGGTGGCTGCGTCGGGATCCAGCAGGAGGTGCTCCCAATGCGGGCTGAAGTCCTGCCCGCTCAGGTCGCTTGGCACGACGTGGGGCGCCAGCAGCGCCCACAGGGCCAGGCCTTCCGACGGCGGCAGCGAGGCTGTTGCGGCCACGACTTGGGGCATGACCCGGCTAGGCAGCCAGTCGCCCGGGGCCAGGCCCAGCTCGCGCACCAGGCCGCTGCGGGCGCTGGCGTCGGTGCTGGCGATGAAGCTGAGCAACCGTCCGAGGTCCAGGTCATCCCGGCGCCGGCCTGCCTGGGCGTCGCCGCTGCTTGAGGGTTGTGTTGCCGTGGTCGCATCAGCCGCATCGGGCAGCATCTGCCAATAGCGGGCCAGCCCTTGGTCATGGCCGCCCTCCGTTGAACCTCTCAAGGCGGCCAGTGAGGCGCCCATTTGCAGCGGGTTGAAAGCATGGCGTTGGGCGTCAAAGTATTCGCCCAATGCCAGCACCAAGGGCAGCCGATGGTTTTCAGCCGCATACAGGGCCACCGGGTCGCCACCGATGGTGGTGGCCAGCGCGGCGCGCCAGGCCGCCAGATCGCCGGCCCACTCGGGCACGTCCGCCGCTGAGGACGTGACCCGCGTCGAGGTCGCCGTCGGCAGCCCCGCTTTGGGCCCCTTGGCTGCCCAGCGGTACAGCAAGGCGTTGGAGGCGTGCAGGCGATAGTGGGGCGCAGCGTCTTCGCGCGAGGTGGAGAAGACGGCAGCGTGTCCGTCGGCGATGACGCGGTAGGCGTTCATCCACTCTTGCCAGACCCCTTCTCGGCGACGCACCAGCCGATAGACATCAGGCGCAAAGAGCTGCAACAGGGCCAGGCTCAGCAACATCAGGGCGTCAGTGTTGATGCCCAGGGGGTAGCCCCGTTCGGCCAGGATGCGCTGCCATTGGTGCACCAGCTCCTGGGTACGCAGCAGCTTGCGGGGTACGTAGGCGTCGAAGCTGTCGAGCAGCAGCTCGGTCAGCTTGGAGGGCGCGCCCGGCATGCGCATCCCGGGCACCCAGGGGGTTTCGAGGTCCTTTGTTTCGCTGGAGCGACCGCGCTCGGACGGCGCCAAGGGCTCGGGGAACCACAGCCTGGGCAGGTTGCTGCCCCGCAGCAGCCGCTCTTCGCGGTGGCGCAGCAGGTCCTCGGCCTGCGAGCGGGTGAGCGCCGGCAGCCTGAACGGCAGGTGGACGATCTTCTCCAGGTACTCGAAGCCGGTGATCGGCATCTCGGGCTTGGCGCCCTTGAAGCGGTAATCGCGGTAGCGGTGCGAGATGCCACGCTCGATCACCTCGTCGTCCAGCGCCACCATGAAGGCAAAGCTCTCCACGTTGAGCAGCGTCTTGATCAGTTCCAGCACCGCCACGGCGTTTTCGGGCAGGCAGCGGTCCAGGTCGTCGATGAAGACGGCGAAGCGCAGGTGCACCTCGGTGCGCAAGGTCTGCCCATGGCGCTTGGCGAGCGCGGGGGTGACGTGGCTCAGTTCGCGCAGGTACTTCTGCACGTTGTAGTGGTAGCGGCCGTCGGCGCTGGCGCTGGGCGTGATGCCCTCATCCTTGTCGGCGCCATCGGCCGGGGCCTTCTTCTCAGGCTGGCCGTCGACCTCATCGTCGCCAGCGAAGCGCTCCGCCGTCTCCTCCACCCACTCCAGCGCGCCTTCGGCCAGTTGCCTGGCATTGACCAAGGAGGCGGCGGCGCCCGCTGTGGCCTTGACCATTTCGTTGCCGGCGACCTTGCCGGCGACCTGCATGACCTTCTTGGCCCCGGTGAACAGTCGGGTGGCCAGCTTGGCCTGCTCGTTGCCGGCCTTGGCCAAGGCCGCGATGTCGCGACGCATGGATTCGCTCGTGCTGGCCGCCTGCTTGAGCGTGGCGTGCAGCGCCTCGGTCACATGCATCAGCAAGGGCACGGCCAGGCTGGGCTCATTCTCGTAGCGCCAGGGGTGAAACCACACCGGCACCACCAGATGCAGCGCAGGGCTCCGGGCCCAGGCCTCGGGATCCTGGCTGCGCTGCTGCAGGCGCTGGGCGTTCTCGGCCACGGCGCGGTCGTAGACCAGTTCCAGCAGCTTGCTCTTGCCCACGCCCCACTCGCCATAGACGCCCACCACCAAGGGGTCGGCGCCGGGGCGCGAGGTGATGGGCGTGTGCCCTGGTGCCCAGGGCTGGCTCAGCGCCAGTTGCATGCGCGCCCACAGGCTGTCGGCATATGGGCCGTAGCCCAGCCAATCCTCGGTGGGACCAATGGGCTCTGCGCTCGCCGATGCGGCGTTGCTGGACGGGGATGCGCTCGCCATCGGTGGCCTCCTGACGATCGCGTGACCGGTGCCCGGCCGCGATGCGGTGTTCTGGGGTGTGCACCGACTCTGCCGCAGCGTGACAGGGCCGGCCGCCGGTCAGACTGGGTCGGCCGGTCCCAACGCCGTGATCAACACTGGCAGGGCAGCCACCATCGGCGGCAGGTCATCGCAAGGATGCTCCACACCGTCTCTGGTGCAATGCCCAGGGACGCATGCGCAAACCGGTTGTGGGTGGCGACGATCTGCCGCCACGGGATGTCCGGCGCCATCGCCCGTTGGGTGAACGCCAGCATGTTGGCCACGTACAGCCGCGGGTTCCGGTCAGACGACGATGGCGTCTCGTTCGACAGTGGGCCTGAACTGCGGGCGCAGCGCGGACTCGGTCACCAGGTCGATGGGGCGTTGCAGCAGGTCTTCCAGGTAGAACTGCACACCGAAGTAGCGCACTGATGTGGCCGGGCCGTCGAAGGCCACCGGCAGGTCCACATCGCTGTCCGGCCGCGCAGTGCCGCGCGCTGCGCTGCGGAACAAGGCCAGACGAGTCACGCCAGAGCGCTGCGCCAGCACGGGGCGGTGCGCAGTCAGCAGGTCGATCAAGGCCTGACGGTCCATGGTTGGCATGATGCCCGGTGCGCAGCGTTCGCGACAAGCACGGCCGCAGCCGCTCAGTGCCCCGTCGGTATCGCGATGCGCAGCGGCTGCCGCAGAAAGGCCTCGGCGCCCGCGCGGGTGAAGGTGTTGGCGGGCAGCGGGGCGCCGTCGCTGAACTCGACCAGGTGCAGGTCGGTGGGCGATGGGGCAAAGGGCATCTCGGTCAGGTCGTTGCCGGCCACGGCGGTGGTGGCCAGGCGGTGCTTCAGCACCACCAGCTGCGGCCCCAGTCCGGGCAGTTCCAGCCGCGGCTGGCGGCTGTAGACGCAGACATCGATGCCGCGCCGGTCCCCTACCGCGGCACCCAACGCCGGGGAGCTCAGGGCCATCACGTCGTTCCACCACAGGCACTGGGTGCCCAGGCCGGCGTCCTCGCGCGGCAGGCGAGACAGGTCGGGCAGTGGCGTGCGCGGGCGCTGGGTCTTGCACCGGCCGGGACCGCTGCTGAGCGGTGATCCCTTCGCCGGATCTTCGCCATCCGCAGCGCCGAACAGCCGCTGGCTGCAGCCGTCCAGCACCTCGACCGACAGGTGCCGAATGACCACGGGCGCGCAGTTGTTCTCGTCCACCGCATAGACCTGCCGCATCTCGTAGCGGGCGATGCGCTCACCGTCGATGTCGGTGCGCTGCCACTGGGCCGGGTACTGGACCAGCCACTGTGCCGACACCCGGACCGGCGGTGCCTCGGGCAGGCCCTTGCCCAGGAGGCACATGGTGCGCAAGGCCGTCACGCCCTCGCTGACCGGCCCGGGCTTGACCTGGCCTGCCAGCACGGTGTGCAGGCGGGCGGCGGGTTCGGCGGCGTGACCCGCCAGCGGCATCCAGGCGCCCAGGACGGCCGCCAAGAGGCAGGCGTGCAGCGACGGGCTGGGCCCCTGCAGGCCGGCAGACACGCTGGTCATGATGCATCTCCCTGTTGCGGGCCTGCTGGCCCGTCGGGCGCCATCTTAGGGCCTGCGCCTGCCGCCGATCGGTCAGTGCTCGGTGGTTTCCTCGAAGCGCGCAATGATCGCCAGCACCTCGTCCATGCCGCGCCGCAGCGCATCGACACACTCGGCATCGACCTTGCCTGCGCGCGCCATGGACTCCAGCGTCCTCAGCGAGTCCTCGACGGCGAACGCCGGCTTGTAGACGCGCCGGCTGGTCAGCGCGTCGAAGACGTCGGCCACGGTGACGATGCGCGCCTCGATGGGAATGTCGTCGCCGCGCAGGCCTTGCGGGTAGCCGCTGCCGTCCAGGTACTCGTGGTGGTGGGCCACCAGGCGGCGCAGGATGTCGATGCCGCTGATGCCGCCCAGGCGGAAGTCGACGATCAGGCGCTCGATCATCTCGCAGCCCAGCGTGACGTGGCGCTGCATCTGCTGGCGTTCTTCCGGGGTGTACAGGCCGGGCTTGAGCAGCAGCGCGTCGGGCACGCCGATCTTGCCGATGTCGTGCAGCGGCGCGAACAGGAACAGCTGCTCAACGAACTCGTCGCTCAGCTGGCGCGCTCCAGTCAGGCTGCGGGCGATCAGGCGCACGTAGCGCGACATGCGGTCGAGGTGAGTGCCGGTTTCCACATCGCGCAGGTGGGCGAAGTCGCGCGCCACCCGCATCGAGCCCACCAGCGCCTGCACCGCGATCACCTCGTGGCTGATCATCAACGCCACCAACTGGGTGTAGACCTCCAGCCGGTCCACCACCTCGGGCGTGAAGGCCTGCGGTGTCAGGGAGTCGTAGAACAGGAAGCCCTCGAAGGTGTCGCCGTCGTAGATCGGCACGGTGTACGAGGAGCGGTAGCCCTGTTCGCGCAGCCAGTGGCTGTGGGCGGTGTCCGTCAGGGGCAGCAGGTCCAGCCGGTCCACCACGCGGGCGCGGCGCTCGCGGGCCAGCGTGCCCAGGCTGGGGCTGTCTGACAGGCGGTATTGGTAGGCCCGCAGCGGTTCGCCGTGCGCGGTGCTGTTGACAAAGGTCTTGAGCAGGTCCTCGGCCGGGTCGTAGAGCGCACAGGCCATGCGGTCGATGGCCGGTGCTACCCGGCGCAGCTGGGCATGCAGCGCGCCGATGCGCTCGCTCAGCGACTGGGTCTGGGCCGGAGGGAGGACCCACGCGGGGGCGGTGGATGGTGGGGACATGAGAGGGCACGCTGGGGTACTGCATTCAGCGTGCGCGCAAGGTTAGCGAGCGCTGGGCCGGCGGGCAAGCGGTGCGCGGGATCGCCCTGTCGCGCAGCGGTGACAATTCCCGCATGTCTGCTCCCCGATCGCGCCTGGCGCTGTACCTGGACCTGATCCGCTGGAACCGGCCCGCCGGCTGGCTGCTGCTGCTGTGGCCCACGCTCAGCGCGCTGTGGATCGCGGCCGACGGCTTCCCCGGCTGGCACCTGCTGGTCGTGTTCACCGCCGGCACCATCCTGATGCGCAGCGCCGGCTGCTGCATCAACGACGTGGCCGACCGCGAGTTCGACCGCCACGTCAAGCGCACCGCGGCGCGGCCGGTGACCAGCGGCGAGCTGCCGGTGAAGGAGGCGCTGGGCCTGGGCGCGGTGCTGGCGCTGGTGGCCTTCGGTCTGGTGCTGACCACCAATGCGCCGACCATCCTGCTGTCGTTTCCGGCGCTGGCGATCGCGCTCGTCTATCCCTATGCCAAACGGGTGGTGGCGATGCCACAGGCGGTGCTGGGCGTGGCCTTCAGCTTCGGCATCCCGATGGCCTTTTCGGCGGTGCTGGGGGGCGCCGAGTGGAGCCTGGCCGCGATCGGCGCGGCCGTGCCCTGGCAGGCCTGGGCGCTGCTGGGGGCCAACCTGTTCTGGGTGCTGGCCTACGACACCGAGTACGCCATGGTCGACCGCGACGACGACCTGCGCATCGGCATCCGCACCTCGGCCATCACGCTGGGACGCTTCGACGTGGCCGGCGTGATGGCCTTTTATGCGATCCATCTGCTGGCCTGGGGCGCGCTGACGCACTCGCTGGGACTGGACCGGTTGTCCTGGCTGGGGCTGGCGGTGGCGGGCTTGCAGGCCGTCTGGCACTGGACGATGATCCGCGGCAGAAGCCGCGACGGCTGCTTCCGTGCCTTCCGGGTCAACCACTGGCTTGGCTTTGCCGTTTTCCTGGGCACGGTGCTGGCCACCGCCTGATCCCCACACCCACCCCAGGAGGAGCCCATGCCCGTCAACCGCCGTCACTGGACCCTGGCCTTGCTGTTGGGCGGCCTGACCGGTGCCGCCCGCGCCGAGACCATCGAACAACGCTTCCGGGGCTTCCTGGACCGCCTGCGTAGCCAGGGCCGCCAGTTGCTTGAGAGCCCGCTCAAGGGCGTGACCGAGGTGCGTCAGCCAGTCATCACCCAGCGCACCGACAAGCTGCCCCTGGGCACCGGCAGCTTCGCGATCATCGTTGGCCCCGGCTGCCTCAGCTGTCGTCAGGCGGTGGAGCACCTGCGCTCAAGCAAGATCCGTTTCGAGGTGCTTGACATGGCCAGCAGCGATACCGCGCGCCAGACCCATGCACTGCTGGGCGCCAGCGGCGTGCCGGTGATCCTGCTGCCCACGCAGATGATGGTCGGCTTCACGGTCGCCAAGTTCAACGAGGCGATGGCGCTGGACAGCCAGAAGCAGATGAACGACACCGCCGGCAGCGCCTGAGCGGTGCGCGCTGCCGATCAGGCGCGGCCGAACTCGTCGCCCAGTTCGGCAGCGCGCCGCGCGGCCGCGTGTACCGCGGCCACCACCGTGGCCTTCATGCCCGCGGCCTCCATCGTGCTGATCGCGGCGTGCGTGGTGCCGCCCTTGCTGGTCACCCGCTGGCGCAGCAGCTCGGGGCTGTCCTCGGACTGGGCTGACAGCGCCGCCGCGCCGGCGGCGGTGCCCTCGGCCAGCGTGCGCGCCTGGGCCGGGCTCAGGCCCAGCTCGGTGCCGGCCTGCACCATGGCCTCGATCAGGTAGAAGAAGTAGGCCGGGCCCGAGCCCGACAGCGCGGTCACCGCGTCCAGGTCACGCTCGGCGTCCACCCACAGCAGGCGGCCGGTCGGGGCCAGCAGCGCCTCGGCGCGCTGGCGCTGCGCGGCGCTGACGGCGGCGCTGGCATGCAGGCCGGTCATGCCCTGGCCGATCAGGGCCGGCGTGTTGGGCATGCAGCGCACCACCTGCGCGCTGCCGCTGGCGCGGGCGATGGCCTCGCTGCGGATGCCGGCCATCACGCTGATCTGCAGCGCGCTGCCGATGAACGGCGCGCAAGGTGCCGCGGCTTCAGTGAAGAGCTGCGGCTTGACCGCCCAGACCACGGTGTCCGCGCCCGACAGCGCCGGCCCGGCCGCGTCCAACACCGTCAGCCCGAACTGCTGGCGCAGCCGCGCCGCCTGCTCGGCCCAGGGCTCGACCACGACGAAGGCCTCGGCCGGTGCGCCGGCCCGCAGCAGGCCGCCGATGACGGCGCTGGCCATGTTGCCGCCACCGATGAAGGCGGTGCGGCCCAAAGTGGGGGTTGCGTTCATGGCGCGCAGTGTAGGCGGGCCGGCGCAATGCCGAACGACAGCGGCGCTCATGCGCGCGGCGCATGCATGAACGGCCGGGGCAGCAACTATGCACATCTTGCATAGCCCTCGGTGACAAATTCGGCGCCACCCCGCCTACAGTCCGCCCCCATGCCGAAACGGCTGGCCCACAAGGCCGGCGCGGCAGTACCGAACCACAGGAGACACCTGACATGACCGAACCGCTGTCCTTCGTCCACCCCACCCCTGAGAGCCCCTGGGGCACCTACCTGATGCAGGTGGATCGCGTGGCGCCCTACCTGGGCCACCTCTCGCGCTGGATCGATACCCTCAAGCGCCCCAAGCGCGCGCTGATCGTTGACATCCCGGTGGAACTGGACGACGGCACCATCGCCCACTACGAGGGCTACCGCGTGCAGCACAACCTCAGCCGCGGCCCCGGCAAGGGCGGCGTGCGCTACCACCCCGACGTGACGCTGGAAGAGGTGATGGCGCTGTCGGCCTGGATGAGCATCAAGAACGCCGCGGTCAACCTGCCCTACGGCGGCGCCAAGGGCGGCATCCGCATCGATCCGAAGAAGCACTCGATCAAGGAACTCGAGCGCATCACCCGCCGCTACACCAGCGAGATCGGCATCATCATCGGCCCGCAGCAGGACATCCCGGCGCCGGACGTCAACACCAACGCCCAGATCATGGCGTGGATGATGGACACCTACTCGATGAACACCGGCGCCACCGCCACCGGCGTGGTCACCGGCAAGCCGATCCACCTGGGCGGCTCGCTGGGCCGCGTCAAGGCCACCGGCCGCGGCGTGTTTGTCACCGGCCGCGAGGCGGCCCGGCGCATCAATCTGGACCTGCAGGGCGCCCGCGTCGCGGTGCAGGGCTTTGGCAACGTGGGCTCGGCCGCGGCCGAGCTGTTCGGCCAGGCCGGCGCCAAGATCGTGGCGGCTCAGGACCACACCGGCACCATCTACAACGCCAACGGCTTTGACCTGTCCGAGCTGATGCCGCACGTCAAGGCCACCGGCGGCGTCGGTGGCTTCAAGGGCGCCGAGGTGATGGGCAACGAGGAATTCTGGGACGTGGATTGCGAGATCCTGATCCCCGCCGCGCTGGAAGGCCAGATCACCGCCGACCGCGCCCGCCGCGTGAAGGCGAAGATGGTGCTGGAAGGCGCCAACGGCCCCACCGTGCCCAGCGCTGACGACATCCTGGCCGACCGCGGCATCCTGGTGGTGCCCGACGTGATCTGCAACGCCGGCGGCGTGACCGTGTCCTACTTCGAGTGGGTGCAGGACTTCTCCAGCTTCTTCTGGACCGAGGACGAGATCAACGTGCGCCTGGACAAGATCATGGTGGGCGCGCTCAAGCGCATCTGGGAGGTGGCCGACCAGCACCACATCACGCTGCGCACCGCCACCTTCACCGTGTCCTGCGAGCGCATCCTGCAGGCCCGCGTCGAGCGCGGTCTCTATCCCTGAGCGTCAGGCGGCACACCGCTACCATGGGGGCCTTTCCAGGCCCCTTTTTCATGCCCATGATGCTGCGCCGCTCCCTGCTTGCCCTGGCCGCCACCTTCGCGTGCGCGCCGCTGGCCCAGGCCCAGTCCGCCTGGCCCACCAAGCCGGTGCGCATCGTCGTGCCGGCGCCGGCCGGCTCCTCGCTGGACATCATCGCCCGGCTGCTGGGCGACAAGCTCAAGGACCGCTGGGGCCAGGCCGTGGTGGTCGAGAACAAGCCCGGCGCCGGCGGCATGCTGGGCACCGACGTGGCGGCCAAGGCGGCGCCCGACGGCCACACGATCGCGCTGTCCTTCAACGGCCCGATCGCCTTCGCGCCCTACCTGTACGCCAAGGTGCCCTACGACGCCGCCAAGGACCTGGTGCCGGTGGTGATGACCACCTCGCAGCCCAATGTGCTGGCGGTGGGCGCGCATGTGCCGGTGAAGACGCTGGCCGAGTTCATCGCCTGGGCCAAAGCCAAGAACGGCGCGATGAACTACTCGTCGCTGGGCAACGGCAGCTCGGCCCACCTGACGATGGCGCTGTTCCTGGCCGAGATCGGCGCCCAGGCCCAGCACATCCCGTTCAACGGCTCGCCGCCGGCCGCGCTGGCGGTGGCGCAGGGCGAGGCCGACGCCTGCTTCATGGTGGCCCCGGCGCTGATGGCCCATGTGCGCAACAACAAGGTCCGCCTGCTGGCCGTTAGCAGCGCCCAGCAGCCCGACAGCCTGAAAGACCTGCCGACCATGGGCTCGGTGGGCCTGAAGAATGTGGAGAGCCTGGCCTGGAACGGTCTGTTCGTGGCCGCCGGCACGCCTGAGGCGGTGGTGGCGAAGGTCAACGCCGATGTCAACGCCACGCTGGCCGATCCGGCGGTCAAGAGCGCGCTGGACGCGCAAGGCCTGACGCCGGTGGGCGGCAGCGCGGCGGCGTTCCGCCAGGTGGTGGAGTCCGACAGCGCGCGCTGGGGCGCGGTGATCCGCAAGTTGGGGTTGAAGCTGGACTGAACAGGTTTCAGCCCAGACGCAGCTGGCCGGCGTCGTCCCGCACCCGCCCCTCGGCCAGCAGCTTGCCCAGATGCGCGCGCAGCGAGCGCAGCGCCAGCGCGTGGCGCGAACTGGGCACATCGCCATACACCGTGGGCACCAGCGCCTCGTCGGTGCAGGGGCCCAGCGTGCGCAGCGCGTCCAGCACCTTGGCCTCGCGCGCCAGGCGGTGGGCGATGAGCTTGCGCAGTTCGTCGTGCGGGCGCGCCATCAGGAAGCCGTGGCCGGGGGCGAACCAGTCCAGCTCGATCGCCAGCAGCTTCTCTAGCGCGCCCAGGTAGGCGGCCATGTCACCGTCGGGCGGGTTGATCACCACGGTGGAGCCCTGCATCACATGGTCGCCGGTGAACAGCAGGCGCTCTTCCTCCAGCAGCCAGCAGACATGGTTGGCCGCATGGCCGGGCGTGTGCACCGCGCGCAGCGTGCAGCCGGGGCCCAGCAGCAACCGCTCGCCATCGGCGGGCGCGAGGTCGGGGGCGAAGAGCGTGTCCTGCCATTCGGGGTGCCGCGCAGCCAGGCCCACCAATGTCGCGCCGGTCAGCATGCGCAGGCGTTGCACGGCCGGTGAATGGTCCTTGTGCGTGTGGGTGACCACGATGCGGGTGATCGGCCGGCCCGCGGCGGCTTGCAGCACCGCCTCCAGGTGGGCCTCGGTGTCGGCATCGTCGGGACCGGGGTCGAGCACCGCCAGCGGCCCACCCGGCGCGCCGATCAGGTAAGTGTTGGTGCCCGGGCCGGTCATCACCGAGCCGTTGGCGCAGGTCACGCGCGTCACCCGCTCGGACAGCGGCACCGCGCGCAGCGGCGGCAGCTCGAACCACACATCGCCGCGGCCTTGCGGATCTAGCCGGCCGATCTCGGCGTAGGCCCACTCATCCGGCAGCACCGGGCGCACGCCCTGGGCGTTGCAGCCCAGGCGCGGCATGTGGCGCGGCGGGTTCACCCGCGCGGCGGCCTCGTCCAGGATGGCCTGCACGCTGGTGAATCGGCCCAGGTCCTGCAGCGTGCGGCGGGTGACCGGCAGCAGCTTCAGGTGGCGCTCCTTGTCCAGCGCCTGCGCCGGGGTCAGCCAGGCGATTTCCAGCGCCTCGCCCTCGTCGGCCTGCGGCTGCTGGCCCTCGGGCAGGCGGGCCACGTAGAAGCGGGTGTCAAAGCGCTTGGCAATGCCCGGCGGCGTCAGCCAGTGGCTGTGGTACACCAGGGCCGAGGTGGCCAGGCGCAGGTCGTGGCGCTGGCACAGGGCAACGAAATCCTCGCCGCGTTGCACCGCGTGGCGCTCGGCCACGGCGGCCTGCAGCGGGCCGTGGGCGAAGAGCAGGCCCACCTCCTCGAAGCACTCGCGCACGGCGGCCACTGCGTAGTCCAGCGCGCCGCGGGCCAGGCCCAGGCGGGTGCTGTGGGCGGCGTCGTCCTCGCCATCGCAGCGGGCATGCAGTTCGCCATCGGTGGCGTCCAGCACGCCGCCGGGGAAGACCCAGACGCCGCTGCGGATGTCGCCATCGCGCTCGGCACGGCGCAACATCAGCACTTCGGGGCCGGTGGCGCCGTCGCGCAGCACCACCACGCTGGCGGCCAGGCGGGCGCCGGCCAGATCGGGGTCGTTCGGGTTCAGCGGGATCGGGGGCATGGCGGCAGGGCCTCAGGGCCTCATGGCGAAGGCGCCAGTCTACGATTGCGGCATGACGTCCCCACTGCCGTGTCTGCGCATCGAGCCCCTGGGCCGGGAACTGCCCGTGGCGCCGCGGCAGTCGCTGCTGGAAGCCGCCCAGGCCGCGGGCCTGTGGCTGCCGCGTTCCTGCCGCAATGGCACCTGCCGCGCCTGCCTGTGCCGGCTGCGGGCGGGCGCGGTGAGCTACCGGGTGGAGTGGCCGGGCCTGAGCGCAGAAGAGCGCGCCGAGGGCTGGGTACTGCCCTGCGTGGCCGAGCCGCTGGGTGACGTGACCATCGAGCAGCCCAAGGCGCTGGATCAGCGCATCAGCGCCAGTTCCTCGTCGGGCGACGCGGCCTCGGCCAGCTGAGCCAGCAGCCACTCGGGCTTGATGCGCAGCCGGGCCAGCAGCTCGGCGCAGTGGCCCTGCACCACCTCGGCTGGATCGCGCTCCATCTCGGCGGCATCGGCCAAGGCCTCGGCCAGGTGCAGCACCGTGCCCAGGCCGGTGTAGGGCTGGGCCTGCAGCGGCGCGGCGCTGGCCTGGAAGGCGGCCACCAGGGTGTCGGGGAACTGCCAGCGGCGGGCCAGCTCGGCGGTGACATCGGCGTGGCTGCACTGCCAGCGCGCCTGCTCGGCGGCAAAGCGGCCGCCCGCGGTGGTCAGCGACTGCTCCACCTCGGCCACGCCGGCCTTGTCGATCTGCGCCATCAGCAGCTGGCCGGTGCGCAGCATCAGGCCGCCCAGGTAGGCGGTGTCGGCGTCCAGCAGCGCGCCGCGGCTGAGCAGCACCGCGTGCTGGGCGCTGGTCATCGCGTGGCGCCAGAAACGGTCGGGGTCCAGGCCCGCGGCGCGCGGGAAGGCACCGCTCAGGCTGGTGGCCAGCGAGAGGTTGCGCAGCATCGTCATGCCCAGCGAGGCGGCCGCCTCGCGCAGGCTGCTGACGCTGCGCAGCGGGCTGTAGCGGGCCGAGTTGGCCAGGCGCAGCACCTTGGCCGACAGGGCCGGGTCCTGGCCGATCAGCTCGGCTAGCTCGCCCAGGCCGACGCGGTCGTCGTTGAAGCTCTTCACCAGCTGCGCGGCCACGCCCGGCATGTTGGGCAGCACCAGGTTGAACGGAAAGAAGCGGCGGGCGGCTTGAGCAGACATGGGTGGGACCTGGGCAGTTCAGCGGACAGTCTAGGAAAGCCCGCCCCGATCGATGCCATGAAATGGGCGGCCTGCCGGCCCTTCATCGGCGGCTGGGGTGGCCCGGGGTATCCTCGCGCCCATGTACGAGAGCTTCTTCGGGCTCAGGCAGGCGCCGTTCACGATCGCGCCTGATCCGCGCTATCTGTTTCTCAGCGAACGCCACCGCGAGGCCCTGGCCCACCTGCTCTATGGCCTGGAGGGCGGCGGCGGCTTTGTGCTGCTGTCGGGCGAGATCGGCGCCGGCAAGACCACGCTGTGCCGGGCCTTCCTGGAGCAGGTGCCAGCGCACACCCACGTGGCCTATGTGTTCAACCCCAAGCTCGACGCGGTGGAGCTGCTGCAGACCATCTGCGGCGAGTTCGGCGTGCCGGTGCCCCCCGGGCCGGGCCACGAAGCGCCCACCATCAAGGACCACATCGACGCGCTGAACGCCTTCCTGCTGCAGGTACACGCCGAGGGTGGCCACAGCGTGCTGATCATCGACGAGGCCCAGAACCTCTCGGCCGACGTGCTGGAACAGCTGCGCCTGCTGACCAACCTGGAAACCACCGAGCGCAAGCTGCTGCAGATCATCCTGATCGGCCAGCCCGAACTGCGCGGCATGGTGGCGCGGCCCGAGCTGGAGCAACTGGCGCAGCGCGTGATCGCGCGCTACCACCTGGGTCCGCTGGACGAGGCCGACACCGCGCGCTACCTGGCGCACCGGCTGTCGGTGGCCGGGCTGCAGGGCGAGCTGCCCTTTGACGTGCGTGCCGTGCAGCGCCTGCATGCGCTCAGCGGCGGCGTGCCGCGCAAGATCAACCTGCTGGCCGACCGCGCGCTGCTGGGCGCCTACGCGGCCGGGCGCGCCAAGGTGGACACCACGCTGGTCGAGCGCGCTGCGCGCGAGGTGTTTGACACCACGCCGCCTGCCGCGCCGGACAGCGCCAGCCGTCGGCGACGCTCGCGGCGCCGCTCGCGCAGCGAGTGGGCGGTGTGGGGCCTGGCGGTCGGCGTAGCCGTGCTGCTGGGCGGCAGTGTCGGCTGGTGGCTGGGCCACCAGGGCGAGGCACCGCGCGCCGCGCCGCTGGCGGCCAGCGCGCCCCTGGCGCCGGTGGCCAAGGCGTCGGCCGCCGCGGCGTCTGTGCCCGCGGCCATGACACCGGCCGCGTCCAGCGCCGACGCCAGCCCGGAGGCCTGGACCCTGCCCGACGAACCCAGCGCCTGGCGCCAGCTGGCCGCCACCTGGAACGTGCAGCTGGGCGAGGCCGACCCCTGCGCCGACCTGCAGCGCAACACCCGCCTGCTGTGCCTGCGCGCCACGCTGCCCTGGAACCAGGTGCGGCCGCTGGACCGCCCGGGCTGGCTGCTGTGGCGCGACGCCCAGGGGCAGGAGCGCCCGGTGCTGCTGGTCGGCCTGGACGAGCGGGTGGCGCTGCTGTCGCGCGATGGCGTGCTGCAGGCCGTGCCGCTGGAGCGCCTGGCGCGCGACTGGCGAGGCGTCTTCGCCACGCTGTGGCGGCCGCCGGATGGCTACAGCGGCGCGCTCACCGCCGGCCGCTCGGGCCCGGCGGTGGACGCGCTGGCCCAGGGCCTGGCGCGCTGGGCCGGCCAGCCGCTGCCGGAGCCCGGCGCCACGCTGGACGCCGCGCTGCTGGCCCGCCTGCAGGCTTTCCAGCGCGCCCAGGGCCTGGTCGACGACGGTGTCGCCGGCCCGGCCACCTTCATGCTGCTGAACCGGGTCACCGGCGTGGCCGAACCCCGGCTGCGGCGCCCCGACGCCGCCGCCCGCTGAGCCCCGAGGAGCCTCCCGATGTCCATCATCCTCGATGCCCTCCGCCGCGCCGACGCCGAGCGCGAACGCAGCCGCGGCACCGTGCCCGGCCTGCACGACCAGGTCGATCTGCCGACCCCGGTGCCCGGCGCCGTGGACGAGCCGGCCGAGCCCGGCGAGCGCCGGCCGCCCTGGGTCCTGATCGGCGCGTTGGCCGTGCTGCTGCTGACCGGGCTGGCCTGGTGGCTGCGCACCAGCCAGCGCCCCGCACCGCCCGCCCCGGTGGCCGTGGCCGAGCCGGCCAGCCCTGCGCCGCCGCCGGCAGTGATCAGTGCAGCGCCGCCGGCCCCTGCGCCTGTCGCGGTGTCCCCATCCCCGCCGGTCGTGGTGGCGCCCGCCGCGCCGCCCGTGGTGACGCCACCGCCGCGCCCGACCTCCACGCTGAAGATGGCGGACGAAGCCGCCGCACCGCCCTCAGCCAGCCGACCGGTGCTGCGCTACCAGGACCTGCCCGGCGCCACCCGCGCTGAGCTGCCGACGCTCAAGCTGGGTGGCGCCATGGTCTCCGACAGCCCCGGCGGCAGCGTGCTGGTCATCAACGACCAGCTGATGCGCGAGGGCGACAGCGTGGTGCCGGGGCTGCTTCTGGAGCGCATCGGCCAGAAAAGCGCTCGGCTGCGCTGGAAGGATCAGCGGTTCGAACTTCCCTACTGAACCGAAGTGCGCCCCCACGCTGGGGGTGGTTCCCGGTACCCCCGCAACCGGGGTCCCAGTGTTTACCTCTCGAACTTGAACACCGCCACGCTGGCCATCAGGTTCGGCCACTGGCGCACCACCTCGCCCGACTGCAGGCCGAAGCTGTCCAGGATGTCCAGGCCGTTCTTGCGCGCCAGTACCTCGAAGTCGGCGTAGGTGCCGACGCGGATGTTGGGCGTGTCGTACCACTCGTAGGGCAGGGCCTTGGTGACCGGCATGCGGCCGCGCAGCACGGCCAGGCGGTTGGGCCAGTGGGCGAAGTTGGGGAAGCTGACGATGCCCATGCGGCCCACGCGCGCGGTCTCGCGCAGCATGTGCTCGGCATTGCGCAGGTGCTGCAGGGTTTCCAGCTGCAGCACCACGTCGAAGCTGCGGTCCTCGAACAGCTGCAGGCCCTCTTCCAGGTTCAGCTGGATGACGTTGACGCCGCGCTGCGCGCAGGCCAGCAGGTTGGCGTCGTCCAGCTCCACGCCGTAGCCGCTGCAGCCGCGGTGCTGCTGCAGGTAGGCCAGCAGCTCGCCGGTGCCGCAGCCCAGGTCCAGCACGCGGCTGCCCTCGGGCACCAGGCTGGCAATGACCTGCAGGTTCTTGTGTTCCGTGCTCATCTCAGAACCCTCCTTCGGTCGCGATCCGCGCGAAGTAGGCGCGCATCACGCCGTGGTAGCGCGGGTCCTCCAGCAGGAAGGCGTCGTGGCCGTGCGGCGCGGCGATCTCGGCATAGCTGGCGTCGATGCGGTTGTCCACCAGCGCCTTGACGATCTCGCGCGAGCGCGCGGCCGAGAAGCGCCAGTCGGTGGTGAAGCTCACCACCAGGAACTTGTTCTGCCGCGCCGCGGCGAAGGCCTTGCTGAGGTTGCCGCCATGCGCGGCCGCCGGGTCGAAATAGTCCAGCGCGCGGGTGATCAGCAGGTAGGTGTTGGCGTCGAAGTACTCGCTGAACTTCTCACCCTGGTGGCGCAGGTAGCTCTCGATCTGGAACTCGATGTCCTGGGTGCTGTAGCCCAGCTCGGCGCTGCGCAGCGCGCGGCCGAACTTCTCTTCCATCGAGTCGTCGCTGAGGTAGGTGATGTGGCCGATCATGCGCGCCACGCGCAGGCCGCGCTTGGGCACCACGCCGTGCTCGTAGAAGTGGCCGCCGTGGAAGTCGGGGTCGGTGACGATGGCCCGGCGCGCCACCTCGTTGAAGGCGATGTTCTGCGCGCTCAGGTTGGGCGCGGTGGCCACGGCCACGCAGTGGCGCAGGCGCTCGGGGTAGCGCAGCGTCCAGGCCAGCGCCTGCATGCCGCCCAGGCTGCCGCCCAGCACCGCGGCCAGCTGGGTGATGCCCAGGCGCTCGATCAGCAGCGCCTGCGCGTCCACCCAGTCCTCCACCGTCACCACCGGGAAGTCGGCGCCATAGGGCTTGCCGGAGTCGGGGTTCAGGTGCATCGGGCCGGTCGAGCCGAAGCACGATCCCGGGTTGTTGACGCCAATGACAAAGAAGCGGTCGGTGTCCAGCGGCTTGCCGGGGCCCACCAGGTTGTCCCACCAGCCCTCGCTGCGCGGCGTGTCGGCGTACTCGCCGGCCACATGGTGCGAGGCATTCAGCGCATGGCACACCAGCACCGCATTGCTCTTGTCGGCGTTGAGCGTGCCGTAGGTCTCGTAGACCAGCGTGTAGTCGCGCAGCGTGGCACCGCTGCGCAGCGGCAGCGGCTGCTCGAAGTGCATGCGCTGCGGCGAAACGTATCCGACGGAAGCCATGGCTTCGGTCCCCCAGAAAACAACCAACCCGGTGCCGCTTCAGAAACGGACACCGGGTGCGCCGGGGTCCCTCTTTAGCAGCATTTGTAGAGCGCCCGCAATCCGGAACAAATCGGCGCTGATGCGAGGAGTCTAGCAGCCTTCGGCTTGATCGGCGGGGTGGCCGCGGCCGCGGGCCTGGGCGATCATCAGCACCTGGTCTGAGGAGCACATGATGAGGATCGCCACAGCGATGTGTGCGTTGGCCGTCGCCCTGGCCGCCTGCAGTGAACGCCCCGCCAGCGGCTGGGCCGGCTATGTCGAGGGCGAGTACGTGCATGTGGCCGCGCCGGTGGCCGGCACGCTGCAGGCGCTGGAGGTGCAGGCCGGCCAGACGGTGGCTGCCGGTGCGCCGCTGTTCCGCCTGGACGCCCAGCCCGCCACCGATGCCGCCGCCGAAGCCGAGGCGCGCCGCCGCGCCGCCCAGGCCCAGGCCGCCAACACCGCCAGCGGCCGCCGCGCCGATGAGATCGCCGTCACCCAGGCCCAGCTGGCGCAGGCGCGCAGCGCCGCCGAGCGCGCCGCGGCCGAATGGCAGCGCCAGCAGGCGCTGCAGCGCGAGGGTTTTGTGTCGCCGCAGCGGGTGGACGACGCCCGCGCCGCCGAGCGCCAGGCGCGCGATCGCGTGGCCGAGCTGGAAGCCGCGCTGCGCGTGGCCCGCCTGCCGGCGCGGGGCGAGGAGCAGGCGGCTGCGCGCGCCAGCGCCGACGCCGCATCCGCCGCGCTGGCCCAGGTGCGCTGGCGCGAGGGCCAGGCGGCGCAGCGCGCACCGGTGGCCGGGCTGGTGGCCGAGACCTACTACCGTGCCGGCGAGTACGTGGCGGCCGGCCAGCCGGTGCTGTCGCTGCTGGCGCCCAGCGCCCGCGTGGCGCGCTTCTGGGTGGCCGAGACCGAGCGCGGCGCACTGGCCCCGGGCCAGGCGGTGCAGGTGCGCTGTGACGGCTGTGGCGCGGCCATCGCCGCCACCATCAGCCGCATTGCCACCGCGCCCGAATACACGCCGCCGGTCATCTACTCCAACGGCCAGCGCCAGCGCCTGGTGTTCATGGTCGAAGCGCGCGCCACCAGCGCCAGCGATGCCGCACGCCTGCCGCCGGGCCAGCCGATCGAGGTGAGCCGGTGACCGATGCGGCCGCCGAGCTGGCGATCGACGTGCGCGGCCTGGTCAAGCGCTATGGCGGCCGGGCGGTGGTGGACCAGGTCTCGCTGCGCCTGGCGCGTGGGCGGGTCTGCGGCTTCCTGGGACCCAACGGCAGCGGCAAGACCACTACCATCCGCATGCTCTGCGGCCTGCTCACACCCGATGAAGGCGAGGGCACCTGCCTGGGCCTGGACATGCGCCGCGAGGCCGCCGCGATCAAGCGCCAGGTGGGCTACATGACGCAGCGCTTCGGCCTGTACGACGACCTGTCGATCCGCGAGAACCTGGACTTCGTCGCCCGCCTGTTCGAGCTGCCGCAGCGCCGCGTGCAGGTGGATGCGGCACTCGATCGCCTGGGCCTGGCCAGCCGCCAGCAGCAGCTGGCCGGCACGCTCTCGGGCGGCTGGAAACAGCGCCTGGCGCTGGCCGCGGCGCTGCTGCACCGCCCACGCCTGCTGCTGCTGGATGAGCCCACGGCCGGTGTCGACCCCAAGGCCCGGCGCGAGTTCTGGGACGAGATCCACCGCCTGGCCCATGAGGGCATGACGGTGCTGGTCAGCACCCACTACATGGACGAGGCGGCGCGCTGCGACGAGCTGGTCTACATCGCCTACGGCCAGGTGCTGGCCCAGGGCAGTGCCGCCCAGGTGCTGGCCACCGCCGGTGCCACCGACCTGGAAGACGCCTTCGTGCGGCTGGTGGCGCGGGCCAAGGACAACTTCGCATGAGGGCCTTCAGCCTGGCCCGGCTGTGGGCGGTGTTCCTCAAGGAGCTGCAGCAGATGCTGCGCGACAAGCCCACCTTCGCGATGGCGGTGGGCATTCCGGTGCTGCAGCTGGTGCTGTTCGGCTACGCGATCAACACCGACCCCAAGGGCCTGCCCACCGCGGTGGTCTGCCAGGACCGCGGGCCGCTGGGCCGCAGCCTGCTGGCCTCGCTGCAGCACACCGGCTACTTCAAGCTGGTAGCGTCGCCGCTGTCCGAGGCCGAGGGCAGCGCGCTGATCGCCGACGGCCGTG
Source organism: Ideonella aquatica (assembly GCF_018069755.1). Lineage (GTDB taxonomy): Bacteria > Pseudomonadota > Gammaproteobacteria > Burkholderiales > Burkholderiaceae_C > Ideonella > Ideonella aquatica. The sequence goes on along the minus strand of NZ_JAGQDE010000006.1, from coordinate 4,070 downwards.
CGCAGTTCCTGGTGGTGGTGCCGCCCGATTTCACCCGCGCCGTGGTGCGCGGCGAGCGCCCTGCGGTGCTGGTGGACGTGGATGCCACCGATCCGTCCGCTGCTGCCAATGCCATCGCCGCGCTGGGTGCGCTGGCGCCCGATGTGCTGCGCCGCGAGCTGCGCGGCGCACTGGCCGCGCGCGCTGGCGGCCCCGCACCGTTCGAGCTGCGCGTGCACCGCCGCTACAACCCCGAGGGCCTGTCGCGCGTGAACATCGTGCCCGGCCTGGTGGGCACCATCCTGACGATGACCATGGTCATGCTCACCGCGCTGGCCATGACCCGCGAGCGCGAGCGCGGCACGATGGAGAACCTGCTGGCCACACCGGTCACGCCGCTGGAGGTGATGCTGGGCAAGATCCTGCCCTATGTGGCCATCGGCTATGTGCAGCTGGGCGTGATCCTGCTGGCCGCGCGGCTGCTGTTTGCGGTGCCGATGGAGGGCAGCCTCACGCTGCTGCTGGCGCTGATCGGCGTGTTCATGCTGGCCAACCTGGCGGTGGGCTTCACCTTTTCCACGCTGGCCAAGAACCAGCTGCAGGCGCTGCAGCTGACCTTCTTCTTCTTCCTGCCGTCGATGCTGCTGTCGGGCTTCATGTTCCCCTTCCGCGGCATGCCCGACTGGGCCCAGGTGATCGGCGAGGTGCTGCCGCTGACCCACTTCCTGCGCATCGTGCGCGGCGTGCTGCTCAAGGGCAGCGGCTTCACGCCGCTGTGGCCCGAGCTGTGGCCGATGCTGCTGGTCGCTGTCGTGGCCGGGGCGGTGGCGCTGGCGCGCTACCGGCGCACGCTGGATTGATCAGGCGCGGCGGTACCAGGCCACGCCGTGCTCGTCGAGTTCGCAGACCGCGTCGCCCAGGCCCATCAGGTGGTTCAGGCAGGCCTGGGCCTCGCCGGTGGCCATGCCCAGCAGCGCGGCCTTGGCCTCGGTGATCTCGCGCGAGAACAGCGCGGGGAAGGTGTCCACCACGCGGCGCGGCTGGGCCAGCCACAGGCGCAGGCGGTTCAGCGCCTCGGCCTGGCCGTCGGCCAGCGCGTCCAGGCGCTGGTGCAGGCCGCGGAAGGGCTCGTTGTGCGAGGGCAGCACCAGCACGTCATCGGGCACGGCGCGGCGCAGCTTGTCGATCGAGGCCAGCCAGTCGCTCATCGGGTCGGCGTTGGGCTCCATCGGGTAGACCGACACATTCGACGAGATGCGCGGCAGCACCTGGTCGCCCGACACCAGCAGCTTCAGCGCCGGGCAGTACAGGCAGGCGTGCTCGGGCGAATGGCCGGCGCCGGTGATCACCTGCCAGTCGTGCGCGCCGATGCGCAGCGTCTGGCCGTCTTGCAGGCGCAGGAAACTGTCGGGCAGCGCGTGGATGTGCTGGCCGAAGTTGCCGAAGCGCGCCTGGTAGCTCTCGATCGCGGCGTCGCTCCAGCCGGCGCGGCGGTAGTAGGTGAGCGCGGCGGGCGGGGCCTCGCGGCCGGTGTCGGCCATCACCACGCGGCACATCAGGTACTCCAGCCGCGTCATGTACAGCGGCACGCTGAACTTGCGCGACAGCCAGCCCGCCATGCCCACGTGGTCGGGGTGCATGTGGGTGACAAAGACGCGCGTCATCGGCCGCTGGTCGGGCTGGTGGGCGAACAGCGCGCGCCAGGTGGCGGCCACATCATCGGTGCGGCTGCCGGTGTCCACCACGGCCCAGCCGTCGCCATCGTCCAGCGCGTAGATGTTGATGTGGTCCAGCGCGTAGGGCAGCGGCAGGCGCACCCAGTGCACGCCGGGCGCGACTTCGGTGCCCAGGCCGCGCTCAGGGATGGTGAACGGGTACTCCAGCGACATCCGGCCAGTGTAGCCAGCGCGCCCCGGGGCGTCTGTCCGTGCGGCGACAGGCCAGGGCTGCTTCAGGCCGCGCGGTCCAGCGGCGCGCCGTGCTCGGCCAGGCAGCCGTGCAGCTCCTGGCGCATCTCGTCCATGAACTGGTAGCGGCGGCGGTACTGGGCGCGCTTGTGGCTGGGGATCTCGGCCACCTCGCGGCGCGGCGCGGCCACCGGCAGCTCGTAGAAGCCCTGGCCATCGGGCTGGCCGCCGTAGTCGCGCCAGAAGGCGTCGTAGTCGAAGCGCACCAGTTCGCTGCGCTCGCTGCCGTGGTGGATGTGGCGCTCGCGGCCGCAGGCGCGCAGGCGGCGTGCGCCCACCGCTTCGGCCAGGCACTGCAGCAGGTACAGCAGCAGCGCGGGCGGGCGCAGGCCTTCGGTCAGCTTGGTGATGTGGCGCGTCAGCGGCAGCGGCATCTGGCCCTGCAGCGCGCCGATCACCACCTCCACGCCGTGCTCGCAGGGCTGCAGAGAGAAGGTCAGCGCATACAGCTTGGTGCCGAAGGGGTCGTACAGCGCCAGCGTCAGGTCGCCCTCGCGCAGGTGCTGCTGGCGCGCCGCGCCCAGCAGCGCGCGCATCTGGCCCTGGCCGTCGGGCAGGTTGATGCGGCAGGCCAGCAGCGGCTCGCCGCGCGCCAGGCGGCGCGAGAGCTGCGGGCCGAACAGCGTGCGCGCGGCCTGCAGATGGCCCAGCAGCCAGCGCCGGCGCGCCTCGGGGCCCAGGCCCTGGAAGGGGTAGGTGTCGTGCAGCTTGCGCAGCGTCTGCGGCTGCTCGCGCAGCAGACGTCCCAGGCCCAGCGCGCGCAGCTGGCGCTGCATGTCCAGGTGCGCGTCCAGCGACAGCACGGTCTTGGCCCACAGCCAGTGGTGCGCCAGCGCGCGCGGGTGCCGTGGCGGGTAGGCGCCGCGGCACATGGCCGGCAGGCGGCGCAACTCGTTCAGGGTCAGGCGGGTGGGAGAGGACATCGGCGGGTACGGCAGCAGATCCATCGACCCACGCAGGCCCCCGCCCAGGCTGGCGAGCGCCCACGCTGGGCGGGTGCGACGCTAGCCGCGCCCGCCTGACGGCCTGTTACCGAAGGTAGACACCCGCGGCAGGCCGCCTCAGGTGGTCATCGGCCATGGGCGCACCGGCTTAAGCGGTGCGGCGCCAGCTGGCCGCACGGCAACAACTGCTCACCGCTTCAGCGCGAGCAGGCCAGGCGCCGGCCCTGGCCGGCATTGAGCACCAGACGGGTGGCGCCGAGCGATTCCACCGCATAGCGCTCGGTGCCGCTGCCATCGGCCAGCAGCAGCTGGCTGTCGCGCAGCTGGTAGCGGCCGTTGATCGCGCGGCCCTCCATCTGCCCGCCCAGGCGCCCGTCGGCGCCGAACACCAGCGTGATCCCGCGCCCGGTGAGCGGCCCGAAGCACTCCCAGCGGCCCACCAGCGGACTGTCGGTGCCGGCGGTTCGGGGCGGCTGGGACTCGGTCGATGGTCCGGCCGAGCGCATCGGCGGCAGCGCCGAGCCGCGGCTGCGGTCGGTGGGGCTCATGCGCAGTACCCAGTCCACCGGCACCGCAAAGTTCAGGTTCTGGCCGTCGCGCACCTGGAAGGTGACGATGCCCACCAGCAGGCCGTCCTCGGTGAACAGCCCGCCACCGCTGGAGCCCGGCGAGATCGGCGCGCTGGTCTGGATCAGCGTGCCCTCGGGCGTCTCGCGCAGCGAGGACACCAGGCCGTCGCTGAGCGTCAGGTCCAGCCCGCGCGGCGAGCCGATCGCATAGACCTTCTGCCCCACCCGCAGGCTGGCCACCCGGCCGATCGGCGCTGCCGGCGCGTCCAGCCCCGGCACCGACAGGCGGCACAGGTCGTGCGTTTCATCGGCCAGCTCCACCGACGCGTCAAAGCCCTGCGCCCCCTGCAGCACCCGCAGCCGCGCCCCGCCGCGCGCCACATGGCAGTTGGTGACCACCGTGCCCGGCCCCAGCACCACGCCGCTGCCCGACACCCCGCCCTGGCCCGACTGCGCATTGATGCGCACCACACTGGCCGAGGCGCGCGCGAACAGCGCCTCCGGGCTGAGGGCGGGCCCCGGCGCCGCGGCGGCCGGTGGCGGCAGCGCAGCGGCCGCGGGTGCCGCGGCGGTCGGCCCCTCCACCGGCGCTGCAGCCGCAGCCGCCGCGG
>NZ_JAGQDE010000005.1 GCF_018069755.1 Ideonella aquatica | reverse complement strand
GGCGCGGGCGCGCCAGCGCGCCGACCAGCCCTGGCCCGCCCCGGCCCGCCAGCCGCAGCCGGCGCTGCCGGAGCGGGCCGGGCCCGGTCTGGCGGCGGTGCCGGGCAGCGCACCCTGGCTGGCCCGGCTGGGCGCCCCTGCCAGCGACCGATGAGGGCCCAGGCATGCTGTGGCTGGGGGTGCACCTGCCGGTGCTGTCATTGGCGTCGCTGGCGGCCGAGCGCGGGCCCGCCGCCGCGGCCGAGCCGCTGGCGCTGATCGGTCAGCACCGGCTGCTGGCGGTCAATGCCGCCGCCCGGGCGCTGGGCCTGGCACCGGGCATGAAGCGCGCCACCGCGCTGGCGCTGTGTCCCACGCTGCAGCTGGGGGCGGCTGACGAGGCCCGCGACGCCCGTGCGCTGATGGATGCCGCGCACCGCCTGATGGTCTTCACGCCCAGCGTCGTGCTGTGCCCGCCCCAGGCCCTGCTGGCCGAGCTGCAGCCCAGCCTGCGCTGCTTCGGCGGTCTGGCGGCGCTGCGCGAGCAGTTGCTGGCCGCGCTGGCCCCGCTGGCGCAAGCGCTGCAACTGGCCTGGGCGCCCAGCGCCCAGGGCGCCGCCTGGCTGGCCCGCTGGGCGCCCGATGACACCGCTCCCGCGGCGCTGACCCAGGCGGTGCTGGCGCCGCCGCCACCGCCCGGTGGTGGCTACTCGCGCGATCCAGCCTGGGCGGCGCTGCAGCAGCGCCTGGACGCGCTGCCCGCCAGCGTGCTGGCCGACTCCCCGGCCCAGGCCGAGGCGCTGCAGGCCCTGGGCCTGGCCACGCTGGCCGAGTGGCGGCGCCAGCCGCGCGCCGGCCTGGCGCGCCGCTTTGGCCCGGCGCCGCTGGACGCGCTGGACCGTGCCTGGGGCACATCGCCTGATCCGCGCCAGCCGCTGCAGCCCCCCGAGCGCTTCTCTGAGCACCTGGAGCTGCCCGGCCGCACCGACGATGTCGAGCGCCTGCTCGAAGCCACCACGCTGCTGCTGGGTCGCCTGGCCGCCTGGGCGCGCGCGCTGCAGGCGCGGGTGGGGCGCTTCACGCTGATGTTCCACCACGAGACGCGCCTGCGCGCCGGCCCGGCCGGCGAGGCCGGCGCCCACACCAGCCCCTTCACGCTGGCGCTGGCCGAGCCCTCGGCCGATCCCGCCCACTGGCGGGCCCTGCTGCGCGAGCGCCTGGCGCGCGAGCCGCTGGCCGCGCCGGTGCTGGGCCTGACGCTGCGCTGCGACGAGCCGGTGCGCCGCCCCGGCCCGCCCGCCGCGTTGTTCGACGAGCCCGGCGCCAGCGGCGAGGGTCTGGTGCGCCTGCTTGAGCGCCTGCAGGCCCGCCTGGGTGAGCACAGCGTGGGCCGCCTGGCGCCGCGCCCCGAGCACCGCCCCGAGCAGGCCAGCAGCACCGAGCCGCTGCCGGCTTGGGAGCGCACGCGCAGCGCCCCGCCACCGCCCGCCGCCCGCCTGACCCGCCCCGCCTGGCTGCTGCCGCAGCCGCTGCCCCTGCCCGAGCAGCAGGCCCGCCCCTGGCTGGACGGCCAGCCGCTGCGCCTGCTGGCCGGCCCCGAGCGGATCGAGTCCGGCTGGTGGGACGGCACCCCGGTGGCGCGCGACTACTTCATCGCCCAGACGCCGCAGCAGGCCTTGCTGTGGATCTACCGGCTGCGCCCGGCGCCGCCCACCGGCCAGCCGGGCTGGTTCCTGCACGGACGTTTCGCCTGATCAGGCTTGCTTCAGTCGAAGGGCGCCACAGCAGCGACAATGCCCCGCCATGTCTCGCCCCTTGATGAGCCCCGCCGCCGACCAGCGCGGCGCCCCCAGCACCGACACCCTGGCCCTGGTGGCCAGCCTGTGGTTTGCGCTGGCCTGCAACCTGAGCTTCTGGCACGAGGTGCTGAGCGGCCGCGACGCCACCGCACCGGCCACCTGGCTGTTTGCCGGTGCGCTGTTCGTGGCCCTGGTGGCCGTGCACTTCCTGCTGCTGGGCCTGGTGCTGCACCGCGCCTGGACCAAACCGCTGCTGGGCGTGTTGCTGGTGGCCACCGCCTTTGCGGTGCACTACACGCAGAAGTTCAACGTCTACCTCGACCCGTCGATGCTGCGCAATGTGCTGCGCACCGACGTCAAGGAGGCCAGCGAGCTGTTCACCTGGAGCATGGCGCCGCACCTGCTGTTCTATGCGGTGCTGCCGCTGCTGCTGCTGTGGTGGGTGCCGATCCGCCGCCGCCGCTGGCCGGGCGCGCTGGCGCGGCGCATCGCGTGGCTGCTGCTGGCCGTGGTGCTGGGCGTGGGCGCGGTGATGACCGTGTTCCAGGATTTCGGCAGCCTGATGCGCAACCGCAAGGAGCTGCGCTACCTGATCACGCCGGCCAACTACCTGTACTCGCTGGGCCGCGTGGCCGTGGCCGATACCCGCAGCGCCGCCAAGCCGCGCGAGCCGCTGGGCACCGACGCCACCCCCGGCCCCGCCTGGGCCGGCCGCAGCAAGCCCACGCTGTTCGTCTTCGTGCTGGGCGAGACCGCCCGCGCCGCCAACTGGGGCCTGTCGGGCTATGCGCGCCAGACCACGCCACAGCTGGCCGAGGTGCCGGGCCTGATCAACTTCAAGGACGTCAGCGCCTGCGGCACCAACACCGAGACTTCGGTGCCCTGTCTGTTCTCGCCCTGGGGCCGGCGCCAGTACGACGAGGACCGCATCCGCGGCAGCCAGGGCCTGCTGCATGTGCTGGACCATGCCGGCCTGGGCACCTTCTGGCGCGACAACCAGTCGGGCTGCAAGGGCGTCTGCGACGGCCTGCCCAACGAGCGCCTGGCCACCACCGCCAGCACGCTGTGCGATGGCGAGCGCTGCCTGGACGAGGCGCTGCTGCGCGACCTGGACGCGCCGCTGGTCTCGGCCGTGTCCACCGCCGCCAGTGCCGCTGCGGGCCGGTCCAAGGCCCTGACCAACAGCCGCGTGGTGGTGCTGCACATGCTGGGCAATCACGGCCCGGCCTACTACAAGCGCTACCCGGCCAGCTTCCGCCGCTTCGAGCCCACCTGCGACACGCCCGACCTGCGCCAGTGCGAGATCCCGCAGATCGTCAACACCTACGACAACGCGCTGCTCTACACCGACCATGTGCTGGCCCGCACGATTGACTGGCTCAAGGCGCGGCAGGACCACTACGACACCGCGCTGATCTACGTGTCCGACCATGGCGAATCGCTGGGCGAGAACCGCCTGTTCCTGCACGGCGTGCCCTACGCCATCGCGCCCAAGGAGCAGACCCAGGTGCCGATGGTGGCCTGGTTCTCGCCAGGCTTCACCGACAGCCGTCGCCTCGACCTGGGCTGCGTGCAGGCGCGCGCCAACCAGCCCGCCTCGCACGACCACCTGTTCCACAGCGTGCTCGGCCTGATGGATGTGAAGACCGCGGTGCGCGAGCCCGCGATGGACCTGTTCGCGCCCTGCCGTCGATGATGCTGCCACCCCCCGTCACCCCGCTCGATCAGATCGACACCACGCTGGCCGACCAGGGCTTTGCGGTGCTGGATGCCGAAGGCGCCGCTCGCCTGCTGGGCACCGATGCGCGTGCGCTGGATGCCTGGCTGCCCCACTGGGACCGCCTGCCGCCCGACCGCTACCTGAAGGACGGCGGCCGCTACCGCTACCGCCGCCACGGCTGCTTCATCGTCGACGGCGAGCAGGTCACGCTGGCGCCGCACCGGCCGCACTGGCAGCCGGTCGAGTACAACGCGCTGCACGGCGGCATCGAGCGCCACTTCGAGCCGATCGAGCCGGCGCTGCTGGCGCATCCGCTGTGGAACCGCTGGCTGGTGGCGATGGCCGCGCGCGCCTCGGCCCTGAAGGGCGCGCAGCGCTGGTTTGTCGAGGCGCATCCGTTTCGCATCGACACCACCGATGGCATCGGCCGCCCCACGCCCGAGGGCGCGCACCGCGACGGCGTCGACCTGGTCACCGTCACGCTGGTGGCCCGCCAGGGCATCAAGGGCGCCGAGACCCGCGTCTTCGCCGCCCAGGGCCGCCAGGGCCAGCGCTTCACGCTCAGCCAGCCCTGGAGCACGCTGCTGCTCGACGACGAACGGGTGATCCACGAGTCCACCCCCATCCAGCCCGCCGAACCCGGGGGCCATGGCCACCGCGACACGCTGGTGCTGACCTTCCGGGCGAACGGCTTCCAGGGGCCCTGAACCGGGCATGGGCGACTTCCGCTGGGGACTGATCGGGCCGGGCGGCATCGCCCACCGCTTTGCCCAGGCCGTGCAGGCGCTGCCCGGCGCGCACCTGGCCGCCGTGCTGGGCCGCCAGCCCGACAAGACCGCTGCCTTTGCCGCGCGGTGGCAAAGGACCGACAAGCCCGCGCCGCGTGTGGCGGCTGGCTTCGATGAGTTGATCGGTGCCGGTGCCCTGGACGCCGTCTACATCGCCACGCCGCACAGCGCGCACGGCGAGTGGGTGCGCGCCTGCCTGCAAGCGGGCCTGCCTGTGCTGTGCGAGAAGCCGCTGGTGCCGCACGCGGCGCTAGGGCGCGAGCTGGTCGCGCTGGCCCAGCAGCGGCAGGTGTTCCTGATGGAGGCGCTGTGGACGCGCTTCCTGCCGATCTACGCGCTCATCGGCCAGTGGCTGGCCGAGGGGACGATCGGGCGGCTGCAAACCGTCCAGTCCAGCTTCTGCTTCCCCGCCGATGCAGGGCCCGAGAGCCGGCTGTTCAACCCGGCGCTGGCCGGTGGTGCGCTGCTGGACATCGGCATCTACAACCTGTCGATGTCGCGCTGGGCCGTGGCCGCGGCCACCGGGCAGGCCAGCGACCCGCTGGACCTGGTGGTGGACGGCGTGCTGGCCGCCACCGGTGTGGATGCGCGGGTCACGGCCACGCTGCGTTTCCCAGCCGCGATCCAGGCCCAGTTCGTCTGCGGTTTCGACGGCGCCGCCGAGAACAGCCTGGCGCTGTTCGGCTCACAGGGCTCGATCGGGGTGCCGCAGCACTTCTGGGAAGGCACGCGGGCCGTGCTGACGCGGGCCGGCCAGGCGCCCGAGGTCCACGAGCGGCCTTTTGCGCTCAACGGCTTCGAGTACGAGATCGCCGAGGCCATGCGCTGCATCCGCGCCGGCCTGACCGAGTCGCCGCAGATGCCGCTGGCCGAGACGCTGGCCACCCTGGCCTGCATGGACGAGATCCGCGGCCGGCTGGGGGTGCGCTATCCCTTCGAGCAGGCGCCCTGAAAGCGCCCGCCCGGGGAAGCTCAGTCCAGCGGCGAGTCCAGGTCCTGCAGGCCGGCGATCGCCTTCTGGTAGGCCGCGAACACGTCGATGCGGCCGTTGCCGATCATCGCGTTGGGCCACACCGTGGCGGCGGTGCCGCCGCAGGTCTGGTTGACCGGGTTGGTCACGCCGCTGCGCTGGGCGGTCTTGTTCAGCAGCTTTTCCACCGCGGCCGGGTTGCCTTTCAGCGTGGGCACGGCCGACATCAGCAGCGCCGCGGCGCCGGCCACGTGGGGTGTGGCCATGCTGGTGCCGCTGAGCGTGGCATAGGTGTTGGGCGGGTAGGCCGAGTTGACGTTGACGCCGGGCGCCGACACATCGGGCTTCACGCCCTTGCCGGTGACCGGGCCGCGGCTGGAGAAGCTGGCCAGCTTGTCGGCGCTGTCGGTGGCGCCGATGGTGTAAGACAGCGGGTAGATCGCCGGTGGTTCGGTGATCGTGCCGCAGCTGGGGCCCGAGTTGGTGGCGGCGGCCACGAACAGGATGCCGCCCTTGACCAGGTTGGTCACCGCGCCCTTGATTTCATTGCCCACCGTGCAGCCCTCGCCGAGGGTGCAGCTCCACGAGTTGCTGATGATGTCCGGTGCCAGATCCGGGTTGGGGTTCTGGTTGGCCAGGTCGGTGGGCGCCAGCAGCCACTGCATGCACTCGATGTAGGTGGCGGGCGTGCCGTTGCCGGCGTTCATGTTGCGGCAGCCGATCCACTTGGCGCCCGGCGCCACGCCGATCTGGTGGGTGGCCTTGTCATCGCCCGCAAAGGTGCCGGCGGTGTGGGTGCCGTGGCCGTTGTCGTCGCAGGGCGCGGGCGAGTTGGCGGGGCAGCTGCCATTGGCCACATGGATCGCGTCATGCCAGCTGTAGTTGTGGTCGGCGGTGCTGCCGTTCCAGCCGCGGTACTGGGATTTCAGCGCCGGGTGGTCCCAGCGGTAGCCGGTGTCCTGGCCAGCGATCACCACGCCCTGGCCGGTGAAGCCGGCGGCCCACACCTGCGGGGCCTTGATCTTGTCGACGCCCCAGGCCACGGTGGAGACGCTCTCGGTCTGCGCCGGCTGCCCGCTGGGCCGGGGCAGGGCCACGGCAATCGTCGGGTTGGGATCGATGCGGGCCACCTCGTCGCGCTCGGCCAGCGCCGCCAGCTCGCTGGCATTGAGCCGGGCGTGGACGATGTTGGCGATCCAGAAGGGCTGGTAGGCGATCTGGCGGGCATCCATCCAGGCGCGCAGACCGCGCTGCTGCTCGTCGGCGCGCGCCACCAGCGCGCCGACCAGCGCGCGGCGGCGCGCCTTGTAGTCGGCGTCGGCGGCCAGCGGTGCCGTGGCGGGCGTGCGCTGGTCCTTCAGCACGATCAGGGCCTCGGTGCGGCCCTGGCGCTGCGCGGCGGCGGCCAGATCGGGGTGGACCTGACCGGCCCAGCTGCTGCCGCCAAGCAGGGCGAGCGTGCTCAGGGTCAGCGCGCCGGCGCGGCCAAGGGAGAGTCGGAAAGCCATGGGAACTCCTGAAGTGGCAGGCGAGGGAACGCCGACGCGGCCGATGGTAGGGCCGGCCTGATCGGCGGCGGCCTGCCGCACGCGACGTCTCCCTAGAACTCAGGTCCGCGGGCGCCGCTACGGCTTGGCCTGGATCAAGCTAGGGATGCGGGTTAACCCTAGTCCTCTGTCACAATGCTGGCGACAGGCCGCCATCGAGATGAGCCGTGGAGACCGTTGTACCACCCACGATGGAAAGGCCCACCATGCCCCGCATCAGCTTCCTGCTGGCCAGCCTCACCCTGCTGACCACCAGCGCCTTCGCCGCCGACCCGGCCGCGCCCGCCCACGCCAACGCCGACCACCCCGCCGTGGCCCAGCAGCGCCTGGCCGCCCGCGCCAGCATCGACCCCAACACCTTCCTGGTCCAGCCGCCCGCCAGCGTGCACTGGACCGCGGCCCCCTCAGCGACCCGGCATGCCAATGGCGCGCACCCGGCGGTGATCGTTGCCGCGCGCACCGCGGCCGCCATTGACCCGAACACCTTCCTGGTCCAGCCGCCGGCCACCACCGCCTGGACCGCACCGGCCCCGACGCTGCAACTGGCCGACGCCACGCGCTGAACCAGCCCACCTCGGTGGCCCGCGGTCCCGCGGCCTGTCATGATGCCGCCATGACACGCCATGCCGTGGGCCGCGGAGCTGGCCGATGAGCGACGCCCCCTGGGTGCTGTACGGCGCGCCGGGCTCGGGCTCGGACGCCGTCGTCATGGCCCTGCGTGCCTGCGGCCTGCGCCACCGCCTCGTGCTGGCGGCCACCTGGGAGCCCGGCGAGGGCCTGGAGGCCCTGCGGCGCATCAACCCGCTGGCGCAGGTCCCCACCCTGCAGCTGCCCGATGGCACGGTGCTGAGCGAAAGCGCCGCCATCCTGATCCACCTGGGCCTGCAGTGCCCGGCCGCCGGCCTGCTGCCCGCCGAGGCCAGCCGCCGCGCGCAGGTGCTGCGCGCGCTGGTCTACATTGCCGCCAACTGCTACCCGGCGGTCAGCATCAGCGACTACCCCGAGCGCTGGACCACCGCCACCAGCACCAGCGCCCAGGCCAAGGTGCGTGCGGCCGCGCGGGCGCAACTGCACCGCGCCTGGGAGATCTTCGCCGACCAGTTCGGTGCGCTGCTGCACGACGAGCCACCCGGTGCCTTGGCGATGCTCGCGGTGGTGGTGTCGCGCTGGTCGGGCACGCGGGCGCATCTGAAGCGGACCCATCCCGCGATGCACCAGACGCTGACCGCGCTGGCCGAGCACCCCCGACTGCAACTGCCCTGACCGGCGTGCTGGTAGAGTGGACCCACGCGCGATGCAGCGTCAGCGCGCGTCAGGGGAGAGAACGAAATGAAGACCAAAAGGATCTTGCTGGCCGTGCCCGTGCTGGCACTGCAGGCCTGTGGCGGTGGCAGCAGCGAACCCACTGACGGTGCATGCCTGCACCTCTACCTGGAACCGATCGTGCTGATCGATCGCGTGAGCGTGGAAGGCGAGACCGGCACCATCAGCCGCGCCGTGATCACCGATCTGCAGCGCGACGGCCAAGTGGTGTCACTGCAGCAGCTCGCGGTGAGCTCGGGCGTCGAGGAGACCGCGCAAGGCCTGGTGTGCACGCTGCCCTGCGGCCTGGGGAACACCGAAGGCACCTACACCTTCCAGCTCACCGCGTCGGGCTTCGCGCCACGCGCGGTGACAGTGAACGCGCGCTACGCGGTCTTCCAGGGCGGGTGCCCCTCGTCCAACGACGGTGGGACCCACGTCAGCGCGGTGATGAAGCGTCTGTGATGACCACCGGGCGCTGGCGCCGCGCTGCCAGACCACGCTGCGCCAACAGCTCCCCGCACCTGCGCCGGCCGCTGACCAGGGTGGCCCAGGCCAAGTCCGCGATCGACACCAGCTACGGTGATGCCCAGCACCTGAACCGGGCCGCGCCCGTGCTGCTCAAGGCCATGTCGGCGGAACCCGGCAACGCGGCCATCTGTGTGCAGGCGGCGCGCCTGACCATCAAGGGCGGCCCTGTGGTGGCCAGCCAGTTCCAGCCCGGCACGGTCGAGGCCTACATCGAGCCGATCGACAAGGCGCTGGCGCTGGACCCGGCCCACCAGAAAGCCCACATCCTGAAGGCCCAGGTGCACGACATCCGGGGCAGTACGACGCCGAGCGGCAGTCCTACCTGCGGGCGGGCACGCCCCATGCGGCGTTCCCGGTGTTCAAGAAGGTCCTGCAGATGGGTCCCGGCGAAGGCGCCGAGCAGCGCAGTGCCTACGTGGCGTCGCTGGTTGAGCTGGCCGGCTTCACGCTGTGCCCGCGAGGCCTTGCAGACGATGAATGACAGCGCTGCCCTTGGGCGTGGGTCGTGAGCGTGCTGGCGCAGATCGTCCGATAACGTAGGCGCTTCCAGGTTTGACTGACGCGCGGCAAGGTCAGCACGACGCAGGTCGCGGACACTGGCTCCTGGGGCCGTGGTGGCGCGGCCGTCGGGCCCAGACCATGACAGGCACTGACGAACTCCTGGCGCAACGCCGCAGCGTGGCCCGCTATGCGTGGTGGATCACTGCCGGCATCGCTGTGCTGTGTGTGCTGGTGCCGTTTTTCTACGCGTTCACCCGGCCAGGTGGCGCGCCGGATCAGTTCAACGCGGCGGCCAATCTGGCCGAACTGGTCGGGATGGCCGGCAGCCTGTCGACGCTGTCGTTTCTGGTCGTGGCCGTGATGTTTCGCGAGAACGGGCCCGCGGCCAGAAGGCGCTTGCCTGCGGCCATGAAGCAGGCCCTGGACGAAGGCCTGATCCTGACGGCCGGCTATTGGCTGCTGTTCATCGCGATGTCCAGCACGGGTGGGGACGGCGATGGGATTCTGCGCGGCTGGTTGATCATCCTGTACCCGCCCATTCTGGTGGCCTATGTCATGCTCAACTCCCGGCGTGGGCATGACCGTGGTGCCATCGGCTAGACGTCAATACAGCATCCAAGGAGGAGGACCGACGATGAAATCGGGCATGGGGGTCGCCGTGCTGGCGCTCATGGTGGGGCTGCTGCTGGCCGACAGCCTGTCGCCCACCGGGGCGATTGGGGTGCTGACGGCCATTGGCGCCGCCCTGTGGGTGCGCCAGCAGCGCCGGCTGGAGGCCCTGGAAGCGCAGCTCAGGCAGCAGGCGGCCCGGCTGACCAGCGTGGCCGCACAGGCCGAGCAGGCAGACAAGCGTGTTGATGCCGCGGCGGCTGCCGCGGTGAAGGCGCCCACGGCTGAGGCGCCGGCTGCGCCGACCGTGCCCGCGGCACCGACCGTCCTGGTGGCGGCAGCGGCCATGCCGGCCCCGGCCCCGGCGGCGGCAACTGCAGCGTCGCCCACCCATGCACCTGTGGCCACTCCTGTGGCTGCACCGGCCCCCGCGTCGGTGCGCGCACCGCAGGCCGCATCGCCGCTGGAGCCGGATGAGCACAGCCCCCTGGTCACCAGCTCACTGGGGGCCAGCCTGCAGGCCTGGTTCACCGGCGGCAACACCATCGTGCGGCTGGCGGTGCTGGTGCTGCTGGTCGGCGTGGCCTTCCTGGTGCGCTATGCAGCCGAGAACGCGCTGCTGCCGATCGAGCTGCGCCTGACCGGTGCGGTCGGGCTGGGCATGGCGCTGGTGTGGGCCGGCTGGCGTCTGCGCGGCCAGCGGCGCGGCTACGCGCTGACGCTGCAGGGTGGTGGCGTGGGCGTGGTCTACCTGGTGCTGTTCGCGGCGTTCCGGCTTTACCAACTGCTGCCGGCGGGGCTGGCGTTCGTGCTGCTGGTGGCGGTGGGTGTGTGCACCACGCTGCTGGCCCTGCGACAGGACGCGCAGCCGCTGGCGGCCTTGGCCTTTGCCGGCGGCTTCCTGGCGCCGGTGCTCACCTCCACCGGCCAGGGCAGCCATGTGGCGCTGTTCAGTTTCTACCTGGTGCTCAACCTGTCGATCGCCTGGCTGGCCACGCAGCGCGCCTGGCGGTTGCTGAACGTGCTGGGTGCTGGCTTCACGGTGGCGATTGGCAGCGCCTGGGGCTTGTCGAGCTGGGAAGCCGCGCTGCTGCCCAGCACCGAGCCCTTCCTGCTGGCACACCTGGCGCTCTACCTGTTCATCACCGTGCAGTACAGCCTGCGCCTGCTGGCGCAGCAGGACGATCGGCTGCCGCTGGTGGACGGGGGCTTGTTGTTCGGCGTGCCCATCGCCGCCTTCGGCCTGCAGGCTGGCATGGTGGCGCATCTGCCCTTTGGCGTGGCGGTGAGCGCGGCGCTGCTGTCAGCCGTCTACCTGGGCCTGACCCGCTGGTTGTGGCGCCGAGCCGGCGAGCGTCTGCGCGTGCTCAGCGAGGGCCTGCTGGCCCTGGGCGTGGTCTTTCTGGCCTTGGTGGCGCCGCTGGCCCTGGATGGCCGCTGGACGGCTGCCGCCTGGGCGCTGCAGGGCGCCGGCGTGGCCTGGGTGGCCCTGCGGCAGCGGCGACCGTTGGCGCTGGGGCTGGGCCTGCTGTTGCAGGGGCTGGCAGCGCTGTCGTTCTGGCTTGTCGGTGCGCTCACCGACGACACGCTGGCCTGGCCGCTCAATGCGCGGCTGGCCGGCGCGCTGCTGCTGTCGGCGTCGGCCCTGTTCTGTGCCCGTCAGCTGCTGCACGCCGCCGACCCGTCGAAGGGCGGCCTGTGGCGTCTGGGCCCGCCGAGGCTCAAGCACCTGCACCACCTGCTGCTGGCGGTGGGCGTGGCCCATGCGCTGGCCGGTGTCGGGCTGGAACTGATGCGCGCGCCGTGGCGCGTGCCCGAGGCCGAGCAGATGCTGCGCATGTGGCTGGCGCTGGCGGCCGTGGGGCTGGCGACCCTGCGCTGGCGGCTGCAGTGGCTGGCGGCGGGCACGGCGTCGCGCTGGCTGATGGGCGCGGCGCTGGTGCTGTCGGCCGGGGCGCTGCTGGAGGACGCCACCGGGCTGTCCACCGGCACCTGGCCGAACTGGCGCGACGGCGGCCTGGCTGAGCTGGCCTGGCTGTGGCTGGCCGCGCTGTGGCTGCTGCGCCGGGACGACCAGGCCGCGGACGCTGCTGCACACAGCCCGGCGATCAGCCACCTGCTGCTGTACGGCCACGCGCTGGTGGCGGTGGCGGCGCTGGCCCATGCCGTGGGCGGCGCCAGCATCGCCCGCCACGAGGCCTGGACGGCCGCGCTGCCGCTGGCCGCGCCGCTGCTGCTGATGCTGGCCCTGTTGGCGCAGGCGCGCCGCGGTGCCTGGCCGGCAGCACGCCACGCCGACGCGCTGCGCCGCGGGCTGGCCTGGCCGCTGGCCGGGCTGGCGCTGCTGTGGTCGTGGGCGGTCAACCTGCTGGTGGACGGCGCGATGTGGCCGCTGCCCTACCTGCCGCTGCTCAACCCGCTGGACCTGGCGCACGGCTTGTTGGTGCTGTATGTCTGGCGCCTGTGGCGCGATCAGCCGCCACGCGATGTGGACCCGCGCGGCGTGCTGGTGCTGCTGGCGGCCAGCGGCTTTTGGTGGCTCAATGCGCTGGCGGTGCGCACGCTGCACCACTGGGCCGACACGCCGCGCTGGCTGGAGGGCGCGCTGCAGTCGGGCACCGTGCAGGCCACGCTGAGCCTGCTGTGGACGCTGTGCGCGCTGGCGGTCATGTTCACCGCCAGCCGGCGCGCGCTGCGCGTGCTGTGGATTGGCGGCGCGGTGCTGCTGGGGGCGGTGGTGCTGAAACTGCTGCTGGTCGATCTGTCGCACACCGGCGCGCTGATGCGCATCGTCTCGTTCATCGGCGTGGGGCTGTTGATGCTGGTGATCGGCTACCTGTCGCCGCTGCCACCGGCCCATCCGGAGCGCCAACCATGAGGATGTCTCTGCGCTCCTTGCGCCCGGTGGCGGGCCTGGCTGCCGTGCTGGCCGCGCTGGCTGTGCCCGCGGCTGAGGACAGGCCGCAGGCCTATGCCGTGGCGGTGGACCTGCAGCCGCAGGGCAGCGAATCGCTGCAGCGCCTGCGGCTGCCGTTGGCGGTGCTGCAGGCCTCGCGGGCTGCCGGCTGGGCCGATCTGCGCGTCTTCGATGGCGAGGGCCGCGCGCTGCCCATGGCCTGGAGCGGAACGCCGCAGGCCGCGCCGCCGCCGCTGCGCGAGCTTGCCTTGACGCCACTGCGCTGGCCAGGCACCGCGCCACGCAGCGGCAGCGAGGCCGCCGGCGTGGTGGTGGATGCCGGTGATGTGCGCGTGCAGATCAGGCGCCCTGTGCCGGGTGCCACCGCCAGCGTGGCCGGCCAGCCCGAGGTCTGGTTCCTGGACCTGGCCACACTGGGCGAGGAGCGGCCGCGCGCACTGCGCCTGGACTGGGCGCCGCTGCCCGATGGCCAGGGCCTGGTGCGCCAGGTGCGCGCCGAGGCCAGCACCGATGCGCAGCAGTGGCGTGCCGTGGGCTCGGCCGTGCTGGTGGAGCTCCCCGCCGCGGCGGGCGAGGCACGTCACATGGTGCACAGTCGGCTGGCGCTGGCGACGCTGGACGCCACGCTGCGCTACCTGCGCCTGAGCGCCGACGGCCCCTGGCCGCTGCGCGCGGTGCAGGCCGAGGTGCTGGGTGACGCGCCGGACGACGAGACCAGCCTGGACAGCCTGCGCCTGCCGCTGCCCGAGGACGGCGTGCTCGATCCCGGTGCCGCGCTGCCGCTGCGCGGGCTGGCGCTGCACTTCGAGGGCGGCACCGGCGTGGCCCCGTTCAGCCTGCAGCGCCCGCTGGCGCCGGCCGTCGCCGGCCAGCCAGTGGCGTGGCAGGTGGTGGCCAGTGGCACCGCCTACCGGCTGCAGCAGGGCGGCTCGACGATCGAGTCGCCGCCGCTGCCCCTGTCGGTGGCCCCGGCGGCGCGCTGGCAGCTGCGCTTCGCCCCCGAAGCGACGCTGCGCCCGCAGGCCGTGACGCTGCGCTGGCGCGCGCCGGAGCTGGTGGTGGCCACTTCTGGCCGGCCACCCTACCGCCTGGCCGTCGGCCGGGCCGACGCCAGCCCCGCCATGCTGCCGCTGGCCACGCTGATGCCCGGCTACCGCCGCGGCGACGAGCACCGCCTGCCCCAGGCCAGCCTGGGCCCGCTGGTCGCGCGCGATGGCGCTGGCAGCCTGTTCAACGCGGACCCGGCGGCCCTGCGCCGCTGGCTGTTGTGGGCTGCACTGGCGGGGGCGGTGGTCGGCCTGGGCGTGCTGGCCTGGCGGCTGGCGCGCGAGATGAAGGCGCCGCCGGGCTGACCGGCGGCCCCGGCGCTCAGCGCCCCATCAGGTTGGTGGCCTCCCCGCTGAGCCGCCCGAATGCGTCCGAGGCCAGCCAGGCCTGGGCCTGTGGCCGGCCGAACACCACGGCGTCCAGGAAGGCGGCCTGGAGGTTCTCGAACCAGGCGCAGTAGACGGCCTTCAACTGGCCGCACTGGCCCAGGTCGTAGGTGCCATGCACCGGGCCGCCATCGGCCGAGCGCTGGGCGCTCCAGGCGATCAGCTTGGCGCCGCGCGCCGCGCTGAAGAAGGACGTGGGCCGCGACACCAGGAAGGCGTCCAGATCGCCACCGCGGTCGTCGCGGCCGGTGAGCCACAGCACGCCGGCACCGTCAGCGATCCCGTTGAAGCTGTGGTGCTGGTCTGCCGGATTGGCCTCCAGGGTGTCGACGAAGCCGCTGTTGAAGCCCGCCCAGGCCGGCCCGCGTGGTGAACTCAGCAGGTAGGCCTTGACGTTGGGCAGGCCGACGGGCTCGATCACCACGCCGTTGTAGCGCTGCTGAGCGCCGGCCATTTTCAGCGTCACCTCGCTGCCGCCGGACCAGCCACCCACCACCACGCGGCTCCAGTCCAGCGCCACCGGCAGCGTGGCAGCCAGCCGCTGCAGTTCGGCCGCCACGAACTGGGCGTTGAGCGGGCCGTGCACCTTCCAGCCCAGGAACTCGCGACAGGCGTCAGGCAGGACCATCCCGGCCTGGGCGCAGGTTTGCAGGTCATCCGCGGTCAGGGTGGTCCAGGGCATGCGGCCGATATGGACCACGGCAAAGCCCAGCCGGGCCAGCGCTTCGCCGTGCTCGGCGCTGCTGGTCTGGCCCCTGGAGACGCGCGAGCCCACCGGCGCGCCGGGGTCGCGCCAGCTGGTGGTGCCACCGCCGTGGTGCCAGATCACCACCGGCAGCGGCGCGCTCCCACGCACCACCGGCCAGCGCAGGCGCAAGGGCACCGGGTGGTCATGGCGGGCCGAGTCGGTCCAGTCGAAGTCCTGCGTGCGCAGCCGGGTGTGGTGATTCAGAGGCACATAGGCCGAGCCGGGGTCGGGGGTGGTGCGGGCTTCGCGGCGGTGCAGCTCCAGATGGTTGTCGCTCATGATGCGCGCATTGGGTCCGCCCAGCCAGGTCCAGGCCGCCGGTACGCCGCCGAGCACCGCATCCATCCAGGCCTGCCCCGTGCTCAGCAGGCCGGCGCAGACCGAGGCGCGCACCGCATCGCCGTCGGCGCACAGGCTGCTGTCCAGGTCGACCGTGGCGTGGTCGATCTCGGGGCGATCACTCCAGGCCAGCAGTTTGCGGCCGGGCGCGGCCTGCAGGAAGGCTGCGATCCGCGCCTGCGAGGGGCAGCGGTCCTGGCCGTTGTAGTCACCCATCGCGGTGTTGAAGAGGAAGGGGCGGGCGTCAATGCCATCGAAGCTGTCCTCCTGAAAGCCCGAGTCGCCGTCCTCGTCAAAAGCACAGGCCCAGGTGGGCCGCCGTGGCGCATCGGCCATGAAGCCGATCACGCCGGGCACGGCGGTGGGCGGGATCACCAGATCGCCGAAGCGCTGATAGGCCCCGGCCAGGTTCATCGTCGGCTGCGTGCCCGCCGACCAGCCGCCGACGACGATGCGCGTCAGGTCCAGGGGCTGGCCCATGTCCGCTGGCAGGGCGATCCGGCCCTGGCGCAGCGCCTCGACGACGAAGGCGATGTTGGCGGGCGCATGAACAGTCTGGCCCAGCTTGTGCATGCAGGTCTGGCGCTCCTGGCGCGTCAACCGGCCGCTGGGGGGCGCCCAGCCAGCCTGGCGGCACTGGCGCACCGCCGCTGCGTCGAGCTGTTCCAAGGGCATGCGGCCGATGTGGATCACCGCGTAGCCGGCCCGGGCAAAGCTCTTGCTGCGCTCCGGGCTGCCGAGCTGCCCGTCCGAGATCCGCGGCGATGGCCCCCGCGGGTTCCGCCAGAACGTGGCGCCGCCGCCGTGGTTCCAGATCACCACCGGGATCGGCGCCGTGGCGCCCACGGGATAGCGCAGCCTGAAGGGCACCGGGTGGCCGGCACGGGCGGGGTCAGGCAGCTCATAGTCCGCCGTTCTCGTGTCGTGGCTGGCGACCGGCACGTAGGCGCAGTCGTTGGTCTGACCTGGCCCGCAGGCACAGGCCGATGCCGTCAGCAGCGACGCAGCGATGCTCAGGATGCGCTTCAAGACGATCTCCTCCGCAGCTCCTGCCGAAATCTTGGGCAGGTTGGGCGCGACAGGCAACGCCTAGAACGTGTGGGGAAGCCTTGACCCAGGTCGCCCTGCCCGCCGTGCTCGGTGGGCGCGCACTGTCCCCAGGGATGCGGCCACCCGCTCACTCGTGCCGCAGCGCCTCGATCGGGTCCAGCCGCGCCGCCCGCCGCGCCGGGAAGTAGCCGAAGACCACGCCGATCAGCGCCGAGAAGGCGAAGGCCAGCAGGTTCACGCCGGGGTTGAACAGAAAGGGCACCTGCATCAGCCCGGCCAGGCCCACCGCCGCAGCGTTGGCCAGCACGATGCCCACCAGGCCGCCCAGCGACGACAGCACTACCGCCTCGACCAGGAACTGCAGCAGCACCTCGCGCTCGAGCGCGCCGATGGCCAGGCGCACGCCGATCTCGCGGGTGCGCTCGGTCACGCTGACCAGCATGATGTTCATGATGCCGATGCCGCCCACCAGCAGGCTCACCGCGGCCACCGCGCCCAGCAGCGAAGTCATCAGCTGCGTGGTGCCACTCAGCGTCTGGGCGATCTGCGCGGTGTCCAGCACGTTGAAGTTGTCGTCCTGGCCGTCGGCCAGCTTGCGGCGCTCGCGCAGCACCCTGGTCAGGGCGGCAGTGACCTGAGTGGCATCGGCGCCATCGGCCATCGACACCAGCAGCGTGTTGATGCGGGTGGAGCCGGTGACACGGCGCAGCGCGGTGCGCAGCGGCACGATGAGGGTGTCGTCCTGATCCATGCCCATCGCCGCCTGGCCTTTGGACGCCAGCATGCCGATGATCTCGCAGGAGAAGGTCTTGACGCGGATGCGCTGGCCGATGATGTCGGCGTTGGCACCGAACAGCTCGCGCTGGACGGTGGCGCCCACCAGGCACACCGCGGCACCGGCGGCCTGCTCATCGGCGGTGAAGATGCGGCCGCTGGCCAGGGTCCAGTTGGCGGCGGCGAAGTAGGCGTCGGTGCTGCCGGTCACGGTGCTCGACCAGTTCTTGCCGTTGGCCACCACGGTGACGCCGCTGCGCACCTCGGGCGCCACCGCCTTGAGGCCGCCCACCTGGCTGGCGATGGCCTCGACATCGGCCTCCTTGAAGGCCGGCGCGCCCGCGGTGTTGGGGCCGAAGGCCAGTCGCTGGCCCGGCCGCACCTGCAGCAGGTTGGAGCCCAGGCTGGAGATCTGCTGGCGCACCGCCTGCGTGGCGCCATTGCCCAGCGTGACCATGGTGATCACCGCGGCCACGCCGATGACGATGCCCAGCACGGTGAGAAAGCTGCGCAGCAGGTTGCGGCGGATCGCCCGCAGCGCCAGGAACAGGGTGTTGGCCCACATCAGGCGGGCTCCTCGGTCACGGGCTCGTCGCGTTCCACCCGGCCGTCGCGGAAGTGCACGATGCGCCGCGCGAAGGCCGCCATCTCGGGCTCGTGGGTGACCATCAGCACGGTGATGCCCTGCTCGTGGTTGAGGCGCTGCAGCAACTGCATGATCTCGCGGCTGCGCTCGGTGTCGAGGTTGCCAGTGGGCTCGTCGGCCAGCAGCACGGTGGGGCGGGTGACGATGGCGCGGGCAATCGCCACGCGCTGCTGCTGGCCGCCGGAGAGCTCGGCCGGCGTGTGGTCGGCCCAGTCGGTCAGGCCCACCTCGGCCAGCGCGGCGCGGGCGGCGGCGTGGCGGGCGGCGGTGCTTTCACCGCGGTAGACCAGCGGCAGCTCCACGTTCTCCAGCGCCGAGGTGCGCGCCAGCAGGTTGAAGCCCTGGAACACGAAGCCCAGGTGGCGCCGACGCAGGCGGGCGCGGGCATCGCGGTCCAGACGCTGCACCGCGATGCCGTCAAACAGGTACTCGCCGCCTGTGGGCGTGTCCAGGCAGCCCAGCAGGTTCATCACCGTGGACTTGCCCGAACCGCTGGGGCCCATCACCGCGACGAACTCGCCCTGGTCAATGTCCAGGTCGATGCCCTTGAGCGCCTGGAAGGCCACCGCGCCCTGGCCATAGGTCTTGGTCACGCCGCGCAGGCGGATCAGCGGGCCGTCGTTCATGGGGCGGGCGTGCTGCGCTGCTGGGTGATGACCTCCAGGCCTTCGCTCAGGCCCTCGCCGCTGACCTCGGTGACGCGGCCGTTGGACAGGCCCACGGTCACCGGCAGCGCCACCGGCCGGCCGTCCTTCAGCACCCACACCTGGCGCGGCTGGCCGGCGCGGGCGCCGGGCGCGCTGCTGCCGGGCTTGCGCTGGTTCATGCCGGGCGGGCGTGGCATCAGCTGCGCGACGATGCTGCCGCCGCCCGACGGGGCGACCGAGGCGGCGCCAGCCGCCGCCGGCTGAAAGCCCAGCGCGGTGTTGGGCACCAGCAGCACATCGGTGCGCTCCGTGGCGGCGATGGTGGCGGTGGCGGTCATGCCCGGGCGCAGGCTCAGGTCGGGGTTGTCCACCTGCAGCTGGGTGGTGTAGGTGACCACGTTGTCGGTGATGGTGGAGCCGTAGGCGACGCGGGTGATCGTGGCCGGGTAGTTGCGGCCGGCCCAGGCGCTGACGGTGAAGCGCGCCTTCTGGCCCACGCGCACCTGGCCGACATCGGCCTCGTCCACATTGACCGACAGCAGCAGTTTCGAGAGATCCGGCGCCAGCGTGAACAGCGTGACCGCCTGCAGCGAGGCGGCCACCGCATTGCCGGGCTCGACCGCGCGCGTGAGCACCACGCCGTCGATCGGCGAGCGGATCGAGGCCTTGGCCAGGTTGGTCTCGTCGGTGCGCAGCGTCGCCTGGGCCTGGGTGACGCCCGCGGCCGCGCTGGCCTCGCTGGCGCGCGCCTGGTCGAGCGCGGCGCGGGCATTGTCCAGCTCGGTGGCCGCGGGGAGTTGGCCGCCCGACAGGCGCTGCACCTCCTCCAGCCGGGCCAGCGAGGCCCTGGCCAGCGCGGCGCTGGCTCGGGACTGGGCCAGCGCCGCCTGGGCTGCCTGCAGCGCGGCGCGCGACTTGCCCACCTGGTCGCTGAGCTTGGCGGTGTCCAGGCGCACCAGCACCTGGCCCTTCTTCACGCGGTCATTGACGTCGACCAGCACCTCGGCCACGGTGCCGCTGAGCTCGCTGCCGATGCTGACCGAGCGCGTGGGCTGCAGGGTGCCGTTGGCGCTGACCGTCAGCGCCACGTTGCCGCGGGTGACCGCTTCGGTCAGGTAGTGCGGCGCCTGGGCGGCCTGGCGGTCGGCGCGCCACCACAGCGCCAGGGTGCCGGCGGCCAGCACGGCGCCCACGGCCAGCCAGGGGCCGGGGCGGCGCCACAGCGGGCGCTGGTCGCCGCGCAGCCAATCGGGAAGGTGTTCAGACGCAGTCATGGGGCAGGGGTGTGTTCAGCGGGCGGCGGGGGCATCCCAGCCACCGCCCAGCGATTTCCAGGTGCGGATCAGGTGGGACGCCTGGTCGGCGCGGGCAGCGATCCAGGACAGGTCAGTGGAGAGTGCGGTGCGCTGTGCCTCGAGCAGCGCTGCGGTGTTGATCAGGCCGGCCTGCTGGCGTGCCTGGCTGAGCCGCATCGCCTGCTGCGCGGCCTGGGCCGACAGGCGCAGCGCCGTCTGGCGCTCGGTGGCGCCGCGCAGGGCGACCAGGCTGTCCTCGGTGTCCTTCAGTGCGCTCAGCAGCGCGGCGTCGTAGCGGGCGCGGGCGGCCTCCAGCGCGGCGTCCTGCTGGTCGCGCTGGGCGGTCTGGCGGCCGCCGTCGAGCAGCGTCCAGTCCGCCGCGGCGCCCAGCGTGGCCAGCGCCGCACCGGGCTGGCCCAGGCCGGCCAGCGTGGCCGCCTGCAGGCCCAGCGTGCCGGTGAGGGCGAGGCCCGGCCAAGCGGCGCGGTCGGTCTGGCGGCGGCGCAGCCAGGCGGCCTGCACACCGGCCTCGGCCGACAGCAGGTCGGGGCGGCGGCGCAGCAGGTCGGCGGGTTGACCGGTGGCCAACTGGCTCAGCGCCTGATCCAGCTGCGGCCAGCCGAGGTCCATCAGGCTGCCGCTCGCCTCGGGCAGCGGCGTGGCCGGGCCGTCGCCGGTCAGCACCGCGATCGCGTGCTGGTCCTGGGTCACCTGGGTGTTCAGGGCCAGCAGGCTGGCGCGGGTGCTCTCCAGCGTCTGCACCGTCTGCTCCACGTCCAGCGCGCTGGCCAGGCCGGCCTGGGCGTTCCAGCGCACCAGCGAGGCGGTGTGCTCCAGGCTGCGCAGGCTGGCCTGGGTGATCTGCTGGCGCGCCAGGTCGGCCTGCCACTGGGTCCAGGCCAGGCCCAGTTCGGCCAGCAGGGCCAGGCGGGTGGCGGCCAGGTCGGCTTCGGCAGCGCGCTCGTCGGCGCGGCTGGCGGCCAAGCCCAGCGACTGGGCGCCCCACAGGTCGGCCTCCCAGCTGGCGCTGAAGCCCAGCGACAGGCTGGTGCTGCCGCCCATGCCGTCGGCCTGCTGGCGTTGGGCCTGGCTGCCCAGTGACAGACTGGGCCGCGTGGCGGCCTCGCTGGCGGCGCGCAGCGCGCGGGCCTGGCGCAGCGCGGCCTGGGCGCTGCGCAGGCTGGTGTTGCGCGTCAGCGCGCGCTCGGCCAGGGTGTTGAACTCGGCGCTGCCCAGTTGCTGCCACCAGGTGGCCAGCGCGGTGTTGGCGACTGGCCGGTCGGTGTCGGTGGCGGTCCAGCGGGCAGGCAGCTCGGCGGTGGAATCGGGGGGCGTGGCGGCGCGCTCGACGCTGGCGCAGGCGGCCAGCAGCAGGGGCAACAGCGCAGTGAATCGACGTGGGCTTGGCAAGGACATGAGGGCGGGGCGGGGCAGGTCGGGCCCGGCGATGCATGGATCGTCGCGCGCTCGTCAGGCCGGCTCGCGTCTGCCTTGTAAAGTAAATCGGCCACCCGAAGGTGGCCGATCGTCAAGGCAGGCGCGCGGGGCGCGGCGTCATTGGCTGACGAAGGCGCGCTCGATGACGAAATCGCCCGGCGTGGTGGTGCTGCCCTCCTTCAGGCCGCGGGCTTCCATCATGGTCTTCAGGTCGCGCAGCATCTCGGGGCTGCCGCAGATCATCACGCGGTCCTCGGCAGCGTTGAGCGCCGGCACACCCAGGTCGGCGGCCATCTTGCCGTTCTCGATCAGGTCGGTCACGCGGCCCTGGTTCTGGAAGGGCTCGCGGGTGACGGTGGGGTAGTACTTGAACTGCTTGCTCACCATCTCGCCCAGGAACTCGTGCTGCGGCAGTTCCTTCGTGAGGTAGTCGTGGTAGGCCAGTTCCTTCACCTGGCGCACGCCGTGCACCAGGATGACTTCCTCGAACTTCTCGTAGGTGTCCGGGTCACGGATGATGCTCAGGAACGGCGCCATGCCGGTGCCGGTGGACAGCATGTACAGGCGCTTGCCCGGCACCAGGTAGTCGATCAGCAGCGTGCCCGTGGGCTTCTTGCCGACGATGATGCTGTCACCCACCTGGATGTGCTGCAGCCGGCTGGTCAGCGGGCCGTCCTGCACCTTGATGCTGAGGAACTCGAGGTGTTCCTCGTAGTTGGGACTGACGATGGAATAGGCGCGCAACAGCGGCTTGCCGTTCACCCGCAGGCCGATCATCGTGAAGTGACCGTTCGAGAAGCGCAGGCCGGTGTCGCGGGTGGTGGTGAAACTGAACAGGCGGTCGGTCCAGTGGTGCACGCTCAGGACGCGCTCTTCGTGAAAGGCACTCATGGGTGGGGCAGGGCAAGGGATGGGGGCTGGCGCCTGCGGCTGCGCATCAGGCATGCGCTGGCCGCTCGGCAAAAACCCTGTATTGTCGCCGATTGGCGCCATGGCGCTTGCGCTGCGTCAATTCCGCGGCCCATGCACCGCCGTGCGGCGCTCAGTGCTGGTCGCCGACGATGTGCAGGTCGAAGTCCACCAGGTGGCTGGCATCGAGCGGGCCGCGCGTGCCGTCGGTGGTCAGCGTGCCCTGGACCGTGCCGCTCCAGGTGACGCCCGGCAGGCCGCGGACAATGCCGCCGGTGGCGATCGGCTGGACCCGGTAGACGGTGCTGCTGCCGGGCGCCAGCGTGGCCACCGTGGCCCAGCGGCCGGTGGGGGCGGGCAGGGCGGCGTTGCCGCGCCAGCGGTCGCCGTTGCCGGTGCGCCCCGCGCCCTGGTCATAGGCCACCAGCGTGATCCACCAGGGGTAGGTGCCCAGGTTGATCATGCCGCCTGGCAGGCTGCCGACGGGCTGGGTGCGCACCTGCAGCTTGCGGCCGTCGGCGCTGACGCGTACCGCGTCCAGCCGCCAGGCGTAGGCCGGGCCGGTGTTGGCGGCGTTGTAGGCCAAATCGATCGGCGTGGCGGCGGCCCACAGCGGCACAGCGGCCAGCAGGGCGGTGAACAGGCGGCGGGTGAGCAGGCGCATCGAAGGTCTCCCTGGGGTGGAGACCCGATCCTGGCGTGCCAGCGTGATGGCCGCCTTAAGGCCGCAGGCTCAACGCCCCAGCCAGTCGGCCAGCACCTGGGCCTGGTGCTCGCCCAGCGTGGGCGGCGCCTGGCGGTAGCTGACCGGCGAGGCCGACAGCCGGATCGGGTTGGCCACGCCGGGCACCGAGCCAAAGGCCGGATGCGGCAGGTCGATCTTCAGGCCGCGGGCGATGACCTGCGGGTCGGTGAACACCTCGGCCAGGCGGTTGATCGGGCCGCAGGGCACGGCCTGCGACTCCAGCAGCGTGATCCACTCGGCGGTGGTCTTCATCACCGTGGCCTGGCGCAGCAGCGGAATCAGCACGGCGCGGTGGGTCACCCGCGCGGGGTTGGTGGCAAAGCGCTCATCGGTGGACCACTCCGGGTGACCCGCCGCGGCACAGAAGCGAGCGAACTGGCCGTCGTTGCCGATCGCCAGGATCATGTCGCCGTCGGCGGTGGGGAAGTCCTGGTAGGGCACGATGGTGGGGTGCGCGTTGCCCATGCGGCGCGGCGACGCGCCGGTGGTCAGGTAGCTGGCCGCCTGGTTGGCCAGTGCGGCCACCTGCACGTCCAGCAGGGCCAGGTCGATCTGCTGGCCTTCACCCGTGGCGTGGCGGTGGTTCAGCGCCGCCAGCACGGCGATCGTGGCGTACAGGCCAGTCATGATGTCGACCAGCGCCACGCCCACCTTTTGCGGTCCCGCGCCGTCTTCACCGTCGGGCCGGCCGGTCAGGCTCATCAGCCCGCCCAGACCCTGGATCAGGAAGTCGTAGCCGGCGCGCGGCGCATAGGGCCCGGTCTGGCCGAAGCCGGTGATCGAGCAGTAGATCAACCGCGGGTTGATCGCCTGCAGGCTGGCGTAGTCCAGGCCATAGGGCGCCAGGCCGCCGACCTTGAAGTTCTCCAGCACCACGTCGGCCTGCGCGGCCAGCTCGCGCAGCAGCGCCTGGCCCTCGGGCGTGGCCATGTCCACCGCGATGCTGCGCTTGTTGCGGTTGGCGCACTGGAAGTAGGCGGCCTGGCGGGTGTCGGCGCCGTCGGCATCCTTCACCCAGGGCGGGCCCCAGGCGCGGGTGTCGTCGCCGGCGCCGGGGCGCTCGACCTTCACCACATCAGCGCCCAGGTCGCCCAGCAACTGACCAGCCCAGGGGCCGGCCAGCACGCGCGAGAGGTCCAGGACCTTCAGGCCCTGCAGGGCGCCGGGGCTCATCATCAAAATGCCGCGATGCCGGTCATCGCACGGCCGAGGATCAGCGCATGGATGTCATGCGTGCCCTCATAGGTGTTGACCACCTCCAGGTTGACCAGGTGGCGGGCGATGCCGAACTCATCGGAGATGCCGTTGCCGCCCAGCATGTCGCGCGCGGTGCGGGCGATGTCCAGCGCCTTGCCGCAGCTGTTGCGCTTCATGATCGATGTGATCTCGACCGAGGCGCTGCCCTCGTCCTTCATGCGGCCCAGGCGCAGGCAGCCCTGCAGGCCCAGCGTGATCTCGGTCTGCATGTCGGCCAGCTTCTTCTGCACCAGCTGGTTGGCGGCCAGCGGCTTGCCGAACTGCTTGCGGTCCAGCGTGTACTGGCGCGCGGTGTGCCAGCAGAACTCGGCCGCGCCCAGCGCGCCCCAGGCGATGCCGTAGCGGGCGCTGTTCAGGCAGGTGAACGGACCCTTCAGGCCACGCACCTCGGGGAAGGCGTTCTCCTCGGGGCAGAAGACCTTGTCCATGACGATCTCGCCGGTGATGCTGGCGCGCAGGCCCACCTTGCCGTGGATCGCCGGGGCGCTCAGGCCCTTCCAGCCCTTTTCCAGCACGAAGCCGCGGATCTGGCCGTCATCGTCCTTGGCCCAGACCACGAACACATCGGCGATGGGGCTGTTGGTGATCCACATCTTGGCGCCGCTCAGCTCATAGCCGCCGTCCACCTGGCGGGCGCGGGTGACCATGCTGCCGGGGTCGGAGCCGTGGTCGGGCTCGGTCAGGCCGAAGCAGCCGATCCATTCCCCCGTGGCCAGTTTCGGCAGGTACTTGCGCTTGGTGGCCTCGTTGCCGAATTCGTTGATCGGCACCATCACCAGCGAGGACTGCACGCTCATCATCGAGCGGTAGCCTGAATCCACCCGCTCCACCTCGCGCGCCACCAGGCCGTAGCACACATAGTTCAGGCCGGCGCCGCCGTATTCCTCGGGAATGGTCGGGCCCAGCAGGCCGAGCTCGCCCATCTCGCGAAAGATCGCCACGTCGGTCTGCTCGTTGCGAAAGGCCTGCAGCACGCGAGGCGCCAGGCGGTCCTGGCAGTAGGCGCGGGCGGCGTCACGCACCGCGCGCTCGTCCTCGCTCAGCTGGCTGTCCAGCAGCAGCGGGTCGTCCCATTGGAAGCGGGCTTTGGCGGTGGTGGCATTCATGGGGGGTGGTCTCCGTGGCTCGGTGTTCAATCCTTGCATCCTAGGCGCACAGCGGGGCGGTGACAACCGAGAATATGGCATCCACATGTGCTGAAATAGAACTCCGAAAACGAGGCTTGACGGGTAACAAGTGGTTCGAGCCCCGGGGAAGGGGCCGTGCTGCGCTAGCATCCGGCGACGCCCGCAGCTCGGGCACAACGCAAGGAGGACAACAAGCATGGCAACACTTTCTGTGCTGGCGCCGGTTCGCACCGCGCTGGTGTTTTCCGGTCTGCTGCTGGGCATGTCGGCCTGCCAGTCCGGCGCCGCCCTGCCGGATGATGTGCGCGACTTCGTCGCCCGGCGCGACCAGTGCGACCACTTCCGCGGCGAGGAGACCGACAACGAGAAGCGACAGGCCTTTCTGGATGAGCAGCTGAAGAAGTACTGCACCGGCACCGACGCGCAACTGGCCCAGCTGAAGAAGAAGTACGCCGGCCAGTCCGCCGCGACCAAGGCGTTGTCGCGCTTCGATCCTCGCATCGAGTAAGGGGCACCGACATGGCAAGCCTGAGTGGATCGGTGGGCAAGGGTGGCGTGAACGCCGCCGCCGATGTGAAACTGGTGCAGCAGAAGCTCAAGACCTTCGCGGCCATGCCGGACGGCAAGAGCTTCGATGTCAAGGTGGACGGCAAGAACAGCAAGTCGCTGGAGGACGCGATCGCGGCATTCCAGAAGCGGGTGGCCGGCATGAGCCGGGGCGACAGCCTGGTGGAGCCCGGCGGCAAGACCTGGCGTGCCCTGAATGGCCCGGTGCCGGCACCGGCGCCTGCGGCCAAGGCCGCCGACCCGAAGAAGCTCAGCGGTGCCACCTGGTGGCGGGCCAACCAGGCCAAGTTCCCGAACAGCGACAAGGTGGGTGACCTGGCCGGTTCGTTCCAGTCGAACGTCAAGGCCTTTCTGAAGGCCCTGGACAGCGCCGGGGCCAGCGTCGACGTGGCCTCGACGCTGCGCAACAAGGAGCGGGCCTTCTTGATGCACTACGCGTGGGAGGTGTCGCGCGGCAACGTCAAGCCCGCGAAGGTGCCGGCGAACTCGGCGCTCGACATCGTCTGGGACCACGGCGACGACAAGGCCTCGGTGCAAGGGGCCAAGGAGATGGCCGACCTGTTCAAGCTGAAGTACAAGCCCTCGCTGACCTCGCGCCACATCGAGGGCAAGGCGATCGACATGAGCATCTCCTGGAGCGGCACGCTGAAGATTGCCGACAAGAAGGGCAAGACAGTGGAGATCGGCTCGCCCACCAACGGCGAGTCGAACAAGGAACTGCACAAGCTGGGCGCCACCTACGGCGTGGTCAAGCACCCGACCGATCCGCCGCACTGGTCCACCGACGGACGCTGAACCCGGTGCGCCGCAAGATCCCGTCCACCGCGGCGTTGGCCGCTTTCGAGGCCGCGGCGCGCCACCAGAGCTTCACCCGCGCGGCCGAGGAGCTGTCGGTCACGCAAAGCGCGGTGTGTCGGCAGATCGCCTCGCTGGAGGATTTCGTCGGCGTGCCCTTGTTCCGCCGCGGCCAGCGCGGCGTGCTGTTGACCGAGGCCGGGCGGCGCTACGCGCGCAGCGTGGCAGCGCGGCTGGATGCGGTGGAGCGCGACACGCTGGACCTGATGGCCCAGGCCGGACAGGCGGCGGGCGGCGCGCTGGAGCTGGCCGTGGTGCCCACCTTTGCCACGCAGTGGCTGCTGCCCCGGTTGGCGCGCTTTCAGGCGGCGCACCCGGGCATCACGCTGCACTTCACGCCGCGCACGCGGCCCTTCCTGTTTGACGACGAGTCCCCGTTCGATGCGGCCATCCAGCCGGCCGAGTCGCCCTGGCCGGGCACCCAGGGCCTGGCGCTGCTGCCCGAGCACCTGATCGCGGTGGCGTCACCCGCGCTGCTGCAGGGCCGGCGGGTGCGCAGCGTGGCCGATGTGGCGGCGCTGCCGCTGCTGCAGGCCAGCACCCGGCCTGATGCCTGGCGCCAGTGGTTCGAGGCGCAAGGCCTGCAGGTGGAGCAGGCCATGGCCGGCGCGCGCATGGAGTTGTTCTCGATGCTGGCCGAGGCGGCGGCCCAGGGGCTGGGCGCAGCGCTGGTGCCGCGCCTGCTGGTCGAGAACGAGCTGGCCTCCGGCCGGCTGCAGCAGTTGCTGCCCTTTGCGCTGGACAGCGGCCGCCGCTACCACCTGCTGTACCCACCGCACAAGGCCGACCTGGCGCCGCTGCAGGCACTGGCCGACTGGCTGGCGCAGGAGGCGCACGCCGCGCAGTCCGCCACGCTGTCGGGGAGTCCGTGACCATGAGCACCTTCACCCGGGGACACTGCCTGTGCGGTGCCGTGCAATTGCAAGCGCCGCTGCCCGCCCGCTGGGTGGCGCATTGCCACTGCACAATGTGCCAGCGCGCGCACGGCGCCGGCGTGGTCACCTGGGCCGGCTTCGATGAGGCGGCGGTGCAGGTGGACGATGCGCAGGGCCAGCTGCGCTGGTACGCCTCCAGCCCCGAGGCGCGCCGCGCCCACTGCGGCCGCTGCGGCACGCCGATGCTGTTCGCCTCCAGCCGCTGGCCGGGCGAGCTGCACCTGGCGCGCGCGCTGCTGGACGAGGCGCTGACCCAGCCGCCCGCGGCCCATGTGTTCCATGACACCCATGTCGACTGGCTGATGCTGGGCGACACGCTGCCGCGCCATGCGGCCACCGACAGCACCTGAGCACTACACTGGCCGTCCAACTCCATGGAGTGCCGACGATGAAACCCAGGCTGGAATCCGTGCTGCTGGCGGCCTTGCTGGGTACGCTGAGCAGCGGCCCCGTTGCCGCCCAGACCACCGAGCCCGCCTGGACCGTGGCCGGCCGCCAGGGCCTGGTGCGCCAGGTGATCGTGCCCACGGCGCTGGCCAAGAACGAGGCGGCCTACCAGCGCCAGATCGCCCAGCTGTGCGGGGCCGATGAGACCTGCTTCCTGAACTTCTACACCAACAGCACCGGCGCCGAGGTGGCGCTGCCGCTGCCCGACGCCATCGCCAACGAGGCCACCGCCACCTGGCGGCGCTCGATGAAGAACGGCGCGCGGCTGTTCACCTGGAGCTGCCGGCTGCAGGTGCCGGACCGGCCCTGTTTCTGATGTCCACCAGGCACCCTGCCGGCGAACTGCTGCCCATCGACCGCGAGCCGTCGGTCGCGTTGCGTGCGGCGGCCGACAGCGTTGAGCCGTTGGGCTGGGTGCTGCAGGCCACGCTCGATCTGTACGCCAGGCGCGGCTACCAGCCCCCGTGGATCGGCTATGTGTGGCGAGAGGACGATGCGTACCGGGGCTCCTGTGGCTGGGCCGGTCCACCGGATGCCACGGGTGAGGTGGAGTTGGCCTACTTCAGCTTCCCGGGACACGAAGGGCAGGGCGTGGCCACGCGCATGGCGCGGGCGCTGCTGGCGCAGTGCTTCCCGGCCGCCGATGGCCTGCGGCTGATCGCTCACACGCTGCCGCAGGAGGGGCCGTCGTGCCGCATCCTGCGCGGCCTGGGCTTCGAGTGTCTGGGGCCGATCGAGCACCCCGACGACGGCACGGTCTGGAAGTGGCGCGAGCCCGCCCATGTCGCAGCCGAGGCCCCGCAGGCGGCGCTGTTGCAGCGTCTGGCAGCCATGCCGGCCGAGCTGCGCGCGGCGCTGTCCGGCCTGGACACCGCCACGCTGCGCCGCCAGCCGCTGCACGACCGCTCACCGCTGCAGGAACACGCCTTCCACCTGTGGGACTGCGAGGCCCGGCTCTACGCGCCGCGCATCCGCCGCACGCTGACCGAGACCCTGCCCTGGCTGGCGCCGGTGGCCATTGGCGGCTGGGTCGAGGCGCATGGCTACTTCAACCGTCCCTTGGTCGAGGGCTTGGAGGGATTTGCCCAGGCCCGGGGCGCGCTGGTCGAAACGCTGCGCGCATTGGCATCCGCCGACTGGGGCCGTCTGGCGCGCCGCGCCGATGGGCGGCATCACAGCGTGCGGGCCTTGCTGGATGAGCTGCTGGCGCACGACGAGGACCATCGACAGCGCATCGCGGCGATCCTGTCGGCCTGATCAGGCCTTGTCGGCTGCGCTGGTGAAGCTGTCGGCGAAAAATTGCTCGGCGGGCAGGCCGCAGCGCCCGGTGAAGTCGCGCTGCGCCGCGTCCACCATCGCCGGCAGGCCGCAGGCGTAGACCTGGTGGCCGCTCAGGTCCGGGTGGTCGGCCATCACCGCCTGGTGGACCAGGCCGGTGCGGCCGCGCCAGCCGTCCTCGGGCCCCGGCTCGGAGAGCACCGGCACGTAGCGCAGGTTCGGCATCTGCGCGGCGGTGGCATCGGCCCAGTCGTGCAGGTACAGGTCGCGCCGGCTGCGGCAGCCCCAGTACAGCGTGGCGGGGCGGGTGATGCCTTGCTGCTGCAGGCGCTCGATCAGCGCCTTGATCGGCGCCAGGCCGGTGCCCGAGGCCAGCAGGATGATCGGCGCGGCCGAGTCCTCGCGCAGGAAGAAGCTGCCGAAGGGGCCTTCCATGCGCACGATGTCCTTTTCCTTCATCGTGCTGAAGACCTGGTCGGTGAACAGGCCGCCGGGCAGGTGGCGCAGGTGCAGCTCGATGCTGGGCGGCGTGCCCAGGTTGTGCGGCGCGTTGGCCATGGAGTAGGCGCGGCGGCTGCCGTCACGCAGGATGAACTCGATGTACTGGCCGGCGTGGTAGCCAAAGGCCTGGTTGGCCGGCAGCTGCACGCGCAGACGCATCACATCGGGCGCCAGCCGCTCCATCGCCAGCACGCGGCCCGGCAGCTTCACCACCGGGTGCTCTCCGGCACCGGTGACGCTGCGGGCCTCGACCACGCAGTCGGTCTGTGGTGTGGCGCAGCAGGTCAGCACCAGGCCCTGCGCCTCCTCGGCGGCACTGAGCGCCTTCTCGGCATGCGCGCCGTGGATCACGCGGCCGTCCAGCAGACGTGACTTGCACGAGCCGCAGGCGCCGTCCTTGCACCCGTAGGGCAGGCCGATGCCGCTGCGGATCGCGGCGTTCAGGATGGGCTCGTCGCGCGCCACGTCGAAATGGCGCTCGGAGGGAGTCAGGGTGATGCGAAAGCTCATGATAGGCAGGCCACTACACTGCCGCGATTGTCCCCGATGCCCCGAAAGACCCGATGCCGCGTACCCTCGACCACCGCCCCTCGCTGCTGATCGTCGGCTGCGGCGATGTGGGGATGCGGGTGCTGCGCCTGCTGGCTGGCCGTTGGCGCGTGCTGGCGCTCACCAGCCAGGCTGCGCGAACGGCTGAGCTGCGCTCGGCCGGGGCCACACCGCTGATCGCTGACCTGGACCAGCCCGCCAGCCTGTGGCGGCTGGCCGGCCTGGCTGATGCGGTGCTGCATCTGGCACCGCCACCGGGCAGCGGTCGCGAGGATCCGCGCACCCGACATCTGCTGCAGGCGCTGGCGCGCTGCGGCCAGCGGCCGCGGGTGCTGGTCTATGGCAGCACCACCGGTGTCTACGGCGACGCTGGCGGCGCGCTGTTTGACGAGACCCGTCCGGTCGCGCCCAGCACCGAGCGCGCCTGGCGCCGGGTGGATGCCGAGCGCG
Organism: Ideonella aquatica; assembly: GCF_018069755.1. Lineage (GTDB taxonomy): Bacteria > Pseudomonadota > Gammaproteobacteria > Burkholderiales > Burkholderiaceae_C > Ideonella > Ideonella aquatica. The sequence goes on along the minus strand of NZ_JAGQDE010000005.1, from coordinate 201,006 downwards.
CGCTGCGCGCCGCCGGCCGATGCGGCTGGCGCGTGGCGCTGCTGCGCATTCCCGGCATCCACGCTGCGGACCGCGTCGGCGGCTCGGTACTCGACCGGGTGCGCCAGGGCCGGCCGCTGCTGCGGCCCGAGGACGACGTATTCACCAACCACATCCACGCCGATGACCTGGCGCGCGCCTGCGTGGCCGCGCTGTGGCGTGGCGGCCCGCAGCGGGCCTACCACATCACTGATGGTGTCGATTGCCTGATGGGCGAGTGGTATGACCAGGCGGCCGACCTGGCCGGCCTGCCGCGGCTGCCGCGCGTCTCGCGCGACGACATGGCCCGCACGGCGTCGCCCATGAGCCTGAGCTTCATGGGTGAATCACGCCGGCTGCGCAACGAGCGCATGCGGGCTGAGCTGGGCGTCGAGCCCCGGCACCAGACGCCGGGTTGAGCCTGCAGAACCGTTTTACCAGCGGCGGCGGCCGCTGAACGGCGGCTGCCCGCGCCAGTAGCGGATCATCAGCCAGGCGCCCAGCATGCCGCCCAGGTGGGCGAAGTGCGCCACCCCGGTGTAGCCCATCAGGCCCTGCAGCAACTCCAGCCCGCCGAAGACCAGCACGAAGGTGCGCTGCTTCATCGGGATGGGCGGGAACAGCGGCATGATGGTGCGGTTCGGGAACAGCATGGCCGAGGCCAGCAGCAGGCCGTACAGGCCGCCCGAGATACCGATCGTCGGGCCCATGCTGCCGGCCAGTGCGGTGATCAGCATCTGGGTCAGCGCAGCCGTCAGGACCGAGGCCGCAATGAACTGCAGGTAGCGCTTCTGGCCCCACAGGCGCTCGATCTCGGCGCCGAACATGTACATGCCCAGCATGTTGAAGAACAGGTGCAGCATGTCGCCATGCAGGAAGGCGTAGCTCACCACCTGCCAAGGCATGAACTGGCCGCTGGCCAGCGGCCACAGGCCGAACCAGTTGACCAGGCCGTAGCCACCCAGCAGGAACTGCAGGCAGAAGATGGCGGTGCAGGCCAGCATCAGGGCCTTGGTGACGGGAGGCAGGGGTGGCATGGCGTCGGTGTTGCGGCGCTGGTGCCCATGGCCAGACTCGAACTGGCACGCCTTGCGGCGGCGGATTTTGAATCCGCTACGTCTACCGATTTCGTCACATGGGCGCATCGGGCCGGGGCGGGGCCCCGGTGCTGCGAGGGATGGATTATGGCATGGGGGGGTGTTGGCCTGGGGGGTGGGGGAGGGACATCGGTTGGCCATCGGTTGGCCGCGGCCGTCGCCAGCGGTCGGACAGTGGACCCACCCCGGCAGACCCCATCGCCGGGGCCCCCATCCGATCACCGCATAGCGCAGGAGAACCGCCATGACCTCCAACACCTTCATCCACCTCGCCTTGGGCCTGGCTGGCCTGGTCAGCGCCGCTGACGCGCTCGCCGACACCGCCGATGCGCAGCTGAGCGTCCACAGCGACGGTCTGCCGGCGCAGCTCAGCACCACCGCGGCGCCGCCGGCAGCGGGCTTTCGCGGCCGCTCGGGCCCCGGCGTGGTGGCCGATGCCGAGTCCGAGTTCCCGGCGCAGAAGTTCAGCCCCGCTGAGATGGCTGAGTTCGCGGCGCGCTACCGCCCGATGGTGGCACCGTCCGCCCGTGGTGGCGACGCTGCAGTGCCGGAGTCGGTGCTGGATTCGGACCGGCGATTCCGCGTCTATCCGCAGGAGTCGGGCTACCCCTACCGGGCGGTGGGTCTGCTGAGCTTCACACAGGGCAGCGGCAGCTACACCTGCACCGGCTGGCTGATCAGTGCCGACACCGTGGCCACCGCCGGCCACTGCGTGCACTCCGGGGGCACGGGCGGCGTGTGGTCCACCAGCATGCGCTTCTACCCGGGCCGCAATGCTGGCAGCGCGCCCTATGGCTCGTGCACGGCCAAGCGGCTGAGCTCGGTGACCGGCTGGACCCGCAACGCCGACGAGAACTACGACTACGGCTCGGTCAAGCTCAACTGCACCGTGGGCAACACGACGGGCTGGCTGGGCCGCTGGTGGACCACCGGCAGCCAGGTGAACCTGCCGATCGCGATCGTCGGTTACCCCGGTGACAAGCCCAGCGCCACGCAGTGGGGCGGCGCCGGCCGGATCGCCGCCTCCGAGACGCGCAAGACCCGCTATTTTGTCGACACCGCAGGTGGCCAGAGCGGCGCGCCGGTGATCCAGGCCGACGGCACCGGCCCCGGCGGCTGCCAGGGCGATTGCGGCCTGGCGATCCACGCCTACGGCGCCGACAGCCTGGGCCGCAACAGCGCCACGCGCATCACGCAGACGGTCAACACCAACTTGCAGACCTGGATCGACACGCCCTGAGGCCTGAAACCCAGGCCCGGCAAGGAGCGCGGGGCAACGTGATAATCGGCCGTCAACGCGCCTGCCTCCTTGCCATGCCCACCTACCTGACCCTGGAAGACGCCATCGGCCGCACGCCGCTGGTGCGCCTGCAGCGCCTGCCCGGCGCCGAGATCGCCGCGCGCGGCAATGTCATCCTGGGCAAGCTCGAGGGCAACAACCCGGCCGGCTCGGTCAAGGACCGGCCCGCCATCAACATGATCCGCCAGGCCGAGGCGCGCGGCGAGATCCGCCCCGGCGATACGCTGATCGAGGCCACCTCGGGCAACACCGGCATCGCGCTGGCGATGGCCGCGGCGATCAAGGGCTACCGCATGGTGCTGATCATGCCGGAGGACCTGTCGATCGAGCGTGCGCAAACGATGAAGGCCTTTGGCGCCGAGCTGATCCTGACGCCCAAGTCCGGCGGCATGGAGCTGGCCCGCGACCTGGCCGAGCAGATGCAGCAGGCCGGCAAGGGCCGCATGCTCGACCAGTTCGCCAACCCCGACAACCCGGCGGTGCACTACGACAGCACCGGTCCCGAGATCTGGGCCGACACCGACGGCCGGATCACCCATTTTGTCAGCGCCATGGGCACCACCGGCACGATCACCGGCGTCTCGCGCTTCCTGAAGGAAAAGAGCCCGGCGGTGCGCATCGTCGGTGCGCAGCCCTCCGAGGGATCACGCATCCCCGGCATCCGCAAATGGCCCGAGGCCTACCTGCCCAAGATCTACGACCCGGCGGCGGTGGACGAGCTGGTCTACGTCAGCCAGTCCGATGCCGAGGACATGGCACGCCGGCTGGCGGCCGAGGAAGGCCTGTTCGCCGGCATCTCGGCGGCGGGTGCCTGCTGGGTGGCGCTGCAGCTGGCGCGCACGCTGGAGAACGCGACCATCGTCTTCATCGTGTGCGACCGCGGCGACCGCTACCTCTCGACCGGGGTGTTTCCGGCGTGAGTGAAGGCTGGCGCTTCTGTCCGCAGTGTGCGGCGCCTCTGGCGCTGCGTGTGGCCGACGAGGACGGCGGCCCCAAGGAGCGCCTGCGCTGCACCGCCTGCGACTTCACCCACTGGAACAACCCCACGCCGGTGCTGGCGGCGGTGGTGGAATGCACCGACCGCGACGGCCGCATCCTGTTGGCCCGCAACGCCGCCTGGAGCGGGCGCATGTTCGCGCTGATCACCGGCTTCATGGAGGCCGGCGAAACCGCCGAGGCCGGCATCGCCCGGGAGGTGGCGGAAGAGACCGCGCTGACGGTGGACCGCGTCGAGCTGATCGGCGTCTGGGACTTCCAGCGCATGAACCAGGTGATCATCGCCTTTCATGTGCAGGCTCGTGGCGAGATCCAGCTGTCGCCCGAGCTGGCTGAGTACAAGCTGTTCGCGCCGGCCGACGTGGTCTGCTGGCCCGCCGGCACCGGCCATGCGATGGCGCAGTTCCTGCGCAGCCGAGGCCTTGAGCCGCGCTATTTCCAGCCCGGTGAACAGCCGGCGCGTTGAGCCCTAGAATGTCCTCAGGAGAACGCACGCCATGGACGCCCAGAAGGAAATCGACACCCGCGGTCTGAATTGCCCGCTGCCCATCCTGAAAGCCAAGAAGGCGCTGTCCGAGATGTCCAGCGGCGACCTGCTCAAGGTCGTGGCCACTGACCCCGGCTCGATGCGCGACTTCCAGGCCTTTGCCCGCCAGACCGGCAATGAACTGGTGGAGCAGACGGCCCAGGGCGAGGAGTTCATCCACCTGCTGCGGCGCCGCTGAGCGCTCTGGCGCCCCAAGAAAAAAGGGCCTGCAGTTGCAGGCCCTTGTCGCTGATGGCGTGGGATCAGAGATCCAGCGTCTTCAGGAAGTCCCGGAAGCCAGGGCCCAGCTGCGGGTGCGCCAGCGCCAGCTCCACATTGGCCTCCAGGAAGCCTTCCTTGCTGCCGCAGTCGTAGCGGCGGCCTTCATAGCGGTAGGCGAAGACCTTCTCGCGGCGCATCAGCGCGGCAATGCCGTCGGTCAGCTGGATCTCGCCGCCCACGCCGCGCGGCAGGTTGGCGATCTCGCGGAAGATGCCCGGCGTCAGGATGTAGCGGCCGGCCACACCCAGGCGCGAGGGGGCGTTCTCGGGCAACGGCTTCTCGACGATGTGGGTCAGGTCCATCAGCCGGTCATTGATGGGGGTGCCGGCGCAGATGCCGTAGCGCCTGGTGTGCTCGGCGGGCACTTCCTGCACCGCCAGGATCGAGGCCTGCCACTCGGCGAACTGGTCGACCATCTGCTTCATGATCGAGGGCTCGCCCACCATCAGGTCATCGGCCAGCAGCACCGCGAAGGGTTCATTGACCACCACCGACTGCGCACACAGCACCGCGTGGCCCAGGCCCAGGGCCTTGGGTTGGCGGATGTAGATGCACTCCATGTCGTCGGGCTTGATCGAGTGCACCAGCTCCAGCAGCTCGCGCTTGTTGCCGGCCTCCAGCTCGGACTCCAACTCGTAGGCAGTGTCGAAGTGATCGGGAATGGCGCGCTTGTTGCGGCCGTTCACGAAGATCATCTGCTTGATGCCGGCCGAGTAGGCCTCCTCCACGGCGTACTGGATCAGCGGCTTGTCGACCACCGGCAGCATTTCCTTGGGGTTGGCCTTGGTGGCCGGCAGGAAACGCGTGCCCAGACCGGCGACGGGGAAGACGGCTTTGTTGACGCGCATGGGCTCGTTGTTCCAGTTGGGGAGGTTCATGGAAATTCTGGCATGCATAAACCTTGCCTACGATGACAAAAGACACCGTTTGGCAAGGCAGCATCCCCTGGACAGGGGATGTCTGCGCTGGATCAGGCCGCGGGCAGCTGGGCCAGCTGCGCACGCAGCCGCTCCAGGGTCTGGCCGAAATCGGCCAGGCGCTGGCGCTCCTGGGCCACCACGGCCTCAGGGGCGCGGGCGACGAAGCTCTCATTGCCCAGCTTGGCCTCGGCCTTGGTGATCTCGCCTTCCAGCCGGGCGATCTCCTTGCCCAGGCGGGCGCGCTCGGCGGCCACGTCGATCTCCACCTTCAGCGCCATGCGCGCCGCGCCCTGCACGGCCACAGGCGCGGCGGCGCTGGCCTGCGCAAAGGCGGCATCGTCCAGCAACTGCACGTCGGCCAGCTTGGCCAGGGCCTTGAGCACCGGCGCGGCCTGGGCGAAAAACTCGGCGTCGCCGTTGACCAGCAGCGGCACCCGCTCGGCTGGCGACAGGCCCATCTCGCCACGCAGCGAGCGGCAGGTGCCCACCAGGGTCTTCAGATGGGCCATCCAGGCATCGGCATCGGCGTCAATGCGTTCGGGCTGGGCCACCGGGTAGGTGGCGCTGGCGATGGTGTCCGCGCTCTTGCGGCCGGCCACCGGCGCTACCACGTCCCACAGCTCGGCGGTGATGAAGGGCGCCACCGGATGCAGCAGGCGCAGCACGGTTTCCAGCGTGCGGATCAGCGTGCGGCGGGTGGCGCGCTGCTGGGCCTCGCTGCCGGCCTGGATCTGCACTTTGGCGATCTCCAGGTACCAGTCGCAGAACTCGTCCCAGACGAACTGGTAAATCGCGTTGGCCACATTGTCCAGGCGGTACTCGGCAAAGCCCTGGGCCACCGTGGCCTCGACGCGCTGAAGCTCACTGCTGATCCAGCGGTCGGCGGCGCTGAAGCTCATGTAGCCATGCGCTTTGCCACCCACGCTGCAGTCGGCCTTGGTGTGTTCCATCAGGCCGCAGTCCTGGCCCTCGCAGTTCATCAGCACGAACTTGGTGGCGTTCCAGAGCTTGTTGCAGAAGTTGCGGTAGCCCTCGCAGCGCTTGCTGTCGAAGTTGACGCTGCGGCCCAGCGTGGCCATGGCCGCGAAGGTGAAGCGCAGCGCATCGGCGCCATAGCCGGGGATGCCCTCGGGGAATTCCTTCTCGGTGGCCTTGCGCACCTTGGGCGCGGTCTCGGGCTTGCGCAGGCCCTGGGTGCGTTTGTCCAGCAGTGCGGGCAGGTCGATGCCGTCGATCAGGTCCACCGGGTCCAGCACATTGCCCTCGGACTTGCTCATCTTCTTGCCGTGGGCATCGAGCACCAGGCCGTGGATGTAGACGTGGCGGAACGGCACCTGGCCGGTGAAGTGCTTGGTCATCATGATCATCCGGGCGACCCAGAAGAAGATGATGTCGTAGCCGGTGACCAGCACGCTGCTGGGCAGGAACAGGTCCTGCTCGACGGTCTTGGCGGGCCAGCCCAGCGTGCTGAAGGGCACCAGGGCGCTGGAGTACCAGGTGTCGAGCACGTCCTCGTCGCGGGTGAGCGCGCCGCTGTAGCCGGCCGCGGTGGCCTGGGCACGGGCCTCGTCCTCCGAGCGGGCGACGAACAGCTCGCCGCCCGTGCCGTACCAGGCCGGGATCTGGTGGCCCCACCACAGCTGGCGGCTGATGCACCAGTCCTGGATGTTCTTCATCCACTGGTTGTAGGTGTTGACCCAGTTCTCGGGGACGAACTTGACGTCGCCCGACTCGACGGCCTCGATGGCCTCCTCGGCAATTGACTTGCCGTTGGCGCCGGCCTTGGTCATGGCGACGAACCACTGGTCGGTCAGCATGGGCTCGATGACCTGACCAGTGCGGGCGCAGCGCGGCACCATCAGCTTGTGCTTCTTGACCTCGACCAGCAGGCCCTCGGCCTCGAGCTGGGCGACGATGGCCTTGCGTGCGGCAAAGCGGTCCTGGCCCACGTAGACCGCGGGAATATCGGCGGCCTCATGGGCACTGACCTTGGCTTCCAGATCGAAGATGGTCAGCATCGGCAGGCCATGGCGCTGGCCCACCTGGTAGTCGTTCTGGTCGTGCGCGGGCGTGACCTTGACCACGCCGGTGCCGAAGGCCTTGTCCACATAGGCGTCGGCGATCACCGGCACCAGGCGGCCGGTGATCGGCAGCCGCACCTGGCGGCCGATCAGGTGGGTGTAGCGCTCGTCCTCGGGGTGAACCATCACCGCGGTGTCGCCCAGCATGGTTTCCGGCCGGGTGGTGGCCACCACCAGCGATTCGTTGCTGCCGTCCACCGGGTAGCGGATGTGCCAGAGCGAGCCGTCTTCCTCCTCGCTCTCGACCTCAAGGTCGGACACCGCGGACTTCAACACCGGGTCCCAGCTGACCAGGCGCTTGCCACGGTAGATCAGGCCTTCCTGGTACAGGCGCACGAAGGTCTCGGTCACCACGCTGGAGAGCTTGTCGTCCATCGTGAAGTACTCGTGCGCCCAGCTGACCGAGTCGCCCATGCGGCGCATCTGGCGGGTGATGGTAGAGCCGGACTGCTCCTTCCACTCCCAGACCTTGGCGACGAAGTTCTTTCGGCCGAGGTCGTGGCGGCTGAGCTTCTGCTCCTGCAGCTGGCGCTCCACCACGATCTGGGTGGCGATGCCGGCGTGGTCGGTGCCGGGCACCCACAGCGTGTTGAAACCGCGCATGCGGTGGTAGCGTGTCAACGAGTCCATGATGGTCTGGTTGAACGCATGGCCCATGTGCAGCGTGCCGGTGACATTGGGCGGCGGCAGCTGGATGCAGAACGACGGCCTGGCCGGGTCCAGCGTGGGCCGGTAGACACCGCTTTGCTCCCACAGCGGGGCCCATCGGGCTTCAATGTCTCGGGGTTCGAAGGACTTGGCGAGTTCGGTCATGGCGGGGGGATACTGGCAACAGGCAGTGGCCATGGCAACGCCTGGACACCCATTGGATGTCAACGCAGGGGCCACCTGGGGAGTTGCTGGGATTGTAGGCGGTGGTCGCCCAGGCACAGGAGATGCAGATGAGGATGAACGAGCTGTGGCGCCGGGGGCGCGCCGGTCTGGGGGCCGCGGCGGCCGGTCTGGTGCTGGCCGCCTGTGGCGGCGGGGGTGGGGGCGATGGGGGCCCGCCGCCGCCGCTGAGCTGTTCAGTGACCGACCAGAAGATCTGGCTGGCCGACTACATGGCCGACTGGTATTTCTGGTACGCCATCAGCCCGAAGCCCGACCCGGCCAACTACGCCAGCGTCGAGACCTACTTCGATGCGCTGCTGTTCCGCGGCAACACCAGCTTTCCGGCCGACGGCTGGAGTTATGCCACGCCGACCATCGACTACCAGCGCTTTTTCGGCGATGGCCAGACCCTGGGCTACGGCGTGATGGTCGCCGGCCTCGAGGTCACGGGACATCCCGACTGGCCGCTTTATGTGCGCTACATCGAGCCCGGCTCGCCCGCTGCCAGCGCCGGGGTGGTGCGTGGCGACGAGATCCTGCGCATCAACGGCCGGCCGGTGTCCGAGCTGATCGCCGCCAATGATTTTTCGGCCCTGGCGGCCAGCGCCACGGGCCAGTCGCTGACCCTGCTGCTCGACAACGGCGTGTCGCAGCGCACCGTCACGCTGGTCTCGCGCGTCTATGACCTGGTGCCGGTGACCAACGCCAGTGTGATCAGCACGCCGGGCGGTCGCACGGTGGGCTATCTGCAGCTCAAGGACATGGTCAGCCAGGCCGAGCGGCCGTTTGACACCGCCTTCGCGCAGTTCCGCCAGGCTGGCGTGCAGGACGTGGTGATCGACCTGCGCTACAACGGCGGCGGCCTGGTGTCGACCTCGGGGCGCCTGGCCTCGTATGTGTCGGCGCCGCGCACTGCCGGCCAGACCTACTCAAAGCTGCTCTACAACGACCGGCATGCGTCCAGCAACCAGGTCTATGCCTTTGGCAATCCGGCCAATGCGCTGGGCCTGTCCAGGGTGTACCTGCTGACCGGCCAGCGCACCTGCTCGGCCAGCGAGCAACTGATCAACGCGCTGCGCCCCTTCGTGCAGGTGGTCACCGTGGGCGACACCAGCTGCGGCAAGCCGGTGGGCTTCCTGCCCCAGGATGATGGCTGCGGCACCACCTGGAGCGTGGTGAACTTCGAGTCGGTCAACGCGCGCAATGAGGGCCGCTACTTCGACGGCTTCGACGCCACCTGCGCCGTGGCCGAGGACTATGGCCAGCCGCTGGGCAGTGCCTTCGAGCCCTTGCTGGCCACGGCCATGGACCACGCCGACACCGGCGCCTGTCCGGTGGCCTTGGGTGCCCAGGTGAAGGGGCGCTCGCGCGCGCTGGCGCTGCGTCCGCTGTCCGAGCGGCCGCACTGGCTGGAGCCGGGTGACCGGCGCGGCATGGTGGCCCGCTGATCAGCGGCCCAGGAAATCGAGCAGCCGGGCCGCCAGGGCCTCGGGCTGCTCGTGGTGCAGCATGTGGCCGCAGGGCGAGAGCCGCTCACGGCGCAGCTGCGGCACCACGGCGATGCGCTGGTCGAACTCGGCCAGGCTGTAGCGCTGGCCCCACCACAGCGACAGGTCGGTCAGGTCGCCGTCCACCCACAGCACCGGCGCGCTGATGCGGCGCCAGGCGGCCAGCACCTCCTCCACCCGGTAGAGCAGCGGGTTGATGCGCTTGTGCGCCGGATCGCCCAGGATGTGCCAGCGGCCCGTGGCGTCCGGCTGCGCCCACCGGCGCGCCAGCCAGGCCGCCTTGTCCTCGAGCAGGCGCGGATTGGTCTGGCGCAGGCGCGCGGCCACGGCCTCGGCGCTGTCGTAGCTGCGCAGCGGCGCGGCCTCGGCCAGCTCGTCCAGCCACTTGGCCAGCCGGCGCGGCGCCTCATCGGGTTCCGTGCGGGGCATGCCAAAGCCCTCCAGATTGACCAAGCGGCGCACGCGCGTGGGCCGCACGCCAGCGTAGTGCATCACCACATTGCCGCCCATGCTGTGGCCCAGCAGGTCGATCGGCCGCTGGCGCGCATCCAGGCCCGCGACACGGCCGTCCAGCAGCGCATCCAGGTCGGCCAGGTAGTCCGGGAACCAGTAGTGGTCGGTGGGCGGCACGCGGGTGTGGCCGTAGCCGCGCCAGTCCAGCGCCATCACCCAACGTGTGTCGCCCTCCAGCGCGGCCAGCGCGTCGACCATGAATTGGAATGACGCGCCCACGTCCATGTAGCCATGGCACAGCAGCAGCGGTGGGCGATCAGGCGTGGCCATCGAGGCATCGCCCCAGACGGTGAGGTGGTAGTCCAGCCCGCGCAGCGGCACGAACAGTGAACGGCCGGCGCGGCGCGGCAGGTAGGCGTCAGTCATGGCCCGATGGTAGAGGGCCGCTGCCGGGCCTGCTGGCGCGCGGGTGACAGAATCGTCCCCATGGATAAGCCATTTCAACTGCGCGCGGCGGCGCCGGCCGATGTCCCGGCCATCGTCGGCCTGATCCGCGAGCTGGCCGAGTTCGAGCAACTGTCGCACCTGGTCGAGACCACGCCCGAGCGCCTGCATCCGCACCTGTTCGGCGAGCGGCCGGTGGCCGAATGCCTGGTGGCCGAGGTGGATGGCGCGGTGGTGGGCTTTGCGCTGTTCTTCACCAACTTCTCCACCTTCCGCTGCCGACCGGGCCTGTACCTGGAGGACCTCTACGTGCAGGCCGATCACCGCCGCGCCGGCATTGGCCGCGCCCTGCTGCGGGCGGTGGGCCGTCTGGCGGCCGGTCGCGGCTGCGGCCGCTTCGAGTGGTCGGTGCTGGACTGGAACGCCAACGCGATCGCGATGTACCAGGCCATGGGCGCGACGGTGTTGCCCGACTGGCGCATCTGCCGCGTCAGCGGCGAGGACCTGGCGGCCTGGTGATCAGCCGCGGCCGCGGTCCCAGCGCGGCAGCGTCAGCGTGAAACAACTTCCCTGGCCGGGCGTCGAGCGCGCCGACAGTCGGCCGCCCATCTGCTCGGCGTAGCTCTTGCAGATGCTCAGGCCCAGGCCGTGGCCCTTGATGCGGCTGCGCTCCGAGCCCAGGCGGTTGAAGGGCTCGAACAGCTGGGGCAGCAGGTCCGGGGCGATGCCGATGCCGTTGTCCTCGACATCGATCCAGGCCTGGTGCTCGTCATGGCCGGCGTGCAGTCGCACCTGGCCGCCATGGCGGCCGTACTTGATCGCGTTGGACAGCAGGTTGATCAGGATCTCGCGCACGCGCAGCGCGTCGGCGCGCACCCGTGGGACCTCGACCAGGTCGCTGTCGATGCGGATCTCCAGCGCATCCGCTGCGGCGCGGTTGAGCTCCACCGCCGAATGCACCTCGTCGGCCAGGGTCACGGCCACCATGTCCAGCTTCAGCTGGCCGCTCTCGGCACGGTTGATGTCCAGCACCTCCTCGACCAGGCCCAGCAGGTCGGCGCCCGCACTGCGGATGTGGGCCAGGTAGGGGCGGTGCTCGGCGGGCAGGTGGTCCAGATCGGCCATCAGCAACTGGGCAAAGCCCATGATGGCGTTCAGGGGCGTGCGCAGCTCGTGGCTGACGCGGGAGAGGGTCTGGGCGCGCGCCTGGCTGCGCGTCTCGGCCTCGCGCTGGCGGCTCTCGGCCTGCTGGCGCGCTTGCTCGGCCTCGCGCGCCTGCACCGCATCGGTCAGGTCGATCAATGAACAGATCAGCGCCACACCGCGCACCGCCGCCTCGGCGTTGTCCACCCGCCGCAGCACGATGCGGGCGATGCGGTGCTGGCCGTTGCCCGGCTTCAGCGCCTGCTCGTCCAGCGTGGCCTCGCCGTGCGTGCGGGCGCGCGCCAGCGCGTTGACCCAGCGCAGGTCGGCGTCCCGGCCATCCAGCAGGCGCCGCAGCATCAGTGGCGCCCGCGGCAGCGGCCGCGACAGCGCCAGGTAGTCCACCGCGCTGCCATTGGCCTCGACCACCGTGCCCACTTCGCTGAGCAGCAGCACCGGCACTGGCAGCGCCTCGAACAGACTGGCAAACCAGGCCAGCGCCTGCTCCGTGGCGGCCTGTTGCTCGCGCAGCTCTTCCAGGTGCTGCGACAGCTCGTTCTGAAAGCGCTGCACCGTGGCCGAAGGCGCGTCGGTCTCGGAGCCGACCATCGAGGGGCGCAGGGTCATGGCGTGAGATTCCCCGGATGGCCCGGCAGCCGGAAGTGCGTGATCACCAGGCCCCCACCCTTGGCCGGGAAGGGGCGGGCGTACATCGCAAACCAGCGCTGCTCGCTCGGACCGTGGCAGTCGTAGACCTGGCGGAACTCGGGCTGTCGGCCGGCGATGACCTCGTGCAGCCCCGACAGCGTGGTGCGGGCCATCGGATGGTCCGAGCGCGCCAGCACCGCCAGGTAGTTGGCCCCGACGGCCACCAGGGGCGAATGTTCGCCGCCATTGGCACGGGCGAAATCGCTCCAGGCGCGGTTGACGCGGCGGATCGTGCCCTGGGCATCGAGCACGGCGATGTGTTCGGGCAGCGAGTCGATCAGGTCCTGCAGCAGCGTGGCATCGCGCACCCGGGTGATGTCGATGAAGGTGACCACGGCGCGGCGCGGCAGCCCGGGCCGGTGCGAGTAGCCCACCATGCTGGCCATGAAGCGGGTGTCGTGCGGGCCGTCGACCATGCGCTCGATCGGCGTGTCCTGGTGCAGCGCCTGGCGCAGGTCGGTGCTGAGGCCGGGGTAGTCGAGCAACGAGTTGAAGTCCTCGATCGAGCGGCCCAGGTCGCTCTGGCGCAGGCGAAACAGCATCGCCGCCTCGGGCGTGAAGCGCACCAGGCACAGCGCCTGGTCGACAAAGATGGTCGCCAGCCCGGTGGCCTGGGCCATGCCTTCGAGGTCGGCGTTCAAGGCATTGAGGGCGTCGAGCTTGGCGTTGAACTCGGCGTTGACGGTGTAGAGCTCCTCGTTGACCGACTGCAGTTCCTCGTTGGTGGACTGCAGTTCCTCGTTCGAGGACATCAGTTCCTCGTTGGTGGACTGCAGCTCCTCGTTCGAGGATTCGAGCGCCTCGATCGTTGCCTGCAGGCTCTGACGGGTGGCGCTGAGTTCCTGCTCCAGCGCACCGATCGCGTCGACCGACGGGGTCTCGGCAGGGCCCGACTCGGGGCGCGGCGGCAGGGCCTCGATCGACACCAGCACGCCGTCATGCGCATGGCCGGCCTCCAGCGGCTGGGCGTGGACCACCAGGCGCTGGGTCACGCCGTCGATCTCAAGCTCTACCGGCGCCGAGCGGTGCAACTGCCGATCCGCCTGCACCAGGTGCTGCAGGTGCAGCACCACCGGGCCCAGCCGCTCGGGCAGCATACGCATCACGTCGAGCGAGCCTTCACCTTCAGGCATGCGCAGGTAGCGGCGCGTGGGGCCCCAGGCGTGGATCAGCTCACGCTGCGACGAGATCAGCAGACTGGCCGGCAGCCAGGAGGTCATCAGTTGGTGAAGACCCTGGTCGATCAGGCTGCGCGGGCTGACCGGCGCGCCGGCCGCGTGCAGGGGCCGCACAGTCTGGGTGCTGCGCGCAAAGGCGTCGCGCAGCGTCGAGGCGGTGGTCACCGGCCGCTCCAGGCGGTAGATCTTGTGCAGACTGTCCAGCGTGGAGAAGTCGGCCTGGATCGGCCCCAGCGACTCGCTGGCGCCCAGGAACAGCGTGCCGCCAGGCAGCAGCGCGTACTGCAGGCGGCGCAGCAGCCGCTCCTGCGCGGCGGTCTGGAAATAGATCAGCGTGTTGCGGCAGGAGACCAGGTCCATGCGCGTGAACGGCGCGTCATCGAGCAGGTTGTGGCGCGCGAACAGCACCAGCTGGCGCAGCTCGGGCCGCACCACCCACAGTTCGCCCTGGCGCACGAAGAAGCGCTCCAGCCGCTGCGGACCCAGCGCCTCGGCCGTGACCGCGGGGTATCGGCCCTGGGCGGCGATGTCCAGCACCTGCGGATCGACATCGGTGCCGAAGACCTTGATCGAGGCGCCCACGCCCAGCCGCTCGGCCGTCTCGACGCAGGCCATGGCCAGCGAGTAGGCCTCCTCGCCCGAGGCGCAGCCGGCGCACCACAGCCGGACCGTCTGGCCGCGGCGCTCGCGCAGCAGCGGCTCCAGCACCTGCCGTGTCAGGGCCTCGAAGGAGGCCGGGTCGCGGAAGAAACTGGTCACCGGGATCAGCAACTCGCGGCGCAGGCGTTCGCGCTCCTCGGATGACTTCTCCAGCCGGTCGGCGTATTCGTTGGCGGTGGAGGCGCGCGTGACCAGCAGTCGCCGCTCCAGCCGGCGCAGCACCGTGGGCAGCTTGTAGACGCTGAAGTCAATGCGGCTGTGCTCCAGCAGCGCGTCGAAGATGCGCTGCAGCGCGGGACGCAGCTGCCGCGAGGCCAGCAGGTCGCCCTGGCCCATGCGGGCCGATTCGCCGCGCAGGATCTCCTGGGTCAGCTCGGCCAATGCGGTCGGGGGCAGCGCGGCGTCCACCGCCGTGCTGGCCATCACGCTGCGCGGCATGCTGTCGAACTTGGCGCTGTCGGGCGCCTGCACCAGCACGTAGCCGCCCGCCCGGCGCAGCGCGTCGGCGCCCACGCTGCCATCCGAGCCGGACCCCGACAACACGACGGCCACCACGCGCTCCGGCGCATGCTGGGTCAGCGACAGCAGGAAATGATCGATCGGCAGCGCCAGACCCTGGGGTGGACGGGGCTCGAAGTGCAGCGTGTCGATGGCCAGCGACATCGAGACGCCCGGCGGCATCAGGTAGACCTGGTCGGGCTGCAGCGCCATGCCTTCCTGGGCGGTGCAGACCGGCAGCGTGGTGTGTCGGCCCAGCAGCTCGGCCATCAGCGACTTGTGGTCAGGTGCCAGGTGCTGGATGACGACAAAGGCAGCTCCGGTCGGGCTGTGCAGCGCCGCGAAGAACTGCTGCAGGGCCTCAAGCCCGCCCGCGGAGGCGCCGATGGCGACCACCCAGGGCAGCTCGTGAGTAGCGGTGACAGGGGCGGCGGACTGGTTCACGGGACAGGGACGGGGGACGGGCGGTGGCAGTCCGGCCATGTTCCCCGCTGTGCTTTGCCAAGGTCAAGATCCGGTGTCAATCTGGTCGCACACTGCCGACTGCTCCGTCCCGGTTACTGACGCAGGGTTTGATCCTGCTCAAATCGTTGGACCCGGTGCGCCGCGACCGGGCTGCTCCCGATGGCTGCGGCCAGGGTGCTAGGCTCCTGCCATGTCCGCCCCGCTGCCCGATGCCCTTGACGCCTGGTCCGCCCTGCATGGTGGCCTGACCTGGCAGGTCCCCACCCACTTCAACATCGCCCAGGTCTGTTGCGGTCGCTGGGCCCGCAGCCACCCGCGGCGCGTGGCCTTGCGCACCGACCACCCCGAACGCCCGGTGCGCCTGACGCGCTTTGGTGAGCTGCAGGCGCAGGCCAACCGGCTCTCCCGGGTGCTGAGGCGCCTGGGCGTGCAGCGCGGCGACCGGGTGGCGGTAGTGATGGCACAGCGTGTCGAGACCGCCGTCGCCCACATCGCGATCTATCAGCTGGGCGCCGTGGCCATGCCGCTGTCGCAGCTCTTCGGCCCGGAGGCCCTGCTGTACCGCCTGCAGGACAGCGAGGCGGTGGTGGCGCTGGCTGACGCGTCCACCATCGCGGCGCTGCGCACGGTGCGCGGCGAGTGCCCGGCGCTGCGCCACCTGATCGCGGTGGACACGCCCGCCGGCAGCGACGTCGACTGGCGTGCCGCGCTGGCCGCCGAGCAGGCCCGCTTCACCGCCGTGCGCACCCATGCCGACGAGGCCGCGGTGCTGATCTACACCAGCGGCACCACCGGTCCGCCCAAGGGTGCGCTGATCCCGCACCGGGCGCTGATCGGCAACCTCAGCGGCTTTGTCTGCAGCCAGAACCTGTTGCGCAGTGGCTGCGGCCGGCCGCCGCGGCGCGCGCTGGGCCCCGGCGGCGTGCCGGCCGACGCGGTGTTCTGGAGCCCGGCCGACTGGGCCTGGACCGGTGGCCTGATGGATGCGCTGCTGCCCAGCCTGTATTTCGCCATGCCCATCGTCGCCAGCGCCGAGCGCTTCGACCCGCAGCGCGCGCTGGCCCTGATGGCACGCCACCGGGTGACCAACACCTTCCTGTTCCCCACGGCGCTCAAGGCGATGATGAAAGCCTGCCCGCGCCCGCGCGAGCAGCATGCGCTGCGGCTGCGGGCGATCATGAGCGCTGGCGAGGCCGTGGGCGACACGGTGTTCCACTGGTGCCGCGAGGCGCTGGGCGTCACCGTCAACGAGATGTTCGGCCAGACCGAGATCAACTACATCGTCGGCAACTGCAGCCAGACGCTGGGCACCGACGGCCACCCGGCCCCGGGCTGGCCGGCGCGCCCGGGCAGCATGGGTCGGGCCTACCCCGGCCACCGCGTGGCGGTGATCGACGACGATGGACAGGAGTGCCCGCGCGGCACGCCGGGCGACGTGGCCGTGCACCGCCGCGACGTGCACGGCCAAGCCGACCCGGTGTTCTTCCTGGGCTACTGGAAGCGCGACGACGCCACCCAGGCCAAGTACACCGGCCCGGTGGACGACAGCTGGTGCCGCACCGGCGACACCGCGGTGATGGATCAGGACGGCTACCTCTGGTACCAGGGCCGCAGCGACGATGTCTTCAAGGCCGCCGGCTACCGCATCGGCCCCAGCGAGGTCGAGAACTGCCTGGTGCGTCATCCGGCCGTGGCGAATGCCGCCGTGGTCCCCAAGCCCGATCCCGAGCGCGGCGCGCTGGTCAAGGCCTATGTGGTGCTGGCGCCAGGCTTCCACGGCGATGCGGCGCTGGTGGCCGAGCTGCAGCAGCATGTGCGCGGCCGCCTGGCCCCCTACGAGTACCCCAAGGAGATCGAGTTCATCGAGTCCCTGCCGATGACCACCACCGGCAAGGTCCAGCGCCGCGTGCTGCGTCTGCAGGAGGAGGCGAGGGCGGCCGGTCGCGGCTGAAGCCTGGCGGCCCACCGGCTGGAGCGTCATGTCCTGGCTGCCGCGCAGGTAGAACTTGTCGCCGGTCCACGCGGTGCAGCACAAAGCCCAGGTTGTTGCCCACCTCGCGCCAGGTCCAGAACACCAGGTGGACGCTGTCCACCGTGGTGGCCACGCCCCAGGTGCCGAAGCCGCTGCGGGGGCACCCTCGTGTTCGGGGGGCTGGGGTCTGCCACGGCCCAACGCGTCTCAAGTGCAACGCTGACCGGCCGATACCGCTGAGCACGGACCCACCCCGAGGTCCGATGCCGAACCGCTCCGATGCCTTCCCGATTCCCACGCGCCGTCCTGGCCCTGCTGTGTCTGGCGCTGGCCCTGCCCGCCAGCGCGGATCAGGATGCCGAACTCGCCGAACTGCCGCTGGAGACGCTGCTGGACCTGCCGGTCAGCGGGGCGTCGCGCCTGGGCTCTCGGCGCAGCGACAGCCCGGCTTCGGTGAGCGTGATCGATCGCCAGCAGATCGAGGTCCTGGGCTTGCGCCGCCTGTCCGATGTGCTGCGCCTGGTGCGGGGCATCGACATCAGCAGCGACGGCAGTTACACCTACGCTGCGGTGCGCGGCATGTCCTCGATCGGCGACTACAACACCCGGGTGCTGCTGCTGATCGATGGCAACCGGGTCAATGACAACGTCTTCGACCAGGCCATGCTGGGCACCGAATTCGTGCTCGACCTGTCGCAGGTCGAGCGGGTTGAGTTCATTGCCGGCCCGGGCTCGGCGGTGTATGGCGCCAATGCCTTGTTCGGCGTCATCAACATCGTCACCCGCACACCGGGGGACGGCGGTGCGCGCGGCGGCCTGCGCCTGTCGCACCGCGGGGCCGTGGACAGCTGGCTGAGCCTGGACACCGCGCTGGGTGACGGCCATCTGGCGTTGGGGGCTGCCTGGCAGCACGACCGCGGCGAAGCCGTCCAGGAAGCCTGGTTCGGCGCTGCCCGGGCCGAGGGCACGGCGCGCCTGGTGCGCAGCAGCTGGTCCGCAAGCTGGGCGACCGCGGGCTGGCGCGTCAACCTGATGACGGCGCGGCGCAGCCAAGGCACGCCGGCGGCGCCTGGGATCGTGTTTGGCGACACCCGGGCGCGCTATATCGACGGCACCACGCTGCTCGATGTCGAGCACCGCCAGTCCCTGGGCGAGCACCTGGACAGTGTCGTGCGCGCCTTTGCCGGTCGCTACCGCTACCTGGGCGACTACCCGATCGACTACCCGCCGGTGACGCTGAACCGCGACCACGCCGACGGCGACTGGTGGGGGCTGGAGGGCCGGCTGCTGTGGTCGCCGGTCGCGCAGCACCGCGTCGTCGTGGGGGCGGAGCTGCAGCGCCAGCAGCGGCAATGGCAGTACAACGCGGACATCGATCCGTCGCCCTGGCTGTACCTGAACGACCTGCAGCGCGGCTGGCGCTGGGGCGCCTACCTGGACGACCAGTGGTCGCTGGCCGAGGACTGGACCCTGCACGCCGGTGCGCGGCTGGACCATGAGCTGGGCCGCTTCCACACCAGCCCACGGCTGGCGCTGGTCTGGCGCGCCACGCCCGAGTGGACCTGGCGCTGGCAGCATGGCCGCGCCTTCCGTGAGCCCAACGCCTATGAGCGCCGCTACCACGGCGACGGGCCCGGCAGCTGGCAGCTCAATCCGGCCCTGCACGGCGAACAGGTGCGTGCCGACGAGATTGGCGTGAACTGGTCGCGCGGGCCCTGGCGCGTGGCCGCAGCGGCCTACCGCAACCAGGCCGACGGCCTGACCGTGCTGCACCACGATCCGGTGGCCGACCGCTACCAGGTGCGCAACCTGGGCGCGCGGGGGACGCAGGGCGTGGAGGCCGATGTCGAAGCCCTGTGGGGCGCCGACCGCTACCACCTGCAACTGGGCCTGAACCGCACCATGCACGCCAGCCCATCGCTTGGTGCCCAAACCTATCCGCAGCGCATGGCGGGGGCTCAGGCCCAGTGGCAGCTGGGCGAGCGCAGCGTGCTGGCGGTCGACGCACTGGCGCGCTCACGCCGCGGCGCGGCCGCCGGCCACCTGCTGCTCAACGCCCAATGGACGCTGCGCAGCGAGGGCCGGTCCTGGCGCCTGGCCCTGGGCCTGCGCAACCTGGCCAACCGCCGCTGGTACGACCCCGGCCCCGACCCGCTGCGCCAGCCCCTGGTGCGTGGCGAGGCCCGCCAGCTCTGGCTGAGCTGGACCTGGGAGCCGCCGCGATGAGCCGTTTGCGGATCCTGCTGACGCTGGCCTGGCTGGCCTGGGCGCCCTGCCCGGCCAGTGCGGCCCCGCCCGCGCCCGTCAACGAGTGGTCGCTGAAGGCCGCGATCGCCTACAACCTGCTGCTGTTCACCCAGTGGCCCGACGAGGAGCGCTGGGCGCCTGGGGCGCCGCTGGTCTGGTGCGTCGATCCAGCCAGTCCCTGGTGGTCGGCGCTGCAGGGGCTGCAGGAGCGGCCAGTGCGCCAGGCCCGCGTGGCCATGCGTGCGCTCAGCCGCCCCGCCGACACGGCGGCCTGCCAGGTGATCCAGCTCGACGCCGGATTGCGCCAGGCCAGCCGCCAGGGCGCACAGCTGCTGATCGCCGAGGGCCGCGAGGCCTCCGCTCCCTGGGCGGTGCGCCTGGCGGTGCAGGGTGAGCGCGTGGTGTTCGATATCGACCTTGCCGGCCTGCGTGCCGGGGGCCTGCAGATCAGCTCGAAGGCCCTTCGCCTGGCCCGGGAGGTGCGCGAATGAGCTTGCCCGCGGACGCCGACGGTGCGGTCTGCACCCTGAACGCACAACGGCCCCTGCTGCCGCACGGCGAGCCCACCCGGCCCGCACCGGGCTCGCTGGCGGCCCGGCTGACTTGGCTGTCGATGTGGGCCGCCGCGCTGGCCTTGCTGGTGACCGGGGCGGCGCTGAATCTGGCGACCTACCTGATGGGCCGCGAGGCCCTGCTGCGCCAGTCGGCCGAGCAGGCGCGGCTGGTGGCCGCGCAGCTGGGCGCCGCCGTGGCCTTCAATGACCGCTCCGCGATGGGCGAATCCCTGCAGAGCCTGGAAGGCGTGCCCTCGATCACCCGGGCCATGCTGCATGGCGCCGGCGGCCTGCTGCTGGGGCGCTATGACCGCGTCGGCGAGCGCAGCCTGCCCGTCGCCAGTGGGCTGGCGCCTGACACCTGGGTCGAGCGCCTGAGGGTCGCCGCGCCCGTGCTGCTGGACGGGCGCGAACTGGCGCATCTGGAGCTGGAGGTCGACACCGCCAGCCTGCTGCAGCGCAGCCTGGTGTTCGGCGGCGTGACGATGGCCGTGGGGGCGGTGGCACTGACCATGGCCTGGCTGTTTGCGGTGGGTGTGCGGCGCGACATGGACCGCGTCGAGCGCCGCCTGGACGACCTGGCGCACCGCGATCCGGTCACCGGACTGTTCAATCGCCATGCGGCCACCAGCCACCTGCAGGCCTTGATCCAGTCCCCTGGCCGGCCTCGGCGGGCGTTCTCGCTGATCTCGATCGATCTGGACGACTTCAAGCTGATCAACGACACCCTGGGCCATGCCGCCGGTGACGCGGTGCTGACCCGGGTGGCGGTGCGCTTGCAGCGCGGTTTGCGGCCCGGGGGGCAGGCCTACCGTTTCGGCGGTGACGAGTTCGTGGTGATCTGTCCCTGCGAGCAGGGGCTGGAGGAGCCGGCGGTGTACCACCGCATGGTGATGGACGCGCTGGCGATCGAGCCGCTGGCCGAGGCGCCGGACATGCAGCTGGGCGCCAGCGTCGGCGTGGCCCGTTTCCCGCGCGATGCCGACGACGTGGCTGGCTTGCTGCAGGCGGGCGACATTGCGATGTATGCCGCCAAGCAGCGCGGCAAGAACCAGGTGGCGATCTTCGACCCGGCGCTGCGCGAGCGCACCGAGCAATGGATGCAGACCGCCAACGACCTGCGCGGCGCATTGCGGCGCCACGAGCTGCGCCTGCAGTTCCAGCCCATCATGGACCTGCAGACCGGTCGCACCATCGGCGCCGAGGCTCTGGTGCGCTGGCAGCACCCGGTGCGCGGCTGGCTGCTGCCCGGCGAGTTCGTGCCGGTGGCCGAGCGCTCGGGCCTGATTGCCGAGCTGGGCGGCTGGGTGCTCACCGAAGCCGCGCACCAGTGGGTGCGATGGCGCGACAGCGGTCTGGGCTGGTTGAATCTGGCGGTCAACGTATCGCCCCAGCAGTTGCGGCGCGGCCTGCTGATGCAGCAGTTCGACCAGGCGATCGCGGCCAGTGGTGCCGATCCGCGCCAGCTGACGGTGGAGCTGACCGAGCACAGCCTCGTTGAGACCGCCGATGGCCAGATCGGCCTGCTCGAAGGCCTGCAGCAGCGCGGCGTGCAGGTGGCGATCGATGACTTCGGCACGGGCCTGTCCTCGCTGTCCTACCTGAAGCGCCTGCCGGTGAACAAGCTGAAGATCGACCGCAGCTTCGTGGCCGGCATGCTGGACCACGAGGGCGATGCCGCGATCGTCGGCGCCACCGTGGCGATGGCCGGCGCGTTTGGCCTGCAGGTCGTGGCCGAGGGCATCGAGTGCGAAGGACAGCGGCGCGAACTGGCGGCGCTGGGCTGCCACCAGGGCCAGGGCTACTGGTTCAGCCGGCCGCTGTCGGCCGCCGATCTGGAGCAGCGGGTGCGCCAGGAGATGGCGCACGCGGCAGCCGAACTGGCCGTTTGAATCAACGCGCGCACTGCCCGCGCGCTGCCGCCACCGCCAGCGCCGGCAGGCTCAGCAGGCCCCAGCCGGCACCGGAGAATTCACCCTTGAGGCAGTCGCCATGCTGGGCGGCCTTGACGCCGTTGGCCAATGCGGCATCCGTGCGCGTCACCTCGGTGTCCATCGCCCGCGCGGCGCGCTCGCTCAGCAAGGGCTGGGCGCCCATCTGGCGCAGGGCCTGACGGCTGGCGGCCGAGTCCAGCAGCCGGGTGGGCGGCGCCGAGGCGGCGGATGCGGGAGGCGCCACCGGCTCCGGGGCGGTTGGCGCCTCGACCAGACGCAGCGCGGCCTCGCGCGGTGCCAGCGCCGGCGGCTGCGGCGCTGCGGCGGACGGACGGATCACCGCGCGGGGCGCCGTGGCCGCGCGCGGCGCCGGTGCTGGCGCTGCCGGTACCGCCGTCAGTGGGGGCAGGGTGATCCATTGCAGCGTTGGCTCAGCGGCCGCTGGCGCCGTCGGCCGCCGCATCAGCGTGTGCAGTGCCCAGGCCAACAGCAGGTGCAGCAGCAGCACCAACGCCGCGCTGTGCCAGTCAGCGCGGCTCATCCGGCGCCCAGCTCAGCAGGTCGCCGGGCTGGCAATCCAGCGCGCGGCAGATGGCCTCCAGCGTGTCGAAGCGCACGCCCCGGACCTTGCCGGATTTCAGCAGCGAGATGTTCTGCTCGGTGATGCCGACCAGCTCGGCCAGCTCGCGCGAGCGCATCTTGCGCCGCGCCAGCATCAGGTCCAGGTGAACGACGATGGGCATCTCAGACGAACTCTTGGTTCTCCTGGGCCAGTCGGGCCGCCTCGCCAATCACCCGCCCCAGCGCCAGGAAGACCAGGGCGCACATCAGCACGGCATAGTCGCTGGAGCCGATGATCAGCACCACCGCACGCTGGCCTGGCGGGTTGTCCAGCGACGCGGCCACGGCGGCGAGCGAGGTGCTGAGCGGCTGTACCACCGCCAGCGCCACCATCGCCGCGCCAAAGCGCCGCAGGCGCTGCACGGCCCGCTCGCTGAACACGTCGCCGTGGCGGTAGTGGCCGAACAGCCACCACAGCTGCCACAGCGCAGCCACCGCCACCGCCACCGGCAGCAGGGTCACGCCGGCCAGGCGCCAGCGCACTGCCGCGGTCAGGCCGGCCTGGGCCAGACCCACCACATGGCCGCCGTACAGGCCCTGCAAGGGCTCGGCAGAATCGGCCGAGCCACCGATGATCCAAAAGGGCAGCACCAGCAGGCACAGACTGCCCAGCAGGGCCAGGCCGCGCACTGCGCCAGCCAGGCGCCGAAGCCGATGGGCCAGCACCGGTGAGCGTGGTGGCGAAGCCGACGACGAGGGGGTTTCAATCTCCATGAAATTACTGTAAAACAATAAAACATGAACGTCAAACAATCAATCCTCCAGCGCCCGCGCGCCTTGGCGCTGACCGCGATGCTGGCCTTGCTGCTGGCGGGCTGCAGCAAGATTCCGCTCAGCAGCCTGTGGGCGCTCAAGGGCTTGCAGTTCAGCGAGGTGGATGGCGCCGCGCTGCGGGCCCTGATCTACCTGCCCGAGGGCGTGGCCATCCGCGATGGTGGTCTGGCCGTCACCGTCAAGGTGGCGCGTGGCAATGGCCATGCCGACGAGCGCGCGCTGAAACTGGCCTTCACGCCGATGCAGGGGCCCGCGGCGGCCCATGCGCAGGCGGCGCCGCGGCCCGGCGGGCGCTGGCTGGTGCTGGGCTTGTCCGCAGCCGAGCAGCAAGGGCTGGCGCAACTGCGCCGCGACATCGAGGCCTGGCGCACGGCAGACGGTCCGCAGTCCAAGCGCAGCCTGTCGCTGGGCGCCGAGCTCAGCAGCTGCCAGCAGGG
Source organism: Ideonella aquatica (assembly GCF_018069755.1). Classification (GTDB taxonomy): domain Bacteria; phylum Pseudomonadota; class Gammaproteobacteria; order Burkholderiales; family Burkholderiaceae_C; genus Ideonella; species Ideonella aquatica. The sequence continues at coordinate 177,317 of NZ_JAGQDE010000005.1, read as the reverse complement.
CGGCGCCAGCCGTTCGGCCGACGAGGTGCTGGTGGATGCCTGGCTGCGCTGGAAGCCCGGCCAGGCCGACCTGCGCCTGCTCGACGGCGCCTCGATGGCTGACCTGCTGCCCGACGAGCAGCGCGGTCCCTTGCCCCGCTGCTGAGCAGATCCACGCATCTGCGGCACACTCGCCGCTGTTGCAGCTCAGCTCCTTGCGGACATGACCCCTCTCCAACTTGGCCTCAGCGACCTGCGTGTCACCCCGATCTGCCTGGGCACGATGACCTTTGGCGAACAGGTCGACGCCGATGGCGCCCACGCCATCCTGGACCGCGCCCTGGCGCGCGGCATCAACTTCCTCGACACCGCCGAGATGTACTCGGTACCGCCCAGGCGTGAGACCTTTGGTGCCACCGAGACCATCCTTGGCCAGTGGTTCGCCAAGCGCCCCGAGGTGCGCCGCCAGGTGGTGCTGGCCACCAAGGTGGCCGGTCCCAGCCGCAACATGGACTGGATCCGCGGCGGTGCGCGCGACCTGCGGCCCGAGCACATCATCCAGGCCTGCGAGGACAGCCTGCGGCGCCTGCAGACCGACGTCATCGACCTCTACCAGATCCACTGGCCCAACCGCAACGCACCGGCCTTCGGCGCGCTGTACCACGACCCGTCCAAGGACGCCGAGCAGACCTCGATCGAGGCGCAACTGCGCGCCATGGAAACGCTGGTGAAGGCCGGCAAGGTGCGCCATGTCGGCTTGTCCAACGAAACGCCCTGGGGCCTGATGGCCTTCCTGCGCGAGGCCGAGCGCCACGGCCTGCCGCGCGTGCAGACGGTGCAGAACCCCTATGCGCTGACCAACCGGGTGGTCGACAACGGTCTGGACGAGGTCATGCACAAGGAGTCGGTGAGCCTGCTGGCCTACTCGCCGCTGGCCTTTGGTGGTCTGACCGGCAAATACGACGGTCCCGGCTTCGATCCGGCGCAGCCCGAGCTGGGCCGCATCGCCCGTTTCGACAGCATGCGCAAGCAGCGCTGGGCGCGCCCCGAGGCGCTGACGGCCGCGCGGCGCTACAACGCGCTGGCGCGTGCGCACGGCCTGAGTCCGGTGCAGATGGCGCTGGCCTTTTGCTACCGCAACTGGCGCGTGGCCTCCACCATCATTGGCGTCACCAGCGTGGCGCAGCTTGATGAGTGCCTGGACGCCTGGAGCGTGCCGCTCTCGCCCGAATTGCTGGCCGAGATCGACAAGCTCCGCTGGGAGATGCGCGACCCCGCGCAGTGACATGGCCAAGAAGGACAAGCACGTCAGCGAGACGCCGGCCACCCAGTGGCTCAAGGCGCAGGGCATTGCCTACACCGAGCATCCGTACGACTACGTCGACCATGGCGGCACGGCCGAGTCGGCGAAACAGCTCGGCTGGGACGAGCACGCGGTGGTGAAGACGCTGGTGATGCAGGACGAGCAGGCCGAGCCGCTGATCATCCTGATGCACGGCGACCGCCAGGTCAGCACCAAGAACCTGGCGCGCGAGATCGGCGTCAAGAGCGTCGAGCCCTGCAAGCCCGAGGTGGCGCAGCGCCACAGCGGCTACCTGGTGGGCGGTACCTCGCCGTTTGGCACCCGCAAGCTGATGCGGGTGTTCGTCGAGGCCGGTGTGCTGGACCTGCCGCGCATCCTGATCAATGGCGGCAAGCGTGGCTATCTGGTGGGCATCGAGCCCGCGGTGCTGAGCGGCCCGCTGGGTGCGCGGGCCGTGCGCTGCGCCTTGTGATTCAGCGCTTGCCGAACATCACGCCGATGGCCTTGCCGATCTGCTCGCGGTTGCCGCCCACAGCGCTGGCCAGCGTGGCCTGAGGGCCTTCGACGGCGATGCCGGCGGCCGCCAGGTCGGCCTGCAACTGCTCGACCGGCCGGCCCGTCAAGGGGGCCAGCTGCGCCAGCGGTGCCTGCGTGATCGCGCGGATCGCCAGCTGCGGTGGCGAGCCGCCGCCCTCCTGGGCGCCCGGCGGTGAGACAAAGCTGCCGGCCAGCACCAGCAGGCTGACCGCCATGATGCCGCGACCGGTGCGGCTGCTCAGGAAGTAGCGCTTGAAGCCCAGCCAGTTGGCGGCGGCGTGGGCGGCCACCCCGGCCACCATCAGCCAGCCCAACCATTCATGGGCGGTCTTGTTCAGGCCGCTGTCGAGGTGGAAGAACATCAGGACGCCAGTGACGGCCATCAGCGTGAAGCTGCCGATCGTCAGCGGGGTGGCCCATTCGCGGGAAACTTTCATGGAGGTGTCGTTGTTGAGAAGGGGAACGGGGTCAGCATAGGTCCCGTATGTGAAGCGCGTGTAGCGCGGAACTGAGGCAGGTCAAAGTCGGCCGTCTCAGGCCTGGGGCGCCTGGTCATTCGACTGGCCGCGCTGCCAGTAGGCCGCCACGCGCATCGCGCCGGTGGCCACGCCCGCCGCCTGCAGCGACTGGCGGGCGCGGGTCATCAGGCTGGCCTCACCGGCGCACCAGACATGGCCTTCACCGTGCGCGGGCACGGCCTGCGCCAGCGCGGCAAGCCAGGCGTCGGCGTTGTGGAACGCCTGCACCGTCATCCGGGCGGCCGACGTCGGCAGGGCCAGCTCGTGGGCGTCGTCGGCCAGCGCGAGCACCTGCACGCGGGCCGACGCCGGCAACTCGGCCAGACGGCGGCGGATGGCGGGCAACGCACAGGCGTCGCCGGCCAGCAGGTGCCAGTCCAGGTCGGTGTCGATGATCATCGAGCCGCGCGGGCCGCCCACGCGCAGCGTCTGGCCCGGCGCGGCCTGACGCGCCCAGCGGGTGGCCGGGCCATCGCCGTGCAGCGCGAACTCGATCGTCAGCTCGCGGCGGGCCGCATCAAAGGCCTGGGGCGTGTAGTCGCGCCGGGCCTCGCCGCCCGCGCCATCGGGCACGAAGAGCTTGACGTGGTCGTCGAACGACAAGGAGACGAAGTCGGCAAGGTCCTCGCCGCCCAGCACCACACGCGCCAGCGACGGGTGGGGGTGTTCGACGCGCAGCACGTGCAGGCTGCGCAGCTTCAGTTCGTGGCGGATGCGCCGGACACGGCGCTCGGTCACCAAGGGTTCCATGGATCAGCTTATTGGTTGATAATGTCATCCATCATGCCGAAGAAAGTTGATACTGTCAACCAACAAGCCGGTGACCCGGTGGCGGGCGTCGTCGATGCCCTGCACGCCGTGGTCCATCGTCTGCGCGCCGCGGCCGCCGCCGAGCCGCTGGAGGACGGGCTGGCACCGATGGAAGGCCGGGCCCTGGGCTTCTTCCTGCGCCAGCCCGGCGCCACCGCCTCGCAACTGGTCGAGCACAGCGGCCGTGACAAGGCGCAGGTCGCGCGCCTGGTGGCCGTGCTGCGCGAGCGTGGCCTGCTGGAGGCGCGGCCCGACGAGCAGGACCGCCGCATCAGCCGGCTGCACCCCACGGCCGCGGCGGCACGGCTGCACCAGCGGGTCATGCAGGTGCGCCGCCGCAGCGCCGCCCAGGCGCTGGCGGTGTTGAACCAGGACGAGCAGCGGCAGTTGCAGGCGCTGCTGCAGCGGGTGGCGGCGGGCGGCTGAGCTCAGCCCGGCCAGGTGTCGCCGGGTCGCAGGCCGTGTGCGGCCAGCCTGTCCACCACCTCCGCCACCTGTCTGCGGCCCAGGTGGGGCAGGGCCAGCAGACCGCGCTCATCCAGACGCGCCAAGGCACCAAGCGTCTCGATGCCGGCCCGCCGCAGCGCCAGCTCGCAGCGCAGCGACAGCCCCAGGGCGTCAATCGGCCAGTCTCGCAGCCCCCGCCGGGCAGGGCGGGGTGGCGGCGGTGGGGGCTCGGCGGGCAGCCAGGCGACGCAGGCGGCCCGCAGTGCGCGCGCCACGCCGGTCAGCATGCCGCCCAGGTCGGTGCCGGCTTCCACCTTGAACTGCAGGCGCAGGCGCTCGGGCTCGCCCGGCTGCCCCAGCGGCGCGGGCCGCACCCGCGACTGCAGGCCGCGCCATCCCGGCTGAGCCTGCAGATGAGCGGCCAGCAGCACGGCCAGTGTCTCGCCCAGGCCGCGGGCCACGGGCAGCTCCAGGACCCTGGATACGCAGGCGTGTTCAGCTTGGCCCGCCGTGGGTCCCATGCCGGGCAGCGCCTTCATGTCCGCGCTCATGACCGCGCTCCTGCCGCTGCGCGGTCGATGGCGGCGCCCGCCTGGCGGTGACTCTCGTCGAGCCAGGCCTGCACTTGCGCGAGGCTGCGCACCCGGGGACCCATGTCCACCACCCGCCCATCACGCAGCACCTGCGTGCCGCCGCCGACCACGAAGTCGAAGCCGTCGAAGACGTCGTAGCCAGGCAGGTCCCGGCAGATGGGCGGGTGGGCGTGGTTCGGGCAGCGGGCGTAGCCTTGAAAGCGGTTGGCAATGGCCTGCACGGTCAACGCGCCGGCTTCCAGCATCACGCAGGCGTTGCGCTCGGCACGGGCCTGCAGCGCGCGCAGGCGGCCGCCGGCGTGCTCGTGGCTCTGCGGCAGCCCCAAGCGGCGGCGATGAAAGTTCTGCCAGTCGCGCTGCGCCTGCTGGGCCTGCGGGCAGTCGGTCTGGGCGCAGGTCAGGCGCAGCAGCAAGGGGCGCTCGACGCGGATGCCATCGCACAGCCAGGTCTCGCGGCGGCGGCCGGCGGCGTCCATGCGTACCGCGATCGCCACCTCGTGTGCCTGAGCGCCGGTATCGACCCGGCCCTCGACCCGGTGACGCGTGCCGGGCGCCGCGCCCGCAGGTACCGCGGCCTCGATGGCCTGAATCAAGTCGTTCACGTGCATGCCAACCTCCTGTGCTGAGACCCACAAAGACAATCGCACCGCGCCCGCGGCCGGCGTGAAGCGGGCTGCGGGCGACAGGTGCGATCGGGCGCGGATGATCTGCCGGCCAGGTGGGCGAGTCAAGGCCAGGACCGGGTGCCGTGTTCGGGATCCCCTTGACAGGGCAGCGGTGTCTGCGGCAGGCCCGCGGTGGTCTGCCTGCGTGATCGCCGGGTTGAACCGGTCAGCGGGCCGGCCCCAGCAACAGATCGTCGAAGCGTTGCAGGTGCTCGCGCAGCGCCTGGGTGAATCGCGGGTCGCCACGCGGCACGACCCAACTGGTGTTGGCGAAGGCAGGCGCGCTGGCAGGCGGCGGTGCGTCCAGGTGCAGCTGGGGCTCGGCATTGAGCTCGGCGATACGCCCGCGCAGCGGCTTCAGCTCATCAGGGCGGGCCCACAGCAGGGTCAGGCGTCCATCGGCGTCCAGGCGGACCGTGGCGACCTTGATCGAGCGCTGGCCGACCCTGCGCAACAGGTCGTGGCGCGTGCCGGCACGCTCGGTGGCCGTGGCCGGTACGGCGGCGCCGGCCAGCGGGGTGACCGCAGCCACGAGGCCGCCGACCAGGCAGCCCACCAGATGTCGACGCCTGGCAGGGCTGGCGGGCTGTGCCGGGGTGCTCACGGTGGGGGGCGATGCGGCGTCTGTCATGCGTCCTGCAGCTCGATGTCGTGGTAGCGCCGCAGGTGCTCGCGCAGCGCGGCCAGGAAGCCGGGCGTGCCACGAGCCACCGGCCGGGTGTAGACGCCAAAGCGCGGCGCGCCCGGCGGCGGCGCCGCCTCCTGGTGCAGCGCCTGCTCGGCGTTGAGTTCGTCGACCACGGTCTGCAGCCGGTCGTCTTCGGCCAGTGCGGTGTCCAGGATGCTCAGCTGGCCCTGCTCGTCCACCGCCACCGTGCCCAGCGTCAGCGCCGGCGCGTCCTCGTCGTGCATCACGACCTTGAATCGTTGCAGGGTGCTCATCGTTTCACCGCTTCCTGGGCCTCACAGGCCCTTGATGATCTGTTTGGCGGTCTGGGGACCGGTGGTCCAGGCGTGGTCCTCGAGCGGCTGCTTCTTGTAGGCCGCATAGTCTTCCTGTCCGGTGATGTAGCCGCCGGGGTGGATTTCATTGACCGCAAACATCTGCGCCTGCTCGAAGTTGGGGTCGCCGGGTTTGAGTGCTCCGGCCTTGAGCTGGCGCACCAGATGGGCCTGCCAGTGATGGGCATTCTCGAGGATGGCCAGGTCCACGGCGCGCTCGAAGTTCTGCACCGAGCTGGCAGGATCCATGTTGATGTGCAGCTTGCCGTCGGCGGGCGAGAAGTAGCCGTTGGTGACCAGCCCGTCGGCGGGCGGGATGTGCTCGATCACCAGCTCCGGTGGCGGGATGCCCAGGCATTTGCTCTGCGCGGCCACCACCTTGCGCAGGGCCTTGATCTTGTCCTCCTCCGAGACCGTCTTCCAGTTCTTGCGGGCTGCCTTGAGCTCGGTGTCACTCTTGAGCTGGCCTGCGATCTCCTTGCCCTGGTCGGCCTGGTCCTGGGCTTCCTTGATGCGCTGTGGCAAGGCGGCCTGCAGGTCCTCGAGCGCCTGGACGGCGGCGTCCATCGGGTCCAGAAAGGCCGCAGCGTCGGTGAAGCGTCCCTGGTCGAACAGCGCCTTGCAATGCTTGTACTCGCCCATGAAACGCTTGGCTGCCGCCACCATGTCGGCGGTGCGGTAGGGGTCCGGGATGGCGTTGAAGCGCTTGACGATGGCCGACAAGCGACGGGTGACCTCGGCCTGGGCCGGGGAGGGAGCGGCGGGCGCGGGCACCGAAGCGGGCCGTGTCAATCGGCGCGCCGCTGTCGTCATCGAGGCTGAACTCGGGCAGCCTGGGCAGCTCGGGCAGGGCCCCGGGGTGGTCGATGGGCGATGGGCGCCGCACGCCCAGCACCTCTTGCAGCCACTGCCATTGGGTCTCGTTCACCTGTGCTTCCCTGTCGTGCCGCTGCATGACGCGGTCTGCGGGCATGGTAGCGCCGGGCTGCCACCGGCAGGGTCGGTCGGTCCCCCCAATGCTGGGTGCCGGTGTTGCCGTGGTTCAGAAGGGTGCCGGCGCGTGCGACGGGCCCGACACCGCTTCGAAGAAACGCCAGATCGCTTCGTTGGCATCCAGGGCCGTGGACGCCGCCGGCTTGCCGCGCCGCACCTGTTCGGCCCCGGGCCAGGCATGGCCGCCGGTGTCGGTGACGCACAGGCGCACCCGGCTGCCGGCGGCGCAGTCGCTGTGTTCCTCACAGACGGCGCCGGGCCGATCCAGGATGCGCCGCGGCGGGCCGCTGCAGCGGTTGCGCTGGGTCCAGCGGGCGATGGTGTCGGGCACCGAGACGAAGTCCATCACCGCGTCGCGGTCGCGAAAGGCGTTGGGGCCGGCGCCGCCGTTGAACAGCACATGCGTGTCGTCGCGCGCATGGATGTGCAGCACCGACACCGGCCGCGACGGCGTGCATTGCCGCGTGGCGTCGGTGCCGGCCACCGCGGCCACGGCGCGGAACAGGTCGGCGCCGTCGCAGGCCAGGCGGTGCGCCAGCATGCCGCCGTTGGACATGCCGGTGGCAAAGATGCGCGCCGGGTCGACGGCGATGCGCTCGCGCACCGAGGCCACCACCGCGCGAATGAAGCCGACATCGTCGCTGCCGCGGTCGCGTGCGGCGCCGCAGCAGCCACCGGCGTTCCAGGTGGCGAAGCGGCCGCCCGGCAGGCGGCTGAAACCGTTCGGGTAGGCCACCACGAAGCCGCTGCGGTCGGCCTGGCGGCTCAGGCCGTAGCGCTCATCGTCGGCCATGAAGGCGGCATGGCCGCCGCCGCCGTGCAGCGCCAGCACCAACGGCGCCGCCTGGCCCGCAGGCAGCCCGGGCGGCACATGGACGATCACGCTGCGCGACTGGCCTGCCCAGTCCAGCCGCCATTCGTGGGTGCCAGCCCCCATCGGCGCGCCGCGCGCGGCGGTGGCCGACCCGAGGAACAGCAGCAACAGCAGCGGGCGCAGGATCGTCGGCATGCACCGATTGTGCGCCGCCTTGCCTCAGGGCTTGGCGTCGGCCGCGGCCTTGGCCAGTTCGGCATTGAAGGCGCGCACACCGTTCATCACGCCCTGGGTGTAGGCCTCGCGGTCGATGGCCAGTTTGTACAGACCGCTGCTGGCACTGATGCTGCCTGTGCCGGTGAGGGCGCCCAGCAGCCCGCTGACCACGTTGGCGGCCTGCGGGGTGGTGTCGGCCACCTTGGTCACGGTGCCAGCCTTGTCGGTCACGTTGATCACCTGCTGCTTGGTGGCCACGCCCGGGATGCCGCGCATCATGCGCGACTTGGGCTGGCCCATCCAGTGCGCATTGGCCACCCACAGGTTCATGCCCTCGGCGACGTTGGCCTCGGCCGAGATGGTCTTGTAGCCGGCACTGGTGCCGGTCCAGGCCTGCGGCGCGTGGATGGTGTAGGTGGGGATGATCAGCGTGGCATCGGTGAAACGGTTCTTGCCGCCCTGCTGGAACTCGGCAAACCAGCCGCCGCCCAGGCCCTTCTTGAAGAACTGCTCGTCGCTGGGCGTGGCGATCACATAGTTGTTGCCACCCTCGGAGAAGGTGGGCAGGCCCATCGGGCCGGTGCTGGTGTCGCGGGCCAGGCTGCGCACCATCTCGCGGTCCTTGATGTCGGCCCAGGTCAGCACGGTGTAGCCGGCGGCGCGCAGCCGCGCCACGGCGTCGTCGTAGGCGGCCTGGGCCAGTTGCTGGGCGAAGGCCTTGTCCAGGCCCTCGACCTGGTAGCTGGCCGCAGCCTTGGCGCTGTTATTGCCGCCGCTGAACAGCCCCGACTGCTTGGTGGCGGCCACCCGGCCATCCACCAACAGGCTCAGATAGACCGTCGGGATGACGACCGTCTTGTTGGTGTCCAGCAGGTCCTCGGGGTTGACCACGTTGACCTGGATCGGCAGCGAGGGCGGGGCCGGCGGTTCCGCCTGGGCGGCGGCCCACAGGGGCAGGGCGGCCAGCACGGCCAGGCAAGTCAGGCGACGGGTGCAGCGCATGGGTCATCTCCAGTGGTGGGTGAGATACCTGCAGACGCCCGATGCGGGCGACAAACGGCTCACTCATGCCCTGGGCGCATAGCAGCTAGACATTTGTGTGCTGGCAGCGGTGACGTCCGAGCCCAACAATGCGTCGCCCGCCCCCCGTCAACGCAGGAGACACCCCATGGCCATTCAACGCGTCCAGGTCGCGATCATCGGCGCCGGCCCTTCGGGCCTGCTGCTGGGCCAGTTGCTGCACAAGGCGGGTATCGAAGCCCTCATCCTGGAGCGCCAGACCGGCGACTATGTGCTGGGCCGCATCCGCGCCGGCATCCTGGAGCAGGTGACGATCGATCTGGTCGACGAGGCCGGCGTGGGCGCGCGCATGCACCGGGAGGGCCTGGTGCACGATGGCTTCGACATGCTGTTCGACGGCCAGCGCCACCGCGTGGACCTGGCCGGCCTGACCGGTGGTCAGCATGTGATGGTGTACGGCCAGACCGAGCTGACGCGTGACCTGATGGAGGCCCGCGCGGGTGCCGGTCTGCCCACCGTCTACGAGGCGCGCGATGTGGCGGTGCATGACTTTGACACCACCCACCCGCGCGTGACCTACACGAAGGACGGCGTGGCACACGAGATCCACTGCGACTTCATCGCCGGCTGCGACGGCTTCCACGGCGTGTGCCGCGCCAGCGTGCCGCGCAGCGCGATCACCGAGTACGAGAAGGTCTACCCCTTCGGCTGGCTGGGCCTGCTGTCCGACACACCGCCGGTGCACCATGAGCTGATCTACATCGCCACGCCGCGCGGCTTCAGCCTGTGCTCGCAGCGCAGCACCACCCGCAGCCGCTACTACCTGCAGGTGCCGCTGACCGACAAGATCGAGGAGTGGAGCGACGAGGCCTTCTGGCAGGAACTGCGCCTGCGCCTGGATGAGGAGGGCCGCGACAGGCTGGTCACCGGCCCGTCGATCGAGAAGAGCATCGCGCCGCTGCGCAGCTTTGTGACTGAGCCGCTGCGCTTTGGGCGGATGTTCCTGGCCGGTGACGCCGGCCACATCGTGCCGCCCACCGGTGCCAAGGGCCTGAACCTGGCGGCCACCGATGTGAAATACCTCAGCAGCGCGCTGATCGAGCACTACGCCGAACGCAGCGACGCTGGCATCGACCACTACTCGCAGCGCTGCCTGCGCCGCATCTGGCGCGCCGAGCGCTTCAGCTGGTGGTTCACGCAACTGATGCACCGCTTCCCTGATGAAGGCCCGATCGAGGCCAAGCTCAAGAGCGCGGAGTTGGACTACCTGATGAACTCGGCCAACGGCCTGAAGACCATCGCCGAGAACTATGTGGGGCTGCCGCTGGACTTCGGGGCCTGATCAGCGCCCCAGCGCGCGCAGCGCCTCGGGGTCCAGCAACTCGATCTGGCCGTAGCCGCGCCGCACCCAGCCGCGCGTCTCGAAGTCACGCAGCGTCTCGCTGACGGTCTGGCGGGTCAGCGCCAGCATGGCACCCAGCTGTTCCTGGTTCAGCGCCAGCCGGCGCTGCACCACGCCCGGCGCCAGCATGCCGTGGCCGTCGGCCAGGGCCAGCAGGCGCTGGGCAATGCGCTGAGGCGCCGGCAGCGCAGCGATCTGCTCCAGGCCGGCCAGCAGCGCGCGCGATTTCTCGGCCAGCAGCCGACCCAGGTGGCGCCACCACAGCGGGTCCTCGGTCAGCAGGGTGTGCAGCGCGGTCATCGGCACCCTCAGCAGCCGGCAGTCGCCGCGGGCGCTGACGTCATGGGTGCGCAGGCCGCCGTCGATCACCGCGATCTCGCCGAACCAGTGTGGCGCGCCCAGCACCTGCAGCAGCAGGTCGCGCCCGGCGGCGTCCACCGCACCGATGCGCACCGCGCCGTCGAGCACGGCGTACAGGCCGTCGCAAGCGTCGCCGCGCCGGAACAGCGCCTCGCCAGCGCTCAGCGTCACACAGCGGGCCTCGGCCAGCAGGGCGCGTTGCGCCGCCTCGCCCAGGTCGGCGAACCAGCGGCCGGTCTGCAGCGGGACCAGCCAGTCATCGATCGGGGATTGTCCTGAGGAGGGCATCGCGGAAATTGTCGGCTGCCCGATAGTTGCCAGGCCGGGCCAGGGCGAATACTGCGCCCCCAGCGTCCCTGAGGTGCCACCATGAAAACCCTGAACGAGCAATTGATCCAGTACGCCCGCTACCACCGCGACCCGCGCAACATCGCCACCCACTTCGTCGGCATCCCGATGATCACCTTCGCGATCGCGGTGCTGCTGTCACGGCCCGCCTGGGGCGTGCTGTCGCCTGCGCTGGCGCTGGCGGCGGCTTTTTCGGTCTATTACCTGCGACTGGACGGGCGCTACGGTGTGGCGATGACGGCGCTGCTGGCACTGGCCCTGTGGGGCGCCCAGGGCCTGGCCGCGGGCAGCACCGCCAGCTGGCTGGCCTGGGGCATCGGCCTGTTCGTCGTCGGCTGGGTCTTCCAGTTCGTCGGCCACTGGTGGGAGGGGCGCAAGCCGGCCTTTGTGGATGACCTGGTCGGTCTGGTGATCGGGCCGCTGTTCGTGGCGGCCGAGGCCGGTTTCCGGCTGGGCTGGCGCCGCGAGGTCGAGCAGGCGATCGACGCCGCCGCTGGCCCGGTGGCCCGCCGCGATGCCCAGGCCCTGGCGGCGCAGGCGCGCGGATGAGCCGTCTGCAGTGGCGTGATTTCGAGGCGGTGCTGGCCGGGCTGGAGGCGCTGCCGCGCGCCTCACTGCCGGCGGTGGTGGAGGGCCGCACGCTGGCCCAGGCGCTGCTGCATGGCGCGCAGGGCATCGAGTACTCCATGCGGGGCTTCCCGCAACCCAAGCCGCGCTGGTTCCAGCTGACTCTGGGCGCGCTGGCCTTCTCGGTGTTTCGCCGGCGCGGCTGGATGTCGCACGACCGCCGGGCGCCGGTGCCTGGCGAGCCGGCGCCGCCCGCCGATGCCGACGAAGCCCAGGCCCTGGCCCGGCTGCAGTCGGCCATCGCGGCCTTTCGCGCCTGGCCCGGGCCCTGGTCGCCCCACTTCGCCTACGGCGCGCTCGACCGCGCCGGTCATGAGCAGGCCCACGCGATGCACCTGGCCGACCACGTGCAGGCCTTCCTGGGCGATTGAACGCCGCGGCGGTGCGATGATCGGGCGATGAACCCGATCGTCCCCGTTCCCCTGTCGATGCTGGACCTGGTCGCGGTGCGCGAAGGCCGCAGCGTGGCCGACGCGCTGGCCGTGGCCCGCCGCACCGCGCAGCATGCCGAGCAGCTCGGTTTTGCCCGCTACTGGCTGGCCGAGCACCACAACATGGCCGGCATTGCCAGCTCGGCCACCGCGGTGCTGGTGGGCCACATCGCTGGGGCCACGCAGCGCATCCGGGTGGGCTCGGGCGGCGTGATGCTGCCCAACCACGCGCCGCTGGTGGTGGCCGAGGCCTTCGGCACGCTGGCCGAGCTCTACCCCGGCCGCATCGACCTGGGCCTGGGCCGCGCGCCCGGCACCGACCGCGAGACCATGCGCGCGCTGCGCCGTGACCGGGTCGAGTCGGAAGACGATTTCCCACGCGATGTGGCCGCGCTGCAGCGCCTGTTGGGCGAACCCGACCCGGGCCAGCGCGTGGTGGCCATGCCCGGTGCCGGCACCCGCGTGCCGATCTGGCTGCTGGGCTCCAGCCTGTTCTCGGCGCAGTTGGCGGCCGAGCGCGGCCTGCCCTATGCCTTCGCCTCGCATTTCGCCCCGCGCCTGCTGCTGCAGGCGCTGGACCTGTATAGGCGCCTGTTCCGCCCCAGTGCCGAGCTGGCGAACCCCAGGGTGATCATCGGCGTGCCGCTGGTGGCCGCACCCACCGACGAGGAGGCGCAGTTCCTGGCCAGCAGCGTGTACCAGCGGGTGCTGGGCATCCTGCACAACGACCGCCAGCGCCTGCAGCCGCCGCAGGCGGGCTTTGTGGAGTCACTGGCGCCGGGCGAGCGCGCGGGCATCGCCGACTTCCTGGGCTGCGCGGTGGTGGGCGGGCCCGACACCGTACGCCAGGGCTTTGCCGCGCTGCTGGAGGCCACGCAGGCCGACGAGCTGATGCTGGTGTGCGATGTCTACCAGCCCGAACTGCGCTGGCGCGCGCTGGACATCGCGGCTCAGGCGATGGCGGCGCTGGGCTGACGCCCGCCCGCGGCCTGCAGCAGCGCGGCGCAGTCCTCGGCCGGCAGCGGCCGGCTGTGCAGGTAGCCCTGGAACAGGCCGCAGCCCAGGTCGGCCAGGCACTGGCGCTGCTCGGTGGTTTCAACGAACTCGGCCAGCACCCGCACGCCCAGCGCGCGCCCAAGCTGCGCGATGCTGCGCACGATGTCGGCGTCGCTGCGGCTGCTGACGATGTCGCGGGTGATCGAGCCGTCGATCTTGATCGTGTGCACCGGGATGCGGCGCAGCTGCAGCAGCGACGAGTAGCCCATGCCGAAGTCGTCCATCGACAGGCGTACGCCGGTCTGCGCCAGCGCCTGCAGCGTCTCGTCGACCTCGCGCAGCGCCGGCACCGCGTGGGTTTCGGTCAGCTCCAGCTCCAGCTCCTCGGCGCGCAGGCCGTGGCGCTGCAATGCGGCAGCGATGCGCTGGGCCAACTGGCGGTCGCGCAACTGGGTGGGCGAGAGGTTCACCGCCATCACCACCGGCGTCAGGCCCTGGCGGTTCCAGCGGGCCTTGCAGGCCAGCGCGGTGTCCAGTGCCCAATCGCCCAGAGCGTCGATCAGCCCGCCCTGCTCGGCCAGCGCGACCACCGCGGCGGGGGCGATCGGCCCATGGCGCGGGTGATGCCAGCGCAGCAGGGCCTCGACGCCGACGCAATGGCCGACGGTATCGACCTGGGGCTGGTAATGCTGCACCAGCGCGCCGCGCGTCAGGGCCTGGCGCAGGTCGGCCAGCAGTTCGCGTGCGCTGCCGCCCACCTTGTCCTGGCGGCGCAGCGGCGGCACGGTGCCTTCGGTCGTGTCCAGCAGCGCGGCCACCGTGGCGTCCAGGGTCTGCCGGTCCAGGGCTTCGCGGCGGCGTTCCCAGCGGCCCACCAGGGGCCAGTACAGCGCGGTCGACAGCGCCAGCAGCAGCGCCTGGAAGGCTGCGCCCCGCCAGGAGCCGGTGAGCAGCCAGCCGGAAATCAAGGGCGGCGTGGTCCAGGGCACCGAACGGGCATCGCTGATCGCCAGCGCCAGCCAGCCGTGGTCAAAGGCGACCAGGGTCAGCACCGCCATCAGCACCGGCACGCCGATGAAGGCGGGCAGGAAGTGGCGGTTCAGGGCCAGGGGCAGGCCGAAGATCAGGGTCTCGTTGATGTTGAAGCTGCCCGGCAGCAGGGACAGCCAGGCCAGTCGCCGGGTGGCCCCGGGGCGGCTGTTGAACAGCATCGCCAGCATCAGGCCAAAGGTGGCGCCGCTGCCGCCCATCAGGACGAAGCTGTCGAACACCGGCCGCCACATGCGCCCCGGCAGCGGCGGGCCGCCGGACGGTGCGAACAGCGTGGCGGTGTCCATGTCCAGCAGGTGCCCGCCGGGAATGCCGATGCTCCAGGAGAGTTGATTGAGCAGCACCGCGGTCAGCGTCAGCCACTGCTGGGGGTTGCTGCGCGCGTGGAGCCAGGCGAGTGCCGGGTTGACCCACTGGCCGTCCAGCCGCAGCAGTGGTGCCAGCAGCCAGGCGGCGCCCATCAGCACCAGGCTGCACAACACCGCCGCCGGCGTGATGCGCAGCGCATGAAAGAACTGGCCATCGCTGCCGAAGGGCAGCCCGCGCGGCCACAGCCAGCGCCAGTTGCCGCAGCGCTGCAGCAGCTCTGCCGTGGCCACCCCCACCAGCATGCCCTGCAACAGGCTGTCCAGCACTGGCGGCTGGCCTGGGTGGAGCATGCGGCCGCACATCAGGTAGTTCGCCATCGACAAGGTGCCTACGGCCAGCGCCGGCAGGTGCTCGTCCAGCGCGCGCGGCGGCGGCAGCAGACGCGTCAGCCGCACCGCCACCAGGGCCGACAGGGCCAGACCGAAGACGCCCAGGGTCGAGCGCTCAATCGCCTTCAGCGCATGCGCCCAGTCCGGCCCGAACCAGGACTGGGTCAGGTCCCGGTAGGGCGCCCAGGGAAAGTGGTAGAGCAGCACCGCGCCGATGCCCAGCGCCGTCAGCGGCAGCAGCATCACGAAGCTGTCGCGCACGGCGAGCAGCCACAGGCGTGCGCGGTCGATCATGGCCGCCGATGCTACGCCGCCGCGCGGCGCACCTGCAGCACCTTCAGCGCGCGCCGCGGATCAACGTCGGCAAAGGCCGCGGGGTTGGGCAGGCGCGCAACCACTTCCATCGTCGGCGCGGCTTCGGCCAGGGTCTGGCGCAGGACCTCCTCACCCAGTTTGGGCGAGTTCAGGCACAGCAGGGCCTCGCCGCCGGGCGACAGCAGCTCAGGCAGGCGGCGCAGCAGGCGGGCCCAGTCCTTCTCGGCCACAAAGCTGCCCTTCTGGTGGCTGGGCGGGTCCATCACCACCAGGTCGTACGGGCCGTGGCGGGTGATGCGGCCCCAGGAGTTGAAGATGTCGTGGGGCAGGAAGGCCGCACCGGCATCCAGGCCGTTGAGCAGGTGGTTGCGCTTGGCGATGGCCAGCGCGCCGCGCGCCATGTCGTAGTTGTCCACGCGGGCCGCGCCACCGCGCAGCGCCGCCACCGAGAAGGCGCCGGTGTAGGCGAACAGGTTCAGCACCCGCGCGCCGGGGTGGGCCGCTGCCCATTCGCGCACCCAGCGGTGGCCCTCGGCCATGTCCAGGAACAGGCCGTGGTTCTGGCCACGCAGCAGGTGTACCTGCAGGCGGGCGCCGTCCAGCAGCACCACATGGTTGTCCGGGACACCGCCGGCCATCAGCCGGTTGTCGGCACGCATCTCGTCGCGCTGCTGGAAGACCCAGTTCAGCGGCTGCCCCGGCGCCAGTTCACGCCAGCGCGCGGCCAGGGCCTCACCAATGGCGGCCAGGTCCGGGTCGCTGGCGGGCGCAAAGCTGGTGAGCAGCCAGACCGGGTCGTACCAGTCCAGGGTCCAGGCCTCGCAGCCGGGGAACAGGCCACCACGGCCATGAAACACCCGCGCCGCCTCGGTGGGCAGGGGCATCTGGCGCAAGGTGTTCAACAGGGCGTGCATGGCGGGCCGGGCAAAACGGCGACCATACCGCGCCGAGCTCAGATCAGCCCGCGCTCCGCAAAACTGATCACCTGCCCGGTGCCCACCACCAGGTGATCCAGCACACGCACGTCCACCAGGGCCAACGCGCTCTTGAGGGCCTGGGTGAGGTACTCGTCGGCGCGCGAGGGCTCGGCCAGGCCACTGGGGTGGTTGTGGGCCAGGATCACCGCACCGGCGTTCAGCGCCAGCGCCTCCTTGACCACCTCGCGCGGGTAGACGCTGGTCTGGGTCAGCGTGCCCTGGAACAGCTCGCGCCACTCGATCAGCCGGTGCTGGCCGTCCAGGAACAGCACGCCGAAGACCTCGCGCCGCTGGCCGCCCAGCTTCAGCGCGACGAAGTCCTTGACCTTGGCCGGGGCATCGAACACCGGTTCCGCGCGGATCTGCTGGGCCAGCGCGCGCCGCGCCATCTCCATCACCGCGGCCAGTTCGGCCCGCTTGGCCGGCCCCAGGCCCTTGACCTGGCCGAAATCGGCCGGCGTGCCGTGCAGCAGGCCGCCAAAGCCGCCGAAGCGGGCCAGCAGGCTGTCAGCCAGCGCCAGCACGCCCTGGCCGGGCAGGCCGGTGCGCAGCAGCAGGGCCAGCAATTCGGCGTCGGCCAGTGCGGCCGGCCCGCGCGCCAGCAGCTTCTCGCGCGGCCGTGACTCGGCCGGCAGATCCTTGATCGTCATGCCCTTCTCCCTGAGATTCAGGTGCCCTTGCGTGGGGCGACCCGTAAAATCAGCACCCAGACTACCAGTTTTCCCACCGTGAACACCATCCAGCAAGGGTCCTTCCTGACCCTGCATTACCGCCTCGCAGGCCCCGACGGCGCCGACGTGGTCACCACGTTCAACGACAAGCCGGCCACGCTGACGCTGGGCGCCGGCCAGCTGTCGCCGGCCTTCGAGGCGCGCCTGATCGGGCTGGAGGAGGGCGCGCGCCAGGCGTTCACGCTGGCGGCCGGCGAGGCCTTCGGGCCGCGCAAGCCCGAGATGGTGCAGCGCCTGAAGCGCCAGGTGCTCGACGAGATGGGCGATCCCGAGGCCGAGTACGTGGTGGGCGACGTGGTCGAGTTCCCCACCCCCGACAACACCGGCCGCTTCGCCGGTGTGGTGCGGGCCGTGGGCGAGGGCTGGGTTGAGTTTGATTTCAACCACCCGCTGGCTGGCCAGGCCGTGACCTTCGAGGTCCAGGTGATCGGGGTGCTGTGATGGGCGAGATCCTGCTGGCTGAACCGCGCGGCTTTTGTGCCGGGGTGGACCGGGCGATCGAGATCGTCGAGCGCGCGCTCACGCTCTACGGCGCACCGATCTACGTGCGCCACGAGATCGTCCATAACACCTATGTGGTCAACGACCTGAAGGCCAAGGGCGCGATCTTCATCGAGGAACTGGCCGAGGTGCCCCCGGGCGCCACGCTGATCTTCTCGGCGCATGGCGTCAGCAAGGCGGTGCAGGCCGAGGCCGAGGCCCGGGGCTTTCGCGTCTTCGACGCCACGTGCCCGCTGGTCACCAAGGTCCATGTCGAGGTGGCCAAGCTCTCGAAGGAGGGCTATGAGTTCATCATGGTCGGCCACAAGGGGCACCCCGAGGTGGAAGGCACGATGGGCCAGCTGCATGAGGGGATCTATCTGGTCGAGGACGAGGCCGATGTGGCCACCGTGCCGGTCAAGAACCCCGACAAGCTGGCGGTGGTCACGCAGACCACGCTGAGCGTCGACGACGCCGCGGCCATCCACGCGGCGGTGAAGGCGCGCTTTCCCCAGGTGCGCGAGCCCAAGAAGCAGGACATCTGCTACGCCACGCAGAACCGCCAGGACGCCATCAAGGTGCTCGCCCCGGCGGTGGATGTGGTGATCGTGGTGGGCAGCCCCACCAGCTCGAACAGCAACCGCCTGCGCGAGCTGGCCGAGCGCCTGGGCACGCCGGCCTACATGGTCGATGCGGCCGAGGACCTGCAGCCGGCCTGGCTGGCGGGCCGCCCGCGCGTGGGCCTGACGGCCGGCGCCAGCGCGCCCGACGTGCTGGTGCAGCAGGTCATTGCGCGCCTGAAGGCGCTGGGCGCCACCGGCGTGCGCAAGATGCCGGGCGTTGAGGAAACCATCCAGTTTCCGCTGCCCAAGGGCCTGGGCGACAAGTCGATGGCGGCCTTTGCCGCGGAGCGATCCGAGCGCTCCGGCCACTGACTGTGTCCGCTCGCCGGCGCGCTGCGCCGGCCCCGATCCGATTTCGCGAAGAGAGACTTCCATGCTCGACATCACCCAGCTGCGCCGCGACCTGAACGCGGTGGTGGCCAAGCTAGAAACCCGCAAGACCCCGCAGCCCTTCCTGGACGTGCCACGCTTTGGCGCCCTGGAAGCCGAGCGCAAGACGCTGCAGACCCGCACCGAGGAGCTGCAGGCCCAGCGCAACGCGCTGAGCAAGCAGATCGGCCAGCTCAAGGGCAAGGCGGCCAAGGGCGAAGACACGGCCGCCCAGGTCGAGGCGCTGATGGCCCAGGTGGCCGGCATCGCCGACGAGATGACGGCCGGCGCCACCCGCCTGGACGCGCTGCAGGCCGAGCTGCAAGGCCTGCTGCTGGGCGTGCCCAACCTGCCCGACGACAGCGTGCCGGTGGGCCCGGACGAGACCGCCAACCAGGAGGTGCGCCGCTGGGGCACGCCCGGCACCTATGCCTTCCCGGTCAAGGACCATGTGGACCTGGGCGCGCCGCTGGGCCTGGACTTCGAGGCCGGCGTCAAGCTGGCCGGCGCGCGCTTCTCGCTGATGCGCGGCCCGGTGGCGCGTCTGCACCGTGCGCTCGCCCAGTTCATGCTGGACACCCACACCCAGCGCCACGGCTACACCGAGTGCTACACGCCCTACATGGTCAACGC
This sequence comes from Ideonella aquatica, assembly GCF_018069755.1. Lineage (GTDB taxonomy): Bacteria > Pseudomonadota > Gammaproteobacteria > Burkholderiales > Burkholderiaceae_C > Ideonella > Ideonella aquatica. The sequence continues at coordinate 158,380 of NZ_JAGQDE010000005.1, read as the reverse complement.
CGCGGCGATGCGCGGCACCGGCCAGCTGCCCAAGTTCGAGCAGGACCTGTTCCATGTCACCTCGGGCGACGGCGACGAGGCGGGCAACAAGTGGTACCTGATCCCCACCTCGGAGGTCACGCTGACCAACACCGTGGCCGACAGCATCCTCAGCGCGGATCAGCTGCCGATCAGGCTGACCGGCCACACGCCCTGCTTCCGCTCGGAAGCGGGCAGTGCCGGCCGCGACACCCGCGGCATGATCCGCCAGCACCAGTTCGACAAGGTCGAGATGGTGCAGATCACCGCGCCCGACCAGAGCTTCGATGCGCTGGACCAGATGGTCGGCCACGCCGAGGCCATCCTGCAGGGGCTGGAGCTGCCATACCGGGTGGTGCTGCTGTGCACTGGCGACATGGGTTTTGGTGCGGTCAAGACCTTTGACCTGGAGGTCTGGCTGCCGGCGCAGAACACCTACCGCGAGATCAGCTCGTGCAGCAACATGGGCGCCTTCCAGGCCCGCCGCATGCAGGCGCGCTTCAAGAACGCCCAGGGCAAGACCGAGCTGGTCCACACCCTCAACGGCTCGGGCCTGGCGGTGGGCCGGGCGCTGGTGGCGGTGCTGGAGAACCACCAGCAAGCCGACGGCCGCATCCGCATCCCGGTGGCGCTGCGGCCCTACCTGGGCGGACTGGAATGCCTGGAGGCCTGATGCAATACCCGCAATTCAACCGCGCCTCGCCCAACACGCCGCTGACCGAGGCCGAGCTGGAGCAGCTGGACCAGTGGCTGCTGCAGCTGGCCCAGTCCGGCCGTGACGGCGTGATGAGCCTGGACGGCCTGGACGGCTACCTCACCGCGCTGGCGGTGGGCCCGGCCAGCGTGCTCGATACCCTGCCCACCGCCGACTGGCTGCCCGCGGTCTGGGGTGGCGACGGTGAGGACGGTGCGCCCTTCGCCAGCAACCAGCAGCGCAAGCGCACCGTGGTGCTGGTGCTGCGTCACCTGCAGGCCATCCTCAGCACCTTGCGCGAGCACCCCACGCTGTGGGAGCCGGTGTTCAGCCTGGCCGAGCAGGGCGAGCACGAGTGGGCCGACGCGGGCGACTGGTGCACCGGCTTCCTGCAGGCCACTGACCTGGACCCGGCGGCCTGGGCGCCGCTGTTCGACGACCCGCAACTGGGCCCGCAACTGGTGCCGATCGCGCTGCTGGGCGGTGACGGCGAGGACGGCAACGAGGACCTGGATGACCCGGCCGTGCGCGAGTCCTTGAGCCGCGCTGCCGCCGAGGCAGCGCTGGCCCTGGCCGAGCGGGGCTGAGCCCTGGATCCGCTGGCCGCCTGTCCGAACTGCGGCCAGCCAACGCACCGGTGCGCCCCCGGGTAGCTTTTGCCGCTGCGCCTGCACCTGAGCGGCAGCGTCGTGTTCGCATGGCCTCTGCACGGTGCCCTGGTCCCTGCGGCGGGTGTTGGCCACGGTGGGCATGCCCGGGCTGGCGATGGGGCCGGTGCGCCGATCGGCGCTCAACATCCCCACAGCTTGGTCGATACCAGGGCTGAACGCAAGCGATGGAGAACCGACCCTTGACCTGGCTCGCCCTGGCCTACAGCAGCACAGCCACCCAGCCGATGAGCGCGGTGGAGATCGGCCAGTTGCTGCTCAAGGCGCGGATGTTCAATGCCAGCGTGGGCGTCAGCGGCGTGCTGCTGCACGACAGCCGGCAGTTCCTGCAGTACCTGGAGGGCCCGCCTGATGCGGTCGAGCGGGTCTGGCAGCGGGTGTCCGCGTCACCGCGCCATCAACAGCTCACCGTGTTGATGCGCGAGCCCACCGAGACTCGCCTGTTTGCCGACTGGCAGATGGGCTGCCTGGAGGCGCCCGCCTCGCTGCTGCAGCGTCTGGCCAATGAGCAGTGGCGCATCGCCATGGCCGTGGCCGAGCGCCGGCAACCGCTGTCACCGGCGCTGGCGCTGCTGCGCCAGTTTGCGCAGGGTGTTCAGCGCGAGGCGTTGGGGAAGAACAGCGGCTCGCCGTTGATCTTGTAGGCGCTGATGCTGGCCTGGCCAGCCGGCGACACCACCCAGTCGGCGAACTGCTGGGCCAGCGCGGTCTTCACGTGCGGGTGCTTGGCAGCGTTCACGACCATCACGCCGTACTGGTTGAACAGCTTCTTGTCGCCCTCGACCAGCACCGCCAGGTCCTGGCGGTTCTTGAAGTTCAGCCAGGTGCCGCGGTCGGTCAGCACATAGGCACCGGTGGAGGCCCCCATGTTCAGCGCCGGACCCATGCCGCAGCCGCATTCCTTGTAGCCGGCCGGCTTGGCCGCGGCCAGGTCGACGCCGGCGCCTTTCCACAGGCGCAGCTCGGCGGCGTGGGTGCCGCTCTTGTCGCCGCGCGAGATGAAGCCGGCGCCCGAGCTCGCCAGCTTGCCGAAGGCGGCGCCGATGTCGCTGCCCTTGACCTTGGCCGGATCGGCGGCCGGGCCGACCACGACGAAGTCGTTGTACATGACGTTGCGGCGCTGGGTGGAGAAGCCGTCGGCGACGAACTTCTCCTCGGCGGCGGTGTCGTGCACGAAGAGCACATCGGCATCGCCGCGGCGGCCCATGTCCAGCGCCTGCCCGGTGCCCACCGCCACCACGCGCACGTCAATCCCGCTGGCCTGCTTGAAGGCCGGCAGCAGGTGGCCGAACAGACCCGACTGCTCGGTGGAGGTGGTGCTGGCCATGACGATGAACTTGTCTTCGGCTTGGCTGGGCAGGCTGAGGGTGGCGACGGCGGCGGCCAGCGCCAGGCCCAGCTGGCGGCGGGTGAAGGGCATCAGGTCCATGGGAGTTCTCCTTTGAGGAACAGGCTCACCTCGGGAGCGAGGTCGGTTCGGTGGAAGAGGTCTTCGGTGGGCAGGTCGGCCAGCACGCGGCCGCGGTCCAGACAGATGACGCGGGTGCTCAGGCGCTTGACCTGGCCCAGGTTGTGGCTGGTCATCACCAAGGTCATGCCGTCGCGGGCGAACTCGTCGATCAGGGCTTCGACCTCGCGCTTGGCGCTGGGGTCCAGGCTGGCCGTGGGTTCGTCCAGAAACAGGATGTCGGGCTGCAGCGCCCAGGCGCGGGCCAGGGCCAGGCGCTGCTGCTGGCCGCCCGACAGCGCCCGCGCAGGGCGCCGGGCCATCTCCGCCAGGCCCACGCGCTCCAGCGCCCGCTGCGCGCGCTCGGCGCGCTGCGGGGCCGGCACCCCCCGCAGCCACAGCGCCAGCGTCAGGTTGCGCCAGGCCGACAGGCGCAGCAGGAAGGGGTGCTGGAACAGCATCGCCGCCACCAGCGGCCGGTGCAGCCTGCGCTGGCCCTGGTGGGCCTGCAGCCCGTGCAGCAGCCGCAGCAGCGTGGTCTTGCCCGAGCCGTTGGGGCCGACCAGCGCCAGGCGCTCGCCGCGTGACAGCGTCAGCCCCAACGGTTGCAGTGCGCAGACGCTGCCAAAGTGCACGCTGGCAGCGTCCAGGCTCAGCAGCGGCTCGGCCAGCGCGGTGGCCAGGTCAGGCCTCATGCCAGGGCCCTCGCGTCGGTGGCGTTCGCTTCGCCGCCGGGCAGCAGGCTGGCCAGGCCGTTGAGCAGCCCCACCACCGCCAGCAGCAGCACGCCCAGCGCCAGCGCCAGCGGCAGGTCGCCCTTGCTGGTTTCCAGGGCGATCGAGGTGGTCATCACCCGCGTCACGCCGTTGATGTTGCCGCCGACGATCATCACCGCACCCACCTCGGCAATCGCCCGGCCGAAGGCGGTGAGCAGGATGGTCAGCACCGCCAGGCGCTCGTGCATCAGCATCAGCGCGGCCGACAGCATCGGGCCGGCCCCCAGCGAGCGCAACTGGTCACCGCCCTCGGCCAGCGCGCCCAGCACCACGCGCCGGGTCAGCGCGGCGATCAGCGGCACCACCAGGATGCTTTGCGCGATCACCATGGCGGTGGGCGTGAACAGCAGGCCCCAGTCGCCCAGCGGCCCGGAGCGCGACAGCAGCAGGTAGACCAGCAGACCCACCACCACCGAGGGCAGGGCCAGCAGCGTGTTCAGCGCCCAGACCAGTGCGCTGTGGCCCGGAAAGCGGGCCACGGCCAGCCAGGCGCCCAGGGTCAGTCCCATCAGCGCGCCGACCACGCAGGCGCTGGCGCTGACGCGCAGCGACAGCAGCACGATGCGCCACAACTCGGGGTCGGCAGCCAGGATCAGTTGCAGGGCGCGCTGCAGGCTCTCGGAGATCGTGTTCATTTCGGCGGCGCGATTCTGGCGGGCCGCAGAGCGCAACGCGATATGCACCGACTTGCATATCATGCGAAGCGTCGCCCGCCGTCGACAATCGCCACCCGCCTTCCAGCTGCTCCCGCGACCCATGCCCGAACTCGGACCCTCCCCGCTGGCCGCCGGCCACGAACTGCCTGTCGATGTGGCCCGCGCCCGGGTGCTGGCCAGTCTGCGACCGATCACCGATCGCGAGACGCTGCCGCTGGGCCGGGCCCTGGGCCGGGTGTTGGCCGAGCCGGTGATCTCGCCGATCGATGTGCCGGCGCACGACAACTCGGCGATGGACGGCTATGCCTTCCGCGGGGCCGATCTGGCGTCTGACCGCGACACCGTGCTGCAGCCGCTGGCCGACACCGTCTTTGCCGGCGCCCCGACGTCACCGCAGGTGCCGCCCGGCCATGCCGTGCGCATCATGACCGGCGCCGTGATGCCCGTCGGCCTGGACACGGTGGTGCCGATCGAGCTGTGCCGTGTCGACGCTGCCGGCGTGCACATCGCTGCCGGCGTGCTGCGCCCTGGCGAGAACCGCCGCCCCCAGGGCGAGGACCTGGCACGCGGCAAGCCGGCCCTGGCGGCCGGCACGGTGCTGGGGCCGGCCGAGATGGGGCTGGTGGCCTCGCTGGGCCTGAGCGAGCTGGCGGTGCTGCGGCGGCTGAAGGTGGCGCTGTTTTCCACCGGCAACGAGCTGCGCACGCTGGGCCAGCCGCTGGATCCCGGCTGCATCTACGACAGCAACCGCTACAGCCTGATGGCCGCGCTGCAGCGCCTGGGGGTGGAGGTGCTGGACCTGGGGCTGGTGCCCGACGACCCGGCGGCACTGAACGCCACGCTGGACCGCGCGATCGCCGAGGCCGACGTGGTGCTGACCAGCGGCGGCGTCAGCATGGGCGACGCCGACTACACCCGCGACCTGCTGGCCGCGCGCGGCCAGGTCGATTTCTGGAAGGTGGCGATGCGCCCGGGCCGGCCCTTCGCCTTCGGCCCGCTGGACGGCCCCGGCGGCCGGCGCGCCTGGTTGTTCGCGCTGCCGGGCAACCCGGTGGCGGCGCTGGTCACCTACTACGTGTTTGCCCGCGAGGCGCTGCTGGTGCTCTCCGGCGCCACGCCGCGCCCGCTGCCGGGCCTGCGCGCGCGCAGCGTGGCCGCGATCCGCAAGCGCCCCGGCCGCAGCGAGTTCCAGCGCGGCATCGTCGAGCCCGCCGAGGGCGGCGGCTGGCAGGTGCGCCTGACTGGCGCCCAGGGCGCTGGCATCCTGCGCAGCATGGCCGAGGCCAACGCGCTGGTCTGCCTGCGCCATGACCAGGGCAGCGTGGCGGCCGGCGACGAGGTCGAGGTGTGGCTGTTCGACGGCCTGCGCTGAGCCGCGTCACACGCGCTAGCACGGGCGCTGACCGGTGTGCGAGGCTGGAGCAATTGCCCCGTGTTTTCCCGGGGACTTGAGCCTGCTGCGTCCGGTCCAACCCTGAGTTTTTGGCCCTGCAGCGACTGGCACGCCACTTGCCGGGAAGAACTCCCGGAACGCCCCGGAAGTGCCAGGGCGTGACAACGCGAAGCCCCCCGCTACAGGAGACAACCCATGCGCATGAAACTGCTTGCCCTGCTGATCACGCTCGGCACGGCCCAGATGGCCCACGCCGTCGTCACCGACCAGATGATCGAGAACGACGCCAAGTCGCCCGGCGACGTGCTGTCGTGGGGCATCGGTACCCAGGGCCAGCGCTTCTCGCCGCTGGCCAAGATCAACACCGGCAACATCGGCAAGCTGGTGCCGGCCTGGTCCTTCTCGTTCGGCGGCGAAAAGCAGCGCGGCCAGGAGTCGCAGCCGGTCATTCACAACGGCAAGATGTTCGTCACCGGCTCGTACTCGCGCATCTACGCGCTGGACGCCGCCACCGGCCAGAAGCTGTGGAAGTACGAGCACCGCCTGCCCGACGGCATCATGCCCTGCTGCGACGTGATCAACCGCGGCGCCGCGCTCTATGACAACCTGGTCATCTTCGCCACGCTGGACGCCCAGCTGGTGGCCCTGAACCAGGACACCGGTGACGTCGTCTGGAAGGAGAAGATCGACAACTACGCCGACGGCTACTCCGCCTCGGCCGCGCCGCTGATCGCTGGCGGCCTGCTGCTGACCGGCGTGTCCGGCGGCGAATTCGGTGTGGTGGGCCGCGTGGAAGCGCGCAACCCCAAGACCGGTGCGCTGGTCTGGGTGCGTCCCACGGTGGAAGGCCACATGGGCTACAAGTTCGACGCCAACGGCAACAAGACCGAGAACGGCGTTTCCGGCACCCAGGGCAAGAGCTGGCCGGGCGACCTGTGGAAGACCGGTGGCGCGGCCACCTGGCTGGGCGGCACCTACAACGCCAAGACCGGCCTGGCCTACTTCGGCACCGGCAACCCGGCCCCCTGGAACAGCCACCTGCGCAAGGGTGACAACCTCTTCAGCTGCTCGACCGTCGCGATCGACGTGAAGACCGGCCAGATCGTCTGGCACTACCAGAACACGCCCAACGACGGCTGGGACTTCGACGGCGTCAACGAGTTCGTCACCTACGACGACGGCAACCAGGTGCTGGGCGGCAAGGCCGACCGCAACGGTTTCTTCTACGTCAACGACGCCAAGACCGGCAAGCTGGTCAACGCCTTCCCCTTCGTCAAGAAGGTCACCTGGGCCACCGGCATCGACCTGAAGACCGGCCGGCCGAACTTCGTGCCTGAGAACCGCCCGGGCGATCCCACCGCCGGTGCCGATGGCAAGAAGGGCCAGAGCGTCTTCGCCGCCCCGTCCTTCCTGGGCGGCAAGAACCAGATGCCGATGGCCTACAGCCCGCAGACCGGCCTGTTCTACGTGCCGGCCAACGAGTGGGGCATGGAGATCTGGAACGAGCCGATCACCTACAAGAAGGGTGCGGCCTACCTGGGCGCCGGCTTCACGATCAAGACGCTGAACGACGGCCCGATCGGCGCGCTGCGCGCGATCGATCCGAAGACCGGCAAGATCGTCTGGGAATCGCCGAACAACGCCCCGCTGTGGGGGGGTGTGCTGACCACCGGCGGCAACCTGGTGTTCTGGGGCACGCCGGAAGGCTACCTGCAGGCCGCCGATGCCAAGACCGGCAAGATCGTCTGGAAGTTCCAGACCGGCTCCGGCGTCGTGGCTCCCCCGGTCACCTGGGAAGACAAGGGCGAGCAGTACGTCGCTGTGGTCTCGGGCTGGGGTGGTGCGGTGCCGCTGTGGGGTGGCGACGTGGCCAAGAAGGTCAACTACCTGGAGCAGGGTGGTTCGGTCTGGGTCTTCAAGATGTTGAAGTGATCCGACGAAGCGCCGTCTGACATGCCGAGGGGCCCCGACCAGGGGCCCCTTTTCTTGGGCGCCGCACTTGACCTGCCGCACAAAGGCCTGGCACGCGGAACGCCGGTCGTACTGCGGTGCGGGACAATTTCCTGGCACCCGGCCGGTTGCCGGGGAAGGAGCCCACCCCATGACACGCAAGCTGATTCTCTCGTCCCTGTGCCTGGCCGCGACGCTGGCCGCTTTCCCTGCGGTGACGCAGGCCAAGGGGGCCGACCTGGCCGCCTGGCTCAAGGCCCAGGACCCGGACAACGACGGCACGCTCGACATGGCCGAAATCAAGAAGGCCGCCGAGGCCAAGTTCGACCGCCTCGAAAAGGACAAGGACGGCACGCTCGACCGCAAGGAGGTGCACGGACTGGGCATTTCCAAGGCCGACTTCGCCAAGGCCGATCCCGACAAGGACGGCACGCTGGACAAGGCCGAGTACCTGACGATCGTCGAGGCGCGCTTCAAGGCCGCCAACCCCGACAACGACGGCACGGTGGACCTCAAGGAACTCCAGAGCCCGGCCGGCCGCGCGCTGCTCAAGCTGATCCGCTGAGGCGCTGTGGCGCTTGAGCGCTTGGTCGCTTGGGCGCTTGGGCGCTTGTGCGCTCAGCGGTCGGGCTCGACCGGCGGCAGGTCCGGCAGCGTCCGCGGTGGCGGCAGCGGCCGTGACTCGGTGAAGCTGCGGATGGCCCAGATCGTCTCCTGCGGCAGCACGCCCTGCCAGGCCGGCATGTGCATCAGGCCGGCCCGGCGCTTGCCCTCGTGGACCGAGCGCAGGAAGTAGGCGTCGACGTCGCGCAGGCAGTGCGCCTGCAAGGCCGCATCGGTCAGTCGCCGGCAGGCGCTGTTGAGCCGGCGCAGGTCGGGGCCCTCGGCCACTGCCCGGCTGGCCTGCTCGCCGTGGCAGGCCGCGCAGTGCTCCTCGTAGGCCGCCTGGCCGGCCTGGATGGCGGCCGGCTGGCCGCGGTAGGGGTTGGGCAGGCGCGCGGCCTCGCCCAGCGGGGTCAGGCCTGGGGGCGGGGCCAGCCGCTCGGCCAGGGCGCCGCTCAGCGGCCCGGCCAGCGCCAGCAGGAGCCCGGCCTGGTGCCAGTGTCGTATGGGCATCACCAATCCTTCGGGCAGCCGCTGCAGCCACCCATCTCGGCATCGGGAAAGATCGTGAACTTCAGGTGGTTGTCCTGGAACACGGCGTCGCGCAGATTGGCGGTCACGAACTTGGCCTCCTGCAACTCGGCCCGCACCAGGCGCGCACCGACGAACTGGGTCATGTTGAGGCGGGCGGCCTCGAAGTCCGTCTCGGTGCAGTCGGTGCCGCTGAGGTCGGCGCGAAACAGCCGGGCCTGCTGCAGCTTCGCCCGGACCAGCCGGGCGCCGCGCATCGACACCCCCGGCGCATTCAGGGCAAAGGCGCTGGCGCCGCTGAGGTCGGCCCGGTCCAGAAAGGCCCCGGCCAAGTTGGCCGAGCGCAGATCCGCTCCGCGCAGGTCGGCGCCGGTGAAATCGACGCCTCGCAGGTCCAGGCCGACCAGATCGGCGCCGCGCAGGTCAGCGCCGGGGCACTGGGCATAGGGCCAGAGGTGGCAGCCGTTGACCACCTTCACCGCCGCGGCCCGCATCAGGGCCGGCGCGCTCACCGCTTGGGCAGCTTGAAGACCCAGTAGCTGCCGCCCTGGGTCACCTGCCTGGTCAGGTCGGCCATGTCACCACCCCACAGCGGCACGGCGCCGCCGTAGCCGCTGGACAGGCCCAGGTACTGCTCGCCGTCCTGCTCCCAGGTGATGGGCACGCTGACCACGCCGGAGCCGGTCTGGAAGTGCCACAGCTCCTCGCCGGTCTTGGCGTCGAAGGCCTTGACGTAGCCGTCGGAGGTGCCGGTGATCAGCAGGCCGCCGGCGGTGGTCAGGGTGCCGGCCCACAGCGGGAACTTCTCCTTCTTCTGCCAGACGATCTTGCCGTTCTTCGGGTCGATCGCACGCAGGATGCCGACATGGTCGTCGTACAGGCGCTTGATGCGGAAGCCCTGGCCCAGGTAGGCGCTGCCGGCCTTGTAGGTGACGTTCTCGGTCCAGTAGTCCATCGCCCAGTGGTTGCCAGGGATGTAGAACAGGCCCGTGTCGGGCGAATAGGACATCGGCATCCAGTTCGTGCCGCCCAGGAAGGGCGGCGAGACGAAGACCGACTTGCCCTTTTCGGCGCCGGCCTCAGGCATGGGCGGGCGGTTGCCTCGCTCGATCGGTTTGCCCGACTTCAGATCGAAGCCGCTGGCCCAGGTGATGCCTTCGACGAAGGGCCAGGCGCCGATCAGACCGGTGGGCTTGCCGGCCATGCCGGCGCCGTTGGCCAGGCGCTCGCGGTCGGTGACGAAGAAGAAGCCGTTGCGGTCGGCGTGCGCGCTGGCCTTGACCAGCTTGCCGTCCTGGTTCTTGTACTCGAACAGCAGCACCGAGTTGTTGCCGCTGAAGTCCCAGGCGTCGTTGGGCGTGTGCTGGAAGAAGCCCTTGAGGTCGCCGGTGGACGCGTCGACATAGGCCTGGCCGCTGGTGAACAGGCTGTCCCAGTTGCGCGGGTCGTCGCCCTCCTTGGTGCGCTTCCAGGTGTTCCAGGGCGCCGGGTTGCCGGTGCCGATGACCACGGTGTTGGTCTCGACGTCGAAGGTGGCGGTCTGCCACGGGGCGCCGCCGCCCTGGTGCCAGGCCTCGACCAGCTTGCCGTCCTTGTCACGCGGCCAGCTGGGCGCCTTGGGGTCGCCCGAGTAGGTGCTGTCCTGACCGTTCAGGCGACCGCGATGGCCCTCGACCATCGGCCGCGCCCAGACCTCGGCCCCGGTGTCGGGGTCGCGGGCGAACAGCCAGCCCACGACGCCGAACTCGTCGCCCGAGCTGCCGTGCACCAGCAGCACCTTGCCGCTCTTGCTGTCCTTGACGATGAAGGGCGCGCCGGTCATGGTGTAGCCCAACTTGTGGTCGGCGAACTTCTCGTTCCACACCACCTTGCCGGTGTCCTTGTCGAGCGCCAGCATGCGCGCATCGAGCGTGCCGAAGTAGACCTTGTTGCCGTAGATCGCCGGGCCGCGGTTGACCACATCGCAGCAGGGACGGATGTCGTCGGGCAGGCGATGCTCGTAGGCCCAGAGCTGCTTGCCGGTCTTGGCGTCGAGCGCATAGAAGCGCGAGTACGAGGCGGTGACATAGATCACGCCGTCATGCACCAGCGCCTGGGCCTCCTGGCCGCGCTGCTTTTCACCGCCGAAGCTGAAGCTCCAGGCCGGCACCAGGTTCTTCACCGTCTTGGTGTTGATTTGCTTGGCCGGGCTGTGGCGTTGCGCCTTCAGGCCCAAGCCGTAGCTGAGCACGTCGCCGGTGGTGGCGTGGTCGTTGGCGATGTCGTCCCAGCTCACCGACTGGCTGGCCAGTGCCGGCGTCGCCGTCAGGCCGGCCAAGGCCAGGGCGATCAGGGTCGGGGTGAAGCGGGGCTGGCGCGGGGCGGCGCCGCGCAGGGGCACGGGGGTCATCGGGGTCTCCTCGTCGTGGGTCAAAAGCAGGCTGGCGGGATGCCAGTGAGCGGGGCGCAGTCTAGGAATCCGAGCACCCGCGGGTGCGGGACCCATTCCTCGCAACGGCGGGACTCTTTCCCGGGTACAACGGGTGTTTCAGGACCGCGCTTTGCAGTACACAGAAGGCGTTGCGCCGTGGAGCATCGGACCCCGCGGCCGCTGGAAAACCCTTTGCCGAATGACGACTGCGATGAACCTGGACCCCGGGCCAACCATGATCCGTGTGCTGCTGCTGGACGACCATGCGGTGGTGCGCGACGGCTACCGGCGCTGGATCGGCAGCGAGCCCGACATGGAGGTGGTGGCCGAGGCGGCCACCTCGGCCCAGGCCTGCGAGGCGCTGCGCCATCACGAGGTGGATGTGGCCGTGGTCGACCTCAGCCTCAAGGGCGACAGCGGCATGGAGGCGATCCGCCGCCTGCGCGAGCGCGATGAGCGCCTGCGCATCCTGGTGTTCACGATGCACGACCAGCCAGCCTTCATGCTGCAGGCCATGCGCCTGGGCGTGCAGGGCTACCTGACCAAGGACTGCGACCCGGCTGCGGTGATCGCGGCGCTGCGGCGCATTGCCGCCGGCCAGCGGGTCTTCAATGCCGAGGTGGCCCAGGCCAGCCTGAACCAGGTCGATGCCGGCCTCGACCCCTTCAGCCATCTGACGCCGCGCGAATTCGAGGTGCTGCGTCTGGCCACCAGCGGCCTGGACCACGAGGCCATCGCACGCTCGCTGCACATCAGCGAGAAGACCGTCTACAACACCATGTCGCGCGTGCGGCAGAAACTCGACGAGCGCAACGACTTTCGTCTGATGCGCCTGGCCACCGAGCGCGGCCTGACCGGCCCGTGACCGGCCGGCCGCCGCCCGGCGCTGGGGGTGGTCAGAACTGCCAGCGCACGCCCACCTGGAAGGCACGCGGTGCACCGGGCGCGACGAACAGCGCCTCGGTCTCGGCCCCCACGTACTGCCCCTGCGCATCGAACTGCGTCGCGGCCAGCGCGCCGAAGCTGGCATAGCGGCGGTTGAAGACGTTGGTGATGCGCCCGAACAGCTCCAGTCCCTTGAACTGGGCCGGCTTCCACGAGGTACGCAGGTTCACCAGCGCGTAGCCCGGCAGGCTCAGGTCGACCCGCTCGTCATCGCCATCCTCCAGCAGACCGTCCTCGTTGCCGGCCACGCTGCGGCCGGACAGGGCCTGCAGGTCGGCGCCCACGCTCCAGCCGCCACCCACTCGCCAGTCGGCACTGAACTTGAACTGGTGGCGCGGCAGACCGGCGATGCGGGTGCCTGGGGTGATCGTCACGTTGCGCTCGCCCATCCGCAAGACGCCATGGGCCTGGTAGGTGGCCTCCAGATGGCTGTAGGCGGCCGTCATCTCCACCGTACCGAGCTTCCACTGGGCCTCGACATCGAGCCCTTGGTGCCGTGTCCGCGGGAAGTTGGCGAAGTAGCCCAGCTGACCCGTCACACTGGTGCTGCGGAACAGGATGTCGTTGCGGTTGTTGGTGCGGTAAGCGGTGATGCTGCCTTTGACGCCGCCTGGCAGCGTGAAGCGCGCGCCGGCCTCGGCGCTGGTGGCGATGACCTGCTTCAGGTACGGATCAGCCTGCAGGCCGGCGGGCAGGCGGCACGGCTCCTCAGGATCGGCGCAGCCCAGCTCGATCACGGTGGGCACGCGGTTGTTGCGGGCCAGGTTGGCGAACACTGTCAACGCCGGGCTCAGTCGATGTGCCACGCCCAGCGCCGGGTTGACACTGGTGTAGCGGAAACGCTCGTGCGGGTGGGCCTCGAACTCGCCGGTGTCGTCATCGACCGAGGACAAGGTGTTGCCCACCTGGGCCCAGTTGATGCGCACGGTGCCGGTCAGGTGGGTGTCCGCGGCCACCTGCCAGGTGTCGCTGGCATACAGGCCGGCACTGGTCGAACTGCCGCTGACCCGCGCGCTGAGCTCGGTGTCCTCGCCTGCCACAGGCAGCACGCCGCGCGTATCGTCGAAAACGCCCGCCTGCTCGGTCTGCTCGTAGCTGACCGAGGCATGGTCGGCCGCCGCACCCACCTGCCACTGGTGGGCGCCCAGCCGGCCTGACAGCGCCATCGCCACTCCCGCTGACTTCTGCCGCGTGGCGGTGCGGTTGAACGAGGCGTTGGGCTCGTCTTCCTCGGCCAGGGGCTGCTGGCGCGCGCCGCCTTCGTCGCCGTCGCCGTCGTCATCATCGGCCTCGTCGCCGTTGATCGTTGTGCGGCGGGAGTCACGCAGGTAGACCAGCGACTCCAGCGTGGTGTGCTCGTCGAGCTGGCGCCGCCACTGGCCGCTGAGCTGCAACAAGCGGTTGCGTGTCAGGTCGGGGTGGGTGTAGACGGCGGCACGGTCCAGGCTGCCGAGGTCCGGCGTGCGGGCGCCGTCCTCATCCAGCGTGACCAGCGGCACCAGGCCGTTGCCCACCAGACGGCTCTGGCCGGCCTGCAGGCTGAGCGTGAAGTCATCGTTGCCCAGTTGCCGGCCGAGCTTGAACAGCCCATTGGCCAGGCGGCCATCGGAGTGGTCACGCCAGCCGGTTTCGTCGAACAGGCCGATGCCGGCGTAGTGGTGCCAGCCATCGGCATGGCTGCCGCCGTGCGACAGCTCGAACTTCTTGCGGCCGAAGCTGCCCAGCGCGGCCTCGCCGCGCAGGCCGGGTGCGGTCAGGCCGGTGGCGGTGGTCAGCGACAGCGCGCCGCCCAGCGTGTTCAGGCCGAAGGCCGGGTTGGCACCGGGCACCAGTGACAGGCTGTGCAGCGCGAACTCGGGCACCATGTCCCAGTTGACGACGTCACCGAAAGGTTCGTTGAAGCGCACACCGTCCACATAGACCGAGACACCTTGTGCCGCGCCCAGAATGCCGGAGGCTCTGTAGCCGCGGAAGGTCAGGTCGCCTTGGAAGGGGCTGCCCTGGATGTCGTTGACCTGGGCGCCGGGCACCCGGCGCGAGAGGAAATCGGTGGCGTTGTCGGCCTGGGCCTCGTCCAGCGCGCCGCGGCGCACGACCTGCGTGCTGTAGGGCAGGGCGTTGCGGTCCACGCCTTGTCCGGGCAGCGGTGACGTGCCGACCACCTCCACCTGCTGCGCCACGGGCTGTGCCCACAGCGGGGTGGCCGAGGCCAGCCAGGCGGCACTGCACAGCGCCAGGCGCACGGACAATGCGCAACGGGTTTCAGGGTGAACCCGGTGGGGAGCGGGCATGGAACTTGTCTCCTTGGAACGCTGATTGGACTGAATACCGATGGAAGCAAGCCAAGTTCCTGATGTCGCGGGAAGAGTTCCCGATTTCCCGTTGACGCTGCCTCGGCTGGTGATGCGTCGCGCGGCCTGGGTGGCGATCGCCGGGATTGTGCTGTGGGCCGTGCTGGGCCTGGCGCGCATGGCCGGCGATGTGGACGAGGAGCTGGAAGGCGCGCGCTCGCTGGCCGGGCTGTTCGAGCGCCTGGCCAGTGCCAGCGCCATGCCCGATGCACAGCGCGCGCGGCGCCTGCTGGCACCCGGCCCGGATGACGGTCCCACCCGCCATCTGCAGCTGCGCGTGACCGATGCGGCCGGCGCCACGCTGCTGCTGGCCGAGCCCGAGGAGCAGTTGCCCGCCGCCGTGCAGCAGATGCTGGCGGCCGGTGAAGCGCTGTTTGGCGACACGCCTTCGTTCACGGTGGCCTGGATCCAGCCGCGCCCGATGGGTGATGCCTGGCATGTGGCGCTGACGGCCCGGCCGCAGAGCGAGCGTGTCGAGGCACTGATCGGTCTGGGCGCCGACACACTGCTGCTGACCCTGGTGGTGCTGGGCATGCTGGCCGCGATCGGCTGGAACACGCGGAAGGCCTTTGCGCCACTGGCCCGACTGGTCTCGGCGATCGGCGAGATGGGCGACGGCGAAGGCCGCCATCCCGGCGTGCGCCGATTGCCGGCAATGCCGGTGGCCGAGCTGGAGACCATCGCCCAGGCACTGCGAGGCCTTGACGGCGACCTGGCCACTGCCCACGCCCAGCGGCGTCAGTTGGCCCGGCAACTGCAGGTGCTGCAGGAGGAAGAGCGCCAACGCCTGGCCCAGGAGCTGCACGACGAGTTCGGCCAGCACTTGACCGCGCTGCGCGCCAACGCAGCCTGGCTGCAGCGCAGGCTGGCCAGCCAGGACGAGTTGGCCGGCGTGGCGCGCGAGATGGCTCAGCAGTGCGAGACGATCCAGCAGGACGTGCGTGGCGTGCTGGCACGTCTGCGCCCGCCCGGCACCGATGACAACCCGACCCTGCTGAGCCTGGGCCACATGCTCGATGCGCTGCAGCGCGCCTGGCCGCGCGGCGCGGCCGATGCCACCCGCCTGAGCCTGGTGCTGCGGCTGGATGACGAGCGCGGCCAGTGCCTGGACTGGGACACTGCGGCCGAAGCGGCGCGGCTCAGCCCGGACACCGCGATGGTGCTGTACCGCATCAGCCAGGAGGCGCTCAGCAATATCGCGCGCCATGCCCACGCCGGCGCGGCGCAGCTGGCGATCCACGCGCGCCTGCGCGCGGGTGGGCGGGCGCTGGCCATCAGCTGGTCGGTGCAGGACGATGGGGTGGGCCTGGCCGACCCGACCGCCGCGATGCAGCGCGGCAGCGGCCTGGCCGGCATCAAGCAGCGGCTGTGGTCGCTGGGCGCCGAGCTGTCGGTACAGGACGGGGCGCCAGGCACCCGACTGTCCGCAGCCATCGAGACCGATCCCCTGGAGCCCGCCGATGCTTGACCTGCCCGCAGCGCCCCCTCCCATCCGGGTGGCCCTGGCCGATGACCACGCGGTGGTGCGCGAAGGCTACCGCCGCCTGCTGATGCTGGAGCCCGACCTGACGATCTGCGGTGAGTTTGCCGACGCCGACGCGGTGTTCGCCGCGCTGCAGCGCGGCACACTGCTGGCCGACGTGCTGGTGCTGGACCTCAGCATGCCCGGGCGCAGCGCGCTGGACCTGCTGCGCCGCATCCAGGCGCACTGGCCTGAGCTGCGCGTGCTGGTGTTCTCGATGCACGAGGACCCGGCGCGGGTGCAGCAGGCGCTGCGCGCCGGCGCGCTGGGCTACATCACCAAGAGCAGTCCGCCCGAGGATCTGGTGGCCGCGGTGCGCCATGTGGCGCGCGGGCAGGCGGTGCTGTCGGCCGACATCGCCTCGCATGCGCAGACCCCGTCGCTGCCGCTGCCCCACCTGTCGCTCACTGCGCGCGAGTTCGAGGTGCTGCGCGGCCTGCTGCAGGGCCAGTCGCTGGAGCAGATCGCCGAGCAACTGCACATCAGCTCGAAGACGGTGTCCAACCTGCAGACCCAGCTGCGCCAGAAGCTGGGGGTGGGCAATGCGGTGGAGCTGCTGCGCTATGCGCAGCAGCATGGGATCAGTCCCTGATCAGGGCTTGGCTGCCAGGCCCAGGCGCTCCACGGTGCGCTTCTCGGCCGCATAGGCCTCACGCAGCGCCGCGCCGTACTCCTCGGGGCCCAGGTACATCGGCTCCTGGTCGTACTTGGCCAGCTCGGCCAGGTGGGCGGGATCGAACAGCGCCGCCTTGAAGGCGTCGTGCAGCAGCTTGACCACCGGCGCGCTCATGCCGCGTGGACCGACCAGGCCGTAGGGCGAGCTGGCCACGATGCCGTGGCCCAGCTCCTTCAGCGTGGGCACCGTGGGCCAGCGCTTGTGGCGGTGCTCGCCGAAAGTGACCAGCAGGCGCAGCTTGCCGTTGTCCACAAAGGGAGCGAAGCCGTTGCTGTTGATGCCCACCTGCACCTGGCCCGAGGCCACGGCCAGCATCTGCTCGGCCGTGCCCTTGTAGGGCACATGGGTGTAGCTCAGGCCGCGGCGGCCCATCAGCTCGTCCATCACCACATGCGGCGTGGTGCCCACGCCATTGGTGGAGACGGTCAGCTCGCCCGGTCGGGCCTTGGCCGCGGCGAACACATCATCGAGCGACTTGAAGGGGCTGGCCGCGGCGACAACGACGCCGAAGGTCACACCGGTGAGCTGGATGATCGGCGTGGTGTCGCGGATCGGGTCCCATTGCACCTTCTGGGTCCAGGGCATGCGCAGCGCCGGCTGCGGCAGCTGGGCCACGGTGTAGCCATCGGGCGCCGCCTGCTGCAGCACCGGCATGGCCAGCGTGCCGCCGGCGCCGGAGCGGTTCTCGGTGATCACCTTCTGGCCCAGGTGGCGGCCGGCCAGCTCGGCCAGCACGCGCATCGTCAGGTCGGTGGCGCCACCGGCGGGCCAGGGCACCCACAGGGTCACCGGTCGGCTCGG
This sequence comes from Ideonella aquatica, assembly GCF_018069755.1. GTDB lineage: Bacteria > Pseudomonadota > Gammaproteobacteria > Burkholderiales > Burkholderiaceae_C > Ideonella > Ideonella aquatica. Next base: position 140,939 of record NZ_JAGQDE010000005.1, on the reverse strand, counting down.
GAAGCCATCGGGCGCCTGGGCGCGTGCAGCGGGCCAGGCGGTGCCCAGACCCAGCGCGGCCAACGCCTGGAGCAGGGCGCGGCGGTCGGGGTTCATTGCCATTCGGTCAGTTCCATCGTCAGGGTGCCGCCGGTCAGGAAGGTCGAGTTGGCGGGCTCCTCGCGCACCAGCTTGACCAGGCCGACACCGGGGCAGTACCACTCGCGGGTGGTCAGCGGCATGTCCTTCCAGCCCACCACCGGGTCGGCAAACAGGCGCAGCGTGGCCAGGCCGCGCACACGCAGACAGCCGCTGAACTCGCCCGCTGGGGTCTTCACCGCCTCGCCCACGGCCTCGATGCTGTAGTTCATCGGGATGCTGGGGTGGCTGTGGCGGATCTCGGGCGGAAACTCCTGGCGCCGACGCAGCAGGTAGGCGGTGGTGGTGGCCTGCCAGCCGGTGCCCACGGCCAGCGGCGCCTTCAGCACGTAGCGGGGCAGGGGGTCTTTCTTGGGCTCGTCGTCCAGGTCGGACTTGGTGGCCACGCGGTAGATGCCGGTGTCGTCGCTGCGCAGCCAGTAGTCGACGCCGTCATCGCTGCGGCGGTGCCAGGCGCTGCCGTCGGCCAGGCTGTCGCGGCCCAGGCTGCGCAGCACGCGGGTGTCGGTCTCGAGGGTGTTGTTTTCGTACTCGCTGCGCACCTGATAGGTCCAGCGGTGGCCGTCGTCGAGCGGGAACAGCTCGCTGCCGGGCGGCTTGGAGCAGGCCGCCAGCAGCGCGCAGCAGGTCAGGGGTAGAGCCAGGCGACGCATCACTTCTCGGGCAGCTGAGGCACGGGCATGTCGCGGATCTTCACTTCCTGCTCGTCGCTGCCGGGGCGCAGCCAGGCGAAGCCGCGCTTGCCGGCCTTGGGCGTGGCCGTGCCCATCTGGCTGACGCCCTGGCGGGCTTTCTTCATGCCCTCGTTGAGCAGGCTGTGCAGGTCCTTGGTGTAGGGCAGCTTGTAGGCGCGCGGCTGGGCGCTGGGCTTGCCGTTCTCGATGGCGTTGACCCACACGTAGAGCGCGCCTGCGCTCTTGTTGCTGGGCTCCTCGATCACGGCGGCCAGCAGCGCAAAGCGCTCGGGCAGCGCGTCGGGCGTGGGCCAGCCGCTGAGCTGGTGCACCGCCTCGTCGGCAAAAAAGTAGAACACCGCCACACCGGTGACCAGCAAGGCCTTCAGCCAGGCCGGCCAGCGCGATTGCAGCAGGGCCAGGGCGCACAGCAGCAGCAGCACGCTGAACGAAAGCACGACGGCGAGCGTCATCGGTTCAGATCCTCTCGACCAGGGTCTTGGGCAGGGTGTTGATGTTGGTGACGCTGCCGTCGGGCAGCAGCGTGAAGCGCACGGCGGTGGCCTCGTCACCCTTGCGGGCCACGCTGACCTGGCCGTAGTAGACGACCTCGGCACGGGGGTTGACCTTGATGACCGACACGGTCACCTCGACCGGCTGGCCGTCCTTGGAGTCGTAGTAGTGCACGTTGACCGTGTACTCGCCCGCAGCAATGCCGCGCAGCGTCACCACCTCCTGGTTCAGCGGGTTGCTGATCTGCTTGCCGTTGATGATGATGGTGTCATTGGCCAGGCCGCGGTCGTCGCGGTCCAGGTGCATCATGCCGGCCTCACGGGCGCGGAACCACACTTGGTTGCCGCCCGGGTCCTGGACCCAGGTGTCAATGTCGTTGGGGTTCATGTCCGGCCAGGACACGTTGATGATGTACTCAGCCTTGGCCGGGATGTCACCGGCCTTCAGTGCCTTCGGGTTCATGGCCAGCAGCGCCACGATGAAGCAGAATACGAAGGCGATCAGCATGTTGAACAACATGTCGTAGAACGGATCGACCTCGGGCTCGCGGGCGTGGCGGCGGCTGGGCATGGCGGGGGCCTCAGCGGCTGGACGGGGCGAAGCGGCGCAGTCCCTCGCGCTGGCAGTCGGCGACCAGCGTGTCGGCGAAGCGGTCCAGGCGCGTGAGCTGCAGGCCCAGCAGGATGTTGCCCACCAGGCCCACCATGGTGGTCAGCAGCGCGATGCCCAGGCCGGCGGTCAGGCTCTTGAGCAGGTCCTGCGACTGCGAGGCATCGAAGCTCTGCAGCTGGCCGATGTGCAACGCCAGCACCGAGAAGCCGATCACCTTGCCCAGCAGGCCGAGCTTGAGCTGGATGCCGTTGACCCACCAGGCGGTCTGGTGCGGCCCGTGGCTGTCTTCGAGGAGCAGGTCCAGCGGCGCATTGCTGTCGCGCGGCGCGGCGTCGAGGGCGCGCAGGTAGTCGCCCGCCCAACCCTGCAGTTGCGCCAGGGCCGTGCCGGCGCGGGCGGCCTCCAGGTGGCGGCGCTGGCGTTCCAGCTCGCGGCTGCGTGCGCCGGCCCACAGCGTGGACGTGGCAAAGACCACGATGATCACCAGTGTGAGGCCGGTCGGGTCCGAGGTCAGCAGCAACGCCCAGACGCCGCGCACGCCCAGCAGCCAGCTGCCGAACAGCATCAGGCCGCCCAGCGCCAGCCATTCGAACAGCAGCGGCTCGCTCTCGCGCGGCGCAGCGACCGGCGCTGCGCTGGCGGGGCGGCGCAGCGCACCCAGCAGTTTCATCATCAGGCCGGTCCTCCGGGACCTCGTTTGGTGAGTGCACCGAAGCCACGCTGCGGGTCGTAGCCCCAGGCGGCCAGCGCGAAGCACAGCGCCAGCGTGCCCAGCACCACCAGCGGCGCGATGCCCGGGTCCTTGCCGTACAAGGCAAAGCGCAGCCACTCGACCGCGTGCGTGAAGGGGTTGAAGCGGGCGATCCACCAGACCCACTCGGCGCCCGATTCCTCGAGCTTCCACAGCGGGTACAGCGCGGTGGACATGAAGTACATCGGGAAGATGACAAAGTTCATCGTGCCGGCGAAGTTCTCGAGCTGCTTGATGTGCACGCTCAGCAGCAGGCCCAGCGCGCCCAGCATCAGCGCCGCGCCCACCGCGGCGGCCAGCACCATCGGCGTCTGCGGACCCAGCAGCGGCAGCTCGGTGCCCAGCGCCCAGGCCACCAGCACGAAGGCCAGGGCCTGTAGCAGCGACAGCGCGGCGGTGGCGCACAGCTTGGCCAGCAGGATCCACCAGCGCGGCAGCGGTGCGGTCAGCAGCAGGCGCATCAGACCCATCTCGCGGTCGTAGACCATGGCCAGGCTGGACTGCATGCCGTTGAACAGCAGCACCATGCCCACCAGGCCGGGCGCGATGTAGACGTCGTAGGGGATGTAGGTGTCGTAGGGCTCGTTGACCGCGATGCCGAAGACATTGCGAAAGCCCGCCGCAAACACCGCCAGCCACAGCAGCGGCCGCACCAGGGCCGACGCCAGCCGGCCGTACTGGCGGATGAACTTCAGCACCTCGCGGCGGATGATGGCCCACAGGGCCTGCACGGCGTGACGCACGTTCATCCGCCCCGGGCCTTGCAGAGCTTCTCGGCCTGGTCAGCGCCCAGCGTGTCGAGCACGTTCTTCGGGTGCAGCACGCCGTCGACTGGGGCCATCGCCACCACGCCCTGGCCGTCGGTCATCAGCAGGCGCTGGCGCAGTTGACCGTCCCAGCTGCGAAAGCTCATCGGCACGCCCTTGGAGCCGTCGAGCTCGACCTGGGCCAGCGCGGCCTGCATCTCGGCCAGCTTGCCCTTGGGTGCCGCCAGCACGGCGGCGGCCAGGGCCTTGCCGGCCATCCAGGCGGCCCAGTCCGACGACTGCATCGTGCGACCACTGGCGTTGCGGGCAAAGCGGCGCGAGACCTGCGGCGCGCCAAAGCGCTCGAACTGGGCGTGCCAGCCCAGCGCGGTGAGGCCGGCGTCGCCCACCACCGGGCGCGGCAGCACAGTGCGGTAGGGCAGACTGCGGGCGAATTCGCCGTCGCTGTCGACCACCCAGACCACGTCGTAGCTGCCGCCGGTCAGCAGTCGCGGATTGGCCAGGTCGCGCTCACGCGGATCGGCCGAGAGCTTGAAGGGTTTGCTGCCCGCCAGTTTCAGGCCGTAGCGCTTGATCGCCGCCTGCACCACCGCCGAGCGACGCTGGTCATCGGCCGACGGACCGGTGAGCAGCAGCACCTGCTGCCAGCGCTGGCTGGCCAGGGTCTGGCCGATGGCGTCGGCGCGCATGCGCTCGGAGGGAATCAGGTGGAACAGGCGCGGTCGGCAGTCGGCTTCGCGCAGCCGGTCCTCGGGGTTGCCCACGTTCAGCACCGGCAGCTTGGCGCCGTCGGCGGCGGCCAGGGTCCAGGCGGCGGGCAGGTCGGTCACCAGGGCCAGTGCGCCTGCCTTCTCGGCCTTTTGCGCCGCAGCCTTGGCGGCCTCGGGCGAGGCCACCGACACCACGTCCAGCGCCAGGCTGCTGCCGGCGGCGTCCAGCTCAAGCTGGCTGTCCTTCAGCGCCATCTGCAGGCCGTCCTGGGCCGCCCCGGTGGGGTGGCCAAAGTAGACGCGTTCAACGCGGGCGCGTTCCAGTCGCGGGTCGTCATCGGGCAGCAGCAGCGTCACGCGCTGCGGCGCGGCCCAGGCGCTGGCGGCGGCCAGCGCGAGCAGGCAGGCCAGCGGCTTCATTCGGCCAGCAGCGCGGCGTAGGGCACGCGTCCGACTGGAATGCTCTTGAGCGCCTTGGCGCTGGCGATGTCAACCACGGTGATGTCGTCGGACAGGCCGTTGACCACCCACAGCTTCTGGCCCGACTTGTCGATCGAGACGTTCCAGGCCCGCTTGCCCACCAGCACGGTGTCGGTGACCTTGCGGCTGGCCACGTCGACGAAGGCCACGCGGTTGGCTTGGCCCAGCGTGACGAAGGCGCGGCTGCCGTCCTTGCTCAGCGCAATGCCCACCGGCGTGATGTCGGCAGCGCGCAGGCCCTTGACCTCGAACTTCAGCGTGTGCGCCACGCTGTGGTCCTTGGTGCTGATGATGCTGACGCTGGAACCCAGCTCGTTGGTCACCCACAGCTGGCTGCCGTCGGGCGTGATGACCATGCGGCGGGGGCGCTTGCCCACGGCGATGTTCTTGACCACCTTGCCGGCCACCGGGTCGACCACATGGACCAGACTGGCGACCTCGGAGGTGACATAGACCAGCTTGCCGTCGGGCGAGGTCAGCACGCCCTCGGGCTCCTCACCCACCTTGACGGCCTTGAGCTGCTTGCCGGTGGCGGCATCGAGCACCAGCAGCTCGCCTTCTTCCTCGGCGCTGACGTACATGGTCTTGCCGTCGGGCGAGAGATCGAAGGCCTCGGGGTCGTCGCCCATCGGGATGCGGGCCACCGACTTGCGGCTGGCCAGGTCGATGATGTCGGCCTGCGAGGAGTCGCCGCAGGCGGCCATCAGCCGCTTGCCATCGGGCAGCAGTCGCAGGTGGCGCGGACGCTTGCAGGTGGGCACGGTGGCGCTGACGCTCATCGAGGCCATGTCGATCAGCGTGAGGGCATGGTCCTTCTCGCTGCTGACCCAGGCCGTGCCCTGGGCAGCAGCGCTCAGCGGCAGAACGGCGATGCCGGCCCAGGCCAGCAGGTGTCGGTAAGCCATGTCGTGTCTCCTTCAGGTGGTGGCTTTGATGAAAGCCTCTTCGAGCCGGGGGGCACCGAGTTGTTCCGCGACCCGTGCCGGCGTGCCATCGGCCAGCAGGCGCCCCTTGTGCAGCACCAGCACGCGGTCGGCGGCCTCGGCTTCTTCCACCAGGTGGGTGGCCCACAGCACCGCGGTGCCGCGCGCGGCCACGTCGGCCCGCACCGCGGCCAGCAGATCGCGGCGGGATTTGGGGTCGAGGCCCACGGTGGGCTCGTCCATCAGCAGCAGTTGCGGATGGTGCAGCAGCGCACGCACCAGCTCGACCTTGCGGCGGTTGCCACCCGAGAGTTCGCGCACTGGGCGGTCCAGGTCGGCGGCGGTGCCCAAGGCCTGGCAGCCGGCATCGATGCGCTCGCGTGCCACGGCGCCCGGCAGGCCGTGCAGGTCGGCATGGAACTGCAGGTTGCGCCGCACCGACAGGTCCAGGTCCAGCGACATCTGCTGGAAGACCACGCCGATATGGGCCAGCGCCTTGACCGCATGGCGGTGCAGCGACAGGCCCGCCACCTGGACGTCGCCGCCGTCAGCGACGAACAGGCCGGTGAGCACCTGGAACAGCGTGGACTTGCCGGCGCCATTGGGCCCCAGCAGCGCGACGAATTGACCGGCCGGAAGGGACACGCTGAGTCCGGCCAGAGCAGTGCGTTCTCCGTAGCGTTTGGTCAGTGACTGGATGTCAAGCATGAACGGGGGTGAGGTCAGAGTTCGATCACCATACCGTCATACGCGGGCTCGAAGCCATACCGACCGACCCCACTGGCGTTGCGGGCCAGCAGCACCTTGCGCTGGGCGCGCCAATCGGGCACGGGAAGATCTCCCGACTCGGGCCAGGTGGTGCGGTCATCGAGCAGCACGCAGTCGGCGCTGCTGAGCCAGTCGAGCTGAGGCTCGCCCAGGGCCTGGCCACCGGCGGCGCAGAACAGGCGCTGGCCGGTGCGGTGGTCCAGCACGGCCAGCGCAATGCTGTGGCCCACGGCCACCGGCGCTTCGTGGGGCTCGAGCACCCGCGGCGCCAAGGCATCGGTGGCCAGCGCGGTGAACTCCAGGTCGGGCAGACCCTCGACGCGAAAGCTGGCCGACAGGGTCTCGCCGGCCACCGGGATCACATGCCAATGCACGCCGCAGTAGCGCTGCAGCACCTGCAGCACCGGCATGTCCTGGCTCAGCACCTCGAAGACTGCGGGCGTGGCGTACAGCGCGATCGGCGCGCCGTCGCGCAGGCTCAGCAGGCCGCTGACGTGGTCAACCTGGGCGTCGGTCAGGACGACGGTGCGCACCTCGGCATCGGCCAGGCCGGCGTGGTGACGCAGCGTGGGGTCGGCCACCAATTGGTCGGCCACATTCGGTGCCACGTTCAGCAGCGCCCACTGGTCGCCGCGGTCGGACAGCGCGATCGCGCCGTGCCGGCTGGTGGGCGCTGGCTCCAGGCCAGCGCGCTGCGCATCGGCTGCGCAGCCGCCTCGCAGCACCACGAGCTTCATGGTGTCCTCCCGGGACGGCCTGTCGGTCTTGCGGCAAGATCCATGGAATGAAGCAGATGTCTCCCTGTCAATGGGGTTCTCTGGTGCAAGACACATGCCCGCCTGCCAGGCGACAGTCTGTCGCCCTGGCGGCTCGATTCCGCGGGCTTGCCCGGGGGCTGGTGCGCCGAAGCTGTCACGCGTGGCGGTCGCTTTGTCCGCCCTTGGCACAGGGTTTGTACGGAGTCTTTGGGCTGCTCGCGGCGATGCTGGCGGCACCACCGGCCCAGGCGGCCTGTTCGGGTCCGGGTGGGCGCCTGCACGCGCTGGGCACGGGCGCCTGGTGGATCGAAGCGGCCAGCGGGGACAGCAACGCCAGCAACCGGGGCGCCACCGCCAACCTGTGGGCGGTTCGCCAGGGGCGCGCGCTGTGGTTGGTGGGGGGCGCGGGCACGCCGGTGCTGGCGCGCCAGGCGACCTGCCTGCTGCGCGAGGCCGGCGCCGGCCGCGTCACCGATGTGATCCTGCCCTGGCCACACGCCGAACTGACGCTGGGTGCCAAGGCCTTCGAGGGGGCGCGGCTGTGGGCCCATGCGGACACCGCCGAAGCGATGCGCCAGCGCTGCCCGCGCTGTGTCGAGCGCATGGCGCAGCGCCTGGGCGTGGCGGCGTCCGACCTGGGCGACGACCCGATCCCGCGGCCGACCCAGCTGCTGCGCGGCGCGCAGGGCCGCGTCGGCCCGTTCGACTGGTGGCGGCTGCAGCGCGCCGATGAGACCGCGGTGCTGGCGCTGCGCTGGCGGGGCCATGCGCTGTGGAGTGCCCACGGCCTGGCCTGGGGCGACGGTCCGCCGGACCTGCGCGACGGCGACGCGCTGCACCTGGCGCGCTCGCTGGATCAGTTGCAGGCCGCCATGCCCGGCACCGCGCGCGTGCTGCCCGAGCAGGGGCCGTGGATGGCGCCAGCCCAGTTGCGCGCCCAGCGCGATGAGATGCGCCGGCTGGTGGATGCGGTGGACGCCGCGCTGCGCCGTGGCGACCTGGTCACCGACACACCGCCGCCGGCCTGGGCGGGCGGGCACCCGCGCCAGTCGCTGAACTGGCAGCGCACCTGGTCGCAGCGCGAAGCGGTGGTGTTCTGAGCGGCCGTGCCGCGATCAGCTCTGCCAGCGCAGCTTGCGGTAGATCGTGTTGCGGCTGATGCCCAGGCGCTTGGAGGCCTCTGAGATGTTGCCGCCGGCCTGCTCCACCGCCTGCCGGATGGCCTCGAGTTCCAGGTCCTGCAGTGAGCGTGCCACCGGGCTGGCGGCCTCGGCCGGGGCCGGTGCGGGCGGGGCAAGCGGCAATACCGGCGCCGTCGGCGGGGCGGCAGGGGCTGTTGCGCTCATCGGCACGGCCGCCGGGGTCTCGGCATGGGCCCGTCGGGCCCAGCCGCGTTGGGCGTCGTCGATGAAGTCGTCCGACAGGTGGTCGCGTGTGATCACGCTGTCGCCGGCGGCCATCACCGCGGCGGTGCGCAGCACATTGAACAGCTGGCGCACATTGCCCGGCCAGTCGCAGGACTGGAACAGGTGCAGCACGTCGGGCGCCAGGCTCAGGCGCCGCTGCGGGCTCTGCTGGTCCAGGATGCGCTGCACCAGCGCCAGCAGGTCGGTGCGCTCGCGCAGCGCCGGCAGGCGCACGGCGAGGCCGTTGAGCCGGTAGTAGAGGTCCTCTCGGAACTGCTGGGCGGCAATCATCTCGCGCAGGTTGCGGTGGGTGGCACAGATGATGGCCACGTCCACCGTGACCGACTTGGTGCTGCCCAAGGGCGTGACCTGGCGCTCCTGCAGCACCCGCAGCAGGTGGGCCTGCAGGCCGATCGGCATGTCGCCGATCTCATCGAGGAACAGCGTGCCGCCGTTGGCCTGCACGATCTTGCCCACCGAGCCTTTGCGGCGCGCGCCGGTGAACGCGCCTTCTTCGTAGCCGAAGAGTTCGGCCTCGATCAGCGTATCGGGGATGGAGGCGCAGTTCACCGCCACAAAGGGCTGGCGGGCGCGCTCGGAATCCTGGTGGATGGCGCGCGCCAGCAACTCCTTGCCGGTGCCGGTCTCACCCAGCACCAGGATCGGGATGTCGCGGTTGAGCACGCGGCGGATCTTGCCCACCACCGTCTCGACCTGGGCGTCGCCGGTCAGCAACTGCTTCAAGCCGGTGCCGGCGGCCGGTACGGACACCGGGGGTGCGGCCAGGGTCTCGGGCAGGATCGGCTTGCTGTTGTCGGTGTGGCTGGTGCTGGCCGGCGTGCTGGTATGGGCCGCTTCGGTGACGCTGGTCCAGACGGGCCAGTTGAAGCGGGCATAAATGTGGAAGGGGCGGCCGTCGCTGGTTTCCACCTGCATCGGCAGCGCCAGCGGTGAGCGGAAGCGGTCGACCAGCGTGCTCACCGAGGTGCCGAACAGCGAGCCCAGGCTGTGCATGCGCAAGGCCGCGCCGGACAGGCCCAGCTGTTCCAGCGCGCCACGGTTGGCGCCGACGATCTTGCCGTCGGGCGCCACCGCCAGAATGCCCTCCATCAGCGTGCCGATGAACTCCACCCGGCTGTGCAGGTGCAGGCGCATGACGTTGCGGTAGTCGTCGGTCAGCCAGTGGTTCTCGATCATGCGCGCCGACATCTTCACCAGCGCCATCGTGTGCTGGTGGTAGCTGCGCTGGTCGCCCGAGACATCCAGCACGCCCAGGATGTTGCCGCGCGGATCGAGGATGGGCGCCGCCGAGCAGGTGAGGAAATGGTTGGCGTGCATGAAGTGCTCGTCCGCGTGGACCAGCGTGGGCACTTCATCGATCAGCGCCGTGCCGACGGCATTGGTGCCCTTGCTGGACTCCGACCAATTGGCGCCCGGGGCCAGCGCCACCTTGGCGGCGCGACCCAGGAACTCGTCGTCGCCGATCGAGTGCAGGATGGTGCCGGTGGCGTCGGTCAGCACCACCATGCTCTCCGAGTTGATGATCTGCTCGAAGAGCATTTCCATCACCGGCGCCGCATGCGAATACAGACGCAGATTGCGCTCGCGCGCAACGGTCAGGTCGGAGCGGCCCAGCGGGGAGTGGTCGGGGCGCTCGATGCGCGACAGGCCCAGCGCGGCGCAGCGCTCATGCGAATGCTCGATCGCCGACTCGTGCGCCGGATTGCGGCTGTTGCTGCGCGTCGCCGTCGCTGTGCGCGCGGCGGATTCCAGGCCGCGACGCTGTCGGCCGCCGCTGGCTGGGGGGTAATAACCGCTCATGGGCCTTGTCTCCACCAACGTGTGTGGCACGCTGGATGTTCTTGCTGTGCTCTGAAATCTAACAGTTTTGCCTGCCGCCGTGGGACTGGATCCTGTTCGATGCGTCACATCGCGTCAGATTGCAGCATCTTCCTGGGGATCTCCCCGATGACGGGGCCCGATTCAGGGGCCCTGGCAGCGTCGGCGGGCTGGTGGCACACGCTTTGCAGTTTTGATGCCCGACCCCCGCCCCTTCAGGGCTACCTACCAGCCCCAAGTCCATCCCTCCAGGAGACAAGCCCCCATGGTCCGTCATGCCCCCCGATTCCGAGCGCCCGCCCGCAGCCTGCTGGCCAGCGCCTTGTTCCTGGCCGCCTTCGGCGCCTGGGCCCATGGCGATGTCACGCCGCAGGCGGTCGACACCCGCGAACTGCCGCCACTGGGCGCCGAGTGGCGCACCGAGAATCCGTACCGGGGCAATGAGATTGCCACCCGCATCGGTGCTTCGGCCTACAACCAGAACTGCGCCCGCTGCCATGGCCTGGAAGCGATCTCCGGCGGCATCGCACCCGACCTGCGCAAGCTCGACAACGAGTGCGCCAGCCTGGCCCAGCCGGCCAAGAAGGCCGCCTGCGTCAAGGAGATCGACGAGTTCATGAGCACCACGGTGCGCCGCGGCCGCACCCGCAACGGCGCCGTCTACATGCCGCCCTTCGAAGGTGTGCTGAACCAGGAAGCCGTGTGGGCGATCAAGTCCTACCTGGAAAGCCGTCGCGAGAAGCCGCTCTGATGAGCCGCCGCCAGACCACCCGCCGCCAGTTGCTGGCCGGCTCGGCCGCTGCAGCGCTGTCGATTGCCTCGCCACTGCGCGCCCAGGAGGCCTCGGCGCTGGAGCGCCTGCGCGCCAAGGGCAGCCTGACCGTCGCCGTCTACCAGGACCTGCCGCCCTTCCATGTGGGCGGCCGCGGCATCGAGGTCGACCTGGCCGGGGCCCTGGCCTCGGCGCTGGGCCTGAAGCTCTCGCTGCTGCCCTTCCAGGCCGGCGAGGACATGGGCGATGACCTGCGCAACATGGTGTGGCGCGGCCACTACCTGGGCTTCGGGCCGGCCGACGTGATGCTGCACGTGCCGGTGGACCGCCCGCTGATGGAGAAAAGCCCGCAGGTCAAGATCCTGGCGCCGTACTGGCGCGAGCGGGTGATGATCGCGCGCGACCTGAAGGCGCTGCCCACGCTGGACATGCTGGATCCGCTGCTCGGCAAGGCGGTGGCGGTGCCGGGCCAGTCGCTGGCCGGCTGGCTGCTGATCGGCGCCGAGGGCGGACGCTACCGCGACAGCCTGCGCACCAAGTACGCCGATGGTGTGCAAGCCGCGCAGGCGCTGGCGCGCGGCGAGGTGGTGGCCGCGGCCGGCCACCTGAGCGAGCTGGAATCGACCTTGGGCGGCGACGAGCGCTTCGCGATCGATCCGCTGCCGCTGCCGCGCATGAAGGACGGCTGGGCGGTGGGCATGGCCGTCAAGGCGGCCTCCACCGACCTGGCCCTGGCGCTGCAGGCCGCCGTGAACACGCTGGCCGACAACGGCGAGCTTGCCCGCATCTTTGCGGCCGGCAAGCTGCGCTGGCGCCGGCCCTGAATCACACCCCCGGCAGCTTGTAGTCCTTGAACTGCTCGCGCAGTTTGAGCTTCTGCATCTTGCCGGTGGCGGTGTGCGGGATCTCGTCGACAAAGGCCACGTCGTCCGGGATCTGCCACTTGGCGATGCGGCCGTCGAAGAAAGCCAGCATCTCCTCGCGCGTGAGCGTGGCGCCGGGCTTGCGCACCACCACCAGCAGCGGGCGCTCGTCCCACTTCGGGTGCTTGGCCGAGATAGCTGCGGCTTCATGCACGGCCGGGTGGGCCATGGCGATGTTTTCCAGGTCGATCGAGCTGATCCATTCACCGCCCGACTTGATCACGTCCTTGCTGCGGTCGGTGATCTGCATGAAGCCGTCGGCATCGATCGTGGCCACGTCGCCGGTGGGGAACCAGCCAGGCTCGCCGTCCACCTCCACCAGTGGCGACACGCGCAGGTTGAAATAGCTGTTGATCACCCACTGGCCCTTGACCACCAGGTTGCCCGAGGCCTGGCCGTCCCAGGGCAGGGCGTGGCCGGCCTCGTCGATGATGGCCATGTCGATGCCGTAGATGGCGCGGCCCTGCTTCTCGAGCAGGCGCTGCTGCGACTCGCGGTCCAGGCTGTCGTGCTTGCTCTTGAGCTTGGACAGCGTGCCCAGTGGGCTCAGCTCGGTCATGCCCCAGGCATGCACCACCTCGACGCCGAAGTCCTCCTGCAGCGTCTTCATCATCGCCGGCGGGCAGGCCGAGCCGCCGATCACGGTGCGCTTGAAGCTGCTGAACTTCAGACCGTTGGCCTTCATGAAGGTGATCAGGCCCAGCCACACCGTGGGCACGCCGGCCGAGAAGCTGACCTTCTCGGCCTCGAACAATTCGTACAGCGACTTGCCATCCAGGTGGGGCCCGGGCATCACCAGCTTGGCGCCGACCAGCGCCGCGGTGTAGGGGATGCCCCAGGCGTTGACGTGGAACATCGGCACCACCGGCAGGATGACCTCGCGGCTGGAGCAGTCCATCGCATCGGGCAGCGCGGCGCCATAGGCGTGCAGCACGGTGGAGCGGTGGCTGTAGACCGCGCCCTTGGGGTTGCCGGTGGTGCCCGAGGTGTAGCAGATCGTGCAGGCGGTGTTCTCGTCGAAGACCGGCCACTGGTAGTGACCATCCTCGGCCTCGACCAGCTCCTCGTAGCACAGCAGGTTCGGCACGGTGGTGGCCGCCGGCATGTGGGCGCGGTCGGTCATCAGCACGAAATGGCGCACGGTCTTGAGTTCACCAGCCAGCTTCTCGATCAGCGGCAGGAAGCTGAGGTCAAAGCACAGCACGCCGTCGGCCGCATCGTTGGCGATCCAGGCGATCTGCTCGGGGAACAGGCGCGGGTTGATGGTGTGCGTCACCAACTGCGAGCCGGCGCTGGCGTAGTAGATCTCCAGGTGGCGGTAGCCGTTCCAGGCCAGCGTGCCGATGCGCTCGCCAGGCTGGCAGCCCAGCCGGGCGAAAGCCTGCGCCAGCTGCCGGGCACGCTTTTCCAGCGCCGACCAGGTGGTGCGGTGCAGGTCGCCCTCCACGCGCTTGGAGACGATTTCGGTGTCGGCTGCGTGGCGCGCCGCGTGCTTCAGCAGCGACGAGATCATCAGCGGCATGTTCATCATCTGGCCCATCAAGGCGCTCATGGCGGTCTCCTGTCCTGTCTCGGGGAAATACTCCAAGGCGCATCATAGGCAGCCGGATAGGCGCCGCCGGTCCGGACAGGCCCCAATGTCCTGACGTCGCGCAAGAGACTGCGCCGCTGCCTACACTGTGCTTTTTGCCACGCCCGCGCCATGACCAAGCCGCACGACGATCCTGCGTACCCGGTGCGCCAGTCCGACGAGGAATGGCGTCGCCAGCTCGACCCCACCCAGTACGCGGTGGCGCGCCACGCCGCCACCGAGCGGGCCTTCACCGGCCTGTACTGGAACCACTGGGAGCCCGGTGTGTACCGCTGCGTCGGCTGCCAGGAGCCGCTGTTCGCCTCCGACACCAAGTTCGACGCCGGCTGCGGCTGGCCCAGCTACTGGCAGCCGATCGACCCGGCCCGCATCGAGCGCCTGGAAGACCGTTCGCACGGCATGGTGCGGGTGGAGGTGCGCTGCGCCCGCTGCGGCAGCCACCTGGGCCATGTGTTCGACGACGGCCCGGCGCCCACCGGCGAGCGCTTTTGCATCAATTCGGCGGCGATACACTTCGGCACCGATTCCGATACCGCCCGATGAAGCTGTTGCTCGATTTCCTGCCGCTGATCCTGTTCTTTGCCACCTTCAAGTTCGCGGAAGGCCACAAGGACGCGGCAGCCGAGTTCGCCACCGGCCATGTGGGCATGCTCACCTCCGGCGGTGTGGTCAGCCCCGACCAGGCGCCCATGCTGCTGGCCACGCTGGTGGCGATCGCCGCCACGCTGCTGACCGTCGCCTGGTTGCGCCTGCGCGGCCGGCCGGTCGAGCCGATGACCTGGATCACGCTGGCCATGGTCACGGTGCTGGGCGGCCTGACGGTGTGGTTCCACGACGAGACCTTCATCAAATGGAAACCCACCGGCGTGTATTGGGCGCTGGCGGCCGTTTACTGGGGCAGTGCGGCCTTCGGCAAGAACCTGCTGGAACTGGCGCTGGGCGGCCAGCTGAAGCTGCCGGCCGCCGCCTGGGCGGCCCTGAACCGGGCCTGGATCCTGTTCTTTCTGGCCATGGGCCTGCTCAATATCGCGGTGGCCTACAGCGTGTCCACGCCCACCTGGGTCAACTTCAAGGTGTTCGGCGCCACTGGCCTGATGCTGGCTTTCATCATTGGCCAGACGGTCTGGATCAGCAAGGCCTGGCCCGAGGCCGCCGCCGAGGAGTCTGCCGGTGAACCCCCGACCGCCTGAGCCGGTGCGCGCCGACGAGGTCGACGCGGTGCTGAGCCGGCTGCTGGCCCCCACCGCGCTGGTGGTGCGCGATGACAGCGCCGCCCATGCAGGGCATGCCGGCGCCCGCGAGGGCAGCCACCTGCATGTGCGCATCGTCAGCGAACGCTTCAGCGGCCTAGGGAGGCTGGCCCGTCATCGCCTTGTGTATGATGCCCTGCGCGAGCTGATCCCGCGGGGTATCCACGCCCTGGCCATCGACGCCCGCACCCCCGCCGAGGCCGGCCCCGGCTCTTCCTGATCCCCCCTTCCCCCGAGCTTCATGAAACTCAAGTCCTCCGTCGTGCTGGCCGCTGCGGCCATGATCCTGCCGCTGGCCGCCATGGCGCAGAACGTGGCCATCGTCAATGGCAAGGCCGTGCCCAAGGCCCGTCTGACCACGCTGCTGCAGCAGGCCGCCCGTGCTGGCCAGCCGGTGCCCCCCGAGATGGAAACGCGCGCCCGCGACGAGGTCGTGCTGCGCGAGATCTACGCCCAGGAAGCCGAGAAGCGTGGCGTGGCCGCCAGCGCCGAGTTCAAGGCGCAGATGGAACTGGCCCGCCAGAGCGTGCTGATCCGCGAGCTGTTCGCCGACTTCCAGAAGAAGAACCCGCCCAGCGAGGCCGACGCCAAGGCCGAATACGACCGCGTCAAGGCCCAGCAGTCGGGCACCGAATACCGCGCCCGCCACATCCTGGTCGAGAAGGAAGACGACGCCAAGCGCCTGATCGCCGAGATCAAGGGCGGCGCCAAGTTCGAGGACGTGGCCAAGAAGAACTCCAAGGACCCCGGCTCGGCCGAGAACGGCGGCGACCTGGACTTCGCCAAGCCCGACACCTATGTGCCCGAATTCGGCAAGGCCCTGACCGCGCTGAAGAAGGGCGAGATGACGCCTGAGCCGGTGAAGTCGCAGTTCGGCTGGCACATCATCCGCCTCGAAGACACCCGCGACGCCCAGTTCCCGGCCTTCGACGACGTCAAGGCCCAGCTGATGCAGCGCGCCTCGCAGGTCAAGCTGCAGGCCTACCAGGACCAGCTGCGCAAGGCTGCCAAGACCGACTACAAGTTCTCGCAGGAGTGAGGACTGCGGCGGCGCGCTCAAGGCGCCGCGTCAGCGAACAAGCCGCCCCGCAGGGCGGCTTTTTCATGCCACCAGCGGCTCGGTGCGGGCCATCAGCCAGGCCAGCGCGTCGCCGCTGACGCGCGGCGCCAGACGCTCGCGCACCGTGGCGTGGTAGGCGTTGAGCCAGGCGATCTCGTCGGCGCGCATCAGCGACACTTCGATCAGCCGGGTGTCGATCGGGCACAGCGTCAGCGTCTCGAACTGCAGGAACTCGCCGAACTCGCTGGCCGGCGCCGGCACGGTGAGCAGCAGGTTCTCGATGCGCACGCCCCAGCGACCGGGGCGGTAGATGCCGGGCTCATTCGAGGTGATCATGCCCGCGCGCATGGCCATGTGCGGCGCCACCACCGCCTTGCCGATGGTTTGCGGGCCCTCGTGCACATTGAGGAAGTAGCCCACGCCGTGGCCGGTGCCGTGGAAGTACTCCAGGCTCTCGGCCCACAGCGGTGCGCGTGCCAACGCATCCAGCATCGGGCCCGGCGTGCCGGCCGGGAAGCGCGCGCGCGACAGGTTCATCATGCCCTGCAGCACGCGGGTGAAGTCGCGCCGGTGCTCGGCGGTGGTGGTGCCGATCGGCCAGACGCGGGTGATGTCGGTGGTGCCGCCCAGGTACTGGCCACCCGAGTCGATCAGCAGCAGGCCGTTGCCCTCGACCACGGCATGCGACTCGGGCAGCGCGCGGTAGTGCGGCATCGCGCCGTTGGCGTTGAAGCCGGCGATGGTCGAGAAACTCAAGCCCATGAAGTTCGCGCGCGCGGCGCGCTCGGCGCTGAGTCGGTCGTCGACGGTCAGCTCGGTGATGCGCTCGCCGCGGGCCATGGCGGCTTCGAACCAGGCGTAGAAGGCACACATCGCGGCGCCGTCCTCGGCCATGGCCTCGCGCACCTGGGCGATCTCGGCCTCGGTCTTGCAGCCCTTGGCCATCGTGCTGGGATTGATCGCCTCGACCACCCGCACCGTGCCCGGCACGGCCTCGCGCAGGCCCAGCGTGACGCGCTTGGGATCAACCAGCAGCACGGCCTCGGGCGGCAGCGCGGCCACCTGGGCGGCGGCCTGGGCATAGTCGGCCAGTTGCACGCCATCGGCGGCCAGGCGCTCGGCCAGCTCGGCGGGCACCTTGCCGGCACCGACAAACAGCGTGGCCTGCGCCGGTCCGATCAGCAGGTGGGCCAGCAGGATCGGGTTGTAGTCGACATCCGAGCCGCGCAGGTTGGTGATCCAGGCGATGTCGTCCACCGTGGACACCAGGTGGTGGCTGGCGCCCAGCGCGGCCATGTCGGCACGTACGCGGGCCAGCTTGTCGGCGCGCGCGACCGGCGCGAACGGCGCCGCATGTTCGTACACCGGGGCCGACGGCAGGCCCGGCCGCTCGGGCCAGGCGCCGGCCAGCGGGTCGGTGTCGGTGCGCAGCGTGATGCCGGCCTCGTCGCACACCGTGCGCAGCGCCTTGGCGTCGGCCAGGCCCAGCACCTGGGCATCGACGCCCAGTGCCTCGCCGCGCTGCAGGTGGCGGCGGATCCACTCCAGGTGGTTGGCTGAGGTGCCGGTGGGGATCTTCTCGAGCACGATGCCGCTGCCGGCCAGCTCGCTCTCGGCCTGCTCCCAGTAGCGCGCATCGGCAAACAGGGCTGCTTCACGCACGGTCACCACCAGCGTGCCCATCGAGCCGGTGAAGCCCGAGAACCAGGCGCGGCCTTGCCAGTGCTCGGGCAGGTACTCGCTGAGGTGCGGGTCGCTGGAGGGCACCAGCGCGGCCTGCAGGCCCAGGCGGGCGAGCTGCTCGCGCAGGCGGTCAATGCGCAGGCGCGCGGGCGAGGTTCGGGTGTCCATGGTGTGGCTCCGCAGTCGGGAAGGCCGGGCCCGGGTGGGGCCGCCTCCAAGGGGCAAAACGCCCGATTCTAGGAGGGCCGGTTCAGACCGGCGCCAGCAGGGTCTCGAAGCGGTCGGCTGGCACAGCCGGGCTGCTCAGGAAGCCCTGGTAATGGTGGCAGCCCTGGGCGCGCAGCCAGTCGAGCTGGCCGGTGGTCTCGACGCCCTCGGCAACGATCTGCAACTCCAGCACCTTGCACATCGAGATGATCAGCTCGGCGATGGCCGGGCGGGTCTCGAGCTGGTTGACGAAGCTGCGGTCGATCTTCAGGCAGTCGAGTGGAAAGCGCTCAAGGTAGGCGAGGTTGGAGTAGCCGGTGCCGAAGTCGTCGATGGCGATGCGCAGCCCGCGCTTGTTGAGGGCATCGAGCTGACCCAGCATGGCCGAGTCCTCGCCCAGCAGCAGCGACTCGGTGATCTCCATCTCCAGCGCCTGCGGCGGGCAGCCGGAGTCCAGCAGCACCTGGTCCATGGTCTCGACCAGGGCCTGGGACTGGATCTGCCGGGCCGAGAAGTTGACCGAGACCGTCAGCGCGTGGCCGCGCTGGTGCCACAGCGCCGCCTGGCGGGCCGCCTGCTCCAGCACCCAGCGGCCCAGCGGCAGGATCAGGCCGGTGTCCTCGCAGATCGGGATGAACTCGCCCGGCAGCACCAGGCCGCGGCTGGGATGGCGCCAGCGCACCAGGGCTTCGGCGCCGACCACCTGGCGCGTCCCCGCATCCAGCCGAGGCTGGTAGTGGACGACGAACTCACCGCGGTCAAAGGCCTGCAGCAGCTCGCTCTCCAGCGTCAGGCGCCGGCCGGCCTCAACGGCCAGGTCGGCCGAGTAGAAGGCCATCTGGTCACCGCCCAGCCGCTTGGCGCGGTACATCGCCATGTCGGCGTTGCGCATCAGCGTGGCCACATCGTCGCCATCGGCCGGGAACAGGCTGACACCCAGGCTGGGCGTGACCCGCACCGTCGTGCTGCCCAGGCGGATCACCTGCGACACCGCCTCGCGCAGACGCAGGCCCAGGCGGCGCACATGGGTGACCACATCGTCGTCGCTGACCAGGATCAGGAACTCGTCGCCGCTCAGGCGCACCACCTGGTCGCCCGCACGCAGGGTGTGGCGCAGGCGGCGCGCGACCTCGATCAGCAGGCGGTCACCGGCCTCGTGGCCGAGCGAGTCGTTGACATGCTTGAAGCGGTCCAGGTCCAGAAAGATCATCGCCGCCTGGCGGCCGATGCTGCGGATCTCTTCCAGCAGCGCCGGGAACTGCAGGTTGACGTGGTTGCGGTTGGGCAGGTTGGTCAGGGGGTCGCGCTCGGCCAGGCGCTGCGCCTGGCGCTGCGCGGCCTTGACCGCGCTGACATCGGTCTCGCTGACCAGCCAGGCTTCGCGGCCGGTCACCGCGTCCAGGCAGCGGCGCGCCGTCAGGTCGTGCCAGCGCCGGCCATGGATGGTCTGCACCTGGGCCACCATCTGGTGTTCGCCGCGGCTGCTCAGGGCCTCGCGCAGCGTCAGCTGGTCGGCCGCCGACACCAGGTGCTGGTCCATGGTCTGGCCGGGCGCTGCGGTGGCGGCACGCGAGGCCGGGTTGCGGTAGAGCGCGGCGCCCGAACTGTCGTAGAGGGTGATCTGCACCGAGGTGTGCATCAGGGCGTCGGCACTGCGCAGGGTGTCGACATCCAGCGTGGGCATGGGCAGGGACTCGCACAGGCAGGCCAACTGACCATCATCCAGGCGGATGCCGCTGAAGCGGATCTGCACCGTCACGGGCATGCCCTGCGGGTGCAGGGTCCAGATCTCCTGGAACTGGCGGTTGGGTTCGGCCTCGATGTCGCGCTGGTACTGGCGCAGGCGCTTGTCGACCGCGGGTGACATGTCGGCGCCCAGCGCGCGTGAGCACAGCTCTTCCAGCGACTCGGCGCGCCAGAGCTGCAAGCCCGATGCATTGGCCCAGGCGACCCGCTGACGGTCGAAGTCGTAGAGCCAGATGGGGTGTCCCAGGCGCTCGAAGGCTTCCATCGCGGAGCTGTGCACGCTCAGCGGCGCCTGACCGACGCTGGAGCCGGAGGCGCTCGCTCGATCCTGGAGGGGGCCTGTTGTGTCCATGCAGTGCGGACTGCCGCGAAACTGCTTCGGCCGTCCTCTGCGGGAAGCATAGCCCAGACTGGGTGACCGTATGCCCGAATCAGCGCCTGATTTCAGTCCCTGTCCGGGTGCGCGATCACAGCTCGGTGCGCAAGCGCCAGATTTCCGGGAACAGCACGGTGTCCAGCATCTGGCGCAGGTAGCTGATGCCGCCGGTGCCGCCGGTGCCGCGCTTGAAGCCGATCACCCGCTCCACCGTGGTGAGGTGGCGGAAGCGCCACAGGCGGAAGGCGTCCTCCAGGTCGGTCAGCTCCTCGCCCAGCTGGTACAGGTCCCAGTGGGCGGACGGGTCGCGGTAGACCGTCAGCCAGGCCTGCTGCACCTCCTCTGAGGGACTGTAGGGCAGGGTCCAGTCGCGCTCCAGATGGCTGGCCGGCACCAGGATGCCGCGCCGAGCGATCAGACGCAGGGCCTCGTCGTACAGACCGGGCGCCCGCCAGGCGGTGTCGACGATCGCCAGCAGGTCCGGCCGATGGGCGTGTGGCTTGAGCATGGCCGCGTTCTTGTTGCCCAGCGAGAACTCGATGCAGCGGTACTGCCAGCTCTGGAAGCCGCTGGAATGGCCCAGGTAGGGGCGGATCGCCGAGTACTCAGGCGGCGTCATCGTGGCCAGCACATCCCAGGCGTGGACCAGCTGTTCCATGATCTTCGAGACCCGGGCCAGCATCTTGAAGGCCGGCGGTAGCTCGTCGCGGCCGATCGCGGCCACGGCCGCGCGCAGCTCGTGCAGCATCAACTTCATCCACAGCTCCGAGGTCTGGTGCTGGACGATGAAGAGCATCTCGTTGTGGTCGGGCGAGAGCGGCTTTTGCGCGTTCAGCACCGCGTCGAGCTGCAGGTAGTCCCCGTAGCTCATGTCACCGGCGAAATCGAGCTGCGCGCCCTCGGTGGCGACGATGCCTTCGCCGCGCGGCGCGGCCGGTTCGCTGTGGTAGGGACAGCTCATGTCACGGCTCCCTTGTGCATGAAGTGGGGCTGGCGCCACTGGCCGCTGGCCAGGATGTCGACCAGGGTGTCGATCGCGTCAAAGACATCGACAAACCGGGTGTAGAGGGGGGTGAAACCAAAGCGCAGCAGGTGCGGCTCGGCGGCCGTGCCATCACCGGCGCGGTAGTCGCCAATCACGCCGCGGGCGATCAGCGCCTGCATCACCGCATAGCCGTCGATGCTGCCGTCGGCCGGCACGCCCAGCGAGACCTGGCTGCCGCGCTGCGCCGCGTCCAGCGGCGTGTGGATCGTCAGACCGCTGCCGGCCAGGCGCTGGCCGACCAGCGCCATGAACAGCTCGGACAGCGCCAGCGACTTGGCGCGCAGCGCCGCCATGCCGCCCAGCGGCTCGGCGGCCAGCAGGGTGTCAACGCCGCACTCCAGCGCGCTCATCGCCACCACCGGCGGCGTGCCGCACAGAAAGCGGCCGATGCCCGGCGCGGGCCGGTAGCCGGGCTCGAAGACGAACGGCGCCGCATGGCCCATCCAGCCCGACAGCGGCTGCCAGAAGCGCTCGGCGTGGCGTGGGTGCACCCAGCAGAAGGCGGGGGCGCCGGGGCCGCCGTTGAGGTACTTGTAGCCGCAACCCACCGCAAAGTCGGCGTTGGCAGCGTTGAGGTCCACCGGCACCGCGCCGGCCGAGTGCGCCAGGTCCCACAGCATCAGTGCACCCGCGGCGTGGGCCTGGGCGGTGACAGCGGCCATGTCGGCCATGCGGCCGCTGCGGTAGTTGACCTGGGTGAGCATCAGCACCGCCACATCGGCGCCCAGGCGGGCGGGGATGGCGTCGATGTCCATCAGCTCCAGCGTCATGCCGTGCTGCGCGGCCACCGACTCGGCGATGTACAGGTCGGTGGGGAAGTTGCTGCGCTCGGAGACGATCACCGCGCGCGCCGGGTCGTCGGCACGGGCGATCTGCGCCGCGGCACTGAGCACCTTGAACAGGTTGACCGAGGTGGAATCGGCCACCACCAGCTCGCCGGGCTTCGCCCCCACCAGGCGACCGATCTTGTCGCCCACGCGCTGTGGCAGCGTGATCCAGCCGGCGGTGTTCCAGCTGCGGATCAGGCCGCTGCCCCACTCTTCGGTCACCACTTGCTGCACGCGCGCGGCGGTGGTGACGGGCAGCACGCCCAGCGAGTTGCCGTCCAGGTAGTTGACGCCCTCGGGCAGCGCGAACTGGGCGCGCAGCGGCGCCAGCGGGTCGGCGGCGTCGCGTGCGGCGCAATCGGCGCGGGTGATCGGTTCGGTCATCGGCAGGTCTCCAGGGTCACAGGGGGCGCAGCACGGCACGCACCGGCGAGGCGCAGGCACCGGCCAGCTTCAAGGGCAGGGCGATCAGCTCGTAGTCACCGGCGGGCACGGCATCGAGCACCAGGTTCTCCAGCACGCGCAGGTCGTGCCGGCGCAGGATCTGGTGGGCGTCCAGGGTCTTGCTGTCCGCCGGGTCCACCGAAGGTGTGTCGATGCCCACCAGACGCACGCCCCGCTCGGCCAGCCACTGCAGGGTCTCGGGGGCGTAGGCGCTGAAGAGGGGGTTCCAGGTCGTGTCGGCCTGCTGGCAGGTGCGCACCAGCACGCGCGGCGGCAGGTCGGCCTCGGCGTGCCGCAGGTGATCGATGGTGATCAGCGGCCCGCAGCCGATGGCATGGATCACGCGGCAGGGGCCGATGTAGGCGTCCAGTGGCACCTGGTCGATCGGGGGCGCCTCGCTGGCGTAGTGCAGTGGCGCATCGGCATGGGCGCCGATGTGCGGCGACAGCGTCAGCGCGCTCAGGTTGACCGGGCAGCCGGGGCCCAGGCGGGCGGTCCAGCGCAGCGCGTAGGGCTCATCGCCGGGGAAGATCGGCGCGTCGGCATGGACGGTGGGCGAGATGTCGATCAGGCTCATGGGGGCGGCACGGTCAGGCAATTTGGGGGGGCGCGGTGTCGGTCATTTCCGACGATCACGCGGGGCGTGCCAGATGGTGTCGCATCTGGCCCAGCAACTCATACAGGCGCTGCTGGTCTCGTGGTGGAACGCCATCGAACAGCTCGCGCACCCAGGCCTCGTGCTCGGTGGCCATGGCGGCGAACTCGCGCCGGCCCTGCTCGCTCAGTCGTACGCGCCAGGAGCGGCCATCGTCCGGGTCGGGCTGGCGCTCGACCAGGCCTTCGGCCTCGAGCTGGGTGGTCAGGCCGGTGACGTTGCCGCCGGTGACCATCAGGAAGCGTGACAGCGCGCTCATGCGCAGGCCGTCGGCGTGGCGTTCCAGCTGGGCCAGGTAGTCGAAGCGCGCCAGCGTGGTGCCAAAGCGCTCGCGCAGCCGGGTGCGAATCTCCTGCTCGACCTGGGTGGTCAGCGACAGCAGGCGCAGCCAGGTGCGCACCGCCAGGTGATCGTCGGCGTCGGCGCGGGCTTCCAGACCGATCTGGTGATCGTCGAGGGCGGGGTTCTTCATCGCGGCGTTCCTCTCAGGGTTTCAATTTACTTCAGTTCTCAAGCTTTAGGACTAAACTAAAACCCGAATCCCCGGAGGAACGAGCGCATGAAGATCGTCTGCATCGGTGGCGGCCCGGCCGGCCTGTACTTCGCGCTGCTCATGAAGCAGCTCAACCCGGCGCACCAGATCCAGGTGATCGAGCGCAACCGGCCCTACGACACCTTTGGCTGGGGCGTGGTGTTCTCGGACGCCACCATGGACCGCATGCGCGAGTGGGATGCGGTGACTGCCGACCAGATCCAGCAGGCTTTCAACCACTGGGACGACATCGAGCTGCTGTTCAAGGGCCGCACGATCCGCTCGGGCGGCCATGGCTTCGTGGGCATCGGCCGCAAGAAGTTGCTCAACATCCTGCAGGCGCGCTGCGAGGCGCTGGGGGTGGAGCTGGTGTTCGAGACCGATGCCGAGTCCGACCTCCAATACCCCGACGCCGACCTGGTGATCGCCAGCGACGGCATCAACTCCCGTGTGCGCATGCAGTACGCCCAGACCTTCCGGCCCGACATCGTCACCCGCCCCAACCGCTACATTTGGCTGGGCACCCAGCGCCTGTACGACGCCTTCACCTTCGACTTCCAGCGCACCGAGCACGGTTGGTTCCAGGCCCACATCTACAAGTTCGACGAGAGCACCACCACCTTCATCGTCGAATGCCCGGAGCAGGTCTGGCTGGCGCACGGCCTGGACCAGGCCGATCAGGCCGACTCGATCGCCTTCTGCGAGCGCCTGTTTGCCAACACCTTGCAGGGCGAGAAGCTGATGACCAACGCGCGCCACCTGCGCGGCTCGGCCTGGCTGAACTTCCAGCGCGTGGTCTGCGAGCAGTGGTGGCTGAAGAACGCCCACGGCAGCCATGTGGTGCTGATGGGCGACGCGGTGCACACCGCGCACTTCGCGATCGGCTCGGGCACCAAGCTGGCGCTGGAGGACGCGATCGAGCTGGTGCAGCAGTTCAAGCTGCTGGGCGACGAGCCCGCCCGCCTGGGCGAGGTGCTGGCCTGCTACCAGGCGGCGCGCAGCATCGAGACCCTGCGCATCCAGAACGCCGCCTGGAACGCGATGGAGTGGTTCGAGGTCTGCGGCGCGCGCTACTGCGACCAGCTCGAGCCCGAGCAGTTCATGTACTCGATGCTGACCCGCAGCCAGCGTATCAGCCACGAGAACCTGCGCCTGCGCGACGCCGCCTGGCTGGAGGGCTACGAGCGCTGGTTTGCCCAGCGCGCGCAGGCCGCACTGGCCGGCGGTGCCGCGCAGCCCATGGCCTTGCAGGCGCCAGCGGGCAAGCCCGTGCCGCCGATGTTCACGCCGCTGCGCGTGCGTGATCTGCGGCTGAAGAACCGCGTGGTGGTGTCGCCCATGGCGCAGTACAGCGCGGCAGACGGCGTGGTGGGCGACTACCACCTGGTCCACCTGGGTGCCCGCGCGCTGGGCGGCGCCGCGCTGGTGATGGCCGAGATGACCTGCACCAGCCCCGAGGCGCGCATCACCCCCGGCTGCCCGGGCCTGTGGAACGACACCCAGGCGCAGGCCTGGGGCCGCATCGTGCAGTGGGTGCATGCGAACAGCGATGCCGCGATCGGCGTGCAGATCGGCCACGCCGGCCCCAAGGGATCCACCTGCGTGCCCTGGCAGGGCGGCGGCATGGACCAGGCGCTGCCCGACGGCAACTGGGGTCTGCTGGCCGCCAGCGCGCGCCCCTATCTGGCGGGCGGGCAGGTGCCCCGGGCGATGAGCCGCGCCGACATGGACCGCGTCAAGACCGACTTCATCGCCGCCGCCGGCCGCGCCGCCGAGGCTGGCTTCGACTGGCTGGAGCTGCACTGCGCGCACGGCTACCTGCTGTCCAGCTTCATCTCGCCACTGACCAACCACCGCGAGGACGAGTACGGGGGCTCACTTGAGAACCGGCTGCGCTATCCGCTGGAGGTGTGCGCCGCGGTGCGCGGCGCCTGGCCGGCCGACCGGCCGATGTCGGTGCGCATCTCGGCCCACGACTGGGTGGATGGCGGCCTCACGCCGGCCGATGCGGTGGAGGTGGCGCGCGCCTTCAAGGCGGCCGGCGCCGACCTGATCGACGTGTCCTCCGGCCAGGTCTCGCCCGAGCAGAAGCCCACCTACGGCCGCATGTACCAGACGCCGTTTGCCGACCGCATCCGCCAGGAAGCGGGCATCGCGACGATGGCGGTGGGCGCGATCAGCGAGGCCGACCACGTCAACTCGATCATCGCTGCCGGCCGCGCCGACCTGTGCGCTGTGGGCCGCCCGCACCTGGCCAACCCGGCCTGGACGCTGGCCGAGGCGGCGCGCATCGGCCACACGCCGATCGCCTGGCCCAAGCAGCTGGTGTCGGGCAAGTCGCAGATGGAAGCGCTGGCACAGCGGGCGGCGCAGCAGGCGGTGAAGTGATGACGCAGCACATCGTGGTCACCGGCGCGGCGCGCGGCATCGGCGCGGCCATCGCGCGCGTGCTGGCAGCCGATGGCCACCGCCTGACGCTGCTGGGTCGTCGGCTGGAGGCGCTGCAGACGCTGGCCGCCACCTTGCCGGGCAGGCACCATTGCGCCGCCGCCGATGTGGCCGACGAGGTGCAGGTGCAGGTGGCCTTTGACAGCGCCCGCGCCGCGCTAGGCCCGGTCTGGGGCCTGGTCAACAATGCCGGCCAGGCCGAGAGCGCGCCGCTGCACCGCACCAGCACCGAGCTGTGGCAGCGCATGCTGGCGGTCAACCTGACCGGGACCTTCCTGTGCAGCCGCGCCGCGCTGGCCGACCTGCGCGGCGCTGGCCAGGGGCGCATCGTCAACATCGCCAGCACCGCCGGCCAGCGTGGCTATGCGTACGTGGCCGCCTATGTGGCCGCCAAGCACGGCGTGGTGGGGCTGACGCGCTCGCTGGCGCTGGAGCTGGCAGCCACCGGCATCACCGTCAACGCAGTGTGTCCGGGCTACACCGAGACCGACATCCTGCTGGAGAGCGTGGCCAACGTGGTGGCCAAGACTGGCCGCACACCCGAGCAGGCGATGGCCGAGTTCGCGGCCAGCAACCCGCAGCGCCGCATCGTCCAGCCTGAGCAGGTGGCCGATGCGGTGCGCTGGCTGCTGGGCGAGGGGGCGGCCGCGATCACCGGTCAATGCATTTCCGTCAGCGGCGGCGAGGTCATGTGAGAGAGGCATCATGAGCAACACGACATCCACCGACATCGATCCCGGTCTGCTCGCAGGCAACCGCCGCGCGCTGGCCGGTTACCAGGCCACCCACTTCCGCTGGGACGTGCAAGGCGCCGTGGCCACGATCACGCTGGACCGCCCCGAGCGCAAGAACCCGCTGACCTTCGAGAGCTACGCCGAGCTGCGCGACCTGTTTCGCGCGCTCAAGTACGCCAGCGACATCCACGCCGTGGTGCTGGTGGGCGCGGGCGACAACTTCTGCTCGGGCGGCGATGTGCACGAGATCATCGGCCCGCTGGTCCGCCTGGCCGCGCCCGAGCTGCTGATGTTCACGCGCATGACCGGCGACCTGGTGGCGGCGATGCGCGCCTGCCCGCAGCCGATCGTCGCCGCACTCGATGGTGTGTGCGCCGGTGCCGGCGCCATCATGGCGATGGCCTCCGACCTGCGCCTGGGCACTGCGCGCAGCAAGACCGCCTTCCTGTTCAACCGGGTGGGCCTGGCCGGCTGCGACATGGGCGCCTGCGCCATCCTGCCGCGCCTGATCGGCCAGGGCCGCGCCAGCGAGCTGCTCTACAGCGGCCGCGCGCTGGGCGGCGAGGAGGGCGAGCGCTGGGGCTGGCTGAATCGCCTGGTGGCCCCCGAGGTGCTGCTGGCCGAGGCCCGGACGCTGGCCGCCAGCCTCTGCGAGGGCCCTACCTTCGCCAACGGCATCACCAAGACCATGCTGCATCAGGAGTGGGCGATGACGGTGGACCAGGCGATCGAGGCCGAGGCCCAGGCGCAGGCGCTGTGCATGCTGACCAACGACTTCCGTCGCGCCTACGAGGCCTTTGCGGCGAAGCAAAAGCCGGTCTTCCAGGGGAACTGAGATGAATCACCTCAGCCACCTCGACTGGCCCTTCTTCGAGGACCATCACCGCGCGCTGGCGAACGAGCTGGATGCCTGGGCCACGGCCCACGTGCCGCACGCGCACGGCCCGGACGTCGACGCCGAATGCCGCGCGCTGGTGAAGTCGCTGGGCGCGGCCGGCTGGCTGCGCCACGCGGTGGGTGGCCGCGCCTGCGGCGGCGCGGCCGACGTGATCGACACCCGCAGCATCTGCCTGATCCGCGAGACCCTGGCGCGCCACAGCGGCCTGGCGGACTTCGCCTTTGCCATGCAGGGCCTGGGCTCGGGCGCGATCAGCCTGGCCGGCACGCCGCAGCAGCGCGCGGATTGGCTGCCGAAGGTGGCGGCGGGCCAGGCGATCAGCGCCTTCGCGCTGTCCGAGCCCGAGGCCGGCTCCGACGTGGCGGCCATGGCCTGCGCCGCGCGGGTGGACGGCGACCACTATGTGCTCGACGGCGAGAAGACCTGGATCAGCAACGGGGGTATCGCCGATGTCTATGTGGTGTTCGCGCGCACGGGTGAAGCGCCTGGCGCACGCGGCATCAGCGTCTTCATCGTGCCGGCCGGCACACCGGGCTTCGAGATCGCCGAGCGCATCGACGTGATCGCGCCGCACCCGCTGGCACGGCTGCGTTTCAGCAGCTGCCGCGTGCCGGCCAGTGCGCGCATCGGCGCGCCCGGCGAGGGTTTCAAGGTGGCCATGCGCACGCTGGATGTCTTTCGCACCTCGGTGGCGGCGGCCGCGCTGGGCTTCTGCCGCCGCGCGCTTCAAGAGGGCCTGACGCGCGCCACCACGCGCCAGATGTTTGGCGGCGTGCTGGCCGACTTTCAGCTGACCCAGGCCAAGCTGGCGCAGATGGCCACCACCCTCGACTCGGCCGCGCTGCTGACCTACCGCGCCGCCTGGCAGCGCGACCAGGGCCGCAACGTCACCAGCGAGGCGGCGATGGCCAAGATGGTGGCCACCGAAGGCGCCCAGCAGGTGATCGACGCCGCAGTGCAGCTGTGGGGCGGCCTGGGTGTGGTCAGTGAGCAGCCGGTGGAGCGCCTCTACCGAGAGGTCCGCGCGCTGCGCATCTATGAAGGCGCGACCGAGGTGCAGCAGCTGATCATCGCCCGCGAACTGCTCAAGGAGGTGTCGGCATGATCCGCAGTGGCCTGATCGACAGCTTCGCGCGCGACCATCTGCCGGCACCCGAGGCGCAGCCCGAGTTCCTGTTCGAGTTGCCCGAGCTGCAGTTTCCCGAGCGCCTGAACTGCGCCACCGAGCTGCTGGATCGCCACGTCGCCGACGGGCGGGGCGATCGGGTGGTGATCCGCGCGCCGGGCGGCCTGGTCTGGACCTATGCCCAACTGCAGGACCAGGCCAACCGCATTGCCCAGGTGCTGGTCCAGGACATGGGCCTGGTCAGTGGCAACCGCGTGCTGCTGCGCGCACCGAACAACCCGATGCTGGCGGCCTGCTGGTTCGGTGTCATCAAGGCCGGTGGCATCGCGGTGGCGACGATGCCACTGCTGCGCGCCAAGGAGCTCAAGGCGATCATCGACAAGGGCCAGGTCACCCACGCGCTGTGCGACGCCGCGCTGGCCGAGGAGCTGGCGCTGGCACGGCCCGAGGTGCCGGTGCTGCGCGCCGTGCGCCACTTCAACGATGCGGGTCCGGATGGATTGGAAGCCGCCATGGCGCGCCACAGCGGCCGCTTCGACAACGTCGACACCGCGGCGGATGACTGCTGCATCTTCGCCTTCACCTCGGGCACCACCGGCGTGCCCAAGGCGACCATGCATTTCCACCGCGACGTGATGGCCACCTGCGCCTGCTTCCCGCGCCACATCCTGCGGCCGCAGCCCGACGATGTGTTCATCGGCAGCCCGCCGCTGGCCTTCACCTTCGGGCTGGGCGGCCTCTTGCTGTTCCCGATGACGGTGGGCGCCAGCACCGTGCTGCTGGACAAGGCCGGTCCGCCCCAACTGCTCGACGGCATCAAGGAGTTCGGCGCCACCACGCTGTTCACCGCCCCCACCTCCTACCGCACGCTGGCCGCACGCGGCACCGAACTGCGCAAGACGCCGCTGCGACAGTGCGTCTCGGCCGGCGAGGCGCTGCCCGCCACCACCCGCGCGCAGTGGAAGGAGGTCACCGGCATCGAGCTGATCGACGGCATCGGCGCCACCGAGCTGCTGCACATCTTCATCTCGGCCGACGAGGCGCACAGCCGCCCCGGCGCCACCGGCCGGGCGATACCCGGCTACCGAGCCAAGGTGATCGACGAGTCCGGCCGCGAGTGCCCGCCGGGTACCGTGGGCAAACTGGCGGTGCAGGGCCCCACCGGCTGCCGCTACCTGGACGACGCGCGTCAGGCCGGCTATGTGAAGGACGGCTGGAACCTGACCGGCGACGCCTACCTGATGGATGCCGACGGCTACTTTGTCTACCAGGCGCGCACCGACGACATGATCATCTCGGCTGGCTACAACATCGCCAGCCCCGAGGTGGAGGAGGCCCTGATGGCCCACCCGGCGGTGGCCGAGTGCGCAGTGATCGGCGTGCCCGACGAGGAGCGCGGCCAGATCGTCAAGGCCTATGTGGTGCTGCGGCCGGGCCAGGCCGAGAGCGCCGCAATGGCGCAGGCGCTGCAGGACCATGTCAAGCAGTCGATCGCCCCCTACAAGTACCCGCGGGCCGTGGAGTTCCGCCCCAGCCTGCCGCGCACCCAGACCGGCAAGCTGCAACGCTTCAAGCTGAAGGACACCGAATGAGCAAACAGGTGCTGCAACCCGCCGGCTGGGCCGCGCCCAAGGGCTATGCCAATGGCGTGGCCGCCAGCGGCCGCATGGTGTTCGTGGCGGGTCAGATCGGCTGGAACAGCGACAGCGTCTTCGAGAGCGACGACCTGGTCGACCAGGTGCGCCAGGCGCTGCTCAACGTGCGCGCCGTGCTGGCTGAGGCCGGTGCCGGCCCCCAGCACATCTGCCGCATGACCTGGTACCTGACCGACAAGCGCGACTACCTGGCCCGCGCCGCCGACATCGGCCGCGCCTACCGCGAGGTGCTGGGTCGAGAATTCGGCATCGCGATGACCGCGGTGCAGGTGGCGGGCCTGATCGAGGACCGGGCGAAGGTGGAAATCGAGGTCAGCGCCGTCATCGCTTAGCTGCGCGGCGGTGCTGCTCGACAGCCGCCACGAAGTCGTCGGGCGGCACGGCCTTGGACCACAGCCAGCCCTGCTGCAGGTGGCCGCCGCGCATCGCCAGCCAGTCGCGCTGCGCCGGGGTTTCCACGCCTTCGGCGATGACCTCGATGTCCAGCGCCCGCGCCATGCCGAACATGGCCTCGATCAGTGCCGCGTCATCGGCGGCGGCCGGCAGGTCGTGCACGAAGCCGCGGTCGATCTTCAGTCGGTCCGGGCGCACCAGCTTCAGCGCCGCCAGGGACGAGTAGCCGGTGCCGAAGTCGTCCACCGCCAGCATCACGCCGCTCTGGCGCAGCGCGGCCACGGCGCGCAGCGCGCCTTCGCTGTCGTCCAGCAGCGTGCTCTCGGTCAGCTCCAGCGTCAGGCTGCCCGGCCGCAGTCCGTAGCGGTCGATCTCGGCGCGCACCGACTCGACGAACTCGGGTTCGCGCAGTTGCAGCGCCGACACATTGATCGAGATCTGCAGGCCGCCCAGGCCCATGGCATGCCAGCGCGCGAGTTGGGCCGCCGCCGCGCGCAGCACCCAGGCGCCCAGCGGGCGCACCAGCCCCGAGCTCTCCGCCACGCCAATGAAGGCGTCGGGCATCAGCAGCCCGCGCTCGGGATGCTGCCAGCGCACCAGCGCCTCGCCACCGACCACCTGAGCGGTGCGCGCGTCGACCACCGGCTGGTAGTGCAGGCGCAGTTGCTGCTCCTCGATCGCGCTGCGCAGCGCGCGCTCCAGGTTCATCCGCTGGCGCAGCAGCGCGTCCATGTCGGCATGGTAGGCGGTGCCGCGGCCGCGGCCCTGCTCCTTGCTGCGGTACATCGCCACATCGGCGGCCCGGCACAGCGCCTCGAAGTCCTCACCATCGTGCGGGAACATTGCATAGCCGATGCTGGCGCCCACCCGCACCGGCTCATCGGCCGCGGGCAGGTGCAGCGGCTGGGCCAGCGCGGCCACCACCCGCTGTGCAGCCAGCTCGGCGGTCTGGCTGTCGCGCTGGGTGTCGAACAGGGCCATGAACTCGTCGCCACTGACCCGGCAGACCAGGTCCGATTCGCGCAGGGCCGAGCGGATGCGAGCGGCGGCGTGCACCAGCAGCTCGTCGCCGGCAGCATGGCCCCAGCGGTCGTTGATCTGCTTGAAATGGTCCAGGTCGATGAACATCAGCCCCAGTTGACCGTCCACCCGGCGCGCCCGCGCCGCCTCGCGGGCAAACAGCTCGCGCATCAGCGTGCGGTTGGGCAGGCCTGTCAGGTGGTCGAACATGGCCATGCGGTGGAGCTGCTCGTTCTTGCCCTCCAGCTCCTCGATCAGGCTGCGGATCTTCGCATGCACCGTGTTCAGGTGCTGGCCAAGCTGGCCCAGTTCGTCGTTGGTGGCCCAGTCCTGCGGTGGCAGCGGTTCGCGCGCGGCCAGTTGCCCGGCCTGTGCCTTGAGGCGGCCGATCGGCCGCAGCAGCCGGGCCGACAGCACCGCCGCCAGCACCGCCATGCCCACCAGCACCTGGATCGCCACCAGCGTGGCCAGCGAGGCACGGCGCTGGGCCAGCTGCCGTTCGATCTCGCTGTCATCGAAACCCACGCGCAGGCGGCCCACGTGCTGGCCCTCGTAGGTCAGCGCGGTGTCCAGCCAGGCGGCGACCGTGTCGGCCTGGCAGCCCTGCTCGCGCACCATCGGTGGCACGCCATGGCCCTCGGTGCCCGAAGGCTGCAGCTCGGAGACCTCGACCACGCACACCGCCGGCAGTCTCAAGAGCTCACCCTGGATCGCATGCAGCCCGGGCACGTCCAGCGACCAGGCCGGCAGCGTCAGCCGGGTGGCGGCCAGCGTCAGGGTGGCCGAGCGGTCACGCTGGGCCTGCTGGCGCAAGGCATCGCGCGACTGCCATTGGTCCAGCGCCAGCAGCAGCAAGGCTGGCAGCAGCACGCCGGCCACGATGCCCAGCAGCACCGTGCCCCGGATCGACTGGATCGGCCACTTCATCGGAGGCTTATCGGCATCTTTGGCTGCCAATCAAGGCTTCGCCGGATCGCCCAGGGCGCTTACATCAACAGGTGTTCCCCGGCGTTCTCACCACCCAGGATCACGTAGTTGACGCGGCGCAGGTCGCCCAGTTGCCGCCCACCCGCGTAGCTGATGCTGCTTTGCAGGTCCTCGCGCATCTCGCGCAGCGTGTCGGCCAGTTGGCCCTTGACCGGCTCGAGGATGCGCTTGCCCTCGACGTGCTTGTACTCGCCCTTGTTGAAGTCTGAAGCCGAGCCGAAGTACTCCTTGTAGAGCTGGCCGTCGACCTCCACCGTCTTGCCCGGTGACTCCTCGTGGCCCGCGAACAGCGAGCCCACCATCACCATGCTGGCGCCGAAGCGCACGCTCTTGGCGATGTCGCCATGGTGGCGGATGCCGCCGTCGGCGATGATCGGCTTGGTGGCCACGCGGGCGCACCACTTCAGCGCCGAGAGCTGCCAGCCGCCGGTGCCGAAGCCGGTCTTCAGCCGGGTGATGCACACCTTGCCCGGGCCGATGCCCACCTTGGTGGCGTCGGCCCCCCAGTTCTCCAGGTCGATCACCGCCTCGGGCGTGCCCACGTTGCCGGCGATGATGAACGTCTGGGGCAGGCGCTGCTTGATGTAGTCAATCATCTGGCGCACGCTCTCGGCGTGGCCATGGGCGATGTCGATCGTGATGTAGTCGGCCCCCACGCCCTCGGCCGCCAGGCGGTCGATCACGTCGCGGTCGGCCTGCTTGACGCCGCTGCTGATCGACACATACAGACCCTTGTCGCGCATCGCCCTGGCATAGGCCACATTGTCCAGGTCGAAGCGGTGCATCACGTAGAAATAGCCGTTGGCGGCCAGGTACTCGGTGATGCGCTCGTCGACCACCGTCTTCATGTTGGCCGGCACCACCGGCAGCTTGAAGCGGCGACCGCCGAAGTCGATGCCGGTGTCGCACTCAGAGCGGCTTTCCACGCGGCATTGGCGCGGCAGCAGCAGGATGTTGTCGTAGTCGAAAATTTCCATCTCGAAGCTCCAGTGAAGGCGCCGACGCGTTGAAGGCAGTGCGTCGGCCAAGGGCTGCGAGCGCTTGACCTGGGGGCCGGTCACCTGGCCGCTGGGGGCCGCGATCAGAAATGACGCGAAGCGGACACAAAAAACCGGGCGCCAGAATTTGGGCCCGGTGGCCGATTCTAGAGGTGCCCGCGCATCCCTACAATCCGGCGATGGTTTTTTCGGACTCTTCCGAGGCGTCTGCACGCCCCGACGCCCAGGGGCTGCTGCGCGGTCTCAACCCCGAGCAACTGGCTGCCGTCACGCTGCCTGACGCGCCTGCGCTGATCCTGGCCGGTGCCGGCTCGGGCAAGACGCGCGTGCTGACCACCCGCATCGCCTGGCTGCTGCAGACCGGGCGGGTCTCGCCGGGTGGGGTGATGGCGGTGACCTTCACCAACAAGGCTGCCAAGGAAATGCTCACGCGGCTGGGCGCGATGCTGCCCGTGAATGTGCGCGGCCTGTGGATCGGCACTTTCCATGGTCTGTGCAACCGCTTCCTGCGCGCCCACTGGAAGGCCGCCGGCCTGCCGCAGAGCTTCCAGATCCTGGACAGCGGTGACCAGCTCAGCGCGGTCAAGCGCGTCGTCAAGGCGATGCAGCTCGATGAAGAGCGCTTCGTGCCCAAGCAAGTGGCCTGGTTCATTGCCGACGCCAAAGAGAACGGCCAGCGCCCCAAGGACGTGCCGGTCCGTGACGGCCAGACGCAGACGCTGGTGCAGGTCTACCAGGCCTACGAGGACCAGTGCCAGCGCGAGGGCGTGGTTGATTTTGCCGAGCTGATGCTGCGCACCTACGAGCTGATGCGCGACGACGCGCTGCTGCGCGAGCACTACCGCCGGCGCTTTCGCCACATCCTGGTCGACGAGTTCCAGGACACCAACCGGTTGCAGTACGCCTGGCTGAAGATGTTCGCCGGCCCTGGCGCCGCGGTGCTGGCGGTGGGCGACGATGACCAGAGCATCTACGCCTTCCGTGGTGCGCAGGTCGGCAACATGGCCGACTTCGAGCGCGAGTTCAAGGTGGAGCACCTGATCAAGCTGGAGACCAACTACCGCTCCAGCGGCCACATCCTGGACGCCGCCAATGCGCTGATTGCCCACAACAGCCGCCGGCTGGGCAAGACCCTGCGCACCGAGGCGGGCCACGGCGAGCCGGTGCGGGTGCAGGAAAACGCCAGCGACTTCAACGAGGCCCAGTGGCTGCTCGAGGAGGCCCAGCAACTGCACCGCCAGGGCCTGGCGCGGCGCGAGATCGCGGTGCTCTACCGCAGCAATGCGCAAAGCCGGGTGATCGAGTCGGCGCTCTTCAATGCCGGCATTCCGTACCGCGTCTATGGCGGCCTGCGCTTCTTCGAGCGCGCCGAGATCAAGCATGCGCTGGCCTACCTGCGCCTGATCGAGAACTGCCACGACGACACCAGCTACCTGCGGGTGGTGAACTTCCCCACGCGCGGCATCGGCGCGCGCACGCTGGAGCAGCTGCAGGACGCCGCCCGCCAGAGTGGCCGCAGCCTGTGGCAGAGCGTGGGCGCGGTGGGCGGCAAGGGCGGCGCCAACCTGATCGCCTTCAATGCGCTGGTCGACAGCATGCGCAACGCCACCCTGGGCCTGACGCTGCGCGAGATCATCGAGCACATGCTGCAGCGCTCGGGCCTGGTTGACTTCTACCGCACCGAGAAGGAAGGCGCCGAGCGCATCGAGAACCTCGAGGAACTGGTCAACGCCGCCGAGGCCTTCGTCACCCAGGAAGGATTTGGCAAGGACGCGGTGGCGCTGCCGGTGGACGAGCACGGCCCCGGGCAGATCGCCGCGCCCAAGCCGGGCGAACCCGAGGCCGTGGCAGCGGTCGATCTGACGCCCGATGCCGAGACCGGCGAAATCATGTCGCCGCTGGCGGCTTTCCTCACCCATGCGGCGCTGGAGGCCGGTGACAACCAGGCCCAGGCGGGTCAGGATGCGGTGCAGCTGATGACCGTGCACTCGGCCAAGGGCCTGGAGTTCGACGCGGTGTTCATCACTGGTCTGGAGGAAGGCCTGTTTCCGCACGAGAACTCGGCCGCCGATGCCGACGGTCTGGAAGAGGAGCGGCGCCTGATGTATGTGGCCATCACCCGGGCGCGTCAGCGCCTGTACATCAGTTACAGCCAGACCCGCATGCTGCATGGCCAGACCCGCTACAACGTCAAGAGCCGCTTCCTCGATGAACTGCCCGAGGAGGCGCTGAAGTGGCTGACGCCGCGCCACCAGGGCTTCGGCTCGGGCTTTGCCCGCGACTACCAGCAGGCCTGGCAGCGCGGCAGCGGCCTGGGCTCGATGGTGGGTGCCGGGCGTGCCGTGCCGGCACCGCCGCCGGTCCCGTTGCCGCGCGCCATGGCCGAGGCCCAGGCCAAGGCCGCCGGGCATGGCCTGAGGGTGGGGCAGGGCGTGTTCCATACCAAGTTCGGCGAAGGCGTGATCGTCACGCTCGAAGGCGCTGGCGACGATGCCCGTGCCCAGGTGCGCTTCGGGCGCCACGGCCTGAAGTGGCTGGCGCTGAGCGTGGCCAAGCTGACGCCCGTCGAATGACCTGCTGGCGGTTCCTGCGCAGCCTGTTGCCCTGGGTGGCGCCGCTGGTCGGCGGCACCGCGTGGGCCGCGCTGGACACCGCCACGCTGCAGCGCTGGGAGCAGCGCGCCTGGGCCGATCCCGAACAAGTGGTGGCCGACCTGCAGCAGGCGCTCGAAGGCCTGCCCACCGAGCGGCCCGAGTGGCTGGAAGGTCAGCGTGTGCTGGCCGAAGCCCATTTGTGGCGCGGTGACCTGCGCGCCACCGACCTGGTGGTCACGCGCATCGACGCGGCGGCGGCCGGCACCCAGGACCCGGCGCTGCTGCGCGATGCCGGCGCACTGAGCATCTGCCTGCGCGCAGCCCGGCAACGCAAGACCGGCACGCTGGGGCGCGCTGACGCGCTGCTGCAGCAGGCCGCACCGGCGCTGGCGGCCTCCCGCGCCCCTGGCCTGCGGCAGAGCTGTGCCCAGTTGCATGCGCTGGTGCTGCAGGGCCAGGGCCGCTACGACGAGGCGGCGCGCACGCTGCAGGTCGCCATCCGCGATGCCGACCAGAGCGGACCGAGCTGGCGGCGCAGCGAGCTACGCACCACCTTGTCCGATGTGCTGTGGCGCGCTGGTCAGCGCGACGCTGCCCGCACCATGCAGGTCCAGGCGCTGCAGCTGGCCCGCCAGCACGGCGACCAGCTGGCGCAGTCGCACGCTCTGACCGTCCAGGCCATGCAGTTGGGAGACCTGGGCCACAGCGACGAGGAACTGCAGGCGATGGAGCAGGCGCTGGCGCTGGCGCGTGACGCCGAGGCCACCAGCGACGAGGCCCACTGCCTGGCCAACCTGAGTGACTACCACCTGCGCCACGACCAGGCCGCCAAGGCCCTGGCCGTGGCCGAGCGCGCGCTGCCCATGGCCCGGCGCACCCGCAACGCCGTGGCCGAGGGTCTGGCCCAGGTCAACGCCGGCCTGGCCCTGATCGCGCTTCAGCGCAAGGAAGAGGGTGTGCGGCGTGTGCGCGCCTCGATCGAGGCTGACCTGCGCGCCGACGACATCGTCAGCGCCGCCGATTCACTGGTTGAGTTGGGCCTGTACCTGGAGCGCAGCGGTCACCTGGCCGATGCCTACGATGCGCTGCGCGAGCACCGTCAATTGGCCGACGAGGTGGCTCGCCGCACCCGCCAGACCCAGTTGGTGGAGTTGCAGGAGGCCTTCGAGGCCGACCGACGGCGCGACGAACGCGCCCGCCTGATCGCCGACAACCAGCTCATGGAGGCCCAGTGGCGTGGCCGCGAGCTGAGCGATCGCTTCTGGCTGCTGATGACCGGCGCTGCCGGCGTGCTGGCCACCCTGGCGGCGCTCATCTACCACCGCCTGCGCAGCACGCAAATCGCCCGGGGTGGTGCTGTGGCGCCGGTGCACCTGGACAGCGCGATTGACCCGCTGACCGGTCTGGGCAACCGGCGCCTGATGCCGCCTCTGGACGCGCCCATCGCGGGCCTGTTGTGCCTGCTCGACCTCGATCACTTCAAGTCGGTCAACGACCGCCTCGGCCCGGCCGCCGGGGACCAGGTGCTGGTCGAGGTGGCACGGCGCCTGCGCGCCGCCACCCGTGAACCCGATCTGGTGCTGCGCTGGGGCGGCGAGGAATTCCTGGTGCTGGCGCCCCCCGGCCCCGACGCCGACCCGGTGGGTCTGGTCACGCGCCTGCTGGGCGTGCTGGCGGCGGTGCCGATGACGGTGGGCGGCGAGTCGGTCACGGTCACGGCGTCGGTGGGCTTTCTGCGCCTGCCCTTGAGCGGTGGCGGGCCGGCGCTGGACGGCTCGCGTGCGATCACGCTGGCCGACGCCATGCTGCGGCGGGCCCGCCAGGGTGGTCGCAACCGGGCCTGCGGCCTGCTGGGGGCGCCGCCCGGCGTCTTCCGTGACGGCGTGCCGGACCTGGAGGCGCTGGACCAGGCCTGCGAGCGCGGCCTGCTTGAGCTGCAGCACCTGACCGGGCCGCGCAAGGCTGCCGGATGAAGCCGCTGCGCGCCGCACAAGGAGCGGGGCCTTCGGTGGTCCTGACCGCACTGCTGCTGCTGTCGGGCTTGCCCGCGCAGGCGCAGCCCGATCCCCACTGGTCGGTCTGGGAGCAGGAAGGCTACGAGGCGCCTGAGCGCGTGCTGGCCCGGCTGGCTGCGCTGCGACCGCCGTCCGCGGCCGATGACTGGCGCCGGCACTGGTGGCGCACCCGGGGCGTGGTGGCGGCGGCCGGGCATGTCGAGCCCACGGCGGACGAGGCGCTGGCCGAATTGCGCGGCTGGAGCGGTCCGCAGGCCTCGCTGGCGCGTGCCGATGCCCGCCTGATCGAGGCCGTACGGGCCGAGCGAGAGGGCCGCGTGCAGGACGTCGAGGCCCCGGCCGGCGAGGCTGAGCAGGCCTACGCCGCCGTGTGTGCGCCGGTGCAACTGGCCGCTTGCGATCTGCCCACCTGGTGGCGCCTGTTGCGCCTGCGCGCCCTGAGGGCCGAGTCCCAGGGCCTGTGGATCGAGGCCCGCAGCCTGCAGTTGCGGGCCGCCGACGTGGCCGACCAGGCGGGCGATGCTTACCTGCAGGCCTGGTCGATGGCGGCGGCGGCCGTGGCCTCGCAGCGCCTGGGCGAGTCGGAGCTGGCGCGTGAGCAGCTGGCGCAGGCCCAGCGACTGGCCGTGCGCGACGACCGCCCCGAAGCCATGGTGCGCGTGCTGCTCAACCGCGCGCGGGTCGAAGACCGTCGTGGTGACGCGGCGGCCGCGCTGCGTGCCCTCGATCTGGCGCTGGAGACGCTGCGCCCCCACGATCTGCCGCGCCTGGGTGCCCTGGTGCAGGCCAACCGGGCCGACCTGCTGGGCCGCGGCGGCCGAACGCGGGAGGCTGTGGCCGCGATCGAGCAGGCCTTGCCGGTGGTGCGCCGCTTCGATGACCGCCGCCTGGACCCGCTGCTGCAGTTCAATTTGGGCCTGGCCCACCTGGCGCAGGGACAGGTCAAGGCGGGGCAATCCGAGCTGAGCGCCGCCGCACAGCTGTGGGAGAGGCAAGGCGCGCAGGGCGCGCTGCGCGAGGCCTTGCGTCAGGGCGGCGACGCGCTGCATGCGGTGGGCGAGCATGCGCAGGCCCTGGCCTGGTTGCACCGTGAGCGCCGCCTGACCGAGGCGCAGGATGAGGCCAACCGTGCTGCGGCGCTGCGTGAGCTGCGCCAGCGCCGCGACCAGGAGGCCGAACACCTCGACCTGGACCGCCTGCGCGCCGAGAACCTGCTGGCCACCGCCCGGCTGGAGAGCCAGCAGTGGTTGCGCCGGGTGCAGTGGCTGATCGGCGGCTCGCTGCTGGCGATGGCGGCGATGCTGGGCTTGCTGGTGGTGCGCCTGCGTGGTGCTCAAGGCACCGAGCCCCGGACCGACCGCACCCCGTGGTGGTCGCGCTGGCGCCGTCGACGCGATCCACACACCGGCTTGCCGCACCGCCGTCAACTGCTGGCCCAGGCCCTGCAGCAGGCCCAGTCACCGTCTGGCCTGCGTGGCAGCCTGGTGATGGTTGACATCGACCACTGGGCACGGCTGTCCGAGCGCCTGGGGACCGCAGCCGCCCAGGCGGCGCTGGCCGGGCTGGCCTGCCGTCTGCGTGATGCCGTGCGCGATGCCGACCGCCTGTGCCGCTGGTCGGATTCCAGTTTCCTGGTGTTGCTGGACGAGACCGCGCCCGAGGCACTCGACCTGCTGGCGCAGCGCCTGCTGGCGGCCGTGGGCGACACCGCACTCGTTCATGGCGGACTGAGCCTGCCCGTGACCGCATCCGTGGGCGTGGTGGCCTTTCCGCTGGACGGAGAGCCCGCGCCGGTCGACTGGGAGCGGGCTCTGGCCCGGGTGGAACTGGCGGTCTATGCCGCACGCGCGGACGGTCGTGACCGGGCGGTGCGGCTGATCAAGCTCAGCGCCCGGGGTGACGAGGAGCGGGCCCTGCTGACCCACGAGTTCGCCCAGGCGCGCCAGCGCGGCCTGGTGCACTGGATCGCGCTGGAGCGTCAGTCCGGCGAGACCGCCGCGAAGCTGTCGACGAAACTGGCGTAGAGCGAGGCGTAGAACGCCGTCGACAGCAGCAGCCAGGCCGGCAGCGTCAGGATGCCCATGGCCGGCACGGCCAGCTGCAGCAGCATCAGGCCCAGGCCGGCCGCCAGCCAGCACAGGTTGTAGACGATGAAGGCGCCCAGCGAGCGCCACAGCGCCATCACGCTGGAGAACAGTGCCTGCGCCACCCCCTGGTCGGCCCACTGCACCAGCGGGGGCGCGTGCCAGTACAGCATCGACAGCAGGCTGCCGCTGACCAGGCGGAACAGCAGGCCATCACGCACCGCGGGATCGGCGGACAGGTTCTCCCACTCGGGGCTGCCGGTCTCGCCCTTGGCCGTCAGCTCCAGCCAGCGGTCGAACTGGCCGCCGTCGACCAGCCCGGCCAGCCACAGCAGCAGGGTCAGCGCCACGGCGTAGCTCAGGCACAGCTGGAACAGGCGGCGGCGCTGCTGCACCGGTCCGCTGCGCCACGGCGCCAGCAGCACCGCCACCCGCACCGGCACACCGCGCCGGGTGCCGGCGGCGGCCATCACGAAGGCCAGGCTCAACAGCGGCATCGACATCATCAGCAGCGGCCCGCCGACCAGCGGCACGACACTGACCAGCAACACCGCCAGCATGAAGGTTGCGAACAAGCCGGCGTAGGCCAGCGGCTGGCGCAGCAGCTCCTGGAAGCCGGCCTTGAACCAGCGCAGGCCGGCCGAGGCCGGTTGGGACGTCAGGGACAGGCGCATCACGTGATCAGGGGTGCCAGGGTTGGTCCACCGCGTGGCGCAGCACGCGCTCGAAGTGGGCCGGGTCCTTTGGGGTCAGCAACTGGGCGTCGCGCGGGCGGTGCCAGTCGTCCAGGCGCGACAACCAGAAGCGCAGCGCGGCGGCGCGGCGCATCGCAGGCAGCAGGCGCTGCTCGGCGCCCTGCAGCGGGCGCACCGCCTGGTAGGCCTGCAGCAGGGCCTGGGCGCGTGCTTCATCCAGCGCGCCGCTGTCCAGGTCGATGCACCAGTCGTTGAGCACCACGGCCAGATCGTAGGCGAAGTGGTCGTGGCCGGCGAAGTAGAAGTCGAACACGCCCGAGAGCCGCTCCTGGCCCCGTGCGCCGTCAAACAGCGCGTTGTCGCGGAACAGGTCGGCATGCACCGCGCCCTGCGGCAAGGCGGCCAGTGCGGGCGAAGCCGCCAGCGCCGCCTGGAAGGCCAGCTCGGCCTGCAGCAGCTCGGCTGGCCCACCCTCCAGCCACGCCTGGGCGCGCGCACCGGTCTGGGCGCGCCAGGCCGGGCCACGCAGGTTGGGCTGGTGCAGCGGAAAGTCGGCCACCGCCTGGTGCAGGCGGGCCAGCAGGGTGCCCAGCAGGGCGACGTGGTGGATGTCCGGCGCGTCCACCGGGGCGCCGGGCAGGCGCTCCACCAGCGCCGCCGGCTTGCCCGCCAGCGTGTGCACCAGCTTGCCATCGGCATCAGGCCGCGGCGCCGGCACCGGCAGGCCCTGCGCCGCCAGGTGGGCCATCAGGCGCAGGTAGTAGGGCAGTTGATCGGCAGACAGCCGCTCGAACACCGTCAGCACCCACTCTCCCTGGTCGGTGCTGACGAAGTAGTTGGTGTTCTCGATGCCGCTGGATATCGGCACCAGCCCGTGCTGCGCGCCCAGGCCCAGTCGGGCCAGCAGCGTGTCGGCCTGAGCGGGGGAGACTTCGGTGTAGACCGCCATGGACGAAGGGGGCGCGCGGCACGCGGCCGCCGCCAAGGGGCATTCAGAAGCTGAGCGAGAACCAGATGCGCTGGCCAGCCTTGGGATCCTGGGCCGGGTCGCGGCCAGGCTCGGGCGGGGTGATCTCGTAGGGACCCAGGCCCTTGACCTTGGGCTGCACCGTCAGGCGGCGGGTCTGGCCGCGCACGCGCAGTTCCTCGATGCGCACCTGCTCGTCCTCGGTGACCCGCTGGATGACCTGCGGCTCACCAGGCAGGGGCGTGCCGGCGGCAGGGTCGGCGTGGGCGGGCAGGGCCAGCAGGCCCGCACCCAGGAGAAGAAAAGCGCGCATCCCCCGATTGTAGGCAGGGCGCCGCCGCCGCCGGCCGGGCGGGCGAGAATCGCCCCATGAACGACGCCCCCTCCCAAGCCCCGATCCTGCTGCTGGTCGACGGCTCCAGCTACCTGTACCGCGCCTACCACGCGATGCCCGACCTGCGCGGCCCCGAGGGCGTGCCCACCGGGGCCATCCACGGCGTGGTCAACATGATGGGCTGGCTGCGCGAGCACATCGGCGCCGAGCATGCGGTGTGCGTCTTCGATGCCAAGGGCCCCACCTTCCGCGACGAGTGGTACCCCGAGTACAAGGCCCACCGCCCGCCGATGCCCGACGACCTGCGCGCCCAGATCGAGCCGATCCACGAGGTGGTGCGGCTGCTGGGCTGGCCGGTGCTGGAGGTGCCTGGCATCGAGGCCGATGACGCGATCGGCACGCTGGCGCGCTTCGGTGAGGCCAGCGGCCACCGGGTGGTGATCTCCACCGGCGACAAGGACCTGGCGCAGCTGGTGACGCCGGCCGTGTCGCTGATCAACACCATGGACAAGCCGCCCAGCGTGTCCGACGAGGCCGGGGTGCTGGCCAAGTTCGGCGTGCCACCGTCGCTGATCATCGATTACCTGACGCTGATCGGCGACGCGGTGGACAACGTGCCCGGCGTTGACAAGGTAGGCCCGAAGACCGCGGTCAAGTGGCTGCAGGAGCATGGCTCGCTGGACGGCATCGTCGCTGCCGCCGACACGATCAAGGGCGTGGCCGGCGACAACCTGCGCA
This sequence comes from Ideonella aquatica, assembly GCF_018069755.1. Classification (GTDB taxonomy): domain Bacteria; phylum Pseudomonadota; class Gammaproteobacteria; order Burkholderiales; family Burkholderiaceae_C; genus Ideonella; species Ideonella aquatica. The sequence goes on along the minus strand of NZ_JAGQDE010000005.1, from coordinate 97,803 downwards.
AGGCCCTGGACTGGCTGCCGCTGGGCCGCCGGCTGATCACTGTGAAGACCGACTGCGACCTGACCGCCCAGATCCCCGGCTGGCCGGCGCTGGAGCCGCTGGCGCTGAAGGCGCCGGATGCCGAGGGTCTGGTCGGCTTCTACACCCGCTTCGGCTTCAAGACCGCGCTGCGCAGCCTGGAGCAGCAACTGGGCCGATCGCCCTCAGCGGCGCCGGCAGCCGCGCCCGACCTGTTCGACAGCGCCCCCGCACCGGCGGTGGACTTGCCGCGCGACTACCAGACCGTGCACACGCTGGCGCAGCTGGACGACTGGATCGCCCGGCTGCGCGCCGCGCCGATCAGCGCGCTGGACACCGAGACCGACTCGCTCGACCCGATGCGCGCGCGCATCGTGGGCATCAGCTTCGCCGTCGAGCCCGGCCGCGCCGCCTACGTGCCCACCGGTCATGACTACCCCGGCGCACCCGACCAACTGCCTCTGGACGAGGTACTGCAGCGCCTGCGCCCCTGGCTGGAGGACGACAGCGCCGCCAAACTGGGTCAGAACGTCAAGTACGACCTGCATGTGTTCGCCAACCACGGCATCCGCGTGCGCGGCTACACCCATGACACGCTGCTGCAAAGCTATGTGCTCGAGGCCCACCTGCGCCACAACCTGGAAGAGTTGGCCCAGCGCCACCTGGGCCGCCAGGGTCTGAGCTACGAGGCGCTGTGCGGCAAGGGCGCCAGCCAGATCCCGTTCTCGCAGGTCGACATCGAGCGCGCCAGCACCTACAGCGGCGAGGACAGCGAGATGTGCGTGCAGCTGCACCAGCAGTTGTGGCCGCAGATCGAGGCCGAGCCCGGCCTGCGCCGCGTTTATGCCGACATCGAGATGCCGGCCATGGCCATCCTGCAGCGCATCGAGCGCCATGGCGTGCTGATCGACCCGGCGCGCCTGGCCGCGCAGAGCCAGCAACTCGCCGAGCGCATGGTGGCACTGGAGCAGCAGGCCTACGAGGCCGCCGGCCAGCCCTTCAACATGGCCAGCCCCAAGCAGATCGGCGAGATCCTGTTCGGCAAGCTGGGGCTGCCGGTGAAGAAGAAGACCGCCAGCGGCGCGCCCAGCACCGACGAAGAGGTGCTGCAGGAACTGGCCGCCGACTACCCGCTGCCGGCGCTTCTGCTGGAGCACCGCAGCCTGGCCAAACTCAAGGGCACCTACACCGACAAGCTGCCGCTGATGGTCAACCCCGGCACCGGCCGCGTACACACCAACTACGCGCAGGCGGTGGCCATCACCGGCCGCCTGGCCAGCAACGACCCCAACCTGCAGAACATCCCCATCCGCACGGCCGAGGGCCGACGCGTGCGCGAGGCCTTCATCGCGCCGCCCGGCCATGTGCTGATGAGCGCCGACTACTCGCAGATCGAGCTGCGCATCATGGCCCACATCAGCGGTGACCCCGGCCTGACCCGCGCCTTCGCCGAGGGCCAGGACGTGCACCGCGCCACCGCCGCCGAGGTCTTCGGCATCCCGCTGGCCGAGGTCACATCCGAGCAGCGCCGCTATGCCAAGACGATCAACTTCGGCCTGATCTACGGCATGGGTGCCTTTGGCCTGGCGCAGAGCCTGGGCATCGACCAGAAGGCGGCGAAGAACTACATCGACCGCTACTTCGAACGCTTTGCCGGCGTGCGCGACTACATGGAGGCCACCCGCGCCAGTGCGCGCGAGAAGGGCTATGTCGAAACCCTGTTTGGCCGGCGCATCGTGCTGCCCGAGATCCGCGGCGGCAACGGCCCGCGCAAGGCCGGCGCCGAGCGCCAGGCGATCAACGCGCCGATGCAGGGCACCGCGGCCGACCTGATCAAGCTGGCGATGATCGCCGTGCAGCGCGCGCTGGACGACGAGGGCCGCGCCACCCGCATGGTGATGCAGGTGCACGATGAACTGGTGCTGGAGGTGCCCGAGGCCGAGATCGACTGGGCGCGCGAGGCGATTCCGCGCCTGATGGCCGGTGCGGCGGATCTGAGCGTGCCTTTGCTGGCCGAGGTGGGGCAGGGCGCCAACTGGGACGAAGCCCATTGAGCCCGATCAGGCGGTCTCGCGCTCCCGCAAGGCCGCGATGTCGCGCGCCGGTGGCGCGCCAAAGCGCCGGGCGTACTCGCGGCTGAACTGCGACGGGCTCTCGTAGCCCACGCGGTAGGCGGCCGCTGCAGCGTCCAGGCGGTCAGAGAGCATCAGCCGGCGCGCCTCGGACAGGCGCAATGCCTTCTGGTACTGCAGCGGGCTCATCGCGGTGTGGGCCTTGAAGCGCTGGTGGAAGACCGAGGCGCCCATGCCGGCCTCGCGGGCCAGGTCGTCCACCCGCAGCGGCTGGTCGAAGCGCTGGTTCAGCAGCGCCACCGCGCGGGCGATCTGCTGGCTGGGGCTGCCGGCGGTGGCCATTTGCCGCAGCCGGGCACCGGCGTCACCGGTCAGCAGGCGGTAGTGGATCTCGCGCTGGATCAGCGGCGCCAGCGCGGCGATGTCGGCCGGCTGCTCGAGCAGCGCCAGCAGGCGGTCGAAGGCGTCGAGCAGCGCGGGCGTGACGGCGCCGGTGCCCAGTGCGCGGTCATCGTCCAGGCGCTGCTGGCCGGGCATCGGCGGCGCCTCCAGCATCAGCGAGGCGATCTCTCGGGGGTCCAGCCGCAGCGCCACGGCCAGGTAGGGCCGCTCGGGACTGGCCTCCAGCAGTGCCGCGGTGACCGGCAGGTCCATCGATGCGATCAGGTAGCGCTCGGGGCCGTAGTCGAACACCGCGCCACCCAGGCTCAGCCGCTTGCGGCCCTGCACGATCAGCGCCACGCAGGGCTCGTAGGCGCCGCACAGGTTGCTGTAGGGCTGGTCGTTGCGAATCAGGCGCAAATCGGGCAGGGCCGCGATCGACTGCATGCCCACATTGGGCGCATGGATCAACAGGCGCTGGCGCAGACGGACCAGTGGATAGGAAGGCAACATGGTGGCCCGATGCTATCCGGGTCTTGCCCAACGCTGCGGTCTGGCGCAGGTTTGGGCAAGCATCGCGCAGCATCAGGCTACCGCCAGCGGGCACACCGCCGAGACACTGGCGCCCTCAAGAACCGGGAGACCCCTTCAATGGCTTCACTGAACGTCAACGGACGCGAGCACACGCTCGACGTCGACCCCGCCACACCGGTGCTGTGGGCGCTGCGCGACGAACTGGGCCTGACCGGCACCAAGTTCGGCTGTGGCGTTGCCCAGTGCGGCGCCTGCACCGTGCATCTCAACGGCCAGGCCACCCGCTCCTGCATCACGCCGCTCAGCCTGGCCCAGGGCCAGCGCATCACCACCATCGAGGCCGTGACGGGCGGTGACGACCGAGTCGGCCGCGCGGTGCTGGACGCCTGGGTGCGCCATGACGTGGCCCAGTGCGGCTACTGCCAGAGCGGGCAGGTGATGGCGGCCAGCGCCTTCCTGGCTGCGCTGCCCAAGGGCAAGCAGCCCACGCCCGCCGAGATCGACGCCGCGATGAGCGGCAACATCTGCCGCTGCGGCACCTACGAACGCATCCGCGCCGCGGTGGCCGACGCCGCCCGCGCGCTGGCCTGAAGGAGGGCACCATATGCACTTCGACCTCACCGCCGAGATGCCCCGCGCCCTGCAACACCTGCTGGAGCGCGACGCCGCCGAGCCCGCCGAACTGCCCCGCCGCCAATTCCTGAAGCTGGGCGTGGCCGGTGGCTTCGGCCTGGGCCTGTTTCCGCTGACCGCCGCAGCCCAGACCGCGCCGACACCGGGCCTGAAGCCCCAGCAACAGCCCGCCGCTTTCGTGAAGATCGATGCCGACGGCACAGTGACGATCACCGTCAACCGGCTGGAGTTTGGTCAGGGCATCAACACCGCGCTGCCGATGCTGCTGGCCGAGGAGCTGGACGCCGACTGGTCGCGCGTGCGCAGCCAGCTGGGCACCAACGACGGCGCCTATGCCGACCCCCTCTTTGGCCTGCACCTGACCGGTGGCTCCAACTCGGTCAAGAACAGCTTCATCCAGTACCGCGAGCTGGGCGCACGCACCCGCGCCATGCTGCTGCAGGCGGCAGCCGTACGCTGGCGCGTGGACGCTGCGGTGCTGCGCACCGAGGCCGGCACGGTCCTCGGCCCGGCCGGTCAGAAGGCCGGCTACGGCGAGCTGGCCACCGCCGCGATGGCGCTGCCGGTGCCTGAGAAAGTGGCGCTGAAGGACCCGGCGCAGTTCCGCATCGTCGGCCGCCCCACGCCGCGCCTGGACGCGCGCGCCAAGAGCAGCGGTCGCCAGTCCTTCGGCCTGGATGTGAAGCGCCCGGGCCAACTGACCGCGGTGGTCGCGCGGCCCCCGGTGTTTGGCGCCAAGCCGCGCGCGGTGGACGACAGCGCGGCCAAGGCGGTCAAGGGCGTGCAGGCGGTGCTGCGCGTGCCGCTGGACCGCGGTGCCGAAGGCGTGGTGGTCATCGCCCGTGGCACCTGGCCGGCGATTCAGGGCCGCCAGGCGCTGAAGATCGACTGGGACACCTCGGGTGTCGAGAAGGTCGACAGCGCCCGCCAACTGGCCGAGTACCGCGCGCTGGCCCGCCAGCCCGGCCCGAAGCACTTTGACGCCGACATGGCCCCGCTGGCCAGTGCGCCGCGGCGCATCGAGGCCGAGTTCAGCTTCCCCTACCTGGCCCATGCGCCGATGGAGCCGCTGAACTGCACGGTCGAGCTGCGCGACGACGGCGCCACCCTCTGGGCCGGCTCGCAGATGCCCGGCCTGGACGGCATGGCCGCCGCGCGGGTGCTGGGCCTGAAACCCGAGCAGGTGGCGCTGCAGGTGCAGATGGCCGGCGGCGGCTTCGGCCGCCGGGCCATTCCCAGCAGTGACTACGTGGTCGAAGCCTGCGGCATCGCCAAGGCGGCCCGGGCGGCCGGCCTGAAGGCGCCGATCCAGACCGTCTGGACGCGTGAGGACGACCTGCGCGGCGGCTACTACCGCCCGATGCACCTGCACCGCGCGCAGATCGGCTTCGATGCCCAGGGCCGTGTGCTGGCCTGGGACCACGCGATCGTCGGCCAGTCCATCGTGGCGGGCAGTCCCTTCGAGGCCATGATGGTCAAGAACGGCATCGACAACACCGCGGTCGAAGGCATGCGCGAACCCTACGCCTTGCCGATGCGCCTGACCGTGCACCACCCCAAGCAGAACGTGCCGGTGCTGTGGTGGCGCAGCGTGGGCAGCACCCACACCGCCTTCGTGATGGAGACGCTGATTGACCAGATCGCCCGCGAGACCCAGCAGGACCCGGTCGCCTACCGGCTGTCGCTGATGGGCGACAAGCACCCGCGCCACCGTGCGGCGCTGGACCTGGCCGTGGCGCGCAGCGGCTACGGCAAGACGCCGCTGCCCGCAGGACGTGCCTGGGGCGTGGCGCTGCACGAGTCCTTCAATTCGGTGGTGGCCTATGTGGTCGAGGCCTCGCTGCAGGGCGGCCGGCCGACGCTGCACCGGGTCACCGCGGGCGTGCACTGCAACCTGGCGGTCAACCCGCGCACCGTGGAAGCCCAGGTCCAGGGGGCGGCGCTGATGGGTCTGGGCATGTGCCTGCCTGGCGCGGCGATCACCTTGAAGGACGGCGTGGTGGAGCAGCAGAACTTTGGCGACTACACCGTGGCCCGGATGAGCGACATGCCCAGCTTCTCGGTGCACATCGTGCCCAGCGCCGACGCGCCCACCGGCATGGGCGAGCCGGGCCTGCCGCCGCTGGCACCGGCCTTTGCCAATGCCGTGGCGCGGCTGACGGGCAAGCCGATCCGCCAACTGCCCTTCGATCTGGCCTGAGCCGGGCGGCCGCCGTGTGACAGCGGGCAGGCCATCTGACGGCCTGCTGTCACGGGAGCGTCACGCGACGTTCATACACTGTCCGGCATGACCCGTCCGGACCGTGCCGTGCCCCTGCTCGACCGCGAGCGCTCGCTGCTGGAATTCAACCGCCGCGTGCTCGCCCAGGCGCGCCGCTCCGATGTGCCGCTGCTGGAGCGGCTGCGCTACATCACCATCGTCTCGTCCAACCTGGACGAGTTCTTCGAGGTGCGCTTTGCCGACGTCGTCGAGGCCGCGCGCAGCGGCGCCAGCGAGCCGGGCAGCCTGGCCGATGTGGCGGCCGAGGCGCACGCGCTGATCGACGAGCAGTACGCGCTGTTCAATGACGAGGTGATGCCGGCACTGGCCGGGCAGGGCGTGCTGGTCCTCAACCATGCCCAGCGCGACGCCGCGCAGCGCCGCTGGGTCGAGCGCTTTTTCGAGCGCGAGGTGCGGCCGCTGCTGATGCCGGTGGTGCTGGATCCGGCGCACCCGTTTCCGCTGGTGGCCAACAAGTCGCTGAACTTCATCGTCCAGCTCTCGGGCCAGGACGCCTTCGGCCGCGAGAACGCGATCGCCATCGTCAAGGTGCCGCGCGTGCTGCCGCGGGTGATCCGCCTGCCGGCCGCGGTGTGCGCGCCGGGCCAGCAGGTTTTCGTGATGCTGACCAGCGTGATGCGGGCGCACCTGGAAGCGCTGTTTCCGGGCCGCACGGTGGAGGCCTTCTCGCAGTTCCGTGTCACGCGCGACTCCGACCTGGATGTCGACGAGGAGGACGTGGCCAACCTGCGCCAGGCGCTGCGCTCGGGCCTGAGCACCCGCCACTACGGCCAGGCGATCCGCCTGGAGGTGGTCAACACCTGCCCCGAGGCGCTGTGGCGCCTGCTGCTGGAGCAGTTTGACCTGCCTGATGCCGCCGTCTACCGCGTCAACGGCCCGGTCAACCTGGTGCGCCTGAACCAGCTGATCGACCAGGCCGACGATCCCGGCGGCCTGCGTTTCCCGGGCTTCGAGCCCCGCTGGCCCGAGCGCCGCTGGCCGCGTGGGGCCTCGGTGTTCGAGCTGCTGCGCGAACGCGACCTGCTGCTGCACCACCCCTTCGAGAGTTTCGAGCCGGTCGTCGAATTCCTGCGCCAGGCGGTGCACGACCCCGACGTGCTGGCGATCCGCCAGACCATCTACCGCACCGGCGACAAGTCGGTGCTGGGCGACCTGCTGGTCGAGGCGGCGCGCCGCGGCAAGGAAGTCACCGCGGTGGTTGAGCTCAAGGCGCGCTTCGATGAAGAGGCCAACATCAACTGGGCCGAGCGCCTGGAGGCGGTGGGCGCCCAGGTGGTGTATGGCGTGGTGGGCCTGAAGACCCATGCCAAGCTGCTGCTGGTGACCCGCCGCGAGAGCGACCGCCGCGGCCGCACCCGCCTGCGCGACTACCTGCACCTGTCGACCGGCAACTACAACCCGAAGACAGCGCGCTTCTACACCGACCTGGGCATGCTCAGCGCCGACCCGCAGCTGTGCGCCGACGCCGAGGGCGTGTTCCAGCAGATCGCCAGCCAGGCGCGCGTGCGGCCGCCGCGCCAATTGCTGACCGCGCCCTTCGTGCTGCAGGACCGGCTGCTGGGTCTGCTGCGCCGCGTGGCCGATGCCGCCCGCCACGGCCGCTCGGCGCGGGTGGTGCTCAAGTGCAATGCGCTGACCGACCTGCCGCTGATCGACGCGCTGGTGCGTGCTGCGCAGGCCGGTGCCGAGATCGACCTGATCGTGCGCGGCGCCTGCATGCTGCCGCCGGGCCTGCCGGGCTGGACCGAACGGGTGCGCGTGCGCTCAATCGTTGGTCGCTTCCTGGAGCACTCGCGCATCATCTACCTGCGCTGGGGGGATGCGGATGATGAGGAGGCGCTGTACCTGTCCAGCGCCGACTGGATGAACCGCAACATGACGCGCCGGGTCGAGGTGGCCTGGCCCTTGCGCGACCCGTCGCTGCGCCAGCGCGTGATCGACGAGGCGCTGATGCCCTACCTGCACGATGCGCGTGACGCTTGGCAGTTGCGCGCTGACGGCCGCTACGAACGGATCGCCACCGACGGCCCTGGCGCCCAGGCCGCGCTGTTGGCGCGCTACGGGGGCTGAATGGACCTGATCCTGTGGCGCCATGCCGAGGCCGAGGAACTGGCCCCCGGCATCGACGACCCGCACCGCGGCCTGACGCCGCGCGGCCTGAAGCAGGCCCGGCGCGCGGCCGAGTGGCTCAACCACTTCCTGCCCGCCGGCGCGCGGGTGCTGAGCAGCCCGGCGCTGCGCTGTCAGCAGACCGCTGCCGCGCTGGACCGCCGAGTCAAATTGGTCGACGCCTTGTCGCCCGATGGCAGTGTCGAGGGCCTGCTGGCGGCCGCGCGCTGGCCCGAGGCCCGCGAGCCGGTGCTGGTGGTCGGCCACCAGCCCACGCTGGGTCTGGCGGCGGCCTACCTGATGACCGGCGCCCGCCTGGGGGCCGACGCCAGCGCGCTGCAGCCCTGGGCGGTGAAGAAGGGCAGCGTGTGGTGGCTGCGGCACCGCCCGCGGGAGGAGCGGGGCGAGGTGGTGCTGGTCGCGGTCCGCACGGCCGAGATGATGTGAGTCGCCACTGACGTGACAATGCACTGGATAGGTGCGCACGCGCACCGCCACTGAGCGGCGAGGCGCGCACCTGGTGCGCTGCCGTGGCCGGCTGCCGGTGCATGCATGCACCAACGCGGGCACATCGATTGCTTTCCTGGTGCGGTTTTCGCGCGGCCATGGTGCGCCGCCGCCCACCGGAGAGTCACGATGGATCAGGTCAAGCAGGGCACCGATGCCCTGTTCATTCTGCTCGGCGCCATCATGGTGCTGGCCATGCACGCGGGCTTCGCCTTCCTGGAGCTGGGCACAGTGCGCAAGAAGAACCAGGTCAATGCCCTGGTCAAGATCCTGGTCGACTTCGCGGTGTCGACCATTGCCTACTTCTTCGTCGGCTACACCGTGGCCTATGGCGTGAGCTTCTTCAGTGGCGCGGAAACGCTGGCCGCCAAGAACGGTTACGAGCTGGTCAAGTTCTTCTTCCTGCTGACCTTTGCGGCGGCGATCCCGGCCATCGTGTCGGGCGGCATTGCCGAGCGCGCACGCTTCCAGCCGCAGTTGCTGGCCACTGCGCTGCTGGTGGGCCTGATCTACCCGGTGTTCGAGGGGGTGGTCTGGGGCGGCAAGTTTGAACTGCAGGCCTGGCTCAAGGGCGTGGCCGGCGCCGAGTTCCATGACTTCGCCGGCTCGGTGGTGGTGCATGCGGTGGGCGGCTGGATCGGCCTGGCCGCGGTGCTGTTGCTGGGCGCGCGGCAAAACCGCTATCGCAAGGATGGCGCGATGAGCGCGCACCCGCCGTCGAGCATTCCCTTCCTGGCGCTGGGCGCCTGGATCCTGGCGGTGGGCTGGTTCGGCTTCAACGTGATGAGCGCGCAGACCATCGACAAGATCTCGGGCCTGGTGGCCGTGAACTCGCTGATGGCCATGGTCGGCGGCACGCTGGTGGCCGTGCTCATGGGCAAGAACGACCCGGGCTTTGCCTACAACGGCCCGCTGGCGGGCCTGGTGGCGGTGTGCGCGGGCTCGGACCTGATGCACCCGGTCGGCGCGCTGGTGGTGGGCGGCGTGGCCGGGGCGATCTTCGTCTCGCTGTTCACGCTCACCCAGAACCGCTGGAAGATCGACGATGTGCTGGGCGTCTGGCCGCTGCACGGCCTGTGTGGCGCCTGGGGCGGCATCGCCTGCGGCATCTTCGGACAGAGCGCACTGGGCGGTTTGGGTGGCGTCACGGTGGGCGCGCAGCTGATCGGCACGCTGGCCGGCGTGGCCTGGGCCTTTGCCGGCGGCCTGGTGGTCTACGGCGTGATCAAGGCCATGCTGGGCCTGCGCCTGAGCCAGGAGGAGGAGTACGAAGGCGCGGACCTGTCGATCCACCGCATCGGCGCCACACCCGACCGTGAGGTCAGCTGGTGAGCTCGGCGGCTTCGCGGGGCTGAACCATCGGCGCGTCTGCGGCCGCGCAGACCGGCAGCCACACCGAGAAGTGGCTGCCCACGCCGGCCTGGCTGCGCAGGCTGATGCGGCCGCCGTGGTGCTGCACGATCTCCTGCACGATCGACAGGCCCAACCCGGCCCCGAGCAGGTGGCCTGAGGGGTCGGCGCGGTAGAAGCGCTCGAAGGCGCGCTCTTGCTGCTCTGGCGTCATGCCGATGCCCTGGTCGCTGATGGTGGCCACCGCCCAGTCCTGGCCATCCTGGCGTTCGTGGTGCAGCAGCAATTGCACCGGTGCCGGTGCCACCGAGTATTTCAGGCCGTTGGCCAGCAGGTTGACCAGCGCCTGGCGCAGGCGCAAGGCGTCGCCCATGACCCACAGCGCCTGCTCGCCACTGGCGCATTGCAGCCGGTCGTCCTCATCGGGTGAGCGGGTCGATTCGATGGCCTCGTGAGCGATGTCGCGCAGGTCGCAGGGCTGGCGCTGGAAGTCGGCGTCGCCACGCGCATCCAGGCGCGCCAGGTCCAGCAGCTCGTCCACCAGGTGCTTGAGCACGCCCGCCTGGCGGTGCACGACCGCGCACACCTGCTGGCGGCGTTCGTCGCTCAGGCGGCCACCGGCCAGCAGCTCGGAAAAGCCGTAGACGCTGGCCAGCGGCGTGCGCAGCTCGTGCGCGGCGGTGGTCAGGAACTCGCTCTTGAGCCGCTCCACCGCCGTCTCGTGGGTGATGTCGCGGAAGTAGTAGACGCGCTGACTGCGGTCCTCGCGCGAGGTGCGCAGCAAGGTGCGCAGCGGCGGCCCGGCCAGCTCGATGCGGGCGTCGCCGTCCAGCAGCGGCGGCATCGGGCGCTCGTCGCTGGCCAGACCGGCCAGCCACTCGTCGGTGGCGGCTTCGCTCAGGCCCAGCAACTCCTCGGGACGCAGCCCAAACAAGGCACTGAAGGCCGGGTTGGTGAAGACCAGGCGCAGCAGACCCTCGGTGTCGCGCTCGAACACCAGGACCGCGTCGGGCGACAGGCCGCTGACCGCATCCAGCCAGCGGGTGCGTGCCGCCACCTCGTCACCACGGTCAGCCATCGACCGTTCGGCCCGCCAGCGCAAGGCCGACTGCCGCCACAGCAGCAGCGCCAGGGTCAGCGCGGCCAGTGCGCCGAGGCGATCGCTCAGTCCGGCAACCACCACCAGCGTGATGGCGACCGTGGCGGTCGGCCAGGGGCGGCCCAGCCAGCGGGCCAGCGCGTCAGCCGGCGCACCGGCGGCGCGGGCGCGCCGGCGGCGGTGGTGTTCAATGACTTCCACGCGGGTGCCCCTGGGTGTCGGTGCGTCGGTGGAATCAGAGGCTGCGCCGCACAACCTGCAGCAGTTGCCGCGGGCTGAAGGGCTTGACCAGGTAGTCGTCGGCACCGGCGCGCAGGCCGGCCTGACGGTCCGCAGCGCCACTGCGTGCCGACAGCATCACGATGCGGGTGCGCTTGTGCGAGGCGTCGCCCCTGAGCCGTTGGCACACGCCGATGCCGTCGATCGAGCCGGGCATCATCACGTCCAGCAGCAGCAGGTCGGGCTGCAGCTGGCGGGTCATCTGCAGGGCGGTCTCGCCGTCCTCCGCCTCATGGATCTCGAAGTCGCTGGCTTCCAGGCTCATGCGGATCAGTTCGCGGATGTCGGGCTGGTCTTCGACGATCAGGATGCGCTTCATGGGTGGGGTCCTCGCTGCAGGCGGTGTCCTTGACGGTGCTTCACCGGGGCGCGGCGCGAGCCGGCCACCAGGGTGCCGGATGCGACTCTAGGTCGCCTCGCAGACGCCAAAGCCTGCATATGCGGCGCTGCAGCGGTGCATATCGCCGCACGTCCGACCGATGGATCGCCGTAAGCTGCTCCCAGTTCATCAACCATCACCCATCCACGCCTGCCGTGGCTGGGGCCTTGTTCCGTGATGCCTAGCTCCAACGCTTCCTTCCTGCCCGGGGTCGCCTTCCTGGCGCTGCTGGCGCTGCTGGGCGTTCATGCCACGCCCCACGATGCGGTCTGGCTGGGTGCTGTCGTCAGTGCGTCCGTCGGCATCGTGCTGTGGACCTGGCGTCGCTGGCGCCGCGCGGACACGGTGGCGGTCGGCTTCGCGACACTGCTGCTGGCCATGGGCTGGCAGGGCCTGGCACCCGACACCGCTCAGGGGGCGCTGGTGTCGATGCTGACACTGAGCCTGCTGCCACCGCTGCGCAGCCTGCCCCTGCTGAGCGGCGCCACCGCCGCCTTGCTGGCCACTCCGCTGCTGCTGTCCTTCACCGGCCTGGCCACCTCGCCACTGCAGCCGATGCCGCTGCTGCTGCTGGCCGTTCAAGGCGCGCTGCTGTCGACGCGGACACGGCAGCTGGGCCGACAGTTCGCCGAGAACGCCGACGTCACCTTCCTGATCCGGGCCATGGGCCAGCAGGGGCCGATCCGCCTGAATCTGAGCGCCGTGCGCGCCGAGTCAACGCTGGGCAAGCGCCTGCGCGATCTGCAGGACCGCATGGCCGGTGCGCTGCGCGAGGCCCGGGCGGCCTCGTCCGAGGTGCAGTCGGCCTCGGCCGAGCTGGCCGGCGAGTCCCACCAGCTGACCGCCCGCACCGAGCGCGGTGCGGCCGGCCTGCGCGACACCGTGATGACGCTTGAGCAGATCAGCGTGATCGTCAAGAGCAGCGCCGATGCCGCGATGGAAGCGCGCAGCACCGCCGAGCATGCGTCGCGCCAGGCCGAACACGGCGCCGAGCTGTTCGGGCGCGTGGTCCACACGATGCGCGAGATCGACGGTTCTTCGCGCGAAATCGCCGAGATCATCAGCGTCATCGACGGCATCGCCTTTCAGACCAACATCCTGGCGCTGAATGCCGCGGTCGAGGCCGCGCGCGCGGGCGAGCAGGGCCGCGGCTTCGCGGTGGTGGCGGCCGAGGTGCGCTCGCTGGCGCTGCGCTCGGCGGCCAGTGCCTCACAGATCAAGGCGCTGATCCAGCGCTCCAACGAAACGGTTCACCAGGGCACGCAGCTGGTTGATGAGGCCGGCACGGCGATGGGCGAGATCGTGCGCTCTGTGCGCAACGTGGGCGAGGTCTTCGCCACGCTGTCAGCCGACACCAGCGAACACGCCGGCAGCATCGAAACGGTCACCGGCGCGGTACGCGAGGTGGACGAGCTGACGCGCGACAACGCTGCCATGGCCGCGTCGCTGGCGCGCATTGCCGGTGCGCTGCACAACCGCGGCCAGCAGCTCGAATCGGTGCTGGGCGCCTTCCGGCTGGGCGAGGGCGATGCGCGGCCGTCTGTCGCCGCCGGACCGTCGGTCGAGGTGTCAGCACCCCAGCCGAAGCTCGCTGCGCTGCCACCGACCGCGCTGCCGACCGCAGCGGCCGACAGCACCACCGCGGACGCCGTCGAGTACTTCTGACCGCGCGCCCGGCATGGCGTCAGGCGCCGCCCTGGCGCAGCCTCCGGTACAGCGTATTGCGGCTCACGCCCAGGCGGCGTGCCGCCTCCGACACATTGCCCCGGGCCAGGGCCATCGCGGCCTCGACCTGTTGGCGCTCGAGGTCGCGCAGCGTGCCTTCAGCCGCGGGCCGCGTTGGTTGGGCTCCGCCGAGGTCGCGAAGCAGGCGCAGGTCCTCGGCCAGGTCATCGGGCAGATGCTCCCAGCCGATCTCGTCCTCGCGCTCGTCCATCAGCGCACAGGCGGTGCGCAGCGCATTGGCCAATTGGCGCAGGTTGCCCGGCCAGGCGTAGCGGGCGGCCAGCGTGGTCAGCTCGGGTGACAGTGTGGTGGCCAGCCCGGGGCGGATCTCGCCCAGCAGGCGCTGCACCAGCTCGGCCAGGTCCTGGCGCTCGCGCAAGGGTGGCAACTGCAGCGCCAGGCCGTTGATGCGGTAGTACAGGTCCTCGCGGAAGCGGCCAGCCTTCATGTCCTCGCGCAGCGGTCGGTGGGTGGCGCACACCAGCTGCACATCCACCGGCACCGGCTTGCCGCCACCCAGTGGCGTCACCTGGCGCTCCTGCAGCACGCGCAGCAGGCGGCCCTGCATCGCCAGCGGCATGTCGCCGATTTCGTCCAGGAACAGCGTGCCGCCATCGGCTTCGCGGATGCGACCCGGGGCGCCGTCGCGGTGGGCACCGGTGAAGGCGCCTGGGCGGTAGCCAAACAGTTCAGCCTCGATCAGGGTCTCCGGCAGCGCCGCGCAGTTCACGGCGACGAAGGCCTGCTCGTGCCGCGGGCCGCTGGCATGCACCGCCCGGGCGAAAACCTCCTTGCCCACGCCCGATTCGCCCAGCAGCAGCAGCGCGATCGGCTTGCCCTGCACGCGCCGCGCGCGCTCCAGTGCGGCGCGCAGCGCGCTGTCGCCGGTGTCCAGCGCGGCCAGGGCGTCGGCCGCGGCAGGCAGCACTGGCGCGGGCGGGCGCAGCGAGGCCACGGTCTGCCGGTCGGCCTCGGCGACCCACCACAGGCTGCGGCCATCGCGCGTCTGCGTGGGCTGCGGCTGACGCAGACCGCGGTGGGCGCTGGCCAGCAACTGCGCGGTCTCCAGTGCCAGCAGGTCGGGCAGGCGGCGCGCGGCCACATCGGTCCAGGTCAGGCCCAGCAGCTTCAGCGCGCTGTCATTGGCGCCCACCAGCCAGCCGTCCTCGCTCAGCGCCAGCAGGCCTTCGGTCAGCGAGCCCAGGCCTTCGCGCTGCGCATGCAGGCGCAGGCGCAGGCCCTGGCCATGGCGTGACTGGAACAGACCGTGCTCGATCATGCGCACGGCGGAACGCACCAGCCCCAGCGTGTGGCGGTGGAATCCGCGGTGGTCTCCCGACAGGTCAAGCGCACCCAGCACGCGGCCGGTGGGATCGTGGATGGGGGCGGCCGCGCAGGTGAGAAAGCCGTTGCGCTCCAGGAAGTGCTCGCCGGCATGCACCGACACTGGCTGGGCCTCCTGCAGCGCGGTGCCGATCGCGTTGGTGCCGCGCCAGCGTTCGTGCCAGGTGGCACCGGGGCGCAGCGCCACGCGCTCGGCGCGGTCGATGAACCGGGCATCGCCCAGCGCGTGCAGCAGCATGCCCTGGGCATCGGCCAGGATCACCATGCTGTCGGTGTCGCGGGTCTGTTCGTGCAGGAACTCCATCACCGGGCGGGCGTGCGACAGCAGATCGCGTTGCAGCTCCAGCGCCCGCGCCAGTTGCGCTGCCGACGCATGCGGTGTGCCGGGTGTGCGGCCATCGGGCTGCAAGCCCGCGCTGGCGCAGCGTTGCCAGCTGCGGGCCAGCAGCGGGCCCAGCAGTTCGGTCGAAACCTCGCCGGAGTTGTTCAGTTGGCGCCTGGCCTCGCGCACAGCGGCGGGTGGCAGGACGGGGGTCAGGGCGTGGTGCATGGTTCAGCCTCGGAGCAATCGCATCGTCCTATGCAAACTCTTGCATGAGGGTGTTCACCAGGGTTCGGCGGTCCGGGGACTGGCCTGGCGAGCATTTCAGCGGAATCTGCGGGGACATGTGCGTCGTGTCGGAACAGGTGCACCGATCTTTTGCCGGTGCTGCACAAGGCTGTGCAGGTTCCGGGCCCGATTTGCGCAGCGATCCCGCCGATCCTGGCCGAACTTGCGATGGCACGAACGCTGCAAAGCGGCCGCCGCGCAGCGCGGTGAGCGGTTCACGGCGCCGCAACCAAGCACAGGAGACACACCATGCTGTATGCCTACCCCGGTACCGCCGGCGCCCCGGTCCAGTACAAGACCCGTTACGACAACTTCATCGGCGGCAAGTTTGTCGCGCCGGTGGGCGGTCAGTACTTCGATGTGGTCACGCCGATCAACGGCAAGGTCTACACCCAGGCCGCGCGTTCCACCGAAGCCGACATCGAGCTGGCGCTGGACGCCGCCCACAAGGCCAAGGACGCCTGGGGCAAGACCGCGCCGGCCGAGCGCGCCAACATCCTGCTGAAGATCGCCGACCGCCTGGAAGCCAACCTCGAGAAGCTGGCCTACGCCGAGACGGTGGACAACGGCAAGCCGATCCGCGAGACGCTGGCCGCCGACATCCCGCTGACGGTGGACCATTTCCGCTACTTTGCTGGCTGCGTGCGTGCCCAGGAAGGCGCGATCAGCGAGATCGACGAGAACACGGTGGCCTACCACCTGCATGAGCCGCTGGGCGTGGTCGGCCAGATCATTCCCTGGAACTTCCCGATCCTGATGGCCGCCTGGAAGCTGGCCCCTGCGCTGGGCGCCGGCAACTGCGTGGTGCTCAAGCCTGCCGAGAGCACCCCGATCTCGATCCTGGTGCTGGCCGAGCTGATCGCCGACCTGCTGCCCCCGGGCGTGCTGAACATCGTCAACGGTTTTGGCCGCGAAGCCGGCATGCCGCTGGCCAACAGCAAGCGCATCGCCAAGATCGCCTTCACCGGCTCCACCGCCACCGGCAAGATCATCGGCCAGGCCGCTGCGGCCAACCTGATCCCGGCCACGCTGGAGCTGGGCGGCAAGAGCCCCAACATCTTCTTTGAAGACATCGCCGATGCCGACGACGCCTTCTTCGACAAGGCCGTCGAAGGCCTGGTGCTGTTCGCCTTCAACCAGGGCGAGGTCTGCACCTGCCCGTCGCGCGCGCTGATCCAGGAATCGGTCTACGACAAGTTCATGGCGCGCGTGCTGCCGCGCGTGGCTGCCATCAAGCAGGGCAGCCCGCTGGACACCGACACCATGATCGGCGCCCAGGCCTCGGCCATGCAGATGGACAAGATCCAGTCCTACCTGGAAGTGGGCAAGCAAGAGGGCGCGCAGGTGCTGATCGGTGGCAACGCCGCGCAACTGGGCGGCGACCTGGCCGGTGGCTACTACATCCAGCCGACGCTGTTCAAGGGCCACAACAACATGCGCATCTTCCGCGAGGAGATCTTCGGCCCGGTGCTGGCCGTGACCACCTTCAAGGACGAGGCCGAGGCCCTGGCGATCGCCAACGACACCCCCTACGGTCTGGGCGCCGGCGTGTGGAGCCGTGACGGCAACCGCGCCTACCGCATGGGCCGCGGCATCCAGGCCGGCCGCGTGTGGACCAACTGCTACCACGCCTACCCGGCGCATGCGGCCTTCGGTGGCTACAAGGAATCGGGCATCGGCCGTGAGACGCACAAGGTCATGCTGGACCACTACCAGCAGACCAAGAACCTGCTGGTCAGCTACAGCCCGCACAAGCTGGGCTTCTTCTGATCGCCGAGAGTCTCTTCGTGATCGGGACGCCCACCGGACTGCGGTCCGGGGGCGACCTTTTCAGGGCAGCCCGGCGGGCTGCCCTTTTTTCATTTCCAAGGAGACGACATGGACCCGGTGGAACGCGTGGTCGCCACCGATGCCGCGCGCGCACTGCTGCAGCGCCTGCGCGAGCGCCACGGTGCGATCTTCCTGTACCAGTCGCACGGCTGCTGCGACGGCTCGACGCCGATGGCCTTCAAGCCCGGCGAGATGCACCTGACGCCCGATGACCTGCGCTACGGTGAGGTGGACGGCGTGACGATGTGGGTGGGTCGCACCCAGGCCGACTACATGCAGGGCACGCAACTGATCCTGGATGTCGGCCAGGGCAGCCTGGGCACCTTCTCGCTGGAGGATGGCGAGGGCCTGCATTTCAAGGCCCGCACGCGGCTGTGGAGCGACGACGAATGCGCCTGGCTGGCGGCGCATCCGCTGGCTTGAGACAATCCAGGCTTTCGCCACCGCCCAAGCGCCCCAGCCCATGTTCACCGGCATCGTCCAAGGCATCGCCACCGTCGAGCAGATCACCGACCGCCCCGGCCTGCGCAGCTTCACGCTGCGCTTTCCGCCCGGCTTTGCCCAGGGGCTGGCGATCGGTGCCAGCGTCAGCACCGACGGCGTCTGCCTGACGGTGACCGCGCTGCGCGGCGACGACGCGGCCGATTTTGACGTCATGCTGCAGAGCCTGAACCTCACCTCCCTGGGCAGCCTGGTCGAGGGCAGCCGGGTCAATGTCGAGCGCGCCGCCCGCGACGGTGCCGAGATCGGCGGCCATCCGCTGTCCGGCCACATCGACTTCACCGCGCAGGTGGCCGAGGTGCGTCGCCCCGAGAACAACCAGGTGCTGCGCATCCAGGTGCCGTCGCCGTGGATGCGCTATGTCTTCGCCAAGGGCTACATTGCGGTCAATGGCGCCAGCCTGACCGTGGCCGAGGCTGACCGCCGCGCCGGCTGGTTCGAGGTCTGGTTGATCCCCGAGACGCTGCGCATGACCACCTTCGGTGAGAAGGGGCCGGGCGACCGCCTCAACATTGAAATCGAGCGCCAGACCCAGGTCTTTGTCGATACCGTGCGCGACACGCTGGACGAGCGCCTGGGCCCGCTGATGCCGCTGCTCGAGCAGTTCCTGGCCGAGAAGGGCCTGGGCACCGAGCTGCTGGCCGGCAGTGCGCCGCGCCTGGACGGGCCGATCAGGTCTTGAACGCAGACACCGTCGCCACCAGCGCCGTGGCCTGACGGCTCAGGCTCTCGGAGGCGGCGCTGGTCTGCTCGACCAGCGCGGCGTTCTGCTGGGTGTGGCCGTCCATGCGCGCCACCGCCTGACCCACCTGGCCGACGCCGGTGTTCTGCTCGTCGCTGGCCTGGCTGATCTCGCGGATGATCTGGTCGACGCGGCCGATGGCGGCCACCACCTCCTGCATCGTCGCGCCGGCCTGACCGGCCAGCTCGTTGCCTTGGCCCACGCGCTCGACGCTGGCCTGGATCAGTGACTTGATCTCCCGCGCGGCGTCGGCGCTGCGCTGGGCCAGGCTGCGCACCTCGCCGGCCACCACCGCAAAGCCGCGGCCGGACTCGCCCGCGCGCGCGGCCTCGACCGCTGCATTGAGCGCCAGGATATTGGTCTGGAAAGCAATGCCGTCAATGACGCCGATGATGTCGGCAATGCGCTTGGCGCTGTCGTCGATCGCACGCATCGTGCTGACCATCTCGCCCACCACCTGGCCACCACGCTGGGCGACGTCACTGGCGGTGGCGGCCAGGCCGGCGGCCTGGCGGGCGTTGTCGGCGTTGCGGCGCACGGTATGGCCCAGCTCGCTCATCGAGCTGGCTGCGAGCTGCAGCTCCGAGGCCTGGCGCTCGGTGCGGCTGGCCAGGTCCCCATTGCCCTGCGCTATCTGGCCGCTGGCTGCGGCCACGCTCTCGGCGCCGCCGCGCACCCGGCCCACCAGATCGCGCAGATGCTCCTGCATCTCGGACAGCGCGCGCAGCAGCCGGGCCGCCTCGTCGCTGCCCTGCGCCGAGATGGCCTGGCGCAGGTCGCCTTCGGCCACCCGGCGCGCGGCGGCAATGGCCGCCTGCAGCGAGGCCGACACCTGGCGGCTGATGAGCACCGCAATCGCGATGCCGATCAGCAAGGCCGTCAGCATCAGGCCGACGCTCCAGCCGATCGCCTGCCGCCCGGAGGCCGCCGCCTGCGTCGCCACCGCCGCGCTGTGTTCGGCGATCGAGGTCTGCAACTTGTCCAGCAACTAGCTGGGCTCGCGATCGATGCCGCGCACCGCCAGGTCGCCCACCGAGGACTCCATGCCGCTGGCCTTGAACTTTTCCAGCCCGCTGCGGTAGGCCTCGGCCATCTTGCGGTGCGCCGCCAGGAAAGCGTCGATCAGGGCCTGGTCCGACGCCACCTCAAGGCGCCGGCGCAGGGCCCGGGCGATCTCGTCCACCTGTTTCTCTTCCCTCTGGAAGGCGGCCCAGTGCTTGTCCAGCAGCGCTGCGTCCGAGCCACGCAGCAGCACGTTCTTCCACTCCTGGACCTGGGTCTTGAAGTGGGACTCCATGTCATCGGCGGCGCGCTCGTCGGCCACGCGGCCCTGCACGTCGACCTCGAACACGGTCATGCTGCGCTGGGCTTGCCACAGCCCGCCAGCGCCTGCCAGCAGGGTCAGCACCAGCACGGCGGCGAAGGCCAGCGGGAGTTTGAGGCGGATGTCCATGTCCGTTGTCCTTGATCGACGGAAGCGTTGGGTCAAAGCCGTGATGCTGAGGCGTCGGCTCATGGGCCATCCGGTGGAAACGGTGGTCCTCCGAACCCATCTTCACAAGCGGCACCGAAGCGGGGCGTGCGCCTCCCCCATCAGTGGGTTGTGCGCACAGCGGTGGTGCCATTAAGGTGGCAGGATGGACTTCGACCTGTCCCATGGGTTCTGGCTGGGCGCAGCGGCGCAGGTGGCGCCTGAGGCGCTGCAGCCGCACGTGACGATCGTGACGCAGCCGATCAGGGTACCGGCCATGCTGCTGGCCCGCGATGCGCCCGCGCACCCGGATCCGGCCGGCTGGCTGGTCAGCGAAAAATACGACGGCGTGCGTGCGCTGTGGGATGGCCAACAACTGCGCAGCCGCAGCGGCCGCGTCATCGCCGCGCCGCCGGGCTTCCTCGCCCGCCTGCCGGCCCACGCGCTGGACGGCGAGCTGTGGCTGGGCCGCGGCCGCTTTGAGGCCATGTCGGCACTGGTCCACCGCGTCGATGCCACCGACGCCGATTGGGCGCCGGTGCGCTTCATGGTGTTCGAGCTGCCCGCTGGCCGAGGCGGCTTTGCCGAACGGGTGGCGCAACTGCAGCAGCTCGCGCCATCGGATGGTGTGTGGCAGGTGGTGCCGCAGCGCAGCCTGCCGCATGCCGCGGCCCTGTCCAGCTGGCTGCACGAGGTGGTCGCTGGCGGCGGCGAGGGCCTGATGCTGCACCGCGCCGACAGCCCCTGGCACGCCGGCCGCAGCGATGCGCTGCTCAAGCTCAAGCCCCAAGCCGATGACGAGGCGGTGGTCATCGGCCTGGTGCCTGGCCGCGGCCGGCTGGCAGGTCAGGTCGGCGCCCTGACGGTGCGCGATGCCCAGGGCCGCGTGTTCCGCATCGGCACGGGCCTGTCCGATGCCCAACGGCGCCAACCACCGCCGCTGGGCAGCCGCATCGGTTTCCATTACCGCGGCCGCACGGCGAACGGCCTGCCGCGCCACGCGAGCTTCTGGCGCCTGCTGGGGGCGGGCGATTGAATCGAACCGGACGGGGCGCGGTGGCCGCCTCAGGACGCCGACTGCAGCGCGGCCAGCAGGGTCGTCCAGCGGGCCTGGGGGGCGCCTGCCGCATCGGTCAGCACCGCGTCGGGCCGCCAGCACAGGGCCTGTTCGTCGGCGTCCAGCGGATCGCGGTCCTGCAGCTGGCGCGCCAGCACGGCGGCGTTGGCCTCGGAGGCATCGTGCCCGGCGGCGGCGCGCCGCGCCAGACGCTCGCGCAGCAGCGCCGGATCGGCGTCGAAGGGCAGGATGCCGTAGCGCACGCCGTGGCGCGCGGCCAGCGCGCGCGCGGCCTGGCGGTCGGCGCCGCGCAGGAACGTGGCGTCCAGCAACACCGGGTGGCCGCCCTGCAGTGCGGCGTCGGCCAGCGCCAGCAGGCGCGCCAGCGTGGCGGCATTCGCCGTGTGGTCGTTCAGGCCGCCGTCCAGCGGCGAGTGGCTGGCCTCGCTCGGCGCCAGGCCGTGCAGGCGCTTGCGCTCCACGTCCGAGCGCCAGCGCACCAGATCGCCCTGGTCCAGCAGCGCTTCGGTCAGCGCCGTCTTGCCGCTGCCCGACGGGCCATGGGTGATCAGCAGCATCGGCGGAGCCGGCTGGGCCACGCGCCGGGCCAGCGCCAGCGCGTGGTCGGTGGCATCGCGGTCGGCTGCCTGCCCGGTCTGGGTGTGGCGCAGCGCAGCCACCTTGGCACGCACCAGCGCCCGGGCCACGCGCTCGGCACGCTCGCCCACCAGGGCCTGGCCGTCGCCGTTGCGCTGCAGCCAGGCGTCCAGCAGCCGGCCGGCCAGATCGGGGCGCTGGTGGGCCGCCAGGTCCATGCGCAGAAAGGCCAGGTCGGCCACCACGTCTATCCAGCGCAGCGCGGGGTCAAAGGCCAGGGCGTCGAAGGGCATGGGTTCGCCATCGACCTGGGCGATGTTGGCCAGGTGCAGGTCGCCATGGCCTTCGCGCACACAGCCCTGGGCCGAACGCTGGCGCCGCCAGCCGGCCAGACGCCGGCCTTCGGCCGCTGCCCAGTCCGACCAGCCGTCCAGGGCGTCGGGGCGCAGCCGGCCCAGCGTGGTCAGGGTGTCGCGCAGCGGCTGCTGCACCCGCTCATCGGCATCGGCCCAGGCCGGGGCCACAGGTGCCTGGCGCTGGAAGTCCACCAGGCGGCCGGCCAATCGGTCGATCATCGCCAGCGACAGCGCGCCGCGCTGCAGCAGACGGTCCCATTGCTGGTCCGGTTCGAAGGCCCGCATGTGCACGGCCACATCCAGTGCGCCCTGGGCGGGCCAGGGTGCGAGCCGCACCGGGCCGGGCGGTCCCAGCACCGCCTGCAGGTCTCGGTACAGCGGTGCGGCCAGGCGGCGGTTCAGGCGCAGCTCCTCCTGGGCGTCATGCACCCGCTGCGACAGCCGGCGGAAATCGGCAAAGTCGGTGGCCAGCGCCTTGTGCAGCTTCCAGGCCTGACCGCCGGCCAGCAACACATGCGACAGGTGCGTCTGCAGGTGGTGCACCGGGCCGCCCAGCGTGTCAGTCAGGTGCTGCGACAAGGTCGCCACCAGACACTGCTGCGCCGGCAGGTCGAGTTCCTCGGGGGCCATGCGGCGATTGTGGCCCCCGCTGCTATCGTGGCGGCATGAGCGACCTCAGCTTCTTCTGGCACGACTACGAGACCTTCGGCCGCGTGCCGCGCCGCGACCGCCCTGCGCAATTCGCCGGTGTGCGCACCGATGCCGACCTCAACGAGATCGGCGAGCCGGTCATGATCTACTGCCAGCCCGCGCTGGACAGCCTGCCCGACCCCGAGAGCTGTTTGCTGACCGGCATCCTGCCGCAGCACTGCGCCGAGCTGGGCTTGCCCGAAAACGACTTCGCCAGCCGCATCCACGATGTCCTGGCCGAGCCCGGCACGGTGGGCGTGGGCTACAACTCGATCCGATTCGACGACGAGGTCACCCGCCACCTGTTCTGGCGCAACCTGATCGACCCCTACGCCCGCGAGTACAAGAACGACTGCGGTCGCTGGGACCTGCTGGACACCGTGCGCTGCCTCTACGCGCTGCGCCCGGACGGCCTGCAGTGGCCCACCCACGACGACGGCCGGCCGTCGTTCAAGCTGGAGCACCTCAGCGCCGCCAATGGCCTGGTGCACGAGGCCGCCCACGACGCGCTGTCCGATGTGCGCGCCACCATCGGCCTGGCCCGCCTGGTCCGCCAGGCCAACCCGCGGCTGTGGGATTTTTGCCTGCGCCTGCGCCACAAGCAGGCGGTGTGGGACGAGATCGGTGTCGGCAAGCCCTTTCTGCACGTGTCGGGCATGTATGGGCCCGAGCGCGGCTGCCTGGCCCTGGTCTATCCGCTGGGCCTGCATCCCACCAACCGCAACGAGCTGCTGGTCTGGGACTGCGCGCACGATCCTGCCGTGCTGGCCGACCTGGATGCGGCGGCACTGCGCCTGCGCATGTTCACCCGCAGCGCCGATCTGCCCGACGGCGTCGAGCGGCTGCCGCTCAAGACCATCCACGCCAACAAGTCGCCGGTGGTGATCGGCAAGCTCAAGACCCTGCAGCCCGCCCAGGCCGAGCGCTGGGGCCTGGACATGGCCACCGCGCTGCAGCACGCCGAGCGCGCCAAGGCGCTGGTCGAGCCCCTGTCGGCGCGCTGGCCCGAGGTCTTCGCCCGTCCGGCGCCCGAGCGCGCTGCGGATGTCGACGAAGACCTCTACGGCGGCTTTCTCTCCCCCACCGACCGCAAGCGCCTGGACGGCCTGCGCCGCGCCCCGGAGCCAGCGGCCCTGCGCCGCGCCAGCTTCGATGATCCGCGCCTGGCCGAGCTGGTATTTCGCTGGCGCGCCCGCAACTTCCCGCAGATGCTGGACGAGACCGAGCAGGCCCGCTGGCTGCACTGGCGCGCCGCCGCACTGCACGAGGGGGCGGCCGGCGGACTGACGCTGGCGGCCTACAGCGAGCGCATCGACCACCTGGCCGAGAGCGCCGACGAGCGCGGCCAGGCCCTGCTGGAAGCCCTGGTCGACTGGGCCGAACAGATCGCACCGCCCGCCGACTGACGTTTGCCCGGTGTGGCCGTTCGGCCCGGACGGGCGTATCGTCGGGCCTGTTTCCACCCCACAGGAGC
Source organism: Ideonella aquatica (assembly GCF_018069755.1). Taxonomy (GTDB): domain Bacteria; phylum Pseudomonadota; class Gammaproteobacteria; order Burkholderiales; family Burkholderiaceae_C; genus Ideonella; species Ideonella aquatica. Next base: position 73,764 of record NZ_JAGQDE010000005.1, on the reverse strand, counting down.
TTCCATGCTGAAATCCGGCATCGACCAGGACGCGTTGATCGAGCAGTTCGCGGGCGCCAGCGCCCGCCAGACCGCGCAGCTGCGCCAGGCGGTCACCGAGGCCACACTCAAGGCCCTGCAGGGCCGCGAGATGACGCTCAAGAACATCCGCAGCGTCGTCAAGTCGGTGGCCGAGGCGGCCAGCGCTGGCGCTGCGCAGAATGTCATGCCCAAGGTCGACATGGAAAAGCTGCTGGCCTCGGCCGTGGCGGGCGTCGATGACGCCCTGCTCAAGGCCGTCGAGGCCAACAAGGTGGCGCTGGCGCGCTTCGTCGACCAGGGTGTCGGCCTGCAGGAAAAGCAGCTGAAAAAGGCGCTGGATGACCTGGAGAAGTTCGAGGACACCATGTTCGCCGCCATGAAGAAGGCCGCTGTCGGTGCCGGCACCACCATGGAAGGCCCCTGGAACCAGGTCCTCGAGAAGTTCCAGGCCCAGGGCTCGCAAGCCGGCGCCCAGGCCAGCGCCACCGCCCAACAGATGGCCACCCAGATGCAGCAGGCGCTGCGTGAGGGCCGCGCGGCCAGCTTCAAGGCCGCCCAGGTGCTGGCGCAGAGCTACACCGCGCTGGTCAGCGGCGTGCTGATTGGTCTGTCCGACGCGCTCAGCGCTGGCGCCACCGCCGCTGAGCCGGCGGCCAAGCCCGCCCGCAAGCGCTGACCTCGCTGGCCAGCCGCCGGACCCGGCCACGAGCGGTGTCCGGCGGCTGGCCGTTCCACCCGATCACTTCCCCGTTTCCCATGACCTCTGTCGTCATCAGCGGTACCGGCTTGTTCCGGCCGCAGCACATCATCACCAACGCCGAGCTGGTGGCCTCGTACAACGCCTATGTCGCGCTGCAGAACGAGCGCCACGCCGAGGCCATCGCCGCCGGCACGCGCGAGCCGCTGGTGCCCTCCAGCGTCGAGTTCATCGAGAAGGCCTCGGGCATCAAGCAGCGCCATGTGCTTGAGAAGGACGGCGTGCTCGACCCCACCCGCATGTTCCCGCGCTTCCAGGAGCGTGCCGACGACCAGCTCTCGCTGATGGCCGAGATCGCGGTGGACGCCGGCCGCCAGGCCCTGGCCGCCGCCGGCAAACGGGCCGACGAGGTGGACATGGTGCTGTGCTCGGCCGCCAACATGCAGCGTGCCTACCCCGCCATGGCGGTCGAAATCCAGCACGCGTTGGGTGCCGGTGGCTTCGGCTTCGACATGAACGTCGCCTGCTCATCGGCCACCTTTGGCATCGAGCAGGCGGTCAACGCCGTCAAGACGGGCACGGCCCGCTGCGTGCTGATGGTCAACCCCGAGATCACCTCGGCCCACCTGGAATGGCGCGACCGCGACTGCCACTTCATCTTCGGCGACGTCTGCACCGCGGTGGTCGTCGAGGCGGCCGACACCGCCACCGCGGCCGCGCAGTGGGAGGTGCTGGGCACCAAGCTGGCCACCAAGTTCTCGAACAACATCCGCAACAACTTCGGCTTCATGAACAGCTGCGAGGACAGCGACCCCGAGGCGCGCGACAAGAAGTTCCGCCAGGAAGGGCGCAAGGTCTTCAAGGAAGTGGTGCCGATGGCCGCCGCCCACATCGAGGCCCACCTGGGCACGCTGGGGTTCACGCCCCAGCAGGTGCGCCGCTACTGGCTGCACCAGGCCAACCTGGGCATGAACCAGCTGGTGCTGAAAAAGCTCGTTGACCGCGAGGTGGGCGACGACATCGCGCCGCTGATCCTGCACGAGTACGCCAACACCGCCTCGGCCGGCTCGGTCATCGCCTTTCACGAGCACCGCGGCGACCTGGCCGCCGGTGACCTGGGTGTGATCTGCTCCTTTGGCGCCGGCTACTCGATCGGCAGTGTCGTCGTGCGCCGGCGCTGAGCCCTTGTGCGCCGATGGCATCATGCCGCCCTTCGTTTCCCTGATTGCCCGAGGAATCCGCCGATGACGCTGACCCGTTCCGCCGCCCTGTGCTTCATGGCCCTGTCCCTGGCCAGCCTGGGGGCCGCTGCCCAGACCAAGCCCGCCGCTGCCCCCGTGCCCAGCAAGACCATCACCGGCAAGGCCGCCGTGGGCAAGCTGATGACCTTCAAGGAGCTGGAGTCCTGCCTCAAGGAGTACGACCAGCTCAAGCCCAAGGCCGACGATCTGAACAACCGCCGTACCGCGCTGAGCGAGGAGCGCAAGCTGATCGAAGCCGAAGCCGAGGGGCTGCGCAACGACAGTCAGGCCGCCGCGCTGCAGGCCAAGGTAAGCGCCTTCAACCAGCGCCAGGTGGCCTTCAAGGACCGCGTCGAGGCCTTCAACAAGCGCTCGACAGAGTTCAACGCCAATCCGCCGTCTGGCTCGGCCGGCGACCGCGAGCGCAAGGCGCTGGATGTCGAGCGCGAACAGCTGCTGGCCATGGAAGGCCCGCTGCGCACCGAAGGTCAGGCCTTGACCACCGAGCGCGAGGCCATCGCCAACAGCCTGAAGCAGCGCACCGACGCCCAAGGCGTCAAGGCGGCTGACTGGAACGCGCGCAGCAAGGCGCTGGACGACGAGGTCGCCACCTTCGAGGAAACCCGCCTGGCCTGGAGCGAGCGCTGCGGCAACCGGCCCTACAACGAGGACCACGAGAAGATCATCCGCTCGGGCAAGTGAGGCCGGGCCCGCGATGAACCTGGCCCACCTGCTGGAGCGCCAGGCGCTGCGCGCGCCCGCGCGGCCGGCGCTGCTGCGCGGCACGCAGGTGGTGGCCAGCCACGGCGACTGGGCCGCCAGTGCTGCCGCGCTGGCGCAGCGGCTGCGGGCTGCCGGCCTGCAAGCTGGCGATCGCGTCGCGCTGTTCAGCCGCAACCATGTGCGCTACGCGCAGTGGATGCTCGGCTGCTGGTGGGCCGGTCTGGTGGTCGTGCCTGTCAATGCCCGGCTGCATGTGCAGGAACTGCGTTGGATCGTGGACAACGCCCAGGCGCGCTGGGTGGTCCACAGCGCCGATGTGCTGCCCGAGGGCGCCGCGGCACTGCCTGGCGTGGCGCGCGTGCTGGAGATCGACAGCGACGAGGGCGGCGCGCTGCTGGCCCCCGGTGAGTCGCTGCCGGTGACACCGCGTGGTCCGGACGACCTGGCCTGGCTGTTCTACACCAGCGGCACCACCGGCCGTCCCAAGGGCGTGATGATCACGCACCGCAACCTGATGACCATGGGTCTGGGCTACCAGGTCGATGTGGACGCGGTGTCGCCCGATGACGCCATGGTCTACGCCGCGCCGATGTCGCACGGCGCCGGCATCTACCTGGTGCCGCACCTGATGGCCGGCGCGCGCCATGTGGTGCCCGACAGCGGCGGCGTCGATCCGGCCGAGCTGTTCGCGCTGGGTGCCGCCGTGGGGCCGCTGTCCACCTTTGCCGCCCCCACCATCGTGCGGCGCCTGGTCGCGCATGCCGAGGCGGCCAGTCTGACACCCGAGGACTGTGCGCGCGCCTTCAAGACCATCGTCTACGGCGGCGCGCCGATGTACGCCGCCGACATCCAGCATGCGCTGCGCGTGATGGGCCCGCGCTTTGTGCAGATCTATGGCCAGGGCGAGACGCCGATGGTGGGCACGGTGCTCAGTCGCCGCGACCTGGCCGACAGCGCCCACCCGCAACATGCGCAGCGCCTGGCCTCGGTGGGCGTGGCGCAGACGCCGGTGCGCGTCCAGGTGGCTGGTACCAACGGCCAGCCGCTGCCCCCCGGCGAGGTGGGCGAGGTGCTGGTGCAGGGCGACTCGGTGATGGCCGGCTACTGGCGCAACGAGACCGCCAGCGCCGAAGCCCTGCGTGGCGGCTGGCTGTGGACCGGCGACATGGGCTGCCTGGACGAGGCCGGTTACCTGACGCTGAAGGACCGCAGCAAGGACCTCGTCATCTGCGGCGGCTCCAACGTCTATCCGCGCGAGATCGAGGAGGTGCTGCTGGAGCACCCCGATGTGGCCGAGGCTGCGGTGGTCGGCGAGCCCGACCCCGAGTGGGGCGAGCGCCTGGTGGCCTTTGTCGTCCCCGCACCCGGCGCCACGCTGGACACCGCCGCGCTTGATGCACTGTGCCTGGCGCGCATCGCCCGCTTCAAGCGGCCCAAGCGCTACCGGGTGGTGCAGGCCCTGCCCAAGAACGCCTATGGCAAGGTGCTGAAGACGGCGCTGCGCGAGCAGCTGCGAGGGCCATGAAGCTGCTGGTCATCGGCGGTGGGCGCTTTGCCGGGCGCGCGATCGTCGAGGCGGCGCTGGCCGAGGGCCACGCCGTCAGCACCTTCAACCGCGGCAGCCAGCCGGCGCTGCCGGGCGTGCAGGCAATCATTGGCGACCGCCGCGGCGACCTGTCCGCATTGCACGCGGGCCGCTGGGACGCGGTGATCGACTGCTGCGGCTACCTGCCGCGCGAGGTGGCTGCCATGGCCGATGCGCTGGCGCACCGGGTGGGCCGCTATGTCTTCCTCTCCAGCGTGTCGGTGTATGCCGACCACTCGCGGCCCTGCGATGAGTCCGCCGCCACCGGCACGCTGGCCGACCCCGCGACCGAGGTGGTCGACGGCGACACCTACGGCCCGCTGAAGGCGGCCTGCGAGGCCGTGCTGGCGGCACGCCTGCCGGGTCGCCACCTGAGCCTGCGACCCACGCTGATCGTCGGTCCGCACGACCCCACCGGCCGCTTCAGCTGGTGGCCGGCGCGCGCCGCCCGTGCCCGCGCCGGTGAGCCGATGCTGTGGCCGGGCGATCCGCTGGGTGCGCTGCAATGGATCGACGCGCGTGATCTGGCGCGCTTCGCGCTGGCCATGGCGGCGCAGGGGCCCTGCGGCGTGCTCAATGTGGGCTCGCCCGCCGGCCGCTGGCGCTGGGGCGATCTGGCCGATGCCTGCGTGGCGGCGGCCGGCACCGGCGCTGTGCCGGTATGGGTGCCCGAGTCAGGGCTGCAGGCCGCCGGCGTGCAGCCGTGGATGGAGCTGCCGCTGTGGATCCCTGCCGATGGTGCCCATGACGGCTTTCTCAAGGTGGACTGCCGCCGCGCCGAGGCCCTGGGCCTGCAGTGCCGCCCGGTGGCCGCCACCGTGGCCGACACGCTGGCCTGGTGGCGTGCACTGCCGCCGCAGGCGCAGGCCTTTCCCAACACCGGCCTGTCGCCCGAGCGCGAGCAGGCCTTGCTGGCGGCCGTGGCATGACCCCGCTGCGCCTGCCGCCCGGCACCGACCTGAAGGCCGGCCTGCTGGCGCTGCTGGCCGATCCGGCCTGGGCGGGTGGCGCCTTCGTCGTGGCCGGCATCGGCAGCCTGCACGACGCCCGCCTGCGCCTGGCGGCGGCCGACGCGGCCACCGAGATCGCCGGCCCCTGTGAGCTGCTGTCGCTGCAGGGCACGCTCAGCGCCGACGGCGCGCACCTGCACATGGCGCTGGCCGATGCGCAGGGCCGCGTCTGGGGCGGCCATGTGCTGGACGGCAACCGCATCCGCACGACGGCCGAGCTGCTGCTGAGCCCGCTGCCCGGCTGGCAACTGGGCCGAGCCCCCGACCCCGCCACCGGCTACGCCGAGCTGGTGGTGCAGCCCCGCCGCTGACAGGGCCGAGCGGGGCAGGGGACAATCAGGCCCCATGTCGATCCGAGCCCCCGAACTGCTGCTGCCCGCCGGCAGCCTGCAGCGCATGCGCGCCGCCTATGACTTTGGCGCCGATGCGGTCTATGCCGGCCAGCCGCGCTACAGCCTGCGGGCGCGCAACAACGAGTTCCGGCTGGAGCAACTGGCCCAGGGCATTGCCGAGGCCCATGAGCGCGGCAAGAAGTTCTTCGTCACCAGCAACCTGATCGCCCACAACGACAAGTTGCGCACCTACCTTCGCGACCTGCAGCCGGTGGTGGAACTGCGCCCCGACGCGCTGATCATGGCCGATGCCGGCCTGATCATGCGGGTGCGCGAGCAGATGGAGAAGGGGTTGTGGCCCGAGGTGCCGATCCACCTCTCGGTGCAGGCCAACACCACCAACAGCGCCGCGGTGGAGTTCTGGCGCCGCCAGGGCGTCAGCCGCATCATCCTCTCGCGCGAGCTGAGCCTGGACGAGGTGGCGCAGATCCGCGACGACTGCCCCGACATCGAGCTCGAGGTCTTCGTGCATGGCGCGCTGTGCATCGCCTACTCGGGCCGCTGCCTGCTGAGTGGCTACTTCAACCGGCGTGATCCCAACCAGGGCACCTGCACCAACGCCTGCCGCTGGGACTACAAGACCCACGCCGGCACCGACGCCACCGACACCGGCGAGGTGCAGCCGATCGAGCTGATCCGCGACTTCAGCTTCTCCAAGGAGCAGTCCGAGGCGGACGCGTCCTTTGCCACCTGTGGTGGCGGCCAGCGCCATCCGCTGGCCGACGGCGTCTACCTGCTGGAGGAGAAGGAGCGCCCCGGCGAGCTGATGCCAGTGATGGAGGACGAGCACGGCACCTACATCATGAACAGCAAGGACCTGCGCGCGGTGGAGCATGTGGCGCGGCTGGCGGCCATCGGCATCGACTCGCTGAAGATCGAGGGCCGCACCAAGAGTCACTACTACGTGGCGCGCACGGCGCAGGTCTACCGCCGGGCCATCGACGACGCCGTGGCCGGTCGTCCCTTCAACCCCGAGCTGCTGCGCGAGTTGGAAGGCCTGTCCAACCGCGGCTACACCGGCGGTCTGCTGGAGCGCCGGCCCAGCCAGGACTACCAGAACTACCTCAGCGGCCACTCCGAGAGCCAGCGCAGCCAGTTTGTCGCCGAGGTGGTGGGCCGGCGTGCCGATGGCTGGGTGGAGGTGGAAACCAAGAACCGCTTCGCGGTGGGGGACCAGCTGGAGATCATCCACCCTCAGGGCAACCGGACCATCACGCTGGGGGAGATGCAGGGCGCCGAGGGCGAGCCGCTGAGCGTGGCGCCGGGCAGCCCGCTGCATGTGTGGCTGCCGCTGGAGGGGCCGGCCGAGGGCGCGCTGATCGCGCGGCTGCTGCCCGCATGAAGCGCGCTGTGCGCGGGCTGCTGGCCCTGCTGGCGCTGGGTCTGGTGGGCTGGCTGGCGGCGGCCGGCCGGGACGAGCCGCCCTACCGCAACCTGCATGGCGGCGACATCGAGAAGCCCTTCATGGAGGTGCTGCGCTGGCGCCTGTCGCGCGAGTCGGCGCCGCTGCCCGACCCGCCGCTGCCGGCCGCCCAGCCGCAACTGGACGCGCCGCTGCCCAACCTCACCTGGATCGGCCACGCGACGATGCTGCTGCGGCTGCCCGGCCTGACACTGATCACCGACCCGCAGTTCTCCGAGCGCGCCTCGCCCTTCAGCTTCGCCGGCCCGAAGCGCGCCTACCCGCCCGGCGTGGCGCTGTCGGCCTTGCCCAAGGTGGATGTGGTGCTCATCTCGCACAACCACTACGACCACCTGGACGTGGCCTCGGTGCAGGCGCTGGCGGCACAGCCGGGCGGCGCGCCGCTGTTCGTCGTGCCGCTCGGCCTGAAGGCCTGGTTTGCCGACCTCGGCATCACGAACGTGGTGGAGCTGGGCTGGTGGCAATCGCGCACCGTGAACGGCGCCGAGATCGTCTTGACCCCCGCCCACCACTGGTCGGCGCGCGGTGTGTTCGACCGCCGCCAGACGCTGTGGGGCGGCTTTGCCGTCTTCAGCGGTGGCCTGCGTCTGCTCTACACCGGCGACACCGGCTACGCCGACGACTTCAAGGACATTCGCGCGGATTTTGCCAACCGCGGCCCGTTCGATCTGGCGCTGATCCCAGTGGGCTGCTACGAGCCGCGCGGCTTCATGCAGGACCAGCACGTCAACCCGGCCGATGCGGTGCGCATCTTCCAGGACCTGGGCGCGCGCCGTGCGGTGGGTGTGCACTGGGGCACGTTTGCCGACCTGTGCGATGAGCCGCTGGACCAGGCGCCCAAGGACCTGGCCGTCGCCCGCCAGGCCGCCGGCCTGCCCGAGGTCGCATTCAGCGTGATGCGCCGCGGTGAGACGCGGGCCATCGAGTGAAGTGGCGGGGCCTCAGCGCCCCATCGCGTAGAACTCGGGGTTGGGCTTCATGCCGGTGACATTGGCCAGGCGGTTGGACAGGCCGAAAAAGGCCGCCACGCCGGCGATGTCCCAGGCGTCCTCGTCGCTGAAGCCGTGGGCGTGCAGCGCGGCGAAGTCGGCATCGTCCACCGCATAGGACTGCTGCGAGACCTTCATCGCGAAGTCCAGCATCGCCTTTTGGCGCGGCGTGATGTCGGCCTTGCGGTAGTTGACCGCCACCTGGTCGGCCACCAGTGCATTCTTGGCGCGGATGCGCAGAATCGCGCCATGGGCGATCACGCAGTACTGGCACTGGTTGGCGTTGCTGGTGGCCACCACGATCATCTCGCGCTCGGCCTTGCTCAGGCCGCCGGGCTTGTCCATCAGCGCATCGTGGTAGGCGAAGAAGGCGCGGAACTCATCCGGCCGGCGGGCCAGCGTGAGGAACACATTGGGCACGAAACCCGACTTCTCCTGCACGGCCAGGATGCGCTGGCGGATGTCGTCGGGCAGGTCGGTCAGGTCCGGCGTGGGAAATCGGCTGGGCGGCGCGGCGGTGCTCATGGGGTGGCGGCGGGGGAGGGCGATGGTCGCTCGATTATCAATCGGCCGCTGCGGAGGCGGCGGCGCGCGCCAGCAATCGGCGGCGGTAGTCGGCCTCGGCGGCAGCGCGATCCTCTGCGGAGATGACCATCGCACCACAACGGCCGTTGTGGTCGACAACGCGCCGGTTCAGATCGTCCTGGCGTGCTTGCAGCACCTGTGCCTGGGCATTGACCTCGGCCACCTCGGCGTTCTGACGCGCGACCGCCCGGTTGTAGGCGTCCGCCTCGGCCTTGTTCTTCGGCGCATGGCGGCGCACCTGCGCCGCCAGGTCGGTGGCGGCAGCCTGGACTGCGGCCACGCGTCGCTGATGGTGCTGGTGCGCGGCGTTCAGCTGCGCTCCATGCCGCGTCAGGTCGTCGTTGGACAGCAGGCAGCTCAGGTACTCGGCACGGGTCGAGACGACCGGCTGAGGGGCGGCGGCGTCCTGGGCCTGGGCGGCAGGGCACCACAAGGCACAGGCGCCGATGAGGGTGCCCAGCGCAGGGCGGGTTCGCAGTGGTTGGCGGTTCAGCATCGGCGTTCCTCCCTGGATCGTCCGGGTCAGGCCCCAAGGGCACGACGGTGAAGCCTCAAGCGTACGCCAGCGATCAGCGGATGCTGTCGTCGCGCACGGCACTTGCCGAGGCCGCCGCCCGGGCCGCCCGTCGCTCGCGCAGCTGATGTTTGACCCAGTCGACGTCGATGGGTCTGAACCACTTGCCCGCACAGGCCCTGTTGTAGGCCTCAGTCCGTTGGTTGTACGCCTGGGCATCGGCCCTCAGCGCGGACGCATCGGCATTCGACCCATCGATGGCGGCATTCAGTGTGGCGGCGGTCTCCATGACCTCGAGGGAGGCGCCAGAGCCGGGCACGGGATGCGTGTTGGCCTGGGTCCAGAGCTGCCGATTGGCCTCCTGGAGCTTGGCCTGCAAGGTGCCCAGGTTGGTTTGCCGCTGCCGCAGGCGAGCGGCCTCGACTGCCAACTCGATCTTGGTTTCCTCGCAGGCCAGCAATTGCTCACGCGTGAGCCGGCTGGGATCGGGCTGGCTTGCGGCACAGGCCGCCAGAGCGGCGCAGATGCCGACCAGGGCCGTGCGTTGCAGACTGAACAATGACACCGGGTGACCTCCCTGGCCTGACCGTGGACCGCGCTGGGCTCGAACGGCCCTCAGCCCCACAAGCGTACTCCAGTGCAGGCGGACGGCGAGGTCGGTCATCCGTCCGATCATGGATCCAGCCCATGCCGTAGCATCCGCTTCCTCGCCCCCGCGCCGCATCCGGAGTCCGTCATGTCCTATCTGCTGCTGATCCATGAACCGATGGGCCAGCGCGCCACCCGCACCGAAGCCGAGGGCCGCGAAGCCTATGCGCGCATGCAGCGCTTTGGTGAGGCGATCGCCGCCGAGGGGCAGTTGGCCGCGGTGGAGTCGCTGGCCGGTCTGGATCAGGCGGTGCGCATCGAGCGCGGCGTGCAGCACGACGGCCCGTTCACCGAGGCCAAGGAGATGGTCGGTGGCTTCTTCCTGCTGAAGAACGTCAGCCGCGAGCAGGCGCTGGCCTGGGCGCGGCGCTGCCCGGCGGCCGAGTGGGCGACGGTGGAGGTGCGCGCGCTGGCGCCGTGCTTCGAGGGCTCGAACCGGGGCTGATCCGGGTTTGTCCCAGGCGCCGCGCGGTCGAAACGCGCGAGCCTTGTGCGTCGAGCTGACATCACCCTGTTTTGGAGGAAAGCGCCATGAGCACACCAATGTGTCCCGTCGTGCATTTCGAGATGCCCTACCGCGATGCCGCCCGTGCCACCCGCTTCTACCGCGAGGCCTTTGGCTGGCAGGTGCAGCAGTTCGGGCCCGAGATGGGCGACTACCTGATGGCCACCACGGCCAGTGAGGACAGCGCCGAGCCGGGCACCAAGCGCGGTGTCATCAATGGCGGCCTGTTTCCGTTCCAGGCGGACAACCCGATGCAGCACCCCAGCGTGGTGATCGCGGTGGATGACATCCGTGCGGCGATGGCCCGCGTCCACGCGGCAGGCGGCGAGGTGATGGGTGAGCCGATGCCCATTCCGGGCGTGGGCGACTACGTCTCCTTCGTCGACACCGAGGGCAACCGCCACAGCATGCTGCAGCCGCAGATGCCCGGTTGAAAGGACGGCGATGCGTTTCATGATCATGGTGAAGTCCTGCGAGGCCTTCGAGGCCGAGCAGACCCCCGAGGCCCCGCCCGAGCTGCTGGCCGAGATGGCCGCCTACCACGAGGAGCTGGCCCGCGCCGGCGTGCTGCTTGAAGGCGCCGGCCTGCACCCCAGCCGCAGCGGCTGGCGCGTGCACTATGGCGCCGACGACAGCCGCCAGGTGGTGGACGGCCCCTTCGCCGAGGCCAAGGAGCTGATCGCCGGCTACACCCTGATCCAGGTGCGCAGCCGCGAGGAGGCCCTGGAGTGGGCGCGGCGCTTTCCCAACCCGGCCGGCCGCGGCCAGGCGGCGGTGATCGAGGTGCGCCAGCTGATCGAGCTGGACGAATTTCCGCCCAGTGCCGAGATCGAGCGCATGAAGGCCATGGACACCGCGCTGCCGCCGCGGTGAGCGGCCCGCTGGATGCCGCGCTGGCGGCGATCTGGCGCATCGAGTCGGCGCGGGTCGTGGCCACCGTCGCGCGGCGCGTGCACGACCTGGGCGTGGCCGAGGAGCTGGCCCAGGACGCCTGGCTGGAAGCGCTGCAGCGCTGGCCCACCGACGGCCTGCCTGACAAGCCCGGTGCCTGGTTGATGACCACCGCGCAGCGCAAGGCGCTGGACTGGCTGCGGCATCGCCAGATGGCTGCCGGCCACGAGGCCGCGCTGGCCGAGGACCTGATCGCGATGCAGGCCGACCGCCACCCCGACCACGCCGACACGCTGGATGCCCGGCGCGCCGCGCGCAGCGTCGGCGATGACGAGTTGCTGCGCCTGCTGTTCACCGCCTGCCACCCGGTGCTGCCGCCGCCGCAGCGTGTGGCGCTGACGCTGAAGGTGCTGGCCGGCCTGTCCACCGCCGAGATCGCCCGCGCCTTCCTGGTCAGCGAGCCGACGATGGCGCAGCGCCTGGTGCGTGCCAAGCGCACGCTGGCCGAGGCACGCATCCCCTGCGAGCTGCCGCGAGGCACGGCGCTGGCGGCGCGCCTGGGCTCGGTGCTGGAGGTGGTCTACCTGGTGTTCAACGAGGGCTACACCGCCACCGCGGGTGAGGACTGGATGCGCCCGGCGCTGTGCGACGAGGCGCTGCGCCTGGGCCGCATGCTGGTGCAACTGGCGCCGGCCGAGCCCGAGGCCTGGGGCCTGCTGGCGCTGATGAGCCTGCAGGCCTCACGGATCGCCGCGCGCACCGAGGCCGATGGCCGGCCGATCCTGCTGGCCGAGCAGGACCGCCGGCGCTGGGACCGGCTGCTGATCCGCCACGGGCTTGAGGCGCTGGCCAGGGCCGATGCGCTGGCACCGGCATCACCCGACAGCTACCAGCTGCAGGCCGCACTGGCGGCCTGCCATGCGCGGGCCGCGCGCGCCGAGGACACCGACTGGGCGCTTGTCTGCGCGCTGTATGAGCGGCTGAGGCAGCGCTCACCGTCGCCGGTGGTGGCACTGAACCACGCCGTGGCGGTGGGCATGCACCAGGGGCCAGCCGCCGCGCTGGTGATGGTCGAGGCCCTGCAGCACGAGCCGGCGCTGGCGGCCTATCCCTGGCTGCCCGCGGTGCAAGGTGATCTGCTGGCGCGTTTGGGCCGGCGCGGCGAGGCACGCCAGGCCTGGCTGCGCGCCGCCGCGCTCAGCACCAACCAGCGCGAGCGGCAGAGCCTGCAGCAGCGCGCCGAGGCGCTGGAACCCCCGAGGAGCACCAGGAGCACCGATGAGCCTGCCTGAATGGGGACCGCTGCTGACCCCGCGCCTGTGCGTGCGCCCGGTGACCGACACCGACCTGCCCGCGCTGCTGGCCGTCAACAGCGACGACGAGGCCACCCGCTTCCTGCCCTACGCCACCTGGCGCAGCCTGGACGATGCCCAGGCCTGGCTGGCCCGCATGCGCGGCCTGGAGGCGGCCGGCGACACGCGGCAGCTGGTGATCGCGCGGCGCGAGGACGATGTGGCGATCGGCACCGCGTTGCTGTTCAAGCACGACGAGCCCAACCGGCGCGTCGACCTGGGCTATGTGCTGGGTCGTACGCACTGGCGCCAGGGCCTGGCCCGCGAGGCGCTGACGGCGCTGATCGGCCACGCCGTCGGCCCGCTGGGCCTGCGCCGCATCGAGGCCGAGGTGCAGCCCGACAACCTGGCCAGCAACGCGCTGCTGCAGCGCCTGGGCTTCACGCTGGAAGGGCGGCTGCGCCAGCGCTACAGCGGCAAGGCGGGCCGCCCGGTCGACATCCACCTGTGGGGGCTGCTGGCACAGGAGTGGCCCGACGGTGGCCCATGAAAAAGGCCCGCACGGGGCGGGCCTGGGGCTGGTTCAGCGCAGGCTGATCAGGCGACCGTCTTGGCCGTCTCGACGTACTCGTCGATCTGGTTGAAGTTCATGTACTTGTAGATCTGCTCGGCCTTGGCGGTGATCACGCCAGTGGCCGCCAGGTACTCCTCCTTGGTGGGCAGCTTGCCCAGCTTGGAGGCCACCGCGGCCAGCTCGGCCGAGCCCAGGAACACGTTGGTGTTCTTGCCCAGGCGGTTCGGGAAGTTGCGGGTGGAGGTGGAGATCACCGTGGCGCCTTCGCGCACCTGGGCCTGGTTGCCCATGCACAGCGAGCAGCCCGGCATCTCGGTGCGCGCACCGGCGCTGCCGAAGGCGGCGTAGTGGCCTTCCTTCATCAGCTCGGCCGCGTCCATCTTGGTCGGCGGGGCGACCCACAGCTTGACCGGGATGTCGCGCGCGCCGCCCAGCACGGTGGCGGCGGCACGGAAGTGGCCGATGTTGGTCATGCACGAGCCGATGAAGGCCTCGTCGATCTGGGTGCCGGCCACTTCGGACAGGGTCTTGGCATCGTCCGGGTCGTTCGGGCAGCAGACGATGGGTTCGGTGATCTCGGCCAGGTCGATCTCGATGACGGCGGCGTACTCGGCGTCAGCGTCGGCCTCCAGCAGCTGCGGGTTGGCCAGCCAGGCTTCGACCTTCTCGATGCGGCGGGCCAGGGTCTTGGCGTCCTGGTAGCCGTCGGCGATCATGTTCTTCATCAGCACGATGTTCGACTGCAGGTACTCGATCACCGGCTCCTTGTTGAGCTTGATCGTGCAACCGGCGGCCGAGCGCTCGGCCGAGGCGTCGCTCAGCTCGAAGGCCTGTTCCACCTTCAGGTCGGGCAGGCCTTCGATCTCCAGCACGCGGCCCGAGAAGATGTTCTTCTTGCCGGCCTTGGCCACGGTCAGCAGACCGGCCTTGATCGCGTACAGCGGGATGGCGTGCACCAGGTCACGCAGCGTGACGCCGGGCTGCATCGTGCCCTTGAAGCGCACCAGCACCGACTCGGGCATGTCCAGCGGCATCACGCCGGTGGCGGCGCCGAAGGCCACCAGACCGGAGCCGGCCGGGAAGGAGATGCCGATCGGGAAGCGGGTGTGGCTGTCGCCGCCGGTGCCCACGGTGTCGGGCAGCAGCAGGCGGTTGAGCCAGCTGTGGATCACGCCGTCGCCCGGGCGCAGGGCCACGCCGCCGCGGCTGCTGATGAAGGGCGGCAGCTCGCGGTGCATCTTGGCGTCCACCGGCTTCGGGTAGGCGGCGGTGTGGCAGAAGGACTGCATCACCATGTCGGCCGAGAAACCCAGGCAGGCCAGGTCCTTCAGCTCGTCGCGAGTCATCGGGCCGGTGGTGTCCTGGCTGCCGACGGTGGTCATGCGGGGCTCGCAGTAGGTGCCCGGGCGCACGCCCTGGCCTTCCGGCAGGCCGCAAGCGCGGCCGACCATCTTCTGGGCCAGCGTGAAGCCGGCCTTGGTCGCGGCGGGGGCCTGCGGCAGGCGGAACACGGTGGAGGCCGGCAGGCCCAGGAACTCGCGCGCCTTGGCGGTCAGGCTGCGGCCGATGATCAGGTTGATGCGGCCGCCAGCGCGCACTTCGTCGAACAGCACCTCGCTCTTGAGCTTGAACTCGGCGACGGTGGCGCCCGCCTTCACGATCTTGCCGTCATAGGGCAGCACGTCGATCACGTCGCCCATTTCCAGCTTGGAGACATCGACCTCGATCGGCAGCGAGCCCGAGTCCTCTTGCGTGTTGAAGAAGATCGGGGCGATCTTGCCGCCCAGCGTGACGCCGCCGAAGCGCTTGTTCGGCACGAACGGGATGTCCTGGCCGGTGGCCCAGATCACGCTGTTGGTGGCCGACTTGCGGCTGGAGCCGGTGCCCACCACGTCGCCCACATAGGCGACCAGGTGGCCCTTCTTCTTCAGGTCCTCGATGAACTGCATCGGGCCGCGCTTGCCGTCTTCCTCGGGCTTGAAGGCCGCGTCAGGACGCGTGTTCTTCAGCATCGCCAGGTAGTGCATCGGGATGTCCGGGCGGCTCCAGGCATCGGGGGCCGGCGAGAGGTCGTCGGTGTTGGTCTCGCCGGGCACCTTGAAGACGGTGACGGTGATGCTCTTGGGCACTTCGGGGCGCGAGGTGAACCACTCGGCGTCGGCCCACGACTGCATGACTTCCTGGGCCTTGGCGTTGCCGGCCTTGGCCTTGGCGGCCACGTCATTGAAGTAGTCGAACATCAGCAGGGTCTTCTTCAGGCCCTCGGCCGCGACACCCGCCACCTCGGCGTCGTCGAGCAGCTCGATCAGCGGATGCACGTTGTAGCCGCCCACCATGGTGCCCAGCAGCTCGGTGGCCTTGGCCTTGGAGATCAGGCCGACCTTCACGTCGCCGTGGGCGACCGCGGCCAGGAAGCTGGCCTTGACCTTGGCGGCATCGTCCACGCCCGGCGGCACGCGGTGGGTCAGCAGATCGAGCAGGAAGGCCTCTTCGCCCGCATTTGCCAAGGACTGCGGGTTCTTGATCAATTCGATCAGCTCGGACACCTGCTTGGCGTCGAGGGCCAGCGGGGGGATGCCGAGCGCGGCGCGTTCGGCGGCATGTTGGCGGTAGGCTTGCAGCATGTCGGGGCTCCTGATGGGGGCGGTCGTCGGTGGTTCTGCGGCGGGACCCGCGTCGGGTGACTGCGGGTAACTACGGTATTTTATATCTTATATAAGACTTGCCAAGCACTGATTCAGGGCCGGGCGTGTGCTGGCCGCGGCGGGCGGCCGGGCAACATGCAATTTTGGCGCCAGAAAGACGCACGCCGGGCGATATTCGACCCGGCGTGCAGGGCAATCGGTGCGCGTCAGCCGCGTGACAGGCCGGCGCGCTGTGGGGCGGACTTCAGCGCTGAGGCGGTGGATCGGCCTGCAACAGGCCCGGCGTGGCGCCGCCGCCCTGGGCTTGCTGGGCCTCGTAGGCGCGTTTGGCCTCCAGCTGCTTCTCGTGCTGGCACTCGTCGACCAGGCGCTGGCCGATCTTCACGTCCATCAGCATCGACTTGTGAGCGATCTGCAGCATCAGGGTCTGGCCCTTGACGTCCTCCAGACGCAGAGCACCGGTGCTGGACAGGATGGGCTTCATCGTCCACTGGCGCTTGCCGAAGCTGACGTCGATGTAGCCGTCGTACTTCGGGTTCATCGCCACCTTGACGGTCTGGTTGAACTCGCAGCCGTAGTCGCCGAACAGGGTCATCGCGGCGGCGGCGTTCTGCTCGCCGGTGGCGGCGGGCAGGGGCACCTCGACCGGGGCGGGCGGGGCCTTCTTGCGGACCGGTGCCTTGGCGGCTGGCTTGGCAGCCGGTTTGGCGGGGCTTGCGCCGGGCTGGGCCGCAGCGGCCACGGGGAGCAGGGCGGCCAGGCAGGCCACGGCAGACACAACGACGTACTTCTTCATGGATCGATGGGCAACGATGATGGGGCTGGATTGTCCTCTGCCAGGCTCCGATGCGGTGTCCGGACGTTTCCGGAGTCGCCCGGGCCGCTCAGGTGGTGACAAAGAAGCGCTGCACCACGTCCGGGGACAGGGCGGCGCCAGTGCGGTGGGCGCGCTGCATCACCTGCCAGAAGTAACGGAAGCTCGCACGATCATGCAACTGCTCACGTCCGCCGTGGCGGTGGCGGATGGGCGCCCAGTCGGCGTCCTGGGCGGCCAGGATGATCTCGATGGCCTGCTCGATCTCGTCAGCGGCGGGCGAAAAGGCCTCGACGATGGGGCGGATCTGGTCAGGGTGGATGCTCCACATGCGGCTGTAGCCCAGTTCGCGCGCCGCGCGCCGGGCGGCCTGACGCAGACCGTCCAGGTCCTTGAATTCGGTCACCACGCAGTGCGACGGCACCTTGCCCGCGGCGTGGCAGGCGGCGGCGATCTCCAGCTTGGCGCGCAGCACCAGCGGGTGCTCGAACTGGCCGCGCACGCCCATGGCTGATTGCGGGATCGCGCCGCGGTGCGCCGAGACGAAGTCCATCAGCCCGAAGGACAGGCTCTCCAGCCGGGGGTGCTCGGCCAGCGCCCGCACATCGCGCAGCGCGCCATGCGTTTCCACCAGCGCCTGCAGCGGCAGCGGCCGGCTGAAGCCGCTGCGCGCCAGCGTGGCGTCCACCGCGCGCGCGGCGGCGTCCAGATCGGCGGCGTTGCGCGGCTTGGGGATCATCAGGTAGGCCAGGCGCGCGCCGGCGCGCGGCAGCAGGGCGTCAAGCATGGGCTGGAAGGCTGGGTGATCCACCGGCACCACGCGGGCGCCGACGCGGCCGTGCGCATTCAACGGCGAGTTCACCAACTCGGCGATCAGGTGGGCGTGCTCCACCTCGCCGCCCACGGGCGCGCCATCCTCACCGTCCAGCGTGACATCGAACACCGGGCCCAGCTCGGCCTGCAACTGCAGGCTCTTGCGCATGCGCGCTTCGACGCCGCAGTAGTGGTCGCACACAGGCAGCTCGGGGACGGCATCGCCTTCCTCGAACAGAACGTCGGCGGGGTGGCGCAGGGTGCTCATCGTGACGGGGGACGGGCCAGGACAAAGAAAAAAGCCGGCGGCCTGGAAGGCGCGCCGGCTGTCGAGCTTAACCGCAGGCCGCGGTCAGCCAGGCGACATCACAGCAGGTGCTTGACGCCGTCCTTCTCGCCCTCGAGCTCGGCCAGGGTCTTGTTGATGCATTCCTGGCTGAAGGCGTCGATCGGCAGGCCTTCGACGATCTTGTACTCGCCGCCTTCGCAGGTGACGGGGTAGCCGAACATGGTCTCGGCCGGGATGCCGTACTCACCCTTGGACGGGATGCCCATCGTGACCCACTGGCCATTGGTGCCCAGGGCCCAGTCGCGCAAGTGGTCGATCGCGGCGTTGGCGGCCGAGGCGGCCGACGACAGGCCGCGCGCGGCGATGATGGCGGCGCCACGCTTGCCCACGGTGGGCAAGAAGGTGTTGGCGTTCCAGTCGTGGTCGTTGATCGTGTCCTTGACGCTCTTGCCGTTCACGGTGGCGAAGCGGTAGTCGGCGTACATGGTGGGCGAGTGGTTGCCCCAGACGCACAGCTTCTGGATGTCGCCGACGGCGCAGCCGATCTTGGCGGCGATCTGCGAGGCAGCGCGGTTGTGGTCCAGGCGCAGCATGGCGGTGAAGTTCTTGGCCGGCAGATCCGGGGCCGACTTCATCGCGATGTAGGCGTTGGTGTTGGCCGGGTTGCCGACCACCAGCACCTTGACGTTGCGCGAGGCCACCGCGTTCAGGGCCTTGCCCTGGGCGGTGAAGATCTGGGCGTTGGCGGCCAGCAGGTCGGCGCGCTCCATGCCGGGGCCGCGCGGACGGGCACCCACCAGCAGGGCGTAGTCGGTGTCCTTGAAGGCGGTCATCGGGTCGCTGTGGGCCTCGATGCCGGCCAGCAGCGGGAAGGCGCAGTCTTCCAGCTCCATGATCACGCCCTTGAGCGCGTTCTGGGCCTTCTCGTCGGGAATTTCCAGCAGTTGCAGGATGACGGGCTGGTCCTTGCCCAGCATCTCGCCAGAGGCGATGCGGAACAGCAGCGCGTAGCCGATCTGGCCAGCGGCGCCGGTGACGGCCACGCGAACGGGGGTCTTGCTCATGAGGGGGCTCCGGGAAAAGAGGAGGGAGGTTGCGTTAACCGGCTGACGCGGGCCTGTCGCGCCGGTGGCCGAGCGGGCTTCCGGGCGGGCGCAGGCCGCGCGTAGAGCCGCTGAGTCTAGGGGGGAACCCTGGGTGCGTCAAGATTCATATGTCTTATATAAGACATCAGTTGGTTATTCATGGACGCCCGGGGGGCGCCTGTGCTGCAATCGCCGCCCTATGTCCGCGCAACTGCCTGCCGATCCGCCCGACGCCGACGTCCTGCCGGTGGCTGAAGGTCCTGCCTTCAGCCCGCTGTACCAGCAGATCAAGGCCTTGCTGGTGCGCAGCCTGCAAGATGGCGAGTGGAAGCCCGCCGAGGCGATCCCCAGCGAGACCGACCTGGCCCAGCGCTACAAGGTCAGCCAGGGCACGGTGCGCAAGGCGATCGACGAGCTGGCGGCCGAGAACCTGGTGGTGCGCCGCCAGGGCAAGGGCACCTTCGTGGCCACCCATGCTGAAGAGAACATCCAGTACCGCTTCCTGCGCCTGACGCCCGATGACGGCCCGTCCACTGGCATGGCGCGGCGCTTTCTGGACTGCAGGCGCATGCGCGCACCGGCCGAGGTGGCCAAGGCCCTGGCGCTCAAGCCGGGCGACAGCGCGGTGCTGGTGCGCCGCACGCTCAGCCGCGATGACCATCCGGTGGTGCTCGACGAGATCTGGCTGCCTGCCGGCCCGTTCAAGGGCCTGAGCGCCGAGCGCCTGTCGCAGTACGCCGGCCCGATGTACGGTCTCTTCGAGACCGAATTCGGCGTGCGCATGATCCGCGCCGAGGAAAAGATCCGCGCCGTGGCCGCCGATGCCGCGACGGCCGAGCTGCTGGAAGTGCCGGTCGGCACGCCGCTGCTGAGCGTCGAGCGCCTGGCCCACACTTATGGCGACCGGCCGGTGGAGCTGCGCCGCGGCCTGTACAACACCGCGGCCCACTTCTACCGCAATGAGCTCAACTGAG
This sequence comes from Ideonella aquatica, assembly GCF_018069755.1. Taxonomy (GTDB): domain Bacteria; phylum Pseudomonadota; class Gammaproteobacteria; order Burkholderiales; family Burkholderiaceae_C; genus Ideonella; species Ideonella aquatica. The sequence goes on along the minus strand of NZ_JAGQDE010000005.1, from coordinate 54,054 downwards.
TCGCGCCATGCCTGTGCGTGTCCGCAATCGCGACGCTGGCAAGGCCACTGAAAGCTTGCTGCAGTGCAATAGAATCTTCGGGTTTCACCGTGGGAACACAGTGAACCGGTAGCCCCCTCCCGACTCCGATCCTTTCCAGAGCGACCACAACAAGGACACCCCTCATGGCCGACACGCTCAAGCAACGCCCGGAGTTCCGCAACATCAATGCGTTGACGGACCTTCGCAACTACCGGCTCCCGCCGGCGGGCATCGTCTCCATCCTGCACCGTATCAGCGGCATGGTCATGTTCCTGCTGCTGCCGCTGGTGATCTGGCTGTTCGACACCAGCGTCACCTCCGAGGTGAGCTTCGACACTTTTCGCAGTGCCTTCGAGGCCGGCCTGGGTCCTGTCCCCGGCGTGCTGGTCAAGCTGGTCGTGCTGGGCCTGATCTGGGCCTACCTGCACCACTTCACGGCCGGCGTGCGACACCTGCTGATGGACGCCACCCACAGCGTCAGCAAGGAGCAGGGCAAGAGCTCGGCCATCATCACGCTGGCCGTGAGCCTGCTGCTGACCGCCGCGCTGGGCGCCAAGCTTTTCGGCCTGTACTGAGCCAACAAGGACAACACGACATGGCAATCGAACACGGTTCCAAGCGGCTGGTCGTCGGCGCCAGCTACGGCCTGCGCGACTGGCTGGCCCAGCGCATCACCGCGCTGCTGATGGCGCTCTTCACCGTCGTCCTGCTGGTGCAGGTGCTGATGCCCGGTGAGATGGGCTACGACAAGTGGGCCGGCATCTTTGCCGCCCAGTGGATGAAGTTCCTGACCTTCTCGGTCATCGTCGCGCTGGCCTGGCATGCCTGGGTGGGCGTGCGCGACATCTGGATGGACTACGTCAAGCCGGTGGGCATCCGCCTGGCGCTGCACGTCTTCACCATCGTCTGGCTGGTCGGCTGCGCCGGCTGGGCCATCCAAGTGCTGTGGCGCCTCTGAGCACGCGCACCCGACTGAGAAGAGACACACCATGACTCAAGTTTCCAAGCGCAAGTTCGACGTCGTCATCGTCGGCGCCGGTGGCTCCGGCATGCGCGCTTCGCTGCAACTGTCGCTGGCCGGCCTCAACGTGGCCGTGCTGTCCAAGGTCTTCCCCACCCGCTCGCACACCGTGGCGGCGCAGGGCGGCATCGGTGCCTCGCTGGGCAACATGTCGGAAGACAACTGGCACTACCACTTCTTCGACACCGTCAAGGGCTCCGACTGGCTCGGCGACCAGGACGCGATCGAGTTCATGTGCCGTGAAGCACCCAAGGTCGTTTACGAGCTTGAGCACTTCGGCATGCCGTTCGACCGCAACCCCGACGGCACGATCTACCAGCGCCCCTTCGGCGGCCACACCGCCAACTACGGCGAGAAGCCGGTGCAGCGCGCCTGCGCCGCCGCCGACCGCACCGGCCACGCGCTGCTGCACACGCTGTACCAGCAGAACGTCAAGGCCCGCACCAACTTCTTCGTCGAGTGGATGGCCCTCGACCTGATCCGTGACGCCGATGGCGACGTGGTCGGCGTCACCGCGCTGGAAATGGAAACCGGCGACATCCACATCCTGGAAGCCAAGACCGTGCTGCTGGCCACCGGCGGTGCCGGCCGCATCTTCGCCGCCTCGACCAACGCCTTCATCAACACCGGCGACGGCCTGGGCATGGCCGCGCGTGCCGGCCTGCCGCTGCAGGACATGGAGTTCTGGCAGTTCCACCCCACCGGCGTGGCCGGCGCGGGCGTGCTGCTGACCGAAGGCTGCCGCGGCGAAGGCGCGATCCTGCGCAACGCCAACGGCGAGCGCTTCATGGAGCGCTACGCGCCCACGCTCAAGGACCTGGCGCCGCGCGACTTCGTCTCGCGCTCAATGGACCAGGAAATCAAGGAAGGTCGCGGCTGCGGTCCCAACAAGGACTACGTGCTGCTCGACATGACCCACCTGGGCGCCGAGACCATCCTCAAGCGCCTGCCCTCGGTGTTCGAGATCGGCCACAACTTCGCCAACGTCGACATCACCAAGGAGCCGATCCCGGTGGTGCCGACCATCCACTACCAGATGGGTGGCATCCCGACCAACGTCAACGGCCAGGTCGTGGTCCCGAAGAACGGCGACCCGCGCTCGGTGGTGAACGGCCTGTACGCGGTGGGCGAATGCTCCTGCGTGTCGGTGCACGGCGCCAACCGCCTGGGCACCAACTCGCTGCTCGACCTGGTGGTCTTCGGCCGCGCCGCTGGCAACCACATCGTGGCCAGCGCGCTCAAGCAGAAGAACCACAAGCCGCTGCCGGCCGATGCGGCCGACGCCACGCTGGCCCGTCTGGCCCGCCTGGACAGCGCCAAGAACGGCGAGTACGCCCAGGACGTGGCCAACGACATCCGCTCGACGATGCAGAAGCACGCTGGTGTGTTCCGCACCCAGAAGTCGATGGACGAGGGCGTCACCGCCATTGCCGCGGTGGCCGAGCGCGTCAAGGCCATCGGCCTGAAGGACAACTCCAAGGTCTTCAACACCGCGCGCATCGAGGCGCTGGAAGTCGACAACCTGATCGAGGCTGCCAAGGCCACGATGATCTCGGCCGCCGCGCGTCCCGAAAGCCGTGGCGCCCACGCCCACGACGACTACCCGACCCGCGATGACGCGAACTGGATGAAGCACACGCTGTGGTACTCCGAAGGCAATCGCCTGGACTACAAGCCGGTGAACCTGCAGCCGCTGACCGTCGAATCCGTGCCGCCCAAGGCCCGTACCTTCTGATCGCCACGAGAGGACAAGCACATCATGGCTGACAAGCGCACGTTTCAGATTTATCGCTACGACCCGGACAAGGACGCCAAGCCCTACATGCAGACCATCGAGATCGAACTCGATGGCAATGAGCGCATGCTGCTGGACGCCCTGGTCAAGCTCAAGGCCGTCGACCCCACGCTGAGCTTCCGCCGCTCCTGCCGCGAAGGCGTCTGCGGTTCGGACGCCATGAACATCAACGGCAAGAACGGCCTGGCCTGCCTGACCAACATGCGCACGCTGCCGCAGACCGTGGTGCTGCGTCCGCTGCCGGGCCTGCCGGTCATCCGCGACCTGATCGTGGACATGACCCAGTTCTTCAAGCAGTACCACTCGATCAAGCCCTACCTGGTCAACGACACGCTGCCGCCCGAGAAAGAGCGCCTGCAGTCGCCCGAGCAGCGCGAGGAGCTCGACGGCCTGTACGAGTGCATCCTGTGCGCCAGCTGCTCCACCAGCTGCCCCAGCTTCTGGTGGAACCCGGACAAGTTCGTCGGCCCGGCCGGTCTGCTGCAGGCCTACCGCTTCATCGCCGACAGCCGCGACCAGGACACCAGCGCCCGCCTCGACAACCTCGAGGACCCGTACCGCCTGTTCCGCTGCCACACCATCATGAATTGCGTCGACGTCTGCCCCAAGGGGCTGAACCCGACCAAGGCGATTGGCAAGATCAAGGAGCTGATGGTCCGCCGCGCCGTCTGACGGCACGCCTGACCACGGTCAAGTTCGAGCAAGCATGGGCATGGACACTGCACCACTGACCCCCACCGACATCAGTCGCCTCAAGTGGCGGTGTCGGCGCGGCCTGCTCGAGAACGACCTGTTCGTGGAGCGCTTCTTCCGCCGCTACGAGAGCACACTCACGCTGCGGCAGGTGGAAGGCCTCCAGACCCTGATGGACCTGGCCGATAACGACCTGCTCGACCTCCTGCTGGCACGCAAGGAGCCGACGGGCGAACTGGACCGACCTGAGGTGCAGGATGTTCTGGTGCAGCTGCGCCAGCCCGGTTGACGCACGATTTGTTTGAAAGGACCCGACGATGACCCCGTCCGACGTGAAAGCCACCCTGTCGTTCTCCGATGGCAGCCCCAGCATGGACCTGCCGATCTACAAGGGCACCATCGGGCCCGACGTGATCGACATCCGCAAGCTCTACGGCCAGACCGGCAAGTTCACCTATGACCCGGGCTTCCTGAGCACCGCGTCGTGCAACTCGACGATCACCTACATCGACGGCGACAAGGGCGAGCTGCTGTACCGCGGCTACCCGATCGAGCAGCTCGCGGTGAACTGCGACTACCTCGACACCTGCTACCTGCTGCTCTACGGAGAGCTGCCCAACACCGAGCAGCGCGGCACGTTCCACTCGCGTGTGATCAACCACACGATGGTCAACGAGCAGATGCAGTTCTTCCTGCGTGGCTTCCGCCGTGATGCCCACCCGATGGCCGTGCTGACCGGCCTGGTGGGCGCGCTGTCGGCCTTCTACCACGACAGCACCGACATCAATAACCCCGAGCACCGCGAGATTGCGGCGATCCGCCTGATCGCCAAGATGCCCACGCTGGTGGCCATGGCCTACAAGTACACCGTCGGCCAGCCCTACATCTACCCGAAGAACGATCTGTCCTACGCCGGCAACTTCATGCGCATGATGTTTGCCACCCCGTGCGAGGAGTACAAGGTCAACCCGGTCATCGAGCGCGCGCTCGACCGCATCTTCATCCTGCACGCCGACCACGAGCAGAACGCCTCCACCTCCACGGTCCGCCTGTGCGGTTCGTCGGGCACCAACCCGTTCGCCGCCATCGCGGCCGGCGTGGCCTGCCTGTGGGGCCCGTCGCACGGCGGCGCCAACGAGGCCTGCCTGAACATGCTGGGCGACATCCAGAAGATGGGTGGCGTGGCCAAGGTCGGCGAGTTCATGAGCCAGGTGAAGGACAAGAACTCCGGCGTCAAGCTGATGGGCTTCGGTCACCGTGTGTACAAGAACTACGACCCGCGTGCCAAGCTGATGCGCGAGACCTGCCACGAGGTCCTGGGCGAACTCGGCCTGCACAACGACCCGCTGTTCAAGCTGGCCATGGAGCTGGAAAAGATCGCGCTGGAAGACGACTACTTCGTCGCCCGCAAGCTCTACCCGAACGTCGACTTCTACTCGGGCATCGTGCAGCGCGCCATCGGCATCCCGGTCTCGCTGTTCACCGCCATCTTCGCGCTGGCCCGCACAGTGGGCTGGATCGCCCAGCTCAACGAGATGATCGCCGACCCCGAGTACAAGATCGGCCGTCCGCGCCAGCTGTTCGTCGGCGCCGAGAAGCGCGACGTCAAGCCGCTGGCTGAGCGCTGATCGACTGACCGGGCGCGCTGGCGTCGGGTCCACGCGGGCCGCCCACCTGGGCGGCCCTTTTTCATGGGCGAGTCGGTGCACAAAGCGGCTGGGGCGTGCGTTGTGTCACACCATCAGTCCCGGTAAGGCCTTGATTCCGGTCGCTTTTCGGCCGACAGCGCAGCGCCCGGGCCCGGCACGATGGGGGTATCTCATTCATGGGGATTCCCTGTGCCGACCACGCCTGCCGTCCGCGACACCGACCAATGGGTCGGTCTGGCGCTGACCGACGCCGACTACGCCCTGGCCGAAGTGCGCCAGATGGCGGGTGAGCGCCCGCGTGTGTTGCGCATGGCGACCGGCCCCCGGCCGCAGAGCTGGAGCCACTGGCAGGCCCTGCGCCGGCGCCATGAACTGGGCGCCGTCCCGGTGGTGTTGGTGCTGCCTGTGGCCGCCTACCGACTGCTGGGCGCCGACGCTCCCGAGCTGCCCCGCGCCGACTGGCCTGATGCGATGCGTTGGCGCATCAAGGATGCGGTGGATTTTCCGGTGGAGGACGCTGCCATCGACGTGCTGGCCGTGCCGCCAGCCGACCCGTCGGCACCGGTGCGCAGCGCCTGGGTGGCCGCGGCGCCAGCCGCCACGATCAAGCCGCTGGCCGAAGACTGCCAGACCGCCCGTGTGCCGCTGGAGGCGATCGACATTGTCGAGACCGCGTTGCGCAATCTGTGCGCGCTGGATGGCGACGCCGATCGTGCCCGTGCCCTGCTGTGGGTCGGCCCGCAGCAGGCCATCCTGGTGGTGACGTTGCGTGGCGAGCTGCTGCTGTCCCGCCGCATCGACATCACAGCCGACCTGCTGGCACATGACGATGCCGGCCTGCGCCAGCAGGCGGCGGACCGCCTGGCGCTGGAACTGCAGCGCACGCTGGACCTGTGCGAGCGCCAGTTCAGCCACGCCAATGTGGCCGGCCTGGCGCTGCTGCCCGGGCCGGCCGCCCAGAGCCTGTGTGACGAGCTGGGTCAGGTGTTGTATGTGCCGGTGAGCCTGATGCCACTGGACGAGCGCCTGGACCTCAGCAGCGTGACCGGCCAGGCACTGCCTGAGCTGCTGGCGCGCCATCTGGTGGCGCTGGGCGCCGCGCTGCGTCAGACGACGGAGGCCCCGGCGTGAGCCGCCAGCAGATCAATCTGTACCGTGGGGCCCTGAGGCCCCAGCGCGTCGGTGTCGGTCTGGATCGGGCGCTGTGGATCTGGGCAGGCACCGTGCTGGTGCTGCTGTCGCTCAGCGCTTGGCTGGCCTGGATGCAGCGCCACCAGCACCAGGCACAGGCCGATACGCTGCGCAGCAGCCAGGCAGCACAGATCCAGGCCTTGAAGTCCGAGCTGGAACAGCGCCGCCGCGGCGTCGACGCCGAGCTCTCGCGCGTGCGTGCGATCGAGCAGGCCATGGCCAAGGTGCAGGCCAGTCTGCGCGGCTCGGCCGACGCCGCGTCGGCGCCGGCCTACTCCGCCTTTTTCGAGGCTCTGGCCAACCAGGCGCACGGCGCCTTGTGGATCACCGGCTTCAGCGTGTCGCCCGACGGCCAGTCGCTGGAGCTGCGCGGTCGGGCATTGGACGCCTCGGCGGTGCCCGACTACCTGGCCCGCCTGAATGCCGAACCGGTGTTCCGCGGGCGCCAGTTCGCTCAGCTGAGCGTGAACACCGTGGGCAATGAGGCCGGCGCCGATGCCGGGGCGGTGCTGACCGAGTTCGTGCTGCGCAGCGGCCTGCCCGGTACCGAGCCCAAGGAGGCACGATGAACCGACGCACCGAGGCCTTGCGCCAGGCCCTTGCCGAGGCCCGGGACCGCTGGCCCGAGCTGACCCGCCGTTTCGATGCGCGCAGCCCGCGCGAACGCTGGGCGCTGATCGCCTGCGGCGTGGCGCTGCTGTGGGCGCTGGCCGACACCCTGTTCCTGGGGCGCCAGCTGCAGCAGTGGCAACGCCAGAGCGCCGAGCAGCGCAGCCAGGCCGTGCAGCGCCAGGCGGCCGATGCCGAGGCCCAGGCGCTGGCACGCGAGATCCGCCAGCTCGCCGAGACCCAGCAGCAGCAGATCGACGCCGCGCGCCGGCATGCCGCAGCCGTCCAGCAAAGCCTGTTGGGCGGACCCAATGGCCTGGTCAGCGCGCAGCAGATGCTGCCGCTGCTGCAGCAGATGCTGCGCCAGCAGGCCTGCGGCGGCGCCACCACCTGCGCTGGCCGGCTGCGGGTGCGCAGCGTGAAGTCACTGTCGGCGGCCGCGTTGGCCACCTCTGCGGCGGCCTCAGGGGCCGGCGGCGAGCTGCCCGGTCTGTGGAAGCAGGGCGTGGAGATCGTGCTGGAGGGCAGCTTCGTCGACCTGGCGACCTATGTGCAGGGCCTGGAACAGCTGCCGCAACGCCTCTTGCCAGGCGGCATGAACTTCGTCGTCGAGCGCCATCCGCGCGCCTCGCTGACCCTGCGGCTCTACACGCTGAGCCTGGACAAGAACTGGATGGAGATCTGACATGACCCGTCGATCCTGCGTCCCCCGCGCCGCCACCCTGGCGGTCGTGCTCGGTCTGGTCCCCGGCCTGTGCTGCGCGGGCATGACCGACCCCACCCGGCCGCTGGGTGGCCTGGCCAGTGGCGACGCCGCCGCCGTGGCGCCTGGCAGTGTCCGAGGCCCTGTGCCCGCGGCGGCCCCGGCAGCCCCGCCGGCCGAGCCGCAGCTGCAGTCCCTGCAATTGCCGCGGGACGGCGTGGCCAGTGCGCTGGTCGACGGCCAGCTGCTGCGTGCCGGCCAGCGCTGGAACGCCTTCGAGATCGTGGCCATTGACGCGCAAGGCGTGCTGGCCAAGGGCCCCGGCGGACCGCAGCGCTGGACCCTGGTTGGCGTGCAGTACCTGGACCCCAAGGCCCGTGCGCGCCTGCCGGCGCCGGTGCCTGCTGCGCCGGTGGCTGCCGCGGTGGCCAGTGCCGTGAGCCTGGCGCCCACCAGCCGTGCTGCGCCGACACCGACCACCAGCCTGCACACGGCGCAGTGGCAGTACACACCCGTCACCTCCAGCGCCCCAGCGCTGCCGCCGGTGACCCGCCTGAGCTGGGCCGATCTGGTCGCGCCCGCCCCGCGGACATCGCCCCCGAAGAAAACGGCAGCGACTGCCGTGCCACGCCCCGTGGCCGCGCAGCGTGTGCCCACAGCCCAGGTGCCAGCCATGCTCGTGGCAGCCGGACCATCGCGGCCGGCACTGTCCCAGGCCCTGGCCAAGGCCCCATCGGGCGAGACGGCGCGCTGGCGCGGCCTGCGTTTCGAGTGGCCGGCCCAGGCGAGCGCGCCAAGCCTGGCGCTCACGCACACATCGGTCCTGCGGCGCACCAAGCAGCGGTCACCCCGCCCGGCGCCTGCGCGGGTCTGGGCCCACCAGACACCGATCCCGCACCACGCGCCGTCCTACGCGCTGCGCTCGCCGCTGACGCGGACCCCGACCCGCCACGCGGGTCCGCACCTGGTGGGCGTGGTCGCCCTGAACAAGGAGACGCCATGATCATCCGCCCCCTCCTGCTGGCCGCCAGCCTGGCGTGCGCCGGCCTGGCCAGCGCCGCGCCGCTGCCCGGGTCCGCACCGGCGGCCATTGCCGACGCGGCCGAGGGGCCGCGCTTCGACGTGGCGATGAACAATGCCCCGGCCTCGGCCGTGTTCGCGCAGCTGGCGGTCAACAGCCGCTTCAACATGCTGGTCTCGCCCGATGTGACCGGCAGCGTGTCGCTGACGCTCAAGGACACCACGCTGATGGAGGCGTTGGCGGCCCTGCGAGACCTCTACGGCTACGAATTCAAGGTCCAGGGCAACCGCATCACCGTCTACTCGAACACCGTGCAGACGCGGCTGTTCCGCATCAACTACCTGCCCGGTCGGCGCCAGGGCGCCTCTGACATCCGAGTCTCGTCCAGCTCCATCACCCAGGCCGGCACCAGTGGTGGCAGCGCGGCCACCAGCGGCGGCGCAAGCAGCACCGGCAGCACTGTCGGCGGTCGGGCGGAAGACTCGGCCCATGTCCGCACCACCTCGGACGCCGATTTCTGGCGCGAGGTGCAGAGCTCACTCAATGCGCTGGTCGGCACCGCCGCCGATCGCCGCGTGGTGCTCAACCCGGCCGCCGGCGTGGTGGTCGTGCGGGCCTCGCCGGCCGAGCTGCGCCAGGTCGAGCAGTACCTGGGTGCGGTGCAGATCAACATCGAGCGCCAGGTGATGATCGAGGCCAAGATCGTCGATGTCGTGCTGGACCAGGAATCGCAGCAGGGCATCAACTGGAGCAGCTTCGGCAAGTTCCTGGGCAAGGGCAAGCTCAGTGTGGGCATGCTGCAGCCCGGTGCCACGATCGGCAACACCGGTGATCTGGTCGACGGCAGCGGCAACCTGGCCACGCCGGGCAGCGCGATGGTGGCCAACGCACTGGGCGGCGGCATGTACGGCATCGCCTTCCAGGCCGGCACCTTTGCCGCCATGCTGAACTTCCTGCAGACGCAGGGCGACGTGCAGGTGCTGTCCAGCCCGCGCATTGCCACGCTGAACAACCAGAAGGCGGTGCTCAAGGTGGGCACCGACGAGCTCTATGTCACCGGCGTGGCCAGCACCAGCACCAGCACCGCCACCAGCTCCAGCAGCACGCCCACGGTGACGCTGCAGCCCTTCTTCTCGGGCATCGCGCTGGACGTGACGCCGCAGATCGACGAGCGCGGCAATGTGATGCTGCATGTGCACCCCAGCATCAGCGTGGTCAGCGAGCGGCAGAAGAACGTCGACCTGGGCTCACTGGGCAGCTACAAGCTGCCGCTGGCGACCAGCGCCGTCAACGAGACCGACTCGATCGTGCGCGTGGCCGACGGCCAGATCGTCGCCATCGGCGGCCTGATGACGCAGAGCCAGACGCTGGACAAGTCGGGCCTGCCGGTGCTGGGCGACATGCCCCTGGTGGGCAAGCTGTTCAGCCAGAAGAACGCGGTGAGCCGCAAGCGCGAGCTGGTGATCCTGATGAAGCCCACGGTGATCCAGGACGGCCGCTGGCCCGAATCGGCCGAGGACGCCCGCGCCCGCCAGGTCAGCCAGCTTGAGGCCCCGGCTCGCTGAGCCACCGGTTGAGCGATGGCCCGTCCTGAACGCGTCCGCCTGGGTGACCTCCTGATCAAGGAGGGCCTGCTCGCGCCCGAACAACTCGAGCGCGCGCTGGAAGAGCAGCGCCGCACCGGTCGCAAGCTCGGCCGCACCTTTGTCGACAATGGCTGGGTCACCGAGGAACAGGTGGCGCGCCTGATCGCGCGCCAGCTGGGCATGCCCTTCGTCGAGCTGCAGCCGCAGTCGCTGCGTCCCGAGCTGATCAAGCTGCTGCCCGAGGTGCAGGCGCGCCGCCTGCGTGCGGTGGTGCTGTCCGAAGAGGGGGCATCGCTGCGCGTGGGCATGGCCGACCCCACCGACATCGGCGCCTACGACGAACTGGGCCGCCTGCTGCGCCGCCCGATCGAGGTCTCGGTGGTCACCGAGGGCGCGTTCCTGGCCGCCATCGAGCGCAGCTACCAGCGCAGCGACGAGATCGCTGGCCTGGCGCGCGAGCTGACCAGCGAGCTGGGCGCCGCCGACACCCGCCTGGCCGACGTGCTGGGCCTGGGCAACCTGGGCGCCGAGGACGCGCCGGTGGTGCGCCTGCTGACCAGCGTCTTCGAGGAGGCGCTGCGCGTGCGCGCCTCAGACATCCACATCGAGCCGCAGGAGCGGCAGCTGCGCATCCGCTTTCGCATCGACGGCCTGCTGCGCGTGCAGACCGAGACCGACGCCAAGATCGCCGGCGCGGTGGCGCTGCGCCTGAAGCTGATGAGCGGCCTGGACATCTCCGAAAAGCGCCTGCCGCAGGACGGCCGCTTCGCCGTCAAGCTGGCCGGTGGCACGGTGGACGTGCGCATCTCCACCTTGCCCACGCAGCATGGCGAATCGGTGGTGATGCGCCTGCTGAACCAGAATGCCGGCCTGCTGGAGCTGGACCGCCTGCACATGCCCGAGCGCGTGCTGGCTGCGCTGCGCCGCGCGATCGCCCGGCCCAGCGGCATGGTGCTGGTCACCGGCCCCACCGGCTCGGGCAAGACCACCACGCTGTACGCCGCGCTGAACCAGCTCAACAGCACCGACCGCAAGATCCTCACCGCTGAAGATCCGGTGGAGTACCGCCTGCCTGGCCTGAACCAGGTGCAGGTGCAGGAGAAGATCGACCTCAGCTTCGAGCGCGTGCTGCGCGCCGCGTTGCGCCAGGACCCGGACGTGGTGCTGATCGGCGAAATGCGCGATCAGGAAACCGCCGAGATCGGCATGCGCGCGGCCATCACCGGCCACCTGGTGCTGTCCACGCTGCACACCAACGATGCGCTGTCCACGCCGGTGCGCCTGCTCGACATGGGCGTGCCACGCTACATGGTGGCGCTGTCGCTGCAGATGGTGCTGGCGCAGCGCCTGGTGCGGGTGATCTGTCCCTCGTGCAAGGCACCCGCCGAGCCCACGCCGGCAGAGGCGCAGTTCATCGAGTCCGAGCTGGGCGACCGTGCGGCTGACACCCCGTTCTGGCGCGGGCGTGGCTGCGCGCTGTGCAACCACACCGGCTACAGCGGCCGCACCGGCATCTACGAGTTCGTCGAGATGACCCAGGAGCTGGTCGAGGCGCTGAACCACGGTGAGGCCCAGGCCTTCACCCAGGCCGCGCGCCGCCAGATGGGCGGCCACACGCTGCGCCGTGACGCGGTGCGCCTGGCCATCGATGGCCGCAGCACGCTGGAAGAGGCGATGCGCGCCACCAACCAGGTGGATGAAGGCTGAGATGGCCGAGTTCGCTTACACCGGCCATGGTCCCGGCGGTGCCGTCTCCGGCACGCTGGAGGCGCCCAGCGCCGGCGCGGTGGCCGAGCAACTGCAGTCGCGAGGCATCACGCCGCTGCGCATCCAGGCCGCCGTGGCGGCACGCAGCCCAGCGCTGCCGCTCCGCCTGCGCCTGCCGGCCTGGCGCCAGCCGCGCGTGGCCACGGTGGACCTGCTGCTGTTTTCGCGCCAGCTCAATACCCTGCTGCGGGCCGGCGTGCCCATCCTGCGCGCGCTGGGCGGGCTGATCGAATCGGCCGCCAATCCGGCGATGCGCGCCACGCTGGCCGCGGTGCGCCAGACGCTGGAGTCCGGCCGCGAACTGTCGCAGGCGCTGGCCTCGCACCCCGCGGTGTTCGACGCCTTCTACATCGCGATGGTTCGCGTGGGCGAGGCCACCGGGCGCCTGGACGAGGTCTTCCTGCGGCTGTTCAAGCACCTGGAGTTCGAGCAGTTCATGCGCCAGCAGGTGCGCTCGGCGCTGCGCTACCCCAGCTTCGTGATCGCCGCGATGGTGGTGGCGGTGGGGGTGATCAACCTCTTCGTGATCCCGGCCTTCGACCAGGTGTTCCGCAACTTTGGTGCCGAGTTGCCGTGGATGACCCGCGTGCTGATGGCCACCTCGGCCTTCACCGTGCAGTTCGGCTGGCTGCTGGCGCTGGGCGCCGTGGCTGGCTTCGTGGGCTTTCGGCGCTGGGCAGCGACGCCCGCCGGCCGCCTGATCTGGGACCGCACCAAGCTGCGCCTGCCGGTGGCCGGCAAGATCGTTCACAAGGCGACGCTGTCGCGCTTTGCCCGCAGCTTTGCCCTGTCATTGCGCTCTGGCGTGCCGGTGGCGCAGGCGCTGGCGGTGGTCTCGCAGACGGTGGACAACCGCTGGATTGGCCAGCGCGTGGAAGGTATCCGCGACAGCGTCGAGCGCGGCGAGACCATTCTGCGCGCGGCCGCACTGGCCGGCATCTTCACGCCGGTGGTGCTGCAGATGATCGCGGTGGGCGAGGAGACTGGCGCGGTCGACGAGCTGATGGACGAGGTGGCCGACCTGTATGCGCGCGACGTCGAGTACGAGCTCAAGACCTTGTCGCAGCAGATCGAGCCGATCCTGATCGTCTTCCTGGGCATCCTGGTGCTGATCCTGGCGCTGGGTGTCTTCCTGCCGGTCTGGGACCTGGGCCGCGCGGCCTTCAAGAAATGAAGCCGCTGCGTCGAACCCACCGCGCGCCGGGCTTCAGCCTGCTGGAGCTGGCCGTGGTCATCGTGATCATCGCCTCGCTGCTGGCGGTGGCGCTGCCGCGCTACCGCGATGCCCAGCGCTACGCGCGCACCGCCACGCTGGACAACATGGCGCTGCTGATGATCCAGGCCGTCGATCAGTTCCACTGGCAATGCCTGGCCGCCCAGGCCCGTGATCGGCGCGAGGACTGCCGTGAGGTGCGCGTCGGCCTGTGGCTGGTGCGCGGCGAGACGGGCTACCCGCAGGCCGGGCTGGACGGCATTGGCCGGCTGGTCGGCCTGGTGCCCGGCGAGCCCGCGGCCGATCAATTCCGAGTGGAGAGCGTCCGGCTGCATGGACAGGCCGGGCTCAAGGTGTCGCTGCGACATGCCGAAAACGGGACGTGCGAGCTGGTCTATCTCGCCCCCGCCGGCGTGGGGCAGCGGCCGGAGATCACCGTCCTGCAGTCCACCTGTTCCTGACCCACCCCGCCTCGAAGGAGATTCCGATGAGATCCACCAAAGGCTTCACGTTGATCGAGCTGATCGTCGTGATCGTCATCCTGGGCATCCTGGCCGCCACGGCCCTGCCCAAGTTCATGGACTTGCGCGGCGACGCCTACGCATCCGCCGCGCAAGGCGTGGCTGGCGCCGGTGCCGCGGCCATGAACCTGAACTACAGCGGCTGCATGCTGACCAACAACACCGTGACCGCCAACAAGTGCGTCAAGGTGGACAACTGCTCCGACGTGGCCAGCCTGCTGCAGGCCGGCCTGCCCAGCGGCTACAGCGTGGCGGCGTCGGGCACCGACCTGGGCACCACCAATGGCGCCACGGGCGACTGCAATGTGTTCTACACCGGCTACCAGGCCGGTGCGCTGGCGAGCTTCAAGGGCGTCGCCGCCGGCAATTGAGTCCCACCGCCCTGCCTGCGCAAGGAGCATGCGATGAAATCCACCCTGCAACGCGGCTTCACGCTGATCGAACTGATCGTCGTGATCGTCATCCTCGGCATCCTGGCGGCCGCCGCCCTGCCCAAGTTCATGGACCTGCGTGACGACGCCTACGACGGCACGGCCGCCGGTGTGGCCGGCGCCGCCGCCGCGGCCATGAACAACAACTACGCCGGCTGCATGTTGACCAACAACGCAGTCACCGCGGACAAGTGCGTCAAGGTCGACGAGTGCTCGGATGTCTCGGGCCTGCTGCAAGGCGGTCTGCCCAGCGGTTACAGCGTGGCCGCATCGGGCTCCGAACCCGGCACGACCAACGGCACCACGGCCGATTGCACCGTCAGCGTGAGCAACAGCAGCGCCAGCTTCAAGGGCATCGCCGCCGGCAACTGATCCGTCCTTCGGGGGCGGCAGCGCAGAAGGGCCAGGCTGAGCCGGTCCCGCCATCGCGGTGGGGTCGGTTCAGCCTGGCCTTTGGGCGTCTTTTCAGCGGTTTGGCGGCGCGGCCGCTTCGCAGAATCGACGCATGTCGAAGTTCGTGCGACTGCTGCTGCATGCCTGGCTCGCCGTCCTGGCGCTGGCCAGCGCACCTGCGTGGTCGGCCACGTACACGGCGGCCAGCTCGACCTACAGCTGGGACACGGTCTCGACCAGCGCTGGCGTGGTGGGTGACGATGTCGCCTCGGCCGCGATCAACCTGCCGTTCACGGTCACCGTGGGCGGTGTCTCGCTGACCAAGGTCTACGTGTCGTCCAACGGGCTGGTGGCCTTCAGCGCGGCCAACACCGCCTATGCCAACACCGCGCTGCCCTCTGGCACCGCGCCGCTGCTGCTGCCGTACTGGGACGACCTGCGCACCGATGTGCTTGGGGCCTCGGTCACCTACGGCACGCTGGGCACCGCGCCGAACCGGCGCTTCGTGATCAGCTGGAACAGCGTGTCGCCCTACAACAACCTGTTGCTGCGGCTGACCTTCCAGGTGGCGATCTACGAGTACGGCAACGTCGAGTTCCGCTATGGCTCGATGGGCGATTCCGGCAGCAGCGCCACCATCGGTGTGCAGCTCAGTGGCACCGATGTCGCCCAGTGGGGTCTGAACAACAACGGCAAAGCCAATTCCTTCAGTGCGGTGACCTTCACGGCGGGTGAGGGCAGCGCGCCGGGTGGCGTCAGTGGCCATGTCTGGTGGGGTCGGGCGGGCACGATCGGCCTGGCAGACGGTGCGGCCATCGGCACCTGGCTCAACAGCGCCAGCTTCGCACGCAACCTGAACGGCAGCACCACGGCGCCGGTCTACCGCAACACCAACGCGCGCAACATCAATTTCAATCCGACGGTGGAGTTCACCAGCACCACCGCCACCGCGGCCGGGGCGCAGTACTTCACCGGGCCCAGTTTCCTGGGAACCGCC
Source organism: Ideonella aquatica (assembly GCF_018069755.1). Classification (GTDB taxonomy): domain Bacteria; phylum Pseudomonadota; class Gammaproteobacteria; order Burkholderiales; family Burkholderiaceae_C; genus Ideonella; species Ideonella aquatica. The sequence goes on along the minus strand of NZ_JAGQDE010000005.1, from coordinate 38,443 downwards.
ACCTGGACCAAGGCTCACTATGTGGCGGTGGGCTATGCCTCGTCCAGCAACGAGTACAACTGGCTGTTCTTTGAGGACACCGCGACACCAGCGGGTTACGTGGATGGCCGTCTGTCGGTTCATTTTCCGTGGAGTCCCCACGTCTATTGGGACGCCGGCAACTGCTGCACCACCAATCGGATGTTCTACACGTCGTCGAAGTTGGTGGACGCGCCGTCGATTTACCTGTTTTCGCTGGATGTCACCTCGACCGGCGCCCCGGGCAGCGGCAAGCAGGGCATCCGCCAGGATGGTGCCGCGGTCATTGCAGCCGGCGACGGCACCTTGAACAATCAGATCGCCTTCACCGGCAACAACGGCGCGTTCCGCGTGGGCTGGCCCGGCTGGGACGGCACCTTCCAGGGCTACCTGGCCGAAGGCATGCTGTTCCTGGGCACGACGATGACGCCCACACTGGCCAGCCAGCTGGAGAGCTACCTGGCGATCAAGTACGGCGTCACGCTGGGCGGCAACGGTGCCGGCAGCACCAGCTACCTGCACAGCGGCGGCGGCACGACCTGGGCGGCCGGCAGCGGCCACCACCACAACGTGGTCGGCGTGGGTCGCGACGACACCAGCAGGCTGGACCAGCGCATCTCGCGCTCGTCCAACAGCGGCCACCAGATCACGCTCACCACCAGCGCCAGCATCCCGGCCACCAGCAGCACGATCGCACCCACCACCGGCACCGCCTTCTCGGCTGACCGCTCCTTCGTGATCGCTGGCGACAACAACGGCACCGTTGAGACCACGGTGTCGATCGGCAGCGGCACGCTGGCGGGGCGGGCCCGCAGCGGCCGGCTGTGGCGCCTGCAGACCACGGGCACCGTGCCCACGCAGTTGACGGTGTGCATTCCGGACGCGCTGATCCCGGCCGGCTTCCTGACAGGCACGCTGAGCGACCTGCAACTCAACCTGGCCAGCGACAGCGGGCTGAGCACCAACGTGGCGTCGGTGGTGATGGCCGCCGCCAACTGTCCGGGCACGGGTGTTGGCGTGACCACCTCGGTGGCGGGCCGCTCGGCCACGCTGTCTGCGGCACAGCTGAGCGCGGTGGGCGGCAGCGGCTACTTCAGCGTCACGCGGCGCCAGCTGGACCACATCGAGGTGACCACCGATGCCACCAGCTCGGTCACCTGTCAGCCCACCACCTACACCATCCGCGCCTGTGCCGATGCGGCCTGCTCGGGCTACTACGTGGGGGGGCTGAGCGGCAACCTGGCGATCACCGGCACCGGTGTAACGGTGACCTATCCGTCAGGTGCCGCCTGGAGCATTGCCGCCGGTTCGTCGACCACCACGATTCAAGCGCAGGTCACATCCACCACCACCGCCACCATCGGCCTGACGGGCCTGTCGGTCACGCCCGGCAATGCCAAGCCGGTGTTTTGCGGGCTCGGCGTGGCCGCCACATCGACCAGCAGCTGCAGCTTCACGCCGGCCAGCAGCGGCTTTCTGTTCGATGTGCCCTCGCACCGCTCGGGCGAGTCGCAGACGGTCTCGATCACCGCGGTCAAGAACAGCGGCGGCAGCTGCGGCGCGGCGTTCAGCGGCAGCAAGAGCGTGACGCTCAAGTGCAGCTACCAGAATCCCAGCACCGGTACCAAGCCCGTGCTGGTCAACCTGGCCGCCCTCAACGCCACGGGCAATTACGGCGGGGCCTGCGACGGCAGCGGCAAGTCCTTCAGTTTGAGCTTCAACACCAGTGGCGTGGCCAACGTCAGCGTGCAGTACCGCGATGTCGGCCAGATGGTGCTGTCGGCCAGCTATGTGGGCAGTGGTGCCGATGCCGGCCTCACGCTCAACGGCAGCGACAGTTTCGTCGCAGCGCCCTACGACTACACCTTCAGTGGCTACCCGACCAGCGTCAAGGCCGGTGATCCGTTCTCGGTGACCGTGACAGCGGTCAACGCGCTGGGGGTGGCGACGCCGAACTACGGCCTCGAGAGCACGCCGCTGAAGCCCGCGATCAGCTTCTACCGCGCCAAGCCCGGCGGCAGCGGCGCGGTGGATGGCAGCTTCACGGTCGGCAACGCCGGCAGCGCCAGCGGCGGCAGCATCACGTTCAGCGGCAATGCCTGGAGCGAGGTGGGCCGGCTGGAGGCCACGGCCCGGCTGGCCAGCAGCAACTACCTGGGCAGCGGCCTCTCGGTGGCCGGGACCACCGGCGCCTGGACCTACTGCGCGCACGAACGCAGCGACTGCACCATCCCGTCGGGCATGACGGCCACTGTGCGCTACATCTCGCGCGGCAAGTTCTACCATGCGCACGGGTTGAGCGGCACCGTGGCGTGCAACAACACGGTCTTCGGTGATCCGGACTACGGCTACGAGAAAGACTGCTACTACGCCATTCAGACCGGCAGCCAGACCACCGATGCCGGCAGTATCGGCGTCATTCCGCACCACCTGGATGTGCAGACCAGCGCCGCCTGTGGCAGCTTCAGCTACGCTGGCCAGCCCTTCGGTGTGACGGTGACGGCACGCAACGCCACCAGCGCCGTCACGCTCAACTACGACGGCAGCGTGGCCACCAGCCCCAACCAGGCCCAGGCGATCGGCTTCAGCGAGACCAGCGGCAACACCACCGGCAGCTTGAGCGGTGCACTGGCGGCCAGCGCCTTCAGTGCAGGCATTGGCAGCGGCACCGGGCCGGTGTTCAGCTTCAGCAACAAGCTCACTGCCGAACAGTCCATCGGTCTGCGCGCGGTCGACGCCAACGGCGTCAGCTCGCTGGGCTACACCGAGGGCAGCATGACCTTGCGCAGCGGGCGGCTGGTGGTGTCCAACGCCTTCGGTACCGACAAGTCCAGCCTGCAGTTGCCGCTGCAGGTGCAGGCATGGAGCGGCCGCAGCTGGGTGCTCAACAGCGATGACAGCTGCACCAGCCTCCCGACCAGCGCCGTGGTGCGGCCCAGTGCCGTCAACCACAACGGCACCGCGGCCAGCTGGACCAGCGCGGTCAGCGCGGTGACGCTGTCGGCCGGGCAGGGCAGCATCACGCTGGCACCGCCCAGCCCCTCGGGCACGGGCAGCGTCGACGTGGCAGTGAACCTGGGCAGCGGCACGGCCGCTGACCAGAGCTGCCTGACCAGCCACGCCAGTTCGGCTGGCGCCGGCCTGGCGTGGCTGCGTTCGCGCAACGGCTCGTGTGCCGCCACCTGGGACCGCGATCCGTCAGCGCGCGCGACCTTTGGCGTCTATGCACCCGAAACGCGCAAGCAGATCCACCTGCGGGAGCTGTTCTGATGCGCCGCGTCCGGGGCTTTACGCTGGTCGAGCTGGTGGTGGTGATCATTCTGCTGGGCGTGCTGGCGGCGGTGGCCTTGCCGCGGCTGGAGGCGGCCAGCGGTCTGCGCGCCGATGCCTACCGCGACAGTGTCGTGGCCGGACTGCGGCTGGCGCAGTCCACCGCACTGAGTCACCGGCGCTTGGTCTGCGTGGCCTTCAGCAGCGGCTCGATGACGCTGCGCATCGCGGCAGCCAACCCGGCCAGCAGCTGCAGCGCCGACCTGAGCGGCCCCGACGGCGCAGCCGCCTGGGCGTCGCCGCCCAGCGGCACATCGATGGTCGGCTCGCCGTCGACCACGCTGTACTTCCTGTCCGATGGCTCGGTCTCGTCCAGCGCCACTGGCAGCGCGACCGACTTCACGCTGACACCCACTGGCCTGTCGGCGATCACCGTGCGGGGGACCAATGGCGTGGTCCGCTGAACGCCGCCAGCGTGGCATGACACTGATCGAGATGGTCATCGCGATGGTGGTGATCGCGATCGGCCTGGCCGGCGTGATGCTGGCCTTCAGCACGGTGGGCGCGGGATCGGCCGATCCGGTGATCGAGCGGCAGTTGCAGGCGGTGGCCGAGGAGATGATGGAAGAGATCAGCCTCAAGCCCTTTGCCGCAGCGTCCAACACACCGTCGGCGGTGTGCGCACGCAACACCTTCAACGACGTCGCCGACTACCACGGCTTCAACAGCAGCGGCCAGGTCTGCACGATCGACGGCACGCCGATTCCGGCGCTGGCCGGCTACTCGGTGCAGGTTAGCGTGGTCAACGGCACGCTGGCCGGGGTGAGCGGCGCGCTGAAGATCAGTGTCACCGTCAGCCGCGGCGGCCTGTCACTGACGCTGGTGGGCTGGCGCACGGACTACGCCTCATGACGCACCACGCCACGCCCCAGTCAGGCTTCACGCTGGTGGAGCTGGTGATGGTCATCGCCGTCACCGGCGTGCTGGCGGCGGCACTCGTGGTCTTCGTGCTGCCCGCCATGGGCCTGTACCTGGCCAGCCGTGACCGCGGCGAGCTGCTGCATGAGGCCGATGCCGCCCTGGCCTTGATGGTGCGTGATGTGCGCCGAGCGGTGCCGAACTCGGTGCGCATCGTTGGCGACCAGTGCATCGAGCTGGTGCCCGCCCATGGCGGTGGCCGCTACCGCGCCGGGCCGGATACCGAGAACGACAGCGGCCCCTCGTGTTCGCCGGCAGCCGACTGTTCGGCCTGGGTGGACACCAGTGCCGCGACCACGGTGTTCGATGTGCTGGGGGCCAGCGGCAACGCCGCTGCGGTGGGCGACTATGTGGTGATCAACAACCAGAACACCAACGACGTCTATGCCGGCAGCAACCGCGCGCTGGTCACCGCGGTGTCCACCCCGGCGGCCAGTTTCGGCACGCAGCGGGTGAGCATCGGCGCGCTGCAGGTCTCGCCCGGCTATGACGGCGGCCGCTTCCTGCTGGTGCCGGCCAGCCGGCAGGCGGTGTTCTTCAGCTGCAGCGGCGCCGACGGCACGCTGGACAGCGAAGGCAACGGCAAGGGCACGCTGCGGCTGTCGCAGGCCTATGGCTTCAACGCGGCAGCGCCCAGCAGTTGCCCCAGCGGCGGCGCGGTGCTGGCCGAGCGCGTGCGCAGCTGCCACTTCGTCTACGACCCGAACCAGGGGGCGACGCAGCAGAGTGGTTTTGTCTGGCTGGACATTGAGCTCGCCCGCGGCGGCGAGACCGCCCACCTGAGCATGGGTGCGCATGTGAGCAACGTGCCATGAGGCTGCGCCGTTCGCCGCAATCCGTGCAACACGGCTTCGGCGCCATCGCCGCAGTGGTGGTGCTGGTGCTGCTGGCGGCGCTGGCGGCCGCGGTGGTGCGGCTGGGCAGCGCGCAGCAGTTGTCGTCCGCCCAGGGCGTATCGGTGGCGCGCGCCAACGTGGCCGCCAGCGCGGGCCTGGAGTGGGGCGCCTGGCAGGCCCTGAAGGGCAGCTGGACCGCCTGCAGCAACGCCAGCCAGACGCTGGACCTGAGCGCCGACGCCGGGGTGTGGGTCACCGTGCGTTGCAACGCCACGGCCTACAACGAAGGCGAAAGCGCCCCTGGCGCGGTCCATGTGGTGCGCAGCATCACGATCACCGCCACTGCCTGCAATTCGGCGGCCGGTTGTCCGGACGACAGTCGTGCCGTCGGGCCGGGCTACGTGGAGCGGGTCCGGCAGGCTGTCCTGGTCGATTAGCCTCCCTTGGGGCGCGTGTTGCGGCGCTTGTTCGGGAAAGCCCGGATGCCTGGATCGATCGCGCGGCCGCCGCGCTAATGCGCGCTAACGCGATCAGGCCGCAGAATCGGGGTTGACACGCCAGTGTGGTGTGGCGCCGGGCCTCTGCGGCGGCCACTGGCGCAGCCAGTCGGCCCCGCCCTGGGACACCGGCGGCTCATGACAACCATCGAGGAGTGCTGGACATGGCGTTGGTGGATGTGCCCGCAGAGCTGGGCAAGGCCTACTGGGACAAGAAGAAGGGGGTGATCCCCGCCGGTGGGCCGCTGGAGAGCCAGCTGAAGGCCTTTGACAAGAAGAGCCAGGCCATCGATTGGCCGGCCTTCGAGCCCGGCTGGGAGAAGAAGGCGTCCTCGCCCAAGGAACTCGACGACCTGTGGGCGGCGCTGGAAAAGACCTACCGTGCGCAGGTGGTGGGCCTGAAGTCCGAAGCCCAGTCGGTGGCGGACGCCGCGCAGAAACTGTCCAAGGACAAGGGTCTGGCCAAGCCCACGCTGGACGCCATCAAGACAATCGCCGACGCTGCCAAGACGCTCGGCAAGGACATCGACCAGGGCTTGCAGACCCTTGAGAAGGCCTACGACAAGGCCGCCACCGCACTGAAGGCCGCGGCCAGTGGTGGGGACGATGAAGAGGAGAGCGGCAGCCAGTTGCTCGATCCCAAGCGGCTGCTGAGCCAGCTGACGCTGTGCAAGCGCAACGCCGAGCGCCGCGTCCAGTTTGGCTTCGTCAACGACAACAAGGCGCCGCCGGTGCTGTGTCTGGCGCCCAAGACCGCCGGTCGTCGTCTGTTTGCCCTGCTGCAGGCCGAAACCGGCATCAAGACGGGCGCCTTCGGAAGCGCCTGGATCGCCGAGGAGGTGCTGTACCTCAGCATGGACAAGCCCTACGGCGGACTGGTCAAGAAGGTCCGTGCACCGTTGAAGGCCGTGGGTTTCCGGGTGCGCAAGATCGTGCTGGCCAGTGAGGATGGCACGGTGGTTGAGCAGGACGAGGACACCGAGGCCGACAGCCAGACCGATGCGCCCGCCGCGGCGGCGCCGGCCGCCGCGCCCGAGGCTCCGGCCGAGGCGCCCGCCGATGCGCCCGCCGTCCCACCGTCGCCGGACGCGGCCTACCTGGCCAAGCTCGCGGCCATGCGGGCCGACATTGCGCGCGGCCTGGCCTCCGGGCATGCCTTGGCTGCCAAGATCCAGCCGCTGCTCGATTTTGCGGCCGGCAAGGTGGCCAGCGGCCAGGCATTGGCCGGGGTGCAGGCCCTGCTGACCCTCGAAAAACTGCTGGCCAGCATCCCGGCCGAGGCCCCGGCCGCCGAGAGCCCGGCTCCGGTCGATCGTGCCAAGGCCTTCAACGCCCGGCTGGCGGCACTGCAGCCCAACATCAAGGCCGGCATGGCCGGTCCGCAGGCCGAGCAGCTCAAGCCGCTGATCGCAGCGATTGGCGCCGCCAAGGGCAACATGGACCTGGCCGAGGCAGCGCTCGACAAGATCGAGGCCGTGTTGGAGCAGTCGGCCTCATCCGGCTCGGGCGACCCTGCCGAGGCCCAGTTTCAGACCCTGCTGGCCAGCCTGGAGGAGCGCTACCTGAAGGTGCTGGCCGGCAACCCGAAGGAGGCCACCAAGCTGCGGGCGGTGATGGGCCTGGCGCAGGACCGGGCCGAGAAAAGCCAGTTCGCCGCGGGCCTCAATGCCCTCAAGCAGCTCGCCACGCTGCTGGACGAGGCGGCCGCCCAGGGCAGCGACAGCGGTCTGCCCGAGGCCGGCATCCGCGCCTACCGGCAGTCGCTGCTCGAATTCAGGACCGCCTACGACGCCGCCACCCGCCAGATCGAGGCGCTGAAAAAGGCGATCCCCGAGCAACTGTCCGAAGAAGCCGACCTGGCCGAGCAACTCGCCGAAGGGCTGCGCGACCTGACCGGCCAGCTGCAGGACCTGGTCGACCAGGCCATGGTGGCGGCCGAGGATGAGCGCGCACCGACCAAGGCGGCGCTGATCGCCGGCCTGAGCACCTGGAAAGGCGACATCGCCAGCAACCCGCTGATTGCGCACGTGGACGGCAACCCGTTTGGCGTCGAGGTGCGCATCGCCGAGCTGCTGGGCACGGCCCTTGGCCGCATCCTGGACAACGTGCCGGGCAGCGCCTGAGCGGCATGCCCTGTTGAACGACCACCGCTGCAGGCCACCCCGCAGCGATCCTTCGGCCCGGCGCCACAGCCGGGCTGAGGGCCGAATTTCACCCTCACCCGACCTGAGAGGCTCCTGATGGCCACCTTGGAAGAACTGATGCAATGGTGCGAGCAGGCGCGCAAGCTGCTGTCGCTGACCGACAAGGAGCGCAGCGCGCTGGCCGACAACTCGCCCGTGGTCAAGAAGCTGCTGGAGCTGATGAAGAAGACGCCGGCCGACTATCCGGGGCTGAGCGACTGGACCCACCGCTTTGAAGTCCATGCCGATGCGGCGCGCAAGGCGCGTGAGGACGTCAAGGCCAAGCGCCTCAAGGAGGCGCAGGGTCGGGATCTGGTGCGCGAGGCCTCGCGGCAATTGCTGGCGCTGCGCCATGAGCTGGAGATGGCGATCGCCGAGAAGGACCCGCGCGCAGCGCCCGAGGTTCGCCAGCGTGTGCTGGACACCGCGCGCCACAAGCCGGTGTATATGGACAAACGCCAGCGCATCACCGAGGCCATCGCCGAGCTGCAAGCCCTGCCCGGCACGGTCACGCAGGTCACCGCGCTGCAGAAGCTGCTGGACGACGCGACACTGGTTGAGCCCGACTACCACGCCGCCTATGAGGCGCTGGAGGGCCTGTCCGGCACGCTGGCAGCGGGCCGCAAGGCCGCGGCGGAGTTCGCGAAGGGCCTGGGCGACCCCAAGTTCAAGACCGCGATGGACGACACCCAGCGCCTCATCGACACCTTCGAGACCAAGCTGGGACTGGGCGCACCGGGCCAGTTGCAGGACTTCCGCCAGCAACGTGCCCTGGTGCTGATGGACATCAGCAAGGCGCCGCAGGGGCAGCGCAGCACCGCCGTCACGACCGGCACCGGCAAACTCAACACCCTGGCCGGCACCATCCAGAACGCGCTGGACGAGGCGGAGCGGCGGCGTCTGGACATGGTTGGGCTGCGCTCGCCGATCATGCGAAAGCTGGGCGAGCTCAAGACCTGCGCGCCGGCCGATGTGGTGCAACCCTGGCTGCAACGGATTGGTGTGGCCGACAACCTGGCCAGCATGCAGCAGTACGCCAAGGCGGCAGAGGCCTTCAAGGCGCTGAAGGATGAGTTCACGCGAGTCCACGAGCTGCACCTCCAGGCGCAAGGGCGCTGGACGGTGGTGGACCAGGCGCTGACGCCGCTGATCGAGGGCGTGCGTCCCTTGCTGGAGGGCAGCCTGGGCCTGAAGTACCCCGCACTCGTCGGCGTGGCCGGCCCGTTGAACACGGCCGTCGTGACCGAGATGCGGGCGGGTCTGGTGCCGCAGCATCGCTATGTCGAGGCGGTGGCCATGGAAGAGCGCCTGGTGGTGCGTACACGCCTGCAGCAGGTGATCGACGCCCTGAAGGCCTTGGACGAGGGCAAGACGCCGGACCTGGATTTCAAGGACGCCGGCACCAACCAGCGCGTGGCGCTGGGTGAGCTGGACCGCCAGGTCAACGAGGCCGTGGCACGCGCCAACGCGGTGATCGGGCGGCTTGAGAAGGCCGCTGGCGAGGTCACCGCCTTCCGGGAGCAGGTCAGCACCCAGAAGTCGGGCTGGAGCCAGGCGCGCCAACCGTTCTACCAGGGCGAGGGCGGCGCCGATGCCACCAACGAGACGCGCGACAAGGCCCTCAAGCAGCTGAAGCTCGATGTGACGCGGGTGGTGGAGGCGCTTGACAAGATCACCCAGGCGGTCGAGGACCTGCTGGGCGACAGCGGCCAGCTCACGGCCAACCAGGAACAGAAGAAGGCGGCCGATGCCCTGGCGGCCTACCGGTTGAAGGCCGCCGAGGCAGCACGCGGCCTGAAGTACCTGCACGGGTTTGGACTGCCCGCGGGTCATGTGCTGATGACCACGGCGCCCACGCTTGATTCGCTGGAGGCGCAGTACAAGCACCTGGACGACGAAGCTGCCGCAGGTCGGGCCGACGAGGCCCTGCTGGGTACCCTGATCCAGCAGATCGCGGCCAAGCGCCTGTCGATCGAGAACAGCATGAACCAGGCCCGTGCGTCGGCCTTGCAGGACGCCAAGACCCTGGGCGACGACCTGGGCAAGCTGAGCAAGGCCGACAAGGGCGACAAGGCCCGTGAGGCCTTCCATGAGAAGCAGACCGAGCGGCTGAACGACCTGCTGGCGATGGTCCAGTCCAGCGTGCCTGCGGTGTCCGAGGAGGGCGTGCGGCTGCTGGCGCTGTTCAAGACCGAGGTCGCCAACTTCGCGCTGGAGGCCGGCAAGAAGACCGGCGGTGTCAACTACGCCGCGGTGGACACCGCGATGAAGGCGCTGAAGACCGAGGTGACCCGCAAGGACTTCAAGACCTGGCTGCCGACCCAGCAGGGCCCGCTGGAGGGCGAGTTCAACCAGCTGCTGCCCACCAAGCTGACAGGCCAGTCGCCGGCTGAGGCGCTGGCGCTGATCAACGAGCTGCGCACGCGGGTCGATGAGGCGATCGTCAAGGCCGAGAAGCTGATGGCCAAGCAGGCCAACCTGACCAAGCTGCTCAACGAGGCCAAGCAGGCCCTCGAGTCCAACCCGGTCAAGACCCGCCAGCCCAAGGTCTACGCCGACCTGAAGGCCCGCCTGAAGGCCCTGGAGAATGCGCCCGAGTACGACATCGACATGACGATCGCGTCGGTCAATGCGACCCGCCAACTGATCGACGCCGCCGCCGAGCCCCAGCGCGCACAGAAAATGGCCGACCGGCTGGACGCCGACGCCTTCCAGGCCGAGAAGGACCGCCTGGCCTACGAGGCCGAGGCCGACGTATTCGAGAAGAACGACCTGCGCAAGATCACGGCGCTCAAGCAGAACTTCTCGTCGGATCTCAACCGCTTCAACACCAGCCTCTTCGATCAGATCGGCGCCCACCACGACGCGGCCAAGAAGGACGCCAAGGCCGGCAACTACGCCGGTGCGCGCGAGCGTCTGCGACTGGCCCGGGCCACCGCCGCCGAGCTGGTCAAGCAGCCGCTGGCGCCGCAGGTGGCGTCGGGCGAGTCGCTGGTGGCCTGCGCGATGAACTGGGAAAACGCGGTGGGGCAGCACCTCGCTGCGCTGGAACGTGTCGAGAAGGCGATGACCGCGGCCTGGAATGGCGACGGCAGTGTCACGGACGACGCCAAGAAGGAGACGCTGGATCTGGTGCGCGGCGCGATGGCCTTGCTCAACGCGGCGCAGTTCCGGGCGATCGTGCTGAACCTGTCCAAGGGCGCCAAGCCCGAGCTCAAGGAACAGGCCTTGGCCAGCCTGCGCCAGTCGGAGCGCATCGTCAACGAGAACCTCGTCCTGGACGCCCTGCGCTCCAACCCCTTCTCCCCGTACAACACGGCGGCCCTCTCCGCGGCCCTGCGTGACATGAAGGGCGCACTGCTGGCCGCCTGAGGCTGCACCGCGCCGACGCTGAACAAGGAAGCACCATGCTGACAGACCCGCAGAAGACCTGGCTCAATGAGTTGACCGGCTCGTCCGCCGAGCAGAAGAAAGTCGATGCGCGACACCAGCGCAAGCAGGCGGTGATCGCCAAGATCATCAGTGACCGCCAGAAGGCCAATGCCACGCTGAAGGAGGGCGCATCGGTCCAGGTCAGCAAGGGCAGCGAGAAGTCCTTGATGAAGACGGTGGACGAGGTCAACCACGACCAGACCACGGTCTTCGACCTGGACGAAGAGCGTGACGGCTACCGGCTGGCCAAGGCCTCCGGCCAGATCGAGGAATGGGATCCGGCCACGGGCTCGCAGGAGGAGTTCCAGAAGCACCTGGCGGCGGCCCGACAGGTCGACGAGATGGTGCGCCAGCTGGAATCCGAGATGGTTGACGGCGACCCGCTGTTCACCCCCGAGGAGATCGCCGCCGAGGTCTACCAGCCGCTGATGCGCCAGGGTCTACTGTCGGAGACCAGCGTCCCTGACAAGTACAGCCAGACCAAGAAGATGCTCGATGGCAGCTTCGACGCCTACGCCAAGCGTCTGGAGCTGGACAAGAAGAGCACCGCCAAGCGGCTGTTCGATGAGAACTTTGCGCTGGGCAAGAGCCTGGTCAACTTCATCGCCACCGAGAGCTCGGTGGGCATCCAGAGTGAATCGCTGAAGAGCGCCAAGGCTGACGACCTGGTCAGCAAGGCCAGCCCGGGCGAGAACATCCAGTCCTGGCGCGAGAACCTGGGACTGCAGGCCAAGGATGATGGCAGCTGGGCCGGTGACCTGGACAAGGCCGGCGCCGGCATGAACATCGTCGGCCAGAGTCTGACTTTTATTTTTGACGACGCGATTGATGGCGGCAAGGACCTGTCGGACCAGCTTGGCGGCACCGAGCTGAGCGACGACGAGAAGAAGGCGCTGCAGGTGGCGCGGCTGGCGCCGCTGGTGGTGGCCGGGGTCTCGTCGGAGCTGGGCAAGGTCTTCAATGCCAACAACCGCGGACTGGGTGTGGCGGCCAGCGCCAGCTTCGGCACGAAATGCAATGCCAAGCTGGTGGCGGCCCAGCTCCGGATCCGGCCGTTCACCGCGGTCCAGGTCAGCGCGATCTCAAACCTGCTGGCCAACGCGCTGAGCGACACGATCAAGGCGCTGGACCCGGCCGTCAGCGGCACCACCCCCGGCGTCACCAAGCTGGCCTCTGACGTTCAGTCCGCCATGGCGGGCCAGCCGGCTGACCCGGCGGCCGTGGTCACCGCCTGTGAGGCGGCCGATGCCGGTGCCCTGCAGCAGCTGTTCGCACAGGGCGCCGCCACGGCGCTGACCGGCGTGTCCCTGGCCGACTTCGACACGCCAGCCGCCCAGGACCGGGCGAAGCGCAAGGCCAGCGACCTGATGACCGAGGACTTCAGTTCCGTGCGGGATGATCCGCCCGAGGACGATCCCAAGGGGGACGAGTCGCTGGACATCTTTGTCGGCGCGCTGGACCGGCGCATCGCCCAGCTCGACCGTGACCAGGCGATCCTGAAGTGGGCCGTCAATGTGGTCAACATGGGCCTGGACACCGCCACCAACTTCATTGCGCCGCTGGCCATCGCCGGCTGTGCGGTGAAGATGATGAAGAACGTTTACGAGGCCGGCTGCCGCACCCGCGACACCTACGTCTTCTGCCAGAAGCGCCAGGGCATGTTCAATGCCGCGAGTTCGTACTCGTCGGCTGTCTCGCAGTTCATCTACAACGGCGGCATGCAGGCCACGCATTACCAGCTCAATGCGGCCTTCGAATGCGCCAAGATGATCGGCGCCATCCTGCAGTGCGCCGGTCCCTTCACCGCGCCGGCCGGGGCGATTGTCACGGCGGCGGCCAGCGGCACGCAGGCGCTCGAGCAATTCCTGTACGAATGCAAGAAGCGCTACGACCTGACCGCCGCCTGGGAAGCCTACAAGCTGGCCTTGTCGCGGCCGGCCAACCGCAAGCTCGGCCTGATCGCGCTGAAGAAGAACCCGACGCTGGCCAAGTACTCGGTGGCCTGGGGGGCCTTGATCGAGAAAGATGTGTTGGTGGCCGACTTCATGAGCGCCTGTGGCCTGACCGCCGAGACGCTGAAGGACCCCGATGCCGAGCTGGACAAGGTCGTCAGCTATCTGGAAAAGCGCATGCCGGACGACAACGTCGTCACCGGCCGCACGGTGAAGTCGGTGGCAGGCTGGGCGCCGTCCACGGTAGAGCTGAGCGCGGCGAGCTGGCTGGCCGTGAAGCAGCGGGCCGAGACCAAGGGCGGTCTGGCTGTGGTGTCGACACGTGAGCTGGAGCTGCTGCTGCACCGCACCGCCACCGACTGGGAGCCGCTGAAGGCCAAGGCCGAAGCGAAGCCGAGCTCGACGCTCAGCGCCGACGAGCGGAACGCCTACATGGCCCTGCTGAAGGAGCTGATCGGTGAGCTGCGCTCGACGCCCTACGAACTCGCTGACGGCTCCGGCCCGAGCACCGAGATGCTCAACACGCTCGACGGCTTCATCGATCAGGCCGATGAGCGGCTGACGCTCGTCAAGGCCTGGGCCACTGTCTGAGGCGCTGACCGCGCATTCAGACGGTGGCGGCGGCCAGGCCGTTGTCGAAGTGGGCGCGCATCAGGCGCGCCGCCTCGCGCGGGTCGCGCGCTTCCAGCGCGGCCATCACCGCACGGTGCTCGGCCAGCGACTCCGCCAGGCGGCCGCTCTTGAACAGCGAGTGGTGCCGGTTGAGCTTCATGACCTTGCGCAGGTCGCCCACGATCTGCTGGCGCCAGCGGTTGCCGGCGATCGTCATCAGCCGGCTGTGGAACTGCTCGTTGGTGTCGAAGAAAGCGTCGCGCTGGCTGACCTGCGCTTCCAGCGCCTCGTGCAGCGCGCGCAGCTCGCGCACCTGGGCCTCGGTGGCGCGCTCGGCCACTTCGGCGGCGGCGTCGCTCTCCAGCAGGCCCAGCAGGCGGTAGACCTGGCGCACATCGTCGGTGGACATTTCGGTGACGTAGGCGCCGCGGCGCACCTTCATGGTCACCAGTCCTTCCACGGCCAGCACCTTCAGCGCCTCGCGCAGCGGCGTGCGGCTGATGCCGTAGTCGGCGGCCAGCTTCTGCTCGTCAATCCAGCTGCCGGGCTCCAGCGCGCGGGCAAAGATCTGCTCACGCAGGCGCTCGGCGACCTGCTGGTACAGGGCGCGCGGGGCGAGCAGGGTGTCGGCGTCGGTGGGCACGGGACGAGGGGCTGAGCAGGCGGGCCGTCAGGCCACGTTCAAGTTTGTATTCATAATTATGCATCATGTATGATGTGAGGCAAGCGCAGCCCAGGTGGGGGTCATCCCTCGGGCGGTGCCGTGTCTGAGCCCTGGAGCCCTGTGATGTCGAACGCACACGAATTCAACCCCGCCAGCCTCGAGCAATGGGCCAAGGCGGCCGCCAAGTCGGCCGGTGGTGACCTGGACAAGCTGAACTGGCACACGCCCGAAGGCCTGGTCGTCAAGCCGCTCTACACCGCCGAGGACACGCAGGCGCTGCCCTTCACCAACACCTTGCCGGGCTTCGAGCCCTTCCTGCGCGGCCCGCAGGCCACGATGTACGCGGTGCGGCCCTGGACCATCCGCCAGTACGCTGGCTTCTCCACCGCCGAGGAGTCCAATGCCTTCTACCGCAAGGCGCTGGCCGCGGGCGGGCAGGGCGTGTCGGTGGCCTTCGATCTGGCCACCCACCGCGGCTATGACAGCGACCATCCGCGCGTCACTGGCGATGTCGGCAAGGCCGGTGTGGCGATTGACAGCGTCGAGGACATGAAGATCCTGTTCGACGGCATTCCGCTGGACAAGGTCAGCGTGTCGATGACGATGAACGGCGCGGTGCTGCCGGTGCTGGCGGGCTACGTGGTGGCGGCCGAGGAGCAGGGCGTCAGCCAGGACAAGCTGTCCGGGACCATCCAGAACGACATCCTCAAGGAGTTCATGGTCCGCAACACCTACATCTACCCGCCCGAGCCGAGCATGCGGATCATCGGCGACATCATCGAGTACACGGCGCAGAAGATGCCCAAGTTCAACTCGATCAGCATCTCCGGCTACCACATGCAGGAAGCCGGCGCCAACCAGGCGCTGGAGATGGCCTTCACGCTGGCTGACGGCAAGGAGTACGTGAAGACCGCGCTGGCCAAGGGCCTGGACGTGGACGACTTCGCCGGCCGCCTGAGCTTCTTCTGGGCGGTGGGCATGAACTTCTACCTGGAGATCGCCAAGATGCGTGCCGCCCGCCTGCTGTGGGCGCGCATCATGAAGGGCTTCAACGCGAAGAACCCCAAGAGCCTGATGCTGCGCACGCACAGCCAGACCAGCGGCTGGAGCCTGACCGAGCAGGACCCGTACAACAACGTGGTGCGCACCACGATCGAGGCGATGGCCGCGGTCTTCGGCGGCACGCAAAGCCTGCACACCAACAGCTTCGACGAGGCGATCGCGCTGCCCACCGAGTTCTCGGCCCGCATCGCCCGCAACACGCAGCTGATCATCCAGGAAGAGACCCACATCACCAACGTGGTCGACCCTTGGGCCGGCAGCTACCTGATGGAGACGCTGACCCAGCAGATGGCCGACAAGGCCTGGTCCATCATCGAGGAGGTCGAGGCCATGGGCGGCATGACCAAGGCGGTGGACTCGGGCTGGGCCAAGCTGAAGATCGAGGCCAGCGCGGCCGAGAAGCAGGCCCGCATTGATTCGGGCAAGGACGTCATCGTCGGCGTCAACAAGTACAAGCTGGCCAAGGAAGACCCGATCGACATCCTCGAGGTCGACAACGTCAAGGTGCGTGAGTCCCAGATCGCCCGTCTGCAGGCCCTCAAGGGTGCCCGTGATGGCGCCAAGGTCCAGGCGGCGCTGGACGCGCTGACCGCTGCCGCACAATCGGGCCAGGGCAACCTGCTCGACCTGTCCATCCAGGCGATCCGCCTGCGCGCCACCGTGGGCGAGGTCAGTGATGCGCTGGAAAAGGTGTACGGTCGCCACCGTGCGGACATCCAGAAGGTGACCGGTGTGTATGCAGCTGCCTATGACTCGGCCGAGGGCTGGGACAAGCTCAAGGGTGAGATCGACGCCTTCGCCGAGCAGGCCGGCCGCCGCCCGCGGGTGATGATCGCCAAGCTGGGCCAGGACGGCCACGACCGCGGCGCCAAGGTGGTGGCCACGGCCTTCGCCGACCTGGGCTTCGACGTCGACATGGGTCCGCTGTTCCAGACGCCCGAGGAATGTGCCCGCCAGGCGATCGAGAACGACGTGCACGCGGTGGGCGTGTCCACGCTGGCCGCCGGCCACAAGACCCTGGTGCCGGCCATCATCGCCGAGCTGAAGAAGCAGGGCGCCGAGGACATCATCGTCTTCGTCGGCGGCGTGATCCCGGCGCAGGACTACGGCTTCCTGTTTGATGCGGGCGTCAAGGGCGTCTACGGCCCCGGCACCCCCATCCCGGCCAGCGCCAAGGACGTGCTGGAGCAGATCCGCGCCGCACAAGGGCTCTGAGCCGCGTCATGCCGCACCCGCACCGCGCCCCGGACGGCCTGGTCCTTTCGCCCGCTGGCGAGGGCGACTTCGAGGCCCTGCTGGCACTGCGCATGGCCGCGATGCGCGAGAGCCTGGAGCGCGTGGGCCGCTTCGATCCGCAGCGCGCCCGCGAGCGCCTGTCGCGCGGCTACCTGCCGGCCTACACCCGCCACATCCGACTGCGTGATGAACTGGTGGGCTTCGTCGTGGTGGTCCCGCGCGAGAAGGACTTCCTGCTTGACCACCTCTACATCCACCCCGCGGCCCAGGGCCAGGGCATCGGCGCCTGGGTGTTGGCCCAGGTGCTGGACGAGGCCGACGCGCAGCGCAAGGCGGTCAGCGTCACCGCGCTGAAGCACTCGGATGCCAACCGCTTTTACCTGCGCCATGGCTTCGTGCTGCAGGCCGAGGGCGAGTGGGACCTGTACTACCTGAGACCGGCACGGGCCTGAGGTGCTGGCGATGAACGCGATGACCGAGACGCCGCTGGTGGCCGCCGACGCCCTGCTGCTGGAGCAGGTCACCGCGGGCACGGCCGCGCCACGCCGACGTGCCATCGCCAAGACGATCACGCTGCTGGAAAGCACCCGCGCCGACCACCGCCTGCGCGCCGATGCCCTGCTCAATGCACTGCTGCCGCACAGCGGCCGCTCGCTGCGGCTGGGCATTTCGGGCGTACCCGGCGTGGGCAAGAGCACCTTCATCGAAGCGCTGGGCCTGCACCTGATCGCCCAGGGCCACCGCGTGGCGGTGCTGGCGATCGATCCGTCCAGCAGCGTCTCGGGCGGCTCCATCCTGGGCGACAAGACCCGCATGGAGCAGCTCAGCGTACAGGAGGCGGCCTACATCCGCCCCAGCCCCAGCAGCGGCAACCTGGGCGGCGTGGCCGAGCGCACCCGTGAGGCGATGCTGGTCTGCGAGGCCGCCGGCTACGACGTGGTCATCGTCGAGACCGTGGGCGTGGGCCAGAGCGAGACCGCCGTGCATGGCATGACCGACATGTTCTGCCTGCTGCAACTGCCCAATGCCGGCGATGAACTGCAGGCGATCAAGAAGGGCGTGATGGAGCTGGCCGACCTGGTGGTGATCAACAAGGCTGACCTGGATGAACACGCCGCCATCCGCGCCCGCGCACAGATCACCAGCTCGCTGCGCATCTATGGCCAGCACGGCCATGCCGACCACCTGGACGAGACGCGCTGGCAGCCCACGGTGCTGCAGATGAGCGCCCTGAAGTCCACGGGCATCACCGAGTTCTGGCAGACCGTGCAGCGCTACCGCGACCTGCAAACGGCCAGCGGCCGGCTGGCGGCGCGCCGCCATGCCCAGGACGAGGCCTGGATGTGGGAGCGCATTGAAAGCGGCCTGCGCGAGCGCTTCCGCCAGCACCCTGCGGTCCGCCAGGCGCTGACCGACACCACCGATGCCGTCCGCCAGGGACGCGCGGCCGCCAGCGTGGCGGCGCGTCGCCTGCTGGACCTGTTCAAGTTGACCTGAGAGTTTTGACCGAGGAGCACATCCCCATGCATGACATCCAGCAGATGCTCGAAGAAAAGCGCGCCAAGGCCCGGCTGGGCGGCGGGCAAAAACGCATCGACGCCCAGCACAAGAAGGGCAAGCTCACCGCGCGCGAGCGGCTGGAGCTGCTGTTCGATGAGGGCACATTTGAAGAGTGGGACATGTTCGTCGAGCACCGCTGCGTCGACTTCGGCATGGAAGGCACGAAGATCCCGGGTGACGGCGTGGTCACCGGCTACGGCATGATCAACGGCCGCCTGGCTTTTGCCTTCAGCCAGGACTTCACGGTGTTCGGTGGTGCGCTGTCGGAGTCGCATGCCGAGAAGATCTGCAAGGTCATGGACCAGGCGATGAAGGTGGGCGCGCCGGTGATCGGCCTGAACGACTCGGGCGGCGCGCGCATCCAGGAGGGTGTCGCCTCGCTCGGCGGCTATGCCGAGGTGTTCCAGCGCAATGTGATGGCCTCGGGCGTGATCCCGCAGATCAGCATGATCATGGGCCCCTGCGCTGGCGGTGCGGTGTACTCGCCGTCGATGACCGACTTCATCTTCATGGTGAAGGACAGCTCCTACATGTTCGTCACCGGCCCCGAGGTGGTGAAGACCGTGACGCATGAGGAAGTCACCGCCGAGGAGCTGGGCGGCGCCAGCACCCACACCACCAAGAGCGGTGTGGCTGACCTGGCCTTCGACAACGACGTGGAAGCGCTGCTGATGCTGCGCCGCTTCTTCAACTACCTGCCGCTGAACAACCGCGAGAAGCCGCCGGTGCGCCCCAGCGGTGATGCGGCCAACCGCCTGGACTACTCGCTCGACACCCTGGTGCCGGACAATCCCAACAAGCCCTATGACATCAAGGAGCTGATCGTCAAGACGGTGGACGACGGCGACTTCTTCGAGCTGCAGCCCGACTACGCCGCCAACATCGTCATCGGCATGGCCCGCATGGAAGGCCAGACCGTGGGCATCGTCGCCAACAACCCGCTGGTGCTGGCCGGCTGCCTGGACATCAAGAGCAGCATCAAGGCTGCGCGTTTCGTGCGCTTCTGCGACGCCTTCAACATCCCGGTGGTCACCTTCGTCGACGTGCCCGGCTTCATGCCCGGCACCAGCCAGGAGTACGGCGGCATCATCAAGCACGGCGCCAAGCTGCTCTACGCCTACGCCGAGTGCACCGTGCCCAAGATCACCGTGATCACCCGCAAGGCCTATGGCGGCGCGTACGACGTGATGGCCTCCAAGCACCTGCGCGGCGATGTGAACTTCGCCTGGCCCAACGCCGAGATCGCGGTGATGGGCGCCAAGGGCGCGGTGGAGATCATCTTCCGCGAGGACAAGGGCGACCCCGAGAAGCTCGCGGCCAAGGAAGCCGAATACAAGGCCCGCTTCGCCAACCCCTTCGTGGCCGGCGCGCGCGGCTTCATCGACGACGTGATCCAGCCGCACGAGACGCGCAAGCGCATCTGCCGCAGCCTGGTGATGCTGCGCGAAAAGAAGTTGGAGAACCCGTGGCGCAAGCACGGCAACATCCCTCTTTGACCCCCACGCTCCCTGCCGGTCGCTGCCCCCCGAGGGGGCTCATGCAGCGGACCGGCAGAGCCGGATCCGCGCATGCGGCTTGACTTAACACCAGCGGCGCCCAGGGCGTCGCGTTGATCGAGGATCAACACATGTTCAAGAAGATTTTGATTGCGAACCGCGGCGAGATTGCTTGCCGGGTGATCAAGACCGCCCAGAAGATGGGCATCCAGACCGTCGCGGTCTATTCCGAGGCCGACAAGGACGCGCGCCATGTGGAGCTGGCCGACGAGGCCGTGCTGCTGGGCTCGGCGCCCTCGCGCGAGTCCTACCTGGTGGCCGACAAGATCATCGCCGCGGCCAAGGCCACCGGTGCCGAGGCCATCCATCCCGGCTACGGCTTCCTGTCCGAGAACGAGGCCTTTGCCAAGCGCTGCGAGGATGAAGGCATCGCCTTCATCGGCCCGCGCCACTTCAGCATCGCGGCCATGGGCGACAAGATCGCCTCGAAGAAGCTGGCGAATGAGGCCAAGGTCAACACCATCCCCGGCTACAACGACGCCATCGACACGCCCGAGCAGGCGGTGGAGATCGCCAAGGGCATCGGCTACCCGGTGATGATCAAGGCCTCGGCCGGCGGCGGCGGCAAGGGCCTGCGCGTGGCTTTCAACGACAAGGAGGCCTTCGAGGGCTTCTCGTCGTGCCGCAACGAGGCCCGCAACAGCTTTGGCGACGACCGCGTCTTCATCGAGAAGTACGTGCTGGAGCCGCGCCACATCGAGATCCAGGTGCTGGGCGACAGCCACGGCAACGTGGTCTACCTCAACGAGCGCGAGTGCTCGATCCAGCGCCGCCACCAGAAGGTGATCGAGGAGGCGCCCAGCCCCTTCATCTCGGACGCCACCCGCCAGGCCATGGGCGAGCAGGCCGTGGCGCTGGCCAAGGCGGTGAAGTACCAGAGCGCCGGCACGGTGGAGTTCGTGGTCGGCAAGGACCAGGACTTCTACTTCCTGGAGATGAACACCCGCTTGCAGGTGGAGCACCCGGTCACCGAGTGCATCACCGGCCTGGACCTGGTGGAGCAGATGATCCGCGTGGCGGCTGGCGAGAAACTGTCCTTCTCGCAGGCCGACATCAAGCGCGAGGGCTGGGCCATCGAGTGCCGCATCAACGCGGAAGACCCGTTCCGCAATTTCCTGCCGTCCACCGGGCGCCTGGTGAAGTACGCGCCGCCGGCCGCCGACCTGGAGCAGGGCACCGAGACGCTGCAGGGCGCCGCCTATGCCGACGGCCGCTTCGGTGGCGTGCGCGTGGACACTGGCGTCTATGAAGGCGGCGAGATCCCGATGTTCTATGACTCGATGATCGCCAAGCTCATCGTGCACGGCCGGGACCGCAACGACGCCATCGCCAAGATGCGCGCGGCGCTCAACGCCTTCGTGATCCGCGGCATCAGCAGCAACATCCCCTTCCAGGCGGCGCTGCTGGCGCACCCGAAGTTCGTCAGCGGCCAGTTCAACACTGGCTTCATCGCCGAGCACTACGCCAAGGGCTTCCGCGCCGAGGACGTGCCGCACGACGATCCGCTGTTCCTGGTGGCCATCGCCGCCTTCGTGCGCCGCAAGGCGCGTGAACGCGCGGCCGGCATCAGCGGCCAACTGCCGGGCCACGAGGTGGCGCACAAGAACGAGCTGGTGGTGGTGCAACTGGGCGCCGAGGGTCAGCACGTCTACCACGACGTCACGCTGGGCGAGTTCGATCCGGCCAGCGGCCGTGCCGATGTCACGGTGGCCGGCAAGACCTACGCCATCCAGAGCCACACCCAGCTGGGTGAGGTGCTGATGGTGGGCACGGTCAATGGCCTGGCCTTCAGCGCCCAGGTCGAGCGCGGCTCGGCCAAGCAGCCGCTGTCGATGCGCATCGCCCACAACGGCACAGCCATCGACGCGCTGGTGCTGCTGCCGCGCGCCGCCGAACTGCACAAACTGATGCCCTACAAGGCGCCGCCGGACCTGTCGAAGTTCCTGCTGTCACCGATGCCAGGCCTGCTGGTCGACGTGGCCGTCAGCGTGGGCCAGAAGGTGCTGGCCGGCGAGAAGCTGGCGGTCATCGAGGCGATGAAGATGGAGAACATCCTGGTGGCCACACAGGACGGCGTGGTCAAGGAGATCCGCGCCAACAAGGGCGAGAGCCTCAGCGTGGACCAGGCCATCCTGTCCTTTGAATGAGGTGGACACGATGAGCAAACCCTTCAAGATCCTCGGCATCCAGCAGATCGCCATTGGCGGCCCCAGCAAGGACAAGCTCAAGAGCCTGTGGGTGGACATGCTCGGCCTGACGGTCAAGAGCAGCTTCGTCAGCGAGCGGGAGAACGTTGACGAGGACATCTGCGCGCTCGGCAGCGGCCCTACCGCGGTCGAGGTCGACCTGATGCAGCCGCTGGATCCCGACAAGAAGCCGGCCGTGCACACCACGCCGCTGAACCATGTGGGCCTGTGGGTGGACGACCTGCCCCGGGCCGTCGAGTGGATGACGGCCAACGGCGTGCGCTTTGCCCCTGGTGGCATCCGAAAAGGGGCTGCCGGCTTCGACATCTGCTTCATCCACCCCAAGGGCAACGACGAGTTCCCGGTGGGCGGTGAGGGCGTGCTGATTGAGCTGGTGCAAGCCCCCCCTGAAGTGGTGGCCGCACTGGGCTGAAAACGCCCCCGATTGACAGTGCAGCGTCAGGCTCTGGCGCTGCAATTCGGGGTGTCGCCCGGCGCCGATGCCGGGACCCCGAACAAGGCACCGAGGAGACACCCATGACCAGCTACGCAGAGTTCCACCGCCGCTCCATCACCGACCGCGACGGCTTCTGGCGCGAACAGGCCGCACTGGTCGACTGGCACCAGCCCTTCGACCAGGTCTGCGACTACAGCAACCCGCCGTTCGCCAAGTGGTTTGCCGGTGGCCAGACCAACCTGTGCCACAACGCGGTCGACCGCCACCTGAAGGACCGCGCCGACCAGAACGCGCTGATCTTCGTCTCCACCGAGACCGACACCGAGAAGGCCTACTCGTTCCGCGAGCTGCACACCGAGGTCAACCGCATGGCGGCCATCCTGCAGGGGCTGGGCGTGGGCAAGGGCGACCGCGTGCTGATCTACATGCCGATGATCGCCGAGGCCTGCTTCGCGATGCTGGCCTGCGTGCGCATTGGCGCGATCCACTCGGTGGTCTTCGGCGGCTTCGCCAGCCATTCGCTGGCCAGCCGCATCGACGACGCCAAGCCGGTGGCCATCATCAGCGCCGACGCCGGCATGCGCGGCGGCAAGTCGGTGCCCTACAAGCACCTGCTGGATGAAGCCATCAATCTGGCCGCACACAAGCCGGCCAAGGTGCTGATGGTCAACCGCGGCCTGGCCGAGTTCGCCCGGGTGGCCGGCCGCGACGAGGATTACGCCACGCTGCGCGCCGCCCACCTGGACGCCCAGGTGCCTTGCGAGTGGGTGGACTCCACCCACCCCAGCTACATCCTCTACACCAGCGGCACCACCGGCAAGCCCAAGGGCGTGCAGCGCGACACCGGCGGCTACACCGTCGCGCTGGCCGCGTCGATGAAGCACATCTACATGGGCAACCCCGGTGAGACCTACTTCAGCACCAGCGACATCGGCTGGGTGGTGGGCCACAGCTACATCATCTACGGCCCGCTGATTAACGGCTTGGCCACGATCATGTACGAAGGACTGCCGATCCGCCCCGACGCCGGCATCTGGTGGAGCCTGGTCGAGAAGTACAAGGTCTCGGTGATGTTCTCGGCGCCCACCGCCGCGCGGGTGTTGAAGAAGCAGGACCCGGCCTTCCTGACCAAGTACGACCTGTCCAGCCTGAAGGCGCTGTTCCTGGCCGGCGAGCCGCTGGACGAGCCCACCGCCACCTGGATTGCCGGCGCGATCAACAAGCCGATCATCGACAACTACTGGCAGACCGAGACCGGCTGGCCGATCATGGCCATCTGCAACGGTGTTGAGACCGCGCCCACCAAGTTCGGCTCGCCGGGCAAGGCGGTGTACGGCTACGACGTCAAGCTGATCGACGAGACCACCGCCGAGGAGATCACCGAGCCCGGCAAGAAGGGCGTGATCGCGGTGGAAGGCCCGCTGCCCCCGGGCTGCCTGCAGACCGTGTGGGGCGACGACGAGCGCTACGTCAAGACCTACTGGTCCAGCATCCACAACAAGGTCATGTACAGCACCTTCGACTGGGGCATCAAGGACGAGGACGGCTACTTCTTCATCCTGGGCCGCACCGACGACGTGATCAACGTGGCCGGACACCGCCTGGGCACGCGCGAGATCGAGGAGAGCATCTCCAGCCACCCGAACGTCGCCGAAGTGGCGGTGGTGGGCGTGGCCGACCAGCTCAAGGGCCAGGTGGCCGTGGCCTTTGCGGTGCTGAAGGATCCCAGCGTGGCAGCCACCGACGCCGATGCACTGAAGCTCGAGGGCGCGATCATGAAGGTGGTCGACGAGCAGCTCGGCGCCGTGGCCCGTCCGGCCCGGGTGCGCTTTGTCAGCGTGCTGCCCAAGACCCGCTCGGGCAAGCTGCTGCGCCGCGCCATCCAGGCCGTCTGCGAGGGCCGCGACCCGGGTGATCTGACCACGATGGAGGACCCGGCTGCGCTGCAGCAGGTCAAGGACCTCGTGGCCCGCTGAGCCGCGATCCGTCCCACTCCGTCCAGGCCGCCCTCCGGGGCGGCCTTGTCCTTGGGGCGGCCAAAAAAGTCGGCGACTCTTTCGCATCATGAAATATCGATGCAAAAAGTGGGGTCAGGGTCAGACCCTCGAAAGCAAAATGCCGCATCGTTCCCGGTTGTCCGCGATGCCCCCTCGCGGTCTTTGCATCCACCAACATCGATCCAGGAGATAAGCGATGAGCGACCCCAAGTCCACGATCATCTACACGCTGACCGACGAGGCGCCGCTGCTGGCGACCGGGTCCTTCCTGCCGATCATCCGCACCTTCACCGCCCCGGCCGGCGTCAATGTGGCTACCAGCGACATCTCGGTGGCCGGCCGCATCCTGGCGCAGTTCCCCGAGTGCCTGACCGAAGAGCAGCGCGTGCCGGACAACCTGGCCGAGCTGGGCAAGCTGACACTGCGCCCCGAGGCCAACATCATCAAGCTGCCCAACATCAGCGCCTCGATCGCCCAGCTGAAGGCGGCCATCAAGGAACTGCAGGACAAGGGCTACAAGATTCCCGACTACCCCGAGAACCCGCAGAACGAGGAAGAGCAGTCGATCAAGGCGCGCTACTCGAAGTGCACCGGCTCGGCCGTCAACCCGGTGCTGCGCGAAGGCAACTCCGACCGCCGCGCGCCGCGCGCCGTCAAGGAGTACGCGCGCAAGAACCCGCACAGCATGGCCGAGTGGAGCCAGGCTTCGCGCACCCACGTCTCGCACATGCACGCCGGCGACTTCTACCACGGTGAGAAGTCCATGACGCTGGACCGCGCGCGCAACGTGAAGATGGAGCTGATCACCAAGAGCGGCAAGACCATCGTCCTCAAGCCCAAGGTGGCGCTGCTCGACCGCGAGGTGATCGACAGCATGTTCATGAGCAAGAAGGCGCTGCTGGCCTTCTACGAGAAGGAGATCGAGGACGCGCGCAAGACCGGCGTGATGTTCTCGCTGCACGTCAAGGCGACGATGATGAAGGTCTCGCACCCCATCGTCTTCGGCCACTGCGTGAAGATCTTCTACCGCGAGGCCTTCGCCAAGCACGCCGAGACCTTCAAGGAGCTGGGCGTCAACGTCAACAACGGCATGGTCGATCTGTACACCAAGATCGAGAAGCTGCCGGCCTCGCAGCGCGACGAGATCAAGCGCGACCTGCACGCCTGCCACGAGCACCGCCCCGAGCTGGCGATGGTGGACTCGGCCAAGGGCATCACCAACTTCCACTCGCCCAACGACGTGATCGTCGACGCCTCGATGCCGGCGATGATCCGCTCGGGCGGCAAGATGTACGGCGCCGATGGTCGCCTGAAGGACGTCAAGGCCGTGATGCCCGAGTCGACCTTTGCCCGCATCTACCAGGAGATGATCAACTTCTGCAAGTGGCATGGCGCCTTCGATCCGAAGACCATGGGCACGGTGCCCAACGTCGGCCTGATGGCGCAGCAGGCCGAGGAATACGGCTCGCACGACAAGACCTTCGAGATCACCGAGGACGGCGTGGCCAACATCACCGACCTGGAGACCGGCGAAGTGCTGCTGAGCCAGAACGTGGAAGAGGGCGACATCTGGCGCATGTGCCAGGTCAAGGACGCCGCGATCCGCGACTGGGTCAAGCTGGCGGTCAACCGCGCCCGCAACTCGGGCATGCCGGTGGTCTTCTGGCTCGACAGCTACCGCCCCCATGAGGCGCAGCTGATCCGCAAGGTCAAGATGTACCTGCACGAGCACGACACCAATGGCCTGGACATCCAGATCATGAGCCAGGTGCGGGCGATGCGCTACACGCTGGAGCGCGTGATCCGCGGCATGGACACGATCAGCGCCACCGGCAACATCCTGCGCGACTACCTGACCGACCTGTTCCCGATCATGGAGCTGGGCACCTCGGCCAAGATGCTGTCGATCGTGCCGCTGATGGCCGGTGGTGGCATGTACGAGACCGGCGCCGGCGGCTCGGCGCCCAAGCACGTGCAGCAGCTGGTGGAAGAGAACCACCTGCGCTGGGACAGCCTGGGCGAGTTCCTGGCGCTGGCGGTGAGCCTGGAGGACATGGGCCTGAAGAACGGCAACAGCCGCGCCAAGCTGCTGGCCAAGACCCTGGATTCGGCCACCGGCAAGCTGCTGGACAACCGCAAATCGCCCAGCCCCAAGACTGGCGAGCTCGACAACCGCGGCAGCCAGTTCTACCTGGCCATGTACTGGGCGCAGGAGCTGTCGGCACAGACCGAGGACGCCGAGCTGGCCGCCAAGTTCGCGCCGCTGGCCAAGGCTCTGGCTGACAACGAGGCCCAGATCGTCGCCGAACTGGCCGCGGTGCAGGGCAAGCCGGCCGACATCGGCGGCTACTACAAGCCTGACGCTGCCAAGTTGAGCGCGGTGATGTGCCCCAGCGCCACCTTCAATGCCGCGCTGGCGTCTCTGAACGGCTGAGCCCCGGGCGGGGACCGCGGCCTGTTCAGTCGGGCCGCGGCGCCTCAGTCGGTGGCAGATCCAGTTGCCGCCGCAGCGCCATGAACGAGCGCGAGATCGTGCTGGCGCTGATGCTGTAGGCGCCGCGCTGCAGCCGGTTCATCTCGTGGATGCGGCCGCTGCGCTGCAGGCTCAGCAGGTTGGACGCTGCGTGGTGAAAGCTGCGGTGGCTGTCCACCAGCTGGCGAAAGGCCGGCAACTGGCCCACCGAGGCCTTGCCATCGGCCTGCAGCCAACGCCCCAGCACGCAGCGGTCGTCGAAGCAGATGTCCTCGGGCTGCATGCCGGCATCAGCCAGGCCGCTGAGCTGGCCCTCGAAGCGGATCTTCCAATGGTCGTGGGCCGCCTGGGCTGCCAGCAAGTCCAGCAGGCGGTGCAAGGCGTCGTCCTCGGGTTCCGTGGGCGGCGCAACACCGAAGCGGTGAATCAGGCGGGTGAACAGTCCGGTGAGCATGGGTCGGCGCAGGGCAGTCGACCAGCTTATCGGCCATTGCGCAGCGAACTTCAGTCCCGCGCAAGGCTTCGTGAGCACGTCACGGCGGCGGCCCCCGCTGTGCCCTGGCCGCCACGCCGTGCCCAGGATCGTTGTTCAGGTCTGGGCGATCGCCTGGGCCAGTCGCCACAACAGCTCGCGGTGGGCGGCCACCAGATCGTCGGCCGCCTCGCTGGCGGCGGGCGCGCGCAGGCTGATCTCGCGCACCGCGGGCGCCTCGCGGCCCTGCGGGTCCTGCAGCCACCAGCGTGCGCTCAGCACCACGGCGCGGCCGTCGGCCTCGGGGTCCAGGCGCTGGATCTCGACGCGCAGCTGGCGGCTGGCGCTGGCGCCTGGCGGCACGCTGCCGGCGAAGATGCTGGCCGGGCCGCGCAAGCGCGCCAGGTCGGCCAGTAGCAGGCGCGGCACGGCGTCGCGCAGCGGCTCGGCCCAGCGGGCCGAGGGCAGGGCGCTCAGCGCCGCGCGGCCGCTGGGGCGCAGCACCGATTCGCGGTCCAGGTAGGCGGGCACTTGCACCCCCAGCAGCTGCCAGACCGGGCTGTCGGCCCGTAAAGCGGTGACTGGCTCGGGCGGCTCGGCGCGCAGCTGGTACCAGGTGATCGCCGGCGAGCTGCTGCAGGCGGCGAGCAGGCCCGCCAGGGCGAGGGAAGCAAGGCGCAGGCGCATGGCGACGGGCTTTCTCATTGGCGGCCGCGCAGCACCGATTCGGGCTGCTGGTTCAGGGTGTCGGCCAGTTCGCGCAGCGAGCGCGCGGCGCTGGCCAGGTCGCTCAGGGCGCGCTGCAGGTCGCGGTTCAGCGGCGCATCGGTGCCCACCGACTCGCGCAGCACGACGCCGGTACGGGCCATCTCGTCGGCGGCGCCCCGCAGCTTGGTGGCCAGCGCGCCATCAGGCTGGAAGGTGGTGCCCACCCGACGGGCCGAATCGGTGACGGCGCTGGCCGCCACGCGCAGGTCCTCGGTGGTCTTGCGGGCGGCGTCCAGCGTGCTCTCGGCGCGGTCGAGCAGCGGGCCGCTGCGCTGGTCCAGGCGTGCGCTGAGGCTGGCCAGGTGGCGCGTGATGTCATCGAGGTCCTTCAGCGCACGCGACAGCTCGGGCGCGCCCACCATCGCCCGGGTGGTGCTGGCGATCGCGCCGATGTCCTCGATCAGGCGCTTGACGTCGATCTGGTCGATCTGGTTGCGCAGCTCCTGGAACACCGTGGCGACCGTGGGAATCTCGGGCTGGCGCGTGCCGCCCTGGCTCATCGAGGGCTTGTCAGGGCGGAAGTCCAGGTCAATGTAGAGCTGGCCGGTGAGGATGCTCTGCATCGCCAACTGGGCCCGCAGGCCGCTGGCCACCAGCGTCTGCACGGTGGCGCGCAGATCGGCATCGGTGCTGCCGCCGCCGACGTTGCGCAGCGCATCGGCGTCCAGCTCGGCCACCACCGGAATGCTGACGTGGTGGCCGGCGGCGTCCCACTTGACGCCCACCGAGCTGACGCTGCCCAGACGCACGCCACGGAAGACCACCGGAGCACCCACCTGCAGGCCGTAAATGCTGCCACCGAAGTACATCACCACCGCCTGCCGGGTGGCAAAGAGCCGGCCGCCGGCCACCGTGAACACGGTGGCGAACAGCAACACCAGCGCACCGACGACGAACAGACCCAGCAGCGCTGGATGGCCGTGGCGGCGGATCATGGCCGGGCCCGTCCCTGCAGGAAATGCCGCACGGGCTCGGGGCCGTGCAGCAGCAGAGCGCGGGGCGCATCCAGCGCGGTCATGGTCTTCTCCTGGGCATCGAGGAAGAGGGCGCGGTCGGCGACCGCAAAAATGCTGTCAAGCTCGTGGGTCACCATCACGATGGTCGTGCCCAGATGATCGCGCAAGTGCAGGATCAGCTCGTCCAGCCGGGCCGAGGTGATCGGATCCAGCCCGGCGCTGGGCTCGTCCAGGTACAGCAGCGGCGGGTCCAGCGCCATGGCGCGGGCAATGGCGGCCCGCTTCTTCATGCCGCCCGACAGGTCGGCCGGCGAGGCGTCAAAGGCGCCTTCCAGGCCCACCAGCGCCAGTTTGAAGCGGGCCAGGGTCTCGATCTCGGCCGGCGCCAGCGTGGTGAGTTCCTGCATCGGCAGCATGACGTTCTCACCCACGCTCATCGAGCTCCACAGCGCGCCGGCCTGAAACATTACACCGAAGCGCTCGCGCAGCTGATCGCGCTGCGTTTCGTCGGCGCTGGCGAGGTCGATGCCGCCGTAGCGAATGCGGCCGCGGGCCGGCACCTGCAGGCCGATCAGGTGGCGCAGCAGCGTGCTCTTGCCGCAGCCGCTGCCACCCATCAGCACCAGCACCTCGCCGGGCCGGACATCGAAGTTCAGGTCGCGCTGGATCACCCGCTCGTCCCAGGCCAGCGTCAGCTCTTCGACATGGACCAGCGCCTCGCCCATCACCACCCCAGGCGCTGGAAGCTGATCGTCAATGCCGAGGCCGCCACCACGATCCAGACGATCGCCTGCACCACCGCCGCGGTGGTGGCGTCGCCCACGGCCTGGGCGCTGCGGCCGGCGTGCAGACCCTGGCGGCAACCGGCCAGCGCGACCAGCAGGCCGTAGACCGTGGCCTTGAGCAGGCCGATCGACACATGCGCCAGGGTCAGCGAGTTGAAGCTGCGCACCAGGTACTCCAGCGGCTCGACCGCGAAGATGCCCACCGCCACGAACATGCCGGCCACCATCGCTACCAGTGCAGCATAGACGGTGAGCAGTGGCGCCATCAGCGTGAGGGCCAGGGTGCGCGGCAGCACCAGGTGCTCCACCGGGTCCAGGCCCAGGGTGCGCAGCGCGTCGATCTCCTCGTTGGCCTGCATGCTGCCCAGCTGCGCGGCAAAGGCGGCGCCCACCCGGCCGGCCAGGATCACGGCGGTCATCAGCGCGGCGACCTCGCGCACCTCGCCGATGGTCACCAGGTCGGCCATGTAGATCTGCGCGCCGAAGCGCTGCAGCTGGGCGGCGCCCAGGTAGGCAATGATCAGGCCGACCAGCGCGCTGACCAGCGAGACGATCGGTAGGCTGGCCGGCCCGGTGGCCCACAGCTGGTGCAGCAGGTCCTGGCCGCGCATCGCGGTGCGGCCGCGCAGCAGGCGCCCCAGGGCCATCAGCGTCTCGCCGACAAAGCCCAGCGTCACCGTGGCGCGTTCCAGCGACCGTGCCAGCAGCAGGCCCAGGCGCGCCAGGCCGTCGGGCTCGGGCGGCCTGGCCGGGCGGGTGCTGGAGGCGCTGGCCAGCGACAGCACCTCGCGCAGACCGCCGGGCAGCGTCGTCAGGTCCAGTGCCAGGGCGGGCTGGCGCTGCGCCAGCTCGGCGCCCAGCTGCCACAGGCGCGCGGCCAGGCGGCTGTCCCAGCCCTGCAGACCGGCGCCCAGCACCTGCACGCGCTGCACTGACGCCGGCACCTCAGCGGGCACCGACCAGGCTGCCGCGGTGTCGGCCGTGCGCCAGTCGCCCTGCAGTTCCAGGGTGGCCTGCGACCCATCGAACCGCCAGTGGGCGGCAGCGGGTGATCGGGCGGCGGATTCAGCCATCCGTGCCACTGTAAGGCCATTGCGGCGCAGCCCGGATGGGTGGGTGTATCGTTCGCGCCAGGCGAATGCTTGCTTGTCAAACCCCGTGTGCGCCGGCCTGAGCCTTCGTGCAACATCCGTCTCAGCGATGCGGCTGTTGGTGCTGGACTCACCGGTCCTCTCCCAGCCGATCCCTGGCCGCCTGACCATGGCCACCCGGGGACGGTGCATGCAGCGGTCGCCCCCCATTCCTGTGCTGCGATGCGTTTCGACCTCATCACGCTGAACCTGGTGCTCGCGATCTCCGAGACCCGCAACCTGACGCGGGCGGCGGAGCGCGAGCATCTGGCGCTGGCCGCCGCCAGCAAGCGCCTGAAGGACCTGGAGACCCGCCTGGGCGTGCAGCTGTTCGTGCGCCGCGCGCGGGGCGTGGAGCCCACCGAGGCCGGCCGCGCGCTGGTGCGCCACATCCGCGGCCTGCATGCCTCGCTGCATGCGCTGGAGAGCGAGGTGGTCGAGTTCAGCCGCGGCATCAAGGGCCACCTGCGCATCGCCGCCAATGCCGGTGCGATCGCCGAGTGCCTGCCGGCCGACCTGGCCGCGTTCTCGCGCGAGCATCCGCAGATCCGCATCAGCCTGGAAGACCTGACCAGCGCCGAGGTCCAGGCCGCGGTGGCCGATGGCCGCGCCGATGTGGGCATCTTTGCGCAGCCGCTGTCCGATCAGCGCCTGCGCGCCTGGCCCTACCGCGACGGCCGGCTGGCGGTGATCCTGCCGCGCGGCCACGCGCTGGCGGCCGAGCCGGGCGCGCTGGCCTTTGAGTCGCTGCTGGACTACGACATCGTCGGCCTGCACATCGGCGCCTCGGTGCACGAGCTGATGCTGCAGCGCGCGCTGGAGCGCGGCCGCACGCTCAACGCCCGGCTGCAGGTGCGCGGCTTCGACGCCATCGCCCAGCTCGTCGATGCCGGCCTGGGCGTGGCCCTGCTGCCGGCGGCAGTGGCCGAGCGTTTCGCCCGGCTCTTTGCCATCGAGGTGCGGCCGCTGCTCGATGCCTGGTCGCAGCGCACCTACCTGATCGCTGCGCGCGACCAGGAGGTGCTGCCTGCCGTGGTGCAGCGCTTCGTCGATGCCCTGACACGCGACGTGCCGCTGGTCTCGCCGGCCGGCGGCGCATCGCCGACAATCCTTGTCCCGCGCGCACCCCGCGCGACGATTCCTTCCTGACCTTCTCCGGCCTGCCATGACCGCACGCACCCTGTACGACAAGCTGTGGGACGAACACGTCGTCCACACCGAGGAGGACGGCACCGCCGTGCTCTACATCGACCGCCACCTGGTGCACGAGGTCACCAGCCCGCAGGCCTTCGAAGGCCTGCGCGAGGCCGGCCGCACGCTGTGGCGCACCAGCTCGGTGGTGGCCACCGCCGACCACAACACGCCCACCGACGGCTGGGAGCTGGGCCTGGATGGCATCCGCGACCCGATCTCCAAGGAGCAGGTGGTCACGCTGGACGCCAACATCAAGGCCTTCGGCAGCGCTGCCTACTTCCCGTTCATGAGCCAGCGCCAGGGCATCGTCCACGTGGTCGGCCCCGAGAACGGCGCCACGCTGCCGGGCATGACGGTGGTCTGCGGCGACAGCCACACCTCCACCCATGGCGCCTTCGGCGCGCTGGCGCATGGCATCGGCACCTCCGAGGTCGAGCACGTGCTGGCCACCCAGACCCTGCTCGCCAAGAAGGCGAAGAACATGCTGGTGCGGGTGGATGGCGAACTGGCCCGCGGCCTGACCGCCAAGGACATCGTGCTGGCGATCATCGGCCGGATCGGCACGGCGGGCGGCACCGGCTACACGATCGAGTTCGGCGGCTCGGCCATCCGTGCGCTGAGCATGGAAGGCCGGATGACCGTGTGCAACATGGCCATCGAGGCGGGTGCGCGCGCCGGCCTGGTGGCCGTGGACGACAAGACCATCGACTACGTCCAGGGCCGACCCTTCGCGCCCCAGGGCGTGGAGTGGGACCTGGCGGTGGCGCACTGGCGCACCCTGCACTCCGACGCCGGTGCGCACTTCGACAAGGTGGTGGAACTGGATGCCGCGCAGATCAAGCCGCAGGTCACCTGGGGCACCAGCCCCGAGATGGTGCTGGCCATCGACGAGCGCGTGCCCGACCCCGACAAGGAGAAGGACAGCGTCAAGCGTGCCGCGATCGAGCGCGCGCTGACCTACATGGGCCTGGAGCCGAACAAGGCGATCGACGACATCCGCGTCGACAAGGTCTTCATTGGCTCGTGCACCAACAGCCGCATCGAGGACATGCGCGAGGCTGCCGCGGTGGTGCAGCGCGTGGGCGGTCGCATCGCCGCCAACATCCGCCAGGCGCTGGTGGTGCCGGGCTCGGGCCTGGTCAAGGCCCAGGCCGAGGCCGAAGGCCTGGACAAGGTCTTCATCGCCGCCGGCTTTGAATGGCGCCAGCCCGGTTGCAGCATGTGCCTGGCGATGAACGCCGACCGGCTGGAGCCGGGCGAGCGCTGCGCCAGCACCAGCAACCGCAACTTCGAGGGTCGCCAGGGCAACGGCGGCCGCACCCATCTGGTCAGCCCCGCGATGGCCGCCGCCGCCGCGATGGCTGGCCATTTCGTCGACATCCGTCGCATCGCCTGAACGCAAGGAGTCACCGCATGAAGACCGTGTTCGCCCTGATCGCCGCGCTGTTCGTCCTGGCCGGCTGCAACACCTTCGAGGGCATGGGCAAGGACATCCAGAAGGCCGGCGAGACCATTGAAGGCGCTGCCAAGAAGAAGTGACCATGGACCAATTCACCGTACACCAGGGCCTGGTGGCCCCGATGGATCGCGCCAATGTCGACACCGACGCGATCATCCCCAAGCAGTTCCTGAAGTCGATCAAGCGCACCGGCTTCGGCCCCAACCTGTTCGACGAATGGCGCTACCTGGACAAGGGCGAGCCCGGCCAGGACCCGGCCAGCCGCCGGCCCAACCCGGACTTCGTGCTGAACCAGCCGCGCTATGCCGGCGCCAGCATCCTGATCGCCCGCGACAATTTCGGCTGCGGCTCCAGCCGCGAGCACGCGCCCTGGGCGCTGCAGCAGTACGGCTTTCGCGCCATCATCGCCCCCAGCTTCGCCGACATCTTCTTCAACAACTGCTTCAAGAACGGCGTGCTGCCGATCGTGCTGCCCGAGTCGCAGGTGGCGAAGCTGTTCGACGAGGTGGCGGCCTTCCCGGGCTACACCCTGACCATTGACCTGCCGCGCCAGGTGATCGTCAAGGGCGACGGCAGCGAACTGCCCTTCGAGGTGCAGGCCTTCCGCAAGTACTGCCTGGTCAATGGCTTCGACGACATCGGCCTGACGCTGCGCCACGCCGACAAGATCAAGGCCTACGAGGCCGAGCGCCTGGCGAAGATGCCCTGGCTGGGCACCTCGATGCCGCAGCTCTGATTTCCCGACATTGCAAGAAAGAACACGATGAGCATGAAGATCGCCGTGCTGCCGGGTGACGGCATCGGCACCGAGATCGTCGCCGAGGCGGTCAAGGTCCTGCAGGTGCTGGACCTGCCGCTTGAGATGGAGCAGGCCCCGGTAGGCGGTGCCGCCTATGAGCTGCACGGCCACCCGCTGCCCGACAGCACGCTGAACCTGGCCAAGGCCGCCGACGCCATCCTCTTCGGCGCCGTGGGCGACTGGAAGTACGACAAGCTCGACCGCCCGCTGCGCCCCGAGCAGGCCATCCTGGGCCTGCGCAAGCACCTGGGCCTGTTCGCCAACTTCCGCCCGGCGATCTGCTACGAGCAACTGGTGGGCGCCTCCAGCCTGAAGCCCGAGCTGGTGGCCGGCCTGGACATCCTGATCATCCGCGAGCTGACCGGCGACATCTACTTCGGCCAGCCCCGGGGCCGCCGCACCGCGGTGGACGGCCTGTTCCCCGGCGCCGATGAGGCCTTCGACACGATGCGCTACTCGCGCCCCGAGATCGAGCGCATCGCCCATGTCGCCTTCCAGGCGGCCCGCCAGCGCGGCCGCAAGGTCACCAGCGTCGACAAGGCCAATGTGCTCGAGACCTTCCAGTTCTGGAAGGACGTGGTGACCGAGGTGCATGCCCAGTACCCCGACGTGGAGCTGCAGCACATGTACGTCGACAACGCGGCGATGCAACTGGTCAAGTCGCCCAAGTCCTTCGACGTGGTGGTCACCGGCAACATGTTTGGCGACATCCTCTCGGACGAGGCCTCGATGCTGACCGGCTCGATCGGGATGCTGCCCTCGGCCTCGCTGAACGACCGCAAGCAGGGCCTGTATGAACCCAGCCACGGCAGCGCGCCGGACATCGCTGGTAAGGGTATTGCAAACCCGCTGGCTACAATCCTGTCTGCTGCCATGATGCTCCGCTTCTCACTCCAAGCACCCGAGGCTGCCGACCGCATCGAGTCGGCCGTCAAGTCGGTGCTGGCCGCCGGCTACCGCACGCCGGACATCTGGAGCGAAGGCACCCAGAAGGTGGGCACGCGTGAGATGGGTGACGCCGTGGTTGCGGCGATCACCGGCAAAACCATTAAGAGCTGACAGCTCGGTTTTGCTTCGCCCCACCTCCAGGACCCCGGCGAGCAAGCCGGGGCAGGTCAGGGGTCCGGGAACACGCTACACACAAGGAAACTGGAAATGGCACTCGTAGGTCTCGTCGGTTGGCGCGGCATGGTCGGCTCGGTCCTGATGGACCGCATGCAGGCCGAAGGCGACTTCGCGCACTTTGAACCGCTGTTCTTCTCCACCTCCAACGCCGGCGGCAAGGCCCCGGCCCAGGCGAAGAACGAAACCACGCTGCAGGACGCCTTCGACATCGCGCAGCTCAAGCGCTGCGACATTGTCATCACCTGCCAGGGCGGTGACTACACCAGCGAGGTCTTTCCCAAGCTGCGCGCCGCCGGCTGGAGTGGCCACTGGATCGACGCCGCCTCGACGCTGCGCATGAAGGACGATGCGGTCATCATCCTCGACCCGGTCAACATGCCGGTCATCAAGGACGCGCTGGCCCAGGGCGGCCGCAACTGGATCGGCGGCAACTGCACCGTCAGCTGCATGCTGATGGGCGTGGGCGCGCTGTACAAGGCCGGCCTGGTCGAGTGGATGTCCACCCAGACCTACCAGGCCGCCTCGGGCGGTGGCGCGCAGCACATGCGCGAGCTGCTCACCCAGTACGGCACCCTCAACGCCGAGGTCCGGGCCCTGCTCGATGACCCGAAGAGCGCCATCCTCGAGATCGACCGCAAGATCATCGCCAAGCAGCGCTCGCTGAGCGCCGCTGAAACGGCCAATTTCGGCGTGCCGCTGGGCGGCTCGCTGATCCCCTGGATCGACAAGGACCTGGGCAACGGCACCTCCCGCGAAGAGTGGAAGGGCATGGCCGAGACCAACAAGATCCTCGGCCAGGGCGAGGGCTTCGGCACCGCCGCCACGCCGGTCGATGGCTTCTGCGTGCGCGTGGGCGCGATGCGCTGCCACTCGCAGGCCCTGACCTTCAAGCTGAAGAAGGATGTGCCGCTGGCCGACATCGAGGCCATGATCGCTGCCGACAACGCCTGGGTGAAGGTGGTGCCCAACACCCGCGAGGCCACCATCCAGGACCTGACGCCGGTGGCCGTCACCGGCACGCTGACCATCCCGGTGGGCCGCCTGCGCAAGATGGCCATGGGTCCCGAGTACCTGGGCGCCTTCACGATCGGCGACCAGCTGCTGTGGGGCGCCGCCGAGCCGCTGCGCCGCATGCTGCGCATCCTGCTGGAACAGTGATCGTCGAGGGCCTGATGGCCCGCTCGATCCGCCGGCCGTCCGGTCCCGACCCTGGGGCGGATGGCCGTTTCTGTTGCAAGTCGTTGCCACTCGTTGCCCCTTGGCAACGATGAAGTCGGGCCAGGGCGGGCAAACAGCGCGACCGGCATCAACTCAGGTTTTGGATGAGCTTGCGAGCCTATATGCTTGCTGCTATGGTGTTTTCTCGCCTTGGTGCGACCAGGGGGTCGTGCGGGGCTGCAGAAAACCATCGATGACGGCGCAGCCGCCCAGGCGTCTGTGCCCAGCGTTGTCGGAGACGCCTTGAAGAACACCACCACAACGTCCGCGGGAACGGCCCTGTCCAGCCTGGCGATCGCGGCCTGGCTGGCGCTGAGCGCGCCCGCCGCCGAAGCCCTGGGCCTGGGGCGCCTGAGCGTGCGCTCCGCGCTGGGCGAGCCGCTGCGTGCTGAAATCGACATCAGCAGCATCACCCCCGAAGAGGCCGACACGCTCAAGGCCGTGCTGGCCTCGCCCGAGTCCTTCCGCTCGGCCGGGGTCGAGATGAACCCGGCCTTGCAAGGCGTGCAGGTCACGCTGGTGCGCGGCGCCGATGGCCGCCCGGTGCTGCGCATGGCCGGTGACCGCGCCGTCAGCGAGCCCTTCCTGGATGTCATCCTCGACCTCAGCTGGGCCTCAGGCCGTCTGCAACGCTCCTACACGCTGCTGATCGATCCGCCGATCAAGCCGGCCCCGGCACCTGCCCCGCAAACCGCGCCGGTGATGTCCAACGCACCGGCGCAGGCGCCGGTGGCCCGCCCGGTGCGGCCACAGCCCGCGCCCAGCGCCGAGCCGGTGGCGCCGACGGCGGCCTCGGCCCCCGCAGCCCGTCCGCCGGCACCGACCCCGCCCAGCACCCCGGCGGCACCGGCGGCGCCGGCCCAGGGCTACCGGGTGAAGAGCGGCGACACGCTGTCCAGCATCGCCAACGCCAACGCCCGACCGGGCGTGTCGCTGGACCAGATGCTGGTGGCGCTGTACCGCGGCAACCCGGACGCTTTCATCGGCAGCAACATGAACCGTCTCAAGGCGGGCGTCGTGCTCGATGTGGCCGAGGCCCAGGCCCGTGCCGGTGATATTCCGGCGGCTGAGGCCCGGCGCGTGTTTCAGGCGCAAAGCGCTGATTTCGCCGCCTTCCGCCAGCGCCTGGCCGGTGCCGCACCGGTGGTCAAGTCAGCCGAGCCGCCGCGTCAGGCCCAGGGCAAGGTCGAGGCCGCCGTCAAGGACCGCAAGACCGACGGCGCGCCGACGCCCGACCAGCTCAAGCTCTCCAAGGGCGGTCTGAAAGCCGCCAGCGCCCCCGAGGCCAAGATCTCGAAGGACACCGAGCGCAAGGCCGCTGAGGCGCGCATGTCCGAGCTCACCCGCAACGTCGAGGAGCTTAAGCGCCTGTCCAGCGCCTCGGCGGTTGGCGGCAAGGCCGCCTCGGCGCCTGGGGTGCCGCCGGTGGCGGTGACCAAGCCGGTGGCGCCGCCGCCGCCTCCGCCGCCGCCCCCTGCGCTCGCCGCGTCGGTGGCGCCGCCTGCCGTGGTGGCCAGTGCGCCCGCTTCGGCCGCGCTGCCGGCCTCGGCGCCCGCGGCGGTGGCCTC
>NZ_JAGQDE010000058.1 GCF_018069755.1 Ideonella aquatica | reverse complement strand
TATTGAGCCGGCATCAAAGTGTTGAACTCAAGCCGCATACCGAACCGGCTCATGCTCGAAGTAGCTCTTGATCCGCTCGGGCTGCCTCTGCACGCTGCGCAGGTGGCGCGCCGCGGCCTTCACAAGTTGCAGCTTCGTGCGCGCCGGGGCGAGCTTCGTCACCGCCTGCTTCAGGTCCGCGTTGGCCATCTCGTCGGGGTTGAGCTCCGGGCTGTAGCTGGGCAGGTAGAACACCTCGATCTCCCGCTCGTGCTCGGCCAGCCACGCCTTCACCGGCTTGCTGTGGTGCACCCGCAGGTTGTCCAGGATCAGGTAGACCTTGCGCCCGGCGTCGCGGATGAGCCGCTTCATGAAGTCGATCAGGATGTCGGCGTTGAGCGCTCCGTCGAAGATCTTCCAGCGCATCGTGCCGCGGCTGGTGACCGTGGAGATGATCGACAGGCCGTGGCGCTTGTTGTTCACCCGCACCACCGGCGTCTGGCCCTGCGGCGCGAAGCTGCGCCCGCGCACGTCGTCGCTGCGAAGGCCCGTCTCGTCGCCCCAATGGATCTCGGCTCCCTCCACCTTGGCGCACGCCGCGATGATGGGGTACTGCTCGTCGAGCCACTTCTGCACCGCCGCAGGCGACTGCTCGTAGGCCTTCCTCATGGGCTTCTGCGGCGTGAAGCCCCAGCGCGAGAGGTACAGGCCCATCGTACGCACCGGCAGCTCGATGCCGAAGCGATCCCGGATCAGCTCAGCCACCGCCTGGCGCGTCCACAGCGCGTAGACCATCTTCAGTTGGTCCGGCGTACGGTCACGGATGAGTTGCTGCACCTCACGCTCTTGCTGCGTGGTGAGGGTGCGACCCGTGCCCACCGGGCGACCCGGCCGCTCCACCATCACCGCCTTCCAGCCGCCCGCATGGAATGCCTTGACCGCGGCGATCACGGTGGTGCGCGAGAGCTCGCACTGCACCGCCACCTCCTGCAAGGGCACGCCATCCAGCCGCATCTTCACCGCCCGGCGCCTGCGCTCGTTGAGGGCCTCCAGCGGCAGCGTTCGAGAGTCGATCTTGTCCATGCAGGGTCAGACTCTACGCGTCCGGAAAAGTTCAACATTTCAATGCCGGATCAATA
>NZ_JAGQDE010000057.1 GCF_018069755.1 Ideonella aquatica | reverse complement strand
AGCCGCCACACAGGCCCCCGCGGCCAGGGACGGCACGATGGTTCAGTTCAACACGGTTTATCTGCCTCGGCTGCCCGCCGCGCGCGCTGCCGGCCGTCGGGCTCGGCAGATAAACGCTATCTGTTAGATTCGCAACAACCGCTTCGCGCGGTGGAGGACCATATGACCACGCAAGAGAAGGAACTCGAGCCCCAGCATCTCGATGAGCTTCGCCTTGCGAAGCAGCTGCTAGAGAACCCGGGATTTGCAATTAAGGCCAGTAATCTGCTCGGTAAGCCAATCGAAAAGGGTATAGAACTGTTGCCGGCTACGTGGCAAGACAGGGTCGGCGAGTTCACCCGAGACGCTCTCATGGTTGCTTTAAAGGGCGCAGTGCTGACGATGGGCAAGGCGGAGACAGACTCCTATCCTTGGTGGCACAAGGCCGCAGCCACAATCACTGGCGCAGCGGGCGGCTTCTTTGGACTGCCCGCACTTGCCATCGAGCTTCCGGTTTCTACCACCATCATGTGCCGCTCTATTGCGGACATTGCGCGCTCCAATGGCGAAAGTTTGACGGACGTGCAGACAAAGTTGGCTTGTATTGAGGTCTTCGCTTTAGGGGGCCCCGGAAGCAAGGATGACGCCTCGGAGACCGCATACTTTGCAATGAGGACGGCGCTTGGTCGCGCCGTCACTGAAGTAACAGAGTATCTAGCCACACACACGATTGCCGAAGAAGGCGCCCCTGCGCTCGTACGGCTTGTCGTTCTGGTTGCCTCCCGGTTCCAGGTGCAGGTCACGGAGAAGGCAGCGGCCCAGGCGATACCGGTAATCGGCGCGATCTCCGGTGGCGCGATCAACTACTTGTTTATGGACCACTTTCAAGATATGAGTCGAGGTCACTTTACTGTGCGCAGACTCGAGCGCATATACGGACCTCATGCTGTAAAACTGGCGTACGAGCGAATCTAACCCCTCGCTGGAACCGACGCCCACCGTCATGGCACTTGGCCCGCTTCCCGGCTTAGATCATCATCCGTACAGCGGGCCAAGCACCATGCCGGCGTGCGCGGCTCAGCTCGAACGTTGAACTAAACCGCTGACGCGGTGGCTGCCTGCGCAGGGTGGTCACCGCGTTTGACGTTGATGGGGGAGCTTGCCTGGGAAGGCGAGCAGGAGAAGCCTTCGGGGTTGGGGAATGGTCCCCGGC
>NZ_JAGQDE010000056.1 GCF_018069755.1 Ideonella aquatica | reverse complement strand
ATGTATTGACCCAGTGAAAACCTGCTCAGGTGTTAATGTCGAAAGGAAGACACCATGAGTATGTTGATGGACGAAGAGATCAAGCGCTGGACGGCCAAGCGCAAGACGGCGTTGGTGCTGGAGATCATCCAGGGCAAGACCAGCGTTGCAGAGGCCAGTCGGACCTACGATTTGCCGCCCTCGGAGATCGAGGGCTGGATGGAGGACGGCCGCCGGGGCATGGAGAACGCCCTGAAGGCCAACCCCCAGGATGTGCGCGAGCAGTACGAGCGCCAGCTCAAGGACCTTCAGGAGGCCTACGGCGAAGCGATGCTGGAGTTGCGTGCCCGAAAAAAATTGCAGTCCCTGCTGGGCGAGGACGAGAAGTGATCGAGACGATCCACCAGGGACTGCAAGCCGACGGCATCACCGTCTCGATCAGCAAGCTGTGCAGGTGGTTCGACGTGCCCAGGCGCACGGTGTACTACCGGCCCGTCAAGGCAGCGCCCAAGGTGCAGGATCGGCTCGTGCAGCCCATCAAGGCCATGATTGAGGAGAACCCCTCGTTCGGCTACCGCACGGTGGCGCACCTGCTGGGGTTCAACAAGAACACGGTGCAGCGCATCTTCCAGCTCAAGGGCTGGCAGGTCAGACGCCGGCCCGTGGGCTTCAGACCCCGCATCCAGGTGCTGCCGTCGGTGGCCCAGGCGCCCAACGAGCGCTGGGCCACGGACATGTGCCGCGTCTGGGCAGGGCGCGATGGCTGGACCACGATGGCGCTGGTCATCGACTGCCACAGCCGGGAACTGCTGGGCTGGCATCTGTCGCGCAGCGGCCGATCCAAGACCGCCGAGGCGGCGCTGGAGCAGGCCCTGATCGCCCGCTTCGGCACACTGGGCCGGGTGCCGGCGCCGTTCCTGCTGCGATCAGACAACGGCCTGGTCTTCACCAGCCGCAGCTTCACGGCGCTGGTGCGCAGCTACGGCCTGAAGCAGGAGTTCATCACGCCCCACAGCCCGGAGCAGAACGGCCTGGTCGAGCGTGTGATCCGCACCCTCAAGGAGCAGTGCGTCCATCGTCACCGCTTCGAGTCACTGCAGCACGCCAGCCGACTGATCGGCGACTGGATCCACTTCTATAACCACCGGCGCCCTCATCAGGCGCTGAACATGAGGACCCCCGCTGAAGCTTATGCAATAGCGGCTTGAACTGAGCAGATTCCGCTGGGTCGATACA
>NZ_JAGQDE010000055.1 GCF_018069755.1 Ideonella aquatica | reverse complement strand
AGTCGGACCTGCGAATTTCAAGTCGCCGCCTCGGCACAGACCCGTCGCCCACGCGGTGTTGATGGCGGTGGTGACCTCACGGTGATTGCCAGGGCAGATGCGCCCCACGGCCCGACGGATGCCAGCAACGTCCAAGCCAACAAAAGGCCTGCCAGCCCCAGGCGGGCGATGGCCCGCAGCAGCCATCGGATGTTGAACCCGGCCGCGCACAGCACCGCATGCAGAGCGTCGCCCTCGCTGCCCTTGAGCCAGCAGCGATCCATGCGGTGATCGGCCTTCAGGTGTCCAATGGCCGGCTCCACAGCTTGGCGCCGCCGCAGCCAGGCGCGCTGCTGGGTTGTCAGCGTCTTGCTCTTGCCACGGTGAACGAGCTGCACCGCAGCGATGTCGGCATCAACACCGCGGTAGCCCAGGTCCACCACCGCGGTGGTGGGCTTCACGCCGATGTCTTGCAGCAACGTGCTTGTCTGCTCCAGCTGTGCAGCCAGCGTGTGGCCGTCGTACGGGTTGCCGGGGAAGCTGCGTGCACCAACCATCAAGCCGTGTCGGTGGGTCACCGCCACGCTGACCTTGACGCCGAACTCGTACGGCTGGCGGGCCTTGCCTTTGCCGATGCACTCAACTTCCGGAGCGTGCAGCGCGTACAGCTTGCCCTTGTCGTGCGGCTTCTGCGCATGCAGCCGCTCGGCGCGTTCGAGCCAGACCGTCAGCGTGTCTTGCGCCGTCTGAGGCAGTGCCGTCATCTTGCGCCGCACTTCGCGCAGCAGGCTGCCCAGGATCGTGCGCTGGCGGCGCAGCACGCGCTTCAGACGCTTGAACTGCTTGGCGTGCGCATAGCCGGCCGCCCGGCGGCGCAGCGTCTTGCCTTCGCGCTCGTGGGTGAGCTTGAGCGCGATGCCGGCTCGCTTGGCCAGCCGGGCGATCTTCTCGCGCGCCACCTCCAGCAGTCGGCTGTCGGTGGGGTGGGCGATGGCCTTCTCTTGCACCGTCGAGTCGACGATGACGCGCTCGAACTCGCGCTTGCCCA
This sequence comes from Ideonella aquatica, assembly GCF_018069755.1. GTDB lineage: Bacteria > Pseudomonadota > Gammaproteobacteria > Burkholderiales > Burkholderiaceae_C > Ideonella > Ideonella aquatica. Next base: position 549 of record NZ_JAGQDE010000055.1, on the reverse strand, counting down.
CAGCCTTCATCGCCACCGCCGCCTCGATCGTGGACTTGAGCAACTGCTCCACGCCGGCCTCGCCCAGCACGCGCCTGAACCGCCCGATCTGTGTGGCGTCGCAGGGCAGCTTGGGCGTGTAGTACGCCATGCCGCTGAAGAACTGCCAGACCACGTTCTCGCTCCAGCGCTCGACGAGTTCCTCGTCGCTGAGGTTGAAAGCGTGCTTGAGGTACAGCAGCGCCACCATCAGCCGGATTGGCAGGCGCGGCCGGCCGCGGTTGCTCACCCCTGCACCCGCCAACTGCAGCGTCGTGCCAAACAGATCCGCCCCCTCGACCGGGCGGCCGGCGCGGTCCTTGTGCGCAAAGGCTGGCGCCAGCGACTTCTCGATCTCTTCCCAGGGCATGCGCGTGGCCAGCACTGCCAAAGGGTGGCGCAGATCGATCATCTGATCCAGGCGGGCGCGGAAGAAATCGTCGGTGCTCATCGGCGGTCAAGAACTCCCGGAAACTGCGCTCCATTGAATCGCTTCCTGGGAGTTCTCGCCATCGGCATTCACCCCGCAGA
>NZ_JAGQDE010000054.1 GCF_018069755.1 Ideonella aquatica | reverse complement strand
TGGCGTAGCCAGCGCCACGGCATCTTGCGCTGCAGGCTTGGGCTCTACTTGTAGCGCCTGGCGCACCTTGGCCAGGTCGGCTCGGCGGCTGCCATTGGCCAGAAGTCCGTAGTGCCGGATGCGGTGGAAGCCACCGGGCAGCACGTGCAGCAGGAAGCGGCGCATGAACTCCTGCGGCGACAGCGTCATGGTCTTGTAGCGCGTGCGGCCCTTGGCCCGGTAGTCCTTCCAGCGCAAGTGCACGCCGTGGTCATCCATGGCCACGAGTCGGCGGTTGGAGATTGCCACCCGGTGGGTGTAGCGCGAGAGGTAGGCCAGCACCGCCTGCGGCCCGGCGAAGGGCCGCTTGGCATAGACCACCCACTCGATGCGGCGCAGCGGCGCCAGCCAAGCGCGGAACTCGGCGGCGTCGACCAATCTGGCGTGTTCACCGAAGAACTTCAACCGGCCAGCCTGATGCAGCCGCAGCAACTCCTCCAGGAAGCGACGCCGGAACAGCCGAGACAGCACCCTCACCGGCAGGAAGAACCCCGGCCGGCAGGCCAGCCATGTCGTGCCATCCGGCGCGAGCCCGCCTCCCGGGACGATGCCATGCACATGCGGGTGGTGCGTCAACGCCGAACCCCAGGTGTGCAGCACCAGCGTGGCGCCGATCCTGGCGCCCAGGTGTTTGGGATCCATGGCGATGGTCTGCAACACCTCGGCGGCCATGTCGAACAGCAGCCCGTAGACGGCGGCCTTGTTCGTGTAGGCGATGTCGGCGATGGGTGCTGGCAGCGTGAAGACTACGTGGTAGTACTCCACCGGCAGCAGGTCAGCCTGCCGGGCATCGAGCCAGCGCTGCGCAGCTGAGCTCTGGCACTTCGGGCAGTGCCGATTGCGGCAGGAGTTGTACGAGACCTGCTCGGTGCCGCAGCCCTCGCAGCGCAATACATGGCCGCCCAGTGCCGCGGTGCGGCATTGGGTGATGGCCGACATGACCTTGAGCTGCGCCAGGCTCAGGTGGCCGCGTTGCGCCTCGCGCCAGGCTGGGCCGTGCTCTCGGAAGATGTCGGCGACCTCCAGACAAGGCCGCTGCACTGCCGCCGTCTCAGGCGGGCGGCGTCTGCTCCAGCGGGCCGAGCACCTCGCGCAGCAAGTCGGTGGCTACGTGGGCGTAGATCGATGTGGTCTCCAGGCGCTTGTGGCCAAGCAGTACCTGGATCACGCGGATGTCGACCTTGCGCTCCAGCAAGTGGGTGGCGAACGAATGGCGCAGCGTGTGTGTCGTCACGCGCTTGGTGATGCCGGCGGCCGCTGTAGCGTCGTGCACCGCACGGTTGAGCTGGCGGATCGTCAGCGGATCCATTGGGTCCAGACCAGGGAAGAGCCAGCCGCCGGGCAGCATCTTGCCCTGAGCACGGCCCACTCGCCACCAACTGCGCAGCCGTGCCAGCACCACCGGGCTGAGCATGGCGTAGCGATCCTTGGCGCCCTTGCCCTGCTCGACGCGCAGTGCCATGCGCTGGCTGTCCACGTCACCGACCTTGAGTCGACACACCTCGCTGGCGCGCAGGCCAGCGCCGTAAGCCACCGACAGCGCCGCCTGATGCTTGATGTTGCGAGTGGCTGCCAACAGCGCTGCGGCCTCCTGCACGCTGAGCACTGCCGGCACCGTGCGCGGCAGCTTCACTGGCTGCATGCGCACCATCAGCTCGCTGCGCCCCAGCGTCGTGTCGAAGAAAAACTTCAAGCCCGTCAGCGTCGCGTTGAGCGTGATGGGCGAGGTGCCGGTGTCGACAAGATGCAGCTGGAAATTGCGCAGATCTTCGACCGTGGCCGTGTCGGGCGAGCGCTTAAGGAACGCACTCAGCTTGCGCACGGCACGGATGTAGGCTTCCTGGGTCCTGGGTTCCAGCTTGCGCATGCGCATGTCTTCGAGCATGCGTTGACGCAGCGGCGAGACCGCCGGGTTGGTGGTGTCCATGGTTGCAGCTCCGTTGATCAACGAGGCCAATCGCCTCGCTATTCAACTTCGCACAACCCAATGCCGCGACCACCGTCTCAACGCATCGAGGTCGCCTACCGCGAGAGCGGTTTAGTCC
>NZ_JAGQDE010000053.1 GCF_018069755.1 Ideonella aquatica | reverse complement strand
TGATCTCCAGCACCAACGCCGTCTTGCGCTTGGCCGTCCAGCGCTTGATCTCTTCGTCCATCAACATACTCATGGTGTCTTCCTTTCGACATTAACACCTGAGCAGGTTTTCACTGGGTCAATACATGGCAAAACCTGTGATGCAGGAGTCGCCTTGTCTGCCGCTGTCGTACTTGTAGTGGTACGAGCCGAAACCGACGATGCTTGGCCCCCACATCTTGGGTTCGCTCTTCGTGACCTTCTTAAGCAAGGCGGTTAGGTGGGCGCAGTCGACCGCCTGCTCTGCGCTCGCGCGGTTGGCAATGTACCCGGCAACACTGCTCTCGGTGGGCTTGGTCTTGCTCTCTGCCATTCGGTGAGCCTCGGTCGGAAAGTGATTGCGCCGCCTAACGTTCGAGCTGAGCCGCGCACGCCGACATGGCGCTTGGCCCGCTGGACGGATGATGACCTAAGCCGGGAAGCGGGCCAAGTGACATGGCGGTGGGCGTCGGTTCCAGCGAAGGGTTAGGCGGCAGCACTACTTCGTGCATTTGGGCTCTGTCCAGGCGTCATGTGCCTTGCGGAATTGCTCAAGCTGCTCCGGCATTGTGGGTTCTCGCTTCGCGATGCTCTCCACTACCCAGGTTCCTTTGTGCTCCTTGTACAAGGACGACAACACATACATCTGGGTATGCAAGTCGAACCGAAGCTTTGCAAGAACTTCGTTCGAGCAACCGCGGGCGAGGTCAGACTCAAGCTCACGCAGGCGAACGATGTGGTTGAGCGCGAGGTCTGCCTGCACCGACGCTAGAAGACCGGGAATAGCTTCCCGCGATTGGGTGCGGCCGACCGTCACACCGGCTACGTATGAGGCAAGGGCGGCCACGAGAACAAGGACGGAGATGATTGTGTAGCGGAGGAACGGTGCCATCTGCCGCCTAACGTTTGAGCTGAGGGGCCGACGCCGGCATGGCGCTTGGCCCGACGGCCGGATGATGGACTACACCGGCTGGCGGGCCAAGTGCCATGCCGGTGGCGGTCCACTCGAGCGAAGGGTTAGGCGTCACGATCCCCTCTAGGCGCGACACAGCAGTGGCCAACCAAACTTCGAGCGCCACTCAAGCTCAACGATGTTTCTGCCAAGCTTGCTTGCAGCAAGAACCTTGGTGCTATCCCGGAGGGACGGGCGCAAGCGTTCAATCATGTCCTCAGTGAATATGCGGGCGCACCACTTCCCGTGGCGCTGCAGCGCTTGATGCTGCGATAACCGAAGTGCGCCGGTGCTGGTGTTCAGCGTCATATAGTGACCACCCAGCCTCCCTCTTGCCCAGCCCTCGTGTCCGTTGTATACGACGCGCAGTCCATTGAAGCTCGCTGCGCAGATGTACGGTGCGATATCTTGGAGCGATTCGGCGGCACGGTCACCGATCGATCGGTAGCGCTCAGTGCCCTTCGGCCGTCTCTTTGGATCGGGCAATTCTGCGATTGCTTCCACTAGCTGCTGGTTGGATAAGTCCGTGGCGAGCCAATACCAACCGCGCAGTCGTGCACCGACTCTGCTGTCCTTGCCGCAGGGCAGATCCGGGTGATCCCGTGCAAACCAAGCGTCGGAGAAGGGGCGTGGACCGTCCCTCGATATCGAGAAGGGGAGTGGTATTGCGTTCTCCCACACAGCGGTCGCAATTGCGCGGAGGGACATATGTGACGCCTAACGTTCGAGCTGAGCCGCGCACGCCGGCATGGCGCTTGGCCCGCTGTACGGATGATGACCTGAGCCGGGAAGCGGGCCAAGTGCCATGCCGGTGGGCGTCGGTTCCAGCGAGGGGTTAGGCGTCAGTCGGGCCGGTTGCGCGGACAACAACATAGTCTTGCTTCTTCTCGTCCCAGCGGGACTCAGAGCTGAGGACAACAGATGACTCTTGCGCAAACACTTGGAACAGGCGGAGTAGGTCATCGATTCGGAACTCGTAGGCCCACTTGTGGCGCATGTAGTCAGAGAACACTAGCATTCCTGCGAACGCTTTTCCCTCTGACCATGTCTGCATCCAATAGTAGTGGATGAGTTGGTTGCACACATCCATTGCCGACAGCGAGACCCGTTCCGGGCGGTTCATATCGAATCGATCCTCTGGCCAGCCAGAGCCCGTGTAGGTGAACGGACGAGTTCCGACCTTCTTGTAGCGTACGACCGGCATTGTGGCGCTGCGCGCAGCGTCATTGACTTTCGGTCGCTCGAGAAGAGAGCGGACTTGGAATGCGACGAGCATCAGTCTGCGCTCGTACAGGACAAGTTGTTTCGCGGACCATCGCCGATAGCGCTGCTGTCGCTTCAGCCACGAAAGCTCGGAACGTAGCTCTGCACGCCAGTACCTGGTTTCGATCATCTTTGGAGCAAAACAGGAGGGGTGCGGCGGCGTGTTTGCTGACGCCTAACGTTCGAGCTGAGCCGCGCACGCCGGCATGGCGCTTGGCCCGCTGTACGGATGATGACCTAAGCCGGGAAGCGGGCCAAGCGCCATGACGGTGGGCGTCGGTTCCAGCGAAGAGTTAGGCCGCATCGAGCAACCTTAGCGCTTCCGCGTCGGAGATGGTGCGCCCGCGATGAATCACGGTAGCGCGCGCACCAGCGGAAGCGGACAGCTTGACCAGAACATCATCACTCAAGTGTCCTGCACCGTTCGCGTGGTCAGCGACAACCGTTAGTACAACCCGGGGCGCTGGCTTGAGCCACGCCGAAGAACCAAGCTTCGAATAGGCGAAGGTCAGAATCAGCTGGGCGATTCTTGGATCATCAGCAAAGGCGGCTGGGCTTGCGAACGGCGAGTAGGTCTTAACAGCCGAGGCAGGGATCGGGTGCCCTACGGAAACTACGCGTTGGTTAGCGTCGATGCTCAGCAGCGGCTCAAAATCAAAGTCCTTGCGATTTGAAACGTCGCGGACGCGTATGCGGCTACTGTGCAGTTCAACAACTGCAGCGGCACTGATGAGGGAACGTAGCCACGCGAACATAGATGCTGCCTAACGTTCGAGCTGAGCCGCGCACGCCGGCATGGCGCTTGGCCCGCTGGACGGATGATGACCTAAGCCGGGAAGCGGGCCAAGTGCCATGGCGGTGGGCGTCGGTTCCAGCGAGGGGTTAGGCCGCACTCTTGGACTGAACGCTCTGGCCGAGCCGACCAAACAAGAAGGTAGCGAGTTCTCGGCCGCCCTCGTAGCGGACAGGGAGCACGAATTTGCTAGGGCCGAACGCGAGGCTGACGAGTGGAAGGCCGAGGATCCGAGAGGCCGTAAAGCCCACTGATGACAGCTTGGCAAGTGGCAACTGCTCGGCTGAATGCTGCGCGCGCCACCAGTACCTAACACGCAAAACCTCACCCTCGATTTGAAAGACCCTGGCTCGCAGCGCCGCCACTGCCACAACGGTGAGCGCAAGCGCTGCAAGGAAGCCGCCAACGGCGAATGCAGTTCGCCACGGGTGCGCCGATATCGCCCGGGAGCCCAGCTGAATGACGAGGAGCGCGAGCACAGCTATGGCCCAAGCGTAAGTCCTCAGTGGCGGAGTTGCTCTCATACCTTTGCGGGCTCTTCGTGTGCGGCCTAACGTTCGAGCTGAGCCGCTCACGCCGACATGGCGCTTGGCCCGCTGTACGGATGATGGCTCAAGCCGGGAAGCGGGCCAAGTGCCATGGCGGTGGGTGTCGGTTCCAGCGAGGGGTTAGGCGTCACGGCCGGCGCGATGGGCCATGTACCCGGCTGCTAAGGCAAAGACAGCAGCTTGCCACAGAACCAGGATCAGGAAGGTCGTAGCGACTCCGTTCACAGCCCAGATGGCACCCGGAACCCTTGAACCGGATGTCCTTGTTGTCCAGTGCCATCCTGCCAAGAACAGATGTAGGCACGGAAGTACGGCCATGAGGAAAAAGAACCAGGGATGCTCTGACTCGGTAAACAGGTAGTTCCCGAGGAAAGCAGCGTGTTCAGATCCAGACTGCGACTCAGGGATCCCAACCGAAAACAGGATGGCCCACATTGCTACCGGCCCGAGAGCGGCAAGCAAGAAGAGCGCGCTTGCGAAGGCCATGTCCCGGCGCTTGTTCCGGGTTCGCGACGTGGTGTTGCTTTCGTGCATGAGGAAGCGTCGCAGCGGGGTCGTTGGTGACGCCTAACGTTCGAGCTGAGCCGCGCACGCCGGCATGGTGCTTGGCCCGCTGTACGGATGATGATCTAAGCCGGGAAGCGGGCCAAGTGCCATGGCGGTGGGCGTCGGTTCCAGCGAAGGGTTAGGCGTCAGTTCTTCGGCCTGAGCTAGCTGTAGTACGGGTGGGTATGAGCGAACGCTGCGAGTAATGCCAGGCCATTGGGCGCCGAAAGAAGGATGCCTGCAAAGACGGGGGGGAGAGGCCGCAGGCGGCGAACGAAGCAGAGTGCGGCGATCGCCAGCCCAAAAAAGACGAACCAACTATGTCGAACCTCGCCCGCCAATAGGTGGCTCGGGTTGGCACTGCCTTTGTGTGAAGAGAGCTCCTTGTCGATCCGCCGCCACTGCTCGATTGTGATTGGTTGGCCCGGCCGCTCCAGGAGGATGGTGCGCGCACTCGGTGGCCATGCCTCCGTGTTGACGCGAATGCCGCCGGTACGGGTAAGAAAGGAGACGATGGTGCTCAAGAGAAGAACAGCAAGGCCGAGGAACACAGCTTTCACCACCGCCGGCAACGTGACGCTCTTATGAGTGGAGGGCATTGCGTTTGTGTCTGACGCCTAACGTTCGAGCTGAGCCGCGCACACCGGCATGGCGCTTGGCCCGCTGGACGGATGATGACCTAAGCCGGGAAGCGGGCCAAGTGCCATGTCGGTGTGCGTCGGTTCCAGCGAAAGGTTAGGCGTCACTGACGATCGCCTCAAGCTCAGCGGTAGCTTCTTCAGAACCAAGAGCGGCGGCGCAGTAGTACCAGTCAACGGCTGTTGAGATGTCGGCTTGAAGAACAGGCGTGCCGAATAAGTACCGCCGGGCGACCGCTAGCGCGGCCCGAGGATCTCCGGAGGCCTTGGCGTATTGCTGGAGATGTCGTTCGACTCGCCAATACTTTTCCTCTGGATCGCAGGAGCCGAGCAGCAACTCTGACGCCGAGTAGAGGTTCCAATGGGCGGTGCAGTCACCATCCTTAACGATGCGGACGGCGTCTTCGATGATCGCGTCTGCATCTTCGGGGGACAGCCCCGCATCCTCGCCAAACCGCGCCAATCGTACTGCGGCGCCGAGGCTACCCGCCTCCGCGGCGGCGTGTGTAACTTCAATGGCTTCGACTTTTCGACCAGAAGCTAGAAGCTCGACTGATTGATGCCACCAGGGTTCCACTGTGACGCCTAACGTTCGAGCTGAGCCGCGCACGCCGGCATGGCGCTTGGCCCGCTGGACGGATGATGGCCTAAGCCGGGAAGCGGGCCAAGTGTCATGGCGGTGGGCGTCGGTTCCAGCGAAGGGTTAGGCCTCACCTCTTGTTGCTGACGAGGTCCAGGATTCGACCATCAGGGCGTTTGATCGGACCTTGCGCGTCAGCTCTATCACGCTTGATCTTCTCCATCATCACCGTGACGCCCTCCATTTCCCGGGCAAGGCGGTCCTTGTCTTTGGTTTTGGCGTATCCGCCCTCGTCTTCAAGCTCGAGGGAGACGAAGAGGGGTTTTAGTGCTTCGAGGAGCTCCACAACCTTGATGTGGGTCTCGGCGCCGGCGAACTGGGTCTTGATGAAGTTTTGGGTTCGCCCGGATGAGCCGAAGACCAGGTACAAGGGCTCCGACATCTCGTGAGGCTTGATGACCACGCCCTTGGCCCCGCTAAGGTCTGCTGACTTCTCGTTCTCGGCGATGAACTTGGCAGTTATCCCATCAGTGCGCCGAATGTCCTCGCCCGATACTGGGGCGCAGGGCCATTGGTTCAACTGCGCCAGTGCACAGGCTCTCTCTGTGATCTCGTTCGCTGCCGAGGCGTCAGCAGCTGAGCCTTTGAAGTGAATCGTGATGCCGGCATGTGCGGGCTGAGATAGGGCCAAAGCGGCGAAGGCAAGTGCAGCGAAGTAGCGCATGTGGTGTTGGGTGAGGCCTAACGCAGAGTTATTGAGCCGGCATCAAAGTGTTGAACTCAAGCCGCATACCGAACCGGCTCATGCTCGAAGTAGCTCTTGATCCGCTCGGGCTGCCTCTGCACGCTGCGCAGGTGGCGCGCCGCGGCCTTCACA
>NZ_JAGQDE010000052.1 GCF_018069755.1 Ideonella aquatica | reverse complement strand
CTTGTGAAGGCCGCGGCGCGCCACCTGCGCAGCGTGCAGAGGCAGCCCGAGCGGATCAAGAGCTACTTCGAGCATGAGCCGGTTCGGTATGCGGCTTGAGTTCAACACTTTGATGCCGGCTCAATAGCTCGACGTTTCGATAGCACTCGCGCTCGAGACGTCGGCTCGACTGCAGCCGGTTGAGGTAGCCATAGATGTAGATCTTCAGCAGAACGGCCGGGTGATACGACGGCCTACCCGTCAACGCCGGTCTCGCCCCCTCGAAGCCGAGGACTTCGAGGTCGAGTTCATCGACGAACGCGTCGATCACTCTCACCGGGTTGTCCGCAGCGATGAAGTCATCGAGGGACTCGGGAAGCAGCGTGACCTGGTATCGGTCCTCGCCTTCGATGAACCTCGGCATACCGGCTCCCGCAGTCGATATGTCCACGACTCTAGGCAATCGATCGCTTCTGCCAAGCCGGGTTTTCACACAGCCTCGCTGCAAAGCAGCCGCCCATCTGAAGTCCGAGTCCGGCGCAGCCATGACATCTCAGCTCAAGCGATAGACCAATCTCTAGTCTGGCTCAAGTGCTGAGCTCGACGGCGGTTGTCCTCGTCGGAGAAGAACATCATGAAGAGAAGCCTGCCTTGGCCGATTGCAGCCTCGAATGCGAGCGTGGGCTCCTCGTAGTCGTAGGCGGTGGCGTAGATGGCCGCGAGGCGGTTGAGGCTATACAACGGTGAACTCATCGGACAACCCTAGTGCAATCGGTAGCTCATCAAATGACCTAGCGACAATCTCGTGACGGTGCCCTAACAACGGGCACCGTCACGCTCACCGGCGGATGGATAGGTGGGGTCTGGGGCGTACTTTGCGATGCCGGAGCCGCCCCTCGAGCGGCCGTCACGCAGCCTTGCGGCCGGCGTCGAGAACCGCATCGAGCGCGTCGAACCAGGCGCGCGTATGGACGATGCGAGCCTTGTGCGCCCGGGCATCCAGGATTTCCGCCTTCGACATCTGGGACACCGTCTCCCACGACTCCATCGGCAGCACGTAGGTGGCGTTATTGACCTGCGGGCATTCGAGGACGCACAGCCCCTGCTCGACGAAACCGAAAACGCAGTAGCCCTCGAAGCCACCGACGCCGATGGCCACGAAGTCGGGCTTCTTTTCGCCCACCGCGGACATGCGAGCTCGCAGCACACCCTGGTTGCCGGCAGGAGCACGCTCGACCATCTGCTCGAGCGCCGGAACCGCCGACTGCCACGGGTTCTTGCCGGGCGGCAGCAGCTGCCAGTAAAGGCGTCGCACCGGGGCGCTGACCCAGTTGGTCGGGTCCTTGTCCAGAACCTCGAAGCCGCCGAGGGCTTCCCGCATCATGTTAGCGGTGTTCGTGGCGACGACAACGCTGGCCTCGTCGTTCGAGAACGGGCCGGCGACCACGTAGACCTGGCCATCACCGCGTACCTTGACTTCCAGCTCGAAGCTGTAGGGCGGAACGTGAGTGCGCGGGTAGCGCTGGTAGGGCACGTCCACCAGCTTTTCCATCTCTTCGGTTTGGCGACCGGCGAACTGGGTCCAGCGCCAGACGACCTGGCGGTAGGAAGTCTCCATGGGCTGGTCACGGTGGATGATGTCGTAGCCTTCAGCGTTGCGGCGGGACGCAGGCCCCCTTCGAGCCGGCGCCAGCAGGCGCTGACCGGGCACGAGCGGGCTATCGAAGCCGAGCGCCGCGAGGCGGCCTTCGACGCCGGGGTGGACGGCCAGACCGAGCACGTACAGCTCGGACGGCTGGAGATGCTTCAGGTACTTGGAGATGTTGCGGGTTTTACGGTTAATCTGCATGTTTAGGACTCCTTTTAGGCTGTTGGGGGGGATGGCGCAGAACCGTCCCCTTACCCAGAAGGACTCCCGAGAACGGCGCCGTGGACGCCGGCATCAAAAAATATTTTTCGTCGCTTGGTGTCCACGGCCGCTTGCTGGAGAGTCCCAGGGAGGGAGGCCCCGTCTATGTCTGCGATTCCCGAACCCCCAAAACCCCTGACGCCCGCCGAGGTCGAGGCCACCATCAGCGCCTTCAGCGCAGCCGACTGGAAGCGTGCGGAGCACATCGCCGCCAGCTTTTGCGGCGGTCTGACCGGGTGGATGCCGATGGACCTGCTGCAAGAGACCCTGACCAGCTTGGTGGCCGGTACCCGCAGCTGGCCGGGTGGCCTGCACCCGCTCGTGGTGCTCAAGACCGCGATGCGCAGCGTGGCCAGCAACACTCGCAAGCACAACAAGGCCAGCCCCATCGACGAGAACGTGGTCGTCGAACCCTTCGAGGCTGAGGAAGCCGATAAAACGCCGGTGGCCCATGGCCAGGCCACCGTGACGCCGGAAGACGAAGTTTCCGGCAAGCAGCAGATGGCCGCCGTCTACGCGGCGCTTGGCGGCGACCAGGAACTGGAGTACCTCGTTATGGTGTGGGCCGACGGCCTGCGCGGTGCCGAGGCGAGAGAGGCATTGGGCTGGGACGCGAAGAAATATGACGCCGCTCGAAACAGGTTGCTGCGCAGGTTGGCAGCGCTGGACCCCGACCGGAGACCGAAATGACCAAGCCAAAGAACGAATTTGATACCTTCATCGACGCCTTGACCGATGAACTCATTGCGACGCCCGACGAGCACTTGCTGGAAGGGCACGATCCAGCGGCGGTTCAGGCAAACGGCCTGCGGCTGCTTCAATCGGCCAAAGCTGCCGCTGGCCGCTCAAGGATGGCTGCAGCTCGAGCTGGCTACGCGAACCTGAAGTCTCGACCGCACGCAGATGCCCCAGTCGTGTCCGCCGCGGAAGCTCGTCGGTTCATTGCTCAGGCATCCAACGACGTGAGATTTACCGTGGCTGCACGTAACCTTGGCGACCTATCGGACGACGAGGCCATCAAGTTGTACGCAAAGCTCAGGTCTCTGCAACCAGGCGACGATGGAACAATGAAGTGATGACTCCCGGCGAACGCGCTGAGGCACTTGTCTCAGAGCTAGGCATCAGCACTCCCGGCGAGCTCGACGTCGAGGCGATTGCCTTTGATTCAGGTGTTGAAGTCGTCTACGAGGAAATGACGGGTTGCGAAGCCTCGCTGGCAGGCTTCGAGGACCGTGCCATTGCGACCATCAATCCGTCTGGCGTGCGCGGCCGGGAACGCTTTTCGGTGGCACACGAGCTTGGACACTGGCACCTTCACAGAGGCCGCTCCTTCCAGTGTCGTGTTGATGACCCGAGCGCAAACCTCGCGTCGAACAAGGCGTTCGAGAAGGAGGCCGATGCGTTCGCCGCCCATCTGCTGATGCCACGCCCCATCTTCAATCCGCTGGTCGCACAGCTCGGGCAGCCTACGTTTCAGCAGCTCACCAAATTGGCGGGTGAGTTCGACACTAGCATCATGGCCACGTCCTTGCGGTTGGCTGGCATCAACACGCTGCCGGTTATCGTCGCTTGCTACGACAAGGGTGGGCGACGCTGGGCCATACCTGCGGCCGATGTTCCGCGGCGTTGGATTCTCAACGACAAGCTCGACGAGGACTCGTTCACGTACGACTTCCTTAACCACGGGAAGGAGTGCCGCGGCCTCGGAAAGCAATCGGCCGATGCATGGTTCCAGAACGATGACGCTGAAAAGTACGAAGTTCGGGAACAGTGCATTGCCAGCACCGCCGGAACTGCGCTTGTTCTCATCTACCTGCAGTCCGACATGCTCTACGTTCGCCCTGATTGGGATGCCGGCCGGAAGTACGACGCCCGCGGCTCGTACGTCTCAAAGCGTGGTGCGTACTCGAAGTAGGTGACGACGGCCAAGGAACCGCAACCGAGCGAGAGCTAGCCAGGCGTGGTGAGTACGCCCGCAATCTCCGCTGCCACTTCAGCCGCAGTCTTGCCTTCGACGAACACTATGGCGTCCGCGACGTCCCTCAACCCACGGGAAGCCACCTCGTTCGGATGCTGTATCGCCATGTCATACGGCGTTGCTCCCAAATATTCCTCCCCAGCGAGCATGCGGCTTTCGAATCTCGCCCGCAGCGTGCACTCCGATGCGTCGAGATGAACATGGAACACCGAGCCCGAAATGGCTCGCCTGAAATGCTCAACCTGCTGCTGTTTGCGAACAGCGTCGATGAGCCACCTCTGCTGGTCAGCTCGCTCCCGCAAGGTCGGGAGTGCCACTTCATCGACCAGCCAACGGTAGTCGGTGGCCTCATCGAGTTCGTCGCCGAGCGCTTGCAGGCCTGCGCGGTCAGACGCCCGATGGAGTTCCACGGCTCGCCTCTGTAGAAACGCGCCAGACCTCACACGTTCGAAATCAAACGCCGCCACAAGCTCTGTGGCTACGCTCGACTTTCCGACCGCCACTGGTCCGCTGAGCAAGAGAACCACTCGGTCGCCTCCCGCACCAGCGCTCATGCTTCACCGAGGAATCTGCCGCAACACAACCTCGCCGCGCATCCTGCGAACGTCAACGACGTGAGCAGCGATATCCGGCACGCCTTGCAACACAGTTAGTTCCACAACAGGTTTGCGAGGATGGCCGCGGGTGTTCATCTCGTAGGCAGCCAGCTCCTTGAAGATTTCCGGGCCACGTCTGGTCATGGCCGGAAATGTGTTGCCAGAGTTCATGTGGCAAAGGCGAATCCGGTCGCCGTGGGCGGCAACGAGCGAAGCCGTGTTGAGAGTCAAGACGTCGTGTTCGAGGTGGCCATATTGCCGGCCGTTTAGCAGACGGTGCAAGCGTTCCTCAGCCGTCCAGAAGAAAACGCGCTCGTTGATGAGCTCGTACCAGTCGGCAGCCGATACGCCTTCTGGAAGGGCCCGCTGAATGCGTGCGGGCTCCATCGGAATTTGGTCACGCAATACGATTGTTCCGATGCCAGGCACGTCCACGGGCACCTTCTGAGCACGATGCCCACGACGCAGATGCGTTGCCGCTGGGTCAGTAGCGCCCGATAGCCGAGTCACCTCATTGGAGCTGAGCAACCCGTGCTCACGGATACTGGGCCAACTGCCTGCTTCCGCCATGTGATAGACGCGCGGATAGAGTGCGATAAGTTGTTCAGGAGTCACGAGTGGCTACCAAAGACGCCGGTCGATGACGTTACGGTCATTGAACGCGGTAGAAATGAGAGAGACGGGCACGCCGGAAACCTTTTCGACTTCCTCAACGAAGCGAAGGGTCTCTTCGTTCAGCTGCTCGTATCGGTAGGCTTCGCGGTTTTCCACGCCCAAATAGTCCGCAAACGTGAGCGCTATATCGGTGGGACCGTTCAGGAGCAACGACCGCCGAAGCTGCGCCCAATCGAACTCGGCGATACGACGAGGCCTGTTTGTCGTCGACGTGCGCTCTGTCCTCTCAAGCTCCTTGAGGGGAATGCGCGAGCGCTGGTGGATGACTTTCAAATTGATGGGCGCGCTCATGGGCCCAGAGGTCTTGCCGGTGTCGGTGTCGCCCACGCGAATCGGGTAGGTGCGACACACCATCACGACCTTGCGCACATGACGCGCAGACAAGCCCGCCTCAGCGAGGCAGCCTGGCGCGCTGGTGACCCGCGAGGTCACGTGCGGATACGGCCCGTGGTGGATGCCCAGCGATGTGCCCTGAGTGCCTTCGAGCATGATGCGCTTGCCCTCCGACAAGCACTGCGCGAAAAACTCAATCGTATCGCCGACATAGTGTTCGAGCGCAGGGACGTCCTTAACAAGGCGCACATCGCTGTTCGGATAGCGGTGCATGATTTTGCGAGCGGTCGCCTTGCCGACACCCTGCGCAGTCGATGCAATCTCGTTGCGCAACTGGGCGTTCTCCCAGGCAACATCCTCATCCTCAATGACCATCGCCCGTGGGTCAATCATCAACCTATTGATGTCCAGGCCAAGTTTTGCAATCTCTGTTCTCAAGACGGTGAGGCTGACAACCGCACCAGCACCAATAATGAGCTTGGCACTCGGGTTTGCAATCGCCCCTGATGGAACCTGATGGAAGGTGAACGCCTCTCCCCCGCGCTGCCAGACTTTGTGTCCCGCATTGGGTCCACCAACTCGCACGAGCACGTCGTACTCGGGCGCAAGGAAATGAACGATGTTTCCCTTGCCTTCGCTCCCGTATTGACCGCCAATCAACACGTCGACCAGTGGAGCCGCAGTGACTGGTCGCGTCTCTAAGCGCGAAGCGACCCGAGCGTAGACGTCGTCAAGGTTGCATCTGTCCGTATTGATGACAACGTCCGCGGTCTTTCCCAGCTCCTCGACGTTACGCTCGGTCTCGCTCTCAGATAGCGCCGCATAGGAGCCGAGCTCCCTTGCCTTGTTACGCCGCTTCCCATACCGCTTGGCAAGCACTTCCTGCGCCGCAGTTAGGTGAACGTGAGTCACTTGCCAGCCACTATGCCGGATAGCCTGAATCTGGGCCTCAAGGCGGACAGAGTCGACGACCACCATTGTTTAGGGTTGTGGGATACCTGCCCGCGCAGGCGGCGGCGCATCGAGCCGATGCTGACCTGAGGGCAGGTGTCGCACAAGCCTCGAGGGAGGAAACCGCGGCGCATGCCACGGGCGTTGATTTGACGCGTCGGCCTATGGGGATTGCAGGTTCGGCACGTTCACTGGATGGCGCC
>NZ_JAGQDE010000051.1 GCF_018069755.1 Ideonella aquatica | reverse complement strand
GCCGCGGCGACCGAGGCGGCCGGCTTGGGGGCCGCAGCCACACTGGCGGCCGGCGCCGGAGCGGGCGGCACCGCGGGTGCCGGCTTCGGCGCTGCGGCGGGTGGCGGCGGAGGCAGCTGCGGCGCCGGTGCCGGGGTCGGCGTGGGCTTGGCAGGCGCGGGAGAGGCCGCCGGCGCGCTGGAGGCGGTCAGCTCGCGCAGCAACGAGAGCTTGGGCGGCAAGGTGCTGTCGTTCTTGTCCAGTTGCAGCGCCTTGGTGTAGGCCTGGCTGGCCAACTGGGCATAGACGTCGCCCAGGTTCTGGTAGGCCGTGGCGTAGGCCGGGTTGGTGCGGATGGCGCGCTCCAGCGAGGCGCGGGCCTTCTCGTACTCACCCTGAGCGCCATAGATGACGGCCATGTTGTTGTAGGGCGCCGGCATGTCGGGGTGGTCTTCCACCAGCTTCTGGAACACCGACAGCGCCTCGGCCTTGCGGTCCAGCATCGACAGCGCCACACCGCGGCGGAAGCGCATCTGCGGATCCTTCGGGTTGCGCGACAGGCTCTCGTCGATCAGCTTCAGCGCCTGGGCGTGCTGTCCGTCCTTGATGAGGCGCTGTATTTCGGCCACATCGGTGGCCGGCTGCGAGGCGGCGGTCTGGGCCAGCGCGGACTCGACCACCAGGGCCGGGGCCAGCATCAGCAGGCCGGCGGCGAGGCCACCCAGGGTACGAACCACGGTCGGGCGTTGGGAGGACTTCATCGTTGTGCTGGAGCGGAAGCGAATGGGTGGGCGCTGGCGACGGGCCGCCGGAGCGGCACCGAGAGGATGGAACATGCCGTCTGACACGGGCCACCACCAGCCTGGGCGCTGTCTTCGGAGTCTATCGAAAAACACGGGCCACTCGACCTGACTCGCCCTGAAAAAAGGGCGCGCCACACGGCGCGCCCTTGTACTGCGGACCGGGCAGGCCGGTCGCTCATCAGCGGTTGGTCTCGCGCACGATCAGCCAGTCCTTGCCCGAGAGTTCCCAGGTCAGGGTCTTGACCATCACGTCGTTGTAGTTGGACGAGCGGTAGGTCTGCTTGAAGGTGGTCTCGGCGCGGGTGGGCGACACCGTCTTGGCCTGGATGTCGTCCAGCTGCACGGTGATCTCGCCCGGCTTGGTGACCAGGCGCTTGCGCTCGGACATCCACTTGTCCTTGTTGGCCTTCATCGGGCCGAACTTCGGGCTGTAGAAAGTGTAGTAGCGCTCGATGTCCTTGGACATCCAGGCGGCCGCCCAGTCGCGCAGACGCTGCTCGGCGATCGTGGCCGGTGCATCAGCGGCCTTGGGCGGCGTGGGCGCGGGCGGCACGGCCGCCGGCACCGAGGGCTGAACCATGGCGCGGGCGCGGGCGTCCAGATCCTCGCGCGAGGTGGTGTTGAGCGTGGTGGGGTTCAGCGGGCAGCGGCCAGCGGCGTCTTCACCGGCGTTCCACTCCTCGTTGCCCATGGCCTGCTTGCGGGCGTCGTCGCGCGACAGGCCCAGGCCCGAGACCAGGCTGCCCATCGAGGCCAGCGTGCGCAGGCGCGCCACCTCCAGGTCGGCCGCGGCCATGGCCAGCGAACGGCGGGCCGTGTAGACCTCGTTCTCGGCGTTCAGCAGGTCCAGCAGGCTGCGCTGGCTGATGTCGAACTGCTGGCGGTAGGCGTCACGTGCCTTCTCGATGGCAGCGACATTGCGCTCCAGGTAGGCCAGCTGCTCACCCAGCTTGCCGACGTCGTTGTACGCGATGGCGGTGGTCTGACGGGTGTCGCGGCAGGCCTTGTCACGCAGGTCATGGGCCTGGTTGATCAGGTTGGCGGTCTGGCGCTGGCGGGCGTCATCGGCGCCGCCATTGAACAGGTTCCAGTTCAGCACGATCTGGCCGAGGATGTCGCGCTTCTGGTTCTCGACGCCGTCGAAGTTGTGGCCGGCACCGGCGCGCAGGCGAGCCTCGATGCGCGGTTGGTAGGCGCCCTTGCGCGCCGAGGCCTGCTCCTTGACGGCACGCAGGTTCTCGATCGCAGCAGACACCACCGGGCTGTTGATGGCGGTGGATTCCAGCGCAGCGGATTGCGAGGCCGGCAGCGTGCGCACCGCCTGGCCCGACAGCGAGCCGGCCGGCGGCATGTCGCCGACGATGCGGCGGTAGCGCTCGGTCACGTCATGCAGATTGGCCTTCTCGGTCACCAGGTTGGACTCGGCCAGCGCCAGGCGGGCCGCTGCCTGATCGAGGTCGACGCCCCGAGCCACGCCGGCCTTCACACGCGACTGGATCTGGTCGTGCACGTACTTGTGCTGCACGTAGTTCTGCTCAGCCAGGGCCACCAGGGTGCGGAAGCGCTGCACGTCGAAGGTGGCGCGACCCGCCTCAAGCGCGGCCTGCTCGGTGGCATCGGCAAACTCGAAGTAGCGCGCCAGCTTGCTGTGGCGGGCACGGCCGACCTCGCTGCTGCTGATGAAGCCATCCCACAGCAGCTGAGTGGCGGTCAGGGCGACGCCGGAGCGGTTCAGGCTCTGGGTGTCGGCGCCGATGCGGCCGCTGATGGTGTCGTTGTTGCGGCCGACGTCGGCGCTAAGGTCGATCTTGGGGCGCAGCGCACCAGACGCCACGTCGACCTCGTCCATCGAGGCACGCAGCGCGTTCAGCTTGGCCGCGACATCGGGGCTGGTCTCGATGGCCTTTTGGGCGGCGGTGGTGACCGCAGCGTTCTGGGCGAAGACGGAGGCACAGGCGAGGGCGGTGGCACTCAGGCAGAGAATGGTTCGCTTCATGACTGAACTAGGGGGTTCGACGACGGTGACCGAATGTAATGGAGCTGCACGCAGCTAACCCATTCGTATCCTAGGGGGGCAGGGAAAGTGATGGGGCGGCGTGGCTTTCAACCTGCCGCTTGTGGTCGGGTTGCCACATTTCTACCACGAACCCGGCTCAAGAGCCCAGGTCCGGCTGCCGAAGTCAGGGGATGGATCCGCGTCCCCATGGTTGTGTCTCGCCCTCGCACCCGCGCGCCACGCGGGTGGCGTGGGGGGTGTGCAGCCTGCTGTTGATGCTGCTGCTGTGCCTGCGCGTGGGCGCCGGCATGGCCTGGGACAGCCAGCGCCTGCTGCGCGGGGCGCAGCCGCTGGGCGAGCTGGCCTTGCGCAACGCGGTGGCGGTGCAGGAACTGGTGCAGCAGATGCCGGCTCGTGACGAACCTGGCCGGGTGGCAGCGGTCAATGATTTCTATAACCTGCGCATCGGATTCCGCTCGGATGCGGATTTGTACGGCGTCAACGACCATTGGGCCAGCCCTTTGGAGACCCTGGCGCGCGGCGCCGGCGATTGCGAAGATTTTGCGATTGCAAAATATTTCACGCTGGTAGCCTCTGGAGTTTCGCAAAAGAAACTGAGACTGGTGTATGTCCGCGCCATGGACCTGGGGCTGGCGGTGCCGCACATGGTGTTGGCCTACTATCCGACGCCGGATGCCGACCCCTGGGTGCTGGACAACCTGGTGCCCGGGCTGCGGCCTGCCTCGGCGCGGCCGGACCTGACCCCGGTGTTCAGCTTCAACGCCGAGGCCATCTGGGAGGGCGTGGGGAGCTCGCCGGTGAGGGGGGCGGCCACCGAACGCCTGTCGCGCTGGGCCACCGTCTTGAGAAAAGCGCGTGAGGAGGGCTTCTGATGACGGTCTTGGTGAGCCTCGCGACGGGGTATAACCCCGGCACGGAGGAAGCATGTCCCTGATCCGCCAAGTCTGGCTCCTGCTGGTGGTCACGCTGACCGTGGCCTTTCTCGGCGCGGTGGGTGTGTCGTTGAGCACGGCCCGCGAGTACCTGCAGACCCAGCTCACTGCCAAGAACAACGACACCGCCCAGGCCCTGGCCCTGACACTGGGGCAGCAGCGGGGCGACCGCACGGCCATCGATCTGATGCTGGCCTCGCAGTTCGACACCGGCGCCTACCAGCGCATCGAGCTGCTGGCGGCCGACGGCAGCCGGCTGTCCAGCCGGGTGGCGCCGGCGCGCGCCTCGGCCGCACCGGAGTGGTTCATCGAGCTGCTGCGCATCGAGCCGGCGACCGGCGTGTCGCAGGTGGGCGACGGCTGGAAGCAGATCGGCCGGCTGGAGGTGGTCAGCCAGGTCAGCTACGCTTATGAACAACTGTGGCGCGGTGCCCAGGTCACCACGGGGTTGCTGGCGCTGCTGGCGCTGCTGACCGGCGCGCTCGCCTGGGCCGGTGTACGGCGCATTCGCCAGCCGCTGGAGGCGGTGGTGGCCCAGGCGGCGGCGCTGACCGAGCGGCGCTTCGTCACGGTCAGCGAGCCCCAGGTGCCCGAGCTGCGCGACGTGACCCGCGCGATGAACGGCATGGTGACCCGGCTCAAGGCCATGTTCGACGAGCAGGCCGGGCAGGTGGACCAGCTGCGCCGCCGGGCCAATTGCGATGAATTGACCGGGCTGTCCAACCGCACGCACTTCCTCAGCCGCCTGAAGGCCGTGCTGGGCAGCGAGGACGGTCCGGCCTCCGGTGCGCTCTTGCTGATCCGGCTGACCGATCTGCAGCGCCTCAACCGCCGCCTGGGCCATGCCGGTACCGACGCGCTGCTGCGCGACGCCGCCACTGCGCTGATCGAATCCGCGGCGCGCAACCCGCAGCCCGAGGTCGGGCGGCTCAATGGTTCCGATTTCGCGATGCTGCTGCCGGATGCCGGCTCGCTGCGCGAACCGGCGGTCGACGTCGGCGCACGCCTGCGCGGCGTGCTGCGCCAGCACGGCGTCGATTCGTCGGCCGTGGTGGGGGCGGTGCGCTGGTGGCATGCGGCGCCGGTGTCCTCTCTGCTGGCTGCGGCTGACCAGGCGTTGGCGCGTGCCGAGTCGCGCGGTGCCTTTGCGGTGGAAGTGGATGACTCTGGCGAAGGTCTGGTGCTGGGCCAGGAGGCCTGGCGCCAGCGCATCGATGCGGCCATCGTCGCAGGGCGTGTGCGGCTGATGGAATTCCCGCTGGTGGCGGCTGATCTGTCCGAGGTGCACCGCGAGTGCCCGCTGCGCATGCAGTTGGATGAGGGCGGTGAGTGGCTGCCCGCCGCGCAGTGGCTGCCAATGGCGCGCCGCGTGCAGCAGATGGACCGTATCGACCTGATCGCGGTGACCCAGGCCCTGAGCGCCATTGCCCAAGACGGTGTGCCGCGGGCGGTCAACATCAGTCCGGGCTCGCTGAGCGAGGCCGATTTCCTGCCCAGCCTGCGGGCGCTGCTGTGGGAGCGCCGCGAGGCGGCCCCGGGCCTGTGGCTGGAGATGGCCGAGTCCGGCGCACTGCGTCAGCTGCAGGCGGTGCGCGAGCTGGCCGCGCTGGCCCATGCGCGAGGCGCCCGCCTCGGCCTGGAGCACGCCGGTCATGAACTGGGTGATGCCGGCGTGCTGCTGGAGGCGGGCCTGGACTTCGTCAAGCTCGATGCCTCGCTGATCGAAGGCGTCAGTGCCGACAGCGCCCGCAAGGAGCATGTCGAGAGCATCGCGCGCATGCTGCACGGCATCGGCCTGCAGGTGTTCGCTGAAGGCGTGGGTGACGAGGCCGATGCCGCCGCGCTGTGGACTTGCACGCTGGACGGCCTCACCGGGCCGGTGATCGGCCGGCTACTGCAAGACCAGGCGTCCTGACCAGGCGGGCCTGACAAGACAACAGGGCCGGACCCTCGCGAAGAGGAGCCGGCCCTGCCAGACCCCGGCCACTGGCCAGGGCGGGTTGATCCGCTGGGGATCAGGTCCCGTTGTCGGTCAGCAGCTTGTTGCGGTTGAGCAGTTCCTGGATGACCTGGGCGTCGGTCGCCGTGCCACTCAGACCCAGCGCGTTGCGCAGGTCCACGCCGGAGAGCGTGATGGTCTGGTCGGTCTTGCCCGGGTCGTAGACGCCGTTCACGAAGCCACCGATCGAGCTGATGTGGATCGTCGTGGTGCCCGGCGTCGTGGTGGTGTCGAAGTCCAGGTAGTTCTGCAGGTTGTTGACCGAGCTGGTCGACACCCACTCACCCACCAGGAAGTCGCGCAGGTCGAGCACATCGCCGCCCGAGGCCGCGGCCGCGGCATCGAAGTCGGTGATCGTGTCCTCATGCGTGGCACCGCGGTCGGCCAGCGTCCAGGCAAAGGTGTCGCTGTTGGCGCCACCGGACATGGTGTCGTTGCCGGTACCACCCCAGATCGTGTCGTTGCCGTCACCACCGTTGAGGACATCGATCCCGACGCCACCGTCCAACACGTCATTCCCGGCGTTGCCGTTCTGCGTGTCGTTGCCGTCGCTGCCGATGAAGCGATCAGCAATGGCGGTGCCGGTCTGGTTGTCGTTGCCCAGGGTGCCGAACAGGTTGTTCAGGTTTTCACCGGTGATGTCACGCTCGGTCAGACGCGACATGATGTTCAGGTCGATCTGGCTGACGTCGGTACTGACCCTGTCACCATTGCCCGACTCGGTGGCGGTGGCCTGCACACCAAAGGTGATGTGGCCACTCAGCGTGGTGGGCAGTCGAAGCACCGCGCTGGCCAGCTCCGATCCCAGGATGGTGATGTTGCCGTTCGCATCCACGCTGTAGGTGTTGCCCGAGGTGACGATCGAGCTGCCCGCCGTCAGACCGGAGAAGGTCAGGGTCAGGCTCTCGGAACCGTCGGTGTCCACCAGGCTGGTGTTCACATAGCGGGCCAGGTTGACACCGGTGTAGGTGCCGCCATTGGCGTTCACCACGCCAGAGCCGACCGAGGCCACCGAGATGTCGTCGATCATCGCGCCGCGGCCGCCCAGTTCGGTCTGGCTGCGGTTGGTTCGGATCTCCAGGATGTGGGTCTGGCCGTCGCCTTCGAAGTGGAACTTGACGTTCTTCCAATCCAGGTAGGCGTCCGGGCTGGTGGCGGAGTACTCCCGGACGAGCACGCCGTCGACATAGAAGCCGAAGGTGGTGAACGGTGCGAGATAGCCGGGGCGGCCGGCATAGTCGAAGGACAGCTCGTAGATCTGACCCGACTCGGTGGCCACCGAGCGGCTGATGCCCAGGGTCTGGGCCAGGGCGATGTCGTTCGTACCGTCGTTGTAGGTGCCCGCATCGTTGAGCTCCAGGATGTCGTCACCGTTGCCGGCCGCAGCGACAACCCGACTGAACACCCACTCGTCGGGGTTGGTACTTTGGGTGTAACCCTGTTCGTCGAAGTTGGTCCAGATCTCGAAGCCGTTGGCCCCGCCAGGCCGGTTCTCACCTTCATCGACACGGGTCCAGCCCTCGAACTCGCTCACCCCGGTGTTCGCTGTGCTGGTGAAGCGGCCTGTTCTGGGGTCGATACCTTCATTGACGTTCGCCTCCCAGCTGTTGCTGAAGATGATGGAGCCGGCGATCAGCGGGTTGTTCACCACCAGGTTGGGCTTGTCCGCCACCGGCGTGACATGCAAGTCCAGCGTGCTGCTTGAGCCGGTGTTGGTGGTGTAGGTCACCACCGGCACGTCGCCCGACCAGTTCGCCACCGGTGTGAAGGTGTAGGTGCCGTCCACGTTCAGCTGGAAGCTGCCGATGCCGGACAGCTGGACGGTGTCGCCCGCAGTGTGGTTCACGCCGTTGATCGCGAAGCTGGCCACCGTCAGGACATTGTCGATGTCGCTGTCGTTGATCAGCACGTTGCCGGAGGCCACCGTGTCCTCCAGCACCGTCTGGGTGTCGGCCAGCAGCACCGACGGGTCGTCGACATTGATGATGTCGCTCCCCAGGATCAGCTTGGCCGTGTCGAAGCCGCCATGGCCATCCGTGATGGTGTAGGTGGCTTCAGGGATGCTGCCGTCGTAGTCCTTGGCGGGCGTGAAGGTGAACGAGCCATCGGTGCGCACCTGCAGCGTGCCGATCGCGACGCCCAGGGCGTTACGGATCTCGGCCGTGGCATTGGCGGCGAAGGTCTCGGCCACGCCGTCGCCATCGGTATCAATGGCGAACTCGGTGACAGTCAGGGCGTCGCCGTCCACATCCGAGTCGGCCACCGGGTCGGTGATGACGTTGCCATTGACCACGGTGTCTTCGGTGACGTCGTACTGGTTGTCGGTGGCGTTGGGCGCGTCGTTGACATCGATGATGTCCGGACCCAGGATCAGCTTGGCGGTGTCGAAGCCGCCCTTGCCATCGGTGATGGTGTAGGTGGCCTCGGGGATGCGGCCGTTGTAGTTGAGCGCCGGGGTGAAGGTGAAGCTGCCGT
>NZ_JAGQDE010000050.1 GCF_018069755.1 Ideonella aquatica | reverse complement strand
GGCCACCCAGGCCTGCAGCGCCTCGGTGGCGGCGCGCAGGCCGGTGTCGGCACCGGGCTCGCCCAGGCGGGCCAGGGTCTGCGCGGACTGGGCGCGCAGCAGCAGCGCGGCGCGGCTGGCGTCGGCGCCCAGCGCGTCGGCCGCCTGACGCAGCCGGGTCGCCAGGCCGGGCGTGGCGGACTCGCCGCCGGCGCGCGCGACCAGGATTTCCAGGCGCAGCAGACGCCACAGGCGGCGCAGCACGGCGGCGTCAGGCCGCTGGTCAGAGACCAGCGACAGGCCGGCCTCGGCCTGCTGCTCGGCGAGCGCGAAATCGCGCAGGCGTGATGACGCCAGCGCCGCGCCGTACAGCTGCGCCAGGCGCGTCAGGTCGGCCGCCGGCGAGCCCAGCGCACCGGCGGCCTGCACGCGGCGCAGCGCGGCCTCGCCGGGGTCGGACAGCGCACGCGCCCGGGCCTGCATCAGCGCGTGGCGGGCCTGGCCGGCCGCGGGGCCGCGGATGAGGCCGTCGGCGCGCAGCCGGGCCTCGGTGATGCGCTCGCTGGTCAGCGGGTGGCTGCGCAGGTAGGGGTACAGGCCGGCGTCATTGAGGCGCGAGGCGGCGTCGAGCTTCTCGAACATCGCGCTCATGCCGCCCAGGCCGAAGCCGGCGGCGCCCATCAGGTCGAGGCCGATGCGGTCGGCCTCGCGCTCCATGTCGCGCGAGAAGTTCAGCTGGCCCTGCGCGGCAATCGCCTGTGAGCCGACGATCACCGCCTGCAGGCCGTCGGGGCTGCGCGACTTGGCCGCCGCCAGCACGCCCAGCAGCATGCCGGCCAGGGTGGCCATGGACTGGCGGCTGTTCTGGCCGATGCTGCGTGCGATGTGGCGCTGGGTGATGTGGGTGAGTTCGTGGGCCAGCACCGAGGCCAGCTCATCGCGGGTGGCGGTGATCGCCATCAGGCCCAGGTAGACGCCCAGGTAGCCGCCCGGCAGCGCAAAGGCGTTGACCGCGCGGTCGCGCACCAGGAAGCCCTCCCAGGCGAAGCGGCGTGCCAGATCGGCGTCGATCGCGTCGCGCTCGCGCGCAGCGGCCAGCAGCGGACCGAGCAGATCGTCCAGGTACTCCTGCAACACCAGGTCCTCGAGGTAGTCGGGGTCCTTGCGCAGGTCGCGCATGATGTTGTCGCCCAGCCGCCGCTCCTGCAGGATGTCGACATCGTCCGAGGCCGAATCCCCCAGTGCGGGCAGGCGCGGCGCGGACTGCGCCAGCACCGTGGGCGCCGGTGCAGCCAGCAGCGCCAGGGCCAGCGCGAGTGCGCCGCGGCGCCACGGGAGAATCGGTGTAAAGGACATGTGAAGCACCGGCGCCGCCGGGCCGTCAGGAAGCAGGGAGCCTCCTCACTGACCCCGGACGCGGGGGAAAGTTCGGTCGCTATCATGGCACCGACGCAGACCCCACGGCCTGCGGACCCTCCCCACCCGGACCCGGCGATGAGCACCTCCCCCCTGACCCACTTCGACGCCCACGGCCAGGCCCACATGGTCGACGTCGGCGCCAAGAGCGAAACCCACCGCATCGCGCGCGCCGCCGGCAGCATCCGCATGCAGCCGGCCACGCTGGCGCTGATCGCCGCCGGCACCGCGAAAAAGGGCGACGTCATCGGCATCGCCCGCATCGCCGCGATCCAGGCCGCCAAGCGCACCGCTGATCTGGTGCCGCTGTGCCACCCGCTGCCACTCACGCGGGTGGCGGTGGACTTCCGCCTGGACGAGGCCGCCAGCAGCGTGCATTGCGAGGTGCAGGCCGAGACCGTGGGCAAGACCGGCGTCGAGATGGAAGCCCTGACCGCCGTGCAGGTGGGCCTGCTGACCATCTACGACATGTGCAAGGCCGCCGACAAGGGCATGGTCATGACCGACATCCGCCTGCTGGAGAAGCAGGGCGGCAAGAGCGGGCACTGGGTGGCGGACGCCTCAGCGTGAGGCTGCGGCCGGCCGCGTGAAGTCGGCCGGCGTGTAGACGCGCTCGGGCGCCTCGCACTGAAAGGGCGGCGGGCTGGGCGGCGCGTCGCACACGCCCAGGAACTCGCGCGCGTCGGGGTTGCGGAACTCCCTCAGGCGCTCCACCAGGAAGCGCGCGCGGTCGCGCTGGCCCAGCTCGTCCAGCGCGCGCGCCCAGGCGATCATCAGACGGGTGTCGAGCAGCGCATGGGTGGCACGGTCGAAGGCCGGCATCTCGGTCGACGGGGTCTCGGCCACGGTCACCGCGGCGTAGTCGGCGTGGTGGCCGAAGAGCAGGCTGCCCTGCCCGCGCGCGATGCGCTGCTCCAGCGTGCTGCGGCCGTCACCGGCACTGAACACCGCCACCACCTTGGCGTAATCCTGCAGTGCAAGGAGCGTGGCCAGCAACATGGCCACGCCCACCGGCAGCCAGGACGGCGCGCGCGCGGGCCCCGGCG
This sequence comes from Ideonella aquatica, assembly GCF_018069755.1. Lineage (GTDB taxonomy): Bacteria > Pseudomonadota > Gammaproteobacteria > Burkholderiales > Burkholderiaceae_C > Ideonella > Ideonella aquatica. The sequence continues at coordinate 6,713 of NZ_JAGQDE010000050.1, read as the reverse complement.
CGCGCGGCCCCGACAGCGCATGGCCCCAGGCCCAGGCGGTGGGCAGCAGGAAGTAGGCGTACCACAGCGGGTACTCCAGCAGGCTGTGCAGGCCGATCAGCAGCACCATCATCCACGCGGCGCGGGCGCGCAGGCCGGCCTCGTCGTCGGTCAGCGCCCACGCGCGCCGCGCCGCCAGCACCAGGCCGGCCAGCAGCAGCGCGGTCAGCAGCGCGGAGGCCGGCAGGCCCAGCTCGACCATGAACTGCAGCGGCAGGTTGTGCGTGTGGTCGAAGAAGGCCACCGGCCGGCCGGGGAAGACGCCCAGGGTCCAGGCGAAGTTGAATTCACCGAAGCCGACGCCGGTCCACGGATGCGCGGCGATCAAGGCCAAGGTGTTGCGCCAGATGCCGAAGCGCGAGGACGAGATGTCGCCGCCGGCGTCCAGCCGCGCCGCGGCGCCGAAGGTGTGCGCGGTCTGCTGGGCCCACAGGTCCATGCCCCACCAGCACAGCGCGTAGACCAGCGGCGTGGACAACAGGCCCAGCCGGATCACGCGCGGCATGCGGCGGTCCAACGCACCCCACACCGCCAGCAGCAGCATGCCCAACGCGCCCGTGCGCGACGCCGTGAGCACCACCGCCCACACCAGCACCACGCCTGTCAGCGCGGACAGCAGCCGGGGCAGCGGCAGGCTGAACCAGCGCCCGCTGCGCGCCAGCGGCACCAGTGCAATCAGCGCCCAGACCAGCAGGCTGCTGAGGTGGTTGGGCTGGCGCAGGTTGCCCACCGCGCGGCCGACATAGCCTGTGCGAGCCACCAAGGCGCCGTCGGTCCAGGCCGGCGCGAAGACCTGCACGAAGCCCACCGCCGCACTCGCCAGGCCGGCCAGCAGCATGGCGCTGGCAAAGGCATGGAAGACCTCGTCTTCCGCAGCGCCGGCAGCGGCGCCCAGCACCAGCGCGGCCGCCACCAGCAGCGCCAGTGATGACAGCCCCAGCGTGGCCGGCAGGCTGGCCGCCATCGAGGCCAGCACGCCCAGCGCCAGCAGCCCCAGCGCCAGCAGCGGCCAGCGGGCAGCGCGCCAGGCCTGCGGCACAGGCGCGCGCAGCGCCATCAGCACCAGCCCCCAGCCAAAAAAGGCCAGCAGCTGGTTCAGCAGCGTGGCCGAGGGGCTGAGGTTGTAGGCCAGCAGCGGCGGCGCCGCCACCGCGAACACCATGGCAAGGTCAGGGCGGGCGGAAACGGATTCGGGGGCCTGGGACATGGCCCCCATTCTTGCGCAAGGGCGCCCTGGGGCGGTCAGGTCGCCTTGCAGGCGTTCGGCATGTAGCGCGCCGGGACGTCGCCGGTGTGGCAGGTCCAGGTGATGCCGCCGTCGGCGGTGACGTACTTGACGTAGAAGCCCGCTGCCCGGCCCTCGGTGACCTTCACCTGGACGGTGCCGTCGGGGTAGACGCCTGACACACTGGGCGTGACTTCGGAGTAGCGGCCCTTGATCGTGGCCTGGATCTGGCTGGCCGACGGATCGCCCGGCGGCGCGATGAAGCCGCCGGTGGGCCAGGTCTTGTTCTCGTTGCCAAAGGACATCAGCGGCTGCTTGACGCCAGCGCCCAGCTCCACCGCCTCGGCCACCTGGGCGCGGGCGACATAGTCCTGGTAGGCCGGCAAGGCCACGGCGGCCAGGATGCCGACGATCGCCACGACGACCATCAGCTCAATCAGCGTGAAACCGCGCGCGAAGCGCCTGGAGGAGGTACGAACTGGCATGGTGTGGTCCCGATGGTAGGCATCGGCTGGTTTCTGCCCTGGCTCATGCGAAAGTCGTGCCCGCGCTGGAGTGGGCAGTTTTTCACGAATATTCGCCAGGCGGGCGACGAACTTGGTCACATCGCCCGGGAGGACTGACGCAGGGTGACACCGCCCGGGCTGCCCCGACAATCCGCCACGAGGAGGGACTGGCGCATGCCATGGCCGATCATCGGAGCCCGCGGGGCCCTGTTGCTGTACCTGCTGGTGGTGCCCTGGCTGCCCGGCCTGATGAGCCTGCGCACCGGCCACGACCTGTCGCGCGGGCTGCAGATGCTGCTGTGGCTGGCCTGCGGCCTCGCGCTGTGGCGTCGGGCCCGGCCTGCGTCGCGCCAGGCGGCGGCCACCGCGCTGGCGCTGCTGCTGGCGGCGCTGGCGCTGGCGGGACGGGCACCGCAGCCGGGCTGGGCGGGGCTGGAGCTGGCGTTGTGGGTGGGCATGGCAGCCGCGGCCGCGCTGGTGGCCGATGTGGTCCGCGAGGGCGGACGCTGGCGCCAGGCCCTGGGCTGGACGCTGCTGGCGGCCAGCGCGATGCAGGGCACGCTCGAGGTGCTGATGGCCGCGCTGGGCCTGCTGCAGGGCATCGTGCCGCGGCCCGACCTGCTGGGCCAGGGCTACGACAACCTGCGCTTCCTGAACCATGTGCAGACGCTGAGCCTGCCGCTGACGCTGGCCGGCCTGGCCTGGGTGGGCGACACGCCAGCGGCGCGGCGCCTGGCCACGCTGGCGCTGGCCTGCGGCGGCGCGGTGCTGTGGGCCAGCGGCGGCCGGGCCACCGAGCTGGGCCTGCTGCTGGGGCTGGTGCTGGTCATGGCCGCCGGGCAGCCGGCGCGCGCGCTGCTGGCGCGCCGCCTGCTGCCGGGGCTGCTGCTGTCGGTGCTGGTCTATGCACTGCTCTGGCGGGTGGCACCGGCCGCACTGGGGCTGTCCGCGGATGGCGCAGCCGCCGCTCGGCTGCTGTCCTCGGTCAACGACCAGGCGCGGCTGACGCTGTGGGGTGCGGCCTGGCAGCAGTGGCTGGCGCATCCCTGGCTGGGGGTGGGGCCGATGCACCTGGCGGCGCAGCCCAGCCACTATGCGATGCATCCGCACCAGCTGCCGCTGCAGCTGCTGGCCGAGTGGGGCGGTCCGTACCTGCTGGCGCTGCTGGCGGTGCTGGCGCTGTGGCTGCGGCAGCGCTGGCGCGCCTGGCAGGCGGCGCTGGCCGCCGGGCCGGCGCTGGCGTTCACGGCGGGCCTGTGGGCGACGGGAGCCGCTCTGGTGGACGCGCAGTTCTCGGGCAATGCGGTGATGCCGGTGTCGCAGGTCTGGCTTGCGGTGGCCTGGGGTGCGCTGGCAGGCGCTGGCGAGGAAGCGGGGGATCGCGTGAACGCTCCTGAGGCCCCAACGTGGGCGGGCGGGCTCGTGCGCGCCCTGGCGCTGGCGATCCTGGCGGGCGCTGCGGCGCTGACGGCCGCCCAGTGGCCGGGGCTGGACGAGCGGCTGAAGCTATCGCTGGCCGACGGCCAGGCGCCGCGCACGCAGCCACGCTTTTGGTCGCATGGGCGCCTGACCCCGCTGCCGGGCCAAGGCCCGCGCCAATGACAAACGCCCCGGCAAGCCGGGGCGTTGGTGGTGAGCGGAGGCGGTGGGCGTCAGGCACACACCGCCGGGTCCGTCATCAGGTCGCCTTGCAGGCGGTCGGACGCCACTTGTTCGGCACCGTGGTGTTGGTCACGCAGGTCCAGGTGGCACCGCTGTCGGCCGAGTCGAACACGACGTTGTAGTTCTTGGCCTGGCCTTCAGTGACCTGGTAGGTGATCTTGATCGCGGGCAGCGTGCCGGTGACGCTGACGAACTTCGAGTAGCGGCCGGTCAGGGTGGCGCTCAGCTCGGTCGCGCCCGGGCTTCCCGGAGGGGCGATGAAGCCGGTGGGCAGCGCGTTGCGGTCGATCGTGTAGTCGTACAGCGGCTGCTTCAGGCCACCGGCGAGTTCCACGGCTTCAGCCACTTGGGCGCGGGTCGTGTAGTCGTTGTAGGCGGGCAGCGCGACGGCGGCCAGGATACCGATGATCGCCACGACGATCATCAGTTCGATCAGCGTAAAGCCTTGTTGAACTCGCTTCATGGTCAGCTCCTTGAGAGGGACTTGGGTGGAACAGGTGAACTGCGTGGCAAATACAGTGCGATTCCCGTGCCAGCCCGGGGAGCCGGTTTTCAGGTGAACTTTGCACGCTGGCCGACCAAGCTTGTCAGGGCGGGCTGCCGCAACCTGTCAGCGCGGCCGGGCTGGTGACAATTCTTGTCAGCCCAGGCTCAGGCGCTGGCCGGCACGCAGCGCCGTGACCGCGCGGCCCGGGCCCAGGCGGGCGGCCAGCTCGGCCAGCACCGTGGGCATCTCGCCGGGCTTGACGTGGGTCAGCAGCACCTCGACGTGGCCCGGCACCTGGGCCAGCTCGGCCGCCAGCGTGGACGGGCAGTGGTGCAGGCTGTCGGTGGCGATCGCGCGGTCGCCCTCGGAGAAGGCGATCTCGATCACCAACTGGCGCAGGTTCAGGCCGCGCAGGGCCTCCCACAGGGCCGGGTTGGGGCCGGTGTCGCCGGTGTAGACGAAGTCGCCGCCAGCGCCCAGCACCGCGTAGCCGACCGCCGGCACGGTGTGGCGGGCCGGTAGCACGCGGATGCGTCGGCGCTGGGCCCCCAGTTCCAGCGTCTGGCCCACCGCCAGCTCGTGCAGGCTCAGCACCGGCTGGGCCGGCTGCGGCAGGCGGGTGAAATCAGGCCAGAGCAGGTCGTTGAACAGGTGCTGGCGCAGCACCGCCAGCGTCTGCGGCAGCGCATGCACCTGGATCGGGCCGCGGCCCTGGCGGCGGCGCAGCACGCTGTCGGCCAGCAGCGGCACGCCCAGCACGTGGTCGAGGTGCGAATGGCTCAGCAGCACATGGTCGACACGCAGCAACTCGTCGAGGCTGAGGTCGCCCACGCCGGTGCCGGCGTCGATCAGGACGTCGTCGTCGAGCAGGAAGGCGGTGGTGCGGCAGTCGCGCGCGATCGACCCGGAGCAGCCCAGCACCCGCAGCGTGGCCGGCCGCGTCTCGGGTGACGCGGCAGAAACGACGGGGGCGGCAGGCTGGGCCAGGAAATTGCTCATGGTGTGGGGGACAGGCGATCGCGCAGGCGCTGCAGCAAGGCCGGCAGGCCCGGCACGACCGCCACCCGCTGATCCTGGACCAGGGCGTCCAGTTGATCAAGGCATTGTGCCGCCGTCCCGTGATGGTGCTGCGCCGCCGCGTCCAGCGCAAGATGCCAAATGCGCAGCTGCTGCTCGAAGTCGCCGCGCTGGGCCTCCTCGGGGGCCAGCGGCGTGAAGACTGTCACAACCTGCACCCGGCCGCGGATCGGCAGCCTGTCGACCTGCAGCCACAACCAGCCGGGCAGCTGGGGTGCCGCCAGGTCGCGGGTGGACTCGGAGACCAGCACCGGCAGGCCGGTCTCGCGGGTCAGGGCCTCCAGGCGAGCGGCCACGTTGACGGCGTCGCCAACGGCCGTGTAGCTGCGGCGCAACCGCGAGCCCAGGTCGCCCACGCAGACCCAGCCGCTGGCCAGGCCGATGCCGTAGCGCACCTGCGGCAGGCCCTGGGCCTGCAATGCCTCGTTCAGCGGGCCCATGGCCTGGTGCAGGGCCAGCGCGGCGCGCACCGCCCGTGCGGCATGGTCGGGCTGCGGCAGCGGCGCGCCCCAGAAGGCCATCACGGCGTCGCCAATGAACTTGTCCAGCGTGCCGCCCTGGGTCTGGACGACCTCGGTGGCGGTGGAGAAGAAGCGGTTGAGCAGATCGCGCAGCGCCATCGGCTCGAGCCGCTCGGCCAGGCCGCTGAAGCCTTGCAGGTCGCAGAACAGCACGCTCAATTCACGGTGCTCGGCCAGTTCGGCTGAGGCCTCGGGCTGGCGCACCAGCTGGCGCACGCGCTCGGGCGGCAGGTAGCTGCCGAACAGCGCCTCGACGCGTTGACGGCGCCGCCACTCCTGCACCTGGTTGGCCGCCATCACGCCGATGAACTGCAGCAGCGCGGGCAGCAGCGGCAGCGTCAGCGGCAGCACCAGGCCCAGCCGGGCCTCGGCCCACAGCGTGGCGCCGACGGTGGCAGCGGCCAGACCGGTCATGGCCGCCATCGCCGCGGGCACTGGCAGCGCCAGCGCCAGCGCAGTGGCGCCCAGCAGCAGCAGCGTGCCCGCCAGCGCGGCGTGGGCGCCGGCCCAGTCGGGGCGGTGGCTGAGCTGGCCATCGAGCAGACCGGCCAGCAGGTGGGCGTGGATCTCGACGCCGGGCAGGGCGGGGTGGATGGGCGTGGGACGCAGGTCGCCCAGACCCGGCGCCGAGCTGCCCAGCAGCACCAGCTGCCCGGCCAGGCTGCCGGCGGGCAGGTCACCGGCCAGCAAGCGCGCCGCGCTGAGGTAGCGAAAGCGGCCCTGCTGCGGCCCGCCTTGGCCCTGGAAGGGCACGCGCAGCGCGCCGCGCAGATCGGGCAGCAGCACCCGCTCGCCGCTGGCGCCCTGGTAGCGCAGCCGGGCCAGCTCCAGCTGGCGCGGGCCGTCGCGCCAGTCGACACGCAGCGTGGGCGAGCCCACCGCCACCCGCCACAGCGCCAGCGCCAGCGACTCGTGCAGGCCGTCATCCAGGCGGCTGAGCGCGGCCACCGAGCGCACCACGCCGTCGCCATCGGGCAGGGCGTTGAAGATGCCCTGGCGGGGCGCGGCTTCGGCCAGCAGCGGCAGATTGGCGGCGTGGCCGCTCCAGTGCGGCAGGCCGGGCGTGGGGCGGCCGGCCGGCACGGGGGCGGCCGGCGCCGGCACCGGGCCCAGGCGCTGGCCGCCGCGGTCGGCGCTGAGGTACCAGCCCAGCACCGCGGGGTGGCCGCGCAGCGCGTCGGCCAGCGGCCGGTCAC
>NZ_JAGQDE010000004.1 GCF_018069755.1 Ideonella aquatica | reverse complement strand
CCGGTGCGGCCGCCGTGGCGGCAGTCTGCTGCGCGGCAGCGGCCGCGGCGGCCTGGGCAGCAGCCTCGGCCGCGGCAGCGGCTTCGGCGGCGGCGCGGGCGGCTTCAGCGGCGGCCCGCTCGGCGGCTTCACGCTCCTGGCGCTCGCGCTCCTCGCGCTGACGGCGCTGCTCGGCCAGCGCCTCTTCCTGCTGGCGGATCAACTCGGCCTGGGCGCGGGCTTCCTCTTCGCGGCGGGCGAGTTCGGCCGCTTCCTGGGCGGCGGCGTCCTCGACCGGCGCGCCGGGGAGGTCATCGCGCTTGACGAAGGTGCGCTTCTTGCGGACCTCGACCTGGATCGTGCGCGCCTTGCCGGAGGCGTCGGCCTGCTTGATCTCGGAGGTCGACTTGCGGGTCAGCGTGATCTTCTTGCGCTCGCCGCTGGCCGTGCCATGCGAGGTGCGCAGGAAGTCGAGCAGGCGCTCCTTGTCGACTTCGGTCAGGGCGTCGTCGGCCGACTGCTTTGCCACGCCAGCCGACTGCAACTGCTCCAACAGCGTCGCGGCGGGCCGATTCAGTTCGGCTGCGAGTTGGGCGACGGTGGTCACTGCCATGCTTGTTGTTCCTTGAATTCTTGGGGCCGGGTTCGGTAGGCGTGGGTCGGGGCGCGCTGGGATCAGGCGTTGAACCAGTGCTCGCGCGCCTTCATGATCAGCGCCTTGGCCTGGGCCTCGTCGACCCCGGTCATCTCGGTCAGCTCGTCCACAGCCAGATCGGCCAGGTCGTCGCGGGTGTGCACGCCGCCATCGGCCAGACGGGCGATCAGGTCGGGCGTCAGGCCCTCCAGGTCGCGCAGGTCCTGCGACACCTCGTCGACCTTCTCCTCGCGGGCAATCTCCATGGTCAGCAGGGCATCCTTGGCACGGGTGCGCAGCTCGGCCACGGTGTCCTCGTCGAAGCCCTCGATCTCAAGCATCTCCTGCAGCGGCACGTAGGCCACTTCTTCCAGGCTGGTGAAGCCTTCCTGGATCAGCAGCTCGGCCACTTCCTCGTCGACGTCGAGCTTGTCGACGAAGAGCTTGCGCACCGAGTCGCTTTCCTCGGCCTGCTTGGCGGCCGATTCCTCGGCCGTCATGATGTTGATGCGCCAGCCGGTCAGCTCCGAGGCCAGGCGCACGTTCTGGCCGCCGCGGCCGATGGCGATGGCCAGGTTCTCCTCGTCGACCACCACGTCCATCGCGTGGCGCTCTTCGTCCACCACGATCGACTGCACATTGGCGGGTGCCAGCGCGCCGATGACGAACTGCGCCGGATCATCCGACCACAGCACGATGTCGACGCGCTCACCGGCCAGCTCGTTGGTAACGGCGGTCACGCGCGAGCCGCGCACGCCGACGCAGGTGCCGATCGGATCGACCCGCTTGTCGTGCGAGACCACGGCGATCTTGGCGCGGCTGCCCGAGTCGCGGGCACAGCTCTTGATCTCCAGCAGGCCCTGCTCGATCTCGGGCACTTCCTGGGCGAACAGCTCGACCATGAAACCCGGCGCCGAGCGCGACAGCATGATCTGCGGGCCACGGGCCTGGGTGTCCACGCCCAGGATGAACGCGCGTACGCGGTCGCCGGTGCGCAGGTTCTCCTTGGAGATCATCTCGCCGCGCTTGAGGCGGCCTTCCACGCGGCCCGACTCGACGATGATGTCGCCCTTGTCCAGGCGCTTGACGGTGCCGACCATGATCTTCTCGCCACGCGACAGGAAGTCGTTGAGCAGTTGCTCGCGCTCGGCGTCGCGGATCTTTTGCAGGATCACCTGCTTGGCCGCCTGGGCACCGATGCGGCCGATCGGCACCGATTCAATCGAGGTCTCGATGTAGTCGCCCTCTTCCAGCTCGGCGATCTGATCGCGGGCCTCGGACAGCAGCTCCTCGGCGTCGGGGTTCTGCAGGCCGGCGGCATCGGGCACGACCAGCCAGCGGCGGAAGGTCTCGTAGTCGCCGGTTTCGCGGTCGACGGTGACGCGGATGTCCACCTCGCCCCCGTGGAGCTTCTTGGTCGCGGAGGCCAGCGCGGCTTCCACCGCACCGAAGACGACCTCACGATCCACGCTCTTCTCGCGCGAGATCGCGTCCACCAACATCAGCATTTCGCGGTTCATTCTTGTTGACCTCCGTCAGTCGTATCGGCTGGCGCTGCGGGCGCCGGGGCGGCCTTGCGGCGCCCCTTGAAATCAAGCACCGGCACCAGCCGGGCCTCGCGGATTTCATCGAAGCTGAAGTCGAGCGCCTGCTCGACCTTGCCTTCGGTGAACACCAGGCGCCAGCCTTCGCCCGCATCGGCGGCCAGCAGCGTGCCCTGGTACTTCTTGCGCCCCTGGAAGGGCAGCTTGAGCGTGATCTGGACCATCTCACCGACAAAGCGGGCGAAATGCGCCGGCGTCTTCAGTGGCCGGTCCAGGCCCGGCGAGGACACCTCAAGCCGGGCGTAATCGACGTTTTCCACCTCCAGCAGGTACTGCAGTTGGCGGGTCACCGCCTCGCAGTCCTCCACCGTGACGAACTCGTGGTCACCGGTGGGATAGGTCTGGCCCGGGATGCGGTCGATGGTGACGCGCAGCAATCCACCTGCCGCACGCTCGACGTCGACAAGTTCATACTGCAGTCCGGTCACTGTCTTCTCGACAGCTTGCATCCAGTTCATCAGGGCCAGCAATCCTTTCCGTTCGCCCCGCGCGGCTGACAGGCCCTTTGCCTGCCCACCGCCGGACACTCTCCGCCCGACACCACGCAGCCTGGCTGTCACTACCTGGCTGTGCTGCACAGCCTCTGGGACAGCTCTCCTGGTGCTCGAGCAAAAAAAATGGGCTGGAAGAAATCCGCCCACCCGTGTAACTCTAGCGAAAGTCGGATTGTAGCCTGAGCTTTTGACTGCTTCAAGACGCCTGCACTGATTGACGCCTGCCATGCCAGAATCGCGGGCTTGAGAACACCGAATTCGGAGCCACCATGGGATTTCTTGCCGGCAAACGTCTCTTGATCACCGGCCTGCTGAACAACCGCTCCATCGCCTATGGCATCGCCAAGGCCTGCCACCGCGAAGGCGCCGAGCTGGCGTTCAGCTACCAGGGCGAGCGCTTCAAGGACCGGATCACCGACTTCGCCAAGGAGTTCGGCTCGGACCTGATCGTCGAGATGGACGTGGCCAGCGATGAACAGATCACCCAGGCATTTGCCACGCTGGGTGAACGCTGGGGCCAGTTCGATGGTTTTGTCCACGCCATCGCCTTCGCGCCGCGCGACTCGATCGGGGGCGATTTCCTCAATGGCCTGTCGCGCGATTCGTTCCGCGTGGCCCACGAGATCTCGGCCTACAGCTTCCCGGCCATGGCCAAGGCCGCGCTGCCGCTGCTGCGCCCCAAGGCGTCGCTGGTGACCATGTCCTACCTGGGTGCTGCCCGCCGCGTGCCGGATTACAACACCATGGGCCTGGCCAAGGCCTCGCTGGAGGCCTCGGTGCGCTACCTGGCCTATTCGCTGGGTGACAAGGACATCCGCGTCAACGGTGTGTCGGCCGGTCCGATCAAGACACTGGCCGCCTCCGGCATTGCCAACTTCGGCAAGAAGCTCAGCCAGTTTGCCGAACATGCGCCGCTGCACCGCAACATCACGATCGACGAGGTCGGCAACGCCACCGCCTTCTTGCTGTCCGACCTGGCCGGCGGCGTGAATGCCGAGATCCTGTATGTCGATGGCGGCTTCAGCCACATGACGCCGGGTGGCGGCGAAGGCGAGTGAGTACCCCGGCGGGGCTCAGCGCAGCACCACGCTGACCCGCTCGGTGCGCCCCATGCGGGGCGCCGCGTTCTGCAGTGCCAGTTCACTGCGTGCCACACCCGCCTCCAGCGGCTCGTCCAGCGGGGCACTGCTGGCGCCCACGTGCACCGACAGCGGCACCAGGCTGCCCTGCTCACCGCCGCGCAGCTCGGTGGCCAGCGCCACCGCACGCAGGCGTTCGCCAATCATGCGCAGATCGCGCGGATCCAGTGGCGGCAGCACCACCATGAAAGCCCCGGCCGCCCAGCGGCCGATCAGGTCACCTTGGCGAATGCCCCGACGCAGCGCCAGTGACAGCGCCCGCACCGCCGACTCGGCCACGGCCACGCCATGCTGTGCCACCAGGGCCGGGGTGTCATCGAACTCGATCAGCAGCAGGCCCATCGGCCGACTTGCATCCCGCTGCCGCGCCCGGACCTGCAAGGCCAGGGCCTGCACCAGCAGGCCTTCCCGGTCCGGCAGACCGGTCAAGGCATCGGTGGCCAGCAGGCCGGCGCTGTTGACCTCAGCAGGCCGCCACCAGCGCTGCCACCAGGGAATGGCCGGTCGGGCCAGGGGACTGTCAAGGGCGGTGGTCCAGCGGGCGGAAGTCATGCGGGCGTTGCCTGGCCCACCCTCGGCAGGCCTGTGACGCCTGCTATCGGCCGATCAGCGGCCGCCTTGAGCCTCAGCGCACGCAGTCGACGAAATAACGCAGGCGGCCATCGGCACCCTGCTCGGCCACCAGGCCATGCACGTCGGCGCCGAAGCCCGGGAACTGGGCGTTGAACTCACGCGTGAAGCGCAGGTAGTCGACCACCTTGCGGTTGAAACGCTCGCCGGGGATGACCAGGGGGATGCCCGGCGGGTACGGCGTCAGCATGGCGGTGGTGACACGGCCCTCGAGCTGGTCGATCTCGACGCGTTCGGTGTTGCGGTGGGCGATGCAGGCATAGGCATCGCTGGGCTTCATCGCCGGCTCCAGCTCGGTCAGGTAGACCTCGGTGGTCAGGCGCGCGATGTCGCCACGGGCATAGGCCTCGTGCACGCTCTGGCACAGGTCGCGCAGGCCCATGCGCTCGTAGCGCGGATTGGCCTGGCAGAACTCCGGCATGATCCGCCACAGCGGCTGGTTGCGGTCGTAGTCGTCCTTGAACTGCTGCAGCGCGGTCAGCAGGGTGTTCCAGCGGCCCTTGGTGATGCCGATGGTGAACATGATGAAGAACGAGTACAGGCCGGTTTTCTCGACCACCACGCCGTGCTCGGCGAGAAACTTGGTGACGATGCTGGCCGGGATACCGGTGTCGGCGAAGCGGCCCTTGACGTCCAGGCCCGGGGTGATCAGCGTGGACTTGATCGGGTCCAGCATGTTGAAACCCTCGGCCAGCTTGCCGAAGCCATGCCACTCCTCATTGGCATGCAGCATCCAGTCGGCGGCGCGGCCGATGTCTTCCTCGGCCAGGCGACCCGGGCCCCAGACCTGGAACCACCAGTCCTGGCCATACTCCTCGTCGACCTTGCGCATCGCGCGGCGGAAGTCCAGCGCTTCGCGCAGGCTCTCCTCGACCAGGGCGGTGCCGCCCGGCGGCTCCATCATCGAGGCCGCCACGTCACAGCTGGCGATGATCGCGTACTGCGGCGAGGTGGAGGTGTGCATCAGGTAGGCCTCGTTGAAGAGGTGCCGATCCAGCTTCTGCTCCTGCGCGTCCTGCACCAGCACCTGCGAGGCCTGGCTGATGCCGGCCAGCAGCTTGTGCGTGGACTGGGTGGCATACACCAGCGCCTGCTTGGGACGCGGGCGGCCCTTGCCCATGGCGTGGAAGGTGCCGTAGAACTTGTGGAAGGCGGCGTGCGGCAGCCAGGCCTCGTCGAAGTGCAGCGTGTCCACCCAGCCGTCGAGCTTGGCCTTGATGGTCTCGGTGTTGTAGAGCACGCCGTCATAGGTGCTCTGGGTGACGGTCAGGATGCGCGGCTTGACCTTCTTGGCGTCGACCCCCTTGAGCAGCGGGTGGCGGGCGATCTTCTTCTGGATTGAGGCCTTGCTGAACTCGCTCTCGGGAATCGGGCCGATGATGCCGTAGTGGTTGCGCGTGGGCGTCAGGAAGACCGGCACGGCGCCGGTCATGATGATCGAGTGCAGGATGGACTTGTGGCAGTTGCGGTCCACCAGCACCACATCGCCCGGCGCCACCGTGTGGTGCCAGACCATCTTGTTGCTGGTGCTGGTGCCGTTGGTCACAAAGAAACAGTGGTCGGCATTGAAGATGCGCGCCGCGTTCTTTTCGCTGGCCGCCACCGGCCCGGTGTGGTCCAGCAACTGGCCCAGTTCCTCCACCGCGTTGCAGACGTCGGCGCGCAGCATGTTTTCGCCGAAGAACTGGTGGAACATGCGGCCGATCGGGCTTTTCAGGAAGGCCACGCCGCCGGAGTGACCCGGGCAGTGCCAGGAGTACGAGCCGTCCTGCGCATAGTCCATCAGCGCACGGAAGAACGGCGGCGCCAGACCGTCCAGGTAGCTCTTGGCCTCGCGGATGATGTGGCGCGCCACGAACTCGGGCGTGTCCTCGAACATGTGGATGAAGCCGTGCAGCTCGCGCAGGATGTCGTTCGGGATGTGCTGGCTGGTGCGCGTCTCGCCGTACAGGTAGATCGGGATGTCGGCGTTGCGAAAGCGGATCTCGCTGATGAACTTGCGCAGGTTCAGCACCGCCGGGTCCAGCTCGGGGCCAGGGGTGAATTCCTCGTCGTCGATCGACAGGATGAACGCGCTGGCGCGGCTTTGCTGTTGGGCGAACTGGCTCAGATCACCATAGCTGGTGACGCCCACGACCTCGAAGCCCTCTTTTTCGATCGCCTCGGCCAGCGCCCGGATGCCCAGGCCCGAGGTGTTCTCGGAGCGGAAGTCCTCGTCGATGATGACGATCGGAAAGTTGAAGCGCTGCATGGGCTCGTCCGGTGGGCCAGGGGAAAACGCGAAGCGCGAAGTGTAGGGCCGATCGGTGTCGATCCCGGGCGGCACGCGGTCGATCCTGGGCTAGAATGCGCGGCTGTCCCTGCGGAGGGATGGATGAGTGGTTTAAGTCGCACGCCTGGAAAGCGTGTGTGGGTTAACAGCCCACCGCGGGTTCGAATCCCGCTCCCTCCGCCACGCGGCTCCCGATACCGGTCGAGCGCGAAGGCACTCTCACCGCGCTGCGTTGCAACGGTCCGACACCGCCGCCAGATGTTCAGCAAGAAGAGCCGATTTCCACTGGATCGTCAATCCCACATCGGGTAAGCCATGATCGCTCGCCGATCGGGCGCAGAGGACGTACAAACAGGGCTTGGCAATGTCGTTCGGTGCCCTGCCAGGCCTGCTACCCGCGGGTTCGGGCCCGAGTCCCACTCAAGGTCGGTTACACCCGGCCAAGCAAGCGGAGATCAGTATGGAATACAAGTTCAAGTCTCTGGCCCTGGCGGCCGCTCTGGCCCTGTCGGGTGTGGCGATGGCAGCCCCGTCGAAGCATGTCAGCGGCAAGAAGGCCGTGGTGCCCGTGACGGCCCAGGCCGTTCTGTACTCCCAGTTGGCGAACGACGCCGAGAACGGGTACACCTCGCAGGACTTTGAGGCCAGCTTTGACGCCTATGACAACCGCGCGGCGGACGATTTCGTTGTGCCGGCCGGCGCCAAGTGGAAGGTGACTGATGTCTTCGTCGCCGGCCAGCATTTTGGTGTGACGCCCAACAGCGCCAACGTCACGTTCTACAAGGACAAGGGCGGCAAGCCGGGCAAGGTCGTTGCCGATTTCCCGATGTCCGCCATCAGCAAGGACTCGGCGGGCTCGCTGACGGTGAGCCTGCCGACCTCGGTCACGCTGAAGGAAGGCACCTACTGGGTGTCGGTGCAGGCGCAGATGGACTTCTTCGTCGGCGGCCAGTGGTACTGGGAAGCCACCACCATGGCCACGGGCTCGGAAGCCGCCTGGCAGAACCCGGGCGATGGCTTCGGCAGCGGCTGCACCAAGTGGGGCAACCTGAACAGCTGCCTGGCCACCGGCGGCACGGGCGACTTGATGTTCGAACTGCGCGGCAAGGCCAAGTGATCATGCGGTGCGGCTGAGAGTCGCCGCACCCGAGACAGATCACCCACAGAAAAAAGGGGCGCCTCGCGGCGCCCCTTTGCGTTGCAGTGACCCGAAGGATCAGCGCACCACGGCGATCTGGTCGCGGTTGCCACCCTTGTAGGTGTAGAGCGTCAGCGCGCCGTTCTTGACGTCACCCTTCTCGTCGAACGAGATGGTGCCGGTCACGCCCTTGTAGCCCGAGGTCGCGGCCAGCGCCGGCAGGTACTTGGCCGGGTCGGCCGAGCCGGCCTTGACCATGGCGGCCACCAGCACGTTGGTGGCGTCGTACACGTAGGGCGCGTAGACCTGCACGTCGGCGTTGAACTTCTTCTTGAAGTCGGTGCGGAACTTCTCCATGCCCGCCTTCTGCTCGCCCTCGACACCACCGGCCTCGGCGCACACCACCTGGCCGTCGGCCATCGCGCCGGCGGCCAGCTTGGGCAGCTCGCTCGAGCAGATGCCGTCGCCGCCCATGAACTTGGCGTTGATGCCCAGCTGCTTCATCTGGCGGATCATCGGGCCGGCCACGGCGTCCATGCCGCCGAAGAAGACCACGTCGGGCTTGACGGCCTTGATGTTGGTCAGGATGGCGGTGAAGTCGGTGGCCTTGTCGTTGGTGAACTCGCGCTTGGCGATGGCGCCGCCCTTGCCCTTGACGCCCTTCTCGAACTCATCGGCCACGCCCTGGCCGTAGGCGGTGCGGTCGTCGATCACGGCGATGACCTTGCCCTTGAGCTGGTCCACCGCGTAGCGGCCCAGCGTGCCACCCAGGTGCACGTCATCGGCCACGACGCGGAAAGTGGTCTTGTAGCCCTGGCGGGTGAACTTGGGGTTGGTGGCCGACGGGCTGATCTGCGGGATGCCGGCGTCGGAGTAGACCTTGGAGGCGGGGATCGAGGTGCCCGAGTTCAGGTGGCCCACCACGCCGTTGACCTTGCTGTCGACCAGCTTCTGCGCGGCGGCGGTGCCTTGCTTGGGGTCACCCGCGTCGTCTTCAGCCAGCAGCTCGAACTTGGCCTTCTTGCCGCCGATCATCACGCCCTTGGCATTGAGCTCGTCGATCGCCATGCGCGCGCCGTTCTCGTTGTCCTTGCCCAGGTGGGCGATGGCGCCGCTGGTCGGACCGACGTGACCGATCTTGACCACCATGTCCTGGGCATAGACGCTGCCCGCGGCCATCAGGGTGGCGATGGCGATCACATTCAGTTTGGCTTGCATGAGTAGGAACCTCCGGTTCTGGATGGAAGGAGAAAGAAACGGCCGCATCGGCTAGGGGGCCCGCTCGACCGGCGCCGCCGACGATACTCCAAATCGCCGGTGGCGCATGCCGCCCAGCATCAGGACAAGCACGATGTCGGGCGCCCGCCTCCAACGCGGCCGGGGTGGTCGCGGATGACCGAGACTCAGGCCTCGTGCGAGTTGCCCTGCGGGTGGTGGTGAATCGTCACGCCCTGGGCCTTGTAGCGCCGCCAGCGTTGCTGGCCAGCGGCGCGAGCGGCGGACTCGGTCGCGACGACCTCGGCCACGCGCTCGAAGCCAGACAAGGCCTCTACATCGTCAAAACCCAGGTTGACGGCGCTGTCGCAGGCCAGCTCAGCCATCGGCTGCTCAAGCAGCCACACGGGCGTCAGCGAGGCGTCGACCGGCACGGCATCGCCCGCTCGCAGCCGCAGGTGCGGCACGAAGTCCAGCGGCGGCTCGCTCCACAGGGCCTGGTCCAGGCGGGCCAGCACCGAGGCCGGTCCGAACACCGCGGTGCGCCCGCCCTCGCGGTGGCGCTTGCGCACCAGCCGCAGGGCCCAGGCAACCGGCTCGTCGACCCCGGTGAAGAAGCGCACCTCCACGGCGGTCAGGCCCTCAGCGGCCGGCGCGCGACAGCAGGAAGTGGGTCAGCAGGCCCACCGGCCGGCCGGTGGCGCCCTTGGCCGCACCGCTCTTGTTGGCCACGCCGGCGATGTCCAGGTGCGCCCAGGGTGTGCTGCCCACGAAGCGGTGCAGGAACTTGGCGGCGGTGATCGAGCCCCCCGGACGGCCGGCCACGTTCGCCACATCGGCGAACCGGCTCTTCAGCCCTTCGGCGTACTCGTCGTCCAGCGGCATGCGCCAGGCGGGATCCTGGGCGCTGACCGAAGCCGCCAACAACTGCGCGGCCAGGTCGTCGTCCGACGCGAACAGGCCCGCATGGTGGTGGCCCAGCGCGATCACGCAGGCACCGGTGAGCGTGGCCACGTCGACGATGGCGGCAGGCTTGTAGCGTGCGGCGTAGGTCAGCGCGTCGCACAGGATCAGGCGGCCTTCGGCGTCGGTGTTGAGGATCTCGATCGTCTGGCCCGACAGGCTGGTGACCACGTCGCCCGGCTTGGTGGCCCGGCCGCTGGGCATGTTCTCGCAGGTGGGGATCAGGGCCACCACGTTGAGCTTGGGCTTGAGCTCGCCGATGGCGCGCATCGTGCCCAGCACGCTGGCGGCGCCCCCCATGTCGAATTTCATCTCGTCCATCTCGGGGGCGGGCTTGAGCGAGATGCCCCCGGTGTCAAAGGTGATGCCCTTGCCGACCAGCACCACTGGCGCCGCCTTGGTGGCGCCGCCGCGGTACTCCATGATGATGAAACGCGGCGGCTCGTCGGACCCACGCGAGACCGACAGGAAGGAGCCCATGCCGATCTTTTCGATCTCCTTGCGGTCGAGCACCTTGACGCTCAGGCCGTGCTCTCGGCCAAGGCGGCGGGCCTCTTCGCCCAGCCAGGTCGGGGTGCAGGCATTGCCCGGGCGGTTGGCCGCCTCGCGCGCCACGCCCACGCCAGCGGCCACGGCATGGCCACGCCGCAGACCCGTCTTGACACTGGCCTGCTGCTCGGCCGACACGCACAACTGCACCTTGGCTGGGGCGCGCAGCGCCTCGGCACTGGGCTTGGTGTGGCGGTAGACGTAGAAGGTGTGCTCCAGCGACAGGCACAGCATCTCGGCATGTGCATCGGTCAGCCCAAACCCCAGGGCGGCGAAGGCCATGGTCTTCAGGCCACGGCTCTTGAGCGCAGCCAGTGCGCCGTCAACGGCCTGGCGGAAGGCCTTGACGGAGTCGTCACGGGCCACGACCAGCAGAACGCGTCGGGCCGAAAAACCCTGTGCCCCATGCAGGTACAGGGACTGGCCGCCCTTGGGCTCGAGATCACCGCTCTTGATCGCGGCATGGAACAGCTGTTCGGCGGCGGTACCTCGGGCGTTCACCTTGTGGGCGGCACCCAGCACCAGGACCAGCACGTCGGAATCGACGCCGGCAAGGTCGGCGGTACCGACCACGGTGGCTTGCACGTTCATAATTCACCTGAGTGAGGACAAGCGCCTGATGTTATTCGATGCGACCCTGCGCCGCGAGCTCTCCAGGGGATTCGGGGCTACCCTGGTGGTGCTGTTGACCATCGTGGTGACGATGTTTTTGATCCGCCTGCTCGGCCTGGCGGCCAACGGCGTGGCCGATCCGGGCGATGTCGCACTGCTGCTGGCCTACACCGTGCTGGGCCACCTGCCCACCATGATGTCGCTGTCGCTGTTCGTGGCCGTGGTGGTGACCCTGGGCCGCATGTACCGCGACAGCGAGATGGCCATCTGGTTTGCCAGCGGCGTGGGCCTGTCGCGCTTCGTACGGCCGGTGCTGCGCACGGCCTCGCCGGTGCTGCTGGCGGTGGGCGTGGGTGTGCTGCTGGTCTGGCCGTGGAGCAACCAGCGCATCGCCGAAATGCGAGACCGCTACGAGCACCGCTCCGACATCTCGCGGGTGGCGCCTGGCAGCTTCCAGTCCTCACGTGACGGCAGCCGGGTGTTCTTCATCGAGCGCGAGGGCGAATCGGCCGGCATCGGCCGCAATGTCTTCGTGCTCTCGCGCGATGGCCAGCGCGAAGCCGTCACCACCGCCCGCGCCGGACGCGTGGAGCAGCAAGGCGATGTGCGCGAACTGGTGCTGGACGCCGGCCAACGCAATGAGCGCGACCAGCGCACCGGCGCCCAGACTGTGACCTCATTCGACAGCTACCGCATGCAGATCGACGCCGCACGGGCCGCTGCCGCCCAGACCCTGGCACCCAAGGCCACAGGCTCGCTGGCGCTGTGGCAACAGGATTCACGCCTGGCACAGGGCGAACTCACCTGGCGCCTGAGCATGCTCTTTGGCGCCTGCAACCTGGCCCTGCTGGGCGTGGGCACCGCCGCCACCAACCCGCGCCGGGCCAGCAACTGGAATCTACTGTTCGCGCTGCTGGCCTTCGTCGTCTACTACAACCTGCTGAACCTCAGCCAGACCTGGGTGAGCACCGGACGCGCCTCGATGCCCGTGGCGCTGCTGGGCCTGCACGGCGTGGTGCTGTGCCTGGCGCTGGGCCTGATCTGGTGGCGCGACCATGCCGCCACCATCGGCCTGCGCCGCCCAGCGCGGGGGGGCGGCGCATGAAGACCGTGCGCGCCCTGCTCTACCGCGATGTCGTCTGGTCCATCGTCTTCGTGGCGGTGGCCTTCATGTCGCTGTTCTTTTTCATCGATTTCCTGGAGGAGTTGGAGCGGGTGGCCCGCAAGAGCGGCACGGTCGGCCTGGCCGCGCTGTCGGCGCTGATGTCCCTGCCCTACCGCTTCTATGAACTGGCGCCGATCACGGTGCTGATCGGCACCATCTACGCGATGGCGCGGCTGGCCCAGTCGAGCGAGTTCACCATCCTGCGCACCGGCGGCCTGGGTCCTGGCCGTGCGCTGCGCCTGCTGCTGCGCCTGGGCGCCGTGTTCGCGGTGCTGACCTTCGTGGCCGGCGACTACCTGGCGCCGCTGGGCGAGCAGCAGGCTGCCGCGCTGCGGGCGCGGGTGACCGGTGGCCAGCAACTGGGTCAGGCCGGTGCCTGGCTCAAGGAGCACCGCGCGCTTGGCGGCAACGCACTGTCGATCTCGATCAATGTGGCCTCCACCGACGCCGACGGCCTGATGCGCCAGGTCCGCATCTTTGAACACGACGCCCAGGGCCGGCTGCTGCGCCGCCTGCAGGCCGAGCGCGCCCAGGCCGCCGATGGCCATTGGCGGCTGGAGGGGGTGATCGACACCCACTGGCCGGCCGCCAGCGAGACCGGCCAAGCGCTGGTCGAACGCCGCGAGCCACAGTTGGACTGGCCCACCACGCTGGATGAGCGCCTGGTCTCGGCCGCGTTGTCGCCGCTGGAAGGCATGACCACGCTGGAGCTGTGGCGCTACAGCCGCCACCTGTCGAACCAGGAGCAGACCTCCCAGCGGCACGAGCTGCTGTTCTGGAAGCGCCTGATGTACCCGCTGGCGTGCATCGTGATGATGATGCTGGCCCTGCCCTTTGCCTACATGCACGCACGTGCCGGCGGCGTCAGCCTGAAGGTGTTCGGCGGCATCATGCTGGGCGTGGCCTTCGTGCTGCTGAACAACGTGGTCGGCCACCTGGGCCGCCTCAATGACTGGACGCCCTGGCTGGCCGCGGCTGCGCCCAGCCTGCTGTTCCTGACCCTGTCGCTGACCGCCTACGGCTGGCTGGTCCGCTACCGCTGATCCCTTCCTCCGGGAGTACCGATGCGTGGTTTGATTCTTCTGGCCCATGGCGCCCGCGACGGCGCCTGGTCGCGCCCCTTCGTGGAGCTGGCCGCCCGGGTGCGCGCCGAGCATCCAGGCCGCGAGGTGCGCAATGCCTACCTCGAGTTCATCGCGCCCGACATGGTGCAGGCCGGGGCCGAGCTGGCGCAGGCTGGCTGCCACGCGGTCGACATCCTGCCGCTGTTCCTGGGTGCCGGCGGCCATGTGCGCAAGGATGTGCCGGCCTTGCTGCAGCGGTTGCACACCGACTTCCCCGGCGTGCACTGGATGCTGCACCCGGCGGTGGGCGAGTCGCCGCTGCTGCTGGATGCGATGGCGCGCATCGCGACCGGCCTGCATGACGCCGCGGCGCTGTCGCGCGAGGAGCGCGCTTGAACCTGCAGCAGCTGCGCTTCGTGCAGGAGGCGGTGCGGCGTCAGCTCAACCTCACCGAGACCGCCAAGGCCCTGCACACTTCGCAGCCCGGCATCTCGAAGGCCATCCTCGAGCTGGAAGAAGAACTGGGCATCGACATCTTCGCGCGGCACGGCAAGCGCCTGCGCCGCGTGACCGAGCCGGGCGAGTTGGTGCTGCAGTCGATCGAGGTGATCTTGCGCGAGATCGCCAACCTGCGGCGCATCGGCGACGAGTTCTCGCTGCAGGACAGCGGCCGCCTGTCGATCGCCACCACCCACACCCAGGCCCGCTACGTGCTGCCCGAGCCGGTGGCGCAGCTGCGCCGGCGCTATCCCAAGGTGCAGGTCAGCCTGCACCAGGGCACACCCGAGCAGGTGGCCCAGATGCTGATGGAGGACGTGGCTGACATCGGCCTGGCCACCGAATCGCTGTCCGAGGTCGACCAGCTCGTCACCCTGCCCTGCTACGAGTGGCAGCATGTGCTGGTGTTCCCGGCGCAGCACCCCCTGGCCGCGATCGAGCGGCCCTCGCTGGAGCAGCTGGCCGAACATCCGCTGATCACCTACCAGGCCGCGTTCACCGGCCGCCGGCGCATCGACCTGGCCTTTGCCCAGCGCCGTCTGCGACCCAACATCGCACTGGAGGCCATCGACTCCGACGTCATCAAGACCTATGTGCGCTCCGGACTGGGCGTGGGCATCGTCGCCGAAATGGCGGTCCAGGGCGACAACGCCAGCCCCGACCTGCGCAGTTGCCCGGCCGGCCACCTGTTCGGCCAGAACACCTCGCGCGTGGCCTTCCGCCGCGGCGCCTATCTGCGCGGCTATGTGCTCGCGTTTGCCGAACTCCTCTCACCCCGCCTGGCCCGGCCGCTGATCCTGCGCGCCATGCAGGGCCAGGGAGACAGCTATGAACTCTGAACACCGCACGCCCCAGCCTGTGAGCCGCCTGCCGGAGGTGGGCACGACGATCTTCACCGTGATGTCGGCGCTGGCCCAGCAGCATGGTGCGGTCAATCTTGGCCAGGGCTTCCCCGACTTCACCGGCGACCCCGCGCTGCTCGACCTGGTGAGCGAGGCGATGCACGCCGGCCACAACCAATACCCCCCGATGACCGGCGTGCCGGCGCTGCGCGAGGCGGTGTCACGCAAGATCGAGCGCCAGCACGGTCGCCACTACGACCCTGACACCGAGATCACGATCACCGCCGGTGCCACCCAGGCCCTGCTGACGGCCGTGCTGGCACTGGTACACCCGGGTGACGAAGTGATCGTGCTCGACCCCTGCTACGACAGCTATGTGCCGGCGATCACGCTGGCGGGCGCCCGTGCGGTGCGCGTGCCCCTGCGCAGCGACGATTTCGGCCCCGATATCGACGCCATCGGCGCGGCTCTGGGCCCGCGCACCCGCGCCATCATCATCAACACGCCCCACAACCCCAGCGGCCGGATCTGGCGCGAGGACGAACGTGAGGCGCTGACGCGGCTGCTGGCGCCCACCGAGGTGCTGGTGATCAGCGACGAGGTCTACGAGCACATGGTGTTCGACGGCCGCATGCACGCCAGCGCCAGCGCCAACGCCGAACTGGCGGCGCGTACGGTGGTGGTGTCGAGCTTTGGCAAGACGTTTCACGTCACCGGCTGGAAGGTGGGCTACGTGGCCGCGCCCGCAGCGCTGATGGCCGAGTTCCGCAAGGTGCACCAGTTCAACGTGTTCACGGTGAACACGCCAATGCAGCATGCATTGGCCCGCTACCTGGCCGAGCCCGCCCACTACGAGGGCCTGCCCGACTTCTACCAGCGCAAGCGTGACCTGTTCCGTGCCGGCCTGGCCGGCAGCCGCCTGGCACTGCTGCCCTGCGAGGGCAGCTACTTCCAGTGTGTGGACTACAGCGCGGTGTCGACGCTGGACGATGAGGACTTTTGCCGTTGGCTGACCACCGAGATCGGCGTCGCCGCGATTCCGCTGTCGCCGTTCTGCGCCGCGCCGCCGCAGCGTCGCATCGCACGCTTCTGCTTTGCCAAGCAGGACGCCACCCTGGAGCGTGCGCTGCAACGCCTGGCCGCGCTGTAGCGACCCAGCGATTCAGGCGGTTCAGGCCTTGGGTTCGCCCGGCCGAGGCTCGGTGGGCTGCAGCTCAAGGTTGAACGAGGTCAGGTCGTAGGCGTCGTCCCGGCCGTTCACCGCCTCATCGCCATGGGGTGCCGGGGCACTGGCCGCGAAGGCGGCATCGTCGCCGATCGGCAGCAGCAGGTCCACGTCGGCCGCGGTCACACCCTCTTGCTGGTACAGGTCGCGCGCCAGCGAGTACAGCAGCAGAACGTCCTTGTAGGCCGGCAGGTCGAACAGCTCCTGCAGCTCGTCATTGCGGAAGAGCATGGCCTCCAGCACCGCCATCGCGTTCAGCGGCGAGGACCACAGGCCTTGCAGACGCTGCACCACCTCGGGGTACTCCTCCAGCGTGCGGCCATGCTGCGGGCCCTGGTCCCAGTCGGGCGCATAGGCATTGAAGCGGCGGTTGAAGCGCGCGCGGATGCGCTCATAGGCCGTGCGGTCACCCTGGCGGCGGTAGATCTCCAGCAGCTTGGTGTACGGCAGGGGGCTCTGGCCGCCGGTGCCGCGCAGGTGCGACATCAGCAGGTCGACCGCAGCATCTTCCTGGCCCAGGGCAATGAAGAAATCGGCCTGCTGCTCCAGGTCCAGCAATTCTTCCACCGAGACTTCGCGCGCCGGCGACTGGCCATCGACGATCGAGGACTGGGCGTCGGCCATCATCGGGGCCGTGAAGGGTTGGGTGCGCTCGTAGGCGGACGGCGCCGAGGCAGGGCCGTCGAAATCGACCACCACCCGCGCACCGGTGTGCTCTCCTTCATCGGCCTCCACCTGTGCTGCCGGGGCCGCTGCCGCAGCGGGCGCGGCACCATCGCCCCACCACGGGCTGTCGACCTTGCTCTCGGGCAGGATGGAGGCGCCGGCGTCAGCGCGCTCGGGTGCGCTCTGGCCTCGTTGGCGCCACAGCAGCCATCCGACCAGGCCACCGGCCAGAACCAGCAGGCCCAACAGCCACGGAACCAGGCGGCTGCGACCCTCGGACTCGGCCAGACGCGCCTTCAAACCGGTTTCGGTGCGGCGGTAGGCGCTGGCTTCCTGCTTCAGGTCGGCCAGCGTCTTCTCGAGCAGGCGCAGGCGTTCGGACTCGCTGTCCAGGCCGTCGCCCGCGCCGGAGGCTGCCGAGGCGCTGCCGGCCGGCATGAACACCGGGTCCTCGATGTCCATGCGCAAACGCGGACCGCTGCCGACATCCAGCAGCAGACGCGCCACCTGGCGCTCGCCGGCTTCGGCAGGGGCCCGTGGGGTCGCCGCTGCGGCAGCGGGTGCCACCTTGGCAGCCGACTTTGCCAGCGACTTGACCACCGGGGCCTCGGCACGGCGCACGGGCGAGGACGGACGGTCGCGGCGCACCACGGAATCCGGGCTGCGACCGCTGCGCGGACGCGGCGACACCAGGTCCGACCCGGCCGCCAACGGCCGATCAGACAGGCTGGACGACGGCAGGGTCGGCGACGACAGAGCCATCAGCGGGGGATCCAACAGCGCGGTGAAGCGGCGCATGAAGCGTCGTTCGCACCCCGCGCTGACCGCCACCTCAACCACCGGCTCCAACAGCGGCACCGTGGTGGTGATGCGGGCATTCCACTCGGCCGGATTGGCCGTGGGCGTGACGCTCACACGCACCTGGCTGGAGACCAGCAGGTTGTCGCCCGCGGTGACTTCTGCGTGGATGCACTCGGCGTAGAGCTGTTCGCCCTGGTCCAGTCGGATGGGCACCAGCAGCGACAGCGGCTGGCCCAGAACGCCGGCAGGCGTGACCCGCCCGAAACCGACCGCGTGGGCACCAAGAGGCGCCACCGAGGCCGCCAGTGCGATGACGAGCGTCGCGCGGGGGAGAGCCATGCCGTGTGTGGGGATCGCTGTAAGGGATTGTTCGGAGCACTCTAACACGAGTGGCTCGCTATCCGTGCCCCAAGCGTGGGGGTGTGGCACCGATGCAAGAATGGTGTGTCTCTTGCCTGCGACCACGCTCCCACTGCCATGACCGCCACCGTCCACACGCAGCAGGTTGACCGCTGCAGCGTCCTCACGCTCAGCGACCCGGGCAGCCGCAACGCGCTGTCTCCCGTCCTCTACGCCGCGCTGGTGGAGGCGCTGGACACCGCCGCTGGCAACCCCGAGGTGCGCAGCATCGTCTTGACGGGCGAAGGCGGCCATTTCTGCGCGGGCGGTCACCTGCAGCGCCTGGAGCGGGCCCGTCAGGGCAGCCGCGCCCAGCAGGCCGAGGCGATCAATGCCTTGCACGGCCTGATCGAGACGCTGCGCGCCGTGCCCAAGCCGGTGATCGCGGCGGTCGAGGGCGCGGCGGCCGGCGCCGGCTTCTCGCTGGCCCTGGCCTGTGACCTGATGGTGGCCGCACAGGACGCGCGCTTCCTGCTGGCCTATGGCCGGGTCGGTCTGACCCCGGACGGCGGCGCCACCTGGTTCCTGAGCCGCAGCGTGCCGGCCCAGCAGGTGCGCGAATGGGTCTGGCTGGCCGAGCCGATTGCGGCCCAGCGCCTGCAGCACCATGGACTGATCAACCGGCTCAGTGCGCCCGGCGCGGCACTCGGCGATGCACTCGCCCTGGCCGAACAACTCGCGCGCATGGCGCCCAACGCCGTGGCTGGCGCCAAGTCACTGCTGAGCTCGGCCGACGAGCGCCCACTGCGTGCCCAGCTCGATGCCGAGCGCGACGCCTTCCTGGACCAGTTGTTCCATGACAATGCGGGGGAAGGCATCGCGGCCTTTCTGCAACGCCGCCCTGCTGCATTCAAGTAAGCGACGGCCGGCGGCCGCCCCGCGTTTTCACTGATCCACTGCGCGACCCGTGTTGTCGCGCCCGGGACAAGCCATGAACACCCCCGTTCTTACAATCGACGAGCGTCACAACATCGAAGCAGGTGCATGGTTTTCGTCACTCTCGCACGCGCTGCGCTCGGCCATCCTGGCCCGTGCCCACGTGCGTCGATTGAACGATGGCGCCATGTTGGCGGCACGCGGCACGCCGGCCGAAGACTGGATCGGCGTGGCCAAGGGTGCGGTGCGGGTGAGCTCGGTCTCGCTGTCGGGCAAGCAGGTCACGCTGACCTATGCCGAGCCGGGCACCTGGATCGGCGATGCCGCACTGTTCGACGGCCTGCCGCGCACCCACGATGCCTCGGCCCATGGCCCCACCACGCTGCTGATCGTGCGCAAGCCCGACTTCAAGGAGCTGCTGGCGCAGCATGTCGAGCTCTACGATGCGCTGCTGCGCTTGAACTGCCGGCGCCTGCGCCTGATGTTCAACCTGATCGAAGACCTCAACACCCGCCCTCTGGCCGCGCGCCTGGCCAAGCAGCTGCTGATCCTGGCCAAGAGCTACGGCATCTCGCAGGGCGAGGAAATCCGCATCGGTCTGCAGCTGGCGCAGGAAGACCTGGCGCAGTTGCTGGGCGCCTCGCGCCAGCGCGTCAACCAGGAGCTCAAGGAGCTCGAGCGCGAGGGCGCGCTGCGTGTGGAGCCCACGCGCCTGGTGGTGCTCTCGCGCGACAAGCTGCTGGCCGCCGCCGACCGCTGAACCACCCGGGGCTGCGTCGCCGCTTCCCCGGCGGAGACTGACCCCGATGGACCATTTCACTGGCACCCGCCCGGTGGCCGAGCGCCACCGCTTCGACACCGACGCCCTGGCGCGCCACCTGCAGGCCCACCTGCCGGGCTTCGAGGGCCCGCTCAGCGTGGAGCAGTTCAAGGGCGGGCAGTCCAACCCCACCTACCTGCTGGTCACGCCGCAGCGGCGCTACGTGATGCGCTCCAAGCCGGGCCCGGTGGCCAAGCTGCTGCCCTCGGCGCACGCGATCGAGCGCGAGTTTCGCGTCATGAGTGCGCTGGCCGACACGCCGGTGCCAGTGGCCCGCATGCACCTGCTGTGCGAGGACGAGTCCATCATCGGCCGCGCCTTCTACGTGATGGAGTATGTGCAGGGCCGCGTGCTGTGGGACCAGACGCTGCCGGGCATGACCCCAGACCAGCGGGCCCCCATCTACGACGAGATGAACCGCGTCATCGCCGCGCTGCACACGGTGGACGTGGCCGCGGTGGGTCTGGCCGACTATGGCAAGCCCGGCAACTACTTCGAGCGCCAGATCGGCCGCTGGAGCAAGCAGTACCTGGCCTCGGTCACCGGACCGAACCCAGCCATGGACCGCCTGCTCGAGTGGTTGCCGGCCCACATCCCGGCCGGTGCCCGTGACGAGCGCGAGATCGCCATCGTCCACGGCGACTACCGTCTCGACAACCTGATCTTCCACCCCGACGAACCGCGGGTGATCGCCGTGCTCGACTGGGAGCTGTCCACCATCGGCCACCCGCTGGCTGATTTCAGCTACCACTGCATGGCCTGGCACATCCCGCCGGGCACCTTCCGCGGCATTGGCGATGTCGACCACGCCGCGCTGGGCATTCCGCTGGAGACCGACTACGTGCGCCGCTACTGCGAGCGCACGGGCCGGGCTGACCCGCAGGCGCTGATGGCCGACTGGGATTTCTACCTCGCCTACAACCTGTTCCGCATTGCCGCCATCGCCCAGGGCATTGCCAAGCGGCACCAGGACGGCACCGCCTCCAGCGCCCAGGCCCAGGCCTATGGCGACGCCGCGCCAGCCCTGGCCGATCTGGCCTGGGGCTTTGCCCAACGCGCCGACGGCGGCCGCTGACCCCCTTCCCACCCCGCTTTCCGTCCCACAGGAGACACCATGGACTTCGGCTATTCGCCGCGCACGCAGCAACTCCGCGAGGCCGTCTCGGCCTTCATGGACGAGCACGTCTTTCCCAACGAGGCCCGCTACTGGGACGAGCTGCAGGCCAACACCCAGGCCGGCAAGCGCTGGACGCCACTGCCGGTGATCGAGGAACTCAAGGTCAAGGCCCGCGCCGCCGGCCTGTGGAACCTGTTCCTGCCCGAGAGCGATCTGGGCGCCGGCCTGACCAACCAGGAGTACGCGCCACTGGCCGAGCTGATGGGCCGCGTGCTGTGGTCCAGCGAGGTCTTCAACTGCTCGGCCCCGGACACGGGCAACATGGAAGTGTTGGTGCGCTACGGCACGGCCGAGCACAAGGAGCGC
This sequence comes from Ideonella aquatica, assembly GCF_018069755.1. Taxonomy (GTDB): domain Bacteria; phylum Pseudomonadota; class Gammaproteobacteria; order Burkholderiales; family Burkholderiaceae_C; genus Ideonella; species Ideonella aquatica. The sequence goes on along the minus strand of NZ_JAGQDE010000004.1, from coordinate 223,497 downwards.
TGGCTCAAGCCGTTGCTGGCCGGCGAGATCCGCTCGGGCTTTGCGATGACCGAGCCAGCGGTGGCCTCCAGCGATGCCACCAACATCGAGGCCCGCATCGAGCGTGACGGCGACGAGTACGTGATCAACGGCCGCAAGTGGTGGACCAGTGGCGCAGGTGATCCGCGCTGCAAGGTGCTGATTTTCATGGGCAAGACCGACCCCGAGGCGCCGCGCCACTCGCAGCAGTCGATGATCCTGGTGCCGATGGACGCGCCCGGCGTCACGCCGATCCGTCCGCTGACCGTGATGGGCTACGACGACGCCCCGCACGGCCACATGGAGATTGACTTCAAGAACGTGCGCGTACCGGCCAGCAACATCCTGCTGGGCGAGGGCCGCGGCTTCGAGATCGCCCAGGGCCGCCTGGGCCCGGGCCGCATTCACCACTGCATGCGCCTGATCGGCCTGGCTGAGCGCGCGCTGGGCCTGATGTGCCAGCGCTCGCTGCAGCGCGTGGCCTTTGGCAAGCCGATCGCCCAGCAGACGGTCACCCAGGAGCGCATCGCCGAGGCCCGCTGCATGATCGAGCAGGCCCGCCTGCTGACGCTCAAGGCGGCCTGGATGATGGATGTGGCGGGCAACAAGACCGCCAAGGCCGAGATCGCGATGATCAAGGTGGTGGCGCCCAACATGGCCTGCCAGGTCATCGACTGGGCGATCCAGGCCCACGGCGGCGCCGGCATGTGCCAGGACTTCCCGCTGGCCTTCTACTACGCCCAGGCCCGCACGCTGCGCTTTGCCGACGGCCCGGACGAGGTGCACCGCAACGCGATCGCCAAGATCGAGCTGGGCAAGCACGCGGCGCGCTGAGGCCGCCGGACCTGCGTCAGCGGGTCAGGATGGGTCGTCCGCGGGCGCGGGCGGCTCGTCAAAGCCGGCCAGGCTGCGCCGGGCATCGGCCAGCGCCTGCTCGAACAGGGCCACCAGTTCAGCCAGCACCACCGGCTCGGCCTGGGCCAGGCCGGCACGCAGCGTCAGCACCGACTGCTGCAAGGTCATCACCAGCGGCGTCAAGGGGTCGCGCTGCATGGCCTGCGCCAGGCGCTCGCCGGTGGGACTGGCCAGCCAGGCTTGCAGGAAGGCGTCGACATTGCCAGCGGCGCCCAGCACATCGCGCAGCGGCCCCAGCTCGGTGCTGCCCAGCCGCGTGGACACGGCCAGCCAGCGCACCTCTTCCGGCAGCGCCTCGTCCAGGTGGGTGCGCACGGAGTCGGTGAACGACTGGTACAGCTCGGCCTCCAGCGCGGCCTGCAAGGCGCGCGGCAGCACGACGGCATGCGCCTCGGGCTCGACGGCCAATGTGGCGCGCAAACGCATCTCCTGCGGCCCCAGGTAAAGCCGGTGCGATGGCCCCCACTCCAGGCGCCAGTCGGCGGATTCAATGACGAAGCCGTCCTGGGTGCGCGCGGGCTTGAACTGCCAGCCCCGCAGCTGTGCCCAGGCCTCCAGCGCCGCCGGATCGGTCGGGCCGCCAGCGGCGGCCGGGCGCCTGCGCTTGATCCAGTCGAACATCACTGGGTTAGAGTGCCGGGGACACTGCCAAGGAGCACAAGATGATCGAAGTGTATTCGTGGGCCACGCCCAACGGTCACAAGGTGCACATCATGCTCGAGGAATGCGGCCTGCCCTACCGCGTGCACGCGGTGGATATCGGCGCCGGTGAGCAGTTCGACCCGGCCTTCCTGGCCATCAGCCCGAACAACAAGATCCCGGCCATCGTCGACCCCGACGGTCCTGACGGCGCGCCGATCTCGCTGTTCGAGTCCGGCGCCATCCTGCTTTACCTGGCCGGCAAGACCGGCCGCTTCCTGCCGGCAAGCACGCACGGCAAGTACGACGTGCTGCAGTGGCTGATGTTCCAGATGGGTGGCGTTGGCCCGATGCTGGGCCAGGCGCACCACTTCCGCATCTACGCCCCGGAGAAGATCAACTACGCCGTCGAGCGCTACACCAACGAGGCACGGCGCCTGTACAAGGTCATGAACGCGCGCTTGGCGCGTTCCACCTACCTGGGCGGCCACGACTACAGCATTGCCGACATCGCGGTCTACCCCTGGCTGCGATCCTGGAAAAACCAGGGCATCGCCTGGTCCGACTATCCGCACCTGAAAGGTTGGTTCGACGAAATCGGCCAGCGACCTGCCGTCCAGCGCGGCTGCGAGGTCCTGGCCGATCGCCGCAAGCCGATCGCCAATGACGAGCGCGCCCGCGAGGTGCTGTTTGGCGACCGCCAGCGACAGCAGCGCTGAAGCACCCCACTAGAATCCCGGCGGTCACTGCCCGTAGCTCAACTGGATAGAGCAGCTGCCTTCTAAGCAGCAGGTCGGGGGTTCGAGTCCCTCCGGGCAGGCCAGCCCAGCCAATCCGGCCAACTGGACGGCAGGAGCCGTTCTGCTCGGCCGATTCCCTGCGCGCGGCCGGCGTCAGACTCGCTGTCCACATGGCCGCATGTTGCGGTCGCGTGCCTCGCGAGGACCCCAACGTGCAACAGGCTGCCCGGCTGACGATCGACCCTTCTGTTTCTTCGCTGCCCATGGCGGCACCGGCGGGCCTGCTGGCGCTGGGTGGTCGGCTTTTTCAGCCGCTGGGCTTCCGGTGGCGCGCCTTGCTGGTGGCGCTGCTGATCCTGGTGCCACTGCTGGGTTTGCTGGCCTGGCAGGCGCGCGGCGAATACCTGCTGGACCTGGCCGGGCGAGAGGCCGCCGTGTCCGACCATGTGCGTGCCGCCCGCGGCGTGCTGGCCTGGGCCCACGCCCAGGAGCAGGCGGGCACCCTCGACCGCGCCCAGGCACAGGCGCTGGCGCGCCAGATCGTGGCCGGCATGCGCTACGGCGACAACGACTACTTCTGGATCAACGACATGGACGCGGTGATGGTGATGCACCCCACCAAGCCCGAGCTCGACGGCAAGGACATGTCCAGCTTCAAGGACCCCAACGGCCTGGCGGTGTTCACCCGCTTCGTCGAGGTGGTCCGGCAGCAGCAGGCCGGCCTGGTGGCCTACCAGTGGCCCAAGCCCGGCGCCGCCGAACCGCAGGACAAGCTCTCCTATGTGGCCGGCTTCCAGCCCTGGGGCTGGGTGATTGGCACCGGCGTCTACGTCGACGACGTGCTGAGCGCGGCCCGGCAGCGCTGGCAGCGCATGGCCTGGATCGTCGGCGGCGTGCTGCTGCTGGCGCTCACGGCCTTCGGCAGCTTCTACCAGGCCACGGCCGGCGGCCTGAGGGCTGCCGTCGCCGCCGCCCAGGCCGTGGGTGCTGGACAACTGGACCAGCGCATTGCGCAGCTGCCCGGGACCAGCGAGGAGGCCCGATTGCTGCAGGCACTGCGCCAGATGCAGGGCGATCTGCGCGAGCGCATCGAGCGTGAATCGGCCGTTGCCGCCGACAACCTGCGGGTGCGCCAGGCACTGGACAGCAGCGCCACCGCCGCGCTGATTGCCGACGCCCGGCACCAGGTGGTCTACGCCAACCAGGCGATGCGCGCCCTGGCGGCCCGCCATGCCGGCGCCTGCGGCCACCACGCACCGACGCTGGCCACGCTGGCGCAGGGCCAGGGTGACCTGGCCAGCCTGCAAGGTCAGTTGTTGAGCGGCGGCAGGCTGGACGACCTGGTCCGCTCCAGCGACCGCCTGCTGGACTGGGATAGTGCCCAGTTGCACACCAAGACCAGCCCGATCATCGACGCCGCAGGCCGCCGTTGCGGCACCGTGGTGGAGTGGCTCGACCGCAGCGAAGAAGCGCGCGCCGAGCGCCGCCTGACCGAGGTGGTCGAGGCGGCCGCGGCGGGCGATGTCAGCGTGCGCCTGGACGGCGCCACGGGCGGTGGTTTCACAGCCACCCTCTCTGGCCTCTTCAACCGCCTGCTCGACACCGTGTCGAGCACCCTGTCCGAGGTGATCGACGCCTCGGCGCAGCTACAGCAGTCGTCCATGCAGGTGGCTTCGACCGCGCAGTCGCTGGCCCAGTCGGCCGCACAGCAGGCTGCCAGCCTGGAGCAGACCACGGCCTCGCTGCAGGAGATGACGCAATCGATCCGCGGCAACTCGGACCGTGCCGGCACTGCCGAGGACGTGGCCTCGCGCGCCGCCCAGGATGCCTCGATCGGCGGCGACGCTGCTGCCCGCACGGCGCAGGCCATGCGCGTGATCGCCGGCAAGGTGGCCATCATCGACGACATCGCCTACCAGACCAATCTGCTGGCGTTGAACGCGGCGATCGAGGCCGCCCGCGCGGGCGAGCTGGGCAAGGGCTTTGCCGTCGTGGCGGCCGAGGTGCGCAAGCTGGCCGAACGCAGCCAGTCCTCGGCGCAGGAAATCGGTCAGTTGGCCAAGGCCTCGGTCGATACCGCCGAGCAGGCCGGCAGCCTGCTGCAGCAGATGCAACCGACGATCGGCGCCACCACCGAGCAGGTCCACGCCATTGCCCAGGCCAGTGCCGACCAGGCCCAGGCCGTGGCGCAAATCACCGGCACGATGGACCACCTCAACCAGGTGACCCAGCACAACGCCGCGGCCGCGGAAGAGCTGTCGGCCACTTCGGAGCAGATGCTCTCCCAGGCTGAAGCGCTGCAGGCGCTGATGGCCCGCTTCACGGTCTGAGGTGTCAGGAACCCGCGCGGCGGGTTGGTCGGGGCGAGAGGATTCGAACCTCCGACCCTCTGCTCCCAAAGCAGATGCGCTACCAGACTGCGCTACGCCCCGACGAAGTGGCGCATTGTAGCCGCGCGGCGTGCCCGTTCAGGGGCGCGTCGGCAGCACCACGATGCCGTCTTCGTCGGCCACCAGATACTCGCCGGGTCGGATCAGCAGGCCATCGATCTGCACGGGCACGTCACGCAGGCCCTGGTCCTTGCGGTCGGTGGGCATGGGCGTCAGCGCCAGCGCGACCACACCCACCTGAGCGGCGGCCAGCTCGGCCTTGTCGCGCACGGCGCCCCAGACCACCACGCCAGCCCAGCCGTTCTTCGCTGCCGCTTCGGCCAGCAGGCCGCCCACCATCGAGCGGCGCACCGTGCCCCCGGCATCGACCAGCAGCACGCGGCCCTGGCCCGGCGTGTTGACCGCCTCCTTGACGCGCGAGTTGTCGTCCAGGCACTGCACGGTGCTGAGCGTGCCGGCAAAGCGCGTGCGCGCGCCATAGTGGTGGAACACGGGCGGCAGCACGCGCAGCGCGCCGCTGCTGTCGGACTTGTGTGCGTCACACAGGTCACAGGTGGAGGGGGTGGTGTCGGCGTTCATGGGCGCCGATTCTGCCGCGCCTGCCCGACGCCGGGCTTGCAGCTCAGGCCGCCAGGGCCGCGCGCCGCCGCGCCACGCCCGCGCCCACCAGCCAGGCCGATCCCACGCCGCACAGCAGCGCCAGACCCGCGCCCCAGAACACGGCTGACGGCTGCTGGTGGTCCATCAGCGCGCCAAAGGCCGGGGCGGCCAGGGCAAAGCCGATGTCCAGCCCCGAGTACACCGTGCCATAGACACGCCCGGTGGCGCCGGGCGGCGCCGCACGCTTGATCAGCATGTCGCGCGACGGTCCGGCCAGGCCGGTGCCCAGTCCGGCCGAGGCGGCCACGATCATGGCCAGCGGTCCGGGCAGCAGACCGCTGGCCACCAGCCACAGCACACCGGCCGAGGCCAGCAGGCACAGCGCAATCAGGCGCTCCAGCCGCTCGGCCCTGCCCACCAGGAAGCCGCCCATCACCATGCCCACCGCCCCGAACAGCATGAAGCCGGTGACGATGAACGAGGTCAGCTCGAGCGACAGGCCGTAGAGCTGCTGCAGCGCCGGGCTGGCAAAGCTCTGGATGGCGCTGAGCGCGCAGGTGGTCCAGAAGAAGAAGCTGAAACACAGCCACACCGAGGGCAGGCGCAGAAAGGCCAGCGGATGCTCGCCCGGCGCGGCCGCGACCGCCTGCTTGCTGGCCGAGGCCAGCCCCGCGGCGCGGTCGTCGATGGCCGCACGTTGCCACCACAGCACCGCCAGCACCAGCAGCGCCCAGACACTGGCGCTGGCCGTGGCCACGCGCCACGAGCCGCTCAGCGCCGTCAGGCCGGTCAGGAACACCGGCGCCGCGGCCCAGCCCAGGTTGCCGGTGATGCCATGCACCGAGAACGCGTGGCCCAGATTCTTCGCTGAGACCCGCTTGTTCAGGATGGTGAAGTCGGCCGGATGGAAGGGCGCGTTGCCCAGACCGGCCAGCATCGCTGCCAGCATCAGGCCGCCATAGCCCGGGGCCAGCGCCGCCGCCACGCCAGCCGAGGCAAAGCTCAGCATCGCCAGCATCAGCACCGGCCGCGCGCCAAAGCGGTCGACCACGAAGCCGGCCAGCGCCTGGCCCACGCCCGAGATGACAAAAAAGGTGGATACCAGCAGGCCCAGCTCCGCATAGCTCAGCCCGAAGTCCCGGATGAACAAAGGGAACAGCGGCGGCAGCAACAGATGAAAGAAGTGTGAGGTTCCGTGAGCCAGTCCCACCAGGCCGATGGTGGTGGCGTCGTCGCGCAGCCGGGCGGGCGGCGCGGTGCTTGTGAGGGAGTCGGACATCGTGCCGGCATCTTAGCGACCCCCACCGGCACACGGTGACACAACCAGAGACAGCCCAGCGCAGCCCATGGCCTATGGTGGCACCATGCCTTCAACCCGCCTTGCTGAACGCACCGAACGCCCTCCGTTGTCACTGCGCATCGTGCCTGACCTGCCCGTGCGCCACGCGGGCACACTGGAGCTGGTCGACAGCGAATTCATGGCCACCGCCCTGGACTCGCGCTGGCAATCAGCCGGCCCGCTGCCCGACGAACGCCAGGACCTGCTGCTGCTCGACCCCGCGCTGCGATGGGCCCCGGCCATCATGCAGGCGCTGGCCGAGACCACCGGCGCACCGCTGGCGCGGGTGCGCGTGCTGTCGCCGGTGGCGCTGCGGGAAGTGGCGGTGATCGACGAGATCCGCCTGCCGCGCGAGGATGGCTTGCCCTGCATCGTGCGCCACCTGCACACCCGGCGGCTGGAGCCCGATCGGCCGTCGCCGGCCATGACCCGGGTCTGGCGCCGCACCCGGCTGGCGGTGATGCTGGCCGATCCGCAACAGGACGCCGAGGCCACCCGCTGGGTGCTGATGGTGGCGGCCCAGGTGCGCCGGCTGGGCGAGGAAGGGCCGCCCTGGACCATCCTGGGGTCGCCGTCGGTGCGCGACGTGGCCAGCCACCTGGCCGACAGCCCGCTGTGGATGCAGCGGCTGCGCTTTGAGCCGCCGCCAGCCCGCCACGGCGTGTCCGAGGCCTGGAACGCGGTGTTCAAGGCCTGGCAGCAGACGCGTTAGGCGCCGCGGCGGTACCATGCGGGGCTGATTTCGCCGGGCGGCGCGGCGCGCCGCCGAAGCCCCATGTCTGACACCGTTTACGAGTACACCCGACAGGACGCTCAGGGCCAGAGCTGCACGCTCAGCGCCTGGGCCAAGGTGCCCGCCCCGCTGACGCCCAGCCAGCGCGATGCGCTCAAGGCCCGCGCCCGCGAGTTGCTGGCAGCCCGCAACGCGGTGCTGGTGGCGCACTACTACGTCGAAGGCGAGCTGCAGGACCTGGCCCTGGAGACCGGCGGCATCGTCGCCGATTCGCTGGAGATGGCCCGCTTCGGCCGCGATCACGCCAGCCAGACCCTGGTGGTGGCCGGCGTGCGTTTCATGGGCGAGAGCGCCAAGATCCTGTCGCCCGGCAAGACCGTGCTGATGCCCGACCTGGACGCCACCTGCTCGCTCGACCTGGGCTGCCCGGCCGACGACTTTGCGGCGTTCTGCGATGCCCACCCCGACCGCACCGTGGTGGTCTACGCCAACACCAGCGCGGCGGTGAAGGCCCGCGCCGACTGGATGGTGACCAGCTCCTGTGCGCTGGGCATCGTCAACCACCTGAAGGACCAGGGCCAGAAGATCCTCTGGGCGCCCGACCGCCACCTGGGCCGCTACATCCAGCGCGAGACCGGCGCCGACATGCTGCTGTGGCAGGGCGACTGCATCGTCCACAACGAGTTCAAGGGCGTGGAGCTGCAGCTGCTGAAGGCCCAGCACCCGAATGCGATGGTGCTGGTGCACCCCGAATCGCCCGAGAGCGTGGTGGCGCTGGCCGATGTGGTGGGATCCACCTCGCAGATGCTGAGCGCGGTGATCAACGGCAGCGCGCAGGAGTACATCGTCGCCACCGACAACCTGATCATGCACCGCATGCGCCAGCTGGCCCCCGGCAAGACGCTGATCGAGGCCCCCACCGCCGGCAACAGCGCCACCTGCAAGAGCTGCGCGCACTGCCCCTGGATGGCCATGAACGGCCTGCAAGGGGTGGTCGACTGCCTGGAGAGCGGCAGCGGCGAGATCCACGTCGATCCCGTGATCGGCCAGAAGGCCCACGGCTGCATCGACCGCATGCTGGCCTACGTGGCCGCCCACCCGGCGGCGCTGGCGCCCAAGGTCCAGGGCATGGTCAAGGGCATTGGAGCCGCCTGATGCACTTCGACCACAACGAAACCCTGGAAGAGGCCCGGGCGCGCAATGTGCGCGATGCGCTGTTCGAGGACATCGGCCGCTGCGACTGGACCGGGCAGCTGGTGCCCGACGGCCGGCGCGTGCGCGCCCGCGTGACAGTGCGCGAGAACGCCATCCTGTGCGGCCGCGACTGGTTCGACGCCTGTGTCACCACGCTGGACCCGCAGGCCCGCGTGCAGTGGCACTACGCCGAAGGTGCGCGCATGAGCGCCGCCACGCCGGTGTGCGAGATCGAGTCCGACGCCCGCGCCCTGCTGTCGGCCGAGCGCCCGGCGCTGAACTTCCTGCAACTGCTGTCCGGCACCGCCACGATCACCCGTCGCCACGCCGACGCCATCGAGGGCGCCAGCCCCAACCCGCGCGGCTGCGTGGTGCTCGATACCCGCAAGACCCTGCCCGGCCTGCGTCAGGCCCAGAAGTACGCGGTGCGCGTGGGTGGCGGCGCCAACCAGCGCCTGGCGCTGTGGCACGGCATCCTGATCAAGGAAAACCACATCGCCGCGGCCGGCGGCATCCCGCAGGTGCTGGCCCAGGCCCGCGCCTTGAACGCCGGCGTGGACGTGCAGATCGAGGTGGAAAGCCTGGCCCAGTTGCAACTCGCGCTGGCGCATGGCGCCACCAGCGTGCTGCTCGACAACTTCAGCACCGACCAGATGCGCGAGGCCGTGGCCCTGACCCAGGGCCGTGCGCTGCTTGAGGCCTCGGGCGGCATCACGCTCGACGGCCTGCGCGAGATCGCGTCGACCGGCGTCGACCGCATCTCGATCGGCAAGCTCACCAAGGACGTGATGGCCACCGATTACTCGATGCGCGTGCTAGATTCGCTGACGGCCTGAGCCCCTGCGCGCTGCGCGATCCAACACAGGGGCACGGCCAGTCACACCCCATGTTCCAGGGAGGAACGCGATGACCAAGACACTGTGCGCCGGCCTGCTGCCGTTGACCCTGCTGCTGAGTTCGTATTCGGCCTGTGCAGCGGGCCCCTATTACGCCCAAGCCCTGCAAGTGCGCCATGATGCTCGGGGCTTCACGCCATGGGCCCTGAACGCCAATGGCCAGATTGCGGGTGCGGCCTGGGGTGCATTGCGCCAACGTGCGATGGTCAGCGGCGCCAATGGCCAGGACATGCTGGCGGTCCGCACGCCCCTTGATGGCGACCACGATGCCTGGGCGACCGGGATCACCGACAGCGGACGCGCTGTGGGCTGGCTGCGCTCCCTGTGGTCGGGTGACCAAGGGTTCTACACCGACCCCAAAGGAAGGAAATGGACCCCGGTCCTGGCGCCCACCTGGGCCACCAGGGCTGTTTTTGCTGGCGTCAACGGCAACGGTCTGGCCACCGGGTATGCCTCGCTGAAGGCATCGGGCCAGGCGCACGCCATCCTGGGCCCACTCGAGCAGGTGGCGCCAATCGACCTGGGGACGCTGGGCGGATCAAGCTCCTGGGGTTACGCCGTCGACAGCAGCGGCCGCGTGGTGGGCGAATCAGACACTGGCAACAGCAATTCACCGCGCCAGGCCTTCATCACCGGCCCGGGGGGTGCCGCCATGCAAGCGCTGGAGTCGACCCCCTCCTACCGCAGTGCAGCGCGGGCGATCAGCGACACCGGTTGGGTCGCGGGCTGGCGCCAGGCAGACGCCGCCGCGGTCTCGATGGCCTTTGTCCAGCACCCATCGATCGGTCTGCGCGTGCTGAGCCTGCCCAACGGCGGCACCGGCGAGGCCCTGGGGGTGGATGCGCAAGGCCACGTGGTCGGCTGGACGCGCAACGCCCAAGGTGACTGGACGGCCTTCGTGACAGAGGCGGAGGGGGGCACTGTGGTGGACCTCAACGCCGTCACCGTGGGGCTGCCGCGCCGGTCCAGGCTGGGCTGGGGCTTTGCGATCAACGCCCGCGGCCAGATCGCGGCGGCCGACACGGACGGCAAGGCCTACCTCCTGTGCCCGACGCCGGGCTGCCTCTGAGCGTTCCCGACGGGGCTTCTCTGATGCCAGCGCTCGCAGTTTTGGCGGGTCTTTGCGCGCTTTTTCACGCCTGCGCCGGGCTCAGTCGCGCCACACTGGGCGGATGGACATCACCTCGATCCACAACTGGTACGAACGCGCCGTCTTCAATGAAGTCATGGCGCAGGCGCAGGCCTTCCCGCACCTGCTGGGCAATGACGATGTGCTGGCCGATGTGGCCTGCGTGGCATTGAACCGGCTGCCGCCGCGCTACATCCGGCATGACGTCGACCTGGCCTTCTTCCAGACCGAGCGCGAGCGCACCGACAGCGAACGCGCGGTGGTCGAGTCGGTGGAGTTTGCGCTGGGCTTCGTGCAGGCGCGCAACGCGATGCGGGCGCGCAGCTGAGGTCGTGAACCGGCCGGGTCAGGCCGGAATCAGCCCGTAGACCCGCTCGGCAGGCACCCGGGGCAGCCCCTTGCGGTCCAGCACCGGGCCCGTGATCGCGTAGGCGGCGTCCGCCGAATTGCGGGCCAAGGTGGCGGCCACCGGCTGGCCCTGCGTGTTGGTGATCGTGGCGACGAGCGGCGTCGTGGCATTCGGGCCGCGGTGGGTGACCACCGCAATCTCACCGCTCTTCAGCTGCACCAGGTCGCCCGGCGGGTACAGGCCCAGCTGCTTGATGATGCCGGTGGCCATCGGGCCGCCCTTCTCCTCCTGGAACAGCTGCTTCGCAGCCACCTGGATCGGCAGCGCCTGGCGGATCGCCCGGGCGCTGATCTTGGCGGTGAACACATCGGCGGTGCGCAGCGCGTGGGCAAGCTCGCAGACCTGGGTCAGGCCGGCCGGGTAGCCGCCGCCGTCAGGCCGCTCGTGGTGCTCGCGCACCGCCTGCAGCCAGGCCTCGTCGGTCACGCCGGCCTTGCGCAGCAGGGCCTCGGAGGCCAGCGGATGGGCCCGGATCAACTCACGCTGGCGGGTGGTGGGCGGGTCGGTCTGCACGGCCATCTGGGCCTGCAGCTCCAGCGTCGAGACATTCATCGTCATGGCCGCGGCCACCAGCCGTCGCGCGGTGGGGGCGTCCCAGCCCAGGTGGCGCGACAACAGCAGGGCGACCACCGCCGAATGCTGCGCATGCTGCAAGGCGTAGAGCGCAAAGCGCGGATCGGGCGGGCGCACCACCATGAACAGCGCCACGTCCACATGCCGGTCGACCCGCTCGATCAGGCGCTCGGCCAGCCACAGTAGCGCGGCCTCCTGACCGGGCTGGCCGGCCAGCACCTGGCGCAGCAAGCCATCGAGCTGCCAGATCATCTCTTCCCAACGGTCGAACAGGGTCGGGGCGCGACGGGGTGCGTCAGCGGCGGGCTGCGCCTTCTGGCGCTGGGCGCGCACGGCATCGGCCACGGCCCGGTCCACCCAGGCGCCGCGGGCGACCAGGGCCTCCAGCTGGGACTCGCTGACCACCACATGCCCCTCGGCCAGCAGACGGCGCTCGTGGGGATCGAGCACATGGAAGGGCAAGGCCATGCCCACCACCAGCAGGTCAAGCACCTCGCTCAGCGGCTGTCGGATCACGCTCATCCACGGTCCTCGGTCAGGCCAGACCGCTGGCCCCGCCTGCGACCGGAGAGCGCCAACCCGGTCATCGGGTGCGGCGGCTGCGCGCCTCGCGGTACAGCACGGTCGGGAAGCTCATTGGCAGCGGTTGCGGAAAGTCCCGAATGTAGTGCAGACCGCGGCTCTCGTGGCGCATCAGCGCCGAACGCACGATCAGCTCGGCGCAGACCAGCAGGTTGCGCAGCTCCAGCAGGTCGCGGTTGACGCGGAAGTTGGCGTAGTACTCGTCCACCTCCTCGCGCAGGTTGCGGATGCGGTGCTGGGCCCGCTCCAGCCGGCGCGTGGTGCGCACGATGCCCACATAGTTCCACATCAGCAGGCGCAACTCGTCCCAGTTGTGCGAGATCACCACCTGCTCGTCGGCGTTCTCGACCAGGCTCTCATCCCAGGCCGGGACCTCAACATGCTCGGCCTGTGGTGAGGCCTGGATGGCCTCGGCGCAGGTCTTGCCGATCACCACGCACTCCAGCAGCGAATTGCTGGCCAGCCGGTTGGCGCCGTGCAGGCCGGTGTAGGTGGATTCGCCCACGGCGTACAGGCCCGGCAGATCGGTGCGCCCGTCGGTGTCGGTGACGATGCCGCCGCAGCTGTAGTGCGCCGCCGGCACCACCGGGATGGGCTGGCGGGTGATGTCGATGCCCAGGCTCAGGCAGCGCGCGTGGATGGTGGGGAAATGCTCGCGCACAAACGCCTCGCCCTTCTCGGCCACGATGGGTGAGACATCCAGCCAGACATGGTCCAGGCCGTGCTTCTTCATCTCGAAATCAATGGCCCGCGCCACGATGTCGCGCGGCGCCAGCTCGGCCCGCGGGTCGTGGTGGGGCATGAAGCGGCCGCCGCCGGCCGAGGCCGGCAGCTTCAGCTGGGCGCCTTCGCCGCGCAGCGCCTCGGTCAGCAAGAAGGTGCGGTCCTGCGGGTGGTACAGGCAGGTCGGGTGGAACTGGATGAATTCCATGTTGGCCACCCGGCAGCCGGCGCGCCAGGCCATGGCCACGCCGTCACCGGTGGCGGTGTCGGGGTTGCTGGTGTAACGGTAGACCTTGCCCAGGCCGCCGGTGGCCAGCACCACGGCGCTCGCCGCCAGGGCATCCACATGGCCGCTGACAATGTCCAGCGCATAGACGCCATGCACCCGCCGTGCCCGCGGGTCGTCGAAACGGCCCAGGTGGTGGTGGGTGATCAGGTCGACCGCCATCACCTGCTCGCGCAGCGTCACCCTGGGGTGAGCCCGGGCAGCAGCCAGCAGCGCGTCATGGATGGCCTTGCCGGTGGCATCGGCGGCGTGGGCGATGCGGCGCACGGCGTGGCCGCCTTCGCGGGTCAGGTGCAGACCCAGCGGTCCGTCGGGGTCGGGCGAGAAGGGCACGCCCTGCGCCACCAGCCACTCGATCGCGGCAGCGCTGTGCTCGGCGATGAAGCGGGCCGTGTTCTCGTCGACCAGGCCGGCGCCGGCGTCCTGGGTGTCGTGGACATGGCTGGCGATGCTGTCATCGCTGCCCAGCACGCCGACGATGCCGCCCTGCGCCCAGGGCGTGGCGCCCTCGCCCACAGTGCGCTTGGCCAGCACCACCACGTTCTGGCCCTGCTGGGCCAGGTGCAGCGCCACGGTCAGGCCGGCCAGGCCCGCACCGATGATCACCACCGGCAGCGCCTGGCCCGGTGCTGCTTGTCCTTGTTGCTTCATGCGTGCGGCCGCCGGTGCACGGCGGCCCTGTGAGGTCAGGCCCCATTCTAGGAGCCTGACGCCAGGCTCAATGCACCGTGCGGCCGAAGCTGAACCGGTCGCCGTCCACCACCACCGGGATGGTGTCCTTCGGACCGAAGCGGCCCTCCAGGATCAGCCGCGCCACCGGGTTCTCGATGCGCTGCTGGATGGCGCGCTTGAGCGGCCGGGCCCCGAACACCGGGTCGAAGCCGACCTTGGCGATCTCGGCCAGCGCCTCGGGCGAGACGTCCAGCGCCATCTCCATCTTGGCCAGGCGCGCTTCCAGCGCCTTGAGTTGGATGCGCGCGATCGACTCGATGTGCTGCTGGTCCAGCGCATGGAAGACCACGGTCTCGTCGATGCGGTTGAGGAACTCCGGGCGGAAGTGCTGCTTGACCTCACCCCACACCGCGTCGCGGATGTCATCCACCGGCTGGCCGGCCATCGACATGATCAGGTGGCTGCCCAGGTTGCTGGTCATCACGATCACGGTGTTCTTGAAGTCCACGGTGCGGCCCTGGCCGTCGGTCAGGCGACCATCGTCCAGCACCTGCAGCAGCACGTTGAAGACGTCCGGGTGGGCCTTCTCCACCTCGTCGAGCAGCACCACGCTGTAGGGTTTGCGGCGCACCGCCTCGGTGAGGTAGCCGCCCTCGTCGTAGCCCACATAGCCCGGCGGCGCGCCGATCAGGCGACTGACCGTGTGCTTCTCCATGAACTCGCTCATGTCGATGCGGATCATGTGGTCCTCGCTGTCGAACAGGAAGCCCGCCAGCGCCTTGCACAGCTCGGTCTTGCCCACGCCGGTGGGGCCCAGGAACAGGAAGCTGCCCAGCGGCCGGTTGGGGTCGGACAGACCGGCGCGGCTGCGGCGGATGGCGTCGCTGACCGCCACGATGGCCTCGTCCTGGCCCACCACGCGCTCGTGCAGCTTGCCTTCCATCTGCAGCAGCTTGTCGCGCTCGCCCTGCATCAGCTTGCTGACCGGGATGCCTGTGGCACGGCTGACCACCTCGGCGATCTCCTCGGCGCCCACCATGGTGCGCAGCAGCTGCGGCCCCTGCCCGCCGGCCTTCTTGCCGGCCTCCTTGGCCTGGGCTTCCTTGAGGCGCTTGTCCAGCTCGGGCAGCTTGCCGTACTGCAGCTCGGCCACCTTGTCGAAGTTGCCCTTGCGCTTGAGCTCCTCGATCTGGAACTTGATGCGGTCGATCTCTTCCTTGACCTGGGCGCTGCCCTGGGCCTGGGCCTTCTCGGCCTTCCAGATCTCGTCCAGATCGGCGTACTCGCGCTCGAGCTTGCTGATCTCTTCCTCGATCAGGCCCAGGCGCTTCTGCGAGGCCTCATCGGTCTCCTTGCGCACCGCCTCGCGCTCGATCTTCAGCTGGATCAGGCGGCGATCGAGCTTGTCCATGGCCTCGGGCTTGGAGTCGATCTCGATCTTGATCTTGGCCGCCGCCTCGTCGATCAGGTCGATCGCCTTGTCGGGCAGGAAGCGGTCGGTGATGTAGCGGTGGCTCAGCTCGGCCGCGGCCACGATCGCCGGGTCGGTGATCTCCACGCCGTGGTGCACCTCGTACTTCTCCTGCAGGCCGCGCAGGATGGCGATGGTCGCCTCGACCGTGGGTTCGTCGACCAGCACCTTCTGGAAGCGGCGCTCCAGCGCGGCGTCCTTCTCAACGTACTTGCGGTACTCGTCCAGCGTGGTGGCGCCGATGCAGTGCAGCTCGCCCCGCGCCAGCGCCGGCTTGAGCATGTTGCCGGCGTCCAGCGCGCCCTCAGCCTTGCCGGCGCCCACCATGGTGTGCAGCTCGTCAATGAACAGGATGATGCGGCCCTCGTCCTGGGCCACTTCCTTGAGCACCGCCTTCAGGCGCTCCTCGAACTCGCCGCGGAACTTGGCGCCGGCCAGCAGGCCGGCCATGTCCAGCACCAGGACGCGCTTGTCCTTGAGGGTGTCGGGCACCTCGCCGGCCACGATGCGCTGCGCCAGGCCTTCGACGATCGCCGTCTTGCCCACGCCGGGCTCGCCGATCAGCACCGGGTTGTTCTTGCTGCGGCGCTGCAGCACCTGGATGGCGCGGCGGATCTCGTCGTCGCGGCCGATCACCGGGTCGAGCTTGCCGATGCGGGCGCGCTCGGTCAGGTCCAGCGTGTATTTCTTCAGCGCCTCGCGCTGGCCCTCGGCCTCGGCCGAGTCCACCGTCTGGCCGCCGCGCACCGCGCTGATCGCCGCTTCCAGCGCCTTGCGCGTCAGACCGTGGCCGCGGACCACGCCGCCGATGTCGTTCTTGGCCTCGGCCAGCGCCAGCAGGAACATCTCGCTGGCAATGAAGGCGTCGCCGCGCTGCATCGCCTCCTTGTCGGCCTGCTGCAACAGCTGCACCAGGTCACGACCGGCCTGGGTCTGGCCGCCGCCCTGGACGCTGGGCAGGCCGCCCATCGCCACCTCCATGGCCTGCTTCAGCGCGGCGGTGTTGGCGCCGGCCCGGTCGAGCAGAGCCTTGGGGCCGTCGGGCTGGGCCAGCATGGCGGCCAGCACGTGGCTGGGTTCGATGTACGGGTTGTCGCGGGCCACGGCCAGGCTCTGGGCTTCGGCCAGGGCCTGCTGGAACGCGGTGGTGAGCTTGTCGAGACGCATGGAAATAACCTCCGATTGCGCATGGACATGAGGCATCCACCGGGCTTTTCAAGGGCCGGGGCGATCACCGCCCCTGTGTCAGGTCACAGAGTGCGCCCGAGGTGATGGTAATGCCCGCCCTGGAACACCAGCGGCGCCAGCGCGGCCTGTGACAGCGCCAGCACGCGGCCGACGAAGAGCACATGGTCGCCCAGCGCCAGTTCGCGCTCGGTGGCGCATTCCAGGGTGGCGCAGCAGCCGGCCAGCACCGGCGCGCCGCCGTGACCTGTGAGCCATTCGCCCTCGGCGAACCGGTCATGGATGGGGCTGGCAAAGCGGCGCGACAGCTCCAGCTGTGCCTCGGACAACACGTTGACCGCAAAGTGGCTGGCCTGGCGGAAGGCCGGCAGCGCCGGGCTGGTTTCGCGCAGCGCCCAGGTCACCAGCGCGGGCTCCAGCGACAGCGCCCCGAAGGAATTGACCGTCAGGCCCACGGGCTGGCCATCGGCCGAGCGGCAGGTGGTGATCGTCACGCCGGTGGCGTAGCGCCCCAGCGCGCCCCGCAGGGCCTTGGCATCGAAAGACATCAGGCCGCCATGGTAGGGCATGCGCCCTGCCCCGGCGGGCTGTCCGGGCTCAGGAACAACAGCGCAGCGCCAACTGCAGCACCGCACAGCCCAGCACAACGCCCAGCAGCAGCGGTCGCAGGGCCTGCAGTGCCTGCGGCCAGGTCCAGCGCCAGCCGGGTCGCGAGCCGAGCCAGTCGCTCAACGCGGGCGCATCCATCCGCCCACTCCGCGACCCGGATAGGTATGGATCCAGGCCACCGAACCGTCGGCCGAGGGGTAGGCCATCAGGTAGCCGTCAATACCGTCGTTGACGCTGAGGACGGCCACCTGATCTGGCGTGGTCGGCGCACAGGCGCTGAGGGTGCGGTCCAGCGGCACTGCTGCGCTGGCGGTGGAATAGGCGGCCCAGTTCTGCATCGAGAAGACGCGGGTGTCAAAGCGCCACTGGGCCAGGCCCATGGCCGCCACGCCATCGGACTCGGCGCCGTAGCGCCCGATGTAGGCCTTGCCCGGCAGCAGGTCGCAGGCACCGTGCGGCAGCGCGTCCCAATTGGCAGCGGGGCGGGCCTCGCCGTTCATCGCGGTTTGCGGCATCTGGGCCAGCAACTGCACCGCGCCGCGCTCGCGCACGGCCAGCATGGCCAGGCCGTTGGACAGGTTCAGCTGCTGCGCCAGGCCCGACAGCTGGCGCGTGGCCAGGCAGCTGAAGCTGCCCTGCTCCTGACCGTGAGACAGCGGATCGCCGCCATTGTTCATCAGCGTGAAGCTGCCTGCAGTGCCACTGGCGTCAAACACCAGGCGGCCGAGGATGGACTTGCCCACGTCCGACAGGCCGTCGGCGCTGCGCACCTGGCCCTGCAGCAGGAACACGAAACGCTGGTTGGCATAAGCCTTGCAGCCACCGGCCTGGGCTGCCGGCGCCGAGGCGATCAGCAATGCAGCCGTTGCCAGGGCGGTACGAAATCGGGGGCTGGTGTGTCGCATCTGTCCTCCAAACAGGGGTCCGGTGCGGTAGACGGATTGACGGGCACCGGACTGCCTTTGCATGCTCCTGCCCGAGCGACGGCCGGTCCATTCGCCGCGCCCCAAATCGCCTGAAAACTCCTGAAACCTGATGTCGATCCCCCTGGTGCTGCGCTTTTCAGGCTTTGAGTGGCATGGCGCCGAGCAGCGACTAGCGCGCGAGGGGCAGCCGCTGGAGCTGGGCAGTCGGGCCTTCGAGCTGCTGGGGCTTTTGGCCAGCCGGGCGGGTCAGGTAGTCAGCAAGGAGGAGGCGTTCGCGCATGTCTGGCCCGGCCGAGTGGTCGAGGAGAACAACCTGCAGGTCCAGGTGTCCACGCTGCGACGCCTGCTGGGCCGGGATGCGATCGCCACGGTGCCCGGCCGGGGATACCGCTTCACCTGGTCCGTGACAACGGTGGCAGCTGGTGCGCCGGCTGCGCTGGCGCCGCCGCCCATCCGTGGAGCAAGCGCGCCAGGTGCGCCGCCGCTGCTGTTCGGTCGCGACGACGACCTGAGCCAGTTGCATGCTGCGCTGGGGCGCCACCGCCTGGTCACCCTGGTCGGCGAGGGCGGCATCGGCAAGACCCGGCTGGCGCTGGCCCTGCTAGCGCAGGCGCGCGAGCAAGGCCGCGCCAACTGGGTGGACTTGAGCGGTCTGGCCGAAGCTGGCGGCCTGCCCGGCGCCGTCGCGGCCGGGCTGGCGCTGCGGCTGCCGGCCGGCAGCAGTGCGGACGAGGCCCTGCTGGCCGAGTGGCCCAGCGGGCCCCAGCTGCTGGTGCTGGACAACTGCGAGCACCTGGCGCCTGCCGTGGGCGCGCTGCTGGTCCGTCTGCTGGCTCACGATCCGGACCTGCGCGTTCTGGCCACCAGCCAGGTGCGGCTGAACCTGGCGGCCGAGCACCTGCACCGCCTGGCGCCGCTGGCCTGTCCCGAGGCCAGCGGCCTGGCCGCCGCCGAGCGCTCGCCCGCGGTGCAGCTGCTGGTGCAGCGGGTGCGCGAGCACCAGGGCTCGTTCACGCTGGAGCCCGGCAATGCCGACGCCCTGGGCGCGCTGTGCCGGCAGCTGGATGGCCTGGCCCTGGCGATCGAGCTGGCGGCCTCGCAGGTGGCTCGGCTGGGCCTCCCCGCGGTTTGCCAGCGCCTGGGCCAGCGCCTGCGGCTGCTGACCGGCGGTCCGCTCGATCGCCCCGAGCGCCACCGTACCCTGAGCGCCACACTGGATTGGAGCCACGGCCTGCTGGGCGACACCGAGCGCGGCGTCTTTCGCCGCCTGGCGGTGTTCCAGGGCGGCTTTGACCTGGCCGCTTGCCTGGCGGTGGTGGGCGATGCGCAGATCGACGACTGGTGCGTGACCGAAGCCTTGGCGTCTCTGGTCGACCACTGCCTAGTGGCACTGGCGCCCGGCGCCGGCAGCGACGGCGGCCCGCGCTACCGCCTGCTGGAGTCCACCCGCGCCTACGCCGCGTCACTGTGCACCGCGGCCGGCGAGCGCGTGGCCGTGGGCCTGCGCCATGCGCAATGGATGCACGGGCGCTTCGAGCAGGCTTTCGAGGAGCTGGGCACGCGCAGCGACACCGGCTGGCGCGAGGCCTTCGGGCCCGACCTGGACAACCTGCGCGCGGCACTGCATTTCTGCCTGGTCGAGCGCCAGGCGCCCGAGCTGGGCATCGGCCTGGCGGGCTGGAGCGCCGACCTGTGGCCGCTGCTGTCGCTGCTGGACGAGGGTCGGCGGCTGCTGGCACTGGCCCAGGCCCAGCTGACGCCGCAGACCGAGCCTCGCGCCGCCGCCGCGCTGTGGGACGGCACCGGCTACCTGTGGCAGGACGCCGACCCGCGCCGCGCGCTGGAGGCTCGGCTGCAGGCCGAGGCGCTGTGGCGCCAGGCCGGCGACCGGCGCTGGGTGCGCTCGGTGCTGGGCCAAGCCTGGAACCGACTGTACCTGGACCAATTGGCCGCGTCGGAGCAGGCGCTGAACGACACCGCGCTGGCGGTGGAGGCCAGCCTGCACCTGAAGGCCCTGCACCGCACCACCTTGGGCGCGCTGCGCCAGCGCCAGGACCGCCACGCCGAGGCCCTGGCCGCCTATGAGGAAGCGCTGGCGCTGCGCCGCCGCCAGGGCGACGCCCGCCGCGTGCTGATCATGCTGCTGAACCTGGGCGACCTGGCCTGCTCCAGCGGCGACACCGAAGCCGCGGTGCGCTGGGGCCGCGAGGCCGAGGCCGAGGCCCTGCGCCAGGACGACCCGGCCCTGCTGGGGGTGATCCTGGGCAACCTGTGCACCGCCCTGCTCTTCGCGGGCCGCCCCGACGAGGCCGAGGACTGCGCCCGCCGCGCCGCGCCGCTGCTGCGCCACAGCGATGGTCTGATCTACTTTGTCGACAGCCTGGCCTGGCTCACTGCCCAGCGCGGCCGCCTGCCGCAGGCGGCCCATCTGCTGGGCTGCGCCGATGCCGGCCTGGCCGCGCGTGGCGTGGTGCGCCAGCCGGCCGAGCAGCGGGTGGTGGATATCTTGCTGACCACGCTGAGTGCCGGCGCCGAGACCACGTCCATCAGCGCCTGGCGCCAAGCCGGTGCGACCTGGTCCGATGCCGAGGTGCTGGCCTGCGCCCTACCCTAGGATCCAACGCGCCAGGGCCCAGCCCGCCGCCGCAGCAGCCAGCGCGCCCAGCACATGCACCAGCGAGTGCACCAGCGCCAGCGCCCAATGGCCTTTGATCAGCAGCGTCAGCGACTCGGCCGAGAAGGCCGAAAAGGTGGTCAGCCCGCCCAGCAGCCCAGTCACCAGGCCCAGGCGCAGCAGCTCATTCGGGTGGCGGCCGAACCAGACGATGGACGCGCCAATCAGCAGCCCCCCCACCAGGTTCACCGCCAGCGTGCCGGCGGCGATCGGCCAGCCCAGCGGCGCCAGCGCCAGCGTACTCAGCCAGCGCAGCACCGAGCCCAGCGCGCCCCCCAAACCGATGGCCAGGGCGGTGGTCAGCGGTGCCGCGGCGTTCATCCGGCGTTGCTCGCCTGGATGCCCCAGCGCGCCAGCGCGGCGTCGTCGGCGACGCGGGCGTCCACCCAGCGCGCCCCCTCGGGCGTGGTTTCCTTCTTCCAGAACGGGGCCTGGGTCTTCAGGTAGTCCATCAGGAACTCGCAGGCCTGGAAGCTCTCGCCGCGGTGGGCCGAGCTGACCACCACCAGCACGATCTGATCGCCCACGTCCAGCGGACCGACACGGTGGATCACGCGCGCAGCGCGGATGTCGAAGCGGCGGTGGGCCTCGTCGATCATTGCCTCAATGGCGCGCTCGGTCATGCCCGGGTAGTGCTCCAGCTCCATCGCGCTGACGGCGCTGCCGTCACTGCGGTCGCGCACCGTGCCGATGAAGCTGCACACCGCGCCGACGCCACCGTCACCGGCGCGCAGCGCGGCGACCTCGGCGCCCAGATCGAAGTCCGCGGTCTGGATGCTGACGCGCTCGCCCATGCTCAGCCTCCGGTCACCGGGGGGAAGAAGGCCAGCTCGTCGCCCGCCTTCAGTGCAGCGCTTTCGTCGCACAGCGCCTGGTTCAGCGCGGCGCGCACCGCACGCCCACGGGCCAGCGCCGCCGCAAAGGGCTCGCCGCGGGCGATCAGCGCGTCGCGGGCCTGGGCCACGCTGGCGCCCTCGGGCAGCTCCAGGCTGGCCTCGGGGCCCAGGGCCTCGCGCAGCGAGGCGAAGAAACGCAGTCGAATCAGCATGGTGGTGATCATGCCCCGATCAGCGTGGCCAGCGGCAGGAAGCGCACCACGTCGCCAGGGGCGATGGCCTGTCCGGCCGGGTTGTCGATCAGGCCATCGGCCCAGACCGCGGAGGTCATCACGCCGGAGCTCTGGTTCGGGAACAGCTCCAGCTCGCCCGCAGGGGTGAGCCGGGCGCGCATGAACTCGCGGCGCTGGCGGTCGGGGCGCGGCCAGGCGAAGGCGGCACGCAGCGGCAGCGCCACCGGCAGCGCGCCCGAACCCCCTTGCAGCACGCGCAGCACCGGCGCCACCGCCAGCAGGAAGGTGATGAAGCTGGACACCGGGTTGCCCGGCAGGCCCATCAGCAGCGCCTCGCCACCATCGGGGCGGTGGATCGCGCCAAAAGCCAGCGGCTTGCCGGGCTTGGCGGCCATCTGCCACAGCTCGATGCGGCCCTCGGCGCGGGCGGCCGGGCGCAGATGGTCTTCCTCGCCCACCGAGACGCCGCCGCTGGTCAGGATCAGGTCATTGCCCTGGGCCGCCTGGCGCAGCGCGGCGCGCGTGGCGTCCAGCGTGTCGGGCACGATGCCCAGGTCGCTGACCGCGCAGCCAGCGGCTTCCAGCAGGCCACGCAGCGTGTGGCGGTTGGAGTTGTAGATCGCGCCGGGCGGCAGCGGCTGGCCCGGCAGCACCAGTTCATCGCCGGTGGAAAACAGCGCCACGCGCGGCCGGCGCACCACCGCCACCTCGGCCAGACCCACCGTAGCCAGCATGCCCAGGTGGGCCGGTCCCAGGCGCTGGCCGGCATGCAGCACCACTTGACCGACACGCACGTCCTCGCCGCGCTGGCGGATCCACTGGCCGGCCTGGGGCACGGTGTTGACGCGCACCTGGCCGCCGTCCAGCGCCTCGCACTGCTCCTGCATCACGATGCAGTCGGCGCCGGCCGGCACCTGGGCGCCCGTGAAGATGCGCGCCGCGGTGCCGGCCTGCAGCGGCTGGCCGGGGTGGCCGGCCGGAATGCGCTGGCTGACCGGCAGCACCGTACCGGCTGCCGGCACGTCGGCGGCGCGCAGGGCGTAGCCGTCCATCGAGGAGTTGTCGGCCGGTGGCACGTCCAGCGTGGACAGGATGTCCTGCGCCAGCACGCGGCCCAGCGCAGCAGCGCTGGACAGTGATTCGGTCTCGGTGAGGCGTCGCTCGGCGGCGGTGGCCACCAGGCGGGCCAGCACCTCGTCGAGTGTCATCAGCGGCGAGCGGGTCGGGGCGGGAGTGTCAGCCATGGTGGCCCTGGGTGTACTGGTAGCGCTCGCCACTGGCCAGCAGGTGGTCCAGCAGCGCCGCGGGGGTGTCCAGCCGGAAGACCGGCAGGCCGGTGGGCTCGGGCAGCGCGGCCGGGTCGTCGGTGGCGATGCCCACGATGAAGGGGTCGTTCGGGTACATCGCCGGACGGCCCAGTTCAGCACGCCAGACCTCGATCTTGGGCAGGTCGCCGTGCTTGAAGCCTTCCACCAGCGCCCAGTCACACGGGGCCAGTTCGGCCAGCAGCGCGTGCGGCTCGATCTCCACCGGCTGCGGAAACTCGCGGATCAGCGCCATGCGCCGCGCATTGGCCACCACCACCTCCAGCGCGCCGGCCTGGCGGTGGCGCCAGCTGTCCTTGCCCGGGTGGTCGATGTCGAAGCTGTCCTTGTGCGCGTGCTTGACCACCGAGACGCGCTGACCGGCGGCCTTCAGGCCAGCGATCAGTTGCTCGATCAGCGTGGTCTTGCCGCTGCCCGAATAGCCGGCCAGGCCGATGACCTTCATGGCCGCGTGCTCCAGGTTCAGTCGGCGCAGTGCGCCTGGATGAAGGCCTTCACCGCCGCGGTGTCGGGCTTCATCACGGTGAAGCGCTTGGGCAGCGCCTCGATGCCGTCCAGGCCGGCCGGGCGGCCGGGCTCGCGGCCCACCGCCTCGCGGATGGTCTCGGCGAACTTGGCCGGCAGCGCGGTCTCCAGCACGATCATCGGCACGCCGGGCTCGACATGCTCGGCCGCCACCTTGACGCCGTCAGCGGTGTGGGTGTCGATCAGGTCGCCGAAGCGCTCATCGGTGCCGCGGATCGTGGCCAGGCGGTCCGCATGGGTGCTGCGGCCCGACTGGAAACCGTAGCCGGCAATCGCCGAAAACTCGGCCGGGCTGACCGTGAAGGCGCCCTCGCGCGCGATGGCATCGCCAAACAGCGCCTTGGTGCGTGCGCCGTCGCGGCCCACCAGGTCGAAGACGAAGCGCTCGAAGTTCGACGCCTTGGAGATGTCCATCGACGGGCTGGAGGTCTCGTGCGTCTCGGCGCTGCCCCGCACGCGGTAGGTGCCGGTGCGGAAGAACTCGTCGAGCACGTCGTTCTCGTTGGTGGCCACCACCAGGTGCTTGATCGGCAGGCCCATCATGCGCGCCACATGTCCGGCGCAGACGTTGCCGAAGTTGCCCGAGGGCACGGTGAAGCTGACCTGCTCTGGCGTGGCCTGGACGCGACCAGAGGTCGCTTGAAAGTACCCGGCAAAGTAATACACCACCTGGGCCAGCAGGCGCGCCCAGTTGATCGAATTGACGGTGCCGATCTTGTACTGGCGCTTGAAGGCCAGGTCGTTGGAGACGTCCTTGACGATGTCCTGCGCATCGTCGAACACGCCTTCGACGGCGATGTTGTGGATGTTGGCGTCCTGCAGGCTGAACATCTGGGCCTGCTGGAAGGCGCTCATGCGGCCGTGCGGGCTGAGCATGAAGACGCGCACGCCGTGCTTGCCGCGCATCGCGTACTCGGCCGCGCTGCCGGTGTCGCCGCTGGTGGCGCCCAGGATGTTGAGCTGCTCGCCGCGCCGGCCCAGCTCGTACTCGAACAGGTGGCCCAGCAGCTGCATCGCCATGTCCTTGAAGGCCAGCGTGGGGCCGTTGGACAGGGCTTCGATCAGCAGGCCGCTGTCGCCCAGGCGGCGCACCGGCACGATGGCCTCGGTGCCAAAGACCGCCGGCGTGTAGGTCCTGGCGACCAGCGCCTTCAGGTCGGCGGCGGGGATGTCGTCGATGTAGAGCGACAGGATCTCGAAGGCCAGGTCGGCATAGGCCAGGCCGCGCCAGCGCGCCAGCGTAGCGGTATCCACCTGCGGGTAGGCCACCGGCAGGTACAGGCCGCCATCGGGCGCCAGGCCTTCCAGCAGGATCTCGCAGAAGCGGCGTTCGGTCTGGTCGCCGCGGGTGCTGACATAGCGCATCAGGCCAGCTCCTCCTTGCGCAGGCTGACGATCGGCGCCAGCACGCTGGACAGCGCCTGCATCGAGGCCAGCGCGGCGCGCATGCGGCCTTCCACGGTCTCGTGCGTCAGGATGATCAGGTCGGTCTGCTTCTCGCCCTCGGCCGACTCGCGCTGCAGCACGGCGTCGATCGAGATGTCGTTCTCGGCCAGGATGGTGGTGATGCGCGACAGCACGCCGGCCTCGTCGGCCACGCGCAGGCGCAGGTAAAAGGCAGTCTGGACCTGCTCGATCGGCAGGATCGGCGTGTCGGCCAGCGCGTCGGGCTGGAAGGCCAGGTGCGGCACGCGGTGGTCGGGGTCGGCGGTGGCCAGGCGGGTGATGTCCACCAGGTCGGCCACCACGGCCGAGGCGGTGGGCTCGGAGCCGGCGCCCTTGCCGTAGTACAGCGTGGTGCCCACGGCGTCGCCCTGCACGACCACGGCGTTCATCGCGCCCTCGACATTGGCGATCAGGCGCTTGGCCGGGATCAGCGTGGGGTGCACGCGCAGCTCGATGCCGCCCTCGCGCCGCTTGGTGATGCCCAGCAGCTTGATGCGGTAGCCCAGTTGCTCGGCGTAGCGGATGTCGGTGGCCGAGAGTTTGGTGATGCCTTCGACATGGGCCTTGTCGAACTGCACCGGAATGCCAAAGGCCAGCGCGCTCATCAGCGTGGCCTTGTGGGCGGCGTCAACACCTTCGATGTCAAAGGTGGGATCCGCTTCGGCGTAGCCCAGGCGTTGCGCTTCCTTGAGCACCACGTCGAAGTCCAGGCCCTTGTCGCGCATCTCGGACAGGATGAAGTTGGTGGTGCCGTTGATGATGCCGGCGATCCACTCGATGCGGTTGGCGGTCAGGCCCTCGCGCAGCGCCTTGATGATCGGGATGCCACCGGCCACCGCGGCCTCGAAGGCCACGGTCACGCCCTTGGCGCGGGCGGCGGCGAAGATCTCGCTGCCATGCACAGCCAGCAGCGCCTTGTTGGCGGTGACCACATGCTTGCCGGCCGCGATGGCTTCCAGCACCAGGGCCTTGGCGATGCCGTAGCCGCCGATCAGCTCAACGACGATGTCGATCGCCGGGTTGGCGATCACCTGGCGGGCGTCATTCACCACCTGAACGCCCTCGCCGACGATGCTGCGGGCGCGTTCCACATCGAGGTCAGCCACCATGGTGATCTCGATGCCGCGGCCCGCCCGGCGCAGGATCTCCTGCTGGTTGCGTTGCAGCACCTTGAAGGTGCCGGAGCCGACGGTGCCGATGCCCAGAAGGCCGACCTGGATGGGGTTCATGCGATGTCTCTCGGTGGGGTCGCGGTGAGCGGGAAATCAGAGGGTCAGACGGCGTGGCGCTTGCGGTAGCCGTCGAGGAAGCGGGCGATGCGACCGATGGCCTCGGTGAGGTCATCGGCGTTGGGCAGGAAGACCAGGCGGAAATGGTCGGGCGTGGGCCAGTTGAAACCGGTGCCCTGGACGATCAGCACCTTCTCGTCGGCCAGCAGCTCGTAGGCAAACTGCTGGTCGTCCTCGATCGGGTACATCTTCGGGTCCAGGCGCGGGAACATGTACAGCGCCGCCTGCGGCTTGACCACGCTGACACCTGGAATCTGCGTCAGCAGCTCATAGGCCAGGTCGCGCTGCTTGCACAGCCGGCCGCCCGGCGCCACCAGGTCCTTGATGCTCTGGTAGCCGCCCAGCGCTGTCTGGATCGCCATCTGGCCGGGCGTGTTGGCGCACAGGCGCATCGAGGCCAGCATGTTCAGGCCCTCGATGTAGTCCTGGGCGCGCTTCTTGTTGCCCGACACCACCATCCAGCCGGCGCGGTAGCCACACGACCGGTAGTTCTTGGACAAGCCATTGAAGGTCAGGAACAGCACGTCGTCGGCCAGCGAGGCGATGCTGGTGTGGCTGGCGCCGTCGTACAGCGTCTTGTCGTAGATCTCGTCGGCGAAGACGATCAGCTGGTGCTCGCGCGCGATGTCGACGATGCCCTGCAGGATCGCGTCCGGGTAGAGCGCGCCGGTCGGGTTGTTCGGGTTGATGACGATGATCGCCTTGGTGTGGGGCGTCACCTTCTTTCGGATGTCATCCAGGTCGGGCAGCCAGCCGCTGCCTTCGTCACAGTGGTAGTGCACCGGCGTGCCGCCCGACAGCGACACCACGGCGGTGTAGAGCGGGTAGTCGGGCGAGGGGATCAGCACCTCGTCGTGCTCGTCGAGCAGGGCGTTCATGCTCATCGAGATCAGCTCGGACGCGCCATTGCCCAGGTAGACGTCATCCACCGTCACACCGGCAATCTTCTTCTCCTGGCAGTAGTGCACCACCGCCTTGCGCGGTGCGAACAGGCCCTTGCTGTCGGTGTAGCCGGCCGCCACCTGCGAGGACAGGTTGCGGATCATGTCCTGCACGATCTCGTCGGGCGGCATCAGGCCGAAGGCAGCGACGTTGCCAATGTTCAGCTTGATGATCTTGTGGCCCTCTTCCTCCATCTGCCGGGCCTTGTCGAGCACCGGGCCGCGGATGTCGTAGCCGACGTTGGCCAGCTTGCTGGACTTGGCGATGCGCTTCAAACCGGGGCTCCTCAGCAGGGGCGTGCACCGCTTTGATGCACTGCAAAAACCTATAATTTAACCATAGGGTGCGCCCCATCGGCGTGCAGCGCCGGCACCTCTGCGACCTCTCATGCCACCGCGCGAGCTCCACCGATGAAATTCCAGCCCGATGCCCTGGACGGCGTCAACGTGATCGCCCGCCTTGAACCTGGCCGCCTGTGGGTACACCAGACTCCGTTCCAGAGCAGCCTGCTGGTGCCTTGGCGCGGCGAGGTGCAAGCCTGGCCGGCCCAGGAGCCGGGCGACCTGACCGCCGAACACTTTGCGCGCATCCTGGCCTGGTCGCCCGAGCTGGTGGTGTTCGGCAGCGGCGAGCGGCAGCGCTTCGTCCACCCGTCGCTCTATGCCGCACTGATCGAGCGCCGCATCGGTATCGAGACCATGGACACCGCTGCCGCCGCACGCACCTTCAATGTGCTGGTCACCGAGGGCCGCCGTGTGCTGGGCGCCTTCCTGTTGCCGCCGGCCTGAGCGCCCAGCGCCGCGCGGCAGAAAAGGGGGGCCAGGCCCCTTATAATCGCAGGCTAAGCCTCGCCGGGGCGCTCAGCTAGAAGACAAAATCCTCATGACGCCAGCCCTCAACAAAGCCCTTCCCGAGATCGAAGCCCTGGCCACGGGCGGTGTCAAGTTCACCGGCCACGCCTTTCTGGGCCAGACGGTGGTGCTGTATTTCTACCCCAAGGACAACACGCCCGGCTGCACCACTGAAGCCATGCAGTTCCGCGACCAGCACAAGGACTTCGTTAAGGCGGGTGCGGTGGTGTTCGGGGTGTCGCGCGACAACATGGCCTCGCACGAGAAGTTCAAGCAAACGCTGGAGCTGCCCTTCGAGCTGATCGCCGACACCGAGGAAAAGCTCTGCCACATGTTCGGCGTGGTCAAGAACAAGATCATGTACGGCAAGAAGGTCAAGGGCATCGAGCGCTCGACCTTCCTGATCGATGCCCAGGGCGTGCTGCGCGCCGAGTGGCGTGGCATCAAGGTGGCCGGCCATGTGGACGAAGTCCTCAAGGCCGTGAAGGAACTCAAGAAGACCGCCTGAAGCCCCTGCTGCCGGCCGTGGCCGGATGTGTATGATGGGGCCATGCCCGAGACGCTCGCGCTGACCTCCCCTGAAAAGCCGCCCGGTTGTCCGTGCGGCTTTTTTGTTGCCTGAACCGCTGTCGCCGTCCATGCCCCTGCCCAAGCCCCCCGTCACCCGAGCCACCATCCTTCCCCCCAGCGAATACGAGGCCCAGGCAGCGCCGAAGACGGCCCGCAGCGCCGCCCGCCCTGCGCCCGATCCCCAGGACGACCGTCCGGTCGCGCCGCTTGAACTCAAGCGTGACGCCGCCCCGCTGCCCGCCGCCCCGGCGCCGGTGCGTACGTCCAAGCCCCCTGCCGCCGCCAAGCCCGCCCCAGCCCCCAAGCGCCGCGCCGCGCCGCGGCGCACCGGCCCGGCCAAGCTGTTCGTGCTCGACACCAACGTGTTGATGCACGACCCGATGTCGATCTTCCGTTTCGACGAGCACGACATCTACCTGCCGATGATCACGCTGGAAGAGCTCGACGGCCACAAGAAGGGCATGTCCGAGGTCTCGCGCAACGTGCGCCAGGTCAGCCGCGAGCTCGATGCGCTGGCCGCCGACGGCAACCTGGCCCCCACCGACGGCATCCCGCTGGCCAAGACCGGCCACCGCGAGGCCCTGGGCCGGCTGTACTTCCAGACCACGCTGCTGGATGCCAAGTTGCCCGCCGGCCTGCCGCAGGGCAAGGCCGACAACCAGATCCTGGGCGTGGTGCAGTCGCTGCGCGAGCAGCACCCCGGCCGCGAGGTGGTGCTGGTGTCCAAGGACATCAACATGCGCATCAAGGCGCGGGCGATGGGCCTGGCCGCCGAGGACTACTTCAACGACAAGGCGCTGGACGACGGCGACCTGCTCTACACCGGTGTGCTGCAGCTGCCGCCCGACTTCTGGGACAAGCACGGCAAGACCATGGAGAGCTGGCAGCAAGGTGGCCACACCTTCTACCGCATCAGCGGCCCGCTGGTGCCGGCGCTGATGGTCAACCAGTTCGTCTACCTCGAGCAGCCCGGCGAGGCGCCGCTGTATGCGCGCGTGACCGAGCTGAGCGGCAAGACCGCGGTGCTCAAGACGCTGCGCGACTACACCCATGCCAAGAACGCCGCCTGGGGCGTCACGGCCCGCAACCGCGAGCAGAACTTTGCGCTGAACCTGCTGATGGACCCCGAGTGCGACTTCATCACGCTGACCGGCACCGCGGGAACGGGCAAGACGCTGATGACGCTGGCTGCCGGACTGTCGCAGGTGCTCGATGAGCGCCGCTACACCGAGATCATCGTCACCCGCGTGACGGTGCCGGTGGGCGAGGACATCGGCTTCCTGCCCGGCAACGAGGAAGAGAAGATGGGCCCCTGGATGGGCGCGCTCGATGACAACCTTGAGGTGCTCGCCAAGACCGACGCCACCGCGGGCGAATGGGGCCGCGCCGCCACCAACGACCTGGTGCGCAGCAAGATCAAGATCAAGAGCATGAACTTCATGCGCGGGCGCACCTTCCTGAACAAGTTCGTGCTGATCGACGAGGCGCAGAACCTGACGCCCAAGCAGATGAAGACCCTGATCACCCGCGCTGGCCCGGGCACCAAGATCGTCTGCCTGGGCAATCTGGCGCAGATCGACACGCCCTACCTGACCGAGGGCTCGTCGGGCCTGACCTTTGCCGTCGACCGTTTCAAGGGCTGGCCGCACGCCGGCCATGTCACGCTGGCGCGCGGCGAGCGTTCACGGCTGGCCGATTACGCGTCTGAAGTGCTCTGAGCCGGGCGGGATCAGGTGCATCCCTGATCTCGACAACCCGAAGACATTGACGCAAGTTCTTGTATTGCTTGGATTTTTCGTCTTGACACAAGGCTGACGCCTGCCTATGCTGCGCGGCGTGATGGATGTGATTCCCCGAGAGCGCCGCCGCGGCCCGTGCCTGTTGAGCGGCACCGCCCTGGCTCTGGCCCTGCTGTGCGGCAGCGCCTGGGCCAGCCCCGACGGTGCCAGCCCCAAGTCCGGCGACCCGGTGATGCGCCTGCTCGAAGAGCGCGGCGTGCTGTCGGCCGCTGGCACCGACAGCGCGCCCACGCTGCTGTCTCAGGTGCGCGACAAGGCCTCGGACCTGGTGCTCACCGCGATGAATTTCATCGGCGTACGCTACCGCCGCGGCGGCGGCACTGAAGACCAGGGCTTCGATTGCTCGGGCTTCACACGCTACGTTTTCGAGCACAGCGTGGGGCTGGTGCTGCCGCGCCGTGCCGCCGAACAGGCCGCGTCACCCGGTCTGGTTGCCATCCCGATGGAGGACCTCAAACCCGGCGATCTGGTGTTTTTCAACACCATGCGCCGCGCGTTCTCCCATGTGGGCATCTACGTGGGCGACGGCAAGTTCATCCACTCGCCACGCACCGGCGAGCAGGTGCGTGTGGAGGACATGCGCATCGCCTACTGGGCCCAGCGCTTCAACGGTGCGCGCCGCGCGCCGCAGACCACCGAACCGCTGCGTCCTGCCCAGTGAACATGTCCCTGGCCGGGCCGGGCCTGCTTGGGCACGGGTCGGCTTTCAGCCGTTAGCATGCGCAGGCCATGGGTGAAAAAGTCATAGCCTTGTCGGACCTGCGCGCGCTGGCCGACATCCCAGATATCCCCGCCGACGCGCCCGCACCGGACGGTCTGTTGTCCGACGCGCTGGGCCGGCCGCTGCGCGACCTGCGCATTTCGGTCACCGACCGGTGCAACTTCCGCTGCAGCTACTGCATGCCCAAGGAGGTCTTCGACCGGGACTACCGCTTCCTGCCGCAATCCTCGCTGCTGAGCTTCGAGGAGATCACGCGCCTGGCTGCGGTGTTCGCGCTGCATGGCGTGACCAAGCTGCGCCTGACCGGTGGCGAGCCACTGATGCGCAAACACCTGGACGACCTGGTGCGCATGCTGGCCGCGCTGCGCACCCCGTCTGGTGAGCCGCTGGAGCTGACGCTGACCACCAACGGCTCGCTGCTGGCCCGTCATGCGCCGGCGCTGCGCGCGGCGGGGCTGACACGCGTCACGGTGAGTCTGGACGCCCTGGACGATGCCATCTTCCAGCGCATGAACGACGTCGGCTTTCCGGTTGGCGAGGTGCTGGCCGGCATCGATGCCGCGCTGGCCGCCGGCTTCGGCCCGGTCAAGGTCAACATGGTGGTCAAGCGTGGCACCAACGAGCACGAGATCGTGCCTCTGGCCCGCCATATGCGTGACCACTACGGCCCCCAGGTGGTGCTGCGCTTCATCGAGTACATGGACGTCGGCGCCACCAACGGCTGGCGCATGGACGAGGTGCTGCCCAGCCAGGCCGTGCAGGCCTTGCTGGCCGAGGTCTGGCCGCTGGTGCCGCTGCCAGCGCGCTCGCCGGGCGAGACCGCCCAGCGCCTGGCCTACGCCGATGGTCGCGGTGAGGTGGGTTTCATCTCCAGCGTGACCCAGGCCTTCTGCGGCGAGTGCAACCGGGCCCGGCTGTCCACCGAGGGCAAGCTGTTCACCTGCCTGTTCGCCAGCCGCGGCCACGACCTGCGGGCGCTGCTGCGCGGCGGTGCCAGCGATGCCCAGCTGGCCGCAGCCGTCTCGGGCCTGTGGAGCCGACGCAAGGACCGTTACTCCGAGCTGCGCTCGGCCTCCTCGGCGCCGGACGAGCCCCGTCAGCGCATCGAGATGCACTACATCGGCGGCTGAGCCGAGACCCAGGGGTGACCACAATCTAGGGGGACGGGTTGTCCAGGGTGTTTCATGAAGTTGCTACAAAGGTAACATACAGTAACACCCCGAACAGCAACCGGAGAACCCCGTGAGCAGCACCCAGGACATCTATCTCTACAAGTGGTGGTCCAACGAGGACCAGTCGGTCACCATCGACGGTGACATCCGCAGCGTGACCATGGGCCGCGGCAACGACACGGTGACCATCACCGGCAGCGCCGCCTGCATCAACACCTGTGAGGGCGATGACCGGATCCAGGTGGGCGGCCATGTGCAGTCGATCACCGACCTCTTCGGCAGCAACCGGATCACGGTGGGAGGCAACGCCGGCAGCATCACGCTGGGCTCAGGCCATGATGTGATCGACGTGGCGGGCGCGATCAGTTGCCTGAACACCGGCTGCGGCAACGACACCGTGAGCGTTGGCGGCGACCTGGGCACCGGCCTGCTGGGTTGGGGCACGAACACGCTGGACGTGGGCGGCAACGCCGGCACGGTCATTGGCGGCATTGACCAGGACACGGTCAGCGTCGCTGGCAACCTGTGCCTGGCCGACCTGTGCTGGGGCGACAACACGCTGGAGGTGGGCGGCAATGCCGGCACCGTGCTGTCGGGCTGGGGCAACGATCAGGTCAGCATCGACGGCAACCTGTCGCTGGCCTGCCTGGGCGACGGCACCAACCACATCACCGTGGGCGGCGACGCCTGCCACATCAACTCGGGCTGCGGCAATGACCGCTATGTCGTCTTTGGCGACCTGGGCCTGGGCTGCGCGAGCAACGGCAACAACTGCATCAACGTCGGCGGCAGCGCCGGCACGGTGCTGGCCGGCTGGGGCAACGATGGCCTGAACGTGGTCGAGAACCTGTGCCTGGCCAACCTGGGCGACGGCGCCAACATCGTCAAGATCGGTGGCAATGCCGAGCACCTGTACGTGGGCTGCGGCGACGACCTGCTGCTGGTCAAGGGCAGCGTGGGCGACATGCTGCTGGGCAATGGTCTGAACCAGCTCTACGTGGGCGACAACGTCAACTGTGCCGTCACCGGCGGCTGCGGCACCGACCGCGTGTTTGTCGATGGCAACGCCAACATCGCCAACCTGGGCTGGGGCCATGATCAGCTGCATGTGGGTGGCTCGCTGCAATCGGCCTGGCTGGGCGACGGCAACGACCGCGCGTGGGTGGGCGGCACGCTCAGCTGCGTGCTCGACACCGGCTGCGGTGACGACGCTGCCAGCGTCGGCCGCAACCAGGGCGGCGTACAACTGGGTCTGGGCAACGACAACCTCACGCTGGGCAGCTTCTCCAACTGCAGCTGGGTGGACGGCTGCTGGGGCCATGACACGCTGACGCTGGTCGGCCCGGCCTCGCAGTACCAGATCACGGGCTGGAATCCGAGCTGCGTGGCCACCATCACCGACTTGTCGACCGGCGCCAAGATGACCGCCTACGGCATCGAGTCCTTCCAGTTCACGGGATCGCAGCAGGCCGACAGCTTCGACCTGAGCTTCCTCACGACGATCAACACGCACGCCTGCTTCCAGGCCTTCAACCCGCCGCCGGGGCCCTGATCCGGCCACTGGGCGCGTGCGTCAGCGCGCCTGTTCCACCCCCCGGTTGGCGAGCGCATCGGCTCGCTCGTTGCCGGGGTCGCCCGCGTGGCCCTTGACCCAGTGCCAGGACACGCGGTGCCCGGCGACCAGCTCGTCCAGGCGGCGCCAGAGTTCCTCGTTCTTCACCGGCTTGCCATCCGCGGTGCGCCAGCCACGACGCTTCCAATTGTGGATCCAGGTGGTGATGCCGTTCTTGACGTACTCGCTGTCGGTGTAGATCGCCACCGCACAGGGCCGCTTGAGTGTGGACAGGGCCTCGATGACCGCTGTCAACTCCATGCGGTTGTTGGTGGTCTGGCGTTCGCCGCCGAAAAGCTCCTTCTCGTGGCTGCCGGCGCGCAGCCAGGCGCCCCAGCCGCCGGGGCCCGGGTTGCCTTTGCAGGCACCGTCGGTGTAGATCGTCACATCAGTCATGGGGAGCGATTGTCTCGTGCGCCGAGCGCGCACCGCGCCAGTGTCGGTTGGCCGCCACCGCCGGCCCGGCCGCCAGGCGCAGCCGACGCCTCGGCGACAGCCCGACCAGGCGCATGCCACGCACCCGCTTGACCGCCTGCAGCAGGTACACCGCCCCCAGCACCGGCCACCAGCGCTCACCCACACCTTCCATCCAGCGCCAGCGCTGCAGCCAGGCCTGGCTGCGGCAGGGCATGCGGTAGCAACCGAATCGGCCGCGCTCGGGCTCGAGGTGCACCAGGCGCATCCAGTCGCGCAGGCGCCAGTAGCCAATCGCCTCGCCGGTGTCGGGCAGGAACAGCGGTCCGCTGCCCACGCTGGCATTGCGGGCCAGATGGCCCAGACGCTGACGCAGCATCCACAGGCTGGCCGGGTTGAACCCGGACACGATCAGCCGCCCCTCGGGCCGCAGCACCCGTGCCGCCTCGGCCAGCGCCAGGTGCGGATCATCGACCAGCTCCAGCGTGTGCGGCAGCAGCACCAGGTCCAGCGACTCGTCCGGAAACGGCAACGCCTCGGGCTGACAGCGCAGCGTGGCGCCGCCGGTGGGCCGCACGCTGGCGAGGTTGTCGGCTGTCGGCTCCAGGGGGACGGCCGCGGTTGCCTCGTCCAGCTCGCAGGCCAGCCAGCGGTGCGGCATGCGGTTGTTGCGCAGGCCGTCCATCTCGGGCAGGCCCAGCTGCAGCGCATGGAACCCGAAGGAGTCAGCCACCGCCTCGTCCAGCAGGGTCTGCTCCCAGGCCAGCATGCAGCGGCCGGCAGGGGTGTCCAACCACCCCCCCAAATCTATAATCGCGTGTTCGCCAGCCATCGATGGAACTGCTCGCCCTCCCCGCCTTCGCCGACAACTACGTCTGGATGCTGATCCAGGGCACGCAAGCCCTGGTGGTGGATCCGGGCGACGCGTCGCCGGTGTTGCAAGCCCTTGCGCAGCGCGGGCTGACCCTCGGCGGCATTCTAGTGACCCACCACCACGGCGACCACGTCGATGGCCTGGACGCGCTTCGCCCGCATCTGCAGGGCCCGATCTGGGGCCCTGAGGACCGCTGCCTGACCGGCCAGGTGCAGCCGGTGCACGACGGCGACACCCTGCAGTTCGCAGACCTGCCGGTGACGGTGATCGGCGTACCCGGCCACACCAGCACCCACCTGGCTTTTGCCGTGGCGGCAGAACCACCGCTGCTGTTCTGCGGCGACACATTGTTCTCCGCCGGCTGCGGGCGGCTCTTCGAGGGCACGGCCGTGCAGATGCATGCCTCGCTGCAGCGGCTGCTGAGCTTGCCCGCCGGCACGCTGGTCTGCTGCGCCCACGAATACACGCTGGCCAACCTGCGTTTCGCGCTGGCCGCCGATCCCGACAACACCGCGCTGCAGACCCATCTGCGCTGGGTGGAATCAACACGTGCCGACGGCCTCCCCAGCCTGCCCACCACGCTGGCGCTCGAGTGCCAGATCAACCCCTTCCTGCGCTGCGACCAGCCGGCGCTGGTGGCCAGTGCGATGGCGCACGGTGCGGCCAGCGACCGCCCCGTTGACGTGTTTGCGGCGCTGCGCGCCTGGAAAAACGACTTCCGATGACCCTTCACCAACTGTTTCCGTCCCTGCTTGGCTGCTGCATCGCCCTGCTGGCGGCCGGCTGCGCGACCCCATCTGCCGGCTTGACCGGCCCGGTTGTACGGCCCGTGTCCGCGGCGCCGGAGCCGGCCCCGCGCCTGACGCTGCAGCCTCCTGGCAGCGCCATGGTGCTCGATGCCTCCCCCGCCAACCCGCCCAGCGTGCCACCGGCTGCCGCCGAGTCCAGCCCGGTGCGCGCGGCCGAAGCGCCCGCCACGGGGCCGATCGTCGACCCGGTCCACCCGGACCGCGTGGTCGACATGGATGACAGCGCGGCGCGCAGCGACCTGTGGAGTCGCGTGCGCAAGGGCTTTGCCATGCCCGAGCTGTCCGATGACTGGGTGCGCCGCGCCGAGCAGCACTACGGCGGCAAGCCCGACTACATGCGCCGCATGACCGAGCGCGGCGGCCGCTACCTGTTCCACATCGTTGAGGAGGTGGAGCGCCGCGGCATGCCCTCTGAGCTGGCCCTGCTGCCCTTCGTCGAGAGCGCCTTCAATCCCCAGGCCCTGTCCACCGCGCGCGCCTCGGGCATGTGGCAGTTCATGCCAATGACCGGCAAGGACTATGCGCTCAAGCAGAACATCTTCCGCGACGACCGCCGGGATGTGCTGGCCTCCACGCGCGCCGCGCTGGACTACCTCGGCCGGCTCAACAACATGTTCGGCGACTGGCACCTCGCGCTGGCCGCCTACAACTGGGGCGAGGGCAATGTGCAGCGCGCCATCGCCCGCAACCAGAAGGCCGGCCTGCCCACCGACTACAGCAGCCTGCGCATGCCTGACGAGACGCGCTACTACGTGCCCAAGCTGCAGGCCATCAAGAACCTGATCGCCGCGCCCGAGAACTACGGCCTGGCGCTGCCCGAGCTGAAGAACCACCCGTACTTCGTGAGCGTGCCGATCCAGCGCGACATCGACGTCGACCTGGCCGCCCGCCTGGCCGGCATCTCGGTCGAGGAGTTTCGCCAGCTCAACCCGCAGATGAACAAGCCGGTGATCCTGGCTGCGGGCACTGAGCAGGTGCTGCTGCCTTTCGACAACGCCGGCCGTTTCGTTGGCAACCTCAAGGCCCACCATGGCCCGCTGGCCAGTTGGACGGCCTGGGTGGCCCCCAAGACCTTGCGCCCGGCCGATGCCGCCCGGCAAGTGGGCATGAGCGAGTCCGAGCTGCGCGACATCAACCGCATCCCGCCGCGCATGCTGGTCAAGGCCGGCTCGACGCTGCTGGTGCCGCGCACCGCCGGCCGCAACGCCGATGTGTCAGAACACCTGGCGGACAACGCCACGATCGCGCTGGCGCCCGACCTGCCGCCGATGCGCCGCCTGACGCTGCGTGCCGGCAAGCGCGGCGACAGCGTGGCGGCGGTGGCCAAGCGCTACCGCACCTCGCCGGCGATGGTGGCGCAGTGGAACAAGGTGTCGACCAACGCGGTGTTCAAGCCGGGCAGCAGCTACATCGTGATGGTGCCGCAGGCCACCAAGCGCGCGGCGCCGGGCGCCCGTCAGAAGGCCCCGGCCAACACGCGCCGCCCGACGGCGCCCAACCGCACCCGCCGCTGATCCGCTCAGCGGCGGTCGACCAGCGCATGGGCGATCGTCGACAGGTCGACATACTCCAGCTCGCTGCCCGCCGGCACCCCGCGCGCCAGGCGCGTGACCTTCAGGCCGCGGGCGCGCAGTGATTCGCCCAGCACATGCGAGGTGGCCTCGCCCTCGGCGGTGAAACTGGTGGCCAGGATGACCTCTTCCACCTCGCCATCCAGCGCACGGCTCAGCAGACCGTCGGCGCGCAGTTGCTCGGGGCCCTGGCCGTCGATCGGGCTGATGCGGCCCATCAGCACATAGTAGTAGCCGTGGTAGCTGCCCGTGCGCTCCAGGGCGGCCTGGTCAGCCGGTGACTCGACCACGCACAGCTGGCGGCGATCTCGGCCGGTGTCGCGGCAGACCGCGCACACCGGCGCCTCGCTGAAGGTGTGGCAGCGCTGGCAATGCTGGACCGACGCCACGGCGCGCTCCAGCGCCTGGGCCAGCACGCCAGCGCCCAGCCGGTCGTGCTGCAGCAGGTGGTAGGCCATGCGCTGGGCTGACTTCTGGCCGACGCCCGGCAGCCGCCGCAGCGCCTCGACCAGGGTCTCCAGGGCTCCGGGATCGGCCACCGCGTCAGAACGGCATCTTCATGCCGGGGGGCAGCGGCAGGCCGGCGGTCAGCTTGCCCATGCGTTCCTGGCTGGTGGCCTCGGCGCGGCGCACCGCATCATTGAAGGCCGCCGCCACCAGGTCCTCGAGCATGTCCTTGTCGTCGGCCAGCAGGCTGGGATCGATGCTGACGCGGCGCACATCGTTGCGGCAGGTCATCACCACCTTCACCAGGCCAGCGCCGGACTGGCCCTCGACCTCGACCTGGGCCAGTTCCTCCTGGGCCTTCTTCAGGTTGTCCTGCATCTGCTGGGCCTGCTTCATCAGGCCGGCCAATTGACCCTTCATCATCGCGATTTTTCCTTTCGTGGATCGTCAGGCGCCAAGGCGACGCCCGTTGTTCAGTGCGGTCGCACCGTGCCGGGCACGATGCGCGCGCCGGCAAATTGCTGAAGTGCCGCCACCACCAGCGGGTCGGCACGGAAGGCGGCCTCGGCGTCGGCCTGGCGCTGGCGCGCGGCCTCGGCATCGCGCAGCGCGGGGGAGTCCTGGGCCACGCCGGCCTCGGTGGCCAGCACCTGGCTCTCATGGCCGGGCAGCTGGCGCAGCGCGGCCTGCAGCTTGTCCAGCAGCGGCGGGTTGCGCAGGCTGTCGCGTTCGACGCGCAGCGTCCAGCGCGGTCCGTCGGCGGACACCAGTTCAGCCTGCATGGCCAGCTCGCGCGCCAGCGCACTGACCAGCCCCGCCTGGTTGAGTGCGGCCACCGCATCGGCCCAGGCATCGCCCAGCGGCGTGCGGCGCAGGACCACGGCCGGCGCGGGCGCGACCGCCCCAGCCAACTCGATCGGTTCGGCGGCGGCCTCGACCGCCAACGGCGCGGCCGTATCCAGCGCATCCTGTGCGTCGACCGGCGGCGCCTCGTCCATCCAGGGCGGTGGACCATCATCGTCCATCGGCTCGGGCGGACGCGCGGCAGCACGGGCGCGGGCCTTTTCGGCCGCTTCCTGGGCCAGGCGGGCGGCGGCGCTGGTGGGCGCGGGCGCGGACACCGCTGGGGCTGCAGGTGTGGGCGCAGGCAACGGCGGCGCCACCGCAGCGGCCATCGCCGCTGCGCCGGTCGCGCCCGATGCGCCTGCGCTGCGCTCACCCGAACCCGCGTGGCCGCCGGCCGGTCCTCCCAGGCCGCCCGCCCCGGCTGGCGGGAAGGCCAGGAAGCGCAGCAGCACCATCACCAGGCCGGCATGCTCGTCCGGCGCCAGGCCCAGCTCGGCCCGGCCCTGCAGGCAGATGCTGTAAAGCAGCTGGGTCTCGTCGGGGGCCAGCGCGGACGCCAGACGGCGCGCGGGCTCGGTGTCGGGATCGGACGCGTCCAGCGCGCCGGGCACCGCCTGTTCCACCGCCATCTGCTGCAGCAGGCGCGCCATTTCTTCCAGCGTGGCGCTGGCCGACAGACCCTGGCGGCGCAGGCCTTCGCACTCGTCGAGCACAGCGCGGCCGTCGCGACCAGCCAGTGCCGCCACCAGGCGCTGCGCATGGCGGCGATCCACGCTGCCCAGCATGGCGCGCACGCCGCCCTCTTCCAGGCGGCCGCCGCCATAGGCAATGGCCTGGTCGGTGAGCGAGAGCGCATCGCGCATCGAGCCCCGCGCCGCGCGCGACAACAGGCGCAGCGCGCCCGGCTCGGCGGGGATCTGCTCGGCGGTCAGCACCTTCTCCAGGTACTCGGCCACGGTGGGCGGCGCCATCGGCCGCAGGTTGAACTGCAGGCAGCGGCTCAACACCGTGGGCAGCATCTTCTCGGGGTCGGTGGTGGCCAGCACGAACTTGAGGTACTCGGGCGGCTCCTCCAGCGTCTTGAGCAGCGCGTTGAAGGCGTCCTTGGTCAGTTGGTGCGCCTCGTCGATCATGAAGACCTTGAAGCGGCCGACCGAGGGCTTGTAGGCCGCGCGCTCGATCAACTCGCGGATTTCGTCGATGCTGCGGTTGGAAGCGGCGTCGAGCTCGATGTAGTCGATGTAGCGGTCGGCATCGATCTCGCGGCAGGCGCTGCACACGCCGCAGGGGCGCGCGGTGATGCCGCCCTGGCCGTCGGCGCCCTGGCAGTTCAGGCTCTTGGCCAGGATGCGCGAGACCGTGGTCTTGCCAATGCCGCGCGTGCCGGTGAACAGGTAGGCGTGGTGCAGGCGCTGCTGCTCAAGGGCGTGCGTCAGCGCACGCACCACATGGTCCTGGCCAACCATGTCCTCGAAGCTGCGGGGGCGGTACTTGCGGGCCAGGACGACGTAACTCATGCCACGGATTCTAGGCGGCCCCCCGCCCCCCGGGGCGAAGGGGGTGGCGCTGGCGTCCCTGGGGGTTGGGACGGGCGGCAGCGCGGCCGACGATGACGACCTCTTCACCCCGTCCTGACAAGGAGCCCCCATGCCCGTCGTCCACACCCGCTACGTCACCTACACCGCCGCCGGCCGCCGCCGCCATCCGGGCAGCTCGGCCGCCGACATCACGGCACCCTTTGACAATACCGTCAGCAGCTCGCCCTACACCGACTGGGCGCCACCCACAGCCAACTGGACCGACGGTGATGGTGTGGTGCACAGCGCCAACTTCGCCTTCTGGTCGGTCACCGGCAGCGCCAACGGGGCCTACGTCTCCACCAACCCGGCGCTCAGCGTGCCAGTGGGCGACACGCCGATCGGCGTGACCGCCTGGTACCTGCCCACCGGCGGCGATGGCATCGGCGAGCCGGGCACCTACATCGACGCCTTCGATGTCGACGTCGGCGATTTCTTCGACGACGACTTCGTCAGCGTCGCGCCCGACACCGACCTGAGCTTCAATGCCAACGAAGACGGCCTGGTGCCCACCCGCGCGCCCGAGCAGATCACCGCCTTCGCGGCCATCGGCCCGCGCCTGCTGCAGAGCTGGCAGTTGCTGGTCGTGAGCCCGGCGGGGGCCGACAGCGTCAATGGCGCCGTGCTGTCCACCGCCGCCAAGAGCATGGCCGTGGCCTTTGCGTTCTACCAGCGCCCGCGCGGCGGCAGCACCGTGCCCAAGCTGGACGGTCGCGTCTACGAAGCCGGCGTGCGTATCCTCTTCGGCGTGACCGCCGACGGCGGCGGGCTGACCGACAAGGGCCCGGTGCCGCCGTGGGAGCCGCTGGTGCGCGAACTGGCCAATGCGATGGCGTTGGCCTACGCCGGCCGCCAGGGTGGCGCGGAAACGCGCCTGGCCGTGGTCAGCGCGGCGGCCAAGCAGCTGGGCGCCACGGCCGCCAAGCTCAGCCGGGCGATGGTCGAGGAGGCCAAGCAGGGCCTCTGAGGCCAGGCGTCGGTCGGGGGGCGGAGGTCCCTGCGGGATAATCCCGCCATGAGTGCTTCCGCCCCCACCGATCCCGCCGCGCCGCTCAGCTACGAGCAGGCTGGCGTCAACTACGACCTGATCGATCCGCTGAAGGTCGCCGCGCAGCGCGCGGCGGCCGCCACCGCCGGCCACCTGGCCGGCCACGGCTTCACCGAGGTGCCGGCCTCGCGCGGCGAGTCGGCCTATGTGGTCGACGTCGGCCCGTTCTACCTGGCCAGCATCGTCGAATGCCTGGGCTCCAAGGCCCTGGTCGCCGATGAAATGAAGGCCCTGACCGGCCGCAGCTACTACGACGGCATCGCCCAGGACACGATCGCGATGGCGGTCAACGACCTGATCACCGTAGGCGCCACGCCGCTGGTGGTGCAGGCCTACTGGGCCGCCGGTGGCAGTGACTGGTTCGCTGACGGCCAGCGCGCCCAGGCCCTGGTGGCCGGCTGGAAGGCCGCCTGCGACCGCTGCGGCGTGGCCTGGGGCGGTGGTGAGACACCAGCGCTGGCTGGCATCGTCGAGTCGGGCCGCATTGACCTGGCGGCCTCGTGCACCGGCATCATCAACCCCAAGAGCCGGCTCAGCGTGGGCGACCAGCTGGGCGCCGGCGACGCCATCGTGCTGCTGGCCTCCAGCGGCATCCACGCCAACGGCCTGAGCCTGGCGCGCAAGCTGGTCGAGCGCCTGCCGCAGGGCTACCTTACCGAGGTGGCGCCCGGCCTGAGCTATGGCGAGGCGCTGCTGGCCCCGACCGTGCTGTACAGCCCGGTGACCGAGGCCCTGGCCCGGGCCGGGGTGACGGTGCATTACAGCGCCAACATCACCGGCCACGGCTGGCGCAAGCTGCTGCGCCACCCCGCCGAGCTGACCTACCGCGTCCACACCGTGCCTGAGGTGCCGCCGGTGCTGCGCTTTATTCAGCAGCACGCCGGCCACGATGACCGCGAGGCCTACTCCACGCTGAACATGGGCGCCGGATTCGCGCTGTTCGTGCCGCACGCGCAGGCCGAGCAGACGGTGGCCATCGCCCGCGCCCAGGGTGTCGAGGCGGTGCTGGCGGGCCAGGTGGAAGCCGGCGCCAAGCAGTTGCTGATCGAGCCGCTGAACATTCGCTTCGCCAGCGACGATCTGCAACTGCGGTGAGTCCTCATTTTCTGATCTGAAAGCTCAGATATGATTCTCCCTGATCAGAGGGAGATGAATGGGCGAGCATGGACAGCCGTGGCAGGCACCCGAGGTCGCAACCGGCGCCAAGGCGGATCCGGCGGGACCGACGTGGCCGAACCGCGGCCAGGAGACGGTCAGTCTGGCGCAGCTGCTGCGCCGACTGCCTCTGTTCGCCAGCCTCGATGAGCCGGCGGCCGCCGAGCTCGCCCGCCATTGCAGCAAGCGCCGCATCCGCCGTGGCGAGCTGATCCAGATGCAAGGCGCGCGCACGTCCGAGCTGGGCGTGCTGCTGTCGGGCCGTGCGCACAGTTTCCGCACCGATCCCCGCGGCCGCGAGGTCATCATCGACCTGATCCGCGTCGGTGACCCGCTGGGCGATCTGGCACTGATTGACGGCCAGCCTCATTCCAGCAGCGTACGCAGCGAAGAAGAATGCGATCTGCTGGTGGTCCCCGGCCCGGTCTTTGCGGTCACCCTGGCCACGCGTCCCCTGGTGGCACAGGTGCTGCTGATGCAGCTGTCACAGCGCGTGCGCACCGCCTATCGGCGCGTGGCCTCGCTGGCTCACCAGGACGTTGGCGAACGCCTGCTGCAGCGCCTGATGGACCTCTCGGTGCCCGATGGCGACGAGTGGGTGCTGCGCGAGCGCATCGCCCGGCAGGATCTGGCCAAGATGATCGGCGCCTCGCGCGAGATGGTCAGCCGCACCATGAAAGAACTCGAGACGACGCGTACCATCCGCTACCGTGCCGATGGCTCGATCGTGTTGCGCAGGCTGACCTGAGCGGCCCGGCCGCCACGGCCAGCGCCCATGCTCTCGCTGATTTCCGTCCCCTCGCTGTTCGTCGCCTCGTCCATCACCCAGGGCCTGCTGGGGGTGAGTTGCTGGCTGCTGCTGCGCCAGCGCCATGCCAGCGACCGCCTGCGGCCCTGGGCCTTTGCCGCGGTGGCCAACGGCGGCTGGATGCTGCTGCTGGGCCTGCGCGGCATCGTGCCGGACTGGGCGGGTTTCGCACTCGCGAACACGCTGGCCTTTGCCGGCATGCTGCTGACCCATCTCGCCTTGCGGCGCGAGGCCGGTGACATGCCTCAGGTCGGCCCACTGGGTGCGCTGTGGCTGCTGTTGAGCGTGAGCTACCTGTTGGTCGATCTGGTGGCCGGCACCAGCGCGCGCTTCGTCCTGGCCGCCAGCGTGCTGGCCGCCGGCTTCTTCATCAATGCCCGCCTGGCCTGGCGCGCGGCCGCGCTGCTGCCCTCGCGCAGTGGCCGCTGGCTGGCCGGCCTGCTGGGAGGCTGGGCGACGGTGGCCCTGGCGCGGGTGGCCTGGGCCCTGTGGGACCCGCCATCGGCCAACGTGGCGGCACTGAACCCGGCCAACCTGGCCACCTGG
Source organism: Ideonella aquatica (assembly GCF_018069755.1). Lineage (GTDB taxonomy): Bacteria > Pseudomonadota > Gammaproteobacteria > Burkholderiales > Burkholderiaceae_C > Ideonella > Ideonella aquatica. The sequence continues at coordinate 179,378 of NZ_JAGQDE010000004.1, read as the reverse complement.
ATCATGTGCTACGCCCTGGGCCTGTTCGGCAACGTCGCCTACCTGGGCATGGTGCTCGACCGCGTGCGCTCCAGCGAGGCCCGCGCCCAGGCCGCCGAGTACGCCGAGCGGGCCCGCCGCGAATCGGCCGAGCAGCATGCCGGCCAGCTGACCGAGGCCCTGACCCAGCTCGACGCCCTGGCCCGTGAGCGCGAGCAGTTGCTGGGCGTGCTGGCCCACGAGATCCGCCAGCCCTTGCACCGCGCCACCGGCGCCCTGCTATCGGCCGGCGCCGCGCTGCGGGGCCCACGGGCCGACGTACAGGCCATCGCCGAGCGCCTGGACGCCGCCGAGACCGTGCTGGGCGAGCTGCGCTCGGTGCTGGACAACACACTGGCCGCGGCCCAGATCCTCACCCGGCGCGAGCAGGTCACGCTGCAGGACGTGGACCTGGATCTGCTGATCGAGCTGGTGATGGGCGATCTGGCGCCCGACCAGCGCCAGCGCGTGGTGGTGGAGCGCCTGACCCGCCTGCGCACGCTGGAGGTGGAGCCCGGCCTGGTGCGCCTGGCGCTGCGCAATCTGCTGCGCAACGCCTTCGTCCACGGCGGCGACGGTCAGTCCCTGGTGCAACTGCGCATCGAGGAGAGTCACTCGCCCTATGGCATGGCCCTGTCGGTGTGCGACCACGGCCATGGCCTGAGCGCCTCGCACTGGGCCCACCTGGACGATCCAGCCACCCACCACAAGCCCTTTCCCAGCCAGCGCGGCCAGGGCCTGGGGCTGAGCGTGGTGCGGCAGATCATGTCGGTGCACGGCGGCCAGCTGGTGCTGCGCCCGGTCCAGCCCAGCGGGCTGGAAGCCACGATGCTCTTCCCCTGGCCCGACACCCGCACCAGCCCACGCCAGCGCCTGGCCTGAGGCCCCGCCTCAGGCGCGTCGCAGCTCGGCCTTGAACAGGTAACCCTGGCGCGAACGCGACTGCAACGGCACCAGGGCCGGCGTGGCGCGCTCGATGCGCCGGCGCAGGCGGTAGATCGTGGCGTGCAGCGCGTTGGGATCCTCGCTGTCCAGGCCCAGGCGGCGCGTCAGCTCGTCGCGGCCCACGGTCTGGCCGGGGTGTTCCAGCAGGCTCTCCATCACCTGCAGGTCGGTGGGGCTGAGCTCGATCAGCGCGCCATCGGGGGCGCGCAGCGTGGCATGGGCGGCATCGAGTACCCACACTTCCTGCTGCGAGCCCCCTCGGCCGCTGCGGCGGTAGATCGCGCGGATGCCGGTCAGGATCTGCTCGAAGGTGGCGGGCTTGACCAGCAGCATGTCGGCGCCGGCCTCGATGACCTGCCCAAAGACATCGCTGCCCAGCTTGCCCGACACCACCAGGATGCCGGCGTTGGTGCGCTTGCGCAGAAGGCGCAGCAGGTCCAGGCCGTCAATGCCGGGCAGCATCAGGTCGACCACGTAGAACTCGTGCTCGAAGGCGCCGTCGCTGGTCAGCAGGTCGTCGCTGTCGGCAAAACTGCTGACCGACACACCCAGCCCGCTCAGGAATTCGGCCAGGTAACCGCTGAAGTCCGCATCGTCGTCGACCAGGGCGAGGGAGTTGGGCAGCATGGTTGACAGTGTAGTGTCCGCCACCAGACGCCCAGCTCGCCTACAATAGCGAGTGACGGGCCTCCTCGCATGGAAGCGCGGCCAACCGGGTCAGGTGGGGAACCAAGCAGCCCTAACCGTTGTGACCAGTGCCGGGGTTCAGGCTCGTCACCCTTTTCCCGTCAGCCGCCGTGCGCCTTGTGCGCCGGCGGCTGATTCATTTCCAGGCCGGTGCACGCTTCTCGATGAAGGCCTGCACGCCTTCCAGCGCCGAGTCGTCCATCATGTTGCAGGCCATGGTCTGGCCGGCGTCGACATAAGCCGCCTCGATGCCGGACTCCAGTTGGCGGTAGAACAGCTGCTTGCCCATCGCCACCGCCACCCGCGGCTTGGCCACGATGCTGGCCACCAGCGCCTCGACCGCCTCGTCCAGCGCCTCGGGCGCGGCCACACGGTTGACCAGGCCCTTGCTGCGCGCCTCGTCGGCCGAGATGAACTCGCCGGTCACCAGCATCTCGTAGGCCGCCTTGCGGCCCAGGTTGCGGCTCAGCGCCACCGCCGGCGTGGAGCAGAACAGGCCCAGGTTGACGCCGCTGACCGCAAAGCGCGCGGTGCTGGCGGCCACCGCCAGGTCGCACATCGCCACCAGCTGGCAGCCGGCCGCGGTGGCAATGCCCTGCACCTGGGCCACCACCGGCACCGGCAGCTTCTGGATCGCCATCATCACCTTGGCGCACTGGGCGAACAGGCGGCGGTAGTAGGCCTCGGAGGGGTCGGCGCGCATCTCCTTCAGGTCATGGCCGGCGCAGAAGGCCTTGCCCGCGGCGGCCAGCACGACCACGCGCACGGTGTCGTCACGGGCGATGGCGTCCAGCTCGGTCTGCAGCGCGGCCAGCATGGCCTCGGACAGCGAATTGAAGGCCTGCGGCCGGTTCAGCGTCAGCGTCAGCACGCCGCGCGCATCCTGGCGGCGCAGCAGCAGCGGGTCCTCGGTGGTCAGCATGGGGGTCTCCTGTCGGGTCATTCAAAGGCCTGCGCCGACTTCGCACGGTCGCGCAGCATGAACTTCTGGATCTTGCCGGTGCTGGTCTTGGGGATCGGCTCGAAGCGGATCTCGCGCGGCACCTTGTAGCCGGCCAGCAGGCCCTTGCAGTGGGCCACCAGCTCCTCGGCCGTGACCTGCGCACCCGCGGCCAGCTCGATGAAGGCCACCGGCGTCTCGCCCCATTTCGGGTCGGGCTTGGCCACCACCGCGCAGGCGGCCACCGCCGGGTGGCGGTACAGCGCGTCCTCCACCTCGATCGAGCTGATGTTCTCGCCGCCCGAGATGATGATGTCCTTGCTGCGGTCCTTGATCTTGACGTAGCGGTCGCTCTCCAGCACCGCCAGGTCGCCGGTGTGGAACCAGCCGCCCTCGAAGGCCTTGTCGGTGGCCGAGGGGTTCTTCAGGTAGCCCTTCATCGCGATGTTGCCGCGGAACATGATCTCGCCCATGGTCTGGCCATCGGCCGGCACCTCGGTCATGGTCTCGGGGTCCATCACCGTCATGCCCTCTTGCAGCGCGTAGCGCACGCCCTGGCGACCGTTCAGGCGGGTCTGTTCGGACAGACTCTCTCCGGCCCAGTGGGGGCGCTTGACTGCCACCGAGGCCGGGCCGTAGACCTCGGTCAGGCCGTAGACGTGGGTGATGTCAAAGCCCAGCCTGGCCATGCCCTCGATCATCGCCGCCGGCGGCGCCGCGCCGGCCACCATGCCGCGCACGCGCTGGGTGATGCCGTCGCGCAGCGCCGGGTCGGCGCTGATCAGCAGGTTGTGCACGATGGGGGCGGCGCAGTAGTGGTCCACACGGTGCTCGCGCATCGCCGCCAGGATGTTCGCCGCATCCACCCGGCGCAGACACACGTGGGTGCCGCCCAGCATCGCCACGGTCCAGGGGAAGCACCAGCCATTGCAGTGGAACATCGGCAGCGTCCACAGGTAGACCGGGAAGTGCGGCATGGTCCAGGTGGCCGCGTTGCACACTGCGTTGAGGTAGGCGCCGCGGTGGTGGGTGACCACGCCCTTGGGATCACCCGTGGTGCCGCTGGTGTAGCTCACCGCGATCGCATCCCACTCGTCGGCCGGGCCGTCCAGCCGGGCCAGCGGCGCATGGGCGGCCAGCAGGGCCTCGTACTCGTGGCTGCCCACGCGTTCGGCACGGCCGGTGTGCTCGCTGTCGGCCACGTCGATCACCACCGGGTCGCGGCCATGCTTCTCACGCAGCAGGCGCAGGGCTTCGTACATCACCGGGCCGAACTCGGTGTCGGTGATCACCACCTGGGCCTCGCAGTGGTTCATCTGCCAGGCCAGCAGTGACGCGTCAAGCCGCGTGTTCAGGGTGTTGAGCACCGCGTTCAGCGCGGGCACCGCGTAGTGCACCTCCACCATCTCCGGCGTGTTGGGCAGCATCACGGTGACGGTGCTGCCGCGGCCCACGCCCAGGGACTTCAGCGCCGCGGCCAGACGGGCGCTGCGCTCGCGCACCTGGGCCCAGGTGTAGCGGCGCGCGCCGTGGATCACCGCCGGCAGGTCGGCAAAGACCTCGGCGCTGCGCTCCAAGAAGCTGACCGGCGACAGCGGCACGTGGTTGGCGGGGTTGCGGTCAAGGTGCAGGTCGTAGATCGAGCTCATGAAAATGCTCCCAGGGGTTCTCCGGACTGTAGCGCCGCCGGCCCGGCCGGTCAGGCCAGGAAGCCGTTGCGGCGCAACGCGCGCTCGATGTCGGCGCTGAATTCGGCAAAGACGTCCGGGTCGTACTTGATCGGGCTGGTGTAGTAGTGGGCCAGCGAATCGATGCCCAGCGCCTGCCATTGCTCGGCCATGTGCGGCACGGCCAGGTAGCGGGCCTTGCCGCGCTCGTCGCGGTCGCGGAAATCACGCTCGATGCTGGCGGCGTCCGGGCGCTGGTAGCGCTCGTCATGGATCCAGGCACTCGCCGGCAGGCGGTCGCGCTGGGCCGGCGCCTCGTCGGGCCAGCCCACCACCAGCGTGGTCACCGGCAGCACGTGGTCGGGGCAGTCCAGCAGCGCGGCGATGGCCGCCATCGAGAACAGCGTGGTGCCCATGTAGCAGATGCCCAGGCCGCGGCTCTCCAGCGCCAGCGCGGCGGTCTGGGCGATGATCATCGCGTCGAAGCTGGCCACGTGCCAGCTGACCAGGTCGGAGAACCCCAGCCGCGCACCGCGCTGGGCCAGCCAGGTGCGGGTGCGGTGGGTGTCGGCGCAAAAGGTCAGCAGCAGCGGCGCCTGCAGGATCATGTCCTGCTCCCCATGCAGCGTGTGCAACTGGCGACGCAGGCCCTCGTCCCGGGTCTTGATGACCGAGACCATGTTCAGGTTGCCGCTGGACGAACTGCCCTGCAGCGCGTCGATCAGGCTGGCGTCGACCAGCGCATCGTCCACCGGGTCCTGGCGGAAGCTGCGGATCGACCGGTGTGCCTGCAGCAGGCGATGGACAGCGTCAGCGTCGGTCATGTCAGCGGGCTGGCTAATGGGGATTCGCCCATGATGCCTCAGCGGCCGCGCGCTGCTACACTGGCCCCTTGTCAGGAGAGAGCCCCACCCGGGGCCGCCGAAGGCGCAGGGCCCACCCGAACGCTCAGGCAAAAGGACTGGCAAGGCGCGTGGCCCCGGCCATGCGCTCCTCACTGGAGAGAGGCGGACCCTGGAGTCCGTCCACCGAAGGGGCAAGCCCGGCCGTGTGAAGCGGCGGGGTCAATCTCTCAGGTAAAGCGGACAGCGGGGGCATTTCGAACGGCCAGACCTTCCCGAACTGCCCCTTGGACACCGCCCTGATGAGCACGCCTGACACCCCTTTGCTGACCACCCCCCTCAACGACCTGCACCTGGAACTGGGCGCCCGCATGGTGCCCTTTGCCGGCTACAGCATGCCGGTGCAGTACCCCGCCGGGCTGATGGCCGAGCACCGCCAGTGCCGCTCGGCCGCCGCGTTGTTCGATGTCTCGCACATGGGTCAACTGCGCCTGGTGGGCGCCGACGCGGCAGCCGCGCTGGAAACCCTGGTGCCGGTGGACATCGTCGACCTCCCGGTGGGCAAGCAGCGCTATGCGCTGTTCACCAATGAACAAGGTGGCCTGCTCGACGACCTGATGGTCACCCGCCCCGCGCTGGACGCGCGCGCGGCCTTTGGCGACCTGTTCGTGGTGGTCAACGCCGGCTGCAAGGCCCAGGACATCGCCCACCTGCAGGCCGGCATCGGCCAGCGCTGCCAGGTCATCCCGATGCCCGAGCGCGCGCTGCTGGCGCTGCAAGGCCCGCAGGCGGTGACCGCGCTGGCCCGGCTGAACCCCGATGTGTCCAGCCTCACCTTCATGACCGGTGGCCGCTTTGCGCTCGATGGCCTGGATTGCTTCGTCACCCGCTCGGGCTACACCGGCGAAGATGGTTTCGAGATCTCGGTGCACCAGGACCAGGCCGTGGCGCTGGCCCGTGCGCTGCTGGCGCAGCCCGAGGTGCAGCCCGCCGGCCTGGGCGCGCGCGACACACTGCGCCTGGAAGCCGGCCTGTGCCTCTATGGCCACGACATCGACACCGCCACCACCCCGGTAGAGGCCGCACTCACCTGGGCCATCCAGAAGGTGCGCCGCGCCGGTGGCGCGCGGGCTGGTGGCTATCCCGGCGCCGCGGTGATCGACGCCCAGTTGGCCGCTGGCGCCGCGCGCAAGCGCGTCGGCCTGCTCGGCCAGGAGCGCGCCCCGGTGCGCGAGGGCACGGCCCTCTTCGCCGCTGACGGCACCGCCCTGGGCACCGTCACCAGCGGCACGCTGGGCCCCACCGTCGGCCAGCCGGTAGCCATGGCCTACCTGCCCGCCGCCTACGCCGCCGTCGGCACGGCCGTCTTCGCCGAAGTGCGCGGCAAGCGCCTGCCGATGACCGTGACCGCCATGCCCTTCACCCCCAACCGCTACTACCGCGGCTGAATCCTCTTCCCCCCACAGGAGCCAACCCCATGACGACCAAGTTCACCGCCGACCACGAGTGGATCAACATCGAGGACCATGAGGCCGCCGTCGTCGGCATCACGCTGCACGCGCAGGACGCGCTGGGCGACGTGGTCTTCGTCGACCTGCCCGAGGTGGGCAAGACCTACGCCAAGGGCGACGTGGCCGGCGTGGTCGAGTCGGTCAAGGCCGCGGCCGACATCTACATGCCGGTCACCGGCGAAATCGTCGCCGTCAATGAAGACCTGCGCAACGACCCCTCGCTGGCCAACAGCGACCCGCTGGGCACGGGTTGGTTCTTCACCGTCAAGGTCACCGACATGGCCCAGTTCGACGAGCTGATGGACCCGCCGGCCTACGACGCGCTGCTCAAGACCCTGTGATCCCCGGCGCCTCGGCGCCTGACCCTGACCACCCGCCTGCCGCCCATGCCCACCGCCCTGCCCCTGGCCGCGCTCGAAACCGACCGCGAGTTCGCCCCCCGCCACATCGGCCCCGGCGCCGCTGATGAACCGCTGATGCTGGCCGCCATTGGCGCCGCCTCGCGCGAGGCGCTGATGCGCACGATCGTGCCCGAGAGCATCCGCCGCCCGGCGCCGATGGACCTGCCCGCCCCGGTGGGCGAGGCCCAGGCCCTGGCCGAGCTGCGCGCGATCGCGGCGAAGAACCAGGTCTTCAAGAGCTTCATCGGCCAGGGCTACCACGGCACCCTTGTGCCGGGCGTGGTGCTGCGCAACATCCTTGAGAACCCGGCCTGGTACACCGCCTACACGCCCTACCAGGCCGAGATCTCGCAGGGCCGCATGGAGGCGCTGGTGAACTTCCAGACCATGGTCTGCGACCTCACCGGCATGGCCATCGCCAACGCCAGCATGCTGGATGAAGCCACGGCTGCCGCCGAGGCCATGACCCTGGCCAAGCGCTCGGTCAGGAGCAAGAGCGACACGATCATCGTCGCCGGCGACTGCCATCCGCAAACCATCGAGGTCATCCGCACCCGCGCCGAACCGCTGGGCATCCAGGTGCTGGTGGGCATGGCGCCGCAGCTGATGGCCGAGCACGACTACTTCGCGGTGATCGCGCAGTACCCGTCCACCACCGGCCTGATCCACGACCTCAAGCCCTTCGTGGAGCAGGCCCACGCCAAGCAGGCTGCCTTCATCGTGGCGGCCGACCTGCTGGCGCTGACGCTGCTGGTGCCGCCCGGCGAGTTCGGCGCCGACATCGTGCTGGGCAACACCCAGCGCTTCGGCGTGCCCATGGGCGCTGGCGGCCCCCACGCCGCCTACCTGGCCTGCCGCGACGAGTACAAGCGCTCGATGCCTGGCCGCCTGGTCGGTGTCTCGATCGACGCCCACGGCGCCCCCGCCTACCGCCTGGCGCTGCAGACCCGCGAGCAGCACATCCGCCGCGAGAAGGCCACCTCCAACATCTGCACCGCACAGGTGCTTCTGGCGGTGATGGCCAGCATGTACGCGGTCTACCACGGCCCCGAGGGCCTGACCCGCATCGCCCGCCGCGTGGCGCGCTACACCGCCATCCTCTCGGCCGGCCTGCAGCAGATGGGCGTCAAGGTGCTGACGCCGCACGCCTTCGATACCATCGCGGTCGAGACGGCTGAGCGCACCGACGCCGTGCTGGCCGCCGCCCGCGCCGAGCGCGCCAACCTGCGCCGCCTGTCCGATCGCATCGTCGGCATCGCGCTGGACGAAACCACCACCCGCGCCGACCTGGCCGCGCTGTGGCGCTGGCTGGCACCCGCGGGCGCCACGCTTCCCACGGTCGAGGCGCTGGCCAACGACTGCGACAGCCTGATCCCGGCCGCACTGCAGCGCCAATCGGCCTTCCTGACCCACCCGGTCTTCCACCGCCACCACTCCGAGACCGCGATGCTGCGCTACCTGCGCAGCCTGGCCGACAAGGACCTGGCGCTGGACCGCAGCATGATTCCGCTGGGCTCGTGCACGATGAAGCTCAACGCGACCAGCGAGATGATCCCCATCACCTGGCCCGAGTTCGCCGAGCCCCACCCCTTTGCACCCGCCGATCAGCTGCAGGGCTACGCCGAGCTGAATGCACAGCTGTGCGGCTGGCTCAGCCAGGCCACCGGCTACGCCGGCATCAGCCTGCAACCCAACGCCGGCTCGCAGGGCGAGTACGCCGGCCTGCTGGCCATCCGCGGCTGGCACGCCTCGCGCGGTGATGCGCAGCGCACGGTCTGCCTGATCCCCGAAAGCGCCCACGGCACCAACCCGGCGTCGGCGCAGATGGCCGGCATGAGCGTGGTGGTGGTCAAGTGCGACCCCAACGGCAGCGTCGACCTGGACGACCTGCAGGCCAAGTGCGAGGCGAACGCCGACAAGCTGGCCTGCATCATGATCACCTACCCCTCCACCTACGGCGTCTTCGAGCCGCGGGTGAAGGAGCTGTGCGCCATGGTCCACCGCTTCGGCGGCCGGGTCTATGTGGACGGCGCCAACATGAACGCGCTGGTCGGCCTGGCCGCGCCCGGCGAGTTCGGCGGCGACGTCAGCCACCTGAACCTGCACAAGACCTTCTGCATCCCGCACGGCGGCGGTGGCCCGGGCGTCGGCCCGGTCTGCGTGGTCGAGGACCTGGTGCCTTTCCTGCCGGGCCATGCCACGGCCGGACAGACGCGTGAGGGCGGCGTCGGCGCCGTCAGCGCGGCCGCGCTGGGCAACGCGGCGGTGTTGCCGATCAGCTGGATGTACATCCGCATGATGGGCGCCCAGGGCCTGAAGGACGCCACCGAGGTGGCCATCCTGAACGCCAACTACGTGGCCGCGCGCCTGGCGCCGCACTACGACATCCACTTCAGCGGCGGCCACGGCGGCATCGCCGGTGGCGGCGTGGCGCACGAGTGCATCCTGGACCTGCGCCCGCTGAAGGACAGCTCCGGCGTCAGCGCCGAGGACGTGGCCAAGCGCCTGATCGACTACGGCTTCCACGCCCCTACGCTGAGCTTCCCGGTCGCCGGCACGCTGATGGTGGAGCCCACCGAGAGCGAGAGCAAGGCCGAACTGGACCGTTTCTGCGACGCGATGATCGCCATCCGCGACGAGATCCGCCAGGTCGAGGCCGGTGCCTGGCCGCGCGAGGACAACCCGCTGAAGAACGCGCCCCACACCGCCGCCAGCCTGCTGGCCGCCGACTGGACGCACCCCTACACCCGCGAGCAGGCCGCGTACCCGGTGGCCAGCCTGCGCGCCGGCAAGTACTGGTCGCCGGTGGGCCGGGTTGACAACGTCTGGGGCGACCGCAACCTCAGCTGCAGCTGCCCGCCGATGTCCGACTACGCCTGACGCCGGGCCACGGACCCCGCCGCACAGAAAGGCCGGCACGACCGGCCCCGGTTCCCTTCCGCGTCACAGGAGACACGCGATGGCGGTTTCGGTCTTCGACCTTTTCAAGATCGGCATCGGGCCCAGCAGCTCGCACACGGTGGGGCCGATGCGGGCCGCGCGCCTGTTCACGCTGCGCCTGGCCCACGAGGGCCTGCTGGCCCGCACCGCGCGCGTGCACTGTGGCCTGTACGGCTCGCTGGGCGCCACCGGCAAGGGCCACGGCAGCGACACCGCGGTGCTGCTGGGCCTGGCCGGGCATGAGCCCGACACGGTCGATGTGGACCAGGTGCCGGCGCTGCTGGCAGCGATCCGTGCCGGCGGCCGTTTGGCGCTGAACGGTGAACATGCGGTGGCCTTCGACGAGGCGCGCGACCTGGCCTTCTTCCGCCGCGAGAGCCTGCCCTTCCACGCCAACGGCATGCGCCTGACGGCCTTCGACGCCAGCGGCGCCGAGCTGTGCCAGCGCGTGTACTACTCGGTGGGCGGCGGCTTCGTGGTCAGCGAGGAGGTGGCCGCCGACGGCAGCCGCCAGAAGAGCATCGCGCCCGACGCCACCGTGCTGCCGCTGCCCTTCACCAGCGGCGAGCAGTTGCTGGCACTGTGCCGGGAGCACGGCCTGTCGATCGCCCAGCTGATGCGCCGCAACGAGCGCCACTGGCGCAGCGATGCCGAGATCGACGCCGGCCTGCTGCGCATCTGGGCGGTGATGCAGGCCTGTGTGGAGCGCGGCTGCCGCGCTGAAGGCACGTTGCCCGGCGGCTTCAAGGTCAAGCGCCGCGCCAAGGCGCTGCGCGAGGCGCTGACCGCCAAGCCCGAGGAGGCCCTGCGCGACCCGCTGCAGGTGCTGGACTGGGTCAATCTGTACGCGCTGGCGGTCAACGAGGAGAACGCCGCCGGCGGTCGCGTGGTCACCGCACCCACCAACGGCGCGGCGGGCATCGTGCCGGCGGTGCTGCATTACTACACCCGCTTCGTGCCGGGGGCCACCCAGGCGGGCGTGGTCGATTTCCTGCTGACCGCCGCCGCGATCGGCATCCTCTACAAGGAAAACGCCAGCATCTCCGGCGCCGAGGTCGGCTGCCAAGGCGAGGTGGGTGTGGCCTGCTCGATGGCCGCCGGCGCGCTGTGCGCGGTGATGGGCGGCTCGCCCGAGCAGGCCGAGAACGCCGCCGAAATCGGCATGGAGCACCACCTGGGCCTGACCTGCGACCCGGTGGGCGGCCTGGTGCAGATCCCCTGCATCGAGCGCAACGCCATCGCCTCGGTCAAGGCCATCAATGCCGCGCGCATGGCGCTGCGGGGCGACGGCAGTCACTTGGTCAGCCTGGACAAGGTCATCAAGACGATGCGCGAAACCGGCGCCGACATGATGACCAAGTACAAGGAAACCGCGCGCGGCGGCCTGGCCGTCAACATCGTCGAGTGCTGAGCGCACCGCACCACCCCAGCACAAGGGGTGGTGCGTCACCGCGTTGGCGGCTACAAGGGCGGTGCGCCGGACAGGTGTCCGGCCCAGGGAGGACCGATGCCTGCGTGCCACTGCCCCACTCGACTGGGCCTGTGCAGCGCCCTGCTGCTGGCGCTGATCTGCCCATCCGCGCCGGCCCAGGCGCCCGCCGATCCCGCATTGCGCTTTGCGCAGATCAGGCAGGCCGCGGTGGCGGCGGATCCGGCGCTGGCCCAGCCCGCCCGGCCCGGCCTGCCTGGCGACCCGACGCCGCTGCTCGATTGCCTGTCGGCCGGCCTGGACCTGGGCGTCGACGACAAGGACCCGGAGGGCGGCGTGATCCAGATCGCGATGGAGGTCGAGCAGCTCGGCCAGTCGCTGCGCGCCCTGGCCGTGCCGCCCGCGGTGTGGCAGCCGCTGCTGGACACCATGCAGCGCGGGGCGATCGATGCGCTGACCCGCCTGGCGCAGCGCGGTGGGTCCGCCGCGGCCGACCAGGCCCTGAACCAGCGCCACACACAGCTGAAGGAGCAGCTGGAACAGGCGGTGATCCGCCACCAGCGGCAGCGCCGCGGCCCGCCGGTGGTGCTGCAAGAGGGCTGCGGCGCGGGCGAGCTGCCGGTGGAGCTCAGCACCCGACCACCCGGCGGCCAGGTCAGCTACATCACCCTGTTCCGCCACCGGCTGTGCGAGGTCCAGCGCATCGTGCCCACCGACCGCCAGCGCTGCCGCGGCTGGGTGGATGCGGTGAAGAAGCAGGAATTCCTCAGCGGCCAGTACGCTTACCAGGTGCGCTGGCCCGATGGTCAGCGCAGCAGCGGCGTCTTCGACACCCGGCCGGCCGCCATGGCCGATGGCCAGGGTGAAGACGTGGTGCGCATCCAGCTGCGCCGCTGAATGCCCAGCCCACCTCCCGCCTCCGTCTGGACCCGCGCGGCGCTGCGCTGGCGCCACCTGGAACCGCCCGGCTGGGTACTGCTGTCGCTGGCTGTGGTGGCGCTGGGCCTGTGGCGCGGTGGCACGGTGCCCCCCTGGCCCGGCGGCAGCGGGCCGCTGACCGCCGTCCTGGCGGTGGCCGGCGCGTTGGCGCTGGGCCGCTGGCGGGCGCAGCGGCGTCTGGCCGACGGGCGGGCGCTGCTGATCGGCGCCGCGGTGCTGATGCTGGTCGCGACCGGCGTGTTCCTGGCGCTGCTGTCGCGCTATACCTTCACCATCCCCAGCACCGGCGAGGTGGCGGTCAAGGGCTTCGTCTGCACGCCCGAGGCACGGCTGATCTACCCACTGACCTGCCCCGATGACGACCTGGACGCGCTGCGCTCGGCTGAGTACGAGGCCACGCGCATCTGGCAGGCCTGGAGCGTGGACCTGGTGCGCCTGGGCCTGCTGCTGTCCTGGTTCCTGGCCTGGACCGCCGCCTGCTGGCTGGCCACAGGGCTGGCTCGCCCCGGCTTCCAGTCCTTGATCCGCCACGCACCCGCCACGGCTGACGGGCAGCAGCCCTACCTGTTCGTCAGCTACGCCCACGCCGACCTGGCCGCGCTGCTGCCCATCCTGGACCGACTGCACGCCGCAGGCCAGCCGCTGTGGTTCGACAAGGGTCTGGAAGGCGCCAGCGATTGGGACACCAGCCTGGCGCTGCAGGTGCAGGGCTGCCAGGCGCTGCTGCTGTTCCTGTCGCCAGCCAGCGTGGCATCCCCCTGGGTGCAGCGCGAGGTGCGCTACGCCGATGACCTGGGCAAGCCGGTGTTCGCGGTGCGCATCGGCGACACTGCGCTGACACCGGCACTGGCCTTGCGGCTGGGCCGCAACCAGGTGATCGAAGGCAGCCCGGACGAGATCGCCATGCAGGTCCTGCAACGCTTCAGCCCGCCATCTGCAGCGGGCTGAGCGCTCAGGGCCGGCGCTCGCGCACCAGGTAGCTGTAGATCACTGGCACCACCACCAGCGTCAGCAGGGTCGAGGTGATCACGCCGCCAATGATGGCGCGGCCCATCGAGGCCTGGAACTCGCCGCCCTCATTCAGGGCCAGCGCCAGCGGGAGCATGCCGAACACCATCGCCGCCGTGGTCATGACGATCGGGCGCATCCGCGTCTGGCCAGCCTCGAGCAGCGCCTCCAGGATATTGGCGCCGCGCTGGCGCGCGTGGTTGGCAAAGTCCACCAGCAGGATCGCGTTCTTGGTCACCAGGCCCATCAGCATGATCAGGCCGATCAGCGAGAACAGGTTGATGGTGGAGCGGGTGATCCACAGCGCCAGCATCACCCCGATCAGCGACAGCGGCAGCGAGGCCATGATCGCCAGCGGCTGGATGAAGCTGCCGAACTGGCTGGCCAGCACGATGTAGATGAAGATCACCGCCAGGCCCAGCGCGCCGAAGATGGCGCCGAACACCTCGTCCTGGTCCTTGGTCTGGCCGCCCACATCGAACCGGTAGCCCGGGGGCAGCGAGGTCTGCTCGACCAGCTTCTTCACATCGGCGCCCACGTCGCCGGCGGCACGGCCCGAGCCATGGTCGATGCCGGCGTAGATGCCCTGGCGCCGCTGCAGGTCCTGGCGCTTGATCAGCTGCGGATTGGTGACCGCGCTGATCGTGGCCACGCGGTCCAGCGCCACCGGCGTGCCGTCCTTGGCATAGGCCACCGGCAGTTGGCGCAGCTGGTCGATGTCGCGGCGCTGGTCCTGCGGCAGGCGCAGCTGCACTTCGACCTGCTGGCCGTCGGGTGTGGTCCACCAGGTAGACACGTCACCGTTGACATAGGCACGCATCGAGCTGGCCAGCGTCTGTGCCGACAGGCCCAGCTCTCGGGCGGCATCGGGCTTCAGCCGCACCGCATAGGCCGGAACGCCGGGCTTGACCGAGTTTTCCAGGTCGGCGATGCCCTTGATCTTGCGGATCTTCTCGGTCAGCTGGGTGGTGATCTGATCCAGCACCTCCGGGTCGGGGCCCAGCACACCCACATAGATCGGCCGGTCCCAGCCCAGCGCCACGTCCACCCCCGGCACGCTGGCAAAAGCGGCGCGGATCGCGTCCTCGACCTCCTTCTGGCTGCGCTCGCGCTGCTTGCGCGGCTTCAGGTTCACGCCGATCGTGCCGGCCGAGCGACCCTGCTCGCCGCCAATGTTGGTGTTGACCGTCACCACCTCGGGGAAGGTCGAGACGATGGTCTCGAGCTGGCGGAACTTCTCGTCCGAGCGCTCCAGGCTGGAGCCCACCGGCAGCTTGACGTTGATCTGGATGAAGCCGTCGTCGGTCTGCGGGATCATCTCGGCGCCGATCAGGCCGGCGGCGGGTATCGCCAGCGCACTGACGAAGCTGAAGGCGGCGATCCACAGCACCACGCCACGCGGGCTCAGCGTCGCTGCGCGCCAACGGCGGGCCTCCTGCGGCTGGCGCCGGCCGTCGGGGCCGAACGGACGGCCGTAGACCGGCAACGGCAGGCGGTAGCGGCGCGGGCCCATGGCCCAACGGATCAGGGCCTCGTAGACCGCATGCAGCCGGTCCATGCCAAGGTCCACCGCGGCCAGCGCATGGCGCACCCCCGGCAGGCGGCTGATGCGGTCACCCGGAGGATCCTTCCAGACCGCCGACAGCATCGGGTCCAGCGTGAAGCTGACGAACAGGCTGACCAGCACCGCGGCGACGATGGTGATGCCGAAGGGATAGAAGAACTTGCCGACGATGCCATGCATGAAGGCCACCGGCGTGAACACCGCGCAGATCGCAAAGGTGGTGGCCAGCACCGCCAGACCGATCTCGTCCGTGCCCTCGCGGGCGGCGGTGTGGTGGTCCTTGCCCATCTTCACGTGCCGCACGATGTTCTCGCGCACGACAATGGCGTCATCGATCAGCAGGCCGATGCACAGGCTCAGCGCCATCATCGTCATGAAGTTCAGCGTGAAGCCGAAGGCGTACACCGCCAGGAAGCTGGCAATCACCGAGATCGGCAGCGTCAGGCCGGTGATCACCGTGCTGCGCCAGCTGTGCAGGAACAGGAAGACGATGCCCACGGTCAGCAGCGCGCCCTCGATCAAGGTGCGTTTGACACCGTCGAGCGAGTCCTTGGTCCAGTCGCTGCGCGCCCAGATCAGCTTCATCTCCAGGCCCGGCGGCAGCGTGCCCTTGATCTCCTCATAGGCGGCCTTGACCGCCTCGCCGGTGGCCACCAGGTTGGCGTCCTGCTGTTTGATGATGTTGAAGGTCACGGCCTGCTTGCCGTTGATGCGCGACAGCGACTCGGCCTCCTGCTCGCGCTCCACCACCTGACCCAGGTCGGCCACGGTGACCACGCCGGCCGCGCCGGAGGACACCACCACCTCGCCGAACTCCTTGGGCGTGCGGATGCGGCCCTCGATGCGCACGATGGCATCGATGCGCTCGCCGCTGAGCAGGCCCACCGGCTGATCGGCATTGGCCCGCTGCAGCGCCGCGGACACGTCGGCCGGCGTCAGCGCATGGGCGCGCAGGCGCTGCGGGTCCAGGTCGATGCGCACCTGGCGCACCACCAGGCCGCCGATCTGCACGCGCGCCACGCCGTCCACCCGCTCGAATCGGCGGCGCAGTGTCTGGTCGGCCAGCAGCGACAGCTCGCGCGCACTGCGGTCGCTGGCCATCAGCGCGACGATGACCGTGGGCTGCTGGTTGTCGCCATCGAAGCGGGCGATCAGCGGCTGCTTCACATCGCGCGGGAAGCCCGCCTGCACCTGGGCCACCTTGTCGCGCACGTCCTGCACCGCGCGGCTCATGTCGGCGTCGACATTGAAGCGCAGGTAGCTTTCGCTGCGGCCCTCGAAGCTGTTCGAGGTGATCTGCTTGATGCCAGCGATGCCGTTGAGCGCCTGCTCCAGCGGCTGGGTCACCTCGGTTTCCACCGCCGGCGGCGAGGCGCCTGGGTAGGCCACCTGCACGAAGACCATCGGCGGCGAGACGTCGGGCATCTGCTCCACGCCCAGGCGGTTGTAGGCGAACAGGCCCAGCACGCAGATGGCCACCATCACCATCGTGGCGAAGACGGGGTTGTTGATCGAGACGCGGGTCATCCACATGGCTGGAGCCTCCGGGACATGGGATGAGGGATCAACGCGACGCGGCGGCGGCCGGTGCGCTGGCCGTGGCGTCACCGACGCGGGCCGCCCGGCCCTCGCGCAGGTTCTCGAAGCTGCCGGCCAGCACCACCTGGCCGGCGCTGAGGCCCTGCAACACCTCGACCGCGCCGCTGGATGGATCGCGCCGGCCGGTCACCACGGTGCGGCGGACCAGCTGATCCTTCTCCAGCGTCCAGACGTACTCCTGCCCCGAAGCCGTGCCCACCGCCGTGGCCGGCACCGACAGCGCCGGCTGCTCGGCCGGCAGTTCCACCCGGGCCAGCGCGAACTGGCCGGCGCGCCAGCGCTCGTCGGGGTTGGACAGCGCCACCGTGACCTGGATCGAGCGCGCGCCGGCATCCACCGACGGCGCGATGCGTGCCAGTTGGCCGTCCACCGTGCGGGCATCGCCCTCGATCAGCAGGCGCACCGTCATGCCGGGCTTGAGCCGCGCAACATCGCGCGTGCCCACGCTGCCCGCCATTTCCA
Source organism: Ideonella aquatica (assembly GCF_018069755.1). Taxonomy (GTDB): domain Bacteria; phylum Pseudomonadota; class Gammaproteobacteria; order Burkholderiales; family Burkholderiaceae_C; genus Ideonella; species Ideonella aquatica. The sequence goes on along the minus strand of NZ_JAGQDE010000004.1, from coordinate 162,426 downwards.
GCGTGCGCAGGTCCACCAGCGTCAGCACCGGCTGCTCGGCCGCCACCTTTTCACCGGGCAGCGCATGGCGCTTGGCGACGATGCCGTCGATCGGCGCCACCAGCGCTGCCTCGCGCAGCGCGATGCGGGCCGATTCGACCTGGGCCTGAGCGGCGCCCAGCTGGGCGCGCGCGGTATCGAGCGCGGCGCGCGAGTTGTCCAGCGCGATTGGCGAAATGAACTGCTGGTCGGCCAGCCGTTGGTTCGAGGCATGGGTGCGCTCGGCCTGGGCCACCGTGGCCTGGGCCGAGGCCACACCGGCCTGGCGCTCCTGCAGGCGGGCCGTCAGGTCGGCCAGGTCCACCGTGCCCAGCGCCTGGCCGCGCTTGACGCGGCTGCCCTCGGCCACCGACAGCGACAGCAACGTGCCAGCTGCCTTGGCCTTGACCGTGGCCGTGTTGGGCGAGACCAGCGGCCCCGAAAAGGTGATCACCTGGGCCAGCGAGCGCATCTGCGCGGTGGCCACTTCCTTGGGCGAGAAAACCAGCGGCGGCGGCGGTGGCTCCTTCTTGTCGGCCGCCTGGGCACTCTGCTGGCCCTTCCACCACAGGCCGGCCCCTGCCAGCACCACCAGCGCCACGGCGCCCACCAACCATGTCTTGCCTGACCGCATCCTCGTCCCCTGTGCCCGGTCGACCATCGACCGCGTGATCGCCCTCGTGAGGCGTGGCGCAGTGTAGAGGCAGCGCCGGCTTCTGGCGCGGTGCCCGACGAACAGCCTTTCCGGCCGACGAAATGCAGCCCGCGCCGACGAAGCGGGGAACCCGAGCGGGCCCTCGCTCAGGCGTGGGCTTCGGCGTTCAGCAGGGGGCCGGGCGGTGCCGTGGCAGCGGCCGAGGTCGCCGCCGCTTCAGCGCTGAGCCCCTGGCGGTAGACGCCCACACCCAGGAAGGCACCGTCGCCCAGATCCACCACCCAGGCACTCTTGCGTCCAGCGCCCGTCAGATCGGCCAGCGTGAACTCGTATTCCACCCAGCCGCCGCCCTGCTCGGCCTTCGCGCGGCCGCCGTACAGCAGGGTTTCGGCCGCGCCGGGCGGCAGGCCGGGAATGTCCAGCACACAACGGCCTACCCGGCCGGGATCGTTGCCGCAGGCCAGGTAGCGGCCCTCGGCGTCGAAGGCAAACACATACAGGTCGCGGTCCAGGAAGGGGCCATCGGGTCGGTGGAACTCCTCGGCGGCCTTGCCCCAGCCCACCTCGGCCACACGCTGCCGGGCCGCCTCGCACAGCGCACGCGCCTCGTCGGCCGTGCCCTGGCGCAGGCGGAACGCGGCCACCGAGGACTGCAGGGCCTCGGACTGCTTGACCATCGCCCGCGAGGCATCTTCCGTGGCCAGCACGCTGCGCGCGTACGCCTCGCCCAGGGCCTGCAAGGCCTGCACCTCGCCATTGACCTCGGCCAGGGCATCGGCCTGGCGCTCGGCGGCCTGGCCGATGTCGTGGACGCGCCGGGCCATCGAGCCAATGCCCTGACCCATGCCCTCCAGCGCCTGGCCGATGCCGGTGATGCGGCTGGCCGAGTGGTCGGCACCGTCGACGATCAGCTCGATCGTCTCGCGCACCTCGCCGGCCGCTTCGGCGCAGCGCAGTGCCAACTGGCGGATCTCGGCTGCCACGACCGAGAAGCCGCGACCGCTTTCTCCGGCCCGCGCCGCCTCGACCGAGGCATTGAGTGCCACCAGGTTGGTCTGGAAGGCGATGTCGTCGATGACCCCGTTGATCTCGGCCACCCGGCGTGAACTCTCCTGCAGCGCCGTCGCGGTGGCGATCGCCTGCTGCATGGCTTCGCCGCTGTCGCCGGCGCGCTCTTCCAGGCGCCGGCACATCAGGCCCAGGTCGGCGACAGCCTCGGCGGTGACGCGCACCTCGTCGCCAAGGCGCCCGACATCGCTCACCGACCGCGTCAGGCGCTCGTTCTGCAACTCGTTGCGCGCGGCCAGCGACAAGGCCTCCTCGGCCACCTGGGCGCCGCCTTCGCGCACCCGCACCGCGGTCGTGCGGATCTCGGCCACCATGGCCGACATGCGCTGGCCCATGCGGTCGACGCGGCGACCCAGCGCGGTCAGTTCATCCTGGCCCGGCACGTGGGCGCTGTAGCCCAGGTCGCCATCGGCGATGGCGCGGATCGCACTGCCCAAGGCCGCGAAGGAGCGCAGCAGACCGGAACGCAGCAGCAGCACGGTGACCAGGACCACGCCCAACCAGAGCAGGGCCACCAGGACGCTGACCATCAAGCGCCAGCGAGCATCGCCCAGAGCGGCCCGCGAATCGTCCAGTTGGGCCTCCAGCAGCGCCACCTCGGTCACGCCGAGCTGCTGCAGCACCTGGCGCCCGCGGCCGGGCAGGTCCACCTGTCCGGCCGCGCCATCGGGATCCTGCAGGGCCGCATCGGCGTCACGCAGGTAGGCGCGCAGGGTCTGGCGGGCCTGGGCCCAGGCGGGCGACTGCATGCCTTGGGCGCCCAGCAACACGTCGATGCGCTGGTCGATCGATTCGGTATCGCGCTCCAGCATCTGCAGCTGGGCCCGCAGTGCCGAGCGCTCGCCATCGGTCATGTCCGGCAACTGACCCGGTGTCAGCCGCGGTGCGACCTGGCTGACCGCGTCCTGCAGGGCCGGAAGAAGGTTGGTCGACAGCGCCAGCCGCAGGGCCTCCCCGGCACTGTCGGATTCCAGCGTGCCGGTGTCGCGTGCCACCCGCAGCGCCAGGCGCTGCAGGTCGGCCAGCAGGGCGGCACGCAGCTCCGGCGTCAATTGGGCCGGGCGCTGTGCCAGGCGCGTGCGCAGCGGCGCCCAGCCCATGGCGGCGTCGGGGCTTGGCAGCGCAGCGAGGACGGCGTCCACCGCGGCCAGGTCAGCCAGTTCGACCGGAGCATCCAGGCCCTGCTGAACCCGCAGCAGCATCTCCGTGGCTGACAGGCCGTCGAGCCGGCTGGCCAGCCGGTCGATCTCGATCGTGCGGTGGTGCAGCGCCAGCCCCAGCAGCAGCAGCAGGGGCAGCCCCAGCACCAGCAACATCAGTCCCAGCTTGGCATACAGGCCCAGCCGCTGCGTCCGCGCGACGCCCCACTCCCAGACAGACGACAGCATGCCGCGCCCCTCAACCGAAGACGAAGTGCTGCATCGAGCGCTTCAGGTGATCACCCTGCTCACGCAGGCCGGCCGAGGCCTGGGCCAGCTGCTCGACCATCCGGGCATTGCCCCCCGCCGATTCCTCGACCTGGCGGGTGATTCCCACCACCTCGCTGGACTGGTCGCGCCCGGCCTGGGTCAGCCGGACAATGTCGCCCATGATGGCGCTGACCTCGCCAACCCGCTCGTCGGTCTTGCGCACGCTCTCGCCCACGCGCTCGGTCAGCAGGTTGCCCTGGGCGATCTCGTCCACCGAGGCCTTGACGATCTCGGCAATCTTGTGCGCCGCCGACTCGCTGCGGCGCGCCAGTTGCCGCACTTCCTGCGCGACCACCGCAAAGCCCTTGCCGGCCGCGCCCGCCCGAGCCGCCTCGACCGAGGCATTGAGCGACAGCAGCCGGGTCTGGTGGGCCACCGACTCGACCAGCATCACGACGCGACCGATCTCACGGCTCTTGGCCTGCAGTCCCCCCATGCACGCGGCCAGTTCCTGTGCCGCTCGCCGGCTTCGGTGGGCATCGACACGCACCTCGCGCATGTGCTCGGCAATGCGGTCCACCTCGCCGCCGGCCCGGTTCATGGCCTCCATCGAGGCTCGGGCGCGCTGGCCCACATCCTCGATCGAACGCTGGATGTCGCCGGTGCGGCCATTCAGGCCGGCATTGCCCACCGCCACCTCGCGCGAGGCGAAGGACACCGCCGCCACCCCCTGGGTGACGGCCTCGAAGAGGGTGGACATGCGGTGCGTGGAGGTGGCCAGGGCCGTCAGCGCCTGACCGACCTCGTCGGTGCCTCGGGCTTCGGGCTTCTCGCTGAGATCCCCCTTGGCCAGGGCGTCGACCCGCGAACACAGCTCGCCCAGGCCGCCGCCCACCACCTTGACCACGCAGACCAGCAGGTAGGCCATGACGGACAGGCAGGCGAGTGCGCTCAGCGCCAGGCGCAACAGCGCCGCGCGGGTCTGGGCCAGGCGCTGCTGCTGGATGCGCTCGGCCAGGTCCATCAATTGCTCCTGCAGGCCGCGCGCCAGGGCCTGGCTGCTGCGCGCCTGCCGCAGGAAGCCGGCCACGTCCATGCCCATGGCACGGACGACCTCGGCCTCGGAGCCGGCGGTCTGGGCCACGCCTGCCAGTCGGCGGGCCAGCGCGCCAAAGCCGGTCAGTTGGTCGATCGAGCGGCGCAGATTGGCCGCATCGGTCAGACCATCGTCGCTGAGCGCGTCGAGGTGACTGCGCAGCACGTCAATTTCGCGCTGCATCACCACCGTGCTCTCCAGCAGGCGCAGGCCGTGGGCGGGGCGGCCCTCCTCGGTGAAAACACGCACGCCGGGCCGCTCGCTGCGCCGCAGATGGTGGCCGACCAGCGGCATCGCGTCGAGCGCACCCGCGTTCAGCGCGAAGGCGACATGCTGGTCATGCAGCGCCTTGCCCCCGTCCTGCAGCACGGTCGTGCGGAACAGATCCAGTCCGGCCTGGATGTCCATCAGCGCCAGGTACTTGGCCGGCGCCTGACCCACGGCCGCCGGACGCGCGTCGGCGACCAGTGCCTGCAGGGCGCGCGGATCATCGCGCAGCACGTGTATGGCCTCGCGCAGTCGCTCGGCGGTGGCCGGCTCGCTGGCCAGTTGCACACGCAGATCGGCGCCCGCGGCCAGCGCGGCCTTCAGGGCCCCGTCCACCTGGGCGGCGGTGGCGGGATCGCGGTCGGCATCGAACATCGCGGCCCCCAGCTGCCCCAGGGCCAGCTGTTCATTGGCCACTGCGCGGTAAATCTTCAGGGCAGCGACCGAGCGCTGCAGCTCGCGCCACTCGGTCCATCCCGCCAGCGTCAGCTGCGTCAGCAGGAAAGCCAGCGGGACCGCCAGGGATACGAGCAAGAGCATGATCTTGCTGCGAAACCGCAGGTTCTGTAGCAGCCGAACTCCCGGTCCCCACAGGCCGTGGTAGCGCAGCAGATGCAGCTGTTCGACGCTGCCGTCACTGCGGCGTCGGCGCAGGCCCAGAAGTTGTCGGAAGTCGATCATGCGAGTCGCGCGTGGGGCATGGAAAAGCCTGCCCGTGCGCCAGCGACGCACGGACGGGGACCGATGGACGCATCCTAGGCAGGCGCCGCCCCACCCATGGACCGAAGAACAGACGGTTTCCCGCGCTGATTGGCAGATCGCAGGGCCGCGCTGCCCTACACACTCGGCGCCATTGGTCGATTCAGTGTCGGGCCTCAGGCGCCCTGCACATCCATCGGAGCCCTCACGCATGCACCTTCCAAGCTCGCCGAGTGATGACGCCGTCGACGGCTCACGCCCGTCGCTCCGCGCCGCCGCGTGGCACTCCTGGCTGCCCGGAATGGCGCTGGCCACCGCCCTGGCACTGGGCGCCGCCCTGGGTACCCAGCAGGCCACTCCGCTGGCGCTGGGCGCCGGCGCCTGCCTGGCCATTGGCTGGTTCTGGCAGCGCCGGGCGACGAAGCCCCCGACGGTTGCCGTCCCCGCCGCTGCGCCCCCGGCAGCGCCTGCCACGTCCGCCAACGGCCTGACGCGCCAGATCGTGCCGGTGTGGCGCCGCAATGTCGACGGCGCGCGGCTGCACGCCGAACACAGCATGTCGGCGCTGGTCGAGAGCTTCGCCGCGATTGCCGCGCAGCTCGACCAGGCCCTGCAGACCGGCGGCCAGGCGCCGCGCCTGGACACCGCCTCGATCGACCAGTTGCTCGACAGCCACCGCGACGAGCTTGAGACCCTGCTGGCCTCCACCCGCGCCATCACCCAGCTGAAGGACGAGTTGCTGGGTGGGCTGTCCGAGCTGGGCGGCACGCTGGACCAGATGACCGAGCTGAGCAAGGAAGTCCAGACCATCAGCCGCGCCACCCACCTGCTGGCGCTGAACGCCTCGGTCGAGGCCCAACGCGCCGGCAGCGGCGCCGGCGCCAACGCCGGGCAGGGCTTTGCGGTCGTCGCCCAGGAAGTGCGCCAGTTGGCCGACCAGTCGCGCCAGGCCGGTGCGGCACTGGGTCGCCACCTGGCTCAGCTGCAATCCAAGGTCCAGGGCCTGCGCCGCCATGGTCAGTCGGTGGACACCACCGAGGACGAGCTGCGCCTGCAGGCCGAACAAGGCGCCCGCGCGGTGCTGCAGGCCCTGCTGGTGGGCATCGAGGATGTCGCCCGCTCGCAGCGCACGCTGCACGAGGCTGGCCACCAGGTCCAGCAGGAGGTCGAGCAGATCCTCGTCAACCTGCAGGCCCAGGATCGCCTGAGCCAGATGCTGGTCTCGGTCACCGACGACATGCAGCGCCTGCACACCTGGCTGGAGGGCGAGCCCGACGAGGCCGCGCAATCGGCCAACCGCTGGCTGGAACGCCTGGAATCCACCTACACGATGGAGGAGATGCGCTCCTCCCACCACGCCACGGCCAAGGTCGACGCCAAGTCCGAGGTCGAGTTCTTCTGATCGATGGAGCACACCATGAACAAGACCGTGATGGTCGTCGACGACTCCGGCAGCTTCCGCACCGTGGTCAAGCTGGCCCTGCAAAAAGCGGGCTACGACGTGGTCGAGGCCAGCGATGGCCGCGACGCGCTGGCCAAGCTGACCGGCCGCAAGCTCAACCTGGTGGTCTGCGACATCAACATGCCCCAGATGGACGGCATCAGCTTCGTCAAGCAGCTCAAGGCCAGTCCGCTGCACAAGTTCACCCCGGTGGTGATGCTGACCACCGAGACCCAGCAGTCCAAGAAGGACGAGGCACGGGCCGCGGGGGCCAAGGGTTGGTTGGCCAAGCCCTTCCAGACGGCCCAGTTGCTCGATGCCGTGAACAAGCTCTGCATCTGATGCCATCCATCCCCACATCCCATTCTTTCCAGGAGATCTAGACATGAGCAAGACCATCATGGTGGTGGACGATTCGGGCAGCTTCCGCACCGTCGTCAAGCTGGCGCTGCAAAAGGCCGGCTACGCGGTTGTCGAGGCCTGCGACGGCAAGGACGCCGTGGCCAAGCTCAATGGCCAGAAGCTCAACCTGATCGTCTGCGACGTCAACATGCCGCAGATGGACGGCCTGAGCTTCCTGCGCCACCTCAAGACCATGGCGCAGTACAAGTTCACCCCGGTGATCATGCTGACCACCGAGTCGCAGGAATCCAAGAAGGCCGAGGGCAAGGCGGCAGGCGCGCGCGCCTGGATCACCAAGCCCTTCCAGCCCTCGCAACTGGTCGACGCCGTCGGCCGCCTGTGCGTCTGAACACCGGGAGCGCGCGATGAGCGAGCCGATGGCGGTGCAGCTTGAAGGTGGCCTGGGCGTGGTCGATGCCGCGCGCCAGCGCGAGCAATTGATCGCGCTGCTGGACAGCCAACCAGGTGACCTGCGCCTGGACCTGGCCCGGGTGGACGAAGCGGACACCTCGGGCGTGCAGTTGCTGCTGGCCACCGACCGCAGCCTGCGCGAGCGTGGCCACCGCCTGCACCTGGTGCAGCTGTCGCCCGCCGTCGAGCAGGCGCTGCGCACCTACGGGCTTGACGCTGCCCTGACCCCCTACCCCGCCGCGGACGCTGGAGAGCCTGCATGAGCCGTGACGACGACGAGATTCTGGCGGTTGCGCGCGAGGGCTTCCTCGATGAGGCGGGCGACATGCTGCGCCAGTTCGAGCAGGCGCTGCTGGTGATGGAAGAACACCCGCAGGACAGCGAAAACCTGAACGCCGCCTTCCGCGCCGCCCACACCATCAAGGGCACGGCCGGCCTGTTCGGCTTTGAAGCCGTGGTGGCCTTCACGCACGAGGCCGAGACCCTGCTGGAGCACCTGCGCTCGGGCACGCTGGCGGTGGACGAACATGTCACGCAACTGCTGCTGCGCAGCCGCGACCAGATGGAGGCCTTGCTCGACGAGGTCCGCACCGGCGCCCGCGATGCTGCCGTGGCCGAGGTCAGCCGCACCCTGGGCGCCGAGCTGCGCGCCGCGGCGCAGGCGGCGGGCGGCCAGCCGGTGGAGGTGGTCGCCGAGGCACCAGCGCTACAGACCGCCGATGCGGTGGCCGCGGGTCCCTGGCTGCTGTCGCTGCGCTTCGGTCCGGATGCCTTGCGCAACGGTCTGGATCCGCTCGCCTTCCTGCGCTACCTGGAGTCGCTGGGCCGCGTGGCCGGCATCCGGCTGCTGACCGAGCACATCCCGTCGCTGGCTGCCTTGGACCCGGAGTCCTGCCACATCGGCGTCGAACTGCGCTTTGACAGCGCCGCCAGCCGGCAGGACATCGAGCAGGTGTTCGAGTTCTGTGCTGACGACTGCGACATCGCCATCCTGGAGCCGCAAGCCGACGCCTCACAGCGCCTGGCGCTGCTGGAGCGCCGTGCGCCACAGGACGAAGCCCTGCACCTGCTGCTGAGCCAGACCTGGCAGTCCTTCGGCTTCGCGCTGGCGCCCGCGCAGGAGGCCGTGCAGGGGGCCGCACCGCCACCCACGATCGATCCCGTCGCCACGCCGGTCGCACCCAGCCCGGTCGCTGCGACGCCCGCACCTGCCGCACCGGTGGCCGCGGCCGCCGCACCGGCCCGCCGCCCCGGCGACGACACCCGATTCATCCGCGTGCGTGCCGACAAGCTCGATCACCTGATCGACCTGATCGGCGAGCTCGTCATCGCCAGCTCGGGCGCTCAGCTGGTCGCCCAGCAGGAGGCCTCCGCCGCCTTCATGGAGGCGGCGCTGCGCATCGAAGGTCTGGTCGAGGAAGCCCGCGACGGCGCCCTGGGCCTGCGCATGGTGCCGGTGGGCGACACCTTCTCGCGCTTCCAGCGCGTGGTGCGCGACCTGGGCAAGCAACTGGGCAAGGATGTCGAGCTGGTGATCACCGGCGGCGACACCGAGCTCGACAAGTCCATGGTCGAGGTCATTGCCGACCCGCTGATGCACCTGGTGCGCAACAGCATGGACCACGGCCTGGAAACCCCCGAAGGCCGCCAGGCCGCGGGCAAGCCGGCCGCCGGCAAGCTGCGCCTGAACGCCTACCACGAGGCCGGCGCCATCGTGATCGAGGTGGGCGACGACGGCCGCGGTCTGAACCGCGAACGCATCCTGGCCAAGGCGATCGAGCGCGGCCTGGTGCCGGCGCACGCCGATCTGGCCGACGAGGATGTCGACCAGCTGATCTTCCTGCCCGGCTTCTCCACCGCCGAGCAGGTGACCAATGTCTCGGGCCGCGGTGTCGGCATGGACGTGGTCAAGCGCAACATCGAGTCGCTGCGCGGCCAGATCCGCGTCTACAGCCGCCCCGGAAAGGGCGCCACGATGCAGATCCGCCTGCCGCTGACGCTGGCGATGATCGACGGCTTTCTCACCCAGGTCGGCGGCGTCTGCTATGTGCTGCCGTTGGAAATCGTTTCGGAGTGCATTGATGTGCCCGAGGCCTGCAGCCGCGACGCCCACCGTGTCTCGGGCTGCTTCGATCTGCGCGGCGAGGTCCTGCCCTGGCTGGACGTGGCCGCCTTCTACCGCCACGCCCCTGCGCCGCAAACACCCAATGGTCGCCGAAGCCTGGTCATCGTGCGCGACGGCATGAAGCGCGTCGGCCTGATCGTCGATCGCCTGATGGGCGAGCACCAGACCGTGCTCAAGCCCCTGTCGCCGATCTTCCGCCACCTGCGCGCCATCGCCGGCTCCACCATCCTGGGCTCGGGCGAAGTCGCCCTGGTCCTGGATGTGCCGGCGCTGGTCTCCAGCGCCGTCCTGCACACCACCCGCTCTTTCACCCCCCCGCCCCACCTGGCCGTCTCGTCGAGCGGCCTGCAGCCTGCCTTGTCCGGAGACGCCTGATGAAGAACCTGCTTGCCCGCCTGCTGCTGTGGCAGAAATTTGCCATCCTGGGCGTTTTGGCCCTGGTGCTGTGCGCCGTGCCGCTGGCGATGCTGTTGCGCACCGAGTTCGCCACACTGAGCTCCACGCGGCTGGAGCTGGCCGGTGTGGAGCCGATTCGCCACACCCATGCCCTGCTGAGATCGCTGGAGCTGCGCCGCATCGCCATGGTCCAGCAGGCCAGCACCGACGAAGCGGTGCGCCGGCTGGCGCCGTCGGGTGACGGCGGCTTCGCCACCGCCTACGCCGCGGCCGAAAAAACCGTCACCGGCATCAGTGACGACGAGGTGCGCGAGCACTGGGGGGCCATCTCCAAGGCCAGCCAGGCGCTGGCAGCCATGGGTAGCGTCGATGCGGCCAAGCTCGACGCCGCACTCGCGCAGTTCGACCTCATGCTGCAAAACGGCCGCGACCTGCAGGAGCATGTCGCCGACCACTTCGGCCTGACCCTGGATCCGGCCGCCGACGGCTACTTCCTGCAAGCGGCCGCCGTCATGGATGCCGCCCTGACCACCGACGCCCTGAGCGAACTGCACGCGGACAGCCAGCGGCTGCTGGCCGGCGCCGGTGGCGATGTCGAAGGCCTGACCGAGGCCGCCTCCACGCTGCGCGCGCTGAACAACGTGCAGCGTCACTACACCACGCAGATCGAGAAGATTCTGGCGGCCGATCCGGCCCTGGAGAGCTCGGTCGGCGCGCTGGCCAAGAAGGCCGAGCAGGCCCAGCAGGCTGCCGTCAAGCTGGCCGCGGCCGTGCTGCGCCCCAGCGCCAGTCAGAGTGGCAATGCGGTCGATGCCCACCAGGTCTTCCTGCCCGCGCTGCAGGCCCAACACCAGTTGGTGGACCAACTGCATGCGTCCTTGCAAGCCAGCCTGCAAAGCCGCGAATCGGCACAGCTCAACGAGATCGTGATGCTGACTGCCGTGGTGGCCACGCTGGCCCTGTCGGGCCTGGGCTTCTCGGTGCTGATCGTGCGCTCGGTCACCCTGCCGATCGCTGACGCCGTGGTGGCCGCACAGGCTGTGGGTGCCGGCGACCTGGATCACCCGATTGCGCTGGACAACGGCCGCAGCGAGGCCTCGCGGCTGCTGCAGTCCCTGTCGCGCATGCAAACCGAACTGAAACAGCGCATCGAGCGCGACGCTCGCATCGCCTCCGAGAACCTGCGCGTGCGCCAGGCGCTGGACACCAGCAGCACCAACATGATGATTGCCGACGCTGGCGGTCAGATCGTCTACATGAACCGTGCGGTGCAGCAGATGCTGCAGCGCCGCGAAGGCGCGCTGCGCAGCGCCCTGCCCGGCTTCAGCGCCAGCCAGGTGATGGGCCAGAGCTTTGACATCTTCCAGCGCCACCCGGGAGAGGCGCAGATCGGCCTGACGCAGATGAGCACCGAGCACCGCTCGACGATGGAGGTGGCCGGCCTGAGCTTCGCGCTGACCGCCAACCCGATCAACGACGCCCACGGCCTGCGCATCGGCACGGTGGTCGAGTGGACCGACCGCACCGACGAGGTGGCGGCCGAGCGCGAGATCGGCGCGATCGTCGAAGGCGCCGGCCGTGGCGACTTTGCCGCCCGGGTGGACACCGACGGCAAGCAGCCCTTCTTTGCCACGCTGGGCGGCCTGTTCAACAACCTGCTCGAGACGGTCAGCCAGACGATCATCGAAGTCCGCGCGGCGGCCGAACAACTGACCTCGGCCTCGGCCCAGGTCTCGTCGACCTCGCAGATGCTGTCGCAGTCGGCCTCCGAACAGGCCGCCAGCCTGGAAGAGACCACCGCCTCGCTGCAGGAGATGTCGTCGTCGGTGCAGCAGAACTCCGACAACGCCAACCAGACCGATGGCATGGCCACCAAGGCAGCCCGCGAGGCCACCGAGGGTGGTGAAGCGGTCGTGCGCACCGCCGCCGCGATGCGCCAGATCGCCACGCGCATCTCCATCATCGACGACATCGCCTACCAGACCAACCTGCTGGCGCTGAACGCCGCCATTGAAGCCGCCCGTGCCGGCGAACATGGCAAGGGTTTCGCCGTGGTGGCGGCCGAAGTGCGCAAGCTTGCCGAGCGCAGCCAGGTCGCGGCGCAGGAAATCGGCACGCTGGCCACCGACTCGGTGCAGCAGGCCGAGAAGGCCGGGGCCCTGCTGGCCGAGATGGTGCCCTCGATCAACCGCACCAGCGAGCTGGTGCAGGAAATCGCCGCCGCCAGCGCCGAGCAGGCCGGTGGGGTGAGCCAGATCACCGCCGCGATGGACCACCTCAATGGCGCCACGCAGCAGAACGCCTCGTCGGCCGAGCAGCTGTCGGCCACGGCCGAGGAGCTCTCGGCCCAGGCCTCCCAATTGCAGGAGCTGATGGCCTTCTTCCAGGTTGCCGGTGACGCGGTGGGCACCCAGGCGGTCAGCCGTCCCGCTGCACGCAGCCCGTCCGCCAGCGCGTCGCGGCCGCGGGCGAACAACCCCCGCCTGCGCGCGCCCGCTGCACCAGCGCCCCTGGGCGAATCGGTGGATGAAGGCTCCTTCGCCCCCTTCTGAGGCCGGCCCCCCGCCTGCTTGACGTCATGCGCAACAACCAACCTGTCACCCAAGTCGAATACCTGATGTCGGAGGGCGAGACCATCGTCTCGCGCACCGACCCGCAAGGTCGCATCACCTACGTCAACCAGGACTTTGTCCGGGCGAGCGGCTTCACCGAGCAGGAACTGCTGGGGCAGCCGCACAACCTGGTGCGTCACCCCGACATGCCGCCAGCGGCCTTCGAGGACCTGTGGCGCACGCTCAAGGACGGCCAGCCCTGGTCAGGCCTGGTCAAGAACCGCCGCAAGAACGGCGACTTCTACTGGGTCCAGGCCAACGTGACGCCGCTTCACGACGGGGGCCGGCTGAGTGGCTACCTGTCAGTGCGCACCCGCCCTGAGCGGGCCCGCGTCGAGATGGCCGAGGCCCTGTACCGCCGGCTGCGCGAGGAGTCCGGCCATGGCATCGAGCTGCGCCAGGGCCGCGTGATCGCCGGCCGCCTGGCGGCCTGGGGTGACCGCTTCAGCCGTGGCCTGGACACCCTGGGGCTGATTGGCAAGGCCGGTCTGCTGGGCCTGTCGATGCTGACCAGCGGTGCGCTGGGCGGTGTGGCCTGGGCCACCAATTCCTGGCCCATGGCCCAGGTCTGTGCCGGCGTGCTGGCGGTCTCCGGCGTGGCCTGCTGGCGCTATGCGCGTCGCCTCTCGAGCTCGCTGGCCGTGACCGCGCACCAGATGCAGGCCTTCGGCCAGGGCCGCTTCGACGGCGCCATCGATGTGCACGGCCACGACCAGTTGGCAACCATGCTGATGTCGCTCAAGCAGGTGCAGACGCGCCTGGGCTTCGAGTACGCCGACGCCCGCAAGCAGGCCGAGGAAGCCTCGCGCGTGCGCCAGGCTCTGGATGAGGCCGCCACACCCACCCGCATCGCCAACGCCGAGGGCACGATCATCTTCATCAACAAGGCGCTGGACCGCATCCTGCGCCGCGACCTGACGGCCTTCCGCGCCTCGCTGGGCCCGCAGTTCAATCCGGACACCATCGTCGGCGCCTCGGTCGGCGTGTTCTACGTCAAGCCGGACGAGGCGCTGGCGCGGCTGCGCAGCCTCAAGCAGCCCACCACCACCCGCATGATGCTGGGCGGGCGCACCTATGACGTGATCACCTCGCCGATCTTCGACCCCGACGGCCGCCAGGTCGGCTCGGTCGGCCAGTGGAACGACATGACCGAGCAGCTGGCGGCCGAGGCCGAGATCAGCCAGCTGGCCTCGCTGGCGGTGGAGGGCAACTTCACGCTGCGCATCGGCACCGAGGACAAGAGCGGCTTCTACAGGGAGCTGGCCGAGCGCTTCAACGGCCTGGTCCAGACCGTCAGCCGCACCATCGTCGAGGTGCGCCGCTCGGCCCAGCAGCTGGGTTCGGCAGCGGGCCAGGTGTCGTCCACCTCGCAGGTGCTGTCGCAGTCGGCCTCGGAACAGGCGGCCAGCCTGGAGGAAACCACCGCCTCGCTGCAAGAGATGGCCTCGTCGGTACGGCAAAACGCCAACAACGCCACCTTGACCGACCAGATGGCCAACCAGGCGGCCCAGGAGGCTGCGCGCGGCGGCGAGTCGGTGGCGCAGACGGTGGAGGCGATGAAGGTCATCGCCCGCAAGATCTCGATCGTCGACGACATCGCCTACCAGACCAATCTGCTGGCGCTCAATGCGGCCATCGAGGCGGCCCGTGCCGGCGAGCATGGCAAGGGCTTTGCCGTGGTGGCGGCCGAGGTGCGCAAGCTGGCGGAACGCAGCCAGATCGCCGCCCAGGAGATCGGCACGCTGGCCACCGAATCGGTCGGCCAGGCGGAGCAGGCCGGCCAGTTGCTGGCCAGCATGCTGCCGGCGATCAGCCGCACCAGCGCGCTGGTCCAGGAGATCGCCGCCGCCAGTGCCGAGCAGGCGGGTGGCGTCAACCAGGTCTCCACCGCCATGGACCACATCAGCCAGGGCACCCAGCAAAACGCGTCGCTGTCCGAGGAGCTGTCGGCCACGGCCGAAGAACTGTCGGCCCAGGCCACCCAGCTGCAGGAGCTGATGGCCAGCTTCCAGCTGGCCGAGGATGCCGCCCCGCAGGCCAAGCCGACGCGCCGGGATGGGCCTGCCGCGCGCGCCCGACCGCGCCGCACGGCCGCCGAGTCCGACGCTTTCGCCCCCTTCTGACGGAGAGCCACCATGCATGCCATCCCGTCCGGCGACACCGGCCTCCCGGCCGACCTGCAGGGCGCCTCGTCCCAGTTCCTGCGCTTCGCGCTGGGTGACGGCATCTTCGCCGTGCCGATCGATGCGGTGCGCGAGATCCTCGAGCTGGGCCCCTCGACGCCACTGCCGCTGATGCCCGCCTTCGTGCGCGGCGTGATGAACCTGCGCGGCGCGGTGGTCCCGGTGATCGACCTGGCCGCCCGACTGGCGCTGCCCCCGGCCGTGCCGGGCCGGCGCAGCTGCATCATCGTCGTCGAGGTGCCGCCGTCGGAACTGTCCGAGCACGGCGCCCAGGTCATCGGCCTGATGGTCGATGCGGTGCACGAGGTGCTGGACGCCGACGCCCAGGAGCTGGAGGAACCGCCAGCGCTGGGCAACCGCATCGATCCGCGCTTCATCGCCGGCATCGCCCGCCACCGCGGTGACATGGTGCCGGTGCTGGCGCTGCCGCGCACGCTGGCGCTGGACGAACTGGCGGACCTGATCGGCCAGCCGCTGGCCGCCTGAGCATGTCCGACAGTCTGTCCAAGGAGTCTTTTCTGGCCGTGGTGGGCCTGTTCGAGAGCGTCTCGGGCATCCGCCTGTCCGAGGCCAAGCGCCCGCTGGTCGAAGGCCGGCTGCACAAGCTGGCGCAGCGCCTGGGCGTACGCCGGCTGGACGACTACGTGCGCCAGTTGCTCGAGCAGCGCGACCCGGCCGAGATCGTGCGCGTGGTGGACAAGCTCACCACCAACGAGACCTATTTCTTCCGCGAGCCCCAGCACTTCGAGTTCCTGGCGCGGCTGGCCGAGGACCACGGTGGTCACGAGACCTTTCGGGTCTGGAGCGCTGCCAGTTCCTCAGGTGAGGAGGCCTACAGCATCGCCATGCTGCTGGCCGAGAAGCTCGGGCCCACGGGCTGGGAGGTGATCGGTACCGACCTGTCCACGGTGATGGTCGAGACCGCGCGGCGCGCCGTCTACCCAATGGAGCGTGCTCGGCACGTGCCCCGCGAATACCTGAAGCGCCACTGCCTGCGCGGCCATGGCGACCAGGAAGGGCGCTTGCTGATCTCGCGCGCGCTGCGGCAGAACGTGCGCTTCGACAACGCCAACCTGATGGAGACGCTGCCGTCGCTGGGCAGCTTTGACGTCATCTTCCTGCGCAACGTCCTGATCTATTTCGACAACCCGGCCAAGGAGGCGATCGTCAACCGCGTCGCCCCCTTGCTCAAGCCCCAGGGCTACCTCTTCACAGGCCATGCGGAATCACTCAGCAATCTCGCCACCCAGCTCCGGCCGGTTCGCACCGCGGTCTACGCCCGCTAGCGCGCTGCCCCCGGGCCGCGGCGGCATGGTCGCCGAGGCCGGTCAGAAGCTGTTCCTGATGCCAGGACAGTGGTACTTCGGCGGCAAGGCCTCGGAGCTGCGCACGCTGCTGGGCTCCTGCGTGGCCGTGACGCTGTGGCATCCGGCCAAGCGTTGGGGCGGCATGTGCCATTTCCTGCTGCCCGAGCGCAAGGGCCCGACCGATGGCGTGCTGGACGGCCGCTACGGCACCGAGGCGATCGACCTGCTGGTGATGCGGCTGCGCGAGCTGGGCACGCGGCCCGAGGAGTATGTGGCCCACCTGTACGGCGGTGCCGACACCATGCCCGACCAGACGGGCGTCAAGCTCAACGTGGGCGAGCGCAACATCGAGCAGGGCTGGACCCAGATCGACAAGCACGGCTTCCAGCTCGAAGGGGTCGACGTTGGCGACCATGTGCCGCGCACCGTGACGCTGGCGCTGGGCAGTGGCTCGGTCGAGGTGCGGCGCGGCGGCCGGCGGCAGCCATGACCGCGCCCCGCGCCCCCCGCATCCGGGTCCTGATCGTCGACGACTCGGCGGTCGTGCGCAAGCACCTGTCCGAACGCCTGGAAGCCGCGGGTATCGAAGTGGTGGCCACCGCCTCCGACCCGCTGTTCGCCTGGCCCAAGCTGCGCTCGCTGCAGCCCGACGTGCTGGTGCTGGACGTGGAGATGCCCCGCATGGACGGCATCAGCTTCCTCAAGGAGGTGATGGCTGAACAGCCCACGCCGGTGGTGATGTGCTCCACCCTGACCGAGGCCGGCTGCGCCGTCACGCTGCAGGCCCTGGCGGCCGGTGCGGTGGGCTTCGTGACCAAACCCAAGGCCGGCCTGAAATCCTTCCTGGAAGACCCGAGCAACGACCTGGTGGACACCGTGCGCAGCGCGGCGCGTGCCAACCTGGGTGCCCTGGGCGCGCTGCCGCAGGTGGCGCGGACCACCCCGCTGGCACTGCCACCCGGCGGCCCGGCGACGGCGCCGCCCCCAGGCGCGCCGGGCATCCCGGGCGGTCGGGTCATCGCAATGGGCCTGTCCACCGGCGGCGTGCAGTCGATCGAGGTGGTGCTGCGCGCCCTGCCCGTGCAGACGCCGGGCATCGTCATCGTCCAGCACATGCCCGCGGGGTTCACGGCCTCCCTGGCCGCGCGGCTGAACAGCCTGTGCGACATCGAGGTGGCCGAAGCCCGCCATGGCGAGCGCGTGCTGCCCGGTCGCGCGCTGATCGCCCCGGGCGGCCGCCACATGCGCCTGCGCCGCCAAGGCAGCCAGTTCGCCGTGGAAGTGGTCGACGGTCCGTTGATCAACCACCATCGGCCCTCGGTCGATGTGTTGTTCCGCTCAGTGGCCCAACAGGCCGGCGCAGCAGCGATCGGGGTGATCATGACCGGCATGGGCGATGACGGCGCCCGCGGTCTGCGCGACATGCACGATGCCGGCGCCCTCACCGCCGCCCAGGACCAGGCCAGCAGCGTGGTGTTCGGCATGCCCAAGGAGGCCATCCGCCTGGGCGCGGCCGACGCGGTGCTGCCGCTGCCCGAGATCGCGCCCTGGCTGCTGCAGCAGGCCCGCGTGGCGCCGGGTCAGCGCGTGGCGCGGGCGATATCGGGCGTCAGCACCGACACATCGCCGCACTGAGCGCGCCGCCGCAGCGCGTGGTCCATCAGGACCAGCGCCAGCAGCGCCTCGGCAATCGGCGTGGCGCGGATGCCCACGCAGGGATCGTGGCGGCCGTGGGTCTCGACCACCGCCGGCTGCCCCGCCAAATCAATCGAGCGGCGCGGCAGGCGGATCGAGCTGGTGGGCTTGATCGCCACGTTGACCGTGATGTCCTGGCCGCTGGAGATGCCACCCAGGATGCCGCCGGCGTGGTTGCTCAGGAAGCCCTCGGGCGTCAGCTCATCACCATGCTCGCTGCCGCGCTGACGCACGCAGTCGAAGCCGGCACCGATCTCGACGCCCTTGACCGCATTCAGGCCCATCATGGCGTGGGCGATGTCGGCGTCCAGACGGTCGAACAGCGGCTCGCCCAGGCCCACCGGCACGCCCTGGGCCTCCACATAGAGCCGGGCGCCGACCGAATCGCCCGACTTGCGCAGCGCGTCCATGTAGGCCTCCAGTTCATCGATGCCCTGGGCGGTGGCCGCGAAGAAGGGGTTGCGGTCGACCTGGGTCCAGTCGTCGCGGGCGATCTCGCGCTCGCCGATCGCCGTCAGGCAGCCGCGGAAGGTGGTGCCATAGGCCTGGTGCAGCCACTTGCGGGCGACGGCGCCAGCAGCCACCGTGGGCGCCGTCAGGCGCGCCGAGCTGCGGCCGCCGCCGCGCGGGTCACGGATGCCGTAGCGGTGCCAGTAGGTGTAGTCGGCGTGGCCGGGGCGGAAGGTCTCGGTGATGTTGCCATAGTCCTTGCTGCGCTGGTCGGTGTTGCGGATCAGCAGGCAGATCGGCGTGCCGGTGGTGTGGCCCTGGTAAACACCGGAGAGGATCTCCACCGCATCGGCTTCATTGCGCTGCGTGACATGGCGGCTGGTGCCCGGGCGGCGGCGGTCCAGCTCGGGCTGAATGTCAGCCTCGCTGAGCGCCATGCCCGGCGGGCAGCCGTCGATCACGCAGCCGATGGCCGGGCCGTGGCTTTCGCCGAAGTTGGTGACGCGAAAGAGTTCGCCGAGGGTGCTGCCGGACATCGCGCGCGGACCGGCCAGGGGCGGTCGGGGTTCGTGTGAAGGACCGCCGATTTTACGGGCCAGCGCCGCGGACAGCCTCCCGATTGAACAAGGCAGCTTTTCGCCCGGGACTCCGCGCATCGCGCCGGGCCGCCTCGGGGCACAGTGAGGCCTGAAACCCTGTCCGTTCTGCACCCGCCCGATGCCGCCCCCTCACCGTCTCACCCCCCTGCGCCAGCTGCCCCGCTGGCTGGCGCTGGGGGCCGCCTGCACCAGCGCACCGGCCTGGGCCCAGGCGTCGGACGGCGCCGGCTCGGGCCTGATCGGACTGGGCCTGCTGGCGCTGGGCGCCGTTGCTGGCTGGGGCTGGGCGCGGCGCCCGGTGCGGTCGGCGAATCTGCATGGCGAGCAGTTGATGTGCCAGGCCATGCTGGAGCAGGGCCCGCAGTTCATCGGCCTGATGGATGGCAGCGGCCGGCTGCTGAAGGTCAACGCCGCCGGCCGAACCTGGCTGGATGGCCAGGAACAGACAAGTCGGCCGCTGTGGGAACTGCCCGGCTGGCGCGAGCCGGCGGCCCAGGCGCAGCGCCTGCAGAGGGCGGTTCGCACCGCGCTAGACGGCCAAGCGGTGCGGCAGGAGCTGCGGCTGGACAGCCCCGGCCAGGGCCGGCGCGAGGTCGAGATCCAGGTCCGGCGCATTCACGTCGGCGCCGAGCCGGCCCACCTGCTCATCGAGGCGCGCGACATCACCATGCGTCGCCAGGCCGAGGACAAGCTGATGCTGGCCGCCGCGGTCTTCGACCAGGCCCGTGAAGGCATCATGATCACCGACCCGCGCGGCGTGATCGTGTCGGTGAACCCCGCCTTCAGCCAGATCACCGGCTATGACGCGCATGAGGTCCAGGGCCACTACCCGGCGATGCTGACCACCGCGCTGGAGGACCCGCACCTGCACCGCCGCATCCGCCGTCAGCTGCTGCGCAGCGGCCACTGGCAGGGCGAGTTGCGCAGCCTGCGCAAGGACGGCGAGCTCTACACCGCCTGGGTGTCGATGAGCCGGCGGGTCGACGGCGAAGGCCGCACCACGCACCTGATCTGCATCATCAACGACATCACGCGCACCCGGGAGACCGAGCAGCGCATGCAGCGCCAGGCGCACTACGACGCGCTGACCGACCTGCCCAACCGCCACCTGCTGCTGGAGCGCGCCGACGCGGCCGTGGCCCAGGCGCGGCGCCAGGGCCAGTCGGTGGCGATGCTGGTGATGGACCTGAACCGCTTCCGCGACATCAACGACAACTTCAGCCACACCGCCGGTGACGCGGTGCTGCTGGAGATGTCGCTGCGCCTGCGCAATGCGCTGCGCGAGGGCGACACCGTGGCGCGCCTGGGTGGCGATGAATTTGCCGTCCTGCTGCCCGACACCGACGCCAACGGCGCCGCCCATGTGGCCGGCAAGCTGCTGGAGCAGGTGGCCCAGCCCTTCATGGTGATGGGCCACGAGCTGAGCATGACGCTGTCGGTGGGCATTGCGGTCTACCCGGCCGATGGCCCGGACGTCGAAGCCCTGGTGCGCTGCGCCGACACCGCGATGTACCGCGCCAAGCAGGAGGGTCCGGGCCGCGTCGCCTTCTTCGCCGAGGGCATGCAGCAGCGCTCGGTGCGCCAGCTGCAGCTGGAATCGGCGCTGCGCCGCGCGGTGGAGCGCGACGAGCTGCTGCTGCACTACCAGCCGCAGCTGGCGGTGGACACCGGCGAGGTCAGCGGCATCGAAGCCCTGGTACGCTGGAAGCATCCCGAGCTGGGCATGGTCTCGCCCGGCGAGTTCATTCCGCTGGCCGAAAGCAGCGGCCAGATCCTGGCCATCGGCGAGTGGGTCATGCGCACCGCCGCCCACCAGGTCAAGGCCTGGACGGCCGCCGGCCTGCCGCCGATCACCGTGGCGGTCAACCTGTCGGCCCTGCAGTTCCGCGACCCCACGCTGCCAGACCGGGTGAAGGCCATTCTTGACGAGGCGGACATCCCCGCCTCCTGCCTGGAGCTGGAGCTGACCGAGAGCGTGGCCACCGGCAACCCGGCCGCCGCGATGGCGATGATGGAGCGCCTGCACGCGCTGGGCGTGCGCCTGTCGATCGACGACTTCGGCACCGGCTACTCGTCGCTGAACTACCTCAAGCGCTTCCCGATCCACACACTGAAGATCGACCAGAGCTTCGTGCGCGACATCTCGACCGACGCCGACGACCGGGCGATCGTGCAGGCCATCATCCAGCTGGCCCGGGCGCTGCACCTGAGCACCATCGCCGAAGGCGTGGAGAACGACGAGCAGGCGCGCTTCCTGCGCGCCCACGGCTGCGACATGGTCCAGGGCTACCGCTATTGCCGCCCGATCGACGCCGACGCGGCCTTTGCGTGGATGATGGCGCGTCAGCCGGCGACGGCCGGCACGCCGGCCGACACCGCTGCGGCCTGATCAGTTGCCGGGAACGGCGTTGCCCGCCGCGCCCTCCTCGACCGGCCAGTCGCGGATATAGGCCTTGAGCATGCGGTTCTCGAAGTCCTGCGCCTCAACCACGGTCTTGGCGACGTCGTAGAACGAGATCACCCCCATCAGCGTGCGCTCGTTGAGCACCGGCATGTAGCGGGCGTGGCGGCCCAGCATCATGCGGCGGACCTCGTCGATCTCGGTGTCGGGCGAGCAGGTCAGCGGGTGGCTGTCCATGACGCCGCTGATCGTGGTGGCACCGATCTGGCCGCCGTTCTTGACGATCGCCAGGATCACCTCCCGAAAGGTCAGCATCCCCACCAGGTTGCCGTGGTCCATCACCACCAGCGAGCCGATGTCGTGCATGGCCATGGTGTTGACCGCGTCGGCCAGCGGCTGGTCTGGCGTGACGGTGAACAGCGTGTTGCCTTTGACTCGCAGGATGTCGCTGACCTTCATTCGGGCTTCTCCTTCCGACCGTGTGATGCCTCGGCGCCGCCCGGGTTCGATGGCTCCCGCGCCCGGTGACGGCGTGCGCTCAACATAGCACACAATGCGTGTCATTCAAGCTCTGGCTGCCCCTCAATCAGCCTCCTCTTCATGCCCGGCGCGACAGATCCCGGTTTCGACACCCTGGCCCTGCATGCAGGCGCCGCCCCGGACCCCGCCACCGGCGCGCGGGCGGTGCCGATCCACCTCAGCACCTCCTTCGTCTTCCAGGACAGTGCGCACGCGGCGTCTCTGTTCAACATGGAACGGCCGGGGCATGTGTACAGCCGCATCTCCAACCCCACGACCGCGGTCTTCGAGGAGCGCATGTCGGCGCTCGAGGGCGGCGTCGGCGCCATCGCCACCGCCAGCGGGCAGGCGGCGCTGCACCTGGCGGTGAGCACCATCGCCGGCGCCGGCAGCCACATCGTGGCCAGCGCCGCGCTGTACGGCGGCTCGCACAACCTGCTGCACTACACACTCAGCCGCTTCGGCATCGACACCACGTTCGTGCCGCCGCACGACCTGGACGCCTGGCGCGCCGCGATCCGCCCCAACACCCGGCTGCTGTTCGGCGAGACGCTGGGCAACCCGGGCCTGGACGTGCTGGACATCCCGGCCGTCAGTGCCATCGCCCATGAACGGTATCTGCCGCTGCTGGTCGATGCCACCTTCACCCCGCCCTGGCTGCTCAAGCCCTTCGACCACGGCGCCGACCTGCTGTTCCACTCGGCCACCAAGTTCCTGGGCGGTCACGGCACGGTGGTGGGCGGCGTGCTGGTCGACTCGGGCCGCTTCAACTGGGTTGACGCCCACGCCGCCACCGGCCATTTCGCCGAGCTGTGCGAGCCCTACGAGGGCTTCCACGGCATGGTCTTTTCTGAGGAAAGCACGGTTGGCGCCTTCCTGCTGCGCGCCCGCCGCGAGGGCCTGCGCGATTTCGGTGCCTGCATGAGCCCGCACACCGCCTGGCTGATCCTGCAGGGCATCGAGACCCTGCCGCTGCGCATGGCCCGCCATGTCGAGAACACCCGGCTCGTCACCGCGTTCCTGGCGGCACATCCGATGGTCGAGCGCGTGGCCTACCCGGGCCTGCCCAGCCACCGCGACCACGCGCTGGCCCAGCGCCTGCTGCCGCGCGGCGCCGGTGCAGTGTTCAGCTTTGACCTCAAGGGCAGCCGTGCCCAGGGTGTGGCCTTCATCGAGGCGCTGAAGATCTTCTCGCACCTGGCCAATGTGGGCGACTGCCGCTCGCTGGTGATCCACCCCGCCTCGACCACCCATTTCCGCATGGACGACGCCGCGCTGCGCCAGGCCGGCATCACGCCCGGCACGATCCGCCTGTCGATCGGCCTGGAGGATGCCGCCGATCTGATCGATGACCTGACCCGCGCCTTGAAGGCGGCCGAGAAAGCGGGGGCCTGACATGGAATGGACCGTCCACGGCCGCCGCGCCTATGCCTACACCGGCGGCAAGCCGTTCAACCCCACCCTGCCCTGCGTCGTCTTTCTGCACGGCGCGCTGAACGACCACAGCGTCTGGAATCTGCTGGCGCGCTGGTGCGCCCACCATGGCTTCGGCGCGCTGGCGCTGGACCAGCCGGGCCACATGCGCTCGGAGGGCCCCTTGCTGCCCGACATCGAATCGCTGGCCGACTGGACGGTGGCGGTGCTGGACGCCGCCGGCGTCGCCCAGGCGGCCCTGGTGGGTCACAGCATGGGCTCGCTGATCGCCCTGGAGGCGGCTGCGCGGCATCCGCAGCGGGTGTCGCGGCTGGTGATGGTGGGCACGGCCTACCCGATGGCAGTGTCCAAGGCCCTGCTGGACGCCGCCGAGCAGCGTCCGCAGGCCGGCATGGACATGGTCAATGCCTTTTCGCTGTCGACCTGGGCGGCCAAGCCCAGCTACCCCGGGCCCGGCATGTGGCTGCATGGCGGTGGCCGCCAGTTGATGGCCCAGGTGCAGGCCCACGGGCCGCAGGGCGCCAACGTCTTCCGGCATGACTTCGGACTGTGCAACGCCTACGCCCATGGCCACGAGGCGGCCGACGCGGTGCGCTGCCCGGCGCACCTGGTGCTGGGCCAGGCCGACCAGATGACGCCGCCCAAGCTCACCCGCGAGCTGGCGCAGCGCCTGCGCGCCACGGTGCACCGCGTGCCCGGCGGGCACTCGATCATGACCGAGCAGCCGGACGCCTTGCTGGCCGCGCTGCAGGCCGCGCTGGCCTGATCGGTGCCAGTCCCCTGGGAGACCGGGGGATTTCACGCTGGTGGGTGGGGGAATTGCCCCACCCGGGCCTGATCAGAGGTGGCCACTCAGTCTTTGCCTCTGGATAAATCCATATAAATCAATGAGTTATTGAAAGTGTGCATCTTGCACACTTGCTGGCACGTCCGTTGCGAATCATGGATCGTCCCGGTCGCCGAGGTCCTGCCCACCAAAGCGCCGGGGCATTTCTCCCAGTCCCAACCATCCCTTACCACACTGGAGCAAGCCATGACCCGTCGTATCACCACCCTGCTGGGCCTCGCCATCGCCTCGCTGACCGTCGCCACCGCCGCCCAGGCCGAACTGCGCGTCAAGTGCGAAGTCCGCAGCGACCGTTCGACCGCCTCGGTCGACGGCAAGGGTGTCGCCAGCGGCAACTACTACGCCGTGCTGACCTCGGGCGCCAACAGCGCCACCTCGACCGCCCAGCCCGCCATCCAGCGTGAAGTCGAGATCGACTTCTCCAGCCGTCCGCGCGACATCAACAAGGGCGCCACCGCGCTGGCGGCCGACTTCATCGTCGGCGGCCAGGCCACCGGCGCGCTGTACACCGAAGCCGGCGCGCTGGTCGCGACCAAGACCGTCAACTGCCGCGTCCGCTGATCGCTCAGGCCACCGGGTCCGGGCACAATCGGCTGCGGCCTGCCCCCGCTGCCGATGCCCGCCCCGATGCCTGACGTCCTGTCCCCCTCGATGACCACGGTGGGCCGCCCTGCGGCCATCACCCGCTGGTTCATGATCGCCGGCTCGATCGGCGTGGGTCTGTTCGCCATCGGCATGGCGGTCCTGCTCGATGCCTTCATCGAGTCACGCCTGTTGCACCGCGACGCCGAACTGAGCGGCGACTTTGTCCAGAGCATTGCCGACACCCAGAAGGTCGCCGAGATCTTCCGCCAGCCCGAGCGCGCCAACGACCCTGCGTTTGTCGAATTCCTGGCACACATCGCGGCGATGCCCGATGTGCTGCGCATCAATGTCTACACGCGCGAGCAGCGCGTGTTGTGGTCCAGCAGTCCGGACCTGATCGGCCAGACCTTCGGCCACAACGATGAGCTTGACGAGGCGCTGACCGGCGAACTCGTCGCCAACTTCGATGCCCACTCCGACAAATCGGAGCATGTGCTGCTGGGCTCGCCCCGTGAGTTTGTCGAAAACTACGTCCCGGTGCACGCGGCCCACAACGGCCCGATCGTCGGCGTGATCGAGCTGTACCGGCGCCCGGTGGCGCTGACCCAGGCCCTGGCCGAAGGCCAGGGCCGCATCTGGGGCGCTGCGTTGCTGGGAGGCTCCCTGCTGATCCTGTCACTGCTGTGGTTCGTGCGCCGTATCGAGCGGGCGCTGGGTGATCAGCAGCGCAGGCTGATCGACAACGAGGCCTTGGCCATGGTGGGCGAGCTCTCGGCCGCCGTGGCCCACAACATCCGCAACCCGCTGGGCTCCATCCGCAGCGCGGCCGAGCTGACCCGCGAGCTGGGACCGACCATGCCGCTGGACCATGAAGAGGTGATCCGCCACGTCGACCGCATCGAGCACCTGGTGCGCACGCTGCTGACCAGCGCCGGGGATCCGACGGGTCGGCCGCACCGCTGCGCCGTGCGGCCGGTGCTAGAAGCCGCGCGCGGACGCATCGCGGCCGACCTGGCCGCCCAGCACAAGCAGTTCAGCCATGAGTGGCCCGAGCAGCTGGGCGAGGTGGCGCTGGACGATATCCTGCTGACCCAGTCGCTGGCCTCCATCCTGGCCAACGCGGCCGAGGCCACGCGGGCCGGCGACCAGGTCAGCCTGCGTGCCAGCCAGTCGGCCGGCGAGCTGCGCATCGTGATCGAGGACAGCGGCAGCGGCCTGCCCGCTGCCTCGCGCGACAAGCTGCTGCAGCCCTTTTTCACCACCAAGCCACGCGGCCTGGGCCTGGGATTGCCGCTGGCCCGTCGAGCGATGGAGCGCGCCGGCGGCAGCCTGACGATAGAGCCCGCCATGCCGCATGGCACGCGCGTCACGCTGAGCCTGCCGCTGCTGCCCGCCAGCGCCGCTTGATCGCACAACCACCACCATGCCTGAACGCGCCGGCCATGCCGTCCTGATCATCGATGACGAGGTGGCGCTCGCGCGCAACCTGGCCACCTTCCTGTCGCGCCAGGGTTGGGACACCCGGGTGGCCGAAACGGCCGAGGAAGGCCTGCTCGTGTACCCCGAGTTCCGGCCCGACCTGGTGCTGTTGGACCACAACCTGCCTGGCATGGACGGACTGCAGGCCCTGGGCCGCTTCAAGGCTCTGGACCCCGACTGCCGGGTGGTCATGATGACCGGCTTCGGCAGCGTCGACCTGGCGGTGAATGCGCTCAAGAGCGGCGCGCTGGACTACCTGTCCAAGCCGCTGGCCCTGGGCGAGGTGCGCTTGCTGATCGAGCGCCTGCTGAGCCAGGACCGGCTGCAGCGCACCGTGCACTACTACGCCGGGCGCGAGGCGGCCGGCAGCGGCCTGGACAAGATCGTCGGCGACTCGCTGGCGATGCACCAGCTGCGCCAGCGCATCCGCCAGATGCTGGCCTCGGAAAGCCAGCTGGAAGACGCCGATGGCCCGGCCGTGCTGATCCACGGCGAGACCGGCACCGGCAAGGAACTGGTCGCCCGCGCACTGCATTTCGACGGCCCGCGCCGTGACGGGCCGTTTGTCGAGCTCAACTGCGGTGCGCTGCCCGCCCACCTGGTCGAGGCTGAGCTCTTCGGCTATGAGAAAGGCGCCTTCACCGATGCCCGCCAGCGCAAGGCCGGCCTGGTCGAGACGGCCGAAGGCGGCACGCTGTTCCTGGACGAGATCGGCGAGGCCGACGCCGCCACCCAGGTCAAGCTGCTCAAGCTGCTCGAGGACAAGCGCTTCCGGCGCCTGGGGGGCTTGCGCGACCAGGCCGTGAATGTGCGCATCGTCAGCGCCACCCACCAGTCGCTGGAGAAGATGGTGGCCGAGGGGCGCTTTCGCGCCGACCTGTACTACCGCCTGCGCATTGTCGAGTTGCAGGTGCCACCGCTGCGCGAGCGGGGCGAGGACGTGATCGTGCTGGCCCGGCATTTCCTGGCGCACCATGCGCAGCGCTACCGCCGCGGCGACATGCGCCTGAGCGACGGTGCCGAGCAGCGCCTGCGCGCCCACCGCTTTCCGGGCAATGTGCGCGAGCTGCGCAACCTGATGGAGCAGGCGGTGCTGCTGGCCACCGGCGAGCGCATCACCGAGCTGGAACTGGCGGGCCTGCGCACCGTGGCCCCAGCCAGCGCCGACGCGCCGCTGGATGCCGGCAGCGACCTGAACCTGGAGCGGGCCGAGCGTCGGCTGATCGAGGAGGCGCTGCGTCGCAGCGACGGCAACGTCACCCAGGCCGCCCGCTTGCTGGGGGTGAGCCGCGACACCCTGCGCTACCGGCTGGAGCGCCTGGGTCTGCGCGCCGCCGGCTGACGCCTGCGCGACACCGCGCCGGGGCAAGCCCGGATGGCCGGCCGCGCCCGGCCGCGCTGCAATCGGGCCCATCCCGATTCACGGAGCCACCGCATGAGCACCGCCGCCACCTCACCCGACCTGGGCGCGATCCGCAGCTTCGCCGAGTTTTACCCGCTCTACCTGGGCGAGCACGCCCACCGCACCTGCCGCCGGCTGCACTTCCTGGGCAGCTCACTGGCCCTGGTCTGCCTGGCCATGCTGCTGTGGACCGGCCGCCCGCAGTACCTGCTCTATGGCCTGCTGTGCGGCTATGGTTGCGCCTGGATCGGCCACTTCGTTTTCGAGAAGAACAAGCCGGCCAGCTTCAAGCGCCCGCTCTACAGCTTCATGGGCGACTGGGTCATGTACAAGGACATCTGGACCGGCCGCATCCCCTTGTGATCAGCGGTACTGCGGCGCCAGGTTGGCCAGCATGTCTGCCGTCATCGCCGCCAGGTCGACCTGCGGCTGCCAGCCCCAGTCGGCGCGGGCGGCCGAGTCGTCGATCGAGCGTGGCCAGCTGTCGGCAATGGCCTGGCGGAAATCCGGCGCGTAGTCGATCGTGAAGCCCGGGTGCTGGCGGGCGATCTCGGCGGCCAGCTCGGCTGGGGTGAAGGACACGCCGGCCAGGTTGTAGCCGTGGCGCTCGCGCAGCGCGTCGGCCGGTGCGTCCATCAGCGCCAGCGTGGCCCGGATGGCGTCAGGCATGTACATCATCGGCAAGGCGCTCTCGGGGCCCAGAAAGCTGGTGTAGTGATTGGCCTTGAGCGCCTCGTGGAAGATCTCCACCGCGTAGTCGGTGGTGCCGCCGCCCGGCGGCGTCTTCCAGCTGATCAGGCCGGGGTAGCGCAGGCTGCGCACGTCCACACCATGCATGCGGTGGTACCAGGCGCACCAGCCCTCGCCCGCCAACTTGGAGATGCCGTAGACGGTGGTGGGCTCCATCACGGTCTTCTGCGGCGTCTGGTCGCGCGGCGTGGTGGGCCCGAAGGCGGCGATCGAGCTGGGCCAGAAGACCTTGTCGAGCTTGGTGGTGCGGGCCAGCTCCAGCACGTTCAGCAGGCCCTTCATGTTCAGGTCCCAGGCCCAGGTGGGGTGCTGCTCGCCGCGCGCTGACAGGGCCGCGGCCAGCAGGTAGACCTGGGTGATCGCGTGGCGCTCGGCGACCTGGGCCAGCGCGCCGGCGTCGGTCACGTCCAGCGCTTCATGGGCCAGGCCGGGCACGCGGCCACGCGGTGACAGGTCACTGGTCACCACGGCGCTGTGGCCATGGCGGGCCACCAAGGCCTCGGCCAGCTCGGTGCCGATCTGGCCGTTGGCGCCGATGATCAGGATCCTGGGCGCGCTGCTCACTTCAGAATCCCCAGTTCGCGGCCGGCCTGGGTGAAGGCCGCCACCGCCCGCTCCAGGTCTTCCCGGCTGTGCGCGGCGCTGAGCTGCACGCGGATGCGCGCCTGGCCCTTGGGCACCACCGGAAAGAAAAAACCCACCACGTACACGCCCAGCTCCAGCAGGCGCGCCGCCAGGCGCTGCGCCAGCACCGCGTCGTAGACCATGATCGGCACGATCGGGTGGGTGCCGGGCTTGATCTCGAAGCCGGCGGCGCTGATCGCCTGGCGGAACCACAGCGCGTTGTCGGCCACGCGGTCGCGCAACGCGGTCGAGCTCTCCAGCAGGTCCAGCACCGCCAGCGAGCCGCCCACGATGGCCGGCGCCAGCGTGTTCGAGAACAGGTAGGGCCGCGAGCGCTGCCGCAGCAGCTCGATCACCTCGCGCTTCGCTGCGGTGAAGCCCCCCGAGGCGCCGCCCAAGGCCTTGCCGAAGGTGCCGGTGACGATGTCGACGCGGCCGAAGATGCCGCGCAGCTCATGCGTGCCGCGCCCGGTGGCGCCGACAAAGCCGCTGGCATGGCTCTCGTCGATGCCCAGCATCGCATCGAAGCGGTCGCACAGCGCGCGGATCTCGTCCAGACGGGCGATCGTGCCGTCCATCGAGAACACGCCGTCGGTGAACACCAGGATGAAGCGGGCGCCGCCGTCGCGAGCTTCCTTCAGGCAGCGCGCCAGGTCGGCCATGTCGTCATGGGCGTAGCGCCAACGCTGCGCCTTGCACAGGCGGATGCCGTCGATGATCGAGGCGTGGTTCAGGCTGTCGCTGATGATCGCGTCGGCCTCGCCCAGCAGCGGCTCGAACAGACCGCCGTTGGCGTCAAAGGCAGCGGCATACAGGATGGCGTCCTCGCAGCCCACAAAGCGGGCGATGCGCTGCTCCAGTTCCTTGTGCCGGTCCTGGGTGCCGCAGATGAAGCGCACCGAGCTGAGGCCGTAGCCGTGGCTGTCCAGCGCCGCGTGGGCGCCTGCGATGGCCGCCGGGTGGCTGGAGAGGCCCAGGTAGTTGTTGGCGCACAGGTTGATCAGCGTGCGGCCGTCGGTGGTGCGCACATGGGCGCCCTGGGGCGTGGCAATGATGCGCTCGCGCTTGAAGAGACCCGCCTGGTCGAGCTGATCCAGCTCCTGGCGGACGTGGGCGAGAAAGGCGTCGGGGGAGCTCATCGGTGGCGTCCTGTCGGTGTTCACTGAGACTGCTGATTGTTCGATATATCGAATTTTTGTGCAGTATCATGTGAAGCGTTCGATCCGTCAAGGACTGTGATGGCCCGCCCTGCCCCTTCCCCCGAACCGCCCCGCGTGGGCCAGGCCCTGGCGCAGCTGCGCCATGCGCGCAAGTTGTCGCTCGATGACCTGTCGCGCCAGGCCGGCGTGTCCAAGTCGATGCTTTCGCAGATCGAGCGCAACCAGGCCAACCCCACCGTGGCCGTGGTCTGGCGCCTGGCCAACGCGCTGGGCGTGCCTCTGACCGAGCTGCTCACGCCGGGCGATGCGCCCGAGCCGCCAACGATCGCCGCGGTACCCGCGCATGCCGTGCCCACGCTGCGCAGCCCGGACGGCCAATGCGAGCTGCGCATCCTGGGCCCGATTGAGCTGGCCGGCCAGTTCGAGTGGTATGAACTGACGATCCAGTCGGGCGGCATGCTGGACTCCCAGCCGCACGAGCCCGGCAGCCGCGAGCACCTCAGCGTGCTGAGCGGCCAGGTGGAAGTGCATGCCGGCGAGGCGCGCCAGCGCCTGGCCCCGGGCGAAACCGCCCGCTACGCGGTGGACCAGCCCCATGCACTGCGCAACCCCGGCCGCGGCGAGGCGCGCGCGCTGCTGGTGGTGGTCCACCCGGCCTGAGCCAGGCCCTCAGGCGAGCAGCTCGGCCAGCGTCATGCGCTCCAGACCGGCGCGCTCACGGAACACCGCCACCCGCTCATCCGGCCGCAGCAGCAGGCGATCGATCAGCGGCGCCGCCGGCGTGAGCGTCGGATCGCAGAGCAGCACATAGCGCTGCTCGCCGCCCTCCTCCAGCCGGCCCACCCAGTCGGGCTCGAACAACTCATCGAGCTCGGGCTCGATCTGCAGCGGATCGATGCGCAGCATGCCAGCCAGCGCGCTGAGCGTGAGCCCGGCCTGCCCGGCCGCCCGCGCGGCGGCCAGTTCGCGCAGCACCGCCAGCGCAATCACAAAGCGGTGCCCCGGCGTGTCCGACTGGCGCACCACCCGCATCTGCAGGCTGGGCGCATAGGCGGCGATCACCGCACCCATCAACACGATCACCCAGCCGGTGAACATCCACAGCAGGAAGATCGGCGCGGTGGCAAAGGCGCCGTAAATCGTGGCGTAGGTGGCCACCTTGGACACATACCAGGCCAGCAGCGACTTGGCCAGCTCGAAACCGATGGTCACGAAGGCGCCGCCCGCCAAGGCATGACGCCAGCGCACATGGGTGTTGGGCACGTAGTGGAACAGCCCGGCCATGGCCGCCCACAGCAGCAGGAACTGGACCCCATCCAGCACCAACCCGACACCGCCGGGCAGGCCCTCGACCAGGCCCTTCGAGGCTGACAGCGCATAACTGGTCAGCGACAGGCTGACCCCCAGCACCAGCGGGCCCAGCGTCAGGGCCGCCCAGTAGACCAGCACCCGCTGGGCGATCGGTCGCGGTGTGCGCACGCGCCAGATCGCGTTGAGCGTGCGGTCGATCGTCAGCATCAGCAGCAGCGCGCTGACCAGCAAGAAGATCAGGCCGGCGGCCCCCACGCGGCTGGCCTTGCTGGCGAACTGGGTCAGCGCCGTCAGCACCGGCCGCGCGATGTTGTCCGGCACCAGGCTCTGCAGGAAGTACTTCTGCAGCGCCACCTGGAACTGGCTGAAGATCGGGAAGGCGGTGAACACCGCCAGCATCACCGTCAGCAAGGGCACCAGCGCGATCAGTGTGGTGAAGGTCAGGCTGCCGGCGGTCAGGCCCAAGCGGTCCTCGCGAAAGCGCAGGCGCAAGGTGCGCAGGGTGTCGAACCAGGGCCAGGTGCGCAGCGACTCCAGCAGCAGGGCCAGGGTCACCCGCTCGGCGCGGGGGCTCGTTTCGAGGGCATTCATCGGCCGCTATGATGCCAGCCCATGTCGACCTCGCCGCCGCCGCTGACACTGGAAGCCGACGCCGTGACCCGGATCACGCGCTGGGTGGCCGTGGGCGCGCTGCTGGCGCTGATTGCGCTGTGCCTGGCCTGGGAGCTGTGGCTGGCACCCACCGGACGCCGCACACTGGTGATCAAGGTGCTGCCGCTGCTGTTGCCGCTGGCCGGGCTGCTCAAGCACCGGCTCTACACCTACCGCTGGGTCAGCCTGCTGGTCTGGCTGTACTGCGCCGAAGGGCTGGTGCGGGCCACCAGCGAGCCGGCGCCGGGCGCCACGCTGGCGATGATCGAGATCGCGCTGTGTCTGGTGCTGTTCGCCGCCTGCGCGGTGCAGGTGCGCTGGCGGCTGCAGCGCGCCAAGGCCGCCGCCGCGCTGGGATGAGCCTGCTGCTGGACGCACTGCGCGCCGCCGTGGGTCCGGCCCATGTGCTGCGGGACGGCGACCTGTCGGCCTATGAAGTGGATTGGCGCAAGCGCTACCACGGCCGTGCGCTGGCCGTGGTGCGGCCGGGCAGCACGGCCGAGGTGGCCGCAGTGGTGCGGCTGTGCCGCGAGCACGCCACCAGCCTGGTGCCGCAGGGCGGCAACACCGGCCTGGTGGGCGGCGGCGTGCCCGATGACAGTGGCCGGCAGGTGCTGCTGAGCCTGGGTCGCATGCAGCGCATCCGGCAGCTCGATGCCGACAACCTGACTGTCACAGTCGAGGCTGGCTGCGTATTGCAGGCCTTGCAGCAGACCGCCGCCGATGCCGGCCTGCTGTTCCCGCTGAGCCTGGCGGCAGAGGGCAGTTGCACCATCGGCGGCAACCTGGCCAGCAATGCCGGCGGCACCCAGGTGCTGCGCTACGGCAATGCGCGCGAGCTGTGCCTGGGCCTGGAGGTGGTGACCCCCCAGGGCGAGGTCTGGGATGGCCTGTCGGGCCTGCGCAAGGACAACACCGGCTACGACCTGCGCGACCTGTTCATCGGCAGCGAGGGCACGCTGGGTGTGATCACCGCCGCCACGCTGAAGCTGCACCCGCGCCCTGGCGCCACGATGACCGCGCTGGCCGCCTGCCCGTCGATCGAGGCCTGCGTGGCCCTGCTGCGCCGGGCGCGCCAGCGGCTGGACGCCGGCCTGACCGGCTTCGAGCTGATGGAGCGCTTCGCGCTGGCGCTGGTGGCACAGCACTTTCCCAGCCTGCCGCAGCCGCTGCCCGCGGCGCCCTGGACCGTGCTCCTGGAGCTGGCGGCCCCCTCTGAGGCCCAGGCCCGGGACAGCCTGGAGGCGGTGCTGGGCGAGGCTCTGGACAGCGGCGAGGCGCACGACGCGGTGGTCGCAGAAAGCCTGGCCCAGTCACACGCGCTGTGGCACCTGCGCGAGAGCATTCCGCTGGCCCAGGCCGAGGAAGGCCTGAACATCAAGAACGACATCGCGCTGCCGGTGTCGGCCATCCCCGGATTCGTGACCGAGATGGGCGACACCTTGCGCGCGCTCGTGCCGGGCATCCGTCTGGTCACCTTCGGCCACCTGGGCGACGGCAACCTGCACTACAACCTGCAGGCCCCGCAGGGCGTGCCTGCCGCCGATTTTCTGGCGCAGCACGAGGCCGTGCTGAACCAGCGGGTCTATGACGCGGTGATGGCCTGCGGCGGCTCGTTCTCGGCCGAGCATGGCATTGGTGCGCTCAAGTGCAGCGAGCTGGCGCGGCGCAAGTCGCCGGTGGCCTTGGGCATGATGCGGGCCATCAAACAGGCCCTGGACCCGCAAGGCCTGATGAATCCCGGGCGGCTGCTGCAGCCCTGAGCCTGCGACTCAGTGGGTGGGGCCGCTGGGTCCGGGCGCCAGCGGCAGGGCGAACACCTCGATGCCCTCGTCGCGCAGCGCCTCGCGCTCTTCCGGCGTGGCCTGGCCGCGGATGCCGCGGACCTCGGTCTCACCATAGTGGATGCGGCGAGCCTCTTCCGGAAAGCGCTGGCCCACGTCTTCGGTGCGCTGCACCAGGTCGTGCACCACGGCCTGCAGGGCAGACTGCAACTGGGCCGCCAGCGCCGCTTGGGAGGGGCGTCCGGGCTCGGCCGGCGGTCGTGGCTCAGCGGCCGGCGTGGGCTGCGCACCCGAGATGTTCAGCCGCGGGGCGCTGGGCAGGCGGGTGATGCTGGCGCTGGCGCACAAGGGGCAGCTCAGCAGACCACGCTCAAGCTGGTCCCGGTAGTCGTCCTCCGACGCGAACCAGCCTTCAAAACCGTGCTCGTGCTCGCAGCGCAGGTTCAGGACCTTCATGTCCCCGATGATCGGTCAGAAGCCAGATCCTGTGCAGGCTGCCATGCCAAATCCCACAGCCCGGCGCGCCATTTCTGCAACCACAGCAGACCGACCAGGGTCTTGGCGTCGGTGAGTTCGCCGCGGGCGGCCAGGCGCTCGAGTTCGGCCTCGTCGACCAGGCAGACGTCGAGGAACTCGCCGGCATCCAGCTGCTGTTCGCCCAGTTCCAACCCGCGCGCGAACCAGACCTCGATCAGCTCGTTCGAGTAGGCCGGCGCGTTGTGCATGAGTGCGGCGCAGGCCCATTCGCGGGCGCGATAGCCGGTTTCTTCCAGCAGTTCGCGCTGGGCGCAGCGCCAGCGGGGCTCACCGGGATCGATCTTGCCGGCGGGAAACTCCAGCAGCACGGTCTGCAGCGGGTAGCGGCACTGCCGCTCCATGACCAGGCGGCCGTCATCGGTGATCGGAACAATCATCACCGCGCCGGGGTGGACGATGTACTCGCGCGTGGCCTCAGTGCCGTCGGGCAGACGGGCGACGTCGCAGCGCACGTCCAGGAATCGGCCCTGCCAGACCTGCGCAGGCCGCAGCGGGCGCTCGATCAGGTGCTCGTCACTCATGCGCCGCTGCCGGCGCGCCGCGGCGCAGGTAGCGCCAGACGAAACCCGGCGAGGCCAGGGTCAGCATCAGGCAGGTCCAGGCGGCGTAGAACTCCCAGCCCTGCGGCGCCCGCTGGCCCAGCGAGGACTCAAGGGCGCTGCCCAGCAGCAGGGTCAGGCCGCCGGCCACCGCCAACTCCAGCAGGCGCCAGCCAAAGGCCTTGGGCGCGCGCCGCGGTCCGACCACGAACAGGCGTTCATTGACAAAGGGCAGGTTCGCGGCCAGCAGCGCGGCCAGCACCACCAGCCAAGTGGCTGCCCCGGCACTCATCGTGTCAGCCCTGCAAGGCGGCGACGATGACGTCGCGGCACAGCGCCATCAGGCCCTGCGGCAGCAGGCCCAGCACCAGCGCAGCAGCGCCATTGAGGGCCAGCAGCGCCGACACCCCGGAGCCCGCGGTCAGCGCGGCACCGGACTCGGCCGGCTCGTCGAAGTACATGACCTTGACGATGCGCAGGTAGTAGAAGGCCGCCACCAGCGACAGCAGCACCGCGACGATGGCCAGCGTGATGTAGGTGCTGTCACCGGTGGTGACCAGCGCCTGCAGCACCGCGAACTTGGCGTAGAAGCCCACCATCGGCGGCACGCCAGCCAGCGAGAACATGAAGACGGTCATCACCCCGGCGATCCACGGCGCCCGCTTGGCCAGGCCAGACAGATCGCTGATCTCCTCGCTCTCGAAACCCTGGCGAGCCAGCAGCATGATCAGGCCGAAGCTGCCCAGCGTGGTCAGCACATAGGTGACCACATAGAACAGCGCCGAGCTGTAGCCGTTGGCGGCCGAGGTGGTGTTGGCGGCCACCACGGTGGGCGTCAGGCCCAGCAGCATGAAGCCCAGCTGGGCGATGGCCGAGTAGGCCAGCATGCGCTTGAGGTTGGTCTGCGCGATGGCGGCCAGGTTGCCGATCAGCATCGACAGCACCGACAGCACCATCAGCATCTGCTGCCAGTCGTGTCCCAGCGTGGACAGGCCCTCGACCAGGATGCGGAAGGCGATCGCGAAGGCGGCGAACTTGGGCACGCCGCCGATCATCAGCGTCACTGCGGTGGGCGCGCCCTGGTAGACGTCGGGCACCCACATGTGGAACGGCACCACACCCAGCTTGAAGGCCAGGCCAGCCACCAGGAACACCACGCCCAGCGTCAGCACGACCGGGTTGATCTGGCCGTCGGCCACCACCGCGTAGACCTCGGGCAGGTCCAGCTTGCCGGTGGCGCCGTACAGCATGGACATGCCGTAGAGCA
Source organism: Ideonella aquatica (assembly GCF_018069755.1). Lineage (GTDB taxonomy): Bacteria > Pseudomonadota > Gammaproteobacteria > Burkholderiales > Burkholderiaceae_C > Ideonella > Ideonella aquatica. Next base: position 126,303 of record NZ_JAGQDE010000004.1, on the reverse strand, counting down.
GGAAACCGCTGGCCAGCGCACCGAGCACGAAGTACTTCATCGCGGCTTCGGTGGACACGCCATGGTCGCGGCGCAGCGCGGCCATCGCGTACAGCGACAGGCTCATCAGCTCCAGGCCCACATAGATGACCAGGAAGTTGTTGGCCGAGATCATCACCGACACGCCCAGCAGCACGAACATCGAGAGCGTGAAGAACTCGCCCTTGAGCAGCTCGCGCTCGCCCAGGTAGGGGCGTGCATAGGCCAAGGTGGCCATCAGCGCCAGCGAGGCGCAGGTGGCCAGCAGGTGGCCCAGCGGGTCGGACACCACCAGACCCTGCATGCCGTAGACCGAGGCCGCGGCGCCGCTGGCGCCCAGGCCGGCCTGCATCGCGCTGGCGTGCATCAGGGCGACCACAGCCAGCGTCAGCTGGGTGAGCCAGAAGGTGAGGCCGCGCTTCGGGTCGGTGACGTAGAGGTCGATCAGCGCGATCGCGCAGGCGGCGACCAGCAGCACGATCTCGGGAGAGACAACAAGCCAGTTCATAGGATTCATGGTGTGGGCCTCGTCGTCACTGCAGCTTGGACTGGGCGACGTGCTTGATCAGCGCGTCCACCGAGGTGTGCATCACATCGGTGAAGGGCTTCGGATACAGGCCCATGGCCAGCACGGCGGCGGCCAGCAGCGCCATCATCGAGAACTCGCGGGCGTTGATGTCGGTGAGTTCGCGCACATGGTCGTTGGCGATGTCACCGAAGTAGACCCGCTTGTACATCCACAGCGTGTAGGCGGCGCCGAAGATCAGCGCGGTGGCGGCCAGCGCGCCGATCCAGAAGTTGTACTGGACGGCACCCAGGATCACCATCCACTCGCCGACAAAGCCCGCGGTACCCGGCAGGCCGCAGTTGGCCATCGAGAACAGCAGCGCGAAGGCGGCAAACTTGGGCATGGTGTTGACCACGCCGCCATAGGCCGCAATGTCACGCGAGTGCACACGGTCGTAGAGCACCCCGATCGACAGGAACATCGCACCGGAGACGAAGCCGTGCGAGATCATCTGCACCAGGCCGCCGGAGATGCCCAGTTCATTGAAGATGAAGAAGCCCAGCGTCACGAAACCCATGTGGGCGATCGACGAATAGGCGACCAGCTTCTTCATGTCGGTCTGCACCATCGCCACCAGGCCGATGTAGATCACCGCGATCAGCGACAGCGCGATGATGAACCAGGCGTACTCGCGCGAGGCATCGGGGGCGATCGGCATGGAGAAACGCAGGAAGCCGTAGGCGCCCAGCTTCAGCATGATCGCCGCCAACACCACCGAGCCGCCGGTGGGCGCCTCGACGTGGGCGTCGGGCAGCCAGGTGTGCACCGGCCACATCGGCACCTTCACCGAGAAGGCCGCGAAGAAGGCAAAGAACAGCAGCGCCTGGGCGTTCAGCGGCAGCGGCAGCTTGTGCCACTCGAGGATCTCGAAGCTGCCACCCGACTTGGCGTACAGGTAGATCAGCGCGATCAGCATCAGCAGCGAACCGAGCAGCGTGTAGAGGAAGAACTTGAAGGCCGCGTAGACCCGCCGCGGACCGCCCCAGACGCCGATGATGATGTACATCGGGATCAGCGTGGCCTCGAAGAAGACGTAGAACAGCAGGCCGTCCACCGCCGAGAACACGCCCACCATCAGGCCCGACAGGATCAGGAAGGCGCCCAGGTACTGGTGGGCACGCTCGGTGATCACCTCCCAGGCCGCCATCACGACGATGATCGTGATGAAGGCGGTCAGCAGCACGAACCACACCGAGATGCCGTCGACACCCAGGTGGTAGCGCACATTGAAGCGCTCGATCCAGGCCAGGTTCTCCTCGAACTGCAGCGCTGCAGTGCCGAGGTCAAAGCCGGTGACCAGCGGAATCGTGACAACAAAGCTCAGGACGGCACCGGCCAGCGCGATCCAGCGGGCAGTGCCCGCGTTCTCGTCACGGCCCAGTGCCAGCAGCAGGACGCCGAAGGCGATCGGCAGCCAGATGGCAACGCTCAACAGACCCATTTGTAGTTCTCCGCCCTCTTGTCAACGGCCGGTGAGGCCGGGGAAGTAGGGCCACAGTTGCCAGGTCATCAGACCGAACACGCCCAGCGCCATCACCAGCGCATACCACGACAGATAGCCCGTCTGGACCAGGCGGGTGACGCGCGCGAAGGCGCCCACCGCGTTGGCCGAGCCGTTGACCACCGCCCCATCGATCAGGGTCTGGTCGCCCCCCTTCCACAGCCCGATGCCCAGGCCGCGGGCCGCACGGGCCAGGATGTTCTCGTTGATCCAGTCCATGTAGTACTTGTTCTCAAGCACGGTGATCACCGGCTTCAGCGCCTTGGCGATGGCCGCCGGGATGCCCGGGGCGACCATGTAGAAGACGTAGGCCGTGACCACGCCACCCAGCGCCAGCCAGAACGGCAGCGTGCCGAAGGCGTGCAGGGCCATCGCGGTGGCGCCGTGGAACTCGTGGGCCAGTTCGGTCATGGCGTGGTGCGCTTCGTGGTTGACGAAGATCGCATCCTTCAGGAAGTCGCCATACAGCATCGGCTGGATCGTCAGGAAGCCGATCACCACCGAGGGAATGGCCAGCAACAGCAGCGGCGCGGTGACCACCCAGGGCGACTCGTGCGGCTCATGGTGCTCACCGTGGTCGTCATGGTGATCATGCTCGCCCGGGAAGGGCTTGTGGTGGAAGTGCTCCTTGCCGTGGAAGACCAGGAAGTACATCCGGAACGAATAGAACGCCGTGACGAAGACGCCCGCGACCACCGCCATGTAGGCGAAGCCGGCGCCCGGCAGATGGCTGGCGTGCACCGCCTCGATGATCGAGTCCTTCGAGTAGAAGCCGGCGAAGAACGGCGTGCCGATCAGCGCCAGCGAGCCCAGCAGCGAGGTGATCCAGGTGATGGGCATGTACTTGCGCAGGCCGCCCATGTTGCGGATGTCCTGGTCATGGTGCATGCCGATGATCACCGAGCCGGCCGCCAGGAACAGCAGCGCCTTGAAGAAGGCGTGCGTCATCAGGTGGAAGACCGCCACGTTGTAGGCCGACACGCCCAGCGCCACCGTCATGTAGCCCAGCTGCGACAGCGTGGAGTAGGCCACGACGCGCTTGATGTCGTTCTGGATGATGCCCAGGAAGCCCATGAACAGCGCGGTGATCGCGCCGATCACCAGCACCACATTCAGCGCGATGTCCGACAGCTCGAACAGCGGCGACATGCGGGTCACCATGAAGATGCCGGCCGTCACCATGGTGGCCGCGTGGATCAGCGCGGAGATCGGCGTCGGGCCTTCCATCGAGTCAGGCAGCCACACATGCAGCGGGAACTGCGCCGACTTGCCCATCGCACCGATGAACAGGCAGATGCAGGCCACGGCCAGCAGCGGCCAGTCGGTGCCGGGGAAGGTCTTGCCGGCCAGCTCGCCCGACTTGGCAAAGACCTCGGCATAGTTCAGCGAGCCGGTGTAGGCCAGCAGCAGGCCGATGCCCAGGATGAAGCCGAAGTCACCGACCCGGTTGACCAGGAAGGCCTTCATGTTGGCAAAGATGGCGGTGGGCTTCTTGAACCAGAAGCCGATCAGCAGGTACGACACCAGGCCCACCGCTTCCCAGCCGAAGAACAGCTGCAGGAAGTTGTTGCTCATGACCAGCATGAGCATCGAGAAGGTGAACAGCGAGATGTACGAGAAGAAGCGCTGGTAGCCCGGGTCCTCTTCCATGTAGCCGATGGTGTAGATGTGCACCATCAGCGACACGAAGGTCACCACGCACATCATCATCGCGGTCAGGCCATCGACGAGGAAGCCGACCTCCATCTTCAGCGGGCCCACCGACATCCACTCGTAGAGGGTGGCATTGAAGCGGGCACCATCGACCGCCACCGACTGCAGCACCATGGCCGAGCAGATGAAGGCGACGAGAACGCCGAGGATGGTGATCAGGTGCGCGCCACGGCGGCCGACCACCTTGCCGGCCAGGCCGGCGACGATGGAGCCCACCAGCGGCGCCAGCGGCACCGTGAGCAGCAGGTTCTGGGACAGTTGTGCAGACATGGTCTTCGGGGCTCCTCTTGGCGGTCAGCCCTTCAGAGTGTCGAGCTCGTCGACGGCAATCGTGGCCCGGTTGCGGAACAGCACGACCAGGATGGCCAGGCCGATCGCCGACTCGGCCGCCGCGACGGTGAGAATGAAGAACACGAAGACCTGGCCATGCATGTCACCCAGGAAGTGGGAGAAGGCCACGAAGTTCATGTTCACCGCCAGCAGCATCAGCTCGATCGCCATCAGCAGCACGATCAGGTTGCGGCGGTTCATGAAGATGCCCACCACCGACAGCGCGAACAGGCAGCCGCCCAGCGTCAGGTAGTGGTACAGGGTGATGCCGGCGCTCATGCCTGGCCTCCTTCCGGGGTCTTGGGCACCGAGGGCGCCTCGATCGTCGGCGCGAGCTTGACCAGGCGGACCCGGTCGGCCGGGCGCACGCGCACCTGCTGGCTCGGGTCCTGACCCTTGGCGTCCTTGCGCTTGCGCAGCGTCAGCGCGATGGCGGCGATCATGCCCACCAGCAGCAGCACCGCGGCCACCTGCAGCGGGTAGAGGTACTCGGTATAGAGCACCACGCCCAGGGCCTTGGTGTTGCCCATGGCCAGCACCTCGGGCGCCATGGGCTTGGCTTCGGGCAGGTTGAAGCCGGCCTTCATGACCAGTGCCACTTCGATCGCGATCAGCACGCCCACCAGGGCCGCCAGCGGGAAGTGCGACCAGAAGCCGGCGCGCAGGCTGTCGGTGTTGATGTCGAGCATCATCACGACGAACAGGAACAGCACCATCACGGCGCCGACATACACCAGCACCAGCGTGATCGAGAGGAACTCGGCCTTCAGCAGCATCCAGATGCAGGCGGCATTGAAGAAGGTGAGCACCAGGTAGAGCGCCGCGTGGACCGTGCTGCGCGAGGTGATGACCAGAAAGGCCGACACCAGCAGCACCGCGGAAAACAGGTAGAACAGGGCAGACGTTGCGTTCATTCTTGTCAGCGCGTGGGTGACCGCATCAGCGGTACTTGGCGTCGGCCTCCTTGTTGGCGGCGATCTGCTTCTCGTAGCGGTCGCCCACGGCCAGCAGCATGTCCTTGGTGAAGTACAGGTCGCCCCGCTTCTCACCGTGGTATTCGAAGATGTGGGTCTCGACGATCGAGTCGACCGGGCAGGACTCTTCGCAGAAGCCGCAGAAGATGCATTTGGTCAGGTCGATGTCATAGCGCGTGGTACGGCGGGTGCCGTCGGCGCGCTCGCCGGCCTCGATGGTGATGGCCATCGCCGGGCAGACCGCTTCGCACAGCTTGCAGGCGATGCAGCGTTCTTCGCCGTTCTCGTAGCGACGCAGTGCATGCAGGCCGCGGAAGCGCGGCGACAGCGGTGTCTTTTCCTCGGGGAACTGCACGGTGATCGTGCGCGAGAAGAAGTGGCGACCGGTTAGCGCCAGGCCCTTCCAAAGCTCGGTCAGCAGGAACGAGCCGAGGAAGCCCTTGAGGGAGTTGTTGGTGCTCATGTGTTGGCCCTCCCCTTACTTCCAGATGTTGAAGGGCGACTGGATCCACAGACCCACGACGACCAGCCACACCAGGGTGATGGGGATGAAGATCTTCCAGCCCAGACGCATGATCTGGTCATAGCGGTAGCGCGGGAACGAGGCGCGCACCCACAGGAACATGGTGACGACGAGGAAGACCTTGATGCCCAGCCAGATCCAGCCGGGGATGAAGCCCAGCCAGGTCACCGGCGCGTCCCAGCCGCCCAGGAAGAACAGCACGGTCAGCATCGAGACCAGGATCATGTTGGCGTACTCCGCGAGGAAGAACATCGCGAAGGACATGCCCGAGTACTCGATCATGTGACCGGCCACGATCTCGGACTCGCCTTCCACCACGTCGAAGGGGTGGCGGTTGGTCTCGGCCAGGCCGGAGATGAAATAGACGAAGAAGATCGGCAGCAGCGGCAGCCAGTTCCAGGACAGGAAGTTCAGGCCCATCGAGGCGAACGTGCCCTTCTGCTGGCCGGCCACCACATCGCCCAGGTTCAGGCTGCCCGAAACCATCAGCACGATGACCAGCGCAAAGCCCATGGCGATCTCGTAGGACACCATCTGCGCCGAGGCGCGCAGCGCGCCCAGGAAGGCGTACTTCGAGTTGGACGCCCAGCCGGCGATGATCACGCCGTAGACCTCCATCGAGGTGATCGCCATCAGGAACAGCAGACCGGCGTTGACATCGGCCACCACCGCCTCGGGGCCGACCGGGATCACCGCCCAGGCGGCCAGCGCCGGCATGATGGTCATGATCGGGCCCAGGAAGAACAGACCCTTGTTGGCGGCCGTCGGGCGGATGATCTCCTTGAAGATCAGCTTGACCGCGTCAGCGATCGGCGTGAGCAGACCCATCGGGCCGACCCGGTTGGGACCGGGGCGGACCTGGGTGCGGCCGATGGCCTTGCGCTCCCACAGCGTGAGGTAGGCGACGCAGCCCATCAGCGGCGCGACCAGGACGATGATCTTGATCAGCGACCAGACCACGGCCCAGGCCGGGGCGCCCAGCGTGGCGAGACCCGATTGGTAGATGTTGTCGATCATGGTGTGTCTCGTCCTCAGGCCTTCTCGACGGCGATCGCGCCGAACATCGCGCCCAGGGTGGCGGTGGCCGGGTGGCCGGCGGCCACACGCACGGTGTTGGCAGCCAGGCCGGCGTCCTCGATGGCGGCCAGCACGGCGCTGGCGCTGCCCTGGCTGACACGCACCTTGTCACCCGCCTGCAGACCCAGCTGAGCCCACAGCGCGCTGGGCAGGCCGACCAGCGCAGCCTCCTTGGCGTCGGCGGTGGCCTGCAGTGCAGGGGCGCGGCGGACGATGGCGTCGGTGGCGTAGATCGGCACATTGGCCACGCGTTGCAGACCGGCCAGCGGGCCGACCGGCTGCGCCACCGCCGTGCTGGCGTTGGACAGGCGGGCGGCGATGCCACTGCCGTCGCCCAGCGCTTCGGCGCGGACCTCTTCGACCGACTCCTGCGCAAAGCCCGACAGGCCCAGCAGGCTGCCCAGCACGCGCAGCACCTTCCAGGCCGGGCGGCTCTCGCCCAGCGCCGGCACCACGCCCTGGAAGGTCTGCAGACGGCCTTCGGCGTTGACGTAGCTGCCGGCAGTCTCGGTGAACGGGGCGATCGGCAGCAGCACGTCGGCGTTGTCAACGCGGGCGTCCTTGAACGGGGTCAGCGCCACCACCAGGCCCGAGGCGTTCAGCGCGGCGGTGGCCGCGGCGCCATCAGCGGCGTCCAGCGCCGGCTCGGTGTTCAGCAGCAGCAGCGCCTTCATCGGCCGGCTCAGCATCTGGCCAGCGTTCAGGCCGCCCTGCTGGGGCTGCGCGCCGACCAGCTGGGCACCGACCGAGTTGCCGGCCTCGCCCAGCACGCCGACGGTGGCGCCAGTCTGCGCGGCGATGAAGTTGGCCAGCGACAGCAGCTGGCTGGCCTGCGGGTGCTGCACCGCGGCATTGCCCAGCAGCACGGCCTTGCGCTCGCCCGACAGCAGCGCCTGAGCGACGGCTTCCGCAGCGGCATCGACCAGCGCGGTGGCCGGTGCGGCCACGCCCTTGGCGGAGGCCACATAGCCGGCCACGTTGGCCAGCGACTGCACCCAATCCGACGGGGCGGCGGTGATGCGCGCCGCCACCGGGATGGCCCAGTCGCCGTGTACGGCGTTCAGGCTCAGCAGTTGACCGCCATGGCGTACAGCCTGGCGCAGGCGCTGGGCCAGCAACGGATGGTCCTTGCGCAGGAAGGAGCCGATCACGAAAGCCCTCTCCAGCGTGGACAGCGAAGCGATCGACGTGCCCAGCCAGCGCGCGCCGCTGGCGGCGGTGAAGTCAGCGTGGCGGGTGCGATGGTCGATGTTGTCCGAGCCCAGGCCACGCACCAGCTTGGCCAGCAGGTGCAGCTCTTCATTGCTGCTGGTGGCCGCGCCGATCGCACCGATGCCGGCGGCACCGAACTGGCCTTGCACGCTCTTGAGGCCATCGACCACGTACTGCAGCGCGGTGTTCCAGTCAACCTCCAGCCACTGCCCGTCCTGCTTGATCATCGGACGCTTCAGGCGCTGTTCGCCATTCAACGCCTCGTAGGAGAAGCGGTCACGGTCGCTGATCCAGCACTCGTTGACGGCCTCGTTCTCGAGCGGAACAACGCGCATCACCTGGCCGTTCTTGACCTGGACCACGAGGTTGGCGCCCACGCTGTCGTGCGGGCTGACGCTCTTGCGGCGCGACAGCTCCCAGGTGCGGGCGCTGTAGCGGAAGGGCTTGCTGGTCAGCGCGCCCACCGGGCAGACGTCAATCATGTTGCCCGACAGCTCGGAATCGACCGAGTTGCCGACGAAGGTGGTGATCTCGGCGTGCTCACCGCGGTTGAGCATGCCCAGCTCCATCACCCCGGCGATCTCCTGGCCGAAGCGCACACAGCGGGTGCAGTGGATGCAGCGGCTCATCTCCTCCATGGAGATCAGCGGGCCCACGTTCTTGTGGAACACCACGCGCTTTTCTTCCTGGTAGCGCGAGGCAGTGCCGCCATAGCCCACGGCCAGGTCCTGCAGCTGGCATTCGCCGCCCTGGTCGCAGATCGGGCAGTCCAGCGGGTGGTTGATCAGCAGGAACTCCATCACCGACTTCTGGGCCTTGACGGCCTTGTCGGAGCGGGTGCGCACGATCATGCCCTGCGTCACCGGCGTGGCGCAGGCCGGCATCGGCTTGGGCGCTTTCTCCACATCCACCAGGCACATGCGGCAGCTGGCGGCGATCGAGAGCTTCTTGTGGTAGCAGAAGTGCGGGATGTAGGTACCCGCCGCCTCGGCCGCATGCATGACCATGCTGCCTTCGGTGACCTGGACCTTCTTGCCGTCGAGTTCAATATCAAGCATCTTGTGCGTCCCGCTTAGTTGGACACCGGGACCATGCAGGTCTTGTGTTCGACGTGGTAGACGAATTCGTCGCGGAAGTGCTTGAGCATGCCGCGCACCGGCATGGCCGCCGCGTCGCCCAGCGCGCAGATGGTGCGGCCCATGATGTTTTCGGCCACGTTGTCCAGCAGGGCCAGGTCGTCGGCACGGCCTTCGCCGTGCTCGATGCGGTTGACCAGGCGCCACAGCCAGCCGGTGCCTTCGCGGCAGGGGGTGCACTGGCCGCAGGACTCGTGCTGGTAGAAGTAGGACAGGCGCAGCAGGCTCTTGACCATGCAGCGCGTCTCGTCCATCACGATGACCGCGCCCGAGCCCAGCATCGAGCCGGCCTTGGCGATGGAGTCATAGTCCATCGTGCAGTCCATCATCACCGCCGCCGGCAGCACCGGGGCCGACGAGCCGCCGGGGATCACTGCCTTGAGCTTCTTGCCACCCTTGACGCCGCCAGCCAGCTCCAGCAGCTGGGCGAACGAGGTGCCCATCGGGATCTCGTAGTTGCCGGGCCGCTCGACGTCACCCACCATCGAGAAGATCTTGGTGCCGCCGTTGTTGGGCTTGCCGCACTCCAGGTAGGCCTGGCCGCCGTTGCGGATGATCCAGGGCACCGCCGCGAAGGTCTCGGTGTTGTTGATCGTGGTGGGCTTGCCGTACAGGCCGAAGCTGGCCGGGAACGGCGGCTTGAAGCGCGGCTGGCCCTTCTTGCCTTCCAGCGATTCGAGCAGCGCGGTTTCCTCGCCGCAGATGTAGGCGCCGAAGCCGTGGTGGGCGTGCAGCTGGAAGCTGAAGGCCGAGCCCAGGATGTTGTCCCCCAGGTAGCCACCGGCGCGGGCCTGCTCCAGGGCGGCTTCGAAGCGTTCATAGACCTCGAAGATCTCGCCGTGGATGTAGTTGTAGCCCACGCTGATGCCCATCGCGTAGGCGGCGATGGCCATGCCCTCGATCACGCTGTGCGGGTTGTAGCGCAGGATGTCGCGGTCCTTGCAGGTGCCCGGCTCGCCCTCGTCGGAGTTGCACACCAGGTACTTCTGGCCCGGATAGGCGCGCGGCATGAAGCTCCACTTCAGGCCGGTGGGGAAGCCCGCGCCGCCACGGCCACGCAGGCCGGAGGCCTTGACCTCGGCGATCACCTGGTCGGGCGTCATCGGCTCGTTGCCGTCGGCGCCCAGAATCTTGCGCAGCGCCTGGTAGCCGCCGCGGGCCAGGTAGTCCTGCAGACCCCAGTTGCGGCCATTCAGCTCAGCGTAGATCTGCGGATTGATGTGCCGGCCATGGAAGCAGGTCTCGAGGCCCTGGGCCTGGAAGCGCGAAAGATCAAGCGCCATGCTCAGGCCCCCTTCCCTTCGGCGGCCTGGATCGTGGCGACCAGGTCGTCGAGCTTGTCGTTGCTCATGTAGCTCAGCATCTGACGGTCGTTGACCAGCATCACCGGCGCATCGGCGCAGGCGCCCAGGCATTCACACTTGGCCACGGTGAACAGGCCATCAGCGGTGGTGCCGCCGTCTTCCACGCCCAGCGCCTTGCACAGGTGCTCCAGCGCGTTCTGGCCGTTGCGCAGCTGGCACGGCAGGTTGGTGCAGACGTTGAGCTTGTACTTGCCAGTGGGTTGCTGGTTGTACATGTTGTAGAAGGTGGTCACCTCGCGCACGGCGATCGGTGCCATGCCCAGGTAGGCGGCGATCTCGGCCTCGGCCTCGGCCGACACCCAGCCCTGCTCCTGCTGCACGATCGACAGGCAGGCCATCACGGCCGATTGCGCCTGCTCCTTCGGGTACTTGGCCACCTCGCGGGCGAAGCGGGCCTTCGTGGCTTCAGACAGACTCATCGATCGATCTCACCAAACACGATGTCCATGGTGCCAATGATCGCGACGGCGTCGGCAATCATGTGGCCACGCGCCATTTCGTCCAGGGCTGCGAGGTGCGCAAAACCGGGCGGACGGATCTTCAGGCGATAGGGCTTGTTGGCACCGTCGCTGACCAGGTAGATGCCGAACTCGCCCTTCGGGTGCTCGACCGCGGCATAGGCCTCGCCCTCGGGGACGCGGAAACCTTCGGAGAAGAGCTTGAAATGGTGGATCAGCTCTTCCATGCTGGTCTTCATCGCCACGCGTGACGGCGGCGCCACCTTGTGGTTGTCGGTGATGACCGGGCCCGGGTTGGCGCGCAGCCAGGCCGCGCACTGCTGGATGATGCGGTTGGACTGGCGCAGCTCGGCCACGCGGACCAAGTAGCGGTCGTAGGTATCGCCGTTGACGCCCACTGGCACGTCGAAGTCCAGGTTGGCGTAAACGTCGTAGGGCTGCGTCTTGCGCAGGTCCCAGGCAATGCCGGAGCCGCGCAGCATCGGACCGGTCAGGCCCAGATTCAGCGCGCGCTCGGGGCTCATCACGCCGATGCCCACGGTGCGCTGCTTCCAGATGCGGTTCTCGGTCAGCAGGGTTTCGTAGTCGTCAACGTTCTTGGGGAAGCGGGCGCAGAAGTCATCGATGAAGTCCAGCAGAGAACCCTGACGGTTCTTGTTGAGCTGGTCGATGGCGCGCTGGTTCTTGATCTTGCTGACCTGGTACTGCGGCATGCTGTCAGGCAGGTCGCGGTAGACGCCGCCCGGGCGGAAGTAGGCCGCGTGCATGCGCGCACCCGACACCGCCTCGTACATGTCGAACAGGTCCTCACGCTCGCGGAAGCAGTAGATGAGGATGTTCATCGCCCCGCAGTCGATACCGTGCGCACCCAGCCACAGCAGGTGGTTCAGCAGCCGGGTGATCTCAGCGAACATCACACGGATGTACTGCGCGCGCAGCGGCACCTCGATGCCCAGCATCTTCTCGATGGCCAGGCAGTAGGCATGCTCGTTGGACATCATCGACACGTAGTCGAGGCGGTCCATGTAGGGCAGCGACTGGATGAAGGTCTTCTGCTCGGCGAGCTTCTCGGTGCCGCGGTGCAGCAGGCCGATGTGCGGGTCGGCGCGCTGGATGACCTCGCCATCGAGCTCAAGCACGAGGCGCAGCACGCCGTGCGCGGCCGGGTGCTGCGGGCCGAAGTTGAGGGTGTAGTTCTTGATTTCTGCCATGGCGTTCGTCCCGGGCTTACTGCAGGCCGCCGTAGTGGTCTTCGCGGATCACGCGCGGCGTGATCTCGCGCGGCTCGATCGTGACCGGCTGGTAGATCACGCGCTTGGTCTCGGCGTCGTAGCGCATCTCGACGTGGCCGCTGACCGGGAAGTCCTTGCGCATCGGGTGGCCGATGAAGCCGTAGTCGGTGAGGATGCGGCGCAGGTCCTGGTGACCTTCGTAGATGATCCCGTACATGTCGAAGGACTCGCGCTCGAACCAGCTGGCGGCGTTCCAGATCGGCGTGACCGAGGCCACCACCGGCAGCTCGTCATCGGGTGCAAAGACCTTGACGCGCAGGCGCCAGTTCTTGCCCACCGACAGCAGGTGCAGCACGGTCAGGTAGCGCGGGCCGTCCCAGGGCTGCTCCTTCCAGGTGGACATGTCCAGGCCGGCCAGATCGATCAGTTGCTCGAAGGCCAGTTCGGGGTGGTCGCGCAGCGTGGTGCAGACCGCGGCGTAGTCGGCTGCCTTGACGGTGATCGTGATCTCGCCGAGGGCGCGCTTGAAGTGGGCGATGCGATCGCCCAGCACGGATTCGAGCGCGGCCTGCAGGGTGTCGAGTTTCTGCGTCATGAGAGGTCCCGGCTCAGGCGCGGGCGATGGTGTTTTCGCGGCGGATCTTGGCCTGCAGCTGCAGGATGCCGTAGAGCAGCGCCTCGGCCGTGGGCGGGCAGCCCGGCACGTAGACGTCGACCGGCACGATGCGGTCGCAGCCGCGCACCACCGAGTAGCTGTAGTGGTAGTAGCCGCCGCCGTTGGCGCACGAGCCCATGCTCAGCACCCAGCGCGGCTCGGCCATCTGGTCGTAGACCTTGCGCAGGGCGGGTGCCATCTTGTTGCACAGCGTGCCGGCCACGATCATCAAATCGGACTGGCGCGGGCTGGGGCGAAACAGCATGCCGAAGCGGTCGATGTCGTAGCGTGCCGCGCCGGCGTGCATCATCTCGACGGCGCAGCAGGCCAGACCGAAGGTCATGGGCCACAGCGAGCCGGTCTTGGACCAGTTCATCAGCGAGTCCACCGAGGTGGTGATGAACCCTTCCTTGAAAACGCCTTCAATACCCATGTCTTGCCTCTAGATGTCTCGTGCAGTGAGGAACGTTGGCGGCCGGGATCACTCCCAATCCAGCGCGCCCTTCTTCCATTCGTAGGCGAAGCCCACCACGAGAATGGCCAGGAAAATCATCATCGCCCAGAAACCTGACGCCCCGATGTCTTTGAGCGCCACCGCCCAGGGGAACAAGAAGGCGATTTCCAGATCGAAGAGGATGAAGAGGATGGCGACCAGGTAGTAGCGCACATCGAACTTCATGCGCGCGTCTTCAAAGGCCTCGAAGCCGCACTCGTAGGGACTGTTCTTCTGGGCGTCGGGACGCTGGGGACCGATCAGGAAGCCGATCAGCTGGGGCGCCACGCCGACCGCGATGCCCACCAGGATGAACAGGATGACGGGGAGGTAGCCTTGAAGGTCCATGGTGCGCGCTCGTCGTTCTGGCTGACGACGCCCGTGCTCCGATCCGGCCACAAAAAAGGCGCGCTGTCCTTGGCCCATGTCTGGCCAGAACGGAGCGCGCCCCCTTTCGTTCCCTGGATCAGCTCAGGGCGCCCGGCCAGTCGCCTCTGGGCAGGCGCTGGCCGATGTGTTCATGGTGCCGACGGCGAGACTCGAACTCGCACAGCTTTCGCCACTACCCCCTCAAGATAGCGTGTCTACCAATTTCACCACGTCGGCTCGTCCGGCCCGCTTTGCGCCGGCCTTGTTGGCGCCGCGTGCCGGCGCTGCCCAAGGCCCGCGCGAAGCGGGCTTTTCAGCTGCTCGGCTCGCATGAGGATGGCTGGCCGAACAGCCTCGGATTCTAGCCCGAAATCAAGTGACTTCCTAGGGTTCCTGCTGATCTTTTCGGCGGTCCCCAGCGGCCCCCGAGGCGCTGCACATCAGCGGGTCCGCCCCGCTGTGCTCACTGGTTCGGGATGGCCGGGCCGGTGGGCGCGGCGGACGCGGCAACAGCAGCCGACGCCGGCGCAGCGCTGTCCAGCACACTGCCGCCGCTGCTGCGTGCGCCGCCCGGGTTGGCCCCGAAGGCCAGCGCCACGGTGGCGGCGAAGAAGATGGTGGCGCACACCGCGGTGGAGCGCGACAGGAAGTTGGCGCTGCCGGTGGCACCGAACAGGCTGCCCGAGGCACCGCTGCCGAACGAGGCGCCCATGTCGGCACCCTTGCCGTGCTGCACCAGCACCAGGCCGATCATCGCGATCGCGGCCAGCAGCTGCACCACGACGATGAGGTTCATGAAGACTTGCATGTAGAGAAGCTCCGCAAAGGATCAGGAGGCCGGCCGCGTCAACCCGCGGCTCGGCAGATGGCGACGAAATCAGCGGCCTTCAAGGCGGCGCCACCGATCAGGCCGCCGTCAATGTCGGGCTGGCTGAACAGCACCGCCGCGTTGTCCGGCTTGACACTGCCGCCATACAGCAGCGTCATCTGGTCAGCACGCGCGGTGGCGGCACGCAGCTGGGCGCGCAGCACTGCATGCACCGTCTGCGCCTGCTCGGGCGTGGCGACCTTGCCGGTGCCGATGGCCCAGACGGGCTCGTAGGCCACGACCATTTCGCCGGCACAGTGGCCCAGCGTATGGATCACGGCCGACAGCTGGCGCTTGACCACGGCTTCGGTCTCGCCGGCCTCGCGCTGGGCCAGCGTCTCGCCGACGCAGACGATGGGCGTGATGCCCTTGCCCAGCGCGGCCTTGGCCTTGTCGGCGACCAGTTGGTCGCTCTCGGCGTGGTACTGGCGGCGCTCGGAGTGGCCAACGATGACGTAGCGGCAGCCAAACTCGTGCAGCATGCCGGCCGACACCTCGCCGGTGTAGGCGCCCTGCTCGTGCATCGAGCAGTCCTGCGCCCCCCAGCGCACGTCGCTGCCCGCCAGCGCCACCGCCACCTCGGACAGGTAGGGGAACGGCACGCACACAGCCACATCGCAGCCGAAGGGGCGGGCACTGTGGATGCCGTCCAGCAACTCGGCGTTGGCCTTGTGGTTGCCGTGCATCTTCCAGTTGCCGGCCACGAGCTTGCGTCGCATGGTCTTGCTTCCTTCGAGTCTAAAAATCATGGGTCAGGTCAGGCCCAGCGCAGCGCGATCTTGCCGATGTGCTGGCTGGATTCCATCAGCGCATGGGCCAGGGCGGCCTTGTCGGCAGCGAAGATGCGCTCGATCACCGGACGCACCTGGCCCGAGGCCAGCAGCGGCCAGACGCGCTCGCGCAGGGCCGCGGCGATCGCCCCCTTGAAGGCCACCGGGCGCGGACGCAGTGTCGAGCCAGTGATCAGCAGGCGGCGGCGCAGCACCTCGCCCGCATTGAACTCGCTCTTCACGCCGCCCTGCACCGCGATGATCACGATGCGGCCGTCGTCGGCCAGGCAGCTCACTTCACGCGCCACGTAGTCGCCCGCCACCATGTCGAGCACGACATCAGCACCACGGCCGCCAGTCAGGCGTTTGACCTCGGCGGCGAAGTCGGCGCTGCGGTAGTTGATCGCGTGATCGGCGCCCAGACGCAGGCAGGCCGCGCACTTGTCGTCGCTACCAGCGGTGACGATGACGCTGGCGCCAAAGGCCTTGGCCAGCTGGATGGCGGTGACGCCAATGCCGCTGGCACCGCCTTGCACCAGCAGGGTCTCGCCCGGCTGCAGGCGGCCGCGGTCAAAGACGTTGGACCAGACGGTGAAGAAGGTCTCGGGCAGGCAGGCCGCCTCGACATCGGTGAGGCCGGCAGGCACCGGCAGCACCTGCGGGATCGGCGCCACGCACAGCTCGGCATAGCCGCCGCCAGCGACCAGCGCACAGACGCGGTCGCCCAGCGCCAGACCAGCCGCCGCCAGCTCGCCGGCGTCACCGCCCGCCACCACACCGGCCACCTCCAGACCGGGCAGGTCCGAGGCGCCCGGCGGTGGCGCATAGGCGCCCTTGCGCTGCAGCACGTCCGGACGGTTGACGCCCGAGGCGCTGACACGGATCAGCAGCTCGCCGGCACCGGGCACCGGGTCCGGTCGTTCGACCGGGACCAGCACCTCGGGGCCGCCGAATTCGCGGATCGCAATCGCTCGCATGGACGCCGACGCCGCCTTACTGCTGCTGTTGCTGCTGCTGCTCGGCCGCCTCGGCCGGGGCGTCAGCCGGAGCTTCGACCGGGCGCTGCTCGGCGCGCTCGCGGCGCGGGCCACGGTCACCGCGATCGCCACGGTCACCGCGATCACGGCCACCCCGGTCGTCACGGCGCGGGCGCTCGAAACGCGGCTCGTCTTCCATGCCCTCGGGGCGCTCCAGCAGGGCCTTCATCGACAGCTTGATGCGGCCCTTCTCGTCGGTCTCGAGCACCTTGACCTGCACGACCTGGCCTTCCTTGAGGAAGTCCTCGACGCGCTCGACGCGCTGGTGGGCGATCTGGCTGATGTGCAGCAGGCCGTCCTTGCCCGGCAGGATGTTGACCAGGGCACCGAAGTCCAGGATCTTGGTGACCGGGCCCTCGTAGACCTTGCCCACTTCGGCTTCGGCGGTGATCTCGGTGATGCGCTTCTTGGCGAACTCGGCCTTGTCGGCGTCGGTCGAGGCGATCGTGATAGTGCCGTCCTCGCCGATGTCGATCGTGCAGCCGGTTTCCTCGGTCAGCGCACGGATGGTGGCACCACCCTTGCCGATCACGTCGCGGATCTTCTCCGGATTGATCTTCATGGTGTAGAGGCGCGGTGCGAACTGCGAGACCTCGGTCTTGGCGCCGCCCATGGCCTCCACCATCTTGCCCAGGATGTGCATGCGGGCTTCCTTGGCCTGCGCCAGCGCGACCTGCATGATCTCCTTGGTGATGCCCTGGATCTTGATGTCCATCTGCAGCGCGGTGATGCCGCCGGTGGTGCCAGCCACCTTGAAGTCCATGTCACCCAGGTGATCTTCATCGCCCAGGATGTCGGTCAGCACGGCGAACTTGTTGCCGTCCTTGATCAGACCCATGGCGATGCCGGCCACGTGGGCCTTCATCGGCACGCCAGCGTCCATCAGCGCCAGGCAGCCGCCGCAGACCGAAGCCATCGACGAGGAGCCGTTCGACTCGGTGATCTCCGAGACGATGCGGATGGTGTACGGGAATTCGGTCACGTCCGGCAGGCAGGCCACCAGGGCGCGCTTGGCCAGACGGCCGTGGCCGATTTCGCGGCGCTTGGGGCTGCCCACGCGGCCGGTCTCGCCGGTGGCGAACGGGGGCATGTTGTAGTGCAGCATGAAGCGGTCGCTGTACTCGCCCGCCAGCGCGTCGATGGTCTGCGAGTCGCGCTCGGTGCCCAGCGTGGCGGCCACCAGGGCCTGGGTCTCACCCCGGGTGAACAGGGCCGAGCCGTGGGCGCGCGGCAGCACGCTGTTGCGGATCTCGATGGCGCGCACGGTGCGGGTGTCGCGGCCGTCGATGCGGGGCTCGCCAGCCAGGATCTGGCCGCGCACGATCTTGGCCTCGATCTCGAACAGCAGGCCATCGACCTCGACGCTGTCGAAGGCCAGGCCCTCAGCGGTCAGTGCGGCCTTGACGTTGGCGTAGGCGTCACGGCAAGCCTGCGTGCGGGCCTGCTTGGAGCGGATCTGGTAGGCAGCGCGCAGCGGCTCTTCGGCCAGCGCGGTGACCTTGGCGATGAAGGGCTCGTCCTTGGCCGGGGCCTTCCAGTCCCAGACCGGCTTGCCGGCGTCGCGCACCAGCTCATGGATGGCGTTGATGGCGATCTGGCTTTGCTCGTGGCCATAGACCACGGCGCCCAGCATGACCTCTTCGCTCAGCTGGTCAGCCTCGGACTCGACCATCAGCACGGCCGCTTCGGTGCCGGCAACGACCAGGTCCATCTTGGAGTCGGCCAGCTGGGTCTTGCCCGGGTTCAGCACGTACTCGCCGTTGACATAGCCCACGCGGGCGGCGCCGATCGGGCCGTTGAACGGGATGCCGGAAATGGACAGCGCGGCCGAGGTGGCGATCATCGCGGCGATATCGGCCTGGACCTCGGGGTTCAGGCTCAGCACGTGGACGACGACCTGGACCTCGTTGAAGAAGCCTTCAGGGAACAGCGGGCGGATCGGGCGGTCGATCAGGCGGCTGGTCAGGGTTTCCAGCTCGCTGGGGCGGCCTTCACGCTTGAAGAAGCTGCCGGGGATCTTGCCGGCGGCGTAGGTCTTCTCGATGTAGTCGACGGTCAGCGGAAAGAAGTCCTGGCCGGCCTTGGGGGCCGACTTGGCCACCACGGTGGCCAGCACCACGGTGTCTTCGATGTCGACGATGACGGCGCCGCTGGACTGGCGGGCGATCTCGCCGGTCTCCATGCGGACCTGGTGCGGGCCCCACTGGAAGCTCTTGGTGACCTTGTTGAACATGCTCATGGTTTGCTCCTTGCAGCAGTCAGGCGCCCGTTGCGGCGGCGCCGGATTCCGGGAGTTCACCTGGGCCGGGCGGTATGCCATTCCAGCGTGCGCGCCGCGCGCGAACGCTGGAATGACACGACAGTACCCCGGTGGCGGGTGGTCTCCTGCAGACGCGAGAAAGACAAAGAGCCTGTGCTGGCTTGGATTCCAGACAGGCTCCTGGTCATGGGCGTCTTGATTACTTGCGCAGGCCCAGCTTCTGGATCAGCGCGGTGTAGCGGTCGGCGTCCTTGGCCTTCAGGTAGGCCAGCAGGCGCTTGCGCGAGTTCACCATCTTCAGCAGGCCGCGGCGACCGTGGTGGTCCTTGGCGTGTTGCTTGAAGTGGGGGGTCAGCTCGTTGATGCGAGCGGTCAGCAGGGCCACCTGGACTTCGGGGGAGCCGGTATCGGCGGCACTGCGGGCGTTGGCCTTGACGATGTCGGCCTTGTTGATGTCAGCCACGGACATGGCGATTTCCTTGTGAATGGGAAGCCGCCCTCCCCCACCAGGCTGGCCGGGGCGCGGTTTCCGTTGTCGACTTGCGATCGCGGGTGAAACCGACCCGCGTCGTGCTGGTGCTGCGCCCCGCGTGGGGCACAAGCGCCGGATTATAGGGGCAAACAAGAGTTCGGGAAACTCCCAATGCCACCCCATCGCTTTGGGGATCGATTTACCCCGGCCGCTGCGGCCAGAATCCAGACTCCTGTACCCCCACGGAGAAGCGCCCATGCGCACCCTGACCCGCCTTGCCGCCGCCACCGCGGCCCTGCTCGTCCTGTCCGGCCCCACCCTGGCCGCCCGCGACGACCACCTGAGCCACCGCTGCTACACCGTCGCCCCCGAGCCGGAAGAGCGTGCTGCGATCGACCAGCGCCTGAACACCTTCCTGCTGGCCAAGCGGGCCAAGGGTGGCCAGACCCACCGCGCCCCGGGCTCGGTCACCATTCCCGTGTGGTTCCACGTGATCAACAAGGGCAGCGGCCTGGCCAACGGCGACCTCCCGCAGTCGCAGATCGACGACCAGATCGCCGTGCTGAACGCCGCTTACGCCAACACGCCGTTCCAGTTCCAGCTGGTTGGCGTGGACCGCACCACCAACAACAAGTGGTACACCATGGGCTACGGCAGCCGCCAGGAGAAGAAGGCCAAGGCGGCCCTGCGCAAAGGCGGCCCGGAAACCCTGAACCTGTACTCGGCCAACCTGGGTGGCGGCCTGCTGGGCTGGGCCACCTTCCCCTCCAGCTACGCCGCGCAGCCCAAGATGGACGGCGTGGTGATGCTGTATTCCAGCGTGCCTGGCGGCACCGCGGCACCCTACAACGAGGGCGACACCGGCACCCACGAGGTCGGCCACTGGCTGGGCCTGTACCACACCTTCCAGGGTGGTTGCACCGGGGCTGGCGACAGCGTGGACGACACCCCGGCCGAGGCCAGCGCGGCCTTTGGCTGCCCGGTGGGCCGCGACAGCTGCACCACCAAGGCCGGTCTGGACCCGATCACCAACTTCATGGACTACACCGACGACTCGTGCATGAACCAGTTCAGCGCGCTGCAAAGCACGCGCATGGACCAGATGCACCTGCAGTACCGCACGCCCTGAGGCGCGCCGATCCTGCCCACGAAAGCCGCCCCCGGGGCGGCTTTTTTCATGCGCAGATCAGGCGGCGGGCCGCGTCATTCGGCAGCTCAGGGCCGGCACCAGCTCGTCCACCTCGAAGCGCCGCACGGTGCGAAAGCCGAAACCCGAGCCCTCGACATCAAAGGCCAGGCCACCCGGCCCCGCGCGGTCCATCACGCTGACATACAGCGGCTGCAGGAACTGGTGGTCGGCGGCGCGCATCTCGCCACGGTGCGGCACGCCTAGGCCGCGGCCGTCGAACTTCAGGCCTTCCAGCGCCCGCGCCACCGCAGCGGCCTCGGTGCTGCGCGCCTTCTCGATGGCCTGCACCAGCATCTCGACCAGGACCTGCATGCGGGCGTGCAGGTAGTCTTCGCGCGGATCGGGAAAGCGCCGGCGGAAGGCCTGGACCATCGCCGCCGAGCCCGCGTCGCCCGCGTTCGGGTGCCATTCAGCCACCGCGACCACGGCACCCACGCCAGCCTCCGACAGCGTGGCCGGCACACCCAGCGCGTTGCCGTAGAACGTGTAGAAGCGCGGCGCCAGGCCCAGGTCGCGCACCGCCTTGACCAGCAGCGTCAAGTCATTGCCCCAGTTGCCAGTCAGCACCGCCTGGGCACCGCTGGCGCGGATCTTGGTGGCGTAGGGCAGGAAGTCCTTGACCCGGCCCATCGGATGCAGCTCCTCGCCGACGATCTCGATGTCGGGCCGCTTGCGCGCCAGCATCGCCCGGGCCTGCCGCACCACGTGCTGGCCAAAGCTGTAGTCCTGGCCGATCAGGTAGACCTTCTTCAGGCGCGCATCGGTGCGCATCACCTCGGTCAGCGCCTCCAGCCGCATGTCGGCATGGGCATCGAAGCGGAAGTGCCAGAAGCTGCACTTCTCCTGCGTCAGGGCCGGCTCAACCGCCGAGTAGTTCAGGAACAGCTGGCGCGCTGCCGGCTCGCGCTCGTTGCGCTTGTTGATGGCGTCGATCAGCGCTGCGGCCACCGCCGAGCTGTTGCCTTGCAGCACAAAGGCGATGCCCTGGTCGCTGGCCAGCTTCAGCTGCGACAGCGCCTCTTCGGTGTTGCCCTTGCTGTCCATGCGCAGCAGCTGCAGCGGCCGCGCGCCGCCGGGCAAGCGAGCCCCGCCGCGGGCATTGACCCGCTCCACCGCCCACAGCAGGTTGCGCCAGACCGCCTCGCCGGCATTGCCGAAGGCGCCGGAGAGCCCTTCAATCATGGCCAGGCGGATCGGCTCGCCCGCGCGCAGCGCCAGTACGGGCGCCGCCGCCAGCGCGAGGCCCGACCCCACCAGGGCGCGACGTCCACCGTCGACTTGATGCATCACATCCACCTCATCGGCCCGTGCAGGATGGGCCCTTGAAAACAAAAAAGCCGCTTCCAGATGAGCGGCATGGGCCGATGCACAGCGTCACCGCGATCGGTCCGTCACCCCAGATTGTAGGAGCTGCACCATGTTTCTCGTCCCCGTAGGCCGCCATTCCAGCGACTTCTCGCGGTCCATCGAACGCCTCTTCGATGAGCATTTCTTCGATCGCTTCACCACGCCCACCGCTGCCGACAGCAGCGCCCGCACGCCGGCACTGGACATCACCGAAACCGCCCAGGCCTACGTGGTCCAGGCCGACCTGCCGGGCGTCGCCCGTGAGGACGTGAAGGTGCAGATCGAGGGCCGCCGCATCAGCCTGTCGGCCGCGGTGCGCCAGGACAATGAGGCCCGGCCCAGTGAGCGCCGTCTGTACCGCGAGCGCGCCAGCGGCGCCTTTGCGCGCAGCTTCACGCTGCCGGTGGAGATCGACCAGTCGGCCTCGGAAGCCCGGCTGGACAACGGTGTGCTGACGCTCACGCTGGCCAAGCGCGGCGCTGCCACCGCCTCACAGCTTGAGGTGCACTGACCCCTCAGGCGCCGGCCAGCGCCCAGCGCGGCCGGACCTCGAAGCGGTAGTCGGCCGTGGCCTGCTCCAGACCGGCCTGCAGGCGCATGGCGGCGGCCAGCGCGATCATCGCGCCGTTGTCGGTGCACAGTGACAGCTCCGGGTAGTGCACCCGCCAGCCGCGGCGCGCCGCCTGCGCATCGAGCTGCGCACGCAGCGCCTGGTTGGCGCCGACTCCGCCGGCCACCACCAGGCGCCGCAGGCCGCTGGCCTGCACTGCCTTGATCGACTTGCGCACCAGCACCTCGACAATCGCCGCCTGGGTGCTGGCCGCCAGGTCGGCCTGCTGCTGCGCCGTGGGCTGCGGGCCCAGCTTGCGCAAGGCGGTGGCCACCGCCGTCTTAAGGCCGGCGAAGGAAAAGTCCAGGTTGGGCTGGTGCAACAGCGGGCGCGGCAGGTCGAAGGCCGCCGGATCGCCCTGCTCAGCCAGCCGGGACAGCGCCGGTCCGCCCGGATAGCCCAGGCCCAGCAGCTTGGCCGACTTGTCGAAGGCCTCGCCCGCCGCGTCGTCGATGGTCTCGCCCAGCAGCGCATAGCTGCCCACGCCGTCCACCCGCATCAGCTGCGTGTGGCCGCCCGACACCAGCAGGGCCACGAAGGGAAATTCGGGCGGGTCGGCCGACAGGAAGGGCGACAGCAGGTGCCCCTCCAGGTGGTGCACACCCAGCGTGGGCTTGCCCAGCGCCGCCGCCAGCGCGCAAGCGGTGCCCGCCCCCACCAGCAGGGCGCCGGCCAGGCCTGGGCCGCGCGTGTAGGCCAGCACGTCCACCTCGGCCAGCGACGCGGCGGCCTGCGCCAGCACCTGCCGGGTCAGCGGCAGCACCCGGCGGATGTGATCGCGCGAGGCGAGTTCAGGAACCACCCCGCCATAGGCCTGGTGCATGGACACCTGGCTGTGCAGTGCGTGGGCGCGCAGCCGCGGCACCGCACCGGGCTGGGCGTCCACCAGCGCCACGCCGGTCTCGTCGCACGAGGATTCGATGCCCAGCACCTGCCAGGTCGGGGTGTTCATGGGTTGATCGCTGTGGCGGCTTCCATACATGGTCTTCTCATTTTCATCAATTGGAAGTTGAACTGCGTCAACCTAGGGGGCGGGGACAGACAATATTCTTGTCCGTAACGGTGTAGTCGTTGCACCGCATGGTCCGCCACAACAGACACAGACAAGCGTTGGGAACATGAAGACCTACAAGCTCAAGGCCTGGCCAGACCTGCCACCGGCCTTCCGGCGGATGGGACATCGCCGCGTATTGAACCAGCTCTCCCAGCGTCATGTGGCCGAGCCCGAGTTGCTGCGCGAAAGCGGCCTGCCCGCCCAGGACCTGAAGCTCTTGCTGGGTCATCTGAGCGGTCACGGGCTGTTGGACGAGCGCGATGCCCCCGCTGAAGTGCGCCGCGGCCACGACAGCACCTGGGCCCGCTGGATCTGGCCGCTGCAGCAGTGGCGGACGCGCCGCGCCGGCTGAGCGCCCTGCTCCACACCCGCGCGGAACGGGTCACCTGAGCGCCGCAGCGCGGTCTCAGTGGTTCTCGCGGGCGTGATTGATCGTGTATTTCGGGATCTCGATCGTCAGGTCGGTCTGAGCCACGATCGCCTGGCAGGACAGACGCGACACCGGCGTCAGACCCCAGGCCTTGTCCAGCAGGTCTTCCTCAACCTCGTCCGGATCGCCCAGCGACGCATAGCCCTCGCGCACGACCACGTGGCAGGTGGTGCAGGCGCAGCTCATTTCGCAGGCGTGCTCGATCGCGATGCCGCTGTCCAGCAGCGCCTCGCAGACCGAGGTGCCGGCAGCCACCTCGATCACATCCCCCTCGGGACACAGCTCGGCGTGGGGCAGGACGGTGATGGTCGGCATGGTTCGGTTGTCGGGGTCAAAGGTTGTCGATGCGTTGACCGGTCAGCGCGGCCTGGATGCCGCGGTTCATGCGCGCGGCGGCAAAGGCTTCGGTGCCGGTGGCCAGGGCCTCGGTGGCGGCGGTCAGGGCCGCGGCGTCGCTGCCGCGGGCGGCCTCGGTCAGCTGTTGCAGCAGCCCGTTGATCGCGGTGCGTTCGTCGTCGCTCAGCAGTTCGCCGTCGGCGGCCAGCGCGGCGCGGGTGGCCAGCGTCATGCGCTCGGCCTCAACCTGGGCCTCGCGCAGGGTGCGGGCCTGCATGTCGGCCTCGGCGCTGGCAAAGCCGTCCTGCAGCATGCGGGCGATCTGCTCGTCGGCCAGGCCGTAGCTGGGCTTGACCTGCACCGCGGCCTCGACGCCACTGGTCTGCTCGCGCGCTGACACGCTGAGCAGCCCGTCGGCATCGACCTGGAAGGTCACGCGGATACGCGCCGCCCCCGCTGCCATCGGCGGAATGCCGCGCAGCTCGAAACGCGCCAGCGAGCGGCAATCGGCCACCAGCTCGCGCTCGCCCTGCACCACATGCACGGCCATCGCGGTCTGTCCGTCCTTGAAGGTGGTGAAATCCTGTGCCTTGGCCACCGGGATGGTGCTGTTGCGCTCGATCACGCGCTCGACCAGGCCGCCCATCATCTCCAGGCCCAGCGACAGCGGGATCACGTCCAGCAGCAGCAATTCGCCGTCCTGGGCATTGCCAGCCAGGGCGTTGGCCTGGATGGCGGCGCCCAGCGCCACCACCTCGTCGGGGTTCAGGTTGGTCAGCGGCTCGCGGGCGAAGAATTCGCCCACCGCGGTGCGCACCGCCGGCATGCGGGTGGAGCCACCCACCATCACCACGCCCTGCACCTCGTCGCGCTGCACCTTGGCATCGCGCAGCACCTTGCGCACCGCCGCCAGCGTGCGGTCGACCAGGGGCCGGGTCAGCGTGTCGAACTGCGTGCGGTTCAGCGGCAGGGCCAGGCGGCCGGTGGAGAGTTCAGCCACCAGCGCCGTCTGGTCCGCGGCCGTCAGGGCTTCCTTGGCGGCGCGCGCCGCCACCAGCAGCGCCCGCCGGTCGCCTGCCGTGCCAACGGCCAGGCCCGCCTGGTGCAGCGCCCAGTCGGCAATCGCCTGGTCGAAGTCGTCACCGCCCAGCGCGGCATCGCCGCCGGTGGCCACCACCTCAAAGACCCCGCGCGTCAGGCGCAGCAACGAGATGTCGAAGGTGCCGCCGCCCAGGTCGTAGACGGCGTACAGGCCCTCCAGCGCGTTGTCCAGGCCGTAGGCCACGGCCGCGGCGGTGGGCTCGTTGATCAGGCGCAGAACGTTCAAGCCGGCCAGTTGCGCCGCGTCCTTGGTGGCCTGGCGCTGGGCATCGTCAAAATAGGCCGGCACGGTGATCACCGCGCCGTACAGATCGTCGTTGAAGGTGTCCTCGGCGCGCTGGCGCAGCGTGGCCAGGATCTCGGCCGAGACCTCGACCGGCGACTTCACGCCCTCGCGGGTCTGCAGCGCCAGCATGCCGGGTTGGTCCATAAAGCGATACGGCAGCTTGGCCGCACCTGCGATGTCGGACAGGCCACGCCCCATGAAGCGCTTGACCGAGACGATGGTGTTCTCCGGGTCCTCGGCCTGGTGCGCCGCCGCCTCCCAGCCGAGCTGGCGCCGGCCCTCGCCCAGGTAGCGCACGATCGAGGGCAGCATCAGCCGGCCCTGGTCGTCGGGCAGGCATTCGGCCACGCCATGGCGCAGCGAGGCCACCAGCGAGTTGGTCGTGCCCAGGTCGATGCCCACCGCGATGCGGCGCTGGTGCGGGTCCGGCGCCTGGCCGGGTTCGGAGATCTGAAGCAGTGCCATCGGGAATCCGGGTCAGGGGTCCAGGGCCTCCAGCCGACGCGACAGGTCGGCCCGGAAACGCTGGACGAACATCAGGGCGCGCACCTGCTGCGCCGCGGCGGCGGCATCCCCCTGCTGATCGAGCAGGCGGGCCACCTCATCGAACAGGCTGCGCTCATGGCGGGCGACGTCGTCATCGAGAGCCTCGACCGCGGCCAGGTCGCCGGCCTCGTCCAGCGCCTCGCGCCACTGCATCTGCTGCATCAGGAAGGCCGTGGGCATGGCGGTGTTGCGCTCGGCGTCGATCGCCGCGCCGCGCAGCTCGCACAGGTACTGGGCGCGCGCCAGCGGATCCTTCAGGCGGGCATAGGCCTCATTCACCCGCACCGCCCACTGCATGGCCACGCGCTGGGCGGCGGCGCCTTCGGCGGCAAAGCGGTCCGGGTGAACCTGGGCCTGCAGCTGGCGCCAGCGCTCGTCGAGCTGGCTGCGCGTCTGCGCGAAGGTGGCGGGCACGCCGAAGAGGGTGAAATCGTCGTCCTGGAGTTTCATGACCGGCGTCGCGAATGGGGGTTCTCGAACAGGCCGGCGTCCTGCCACGGCGCACCAGCCCGGCTGCGCGGCAGGCGCGCAAGAAACGGGCCTTGGGGCGGCAACAGGGAGCAGGACAGGCGGGGACGCATCGGTGTCAGGCACGAAAAAGGGCGCGGCGACAGGCGCGGCGCCCCGGCGGACGGGCGGTGATTGTCGGTCAGACGCGGAACGATTCGCCGCAGCCGCAGCGGTCTTTCTCGCGCGGGTTGTGGAACTTGAAGCCCTCGTTCAGGCCCTCGCGGACAAAATCCAACTCGGTGCCATCGATGTAGGGCAGGCTCTTCGGGTCGACCAGCACCTTCACGCCATGGCCCTCGAAGATGATGTCCTCGGGGGCGATGTCGTCGGCGTACTCGAGCTTGTAGGCCAGGCCCGAGCAGCCGGTGGTCTTGACGCCCAGGCGCACGCCCACGCCCTTGCCCCGGCGGGCCAGGTAGCGGGTGACGTGGCGCGCAGCCGCCTCGGTCAGGGTGACGGCCATCGGCTCAGTCCGCCTTGGCGCCGTGGCGGGCGCGGTAGTCGTCCACCGCGGCCTTGATCGCGTCCTCGGCCAGGATCGAGCAATGGATCTTCACCGGCGGCAGCGCCAGTTCCTCGGCGATCTGGGTGTTCTTGATCGCCAGCGCCTGGTCGAGCGACTTGCCCTTGACCCACTCGGTGACCAGCGAGCTGCTGGCAATCGCCGAGCCGCAGCCATAGGTCTTGAACCGCGCGTCCTCGATCAGGCCGGTGTCGGCGTTGACCTTGATCTGCAGCTTCATCACGTCGCCGCAGGCCGGCGCGCCGACCATGCCGGTGCCGACATCCTCGTCGCCCTTGTCGAAGGCGCCGACGTTGCGGGGGTTTTCGTAGTGGTCAATGACCTTGTCGCTGTATGCCATTTGGTTTCTCCAGAGTGGTGGGCGCGTGTCAGTGCGCAGCCCACTGGATCGTGGACAGATCGATACCGTCCTTGTACATGTCCCACAGCGGCGAGAGCTCGCGCAGCTTGGCCACGCGGTCCTTCAGCACGGTCACCGCATAGTCGATCTCTTCCTCGGTGGTGAAGCGACCGATGGTCATGCGCAAGCTGCTGTGCGCCAGTTCGTCCGAGCGGCCCAGCGCGCGCAGCACATAGCTGGGTTCCAGGCTGGCCGAGGTGCAGGCCGAGCCCGAGGACACCGCCAGGCCCTTGACGCCCATGATCAGCGACTCGCCCTCGACGAAGTTGAAGGAGATGTTCAGGTTGTGCGGCACCCGCTGGGTGAGGTGGCCGTTGATGAAAGTCTGCTCGATGTCGGACAGGCCCTTGACCAGGCGTTCATGCAGCGCCTGGATGCGGGCGTGTTCGCCGGCCATTTCCTCGCGGGCGATGCGGAAGGCCTCGCCCATGCCGACGATCTGGTGCGTGGGCAGCGTGCCCGAGCGCAGGCCGCGCTCGTGGCCGCCGCCGTGCATCTGGGCTTCCAGGCGCACGCGCGGCTTGCGGCGCACGTACAGCGCGCCGATGCCCTTGGGACCGTAGGTCTTGTGCGAGGCCAGGCTCATCAGGTCGACCGGCAGCGACTTGACGTCAATCGCCACCTTGCCGGTGGCCTGGGCGGCGTCGACGTGCAGCAGCACACCGTGTTCGCGGCAGATGGCGCCGATCGCCGGGATGTCCTGGATCACGCCGATCTCGTTGTTGACCAGCATCACCGAGGCCAGCACGGTGTCGGGGCGGATGGCTGCCTTGAAGGCCTCCAGGTCCAGCAGACCGTCCGCCTGGACATCCAGGTAGGTGGCCTCGAAGCCCTGGCGCTCCAGCTCGCGCACCGTGTCCAGCACCGCCTTGTGCTCGGTCTTGACAGTGATGAGGTGCTTGCCCTTGGTGGCGCCATAGAAGTGCGCCGCGCCCTTGATCGCCAGGTTGTTCGACTCGGTGGCGCCACTGGTCCAGACGATCTCGCGCGGATCGGCGCCGATCAGGTCAGCGACCTGGGTGCGGGCCTTCTCAACGGCTTCCTCGGCCTCCCAGCCCCAGGCGTGCGAACGCGAGGCCGGGTTGCCGAAGTGCTCGCGCAGCCAGGGGATCATCGCGTCGACGACGCGCGGATCGACCGGCGTGGTCGCGCCGTAGTCCAGGTAGATCGGGAAGTGCGGGGTCATGTCCATGGCGAAGCGGCGGCTGGCCCGGCGGGCCGCAGCCGTCTCAAAGGGGAATCGGTTTACTTGGAGAAGGCGTTGCCGAGGGCGAACACCGAGTTCGGCGCCGTCACCTTGATCGGCTTGACCACCGGCGTGCTGCTGATCGCCCGCTTGATCGGTGCCTCTTCGATCGAGACGCCCTTGGCCAACTGGTCATCCACCAGCTTCTTCAGGCTGATCGAGTCGAGGTACTCGATCATCTTGGCGTTCAGGTTGGTCCACAACTCATGGGTCATGCAGCGACCGGAGTCGTCGCCCTGGCAGTTTTCCTTGCCGCCGCAGCCGGTGGCATCCAGGGCCTCGTCGACGGCGACGATGATGTCGGCCACGCTGATCTCGTCGGCCTTGCGACCCAGCGAGTAACCGCCGCCCGGGCCACGGGTGCTTTCCACCAGTTCGTGGCGGCGCAGCTTGCCAAACAGCTGCTCCAGATAGGACAGCGAGATCTGCTGTCGTTGGCTGATGGCCGCCAGGGCCACCGGCCCGTTGGTCGAGCGCAGCGCCAGGTCGATCATGGCGGTCACCGCAAAGCGGCCCTTGGTGGTCAGTCGCATGTCAATCTCCAGTCGGCCCGGGGTCACCGGGCGCCGCCCGATGAATCCGAGTGATTTGCTCAATTATAGAGGAACCCGAGTCTTTTTGTCGAGATTGACGCCAGAAAGTTCCGTGGCTGTCACGACATCAGCGCCGCCCCAGCTCGGCCAGGAAGCCGCGGCAGCCCTGCTCCACCAGATCCAGCACCTGCTCGAAGCCGGTGGCGCCGCCGTAGTACGGGTCGGGCACGTCGCGGCCGTCCAGCCCCGGCGCAAAGTCCAGCAGCAGGCGAATCCGGTCATGCACCAGCACCGGCGCGCGCTCGCGCAGTTCGCGCAGGTGGCCGCGGTCCATGGCCAGGATCCAGTCGAAGCGGCGGAAATCCTCGTCGGCCACCTGCCGCGCCCGCTGCGCCGACAGGTCGTAACCCCGGCGCAGCGCGTGCGCCTGGCTGCGCTCATCGGGCGGCTCACCCAGGTGGTAGCCGGTGGTGCCGGCCGAGTCCACCTCCAGGCGGCGGCCCCAACCGGCCTGCTGGGCCAGGTGGCGCAGCACCCCTTCGGCGGTGGGCGAGCGGCAGATGTTGCCCGTGCACACCATCAGCACACGCACCGGCGCGCTCATCGGCCGCCCCCCTTGGCCACCAGCGGCACGACATTGCTGTCATGCCCGCCGCCGCCACCCCAGGCCTGTTCACGCAACAAGGCCAGTTGGTCGCGGATGCGCGCGGCCTTCTCGAACTCCAGGTTGCGGGCGTGCTCCAGCATCTGCTTTTCCAGCGCCTTCATGCGCTTGCCCAAGTCCTTCTCGGACAGCGCCTCGACCTCGGCGGCCTGCTGGGCCAGGCGCAGGTCATCAGCGCCCGACTTGTCGGCCACCACGCCGTCGATCAGGTCGCGCACCTGCTTGCGGATGCCACGCGGGACGATGCCATTGGCCTCATTGAAGGCGATCTGCTTGGCGCGGCGACGCTCGGTCTCGTCGATCGCCCGGCGCATCGAGTCGGTGATGCGGTCTGCATAGAGGATCGCACGGCCGTTGACATTGCGGGCCGCCCGGCCGATGGTCTGGATCAGGCTGCGTTCGGCACGCAGAAAGCCTTCCTTGTCGGCGTCCAGGATGGCCACCAGCGAGACCTCGGGGATGTCCAGGCCTTCGCGCAGCAGGTTGATGCCCACCAGCACGTCGAAGTGGCCCAGGCGCAGGTCGCGCAGGATCTCGACCCGCTCCACGGTGTCCACATCCGAGTGCAGGTAGCGCACCTTGACGCCGTTCTCGGTCAGGTAGTCGGTCAGTTGCTCGGCCATGCGCTTGGTCAGCGTGGTCACCAGCACCCGCTCGCCGTTGTCGGTGGTCAGGCGGATCTCCTGCAGCAGGTCGTCGACCTGCGTGCCGGCCGGCCGCACCTCCACCAGCGGATCGACCAGGCCGGTGGGCCGCACCAGCTGCTCGACCACCTGGCCGGCGTGGGTCTTCTCGTAGTCGGCCGGCGTGGCCGAGACAAAGACGCACTGGCGCATGCGCTGCTCGAATTCGTCAAACTTCAGCGGCCGGTTGTCCATCGCGCTGGGCAGCCGGAAGCCGTACTCCACCAGCGTGCTCTTGCGCGCCCGGTCACCGTTGTACATGCCGCCGAACTGGCCGATCAGCACATGGCTCTCGTCCAGGAACATCAGCGCGTCCTTGGGCATGTAGTCGACCATGGTGGGCGGCGGATCGCCCGGCCGGGCGCCGCTGAGGTGGCGGGTGTAGTTCTCGATGCCCTTGCAATGGCCCACCTCCTGCAGCATCTCCAGGTCGAAGCGGGTGCGCTGCTCGATGCGCTGCGCCTCGACCAGCTTGCCCTCCTTGACGAAGAAGTCCACCCGCTCGCGCAGCTCGGCCTTGATGCCGTCGATCGCCGCCAGCACCTGCTCGCGCGGCGTCACGTAGTGGCTGGAGGGGTAGATCACGAAGCGCGGGATCTTCTGGCGCACGCGGCCGGTCAGCGGGTCCAGCAGGCTCAGCGACTCGATCTCGTCGTCGAACAGCTCCAGCCGCACCGCCAGCTCGGAGTGCTCGGCCGGGAACACGTCGATCGTGTCGCCGCGCACCCGGAAGCTGCCGCGCGAGAAGTCCACGTCATTGCGGGTGTACTGCATGCGCACCAGCTGGGCGATGGCGTCGCGCTGGCCGATCTTGTCGCCCACCCGCACGATGAAGCGCATCTGGGTGTAGTCCTCGGGCTTGCCGATGCCATAGATCGCGCTGACCGAGGCCACGACGATGGTGTCGCGCCGCTCCAGCACGCTCTTGGTGGCCGACAGGCGCATCTGTTCGATGTGCTCGTTGATCGCGCTGTCCTTCTCGATGAACAGGTCGCGCTGCGGCACATAGGCCTCGGGCTGGTAGTAGTCGTAGTAGCTGACGAAGTACTCCACCGCGTTCTTCGGGAAGAACTCGCGGAACTCGGCGTACAGCTGGGCCGCCAGCGTCTTGTTGGGCGCAAAGACGATGGCCGGGCGGCCCAGGCGGGCGATCACGTTGGCCATCGTGAAGGTCTTGCCGGAGCCGGTCACGCCCAGCAGCGTCTGCCAGGCCAGGCCGTCCTGCACCCCTTCCACCAGCTGGTCAATGGCCGTGGGCTGGTCGCCCGCCGGCGGGTAGGGCTGGAACAGCCGGAACGGCGAATCGGGGAAGCTGACGAACTGGCCTTCGGCCGTCGCTTCCACCTCGTGCACATCGGTCATGGGGGTATTCCCGGGGCTGCGGATAAAATGACGCCGCTCAAGGGCCTGCCGGCCCGCGAGCGAACCTGACAGCGTAGCGCATCCGGCCGCTCGATGCCGGGGCCGCTGTCGCCCGCCCGCTCCCGCACCTTCAGAGGCAACGCATGTCGCTCTTCGCCGCCGTCGAAATGGCCCCGCGTGACCCGATCCTGGGTCTGAACGAACAATTCAACGCCGATACCAACCCGGCCAAGGTCAACCTCGGCGTCGGGGTCTACACCGACGAGAACGGCAAACTGCCGCTGCTGGCCTGCGTCAAGGCCGCCGAGCAGCAGCTGATCGAGGCCGCCCGCGCCCGCGGCTACCTGCCGATCGATGGCATCGCCGCCTACGACAAGGCGGTGCAGGGCCTGGTCTTCGGCGAAGCCAGCCCGCTGCTGGCCGCCGGCCGCGTGGCCACGGTGCAGGCCCTGGGCGGCACCGGCGGCCTGAAGGTCGGCGCCGACTTCCTGAAGAAGGTCAACCCCGGTGCCAAGGTGCTGATCAGCGACCCGTCCTGGGAAAACCACCGCGCGCTGTTCACCAACGCCGGCTTCACGGTCGACACCTACCCGTACTACGACGCCGACAAGCGCGGCGTCAACTTCGACGGCATGCTGGCCTGCCTGAAGGGCTCGCCGGCCGGCACCATCGTCGTGCTGCATGCCTGCTGCCACAACCCCACCGGCTACGACATCACCCCGGCCCAGTGGGCCCAGGTGGTCGAGGTGGTCCAGGCCCAGGGCCTGGTCGCCTTCCTGGACATGGCCTACCAGGGCTTTGGCGACGGCATCGCCGAGGACGGCGCGGTGATCCAGCAGTTCGTCGACGCCGGCATCGACTTCTTCGTGTCCACCTCGTTCTCCAAGAGCTTCTCGCTCTACGGCGAGCGCGTCGGTGCGCTCAGCGTGGTCTGCGCCAACAAGGACGAGCAGGCCAAGGTGCTGAGCCAGTTGAAGATCGTCATCCGCACCAACTATTCCAACCCGCCCACCCACGGCGCCCAGGTGGTGGCCACGGTGCTGACCACGCCGGCGCTGCGCGCCCAGTGGGAGCAGGAACTGGCCGGCATGCGCAACCGCATCAAGGCGATGCGCGTGGCCCTGGTCGAGAAGCTCAAGGCGGCCGGCGTGCAGCAGGACATGTCCTTCATCGCCGGCCAGCGCGGCATGTTCAGCTACTCGGGCCTGAGCAAGCCGCAGATGGAGCGCCTGCGCGGCGAGTTCGGCGTCTATGGCGTCGATTCGGGCCGCATCTGCGTGGCGGCGCTGAACGACAAGAACATCGGCTACGTCGCTGAGTCGATCGCCAAGGTGCTCTGAGCACACTGGCCCTGATGGACGAAGGCCCCGCATGGCGGGGCCTTTGTCGTGGACGCCGGGATGCTCAGGACAGTCGGCTGCTGTCGAACCCCACCCGCACCGCGCCCCAGTGCCGGTCGGACAGGAAGATCGGCATCGACATGTCGTTGATCACCTCGCCGGTGTCGCGCAGGTAGGTCTGGAACAGGAAAGGCTTCTGGTTCGCCGCCAGCTTCTGGCCCACCGGATCATCGAAGATGCGCTTGTGGCGACTGCGCAGCAGATCCTGCGCGGGGTCGCCGGTAGGCGGGTTGGAGAACACCTTGTTGTGCGCAGGCGCATAGCCCTTGACATCCACGGCCAGCGCATAGACGCAACCGTTCAATGACCCCAGCACACTGTCGAACAGAGCCTGCAGCTCGGCCTCCACGGCCAGGTCGTAGCTGGTATGAAAGCGTGGCGGATTGGAGTTCTCGATGCGCTGATAGCCTTGGTCGAAGACGTTGTGGCCCTTCGATGCATGCCGGCGCAGCACATCGGCCACGTCGCGACGCAGTCGGGTGGTGGCCTGCACCAGTTCATCGAAGGTGGTGCCGCCGGTGCGGAACTCGGCCAGCACGCCCTGCATGTCCTCGGTGCCCAGGCGCAGCTCGTCCACGCGGTGGGCGGCGTCATCCATCAGGCGGTGCACCTGCTCGGCCGAGCCGGCCACCGCCTCGATGCGCTGGTTCATCTCGCGGTTCACCGCGCCCAGGTCCTGGATCGAGCCGGCGATCTGCTCGACGGTGCTGGTCATGGCCCGGAAGTCGCGCATGAAGTGACTGAAGCGGTCGGCGGTGCTGCCGACCTCACCCACCGAATGCTCCACGCCCTCGCGGATCTGCTGCGTGCCAACGGTGGTCGATTCGACCAGCTGGATCATGCGGGCGCTGCGCTCGCTGATCTCGCGGGTCTCGGCATTGACCCGCGCCGCCAGGCCGCGCACCTCCTGCGCCACGACCGAGAAGCCGCGGCCGGCCTCGCCGGCCCGGGCCGCTTCAATCGCCGCGTTCAGCGCCAGCAGATTGGTCTGCATGGCAATGCCCTGGATCACCCCACCGATGCTCTCGATCGCCTTGGCGCCTTCGGCCAGCTCGCGCACCGTGCCGGCGAAGGTGGCCACGGTGGCCTCGATCTCGCTCATGCGGGCGCGCACCCGCTCCAGCTCGTCCATCGACTGAATCGCCGCACTCAGGTTGCGGCCGGACATGTCGGCAATCTCCTGCGCACCGCATTCCACCAGCCCCGATAGCTCGGTGACGCGCTGCGCCGACGCCGACAGCGCCTGCGCGTCCTCGCGCTGCTGTCCGGCGCGCTGGGCGCTCAGGTCCACGTGCTTTTTCAGATGGGCGGCGTTGATCGCGGTGCGAATGCTGCCGCCGCGCGCGATCAGCACCAGTTCGCGGATCCGGGCCAGAAAGCGTCCCAGGGTGCGTCCCAGCGCGCTCAGTGGATTGACGGCGGTGTTCAAAGGCACCGCGCCCCGGATGATGGCGGCCATCTTGCCCCGGGAGGTGATCGGCCCCACGGGCCAGCGCCAAGAAATCTTCACGAACCGTCTCCTGCTGTGCCTTGATGCCACCTCGACGGGATCTGCGGGCAGCCTGGTTGCGTGCCGGATGGTGACCGATCAGGGCGCTTTGCAAACCTGGAAATGCGGCAACCCACCGGTCCAGTTCCGATCGGTCAGCGGCATCTGCACCATAACGAGACAGTTCAGGCGGTTTTTCTGCCAATCCTGGCCGCGATCGCGGCCGCAGGATGCGGGATGTCACTGTGCGGAGAGATACGTACACCACTGAATCATGTTGCAGTGCACAATAGCCCTTTGGATGTCAGCGTCCTCTCAGCGAGACGGGTGCATCATCCTGTCTGACGCTTGACGTCACTCAAGTCTTTCCAGGAGCCTGCGCGATGCTGTATCAACTCTACGAAACCCAGCGTGCCCTGATGGCGCCGTTCTCCGAGTTCGCCAGCGCCTCGGCCAAGCTGTACAGCCACCCGCTGTCGCCCTTCACCCACACGCCGATGGCCCAGCGCGTGGCCGCCAGCCTGGACCTGATGCACCGCCTGGCCAAGGAATACGAGAAGCCCGAGTTCGGCATCAAGACGGTCAAGGTCGACAACGTCGACGTGGCGGTGCAGGAGCAGGTGGTCATCGACAAGCCCTTCTGCCGCCTGATCCGCTTCAAGCGTTTCACCGACGACCCGACCGCCCTGGCCGACATGAAGCAGCACCCGCTGGTGCTGGTGGTGGCGCCATTGTCGGGTCACCACTCCACGCTGCTGCGCGACACCGTGCGCAGCCTGCTGCAGGACCACAAGGTGTTCATCACCGACTGGACCGACGCGCGCATGGTGCCGGCCGAGGTGGGGCCGTTCCACCTGAACGATTACGTGGCCTATGTGCAGGAATTCATCCGCCACATCGGCCCCGAGGTGAACGTGATCTCGGTCTGCCAGCCCACGGTGCCGGTGTTGGCCGCGGTGTCGCTGCTGGCCACCCATGGTGAGGCCACGCCGCGCACCATGACCATGATGGGCGGCCCGATCGACGCCCGCAAGTCGCCCACCGCGGTCAACAACCTGGCGATGAACAAGGCTCATTCCTGGTTCGAGAACAACGTCATCTACCGCGTGCCGCCGAACTTTCCTGGCGCCGGCCGCCGTGTCTATCCCGGCTTCCTGCAGCACACCGGCTTCGTGGCGATGAACCCCGATCGCCACCTGAACTCGCACTACGATTACTTCCTGGACCTGGTGCGTGGTGATGACGACTCGGTCGATTCCCACCGCCAGTTCTACGACGAGTACAACGCCGTGCTGGACATGCCGGCCGAGTACTACCTGGAAACCATCAAGACCGTGTTCCAGGACTTTGCCCTGGTCAACGGCACCTGGGTGGTCAAGGGCACAACGGTGCAGCCGGCCGACATCAGCACCACCGCGTTGATGACGGTGGAAGGCGAGCTCGATGACATCTCCGGCGCCGGCCAGACCAAGGCCGCACACGATCTGTGCACGGGCATTCCCAAGGAGCGCCAGTTCCACTACGACGTGGCCGGCGCAGGCCACTACGGCATCTTCTCGGGCCGCCGCTGGCGCGAGATGGTCTACCCGGAGATCCGCCAGTTCATCCGGCGCTTCAACCAGGACGCCAACAAGCTCGACCTGCCCGGGCGCAAGCCGGCCCAGGGGCTCGCGAAGGCCGCCCCGGCCGAGGCCCCCGCCCTACCCGCTGCCAAGGTGGCCCGTAAGCCGGCCAGCAAGGCGGTCAGCAAGGCCAGCGCGAAGGCCCCGACCAAGGCCGCACGCAAGACCGCACGCGCCTGAGTGGCGTCAAGCCCGGTATCCCGCCGCTCGCGGGATAATCCGGCGCGTGAACCTGCCAGACCCCCACGGGGCCGCGCCTGACGCGGCCCCGCCTGTTTCCGGCCTGCCTCCGGCCCCGATCGGCCGCGACCAGTTGCCCCCGCTCGATGACGCCGGCCAGGCCCTGGCCCAGCGCATCGACGCCGTCCTGCCGCAGACCCAGTGCACACGCTGCGGCTACCGCGACTGCGCCACCTACGGCCACGCGATCGCTGCTGGCGAGGCCGCGATCAACCAGTGCCCGCCCGGCGGCGCACAGGGCATTGCCCGGCTGTCCGAGGTGACCGGCCGGCCGGTGATCGCCCTGAACACCGAGCACGGCCCTGAGCGGCCGCGCGCGGTGGCCGTCATCGACGAGGCCTGGTGCATCGGCTGCACGCTGTGCATCAAGGCCTGCCCGGTGGACTGCATCGTCGGCGCGTCCAAGCGCATGCACACCATCGTCGAGCCCGACTGCACCGGCTGCGAGCTGTGCGTGCCAGCTTGCCCGGTCGACTGCATCGCCATGGAGCCGGTGACCACGCCGCGCACCGGCTGGGATGCCTGGAGCCCCGAACAGGCCCAGCAGGCACGCGAGCGCTATGCCTTCCGCCAGTTCCGCGTGGTGCGGGAGAAGCAGGAGAACGACGCCCGGCTGGCCGCCAAGGCGGCCCACAAGCTGGCCGACCTGGCCAACCAGTCGCTGCACACCGACCCCGAGGTGCTGGCCCGCAAACGCGCCGTCATCGAGGCCGCGATGGCCCGCGCCAAGGCCCGCCAGGAAGGCGCCGAGTGACCCGCTGGCAGGCCAACGGCCTCTTGCTGCTGGCCTCGGTGATCTGGGGCTCGGCCTTCGTCGCGCAGGTGCTGGGCATGGAAGGCGTCGGGCCGCTGGCCTTCACGGGCCTGCGCTTCCTGCTGGGCGCGGCCGTGGTGGCGCCGCTGGCCTGGCGCGAATGGGGCCATCTGCGCGCCAGCGACCGCGCCCCCGGCGCACGCGAATGGCGCCACGTGGGCCTGCTGGGCGGGCTGCTCACCGCCGGCGTGGTGATGCAGCAGATCGGCCTGACCGCCACCACCGTCACCAACGCCGGCTTTCTGACGGCGCTGTACGTGCCGCTGGTGCCCATCATCGCCTGGCTGCTGCACCGCGAGCGTCCCGACTGGACCGTCTGGCCCGCCGCGCTGGGCAGCCTGGTCGGGACCTGGCTGCTGGCCGGTGGCGCCTCGCTGGACATCGGCCGGGGCGATGCCTGGGTGATCGCCAGCAGCCTGCCCTGGGCCTGTCATGTGCTGTGGGTGGGCCGAGTGGCCAACCGCATGCGCGGCGCCTATGTGCTGGCCTGCGCGCAGTTCCTGGTCTGTGGCGGGGTGGCCACCGCTGTCGGCCTGGTGGTGGAGCCGCTCAGCTGGGACGGCATCCGCGTGGCCGCTGGCGCGATTGCGTACACCGGCGTGCTGTCAGTGGGCGTGGCCTTCACGCTGCAGGTGGTGGGCCAGCGCCATGCGCCGCCGGCCGATGCCG
This sequence comes from Ideonella aquatica, assembly GCF_018069755.1. GTDB lineage: Bacteria > Pseudomonadota > Gammaproteobacteria > Burkholderiales > Burkholderiaceae_C > Ideonella > Ideonella aquatica. Next base: position 88,219 of record NZ_JAGQDE010000004.1, on the reverse strand, counting down.
CCATCCTGCTGTCCTCTGAAACCCTGTTCGCTGCGATGTTCGGCGCCTGGCTGATGGGTGACCGCCTGGGTCCGGCCGGGCTGGCCGGCTGTGCCACCATCCTGGGCAGCATCCTGCTGGTCCAGCTCCACCCCCTGCTTGCCGCCCGCCGCCGATGATGACGCCCGCCCAGGTCGAGACCTTTTTTGCCACGCTGCAGCGGGCCAACCCGCACCCCGAAACCGAACTCGCCTTCACCAACGTGTTCGAGCTGCTGGCGGCGGTGCTGCTGTCGGCCCAGGCCACCGACGTCAGCGTCAACAAGGCCACACGTGCCCTCTTCGCCCGCGCGCCCACGCCGCAGAAGATGCTGGCACTGGGGGTGGAGCAGGTCGAGCAGCACATCAAGACGATCGGTCTGTTCCGCACCAAGGCCAAGAACCTGGTGGCCACCTGCCGCATCCTGGTCGAGCAACACGGCGGCTGCGTACCGCGCAGCCGCGAGGCCCTGGAGGCTCTGCCCGGCGTCGGCCGCAAGACCGCCAACGTGGTGCTCAATGTGGCCTTTGGCGAGCCCACCATGGCCGTGGACACGCACATCTTCCGGGTCTCCAACCGCACCGGCCTGGCACCGGGCAAGGACGTGCTGGCGGTCGAGCAGGCGCTGCTGTCCCGCGTGCCGGCAGCCTACCGGGTCGATGCCCACCACTGGCTGATCCTGCACGGCCGCTATGTCTGCACCGCCCGCTCGCCGCAGTGCGCGCGCTGCCAGGTCAGCGCCGTGTGCGAGCGCCGTGGTGTGTGACAGCCGCTTGAACTGACCGCCACCGGGCTGGCTTTTCGGGCCATCGCGGCGGCGATGGGCTGTCACGATGAGCCCATGTTCCGCCGTACCCCCTCCCCACCCGCGCCCGCAGGCCGTTGGCTGGCCCGCCTGATGGGCTGGCGCCAGGCCGCCGCGCCGTCCAGCACCCTGGCCCGGATGGAGGTGCGCCCGCCGGCCCGCTGGGGACAGGCCGACTCGGTGTGGCAATCGCTGTGGCAGTGGCTGCGCGAGGATGCCCAGACCGCGGAGCCGCATCCCGGACCCAAGCTGACGCTGGCCCGCCAGGACTTCTGCACCGCGCTCAACGGCCTGCTGACCCGCGACGCTCAGGACCTGCGCCAGCGCGCCGCCCATGCCCGCTCGCTGCGCGAGCTGTGGCATCTGCGTGCCGAACTCTACGGCCTGATCGCCCGCCACCTGGACCAGCGTGAGGCCGAGCGCCGCCTGGTCGCGGTGAACCGCCATTTCCCTGTCGACACCCGGGCCGTGGCCCACCGGAGCGCCCTTCCCCATGGACACGACCACGCTGCCTGACACCACCTCGGATGCGGCCATGGTTGCCGCAGCGCTGGCCGGCCTGCCCGGCGACCGCCTGGCCCGCCTGGCGGCCCGCCGCGCCTTTGTCGACCTGAAGACCATGTTCATGCGGGCCGTCGAGCCGCTGCAGGACCGCAAGGGCCAGTGGCTGCAGGAGAAGGTCCGCCTGGCCACCGACCCGATGGACCTGTGGCTGCTGCGCGGCCCGGTGCTGTCAGCCCAGTCCGGCAGCAGCGCCGAAGCACTGGCCCTGCGTGCCGAGCTCTACCGGGCCATTGACGGTGTCTTCCCGCAGGCCTTCGGCAGCTCGCACCTGGTGCCGGGCCTGCCCCCCGCTGGGCCGCCCATCCCCAGCCTGGACGCCGCGCGTAACACGCGTCAGATGCCGTTGCGCTGAGCGGCCCGTCCGCGTCCCCGGTGCACAATCGGGGACGTGAACATCATCATCCTCGACGACTACCAGGATGCGGTGCGCAAGCTGCGCTGCGCGACCAAGCTGAATGATCTGCAGGCCAAGGTGTTCACCAACACCGTCAAGGGCCTGGGCCAGCTGTCGGTGCGGCTGCGTGACGCCGAAGTCCTGGTCGCCATCCGCGAGCGCACCACCTTCAACCGCCAGCTGCTCGAGAAGCTGCCGCGCCTGCGCCTGATCGCCCAGACGGGACGCGTCGGGCCGCACATCGACGTCGACGCCTGCACTCGCCTGGGCATTGCCGTGGCCGAGGGCGTCGGCTCGCCGCACGCCCCCGCCGAGCTGACCTGGGCACTGATCATGGCCGCGATGCGCCGCTTGCCGCAGTACATCGGCAATCTCAAGCACGGCGCCTGGCAGCAGGCCGGGCTGAAGTCACAGTCGATGCCGCCCAATTTCGGTCTGGGCATGCTGCTGCGCGACAAGGTGCTGGGCATCTGGGGCTACGGCAAGATTGGCGCGCTGGTGGCGGGCTACGGCCGCGCCTTCGGCATGGAGGTGCGGGTCTGGGCCAGCGGCGACAGCCGCCAGCGCGCCCGGGACGATGGCTACGGTGTCTTTGAAACGCGCGAAGAGCTCTTCGAGCAGTCCGACGTGCTCAGCGTGCACCTGCGCCTGGCCGACACCACACGCCACCTGGTCACCTCGGCCGACCTGGCGCGCATGAAGCCCACCAGCCTGTTCGTCAACACCTCGCGCGCCGAGCTGGTGGAGGACAGCGCGCTGGTGGCGGCGCTGAACCGCGGCCGGCCCGGCATGGCCGCGGTCGATGTCTTCGAGACCGAGCCCATCCTGCAAGGCCATCCGCTGCTGCGTCTGGAAAACGCGATCTGCACGCCGCACATCGGCTATGTCGAGCAGGACAGCTACGAGCTGTACTTCGGCGCTGCGTTCGACAACGTCGTCAACTTCGTCAACGGCACGCCGACCAACATCGTCAACCCCGAGGCGCTGAAGGTCCTGCGGTGAGCGACACCGCGCTGCGGCGGGCCAGTTGGTCGCTGCTGGCCGGCAACTTCGCCATCGGCTGTGGCGTGATGGTGGTGGCCGGCTCGCTCAATGACCTGACGCGCTCGCTGCAGGTCAGTGTGGCGGCCGCCGGCCAGCTGATCACCGTGGCAGCGCTGGCGATGTCGCTGGGCGCGCCGCTGCTGGCCGCCCTGTGCGCCGGCTGGGATCGCCGCCGCCTGCTGGCGCTGGCGCTGATCTGGTACGGGCTGGGCCATGCCGCCAGCGCCCTGATGCCCGACTACGCCGCCCTGCTGCCCGTGCGCGCGCTGTCGGTGCTGGCCGCCGCCGTGTTCACGCCGCAGGCGGCTGCGGCCATTTCCTGGATGGCGCCACCCGAGCGCCGCGGCCGGGCGATCACCTTCGTGTTTCTGGGCTGGTCGGTGGCCTCGGTGCTGGGCATGCCGCTGCACAGCTTCATCGGCGAGACCTTTGGCTGGCGCTGGGCCTTCGGGCTGGTCACCCTGCTGTCGCTCCTGTCGGCCTGGGCCGTCTGGCGGGCCGTGCCCGACGGCGTGCGGCCACCCAGCCTGGGTCTGGACCAGTGGCGCGAGCTGCTGACCCATCCGGTGCTGATGGCCATGGTGGCGGTCACCGCGCTGTCCGGCTCGGGCCAGTTCACGCTGTTCGCCTACTTCGCGCCCTTCTACCGCCAGGTGCTGCAGGCTGACGCTGCACAGATCAGCTTCCTGTTCTTCTGGTTCGGCGGTTTCGGTCTGCTGGGCAATGTGCTGCTCAGCCGCCATGTTGACCGGGTCGGTGCCGGCCGAGCGGTGGCCTGGTCGCTGGCGGGCATGGCGCTGAGCATGGCACTGTGGCCGCTGGCCGGCCAGCTGTGGCTGATGCCGCTGGTGCTGCTGCCCTGGGCACTGACCGGCTTTGCCAGCAACTCGGCCCAGCAGGCCCGGCTGAGCCAGGCCGCGCCGGCCCTGGCACCGGCGCTGATGGCGCTGAACACCTCGGCCATCTACCTGGGCCAGGCCCTGGGCGCGGGTGGTGGTGGTGCGGTGGTGGCGGCCAACCTGTCCGCCGGCCAGCCCCCTTATGAGCGCCTGCACTGGATCGCGCTGGCCTGGATGCTGGCAGCGATGGCGCTGAGCCACTGGGTGTCACGCCGCATCGCGCGCGACCCGACCCATGTCTGAGGCCCGCGCCCAGCCGCGCGGCCTGCGCGACGTCTTCGTGGCCTTCACTCGGCTGTCGCTGATGGGCTTTGGTGGCGTGCTGCCGATCGCCCAGCGGGAACTGGTCGACCGCCTGGGCTGGCTCACGGCGGCCGAGTTCGCCGAGCTGCTGTCGGTGGGCCAGGTGCTGCCCGGGCCGAATGTGGTCAACCTGTCGCTGATGGTGGGCGACCGCTGGTTTGGCCTGCGCGGCGCACTGACCGCCGTGGCCGGCATGCTGGTGGTGCCCATGGCCCTGGTGCTGGCACTGGCCGCGCTCTACCAGGGCTTCGCAGACCAGCCCGCGGTGGTGGGCGCGGTGCGCGGCATGGGCGCGGTGTCGGCCGGTCTGATCGTTGCCATGGGCCTGAAGCTGCTGCCCACGCTGGCACGCAATCCGCTGGGCCGGGCGCTGTGGGTGCCGCTGGCGGCACTGACGCTGCTGCTGGTGGGCATGCTGCGCTGGCCGCTGGTGGCGGTGCTGCCGCTGGTGGGCGTGGTGGGCGTGGCGCTGGCCTGGTGGCGCCTGGGGCGGGGAGTTGGTCGGTGATCGACACCCTGCCCTGGCTGTTTCTGCACTGCCTGACGCTGTCGCTGCTGGCCATCGGCGGCGCGGTGGCCACGGTGCCCGAGCTGCACCGCCATGTGGTCATCGAGCACGGCTGGCTCAGCGATGCCGACTTCACCGGCTCGGTGGCCCTGGCCCAGGCCGCGCCCGGACCGAACCTGCTGTTCGTGGCCGTGGTGGGCTACAACGTGGCCGGGCTGGCCGGGGCGCTGGCCGCAATGAGCGGCATGCTGCTGCCCAGCACCGCGCTGACGCTGGTGGTGTCGCGCTGGGGCTCGCGCCGCCGCGACACCCGCGGCGTACGTGCCTTCGTGGCCGGCCTGGCGCCGGTGACGCTGGGCCTGGTGCTGGCCACCGGCTGGCTGCTGGCGCAGCCCACGCTGCAGCAACCCGCCGCCTGGGCGCTGGTGCTGGGCACGGTGCTGCTGGCCTGGCGCACCAGGCTCAACCCGCTGTGGCCGATTGCTGCGGGCGCGTTGGCGGGGGCGCTGGGCTGGGTCTGAGCCCGCAGCCCCGGCGCTCAGCGCGGGTTGTCGAAGAACACGTACTGGACGTAGTCACCCAGCTCGAAGTAGACGCGCTTCTCGCCCTCGTCGACCTGGCCGTTGAGGTTGGCGTCCAGCACGCCATAGCCGAAGCGGTAGTTGCGCGGCAGATTGTCGTCGGTGCCCAGCGCGGTGCTGAGCTTGTCGATCTTCAGGAAGCGCTTGACCACCTGGTTGCCGGCGTAGACCTCCAGCACGCCGTCGGTGCCGGTCCAGTTCTGGATCTCGCGCTTGATCTGGTTCTGCTTTTCCTGGGTGCAGCCGGCCAGCGCCAGCAGTGCAGCCAGGGCCAGCGGGGCGGCCTTGCTCATCGGGTGTCCTCGTCCTTGGTGCCAAAGATCTTGTCGCCGGCGTCGCCCAGGCCGGGGATGATGTAGCCGTGCTCATTGAGGTGGCTGTCGATCGACGCGGTCCAGCAGCGCACCTCCGGGTGAGCCTTCTCCAGGGCCGCCACGCCCTCGGGTGCTGCCACCAGCACCAGCGCGCGGATGTCCTGGCAGCCGCGGCGCTTGAGCAGGTCGATGGTGGCGATCATCGAGCCGGCGGTGGCCAGCATCGGGTCGATGATCAGCGCGGTGCGCTCGTCCAGATGGCCGACGAATTTCTCGAAGTAGTTGACCGGCTGCAGCGTCTCATGGTCGCGCGCCAGGCCCACCACGCTGACCTTGGCGTTGGGAATCATGTCCAGCACGCCGTCGAGCATGCCCAGGCCGGCACGCAGGATGGGCACCACGGTGACCTTGCGGCCGGCGATCTGGTCGACCTCGACCGGGCCGCTCCAGCAGTCGATGGTCACCTTGCCCAGCGGAAAGTCGGCCGTGGCCTCGTAGGCCAGCAGGCGCGCCAGCTCGCCGGTGAGCTCGCGGAACTTCTTGGTGGAGATGTCGGCTTCGCGCAGCAGTCCGACCTTGTGGCGGACCAGCGGGTGGGGAACGGCGATGACGGGCATGGCAGCGGGGATCGGAGGGCAGCGGCGGCCGGACCCGGCCACCTGCGTCCGATTGTGGCCCTAAAGTGCCCGCCGGATTGGCCGATGACCTCGATGAGCCGCACCAGATCGCGACCATGCCCCTGCCGACCGACGACCCCTCCCCGCCCGCCGCCAGCATCCTGCTGGTCGACGACGAGCCCTCGGTACTGAGCGCCTTGCGGCGCCTGCTGCGCCCGCATGGCTACCGCCTGCAGCAGGCCACCTCGGGGGCCGAGGCGCTGGCGCTGCTGCGCGAAGCCCCGGTCGATCTGATCATCTCGGACATGCGCATGCCCAGCATGGATGGCGCGCAGTTCCTCGAGGCCTCGCGCGAACCCGCGCCCGAGGCGGTGCGCATCCTGCTGACCGGCTACGCCGACATCTCATCCACCGTGCAGGCGATCAACCGCGGCGAGCTGCACCGCTACATCCAGAAGCCCTGGGATGACCAGGACATCCTGCTGATCGTGCGCCAGGCGCTGGAGCGCCAGGGCCTGGAGCGGCGCAACCGCCAGCTCTCGGCCGAAAACGCGCGCCGCAACGAGGAGCTGCGCCAGCTCAACGCCAGCCTCGAGGCCCGGGTCAAGGCCCGCACCGCCGAGATCGAGCAGATCAACGACATGCTCGAGAAGGCCTACGAGGAGCTCAACGAGAACTTCAAGCTCGCCGTCAACCTCTTCTCCGGCCTGATGGAAGCGCGCGAGGGCGGCATGGCCGGCCATGGTCGCCGGGTTGCGGACCTGTCGCGCCGCGTGGCCATCAAGCTGGGCCTGGCCGAGCGCGAGCGCGAGGACGTCTACCTGGCCGCGCTGTTGCACGACCTGGGCAAGATGGGCTTCCCGGATGGCATGCTGCGCCGCCCGGTGTCGGTCTACAGCCCCGAGGAGCTGGCGCGCTACCGCAAGCACCCGCTGGACGGTGAGGCCGCCCTGATGCCGCTGGCCAAGATGCACGGCGTGGCGCGCATCGTGCGCCAGCACCACGAACGCTTCGACGGCAAGGGTTTCCCGGACGGCGTGGTGGGCGACGAGATCGTTCTGGGCGCACGCATCGTCGCCGCAGCCAGCGACTACGACGGCCTGGTCACCGGCAGCCTGACCGAGAGCGCCTACAGTGCCGACACCGCGCTGCAGTCGCTGCGCGGCAGCGCCGGCAGCCGCTACGACCCGCGCGTGGTGGAAGCGCTGGAGCAGGCCCTGGCCGAACAGGCCCGCGAGATCAACACCGACCGCAAGGTCGATGTGCGGGAGCTGCAGCCCGGCATGGTGCTGGCGCGTGATCTGCTGTCGTCCAAGGGCGCGATCCTGTTGGCCGCCGGCTATGTGTTCGAGCCCCGGGTGATCCGCCAGGTCAACGAGTTCGCCCAGCGCGAGGGCCTGCGGCTGAGCCTGTTCATCCGCGCTGAATCGACCACCCCGCACTTCGTCCGACCGGCCCTGGCCGCTGCGGCCACCTCCTGATGAGCGACCTGCACCTGCCCTTTGCCGACGAACTGCTGGCGCGCAGCCTGATCGATGCGCTGCCGGTGCCGGCTGCGCTGCACCGCGGCGACACCCTGCTCGCGGCCAACACCGCGCTGCAGCGCCTGAGCGGCCTGGACGAGGACGCGCTGCGCGCCCTGCCGGCAGCGCGCCTGCTGGTCGAGTCCGACCGCGCCGCGCTGCAGGCCGCCGCCCAGGCCAGCCTGGCCGGCCAGGAGCCGCCGGTGCTGGCCAGCACCCTGCTGACCCGCGACGCCAGCGAACGCCAGGTCGAGATCACCCAGCGCCTGGTGGTGCTCGGCGGCCAGCCGACGGTGCTGATGACCTGCATCGACCATTCAGACATCCACCATGTGCAAAGCAGCCTGTTCGCCCTCAGCGACATGCTGCGCCAGATCGTCGACCACGCCCCGCTGGCCACTTTCGTGCTGGACATGAACCACCGGGTCACGCACTGGAACGCCGCCTGTGCCAGCCTGACGGGCCAGCCGGCTCACGAGATGATTGGCCGCACCGACACCTGGCGCGCCTTCTACCCCACCGAACGCGCGCTGATGGCCGATCTGGTGGTCGACGGCCTGAGTGGCGAGGCACTGATGGCGCGCTACGGCGAGGCTGCCCAACCCTCCAAGCTGGTGCCCGGATTCTGCGAGGTCGAGGCCTTCTTCGGCCACCTCGGCGAATTCGGACGCTGGATCTTCTTCACCGCCGCACCGCTGCGCAATGCCCAGGGCGAGATCATCGGTGCCGTGGGCTCGATGCAGGACATCACCACCCGCAAGCAGGCCGAGGAAGAGTTGATGTGCCACCGCAACCAGCTGGAGCTGCTGGTCGAGGCACGCTCGCAGGAGCTGGAAGCCAGCATGCAGGCGCTGGAGGCCTTCATCGACAACGCGCCCATCGGCGTGAGCTATGTGCGCGCCCACCGCATCGAGCGCTGCAACCGCGCCATGGAGCAGATGTTCGGCATGGCCGAAGGCAGCGCGGTCGGCCGCGACACGCCGTCGCTGTTCGACAGCCCGGCCGGGTTCAAGTCCTTCCTGGCCGTGGCCGGGCCCGAGCTGCTGGCCGGCCGGCCCACCCACCAGGAGCAGTGGTTGCGGCGGGTGGACGGCCAGCGCATCTGGGTGCAGATGAACGCCTTCATGCCCGACCCGAAGGACCCCCAATGGGGCTCCTGGTGGATGGTGCAGGACCGCACCGAGGTGCGCGCCGCCCAGGACGAGCTGCGCGAGCAGTTCGAGCACGTGCGCGACACCAACCGCAAGCTCGAGGAAGCGCAGAACCAGCTGCTGCAGTCCGAGAAGATGGCCTCGATCGGTCAACTGGCGGCGGGCGTGGCGCACGAGATCAACAACCCGATCGGCTTCGTCAGCTCCAACCTGAACACGCTGCGCCAGTACGTCAACGACATCCTGCGGCTGGTGGACACCGGCAAGACCGCGATCGACCAGCTGCCCAACGAGCCGCTGCTCGACCCGGTGCGCCAGATGCGCGAGGAGATCGAGATCGACTACCTGCGCGAGGACCTGCCACAGCTGCTGGACGAAAGCGCCGAGGGCCTGTCCAGGGTCAAGAAGATCGTCCAGGACCTGAAGGACTTCTCCCGCGTCGACCAGTCCGAATGGCAGGACGCCGACCTCAACGCCGGCCTGGAATCCACGCTGAACGTGGTGCGCAACGAGGTCAAGTACAAGGCTGACGTGGTCAAGGCCCTGGGCCCACTGCCGGCGGTGCGCTGCCTGGCCGGCCAGCTCAACCAGGTCTTCATGAACCTGATCGTCAACGCCTCGCACGCGATCAGCGGCCACGGCACGATCACGCTGTCCAGCGGCACCCAGGACGCCTGGGCCTGGATCCAGGTGGACGACACCGGCTGCGGCATGTCGGACGAGGTGCGCCGGCGCATTTTTGAACCCTTCTACACCACCAAGGAGGTCGGCAAGGGCACCGGCCTGGGACTGTCGCTGGCCTTCTCGATCGTGCAGCGCCATGGCGGAGCGATCCAGGTGCGCTCGACGCCGGGCGTGGGCAGCGCCTTCAGGGTCTGGGTGCCGATCGCCGGCCCGGAATCGCTGCCTGCGGGCAGCCAGCCACCCAGCTGGGGCTGACACCATGCTGCCCAACGCCCTTGCCCCCACCGAGCCGCTGGCCGAGATGCTGCGCCAGTGCGAGTCACTGTGCCAGGCGGGCAGCTTCGTCGTCAGCGGCCCCGACTGGCTGGTCCAGCCCTCGGCCGGTCTGCTGACCCTGCTGGGGCTGCCCGCCGATTCACCAGCCCAAGCGCTGGCGGCGCTGGCCTGGGTGCCCGAGCCCGAGCGCAAGCTGCTGGCGCACCTGTGGCGCCATGCCCAAGCCGGCACGGTCTTCGACCTGCGCCACACGGTCCTGACCGCCGACGGCCGGCGGCTGCAGGTGCTTCACCGCGGTTTGCTGCGCCATGCCGCCACCGAGCCGCAGGGGCCCTCGGGTTTCGCGGTGCTGCACGATGTCACGGCCCAGCGCGAGGCCGAAGAGCGCCTGCACGCGCTGTCCCACGCCAACGAGACCACTGGCCTGCCCAACCGCGCCTGGCTGCTGCAGAAGCTGGACATGGCGGTCAACGCCAGTGGCTGGGACCAGCGCGGCTTCAGCGTGCTGTCGGTCGAGGTGCCGCGCATCGCCGAGCTGGCCAGCTCGATGGGCTTTGGCGCTGCCGATGCATTGGCCGGCGCACTGGCTGCCCGCTTGCGCGCCTTTCGCTCACGCGACGAGTTCGTCGCCCAGATGGGCAGCAGCGAGTTCGCGCTGGTGATCCGCCACCCCAGCGGCCTGGTGCGCGCCGACATCGAGGCCCGCGCCCGCGCCCTGATCGATGCGCTGCAGCAGCCGGTCCGGCTGGGCCGCGTGGACGTGCATCCGCACTGCCGTGTCGGCGTGGCCGCCTACCCCGATGACGGCCCGGCCGGCCCGCGCGTGCTGGAAGCGGCCCAGGCCGCGCGCGCCGACGCCGGCACCGCCACACCCATCGCCTTCCACACCCTGGATGCGGACGAGCGCAACCTGCGTGCCCTGGCGCTGGAGAACGAGCTGCGCCAGGCCCTGGAGCACGGCGAATTCCGCCTGCACTACCAACCCCAGGTCAGCCTGCAAGGCGGCGAGATCTACGGTGTCGAGGCCCTGCTGCGCTGGTTCCGTGCCGATGGCAGCAGCGTGGCGCCGGGCGACTTCCTCCCGGTGGCCGAGCGCACCGGCCTGGTGGCGGCGATCGGTGACTGGGTGATCCGCGAGGCCAGCCAGCAGGCCGTGGCCTGGCGGCGCGCCGGCGTGCCGGCCACGCGCATCGCGATCAACCTCTCGCCGGTGCAGTTCCAGGTGGGCGATGTGGCGCGCAGCTTGCGCAGCGCGCTGGACGACAGCGGCGCCCAAGCCTCGGACCTGGGGCTGGAGCTGACCGAAAGCGCCCTGCTGCACGACGGCGACCGCGTGGCGGCCACGCTGGGCGCGCTGCAGGCCAGCGGGCTGGAGATTTCGCTGGACGACTTCGGTACGGGCTTCTCCAGCCTCAGCCGCCTGCGCCAGCTGCCGATCGATGTGCTCAAGATCGACCGCAGCTTCGTCCAGGACATCACCACCTCGGCGGAGGCGGCGTCGGTCGTGCGCTCGATCATCAACCTGGCGCACGGCCTGAAGGTTCGTGTGCTGGCCGAGGGCGTCGAGACCGAGGCGCAGCTGCGCCTGCTGGCCAGCGCCGGCTGCGACGCCATCCAGGGCTATTTCTTCAGCCCGCCAGTGGACGCCGACACGCTGGCCACGATGCTGCGCACGCGCCGCCAGCTGCCGGCCGAGCTGGCCGGCAGCCGCACGCGTTCGCGCACGCTGCTGCTGGTCGATGACGAGGAGAACATCCTGTCGTCGCTGCGCCGCCTGTTCCGCCGCGACGGCTACAAGCTGCTGACCGCCACCAGCGGCGAGCAAGCGCTGGCGCTGCTGGCCACCACCGAGGTCGACGTCATCGTCTCCGACCAGCGCATGCCCGGCATGGCGGGCGTGGACTTTCTGCGCCGCGCCAAGGAGCTCTGGCCCGACACGATCCGCATGACCCTCTCGGGCTTCACCGACCTGCAGACCATCATCGACGCGGTCAATGAAGGCGCCGTCTTCAAGTTCCTGACCAAGCCCTGGGACGACGACCGCCTGCGCGAGCACGTCGCCCAGGCCTTCCGCCAGAAGGAGCTGGCCGACGAGAACCGCCGGCTCACCCAGGCCCTGGCGCGTGCCAGCATCGAGCAGGCCAGCCTGAACCGCCGCATGTCCTCGCTGCTGGCCCAGCAGCGCGAGCAGGCCGAGCTGGTGGAGGCCGGTGCCGGCGGCGTGCGCGACCTGCTGGAGCTAATGCCCGCCGCGGTGCTGGGCATTGATCCGGAGGGCACGCTGGCCTATCTGAACGAGCGCGCCAGCGAGCTGTTCCCGCAGGCGCTGGGATCGCTGGGCCAACCGCCGGCCGCCGAGCTGGCGACCGTGTTGAACCAGTTGCGAACGGCCCAGGCCACCGGCCTGGTCACGCTGGGCGACCAGCAGTGGCGCGGCTGGCTGCGGCACATCGACGGCGCCGAGTTCAACCGCGGCGACCTGCTGGTGCTGCTGCCCTGCTGTAAGGATGCCGCATGAATGTCACCCTCGAGCTGCCGGACCTGAGCCGCCGCCTGGCCGACCTGCCACCGCTGCCGGCCGCGCTGGCCGAGGTGCTGCAGGCGCTGCGCCAGGGCGGGCTGACGATGGAGCGCTGCATCGCGCTGATCGAGCGTGATCCGTCGCTGGCGGCGCGCTGCCTGCGCCTGGCCAATTCGCCCTTCTATGGTCGGCCGGGCCGGATTGGGTCGGTCAGCGGCGCGGTCACGCTGCTGGGCCTGCGCACGGTGAACCACCTGCTGACCGCGGTCACGCTGCAGCAGGCGATCCGCCCCGAGCAATGCCCCGGCTTCGACCTCAACGGCTTCTGGCGCCACGCGATGAACGTGGCCATGGCAGCCTCGACGATCGGCCCGCGCCTGGACCTGGATCCGAGCGAGGCCTTCCTGGCCGGTCTGCTGCACGACCTGGGCGAGCTGATGCTGGTGCTGCTGGTGCCGGAGATCGTGGCCGAGGTCGAGCGCCGCACGGCCGCTGGCGAGCCGGTGCGGCAGGTCGAACGCGCGCTGCTGGGCACTGACCATGTCGAGGTCGGCTCGGCCGTGGCGCGGCGCTGGAACTTCCCGCCCGCGATCGTCGAGGCCATCGCCGACCACCACCGCGGCGGGCCCGCGCAGGCGCAGTCCCAGGCGCCCGGGCTGGCGATGCTGCTGTCGCAGATCCACCAGCTGACCGGTCCGCTCGAACGCGGCTGGACGCCCGAGCAGGCCATGGCCATGGTGCCCGAGAGCACCTGGCAGGCGCTGCGCTTCGTGCCTGAGGAGCGCAGCGACCTGCTGCTGCGCCTGTCAACCAGCCTGGCAGCGATCGGCCAGGCCTGAAACGCCCGGTCTCGTCATCGCCGCTGGCGCAGCACCTCGTACAGGCAGACACCGGCCGCCACCGAGACATTCAGGCTCTCGACCGCGCCCGCCATCGGGATGCTGACCAGTTCGTCGCAGGTCTTGCGGGTGATTTGCCGCAGGCCCTTGCCCTCGGCGCCCAGCACCAGCGCGACCGGGCCGCGCAGATCCAGGTCGTAGATCGTGCGCTCGGCATCGTCGCTGGTGCCGATGATGTGCAGGCCGCGCTCCTTCATCTCGGCCAGGCTGCGCGCCAGGTTGGTGACCATCAGGTAGGGCACGGTCTCAGCGGCACCGGACGCCACCTTGGCCACCGTCGCGTTCAGGCCCACCGCGTGGTCCTTGGGCGCGATCACCGCGTGCGCGCCGGCGCCATCGGCCACGCGCAGGCAGGCGCCCAGGTTGTGCGGGTCGGTCACGCCATCGAGCGCCAGCAGCAGCGGCGAGATGCCGGCGGCTTCGACCTCCTCCATCACCTCGTCCAGCGAATGGCGGGGCCTGAGCGGCTGCACCCGCGCCACCACGCCCTGGTGGCGCGGCGAGGCCGCCAGACGGCTGAGCTGTTCGTCGTTGCTCTCCACCACCCGCACGCCCGCCTCACGGGCGCGCTCGGCGAAGCTGCGCATGCGCGCGTCGCGCCGGGTGGCGTCAAGGTGGATCTCGTCGATCGATTCGGGTGCGGTCTTCAGGCGCACCGTCACGGCATGGAAGCCGTAGAGGGTCTTGCTGGACATGTCGGCGGCCAAGGCGGCAAAACCGACAGGTTAACAGGGTGGTCAGGGCTGGAATCCCGGCCAATTGCCCCCATCATCCCGCCATGAGCCGATCTGCCGCCCGCGCCACACCAGAGTCCCAGCCCGCCGACGCCCTGGGCAGCGCCGTGCTCGGCGTGATCGGCCAGGCGCCGCGCTCGCGCCTGCGCCGCCGCGCCGATCCGGCCGCCGCCTGCGACGATCTGATCCGCCGCGCTGCCGGCAAATCCGCCATGGCTGCCGGCGCGCTCGCCCTGCCGCTGGGCCCGATCGGCTGGCTGACGGTGCTGCCTGAGCTGGCCACGGTGTGGCGCCTGCAAAGCGCGCTGGTGGCCGACATCGCCGCCGTCCACGGCCACCCGCCGCCCTCGCCCGAGCAGTTGCTGTACTGCCTGTTCGACCACACCGGCGCGCGCATCGTGCGCCAGTTGCTGGTGCAGACCGGCGAGCGCGGCCTGGTCCAGGTGGCCTCGGCCCAGCTGCTGCGCATGGCCGCCGCCAAGGTGGGTGCGTCCATCGCCAAGCGCGTGGCCGGGCGCAGCCTGGCGCGCTGGCTGCCGCTGGCCGGCGCCGCTGGCATGGCCGCCTGGGCCGCCTGGGACACGCGCCAGGTCGGCCGCACCGCCCAGGCGTTGTACGCCCGGCCGTTGATCGCCGACTAGCATGGACAATGCCCTCCTCGACCAGGGAGGAGATGCGCCATGCACCCACGCAGTGCCGCAGCCGCGCTGTGCCAACTGATCACGCTGGGCCTGCTGGCTCTGCTGTCCTGGGCCGCCAGCGCCCAGCCTGCCGACGACGCCCAGGTGCGCGCACGCCAGACCTGGGAGGCTGCCCGGGCTGCGGCCCAGGCCGGTCCGTCCAGCGTGGCCCTGTCCGGCCAGGCCCACCTGGCCCTGCCTGCCGGCCGGCTGTTCATCCCCCAGCCGCACGCCACGCGGCTGCTGCAGGCCATGGGCAACCCGGGCGACGACCCGCGCCTGCAGGGCCTGGTCTTCCCGGACGATGGCAGCGACTGGTTCATGACGGTGCGCTTTGATCCCGCCGGTTACATCCGCGATGACGACGCCCGCGACTGGAATGCCGACGAGCTGCTCACCAGCTACCGTGAGGGCACCGAGGCCAGCAATGAGGAACGTGTCAAGCTGGGGGCGCCCGCGCTGGAGATCCTGGGCTGGGCCCAGGCGCCGGTCTACGACGCCAGCACCCACCGCCTGGTCTGGGCCATGAAGTCGCGCCAGAAGGGGCTCTCCGCCGAGGACGACCTGGGTGTCAACTACAACACCTACCTGCTGGGTCGCGAGGGCTACTTCAGCATGAACCTGGTGACCGGGCTGAAGGACCTGCCGCAGTACCAGGGCGCCGGCCAGACCCTGCTGGCGGCGCTGTCCTTTGACGAGGGCAAGCGCTACGCCGACTTCGACGCCAGTACCGACAAGGTCGCCGAGTACGGCCTGGCCGCACTGGTGCTGGGCGTGGGGGCGAAGAAGCTGGGCCTGCTGGCGCTGGCCGGCGCCTTTCTGGCCAAGTTCGCCAAGCTGGGCATCCTGGCGCTGGCCGGCCTGGGCGCGCTGGTGACCCGACGCCTCAAGCGCAAGCCCGCACCGGGCGCCGAACCGCCAGCCCGTTGAACCAGGCATGATCAAGCTGTTGTTGCTGCTGCTGTCCGGCGCCAAGCTGGGCAAACTGCTGGTGAGCGGCGGCTCGATGCTGCTGTCGCTGGCCGTGTATGCGCTGGTGTATGGCTGGCGCTATGCCGCCGGTTTCATCGCCCTGCTGTTCGTGCACGAGCTGGGTCATCTGCTGGCGGCGCGCCACCGCGGCCTGGACGTGGGCTGGCCGACCTTCATTCCCTTTGTGGGCGCCTGGGTGGAGCTGAAGGCGCGGCCGCACAACGCCGAGACCGAGGCCTTCGTCGGCCTGGGCGGGCCGCTGCTGGGCACCGTGGGCGCCGTGCTGTGCTACCTGCTGGCCCGCGGCGAGGGCGACCTGCCCTGGCTGCTGGCCGTGGCCTATGCCGGCTTCTTCCTGAACCTCTTCAACCTGATTCCGCTGTCGCCCTTCGATGGCGGCCGCATCACCGCGGTGCTGTCGCCGCGCATCTGGCTGCTGGGCGTGCCGGTGCTGGTGGCGCTGTTCTGGTGGCGGCCCAGCCCGATGCTGCTGATCGTGGCGGTGCTGGCGGCGCCGCAGGTGTGGCAGGCCCTGCGCTGGCGTCGTCAGCATGCCGACACCTACTACACCGTGCCGCTGGCCACCAAGATCGAGTACAGCCTGTACTACTTGGCGCTGCTGGGCTTTCTGGCCGTGATGACGCACGACGTGCACGAGATGCTGCAGTCGCTGCGGCAGGCCGCCCCGCGCTGAACCCCGCTCAGCGCAGCGCCTGCCAGGCCATCAGCGCCCCGAACAGGATCGGCTGGTGCAGCATGTAGATGCGCAAGGGCCGCGCGCCCAGCCAGGCCAGGCCGCCCAGGGCGCGGGGCAGCGGTCCGGTCAGCCAGTGGCGCCGCCGCGTCAGCACCCAGCCGCCGATCGCCAGTCCCCAGAGCAGCACCCCCAGCCAGGGCAGCACCGGCACATAGTCCTCGGTCGCCGGCAGGCGCGTCACCAGGCCGGTCCACCAGCCCCAGCGCTGATCGAACAGCGGGTGCTGCCACATGCGCGGTGCCAGCAGCGCGAACGCACCCCCTCCCCACAGCAGTCCCTGGGCTCGGGCCGAGGCCAGCTCGCCCCCCAGCCGCGGCGCCACGCCCAGGCGCACCAGCACCAGCATCACCGCGATGCCGTGCAGCACGCCAAAGCTGATCCAGCGCTGCGGAAACACCAGTGCCGAGCCCGCCGACACCAGCAGCGCGCAGCCGGCCACCTGTGCCCAACGGCGCCAGAAGCGGCTGGCCGACTGCCCCGCCTGCACCGCCACCGCCTGCCCCAGGCCGGCGCACAGCAGGAACAGGCTGACGATGGCGGTGCGCTGCAGCGTCCAGAACGGATCGACCAGAAAGCGCTGCGGCGGATCCAGCAGCCGGAAGTGGTTCAGGTCGTAGGCGAAATGGAAGGCCACCATCCAGACGATGGCCACGCCCCTGAGGGCATCGAGGCGGTCGAAGCGGTCGCCGGGCATGCGCCGACGATAGCGCAGCTTCAGGCCACAATCCGCGCATGACCCATGTCGCCACCACCCGCCGTTCGCCCGAGGAGCAGGGCCTGCTTGAGACCGCGCTGACCGAGCTGTTCGAGCACAAGGTCACCTTCAACCAGACCCTGGGCATGAAGATGGTGTCACTGTCGCTGCCGGCACCGTCGGCCCGCATCGACATGCGGCCCGACCTGATCGGTCACTACCTGTACGGCCGGCTGCATGGCGGCGTGATCTCGGCCGTGCTGGATGCCATGGGTGGCGTGGCCGTGATGGTGGCCCTGACCGAGAAATACTGCGACGAGGCCGCCGAGGTGGTGATGCACCGCTTCAGCCGTCTGGGCACGATCGACCTGCGGGTGGATTACCTGCGCCCCGGCATCGGCGAGCATTTCATCGCCTCGGCCGAGGTGGTGCGCCTGGGCGGCCGGGTGGCCAGCACGCAGATGCGCCTGGTCAACCAGGACGGCACCTTGATTGCCACCGGCGCGGCCGCCTACATCGTCAGCTGATCCGGGAAAGCCCGGCCCTGGCGCGTCGCCCGGGCGACATCGCCAGGCGGTGCGGCGCGCGACGATGCGGCCCTTGCCGACCAGGAGCCCGCATGAGCGCCACTGTCCACCGCCGCATCTGCCCCTTGTGCGAGGCCTGTTGCGGCCTCGAGATCGAGGTCGCCGATGGCCGGGTACAGCGCATCCGCGGCGCCGAGGACGACGTCTTCAGCCGCGGCTTCATCTGCCCCAAGGCGGTGGCGCTGAAGGACCTGCACGAGGACCCCGACCGCCTGCGCACGCCATTGATCCGCCGCGGCGCCACGCTGGAGCCGGCCACCTGGGACGACGCCTTCGCCGAGATCGAGCGCCGCCTGCGGCCCATCATCGCCGAACACGGCCGCGATGCAGTGGCGCTGGCGGTGGGCAACCCGGCGGCGCACAAGATGGGCCTGCTGCTGTACTTCGCGCGGCTGGCGCGCGCGCTGGGTTCGCGCAATGTGTTCTCGGCCTCCACGCTCGACCAGATGCCGCGCCAACTGCAGTGCGGCTGGATGTACGGCCACTGGCTCAGCGTGCCGGTGCCGGACATCGCCCGCACCCGGCTGCTGGTGATCCTGGGCGGCAACCCGATGGCCAGCAACGGCAGCATGTGGACGGTGCCCGATTTCCGCGGCAAGGCCAAAGCGCTGCGCGAGCGCGGCGGGCGGCTGGTGGTGATCGATCCGCGCCGCACCGAGACCGCGGCGATCGCCGACCAGCACCTGGCGATCCGTCCCGGCGCCGATGTCTTCCTGCTGGCGGCACTGCTGCAGGTGGTGTTCGCCGAGGGCCTGGCGCGGCCCGGCCGCGCGGGCGAGCTCAGCCGCGGCCTGGACGATCTGCAGGCCGCCGTGGCCGCGTTCACGCCCGAGACCGTGGCGGCCCGCTGCGGCCTGCCGGCCGAGACCCTGCGCCACCTGGCGCGCGACATCGCACGCAGCGAGGCCGCCTGCGTCTACGGCCGCCTGGGCGTGCACACCCAGCGCTGGGGCACCACCTGCGCCTGGCTGATCGACGCGCTCAACCTGGTCACCGGCCACCTGGACGAGCCCGGCGGCGCGATGTGGCCGCGCGCCGCCGCGTTTGCGGCCAACACCGAGGGCCGTCCGGGCCAGGGCCGCGGCATCGTCACCGGTCGCCACGCCAGCCGCGTCAGCGGTGCGCCCGAGGTGTTCGGCGAACTGCCGATGACCTGTCTGGCCGAGGAGATCACCACGCCCGGCCCGGGCCAGGTGCGGGCCCTGATCACCGCCGGGACCAACCCGGTGCTGTCGGCGCCAGGAGGCCAGCGCCTGGCCGACGCCCTGGACGGCCTGGACTTCATGCTCAGCCTGGACATCTACCTGAACGAGACCAGCCGCCACGCTGACGTCATCCTGCCCGGCCGCTCACCGCTGGAAGACGGCCACTACGACATCGCCTTCCCGCAGCTGTCCGACCGCAACCACGCCCGCTACAGCCCCGCCGTACTGCCCGCCGACGACGCCGCTCACCCGCCGGAGTGGCGCCTGCTGTTGCGGCTGGCGGCGCTGGTCAGCGGCCAGGGCGCCGACGCCGATCTGGACGCGCTGGACGACGCGCTGCTGGCCGAGGACCTGCGCCGCCGCGCGCCACAGCACGCCGATGCCCTGCTGGCCGCGCTGTCGCCGCGCCGCGGCCCCGAGCGCCTGCTGGACCTGGCGCTGCGCGCCGGACCGTATGGCGACGCCTTCGGCCAGCGCCCTGGCGGCCTGAGCCTGGACCGCTTGGCCGCCGCGCCCGCCGGCATCGACCTGGGCGAGCTGCAGCCCCGCCTGCCCGAGGTGCTGCGCACGCCCGACGGCCTGATCGACCTGGCCCCCGCCGCCTGCGTGGCCGACCTGGCGCAGGCCGCCGAGCGGCTGGCCGAGCCGGCGCCGCCGCTGGTCGTGATCGGCCGGCGCGACCTGCGCAGCAACAACAGCTGGATGCACAACCTGCCGGTGCTGGCCAAGGGCCCCGACCGCAGCACACTGTGGGTCCACCCCGACGACGCCGCCGCCCATGGCGTGGCCGAGGGGGGTGCAGCGCGCCTGGCCGGTCCCGGCGGCGAGGTGGGCGTGCGGGTGAACTGCAGCACCGACCTGCCCCGCGGTGTGGTCTGCTTGCCGCACGGCTGGGGCCACGACCGGCCCGGCGCGCAGCTGCGCGTGGCTGCCGAGCGGCCCGGCGCCAGCCTCAATGACCTGCTCGATGAGCGCCTGCGCGACCCGCTGTCGGGCAATGCCGTGCTGGCCGGTGTGCCGGTGACGCTGGCGCCCGCCTGAGCTGCCACTGACAGCCCCGCGCCAGGGGCGGCAGGTATCATGCGCGCCGTTTCGCGGCGGGCGCTGTCCCGCCCTGCCCCTCTTCCCGCGGAGTCATGTCATGCAAGTCGTCTGCCTGGACCTCGAAGGCGTCCTGGTGCCCGAGATCTGGATCGAGTTCTCCCAGCGCACCGGCATCCCCGAGTTCTCCCGCACCACCCGCGACGAGCCCGACTACGACAAGCTGATGCGCTTTCGCATCGACCTGCTGGCGAAGAACGGCCTGAAGCTCAAGGACATCCAGGACGTCATCGGCGGCATGCGGCCGCTGGACGGCGCCAAGGATTTCCTGGACACGCTGCGCGAGCAGTTCCAGGTCATCATCCTGTCGGACACCTTCTATGAGTTTGCCGACCCGCTGATGCGCCAGCTGGGCCGCCCCACACTGTTCTGCCACAAGCTGGTGATCGACGAGCAGGGCTTCGTGCGCGATTACCAGCTTCGCCAGCCCGACCAAAAGCGCCATGCGGTCAATGCGCTCAAGGGCCTGAACTTCCAGGTCATGGCCGCCGGCGACAGCTACAACGACACCGGCATGCTGGGCGCCGCCCACGCCGGCTTCTTCATCCATCCGCCGGCATCCATCGTCGCGCAGTTCCCGCAGTTCCCGGTCAACCACGACTACGCGCAGCTGCTGGCCAACTTCCGCGCTGCGTCGGCCCGCCTGCTGGCCGCGGCCTGACCCCACGGCGGCGCGGCACCGGCCACGCCGGTACCATCCGCGCCATGAACCGCCCCACCACGCTGGAACTGCTGGCCCCCGCCCGCGATGCCGAGATCGGCATCGAGGCGGTCAACCATGGCGCTGACGCGGTCTACATCGGCGGCCCGGGCTTTGGCGCACGCGCCTCGGCCGGCAACCCGGTGGCCGAGATCGAGCGCCTGGTGCGCCACGCCCACCGCTTTGGCGCGAAGATCTTTGTCACCCTCAACACCATCCTGCGCGACGACGAGCTGGCGCCCGCCGCGCGCATGGTGCGCGATGTCTACGAGGCCGGCGTCGATGCGCTGATCGTGCAGGACATGGGCCTGATGGAGCTGGATCTGCCGCCCATCGAGATCCATGCCTCCACCCAGTGCGACATCCGCACGCTGGACAAGGCCCGCTTCCTGGCCGCCAGCGGCTTTTCGCAGCTGGTGCTGGCGCGCGAGCTGACGCTGCCGCAGATCCAGGAGATCGCCCAGGCCCTGCCCGACACCGTCATCGAGTTCTTCATCCACGGTGCGCTGTGCGTGGCCTACAGCGGCCAGTGCTATGTCAGCCATGCGCAGACCGGCCGCAGCGCCAACCGCGGCGACTGCTCGCAGGCCTGCCGCCTGCCCTGGACCGTCACCGACACGCAGGGCCGCATCGTCGCGCACGAGAAGCATGTGCTGTCGATGAAGGACAACAACCAGTCGGCCAACCTGGGGGCGCTGATCGACGCCGGCGTGCGCAGCTTCAAGATCGAGGGCCGCTACAAGGACATGGGCTACGTGAAGAACATCACCGCCCATTACCGCCGCCTGCTCGATGAGGAACTGGCGCAGCGCCCAGCCCTGCGCGCCGCCTCGTCCGGCCGCACCACCTTCAGCTTCACGCCCGACCCGCAGCGCAACTTCAACCGCGGCGCCACCGATTACTTCGTCAACGGCCGCCAGATCGACATCGGCGCTTTCGACACGCCCAAGCATGCCGGCATGCCGCTGGGCCATGTGCTGAAGCTGGCGAAAGACCACCTGGAGGTGCAGCTTGACGACGGCGTGGGCGAGCCGAACAACGGCGACTCGATCACCTGGTTTGACCTGCAGGGTGAGCTCGCCGGCGTGCAGGTCAACACGGTGGAACCGATCGATGCTGCCGCCGGCCGCTGGAAGCTGGTGCCCAAGGAGCCGCTGGCCACGCTGAAGGATCTGCGCCGCGACACCCTCCTCAGCCGCAACCGCGACATGGCCTGGGACCGGGTGCTGCGCAAGAACAGCGCCGAGCGCCGCATCGCGCTGGACCTGCAGCTGTCCGAAACGCCCGAGGGCTTCGCGCTCGACCTGGTCGACGCCGACGGCCATGCGGCCCGCGCCACAGTGGCCCATGCGCACCAGCCGGCCGAGCACGCCGAGCGCGCCGAGACCGCGCTGCGCGACGGCCTCGCCAAGCTGGGCACGACGATCTTCGAGGCCCGCAGCGTGCGCCTGGCGCTGAGCCAGCCCTGGTTCCTGCCCGCCAGCACGCTCAACACCCTGCGCCGCGACGCCGTGGCCGCCCTCGAAGCCGTGCGCGAGCAAGCTCGCCAGGCGTCCCGCCCTCGCCGCCGCCCCGCGCAGCAACCGCCGGTGCCGTACCCCGAAGACACGCTGAGCTACCTGGCCAACGTCTACAACCACCAGGCCCACGACTTCTATGTGCGCCATGGCGTGCAGGTGGTGGGCGCGGCGTATGAAAGTCACCAGGAGCTGGGCGACGCCAGCCTGATGATCACCAAGCACTGCGTGCGCTTCTCGCTGAGCCTGTGCCCCAAACAGGCCAAGGGCGTGACGGGGGTCCAGGGGACGGTACGTGCCGAGCCGCTGACCATCCAGCACGGCGACGAGATCCTCACGCTGCAGTTCGACTGCAAGCCCTGCGAGATGCATGTGGTCGGCCGCATGCAGCGATCGGTCGTGAACAAGGCCCGTCAGATGCGGCAGGCCGACGGCGCGCCTGTGCGTTTCTACCGGCAGCGCCCCTGAGCGGCGCGGTGTTCGTGGGATGGCCGGCCGCGACGCCGGACCTGACAATGCGCTGACTGTTCCATTTGCTCTGCCCCTCGAGTTGACCCCGACCGATATCGACCTCGAACTCCGCCGGGGTGCTCTTCACTTTTCCGTCTCTGGCGCCCGGGCCAGCGTGCCGATGCTGTGGCTGGCTGTGGCCGTGCTGCTGGCGCCGGCCTGGACGCTTGCGCCTTTCTGGCCCGCCTTGCCGGTGGCCGCCGTCGCGCTGTTCAGTGGCCTGTGGCGGCTGTGGTTCATGCACCGCCTGAACCAGCAGCCGCCCGCCGATGCTGTCGCCCTGCGCAGCGCCGAGCGGCAGGTGCAGGCCAATGCGGTCCTCAGCGGCCTGATGTGGTCCGCCGCCACGGTCTGGCTGCTGCCGCAGCTGACGCCGCACCAGGCCACGCTGCACATGGGCATCCTGCTGGGTGCGACCTGCGTGGCCTCGTTCTACATGTCGCTGATCGGCCGCTCGTTCGAATGGATCGCCGTGCCCGCCGCGGCCTCACTGATCGGCGTGGCGCTGTGGACCCGGCCCGAGCAACTGTTCGAGGTGGTGGTGGGCACCGCGGTGCTGTTTGCGGCGCTGATGCGCGGCGCCATGCACTTTCGCCGTACCACGCTGCAGGCGCTGCGCCAGAGCCTGGAGACGGCGGCCGTCAATGAGCAGCTGCAGGCCGCCAACCGGCAACTTGAACGTGACGCCGCCGCCCGCGCCCGCTTTCTGGAGACCATGACGCACGAGATCCGCCGACCCATGAGCGGCACCATCGGCGCCCTGGACCTGCTGGCGCGCGAGCCGCTGACGCCCCGCCAGGCGCGCATCGTCGACGCCGCACGGCGCTCCAGCAGCGGGCTGATGCAGTCGCTGGCCGAGGTGCTGGAGTTCAATGCCCTGGACACCGCAGGAACCACGCTGTGGCCCAAGCCGCTGGCGCTGGGCGAGTGGGCCTCGTCCGTGCTGGCCGGGCACAACGACGCCGCCGCCGCCAAGGGCCTGCGGCTGACGCTGACCCTCGCCCCCACGCTGCCCGCTGCGGTGCTGGCCGACCGCGCCAGGCTCACCCAGTTGGTGGATGCGCTGCTGTCCAATGCCGTGCGCTTCACCGACCGCGGACAGGCCAGCCTGTCGCTGGACGGGTCGGCCGAGCAGGGTCTGGTCATCGAGGTGAGTGACAGCGGCCAGGGCCTGTCGACTGTGGATGCCGCCATGGTCTTCGAGCCCTTCTTCCAGGTGGACCATGGCCCGCAGCGCGCCGCCACCGGCGCCGGTCTGGGTTTGACGATCGCCCAGCGTCTGGCGCGCCAGATGGGGGGCGATATCCAGGTGGACAGCGTGCTGGGGCGGGGCAGCCGCTTCACGGTGCGCCTGCCCTTGCGCGCCACCCAGGCGCCGGCCGTCCGGCCCGAGCCGCTGGGCGTGGCCAGCGACCAGACCCTGCAGGGCACGGTGCTGGTGGTCGACGACGACGCCCAGAACCGCCTGGTGGCCGTGGAGATGCTGTCGCGCCGCGGCCTGGAGGTCCTGGAGGCCGTGGACGGCTTGCAGGCTCTGGACCTGCTGCACAAGGGCGGCATCGGTCTGGTCCTGATGGACGGCCAGATGCCGGCGCTGGACGGCTACGAAGCCACGCGCCGTTGGCGTGAACGCGAGGAGCGCCTGGGCACGCCGCGGGTGCCGATCATCGGCATCAGCGCCAACAACCCGGTCGAGCACGAGCTCCTGTCACGCCATGCCGGCATGGACGACCACCTCGAGAAGCCCTTCGGGATGGACGAGTTGCTGCGCCGCATCGCGCCCTGGCTGCCCGGCGGGCCGGCGCCAGCGATCTGACTCAGTAGTGCGGTGGCCGCTCGTCGAGCAGCCCGCTGCCCGGCGTGCCACTGTCGCCCCCCTGCCGGCGCAGCTGCAGCAGTTCGCGCGCCAGCCACTCGATCTGCGTCTGCTGGCGCGCCACCAGGCCGTTCAGCGTGTCGGTCAGGTCTTCCAGGTAGCTGATCTTGATCTCCAGCGCCGTCAGGCGCTGATCCGCATCAGGGGATTCGCTCATGGCTGGGGATTATCAGATTCCACGACGGCGTCAAGGATGGCCCAGCACTTAACATACGGGACTTCCCGCCGTTTCGGGGCGGGCTGCGACGCCAACACGAGTACCACATGAAGAGACTGGATGACTTCCGCCTGCGCCTGGGCCGCCATGAGCTGGTGCCCATCATGATCGGCGGCATGGGCGTGGACATCTCCACCTCCGACCTGGCCCTGGAAGCCGCGCGCCTGGGTGGCGTCGGCCACATCTCCGACGCGATGATCAAGACCGTGTCGGATCGGCGCTACCAGACCAAGTACGTCAAGGCCAAGATGGCCCAGTACAAGTACAACGCCGAGAACAGCGACAAGTCCGACGTCAAGTTCAACCTCGACCACCTGGCCGAGGCCACGCGCCTGCACGTGGAATCGACGATGTCCCGCAAGACCGGGCCGGGCATGGTGTTCATCAACTGCATGGAAAAGCTGACGATGAACGCCCCGAAGGAAACCCTGAAGGTGCGCATGAGCACCGCGCTGGACCACGGCATTGACGGCATCACGCTCGCGGCCGGCCTGCACCTGGGCTCCTTCGCGCTGATCGAGGACCACCCGCGCTTTCGCGACGCACAGCTGGGCATCATCGTCTCGTCGGTGCGCGCGCTGCAGCTGTTCCTCAAGAAGAACGCCCGCCTGAACCGCCTGCCCGACTACATCGTCGTCGAGGGCCCGCTGGCCGGTGGTCACCTGGGCTTCGGCATGGACTGGGCCGAGCACGACCTGGCCACCATCGTGGCCGAGGTGCTGCAGTACCTGAAGAACGAGCATCTGGACATTCCGGTGCTGCCCGCTGGCGGCATCTTCACCGGCTCCGATGCGGTGCGCTTCATGGAGATGGGCGGCGCCGGTGTGCAGGTCGCCACCCGCTTCACCGTCACCAAGGAGTGTGGCCTGCCCGACGAGGTCAAGCAGGAGTACTTCAAGGCCGGCGAGGACGACATCGAGGTCAACCAGATCTCGCCCACCGGCTACCCGATGCGCATGATCAAGAGCAGCCCGGGCATTGGCGACGGCATCCGCCCCAACTGCGAGGCCTACGGCTACCTGCTCGACGCCAGCGGCAAGTGCGCCTACATCGAAGCCTGGAACCGCGAGGTAGCTGCCCACCCCGACGCCAAGCGCGTGTCGGTGCAGGACAAGACCTGCCTGTGCACCCACATGCGCAACTTCGAGATCTGGACCTGCGGCCAGCTCACCTGGCGCCTGAAGGACACCACCCACCGCACGCCCGACGGCAGCTACCAGTTGCTGAACGCTGCCCACGTGTTCCGCGACTACCAGTTCAGCACCGACGACAGCATCGCGCTGCCCGAGCCCGCCTGAGGCCTTGAGCGCCTCGCCGGCCGCCCGCCCCTCCTGGCGCGACGACGCCGTCGCCGCCAGCATCATCACGCTGCTGCTGATTCCGCAGAGCCTGGCCTACGCGCTGCTGGCCGGCCTGCCGGCCGAGCTGGGCCTGGCGGCCAGCATCGTGCCGGCAATGGCCTACGCTGCGGTGGGCACCAGCCCCTTCAGCGTCATGGGCCCGGGGGCCGTGCTGTCGCTGATGACCGCCCAGGGCCTGCACCATGCGCTGGCGGTGGCACCGGCGGGCACGCCGGTGGTGGCGCTGGCCGGCGTGCTGGCGCTGGAGATCGGCGCCGTGCTGGCCCTGGGTGCGCTGTTGCGCCTGGATGCCCTGGTGGCGCTGCTGAGCGTGCCGGTGCTGCACGGCTTCATGACCGGCGCCTCGCTGACCATCGTCATCACGCAGCTGCCCGTGTTGCTGGGCAGCAGTTCGTCGGGCAACGGCCTGGCGACGGTGCTGCAGGGCTGGCTGGGCGCCAGCCAGGTGGTCAACCCGCCGACGCTGGCCGTGGGTGCCGGCACGCTGGGCCTGCTGTGGCTGTCGCGGCGCCCTGGCCTGCCGCGCCTGCTGGGCCGGCTGGCTCCCTTGCTGGCGATGGCGCTGGCCATTGGCGCGGCACTGCTGTGGCCGTTGGCCGACCAGGGCGTGCGCACCGTGGGCACCCTGCCGCCCTTGGCGATCCGTGCCAGCCTGCCGCTGCTGGACCTGCAGCTGTGGCGGCTGCTGCTGCCCACGGCGTCGATGATCGCGCTGCTGGCCTCGGTGGAGCACCTGGCGGTGGTCAGCAGCCTGGCCGCGCGCTGCCGCCAGCACATCGTGCCGCGACGCGAACTGGCCGGTCTGGGGGCCTCCAACATCGTGGCGGCGCTGACCGGCGGCATGCCGGTGGGTGGCGGACTGTCGCGCAGTGCCGTGGCCTACGACGCCGGCGCGCGCAGCAAGCGGGTGGGCGTGATGGTTGGCCTGATGATGGCGCTCAGCGCGGTGGTGCTGGCCGAGCCGCTGGCCCACCTGCCGCGCGCGGTGCTGGCCGCCACCATCCTGGTGGCCGCATCGTCGATGCTCGACCTGGGACCGTTCCGCCTGGCCTGGCGCTTTGCCCATGCCGAGTTCTGGGTCATGCTGGGCGTGGCCGCGCTGACCCTGCTGGCCAGCATGGAGGTCGCGCTCAGCGTGGGCGTGGCGCTGTCGGCCGCGCTGCTGCTGCAGCGCACCGCCGACCCGCATGTCGCGCGCATCGGCCGCGTGCCCGGCACCGAGCACTACCGCAACATCGAGCGCCACACCGCCGAAGAGCAGCCCGGCGTGGTGGCGCTGCGCATCGACGAGAGCCTGCTGTTCACCAACGCCCGCGAGCTGGGCAGCCTGGTGCAGGACCAGTTGGATGAGGACACCCGCCGCGTGGTGCTGCAGATGTCGCCGGTCAACACGATCGACTTCAGCGGGCTCACCGCGCTGCTGGCCCTGGACGAAGCCCTGCACGCGCGCGGTGTGCGCCTGGACCTGGCCGAGGTCAAGGGCCCGGTGATGGACCGCCTGGCCAGCGCCGATTGGAGCCACCGCGTGCATGGCAAGGTGTATCTCAGCCTGCACCAGGCCCTGCAGCCGACCGAGTCCCTGTCACCCAGGTGACGCGCTTTAGGGCGAAACCTCCAGTCGCCCGGTCGCTGCGGGCCACCACAATCGGCGCACCCCTGACACCGCGCCGACCATGAGCACCTACCCGCACCTGCTGCAACCGCTGGACCTGGGCTTCACCACGCTGAAGAACCGCGTGCTGATGGGCTCGATGCACACCGGCCTGGAGGAAGGCCGCGACCTCAGCAAGCTGGCGGCCTACTTCGCCGAGCGCGCCGAGGGCGAAGTCGGCCTGATCGTCACCGGCGGCTTCGCCCCCAACATCGAGGGCTGGGCCAAGCCCTTCGCCGGCACGCTGGCCACGCGCGGCGCGGTCAAGCGCCACCGAGTGGTGACCGACGCCGTGCACCAGCGCGACGGCCGGATCGCGCTGCAGATCCTGCACACCGGCCGCTACGCCTACCAGCCGCTGGCGGTGGCGCCCTCGGCCCTCAAGAGCCCGATCTCGCCCTTTCGCCCGCGCGCACTGTCCGAGCGCGGCATCGAGCGCCAGATCCGCGCCTTCGTGCGCTGCGCCACGCTGGCCCGCGAGGCGGGCTACGACGGCGTCGAGATCATGGGCAGCGAGGGCTACTTCATCAACCAGTTCATCGCCGCGGCCACCAACCACCGCGACGACCGCTGGGGCGGCTCCTACGAAAACCGCATGCGCCTGCCGGTGGAGATCGTGCGCCGCACCCGTGAGGCGGTAGGCCCGGACTTCATCCTGATCTACCGCCTGTCGATGATCGACCTGGTGCCCGGTGGCTCCAGCTGGGACGAGGTGGTGCTGCTGGCCAAGGCCATCGAGGCGGCCGGCGCCACCATCATCAACACCGGCATCGGCTGGCACGAGGCCCGCGTGCCCACCATCGCCACCAGCGTGCCGCGCGCCGCGTTCGCCTGGCTGACGAAGAAGATGAAGGCCGAGGTGGGCATTCCGCTGATCACCAGCAACCGCATCAACACGCCCGAGTTGGCCAATACCCTGCTGGCCGAAGGCTATGCCGACATGGTCTCGATGGCGCGGCCGCTGCTGGCCGACGCCCACTTCGTGAAGAAGGCGCGCGAGGGCCGCGCGCGCGAGATCAACACCTGCATCGCCTGCAACCAGGCCTGCCTGGACCATGTGTTCGACAACAAGCTCTCGAGCTGTCTGGTCAACCCGCGGGCCTGCAGGGAGACCGAGATCCTGATCACCCCGGCCGCCGCGCGCAAGACCGTGGCCGTGGTGGGTGCCGGCCCGGCCGGCCTGGCCGCCGCCACCACCCTGGCCGAGCGCGGCCACACCGTGCATCTGATCGACGCCGGCCCCGAGATCGGCGGCCAGCTCAACCTGGCCAAGCGCGTGCCCGGCAAGGAGGAGTTCCACGAGACGCTGCGCTACTGGGGTGAGCGCATCGCCCGCACCGGCGTGCATCTGCACCTGGGCACCCGCGCCACGCCTGAATCCATCCAGGCCCTGGGCGCCAGCGAGGTGGTGCTGGCCACCGGCGTGCTGCCGCGCACCCCGGCCATCCCCGGCTTGCCGCACGCCAAGGCGCTGAGCTACCTCGATGTGCTGCGCGGCGCCCCAGTGGGGCCGCGCGTGGCGGTGGTAGGCGCGGGCGGCATCGGTTTCGACGTGGCCGAGTTCCTCACCCATGCCGGCACCAGCACGGCGCTGGACCTGCCCGCCTGGTTGGCCGAATGGGGTGTGACCGACCCCGCCATCGCGCGCGGCGGTCTGGCGGAGCCGACCGAGCCGCATCCGCCGGCCCGCCAGGTCACGCTGCTGCAGCGCAAGGCCAGCAAGCCCGGCGCCGGTCTGGGCAAGACCACCGGCTGGATCCACCGCAGCGTGCTCAAGCGCGCCGGGGTGCGCATGCTGGGCGGCGTGAACTACGAGCAGATCAGTGACACCGGGCTGAAGATCAGCGAAGGCGAGCAGCGCGAGAACCCGCGCTGGTTGGAGGTCGACACGGTCGTGCTGTGCGCCGGCCAGGAGCCGCTGCGCGAGCTGGAGGCGCCGCTGCGGGCGGCCGGCCTGCCGGTGCATGTGATCGGCGGCGCCCTGGAGGCCGGCGAGCTCGATGCCAAGCGCGCCATCGACCAGGGCGTGCGCCTGGGCGCCCGGCTCTGAGCCTGGCTTAGCACATCGACGAATGTCCTGGGTCCGGCGGCCGTGCGCCGACCGGCCTAGACTCGCACGATCGTTCTATTTTCAGGATCTTCCATGCCCTTGCTCGACAAGCTGAACTGGCGCTACGCCACCAAGAAGATGGACCCGGCCAAGGCCGTGGCGCAGGACAAGGTGGAGCGCATCGTCGAGGCTGCCCGCCTGGCCCCCACCTCCAGCGGCCTGCAACCCTTCGAGGTGATCGTCGTCACCAACCCCGCACTGCGCGCCCGGATCCAGGCCGTGGCCTGGAACCAGGCCCAGATCACCGAGGGCTCGCACCTGCTGGTCTTCGCCGCCTGGGACAACTACACGGCCGAGCGCATCAACGCGATGTTCGACTACACCAACCAGGTGCGCGGCTTCACCAACGAAGGCTGGGAGGCCTACCGCCAGAAGCTGCTGGCCGCCTACCCCGGGCGTGATCCGCAGGTCAACTTCGAGCACGCGGCGCGTCAGGCCTACATCGGCTTCGGCGCCTCGGTGATCGCAGCGGCCTTCGAAGGCGTGGACGCCACGCCGATGGAAGGCTTCGACCCGGCCGCCGTCGACGAGATCCTGGGCCTGCAGGCCAGGGGCCTGAAGAGCGTCACCCTGCTGCCGCTGGGCTACCGCCAGGAGAGCGGCGACTGGCTGGCCAAGCTGCAGAAGGTGCGCCGGCCGCGCGAGCAGTTCGTCACCGAGATGAACTGACACTGCACCGGTGGCGCCGGGCGCTATGCTCGGCGCGATGCATGGCTTGACGATTTACCTGGCCGGGCCGGACGTGTTCCGACCCGATGCGCTGGCGCATGGCCAGGCCTTGAAGGCGCTGTGCGCCGAATTCGGCCACCGTGGCCTGTACCCGCTGGACCATGCCCTGCCGGCCGGACTGGCCGGTGCCGAGGCAGCTCGCTGGATCTGCGATGCCAACTGCGCGCTGATCCGCCGGGCCGATCTGGTGCTGGCCAATCTCAATGACTTTCGCGGCCAGGAACCCGACTCGGGCACCGCCTTTGAGCTGGGATTCGCCGCCGCGCTGGGCAAGCCGGTCTGGGCCTACCTGGCCGACACCCGCTCACTGCGCCAACAACTGGGTGGCGCGCAGGACGCACAGGGCTGGACGGTGGAGGATTTCGGGCTGCCCCGCAACCTGATGCTGGCCGCCTCGGCCACCCTGGTGCCGGGCGATGCGCGCGCGGCCTTGCTGGCGCTGCAGGCCGCCGCGCAGACCCGCCCCTTCCACCGCTGAGCACCCTCAGCGGCCCAGGGCCGCCATCACCTCGGCGCGCAGGTCCTTGCACGCCTGCAGCGACAAGCGCATCTCGGCGCTGACATGGCGCCGTCCATCGGCCGTGTGCAGGGCGAGGTGGCAAGGACCGTGCAGCGTCTTGCTGCGAAAGCCGTACTGCACCTGCAGCACCTCGGCGGCCGGCCACGCCAGGACCTCATGGCGATAGGCCAGCCGAACCCCGCTGGGCGAAGCCTCCAGCTGCCAGAAGCGGTCCAGGGTGCTGGTCTTGAAGATCCAGAGCCCCCCGGCCAGCACCAGAACACCCACCAAGGCGGCCTCGCCCACGCTCCAGCGCAGTTCGCTGCGTCGACCGGCCACCCACACCACAACGCTCAACAGCACGCAGCCCAGCAGCAGCACCTGGGCTCTCACAACGAATGCGGCCCACAAGGCCTCAGGCGTGCTGAAGGCCTGCAGCACGCGCCGTGCTCAGCGGTAGTAGGCCTCGACCTGCCCCTTCAACTTGACGCACAGCGGCCGGCCCTTGCGGTCGACCGTCTTGCCCGCCGGCACCTTGACCCAGCCTTCACTGAGGCAGTACTCCTCGACGTCAAAGCGCTCCTTGCCGTTGAAGCGGATGCCGATGTCGTGTTCGAACACCGCGGGCACGTGGTGGGGGCTCTTGGGGTCGACGCTCAGGCGGTCGGGCAGCGCAGGCTTGGTGGTCTCGGTCATGGTGGGGATTCTAGGCAGGTCGGCGCGGCGGCTGCAGCGGCCGGCGGCGGATCGGCGTCGAGAAGACCAGCGAGGTGCGCGTCTCGCCCCAACGGCTGATCGCCGACACCAGCGTCTCCAGGTGGGCCAGGTCCACCGCCACCACCTGCACCAGGTAGGAATCGGCCCCGGTCACGTGGTGACACTCCAGCACTTCGGGCATCTCCTGAAGACAGGCCAGCAGAGGCTGCTTGCCGGGCTGCGGCGCCTGGATGGCCACCACGGCCTGCACACCGTAGCCGGCCCGTACCGGGTCGAGTTCGGCGTGCACGCCGCGCACCACGCCGGCGTCCTGCAAACGACGCAGCCGCTCCGCGGTGGCGGCCACGCTCAGGCCGCAGGCTTCAGCCAGGACCTTCAGCGGCGCCCGGCCATCGCGCTGCAGCGCCTGCAGCAGGGCCCAGGAACGGGCATCGACATCGAAGCTCATGGTTTTCGGTACTGAGGGCTCCAGACCAGAAAATCATACGCCTATGCTGCAGTTTGACCATACGAATCAACTGGCCATGACCAATCGACCCACTTAACATCCTGATCATGATGACGGATGCACTGACTGATCCCCGATTCCTGCAGGCCATGCTGGTCGGCCTGGGCATTGCCGCCCCGGTCGGCCCGATCGGCCTGCTGACGATTCGCCGCACGCTGGATGGCGGCATGACCGCCGGCCTGGCCACTGGCCTGGGCGCCGCCTGCGCCGACGCGGCCTACGGCGCGTTGGGCGCCTGGGGCGTGCAGGCCGCCATCACCTGGCTGGTGGGTGCCCGGGTGCCGCTGGCGCTGGGCGGCGGCGCGCTGCTGCTGTGGCTGGCCTGGCAGACCTGGCGCGCGCCGCTGGCGACCAGCGCCGCGCCACTGCCCTCCGGCGGCGACCTGCTGCGCCACTTCGGCGGCACCTTCGCACTGACCTTGTCGAACCCGGCCACCATCCTGTCCTTCATCGCCGTCTTCGGCGCGCTGGCCGGCGCCGGCGGGCCGGCGCTGTCGCCGTCCCTGATGGTGCTGGGCGTGTGGCTGGGCTCTGCGCTGTGGTGGCTGGGTCTGAGCTGGGGGGTGAGCCGCCTGCGCCACGCGCTGGACGTGGCCTGGCGCCGCCGCATCAACGCCGCGTCAGCGCTGCTGCTGGCGGGCTTTGCACTGTGGCAATGGGCGCAACTGGCGGCCTGAGGCCGGGCCCCCCCCTACTTTGCCGGATGCCGCCCCCCGAGCGGTCCGTGGAGACTGCCCGCCAGATCCCACGGGAGGTCCATGTTCAATTCGGAAACCCTGGAAGTCGCCATTGGCATGGCCTTCCTGTTCCTCACCATGTCGCTGATCTGCACCGCGATCCAGGAATGGATCGAGGGGATCATGAAATGGCGCGCCATGGACCTGGAGCGCGGCCTGCGCGTGCTGCTCGACGACGACCAGGGCAAGCTGACCCAGCAGCTCTACGAGCACCCGCTGATCTACTCGCTGTTCCAGGGCAAGTACAACCCGGACAAGCTGTGGCGCAGCCCGCTCACGCCCGGTCTGGGGGCCCGGCACATGCGCCTGCATGCGCGTCGCCAGTTGCCCTCGTACATCCCCCCGGAGCGCTTCGTCGATGCCCTGCTGGACCTGGTGGCCCACGGCGACGGCCAGCGCCCCGCAGCCGCCGCCCTGACACCGGCCGAGCTGCGCGCGCGGGCGGCCCAGCACGACTCGCCGCACCTGCGGCGCGTGCTGCAGTGGGCCCTGGACCGCGGCGGCGATGACCCGGCCGCCGTGCGCCAGCACCTGGCACAGTGGTTCGACGGCACCATGCAGCGGGCCAGCGGCTGGTACAAGCGCCGCACGCAGGCGGTGCTGTTTTCGGTGGGCCTGGGCGCCGCGGTGGTGCTGAACATCGACGCACTGCACGTGATGAACCGCCTGCTGGCCGACCGGGCGCTGCGCGAAGCCGCCGTGCAGCAGGCCAGCCAGGTGCAGGACGCCCAGGCCGGCCTGGCCGGTCAGGCACCCGACCAGCGACTGAACGCATTGCGGCAGCAGCTGGGCACGGTCGGCCTGCCGATCGGTTGGCAGCCCGGCGCCTGCCTGCCTCAGCTGAAGCCGCACGGCGGATGGCGGCAGGCCGATCCGCTGGCGCTGCTGATGCTGGGTCTGGGATGGCTGGTCAGCGCCTTCGCGGTGATGCTGGGCGCGCCGTTCTGGTTTGATCTGTTGGGGCGCTTCATGACCTTGCGGTCCTCGCTGAAGCCCACCCCGGCGGCGGCAACCGCCCCCGCCCAGGCCCCGCCGCCGCCGCCCTGAACCCGACTCAGTGGGCCTGCGGGACAGACGCCGGCAGGCCCGCCACCTCGCCAGCCCAGTCGCGCAGCTCCTCCAGCGTGACCAGTTCGGCCTGGGCCTCGGCAGCACGACGCTGGCGCGCCGGGATGGCTGTCAGCACCTGGACGGCCACGGCATCGACCAGCTCCTGGACGACGGGCGCGCACAGCATGCCCAGGCGTTCACGCTGGCGTTCGGCATAGCGGCTGGCCGCCAGGGCACGCACCGGCTGGTTGGCGGCCATCAGCACGCCGGACAGCACATGGGCGTTGTCGGCCAGCAGCCGCGCAAAGCCCTGACGCAGCGCGATGTCGATGCCTTCAGCGACGCACACTGCAGCCTGCTCGCGCTCGCCCAGACGCAGGTACACGTGGCCCAGCAGCGCCAGCGTGCGTGCCAGCCGGAAGTGGTTGGGCGCGCGGCGCGCCAGCAGCGCCGCACGCTCCAGGTGTTCGGCAGCCAGCGAGATGTGGCCGGCCCCCAGCTCCAGCTCGCCCAGCTGCTCGTGGATCTGCATCATGCCCCAGTCGTCCTCGCCGTGGCTGCGTTCGCGCGCGGCGCGGCAGAGCATCAATGCCTCCTGCAAGGCGGCCCGGGCTTCCTCGCTGCGGCCTGCCAGCAGCAGCGCCCCACCTTGCTGCTGCAGGGCCTGGCTCAGGCCGCGCTCATCACCGGTCTCGCGCCACAGTGGCACGGCCTCGGCCAGACCCTCGCAGGCCAGGGCCAGATGGCCGTCAAGCGCCCAGGCCTGGGCGCGCCACCCCAGGGCCTGGGCGCGTTGCCAGGCGTCGGGGTGGCCCGCCAGCAAGGCCAGTGCGTCGGTGGCATCGGCAAGCACCGCGGGAGCGTCTTCCAGCTCGGCGTCCACCGCGCACAGCGCCAGCAGCAGCTCGATGCGGGCCGAGACCTGCGCCGGCTCCACCGGCTGGGACAGCAGCGGCCGCGCCAGCTGCCGCGCCAGCGCATGCAGACCCATGCGTCGCCAGGGCGTGGCACACAGCGCGCACAGCCGCAGGGCCAGCAGGGGATCGGCGGCGCTGGCCCAGGCGATGACGCGCTGCACGCTGGCATGCTGGCGACGCACGGCCTCGGGCCGGCCCGGGCCCGGCCGGTCGGCCGCCCGGTCCTTGAGTTGGGCCAGCAACTGGTGACCATGGGCGCGCAGCACATCGTCCAGGCGCCCCGAGCGCTGCAGCAGGTCGCGGGCGAACAAGCGCACCGACTCATGCAGGGTGTAGCGCGCCCGCGCCGAGTCGGCGCCCAGCAGACTGTCGCCGTCGACCTCGACCAGGCCGTGCTCGACCAGCGTGGCCATTGCGTCCACCAGCGACACGCGGTCCAGCGCCGGGTCGGCATGGGCCACGGCGCGCGCATCGTCCAGACCGAAGGCGCCGTCAAACACACTGACGACCCACAGCAGGCGTTGCTCGGCGGCCCGCAGCAAGGCGTGGCTGGAGTCCAGCGCGGCATGCAGGCTCTGGTGCCGCTCGTCATCATCGACGGCGGGGCGCACCCAGGTCAGGCGCTGGTCCAGCGAATCGCGCAGGTCGAGCAGCCCGACCGAAGGCACCCGGCTGGCCGCCAGCACCAGCGCCAGTGGGTTGCCATCGAGCCGGCGGCAGATCTCGGCCACGACCGGGGCATTCACCGGGGTCAGGCGAAAGCGCGGATCGGCCGAGCGCACGCGCATTTCGAACAGCTGGCAGGCACTGCTGGCGCGCACCAGGGGCAGCGGGGTCTGGGGCAAGTCGTCCGGCAGCTCCAGCGTCGGCACGAGCAGCACCTGTTCGCCCGCACTGCGCAGGCTCTTGCGGGTGGTGGCCAGCACGCGCACATGGGGCGCCACCCGCAGCAGGCGGTCGCAAAAAGCCGTGACCAGCGACAGCAGGTGCTCGCAGGCATCCAGCACCAGCAGACCTTCGCGCTCACCCAGCGCGGCACTGACCCGATCCAGCGACAGCGGGCCGCTGATATCGAGCTGCAGCGCCGAGCGCAGGGCGCTGGCCAGCTGCAGGCCGTCGCGCAGCGGCGCCAGGTGGATCCACCACACCGGCGCACCGCCCGCGCCCACCACGGCCCGCGCCGCCGCCAGCGCCAGGCCGCTCTTGCCCACGCCCGCGGGCCCCAGCAGCGTGACACGCTGATGCTGGGCCAGCCGCAGCGCGATCTCGTCCAGGCAGCGCTCGCGCCCCACCAGCGGCCAGGGCGATTCGGGCAGATCATCGACCTGCGCGACCGGCAGGGCCGGAGCCGGTGAACCGTCGGCGCTGTCCTGCTCCTGGATCGGCAGGGCCAGTTGGTAGCCGCGGCCGCGGTGGTGGACGATGGCCTCGGCACCCAGCACCCGCCGCAGCAGCGTCAGCTGCACGCGCAGGTTGTTGTCGCCAACGGACTTGTCCTCCCACACCTGGCGGCGCAGCTCATCAGCACTCAGCACCCGTCCCTCGGCACCGACCAGGGCCGCCAGCAACTCGAAGGCGCGCACGCCCACGGCCAGCGGCTGTCCGTGGCGGTAGACGCGCCGGGTGTGCCGGTCGATCACCAGCTCGCCGCCGGCCGACGCGCGTGGCGTGGCCAACGGGTGCGAGGCGGCGGAAGCAGATGGTTTCATGGTGTGGAGCGTGGCCCAGGACAGGCCACCCCCGATGGGCAGCCCCGTTGCATGAACAGACGACATGCGCCGCAGGCCTGCGACACTATCAAGGGAAAACCCTAGATCAACGCCCCGAACAAGGACGCCCGTCCGGCCCCGCTCCGCCCGTCCAGCGCACCCTGTGCCCGCAGGATGGCGGCCTGGGCAGCGCGCCCGGCGACCGGGTCCTGGGTCTGCAGGCGGCTGGCCAGGTAGGCCTGCACCTGGTCCAGCGGATGGCCGGGTGGCACGGCCGGCGGCCGACGCTGCTGCGCCTCGGCCAACGCCTGGGCTGCCGCCGGGTCACTCTGCTGCTGCAGCAGCCAGGCGTGGTCCAGTGCCGTCGACCACGCGTCCAGCGTCGGCCTGGCGGCAGCCGGCCCCGACCCCAACAACCCCTGGAGCAACCGGCGTGCCTCGGGCAGGTCGCCCCGCCAGCGGGCCAGTTGGGCCGCCAGCCGATCCACCCGGGCGCGCACGGGTCGGTCCCAGCCGTCGCGCACACCGGGTTCCTGGCGCAGGGCCTCGATCAGCTCGGTGGCCAGATCACCCAGGTCCAGCGCCAGCGCGCCACGGGCCAGCGCGAGGCGGATCTCCACGCGCTGCAGGCCCAGCCACTCCTGCTCACGCTGCAATTGCTGCATCAGGGCCCGGGCCTGCGCGGCGTAGTCGACGGCAGGCAGCGCATGGGTCAGGCCCTGCAACTGAAGACGCTGTGCCCGCATCGCCATCTGGGTGATCGGGTGGACCACGCCGGCGGCCTGGGCATAGGCCAGATCGTCCTCACGCTGGCGCAGGGCCTCGGGCCAGCGGCCGGTTTCCAGCAGAAAGCGTCCCAGCTCATGGCGCAGCGACAGGTTCAGGCCGCTGCCCGGCTTCATCAGGGCATCGATGCGCGGCAGCAGGCTGCGCAGGCGCGGCTCGATGTCGCCGTAGTCGCCGGCCCGGATCTGCAGGGCCAGCAGATTGCGCTGGTAAGTCAGCACCTCGCGCTGCCAGTTCGGCTCGGTGCGGCCCCAGTACACCTGGGTGCGCTGCAGGGTCGCGATGGCCTCGCGCAGATGGCCCTGGGCGCTCTGCACGATGCTCAGGTGGTTCAGGTAGCTGGCACGCAGGCGCTCGGCCTCGGGGCCCTGCATCGTCTGGATGATCTCCCAGGCCTGGGCCAGTGCCTGCGCAGCCTCGTCGGTGCGGCCCAGTCGGGCGTAGGCGGCGTCGAGCAGCATCAGGCCGTTGAGCAGTTCGTCGCTGTCGGCGCCAAACACGCGCCGCAGGCGCGGGATGGCCGGGGCGATGCTCTCGACGATCAGGTCCGGCTGGCCCTGCAGGATCCAGCTGCGGGACTGGTCCAGGCGCGCCTTCAGGGTGGGGGCGGACTCCTCGCCGTGGATCTGCACGCTCAGCGCCACCAGCTCGCGCGCCAGCGGCTGCGCGATGTCATGGCGGTTGAGCTGCTGGTTGGTGGCCACCAGCACCTGCAGCACGCGCAAGCGGGTTCCCGGCGAGTCGCCGAAGCGCTGCATCACATCCTCGCGCGCCTTGCGCAGCAGTTGCAGCACCGTCGGCCATTCGCCGCCGTGGCGGTCCGGGCTGGCCGAGGCCAGCAGCTCTTGCAGGTAGGCGGTGACCTCGTCGGACTGGCGAGCTGCCTCGGTCGCGCGCTGCCATTGCCACAGGCTGCTGCCCAGGCCGATCGCCAGCGAGCAGGTGACGATCGCCGTGCTGGCGGCCAGCAGCGCATGGCGGCGCAACCACAGCAGGCTGTCATGCCGCCAGTCGCGGCGCTGGGCGCGCACCGGCCGCCGGGCTGACCAGTGGTCCAGGTCCTCGATCAGCGCGCTGACGTTGCGGTAGCGCTGCGCCGGATCCTTGTGCAGCGCCTTGGCGATCACCGCTTCCAGGTCACCGCGGGCGCGCCCGGCATCGGTGGCCGGCCCGGGCCCGCCAGGCGCCGGGGCGGCGTCGAGCAGGCGGTGCGGCGGGGTCTCCATGACCGCGCGCTCCAGCGTCGCCCGGTTGTCGCCGGCGGCGCCGAAGGGCAGCGCGCCGCTGACCAGCTCAAAAAGCATCACGCCCAGCGAGAAGACATCGGCGGCGGTGCCCACCGGCTGGCCGGCCAGTTGCTCCGGCGCAGCATAGCCGACCGTCAGGCCGCGGCCGGTCAGGCGTGTCAGGTCGTCGGCCGCGGCGTCGTCATCCAGCAGGCCGGCGACGCCGAAGTCCAGCAGCTTGGGCTGGCCGGCGTCGGTGACCAGCACATTGGACGGCTTGAGGTCGCGGTGGATCACCAGTTGCGCATGCGCCGCCTCCACCGCCTGGGCAATGCTGCGCAACAGCGCCACGCGCTGGGCCAGCAGCGGTGCGTGCAGACGCACATGCTCGGACAGTGGACGGCCGCGCACCAGCTCCAGCACCAGGTAGGCCTGTCCCTGGGCGATACCGGCATCCAGCAGGTGGGCAATGGCCGGGTGGTTGAGCCGCGCCAGCACCGCCCGCTCGCGCGCGAAGCGGGCCGAGAAGCGCTCGGCAGGCAGGTCGGCGCGCAACAGCTTGATGGCTGCCTCGCCCTGGAACAGACCGTCGGCCCGGTTGGCGCGCCAGACCTGACCCATGCCGCCCTCGCCGATCTTCTCGGCCAGCACCCAGGCTCCCAGGTGCAGGCCGCGCAGATCGCTGGCGGCGCCCGCATCATCGTCAAGCACCAGCGCCGGACCCAGCCATTGGTCGAAGGCAGTGACCAGCGCCTGGGCCGCTTCCGGCTGCGCTTCAGCCCGTTCGGCCTGTGCCAGCATCCGCCGCAGCGCCGGGGCCAGCGCCGGTTGCTCGGTGCATACCTGCTCCAGCCAGGTGGCGCGCGCCGACGGCGCCAGGTCCAGGGCCTCGTCCAGCAGCGCCGACAGCTGCTCCCACTGCGTGCGGTCCATCATGACGGCAACGACCTGCGCTGTCTCAGCCCAGCAGCTCGCGCAACAGGGCGCGCGCCTTGATCAAGTCGCGGTTGACGGTGCGGGTGGCGACGCCGCGCAACTCGGCCACGTCGGCGATCGACAGGCCCGCGAAAACGTGAATCTCAAGGAGCTCGTACAGCGCGGGGTCGATCTCGCGCATGCGGCTGAGCGCGCGGTCGCAGGCGATCAGGTCTTCGGCCGAGCTGAGGTTGGCCGGGATGCCGGCGGCCTCGGACAAGGTGACCATGATCTGATCGCCACCCCGCTTGTCGCGACCCAGGCTGCGCAGGTGATCGATGACGACCGAGCGCAGCACCTGGCCCACATAGGCGAAGAACTGACCGCGCGTGCGGCCATGCAGGCGCGAGGCCTCGGCCAGGCGCAGGAAACCCTCGTGCACCAGCGCGGTGGTGTTCAGACCGGGCGCGCCATGCACATGGGCCAGGCGTGCGCGGGCCACCCGCTTGATCTCGGGGTACAGCACCACGAAGAGCTGCTGCAAGGCCTGGGCGTCGCCGCTCGAGGAGCGCTCCAGCAGCTCCCCGACGGCCGGCAGGGTGTCAGAGGTATCGCTCATGGCAGGCCAGCGCACCATCCCGCCGGGCCTTTCGGGGCCTGCGATCTGGCACTTGTCGTTCTCCCAACTTCAACGGCGGCTGACGCCTGTGACAGCCCCTGTTGCGGCGAAATGTAACTCCTGTCGGCCACGGAAGTGTGTCTGCGCCCAACGGATCGCACGGCGGCGCGTCACCCGGGTGGCTCGCGCCGCTGCAGGGCCGGCCGCCAGCCTGTGACGCTGCGGGCGCACCCGCCTCTCCTCCGGCATTCCTTGTGGCATGTCAAGCCCCACACCGATGCTCGCGCGGGCTTGCGCCACTGGCATACTGGACCGACGTTCCCACGGCCTCTGCAGGAGTACCGCCATGCGCTCGCCTCCGGCTGCCCCCGCCTCGCCGGCCGCCGAGTCCGCTTCCCCGATGCCCGTGGCGGATGCCCATTTCACCGGTCTTTACCAGGACCTGCGCCGCCTGGCCCGCGCGCGGCTGCGCCGCAGCGAGGGCGTGACGCTGCTGGACACCACCTCGCTGGTCCACGAATCCTGGCTGCGCCTGCGTGGCCTGGACGCCGCCGAGCTGCCCGGTGGCGAGGGCCAGTTCCTGGCCTACGCGTCGCGGGTGATGCGCCTGGTGGTCATCGATTTCGTGCGCCAGCGGCGGACCGAGCGCCGCGGTGGCGATCAACTGCACGTCACGCTCAGTACCGAGGTGGCCGACGCCGTGGCGATGTCCGACGACCAGGTGCTGGGCATCCATGAGGCCCTGGAGGCGCTGGCCCAGGTCGATCAGCGGCTGGTGCGCATCGTCGAGATGCGCTGCTTTGGCGGCCTGGACGAGCAGACCATCGCCCAGGCGCTGGGTATCACCGATCGCACGGTGCGGCGCGACTGGCAAAAGGCGCGTCTGCTGCTGAAGGCGCAGCTCCTGTCCTGATGCGGCCGCCATGGCCCTGAGTGCCGACGACCTGCAGCGCCTGTCGGGCTGGCTCGACGAGTTGCTGGAGCTGCCCGAGGGCGAGCCACGCCAGACGCGGCTGCGCCAGATCGGCGAGGCCGACCCGCGGCTGCGCGACCGCCTGGCCGGGCTGCTGGCCCAGGCTGACGATGGCTTGGCCGATGGCCTGGACGCCCTGCCCGACCTGGTCCACGCGCTGGGCGACGACGGCGCCCCCGGCAGCGGCCAGCGCATTGGTCCTTACGCGCTCCTGCGCTGCCTGGGCGAGGGCGGCATGGGCAGCGTCTGGCTGGCCCGGCGCGTAGAGGGCGAGCCACGCCGCGAGGTGGCGCTGAAGCTGCCGCGCCTGGCGGGCGCGCCAGGCGCCTTTGCGTGGCGCTTCGAGCGCGAGCGCGACATCCTGGCGCAGCTGGAACACCCGCTGATCGCCCGCCTCTACGAGGCCGGCACGGCCACCTTGCCCGACGGCGGTGAGCAGCCCTGGCTGGCGATGGAGCCGGTGGACGGCCAGCCGCTGGGCAGCTACTGCGACGCCGCGCGCATGGACCTGCGCGGGCGCGTCCAGCTGTTTCTTCAGGTCCTGCAGGCGGTGCAGTTCGCCCACGGCCGCCTGGTGGTGCACCGCGACCTCAAGCCCGGCAACATCCTGGTCACGGCCGACGGACAGGTCCGGCTGCTCGATTTCGGCGTCGCCAAGCTGCTGGAAGGCCCGAGCGGCAGCGGCCAGGTGACCGAGGTGGCAGCAGCACCGATGACGCCGATGTACGCCTCGCCGGAGCAGGTGGCGGGACGGCCGGTGGGCATCGCTTCGGACATCTATTCACTGGGCGTGGTGCTCTATGAGCTGCTCACCGGCTGTCGGCCCTACCGGCTGTCGCGCGACACCCGCGGTGCGCTGGAACAGGCCATCCTGGACGCCAACCTGACGCGGCCCAGCCGCACCGCACCGGACAGGCAGGCTGCCGAGCGCCGCGCCAGCCAGCCCGACAGCCTGCGCCGCCAGCTGCGTGGCGACCTGGACACCATCGTGCTGCAGGCCCTGCGCCCCCTGCCCGAGCAGCGCTACGCCACCGCCCAGGCGATGGAAGACGACCTGCGCCGCTGGCTGGCCCACGAGCCGGTGCGCGCCCATCCGGACAGCTGGCACTACCGGCTGGGCAAGTTCTGCCGCCGGCACGCCCTGCCGCTGGGTGCGGCCAGTGTGGCCACGCTGGGCCTGGTGGTCGGCCTTGCGCTGGCGCTGGACCAGGCCCGCCGGGCTGAACGCGAGGCCCGGCGGACCCAGGCGGTCCAGGACTTCCTGATCGGCCTGGTGCGTGACGTCGGTCCGGGACGCGCCCGGGGCGGGCCGTTGACCGTGGCCGAGCTGCTGGAGCGCGGCGAGCGGCGGCTGGAGGGCGAACTGGGTGGCGAGCCCGGCCTGCGTGGCGCGATCACCGATGCCTTGATCGAGCTGCACCTTGAGAGCAGTGACGGCAAGCGCAGCGTCGCGCTGGCCGAGAAGCGTCTGGCGCTGGCGCTGGCGCAGGATGGCGAGGACAGCCTGGGGCACGGCGACGCCCTGCTGTTGCTGGGCCGGGCCCAGGTGGTGCAGGGCCGCTACGAGCCCGCGCTGCTCACGCTGGCCCGCGCCCGCCAGATCTTCCTGGCCCACCCGGGTCAGCGCGCCGATGCCTTGCTCAATGCAGACATCCGCACGGCCGGCGCATTGAACTCGCTGCAGCGGCATGGCGAGGCCATCGCCTTGCTGCGCGCGCTCATTCCCCGCCTGCAGGCCCGCTGGAAGACCCCGCACTGGGACGAGGTCAATGTGCGCTTCATGCTGGCCACCGCGCTGGCCTCCGTCGGCCAGCGCGACGAGGCGCTGCGCCTGGTGGCTGAGCTCGAGCCGGTGCTGGCCCGAGGCTGGCCCGAGCAGGGCTACGGCGTGGCCGCCATGCAGGCCAACCTGGGCTATGTGCTGTGGCGCCAGCGGGCCTTTGAGCCGGCCAGCACCGCGCTGCAAGGGGCCATCGCCGAGATGGACCGTCTGCTGGGCCGCGCGAACAGCCCGGCGGTCGATGCGGGTCGCACGCTGGGCATGGTCCAGCTCGACGCCGGGCGCTACGCGCAAGCCGACCAGGTGCTGCAGGCCAACCTGGCCCGCTCGCGCGAGGTGCATGGGCCCGCGGACGCCGAGTACGCGCTCAACCTCAGCTTCACGGTGCTGTCGCGCCTGCGCCTGCAGCGGCTGGACGACGCCGAAGCCGCCGCCCGCGAATCACTGCGCATCGCGTTGGCCCACCCCGGCCTGTCGGCCTCTGAACTGCGCGGGCTGCAACGGCGCCTGGCCCAGGTGCTGGTCCAGCGCGGACAGGCGGCCGAGGCACTCACGCTGCTGGACACGCTGATCAGCCAGGAACGGCAACTCAAGCAGGACCAGGATCCCCGACACGCCACCAGCCTGCTGTGGCGGGCCGGCGCGCTGGCCCAATTGGGTCGGCTGGGCGAGGCGGCGGCCGCGGCACGGTCGGCCGCCGCGATCCATGCGGCGCAACCCGACTCGCCCACCGCCCGGGTGGCCCAGGCCAAGGCCCGCCTGACCGAGGTGCTGTGCCTGCTGCCGTCGCGCCTGCCGGCCGACCGGGCGTCGGCCAGCGCATTGCTGCAGGCCGCCGAGGCGGCCCTGGCAGCCGACTGGCCCGAGGGCCATCCCGACCGGGCGCTGGCGGGTGCCGTGCGGGCCCGCTGGCTGCAGGCCGAAGGCCAGGAGCGCGCGGCGGCCGCGGCACTGGCCCGGCACCGGGCCGATTACCAGGCACGCAGCGGCGCCCCGCTCCCCGAACCCCTGGTGGTCGTTTTCTGACCGGCCCGGCAGGGCCACGGCGACGACGACGCGCAGCGCCCCCCTATGCATGGGGGGATAGGCCCTGTCCGGTTGCGCCTGTCATCCACGAATTGATGGATAGGCCGGTCCACACCGCACCGGTCACCGACACCCACCCTCTTCCGGAGTCTGCATCCATGAACCGCACCCTGCCGCCCACCCTTGTCCGCCGCCCCGGCACCTCGCTGATCCTGTGCGCCATGCTGGCCGCGCTGGCCGGCGCCGCCGACGCCCGCCGCCCCTCGGCCCAGCCGAGTCTGCAAGGCGAGATTGAGACCGAAGGCCAGGCCGACGACCTTGACGCGCTGGGCGACGTCGGCGCCGAGGCGATGGATCCCAATTCAAACACCGACGACCACTCGGT
The DNA here is from genome assembly GCF_018069755.1 of Ideonella aquatica. Lineage (GTDB taxonomy): Bacteria > Pseudomonadota > Gammaproteobacteria > Burkholderiales > Burkholderiaceae_C > Ideonella > Ideonella aquatica. The sequence continues at coordinate 43,870 of NZ_JAGQDE010000004.1, read as the reverse complement.
CAACGTGCCCACCAGTTGGTGGACCTACACCAACCAGACCGCCGCCCAGGTCAGCAGCCTGCTGTCGTCCAAGGGCGCTCGCCTGGTGGGTCTGGACATCTACGGCATCGTCAGCGGCGCACCGCGCTTCACGGTACGCATGGTGCGCAACAGCGGCGCCTACGCGGTGCCGGGCTGGTGGTGGTATTACGGCCTGACCGCCGCCGACATCGCCACCCAGCTCAGCACCAACAACGCCCGCCTGATCGAGCTCAAGCCCTACGACGCCGGTGGCGGCGTGATCCGCTACGCGGCGATCATGGTCTCCAATACCTCCACAGCGGCGCGCGCCTGGAGCTACCTGGTCGGCGTCAGCTCGTCGCAGATCAGCACCCACCTGACCAACACCGGCCACCGCCTGATCGACCTCGACACCTACACCGTGGGCGGCGTCAAGAAGTACACCGCCGTGATGGTGGCCAACACCGGCGCCGATGCCAAGTCCTGGCAGTGGTGGCTCAACCAGAGCCCGGCCAGCGTGGCGACCCGGGTGGCCTCGTTCAGCGGCCGCATCGTCAAGCTGGTGCGCAATGACGACGGCACCTACAACTTCATCCAGGTGAAGAACACCGGGTCCAACAACAGTGCCTGGTGGTACCAGTACGGCTTCACCAGCCTGACCGACCTGAACAACTATGCGCTGCAGGTGGCGTCGCGGCCGGTGGACCTGCGCACCTATGTCGACAGCAACGGCGTGCGCCGCTACGACGCTGCCTTCATCGACAACGCCAACAGCAGCACCCGCCGCATGCGCAGCGTGTTCGGCGCCACCTTCCTGGACGGCAACGGCAACCCGACGCGCGGCATCTTCGAGGGCTACCTGAAGCTGGCGGGCGGCGCGGTCAAGGTGGACCTCAACAGCGCCCGCCGCGCCGAGACCGCCAGCTCGCTGAAGGCACTGCACCTGCTGACCGGCATGCAGCGCGTGCAGGCCGGCACCGACACCCTGGCGTCCGCGTTCAACTACTACCAGTACGACCCGGTCAAGGGCAAGGACGCCTGTCCCGACCCCGCCAAGGAAACCGTGGCCAATCTGCGCACCGACTACAACTTCGAGACCGGGCTGGACGAGATGATGCGCATCTCCGACAACCGCACCACCCGCGGCACGGTGCTGCGCTACGGCGGCTTCAGCCCATTCAACACGGTGGCCACCAACGCCGGCCTGAGCAGCACCACCTTGCGCCACAACATCGGCTGCGCCTACCGTAATCCGGCCACGGGCAAGTACTCGACCGCGCTGCGCAATGACACCTCGGCCGCCGACCTGGCCCGCATCTACGAGGGCGTGTGGAACAGCACCCTGCTGAACAACACCAACAGTGCCCGCAGCGAGTTCCTGGAATCGGCCAACCCCGGCATGGGTGCCAGCTCGCGGATCCAGACCATCATCAACGAGGAAGCCGCGGCGCTGGGCAAGTCAGCGGTTGCCGCCTCGTTCGGCAGCGCGGTGCGCAGCTGGAGCAAGGGTGGCAGCTACGGCACCTGCCTGCCGGACGGCAACGGCAACTGCGGCCAGCAGGTCATCATCCGCTCGGGCGCCGGTCTGATGCGTCTGCCGATCAAGGTCAGCGGCGTGCTGGACTACCGCACCTACAGCTACGGCCACCTGATTTCGGACACGCCGGTGCCCTGCTGGGAAGACTACGACGCCCCAGGCACCAACTGCCAGGCCGACGTGGACTACACCAATGCCCACGGCAATGCTTCGGCCGAGTTGTTCCGCGACGAGATCCGATCGGCGCTGCAGACCTGGTGATCTGAGGCCCCCGCCTGCACCCCAGGGGCCGGGAGAGTCATCTCCCGGCCCTTTGTGGCGGGACCGTAGACTGCCCGCATGCGCGACCTCTTCCTGCTTGACCCCGACATCACCTTTCTGAACCATGGCTCGTTCGGCGCCTGCCCGCGGCCGGTGCTGGAGGCGCTGGGCCGCTGGCAGCGCGAGCAGGAGCGCAATCCGGTGGCCTTCCTGGGGCGCCGCTCGGCCGGGCTGCTGGCCGCAGCGCGCGAGGCGCTGGGTCAGGCCATCGGCGCACGCGGCGAAGACCTGGTCTTCATGCCCAACGCCACCACCGGCGTTAATGTCGTGGCCCGCTCCTTTCCCCTGCAGCCGGGCGACGAGGTCCTGGGCACCGACCTGGAGTACGGCGCGTGCGATGCCACCTGGCGCCGCGTCTGCGCGCAGCAAGGTGCGCACTATCGGCGGGTCGAAATCCCCCTGCCCTTGCGGCCGGCACAGGTGGTGCAGGGCCTGCGGGCCGCGGTCACACCGCGCACCCGGCTGATCTACCTGAGCCACATCACCTCGACCACCGCGCTGACCTTGCCGGTGACCGAGGTCTGCACGGCCGCTCGCGCGCTGGGCATCCCGGTGCTGGTCGATGGCGCCCATGCGCCGGGCCAGATCCCGCTGGACCTGGCCGCCATAGGCGCCGACTTCTACGTGGGCAACTGCCACAAGTGGCAGTGCGCGCCCAAGGGCTCGGCCTTCCTGCACGCCCGGCCCGAGCAGCAGGCCATGCTGCACGCGCCGGTCACCAGCTGGGGCTATACCGAAGACAGCGGTGGCCACAGCGGCTTTGACGCCTACCTGGGTCGCACGACCTTCGAGCGGCGCATGCAGTGGCAGGGCACGCGCGACATCACACCCTGGCTGACCGTGCCCGATGCGCTGCGCTTTCAGGCCGCGCACGACTGGCCGGCAGTGCGCCAGCGCAGCCATGCGCTGGTGGCCCAGGCGATGCAGGCGCTGTGCCGACGTCACGGCCTGTCGCCGATCGCCAACGAGCAGGACTGGGCCCAGATGGCCGCGATCCCGGTGCCCGCACAGGACCCCGACGCGCTGCGCCAGCGCCTGTCCGAGGAGAGCCGCATCGAGGTGCCGGTCACCACCCACGCCGGCCGCGTGTTCGTCCGCGTCTCGGCCCAGGCCTACACCACCGAGCAGGACATCCAGCGCCTGCTGGACGCGCCCGCGCTGCGCTGACGGCGCCGTCGGCCGCTCAGTCCCCGGACGCGACGTGACAGGGGAAGCGCGCCTCGATCCAGCGCGTCAGATCGGTGGCCGGATCGTGGAACTCCTCGCCGGCGAAGATGTCGATCGTGACGCGCTGAGGCTGCAGGTCCACCACCATCACCACTGGGTAGCTGAAGTGGTCTGGGGTGGAGGGCGCACGGTCGGCCAGGAATTCGGCGCGTTCGTCGTCGTCGCCGAACACCAGCACGGCCTGGGGGCGCTGCGGGTCGCGCCAGGCCCCGGGCAGCTCGCTCAGGGCAAAGGCCGCAATGGCCTCCACGTCGAAGTGGCCGTGGTCAGGCACGAGGGCGAAGTCGTCGCGCTGGAGCAGCGCGTGCAGATCGAGTGGCATGGCGCGAGTCTACCGGCGCCAGGCCTGCATCGACCCCGGCTGCTCAAGCCCACACGAGCAGCAGATTGTTGGCGGGCATCTCGATGCGTTCAACGCGGCGCAGCCCCACACGCGCTGCCAACGCGTCCACCTGGTCCAGGTGACGCAATCCCTGGTGCGGTACCTGGGCTCGCAACTGGGCATCGAAGCGCAGATTGCTCTGCACCGTCGGCCGGTCGGCCTCGATGAAGGGGCCGTAGACCAGCAGCCGGCCGCCCGGCGCCAGCACCTGGGGCAGCGCGGTGAACCAGGCCTGCACCGTGGTCCAGGGCATGATGTGCAGCGTGTTGGCGCTGAATACCGCGTCATGCACGGCACCACCGGCCATCGAAGGCCAGCCTGGATCGTCCATGTCCAGCGCCAGCGGCGGTGGGGTGTTGGGGCAAGCGGCGTCGTCCAGCCAGGCCAGCAAGCCGGCCAGCTGGCTCGGCCGCTCGCTGGTCTGCCAGACCAGATGCGGCAGCGCCGGGGCGAAGTGCACCGCATGCTGGCCGGTGCCGCTGCCGATCTCCAGCACCCGCCGCGCGCCGGCCAGACGCGGCCGCAGCGCCGCCAGCAGCGGCTCGCGGTTGCGCTCGGCCGAGGGCGCGAAGGGCTTGTCGGCCACGGCGATCAGCCGACCCAGCGGCGCGCGTTGCGGAACAGGCGCATCCAGGGGCTCAGCGCGGTGATATCGCCGCCCTGCCAGCTCATCACCGCGTTGCGGAAGACCCGCTCCGGGTGCGGCATCAGCACGGTGAAGCGGCCATCGGGCGTGGTCACGCTGGTCAGGCCGCCGGGGCTGCCGTTGGGGTTGAGCGGGTAGGTCTCGGTGGGCTGACCGCTGCCGTCGACAAAGCGCATTGCGCGCACCACCTGGGTGGCGTCGCCGCGCTGGCTGAAGTCGGCAAAGCCCTCGCCATGCGCCACGGCGATCGGCAGACGGCTGCCGGCCATGCCCTGGAAGAAGATGCTGGGGCTGTCCAGCACCTCGACCATCGCCAGCCGGGCCTCGAACTGCTCGCTGCGGTTGCGGGTGAACTTGGGCCAGTGCTGAGCGCCGGGAATGATCGGGCTGAGCGCCGCCATCATCTGGCAGCCGTTGCAGATGCCCAGCGCAAAGGTGTCCGTGCGCCCAAAGAAGGCGCTGAACTGATCGGCCAGCCGCGGGTTGAACATCACCGAGCGGGCCCAGCCCTCGCCGGCACCCAGGGTGTCGCCATAGCTGAAGCCGCCGCAGGCGACAAAGCCCTTGAACTGCGCCAGCTGCGCGCCACCCGACTGCAGGTCGCTCATGTGCACATCGTGCGCATCGAAGCCGGCCAGCGCGAAGGCGTGGCTGGTCTCGACATGGCTGTTGACCCCCTGCTCGCGCAGGATGGCCACCTTGGGGCGCGCGCCCAGGTTCAGGAACGGGGCCGCCACGTCCTCGGCGGGATCAAAGGACGGCGCCCAGTGCAGGCCGGCGTCGTCGCCGCCCGCCAGCGCGTGCTCCTGGTCGGCGCAGGCGGGGTTGTCGCGCAGGCGGGCGATGCGCCAGCTGACCTCGTCCCAGGCCTGCTGCAGCTCACGCAGGGGCGCGCTGAACTGCGGCTTGGCGTCGCGCCAGACCTCGACCATCCGCTTGTCGTTGGTCTTGCCCACCACGTGGCTCTGCTTGCTCAGGCCGTGCGCGCGCAGCGTGGCCAGTACCGCATCGCGCTCGGCGCTGCGCACCTGCAGCAGCACGCCCAGCTCCTCGTTGAACAAGGCCTTGAGGGTGAGTTCCTCGCGGCGGCCGCTGGTCTGGGTGGCCCAGTTCTTGGCGTCGCCGGTGTCGGCGCGGCTGTCGCTGATGCCATCGCCTTCGGTGACCAGCAGGTCGACGTTCAGGCTGAGGCCGCGCTGGCCGGCAAAGGCCATCTCGCAGGCCGCTGCCCACAGGCCACCGTCGGAGCGGTCATGGTAGGCCAGCAGCCGGCCCTCGGCGCGCAGCTGGTTGACGGCGGCCACCAGGGCCTTGAGCTGGGCCGGATCATCCAGGTCAGGCACCTGGTCGCCGAACTGCTGCAGCGTCTGCGCCAGGATCGAGCCGGCCATGCGAGAGCGGCCGTTGCCCAGGTCGACCAGGATCAGCGTGGTGTCGCCGTCCTGCAGCTGCGGCGTCAGCGTGCCACGGATGTCGTCCAGCGTGACGAAGGCCGAGACGATCAGTGACACCGGCGCCACCACCTGCTTGGCAGACCCGGCGTCGCTCCACTTGGTGCGCATCGACAGGCTGTCCTTGCCCACCGGGATGCCCACGCCCAGCGCCGGGCACAGGTCCATGCCCACCGCCTTGACGGTGTCGTACAGCGCGGCGTCCTCGCCGGGCTCGCCACATGCCGCCATCCAGTTGGCGCTGAGCTTGACGCGGCTGAGCTCGATCGGCGCGGCCAGCAGGTTGGTGATGGCCTCGGCCACCGCCATGCGGCCCGAGGCCGGCGCGTCCAGGCTGGCCAGCGGCGTGCGCTCGCCCATGCTCATCGCCTCGCCACGCAGGCCGCTGAAATCGGCCAGCGTGACCGCGCAATCGGCCACCGGCACCTGCCAGGGGCCGACCATCTGGTCGCGGTGGTTCAGGCCGCCCACGGTGCGGTCACCGATGCTCACCAGGAAGCGCTTGCTGGCCACGGTGGGATGGCGCAGCACGTTGAAGGCCGCCTGGTCCAGCGCCACGCCCGTCAGGTTCAGCGGCGCCACCGGCCGGGGCAGGCGCTGCACGTCGCGCTGCATCTTGGGCGGCTTGCCCAGCAGCACCTCCATCGGCATGTCGATCACGCGCTCGCCGCCGGGGCCGTCCTCCAGGATCAGCGCCGGCTCGTCCGTGGCCACACCCACCACCGCAAAGGGGCAGCGCTCGCGCGCGCACATGGCGCTGAAGGCGTCTAGCTTGCTCGGGTCAACCGCCAGGGTGTAGCGCTCCTGGCTCTCGTTGCACCAGATTTCCTTGGGCGCCAGGCCGGTTTCCTCCAGCGGCACCTGACGCAGGTCGAAGCGCGCGCCCTTGCCGGCGCCGTCCACCAGCTCGGGGAAGGCATTCGAGATGCCCCCGGCGCCGACGTCGTGGATCGCGACGATCGGGTTGTCAGCACCCAGCGTCCAGCAGTGGTTGATGACTTCCTGCGCGCGGCGCTGGATCTCGGGGTTGCCGCGCTGCACGCTGTCGAAGTCCAGCGACGCCGCATTGGTGCCCGCCGCCATCGAGCTGGCGGCGCCGCCGCCCATGCCGATGCGCATGCCCGGGCCACCCAGCTGCACCAGCAGCGTGCCGGCGCCGAAGGGCAGCTTCTTCGTCTGGCTGTCGCTGATGGTGCCGATGCCCCCGGCGATCATGATGGGCTTGTGGTAGCCGCGACGGATGGCCTGCGCGCCCTCGCCCACGGTCTGCTCGAAGACGCGGAAGTAGCCGCCCAGGTTGGGTCGGCCGAACTCGTTGTTGAAGGCCGCGCCGCCGATCGGGCCCTCGATCATGATCTGCAGCGCGCTGGCGATGTGCTCGGGCTTGCCGTAGGGCTGGGCCTCCCAGGGCTCGTCGGTGTCCGGCAGGTGCAGGTTCGAGACGCTGAAGCCGGTCAGGCCCGCCTTGGGCTTGGCGCCGCGACCGGTGGCGCCTTCGTCGCGGATCTCGCCGCCGGCACCGGTGGCTGCGCCCGGGAACGGCGAGATCGCGGTCGGGTGGTTGTGGGTTTCCACCTTCATCAGCACATGCGCCACCTCGTCGCGCGGGCCATAGACCGGCGCGTCGGTGTAGCCCTGCGGCAGCCAGCGGGTGACCGGGCCGCCTTCCATGACCGCCGCGTTGTCGTTGTAGGCGATGACGGTGCGCTGCGGGTTGAGCTTCTCGGTGTTGCGGATCATGCCGAACATCGACAGCGGCTGCGGCTGGCCGTCGATGATGAAGTCGGCGTTGAAGATCTTGTGGCGGCAGTGCTCGGAGTTGGCCTGCGCGAACATCATCAGCTCGACATCGCTGGGGTTGCGACCCAGGCCCTGGAAGGCGTTCACCAGGTAGTCGATCTCGTCGTCGGACAGCGCCAGGCCGAAGGTGGTGTTGGCGGCGACCAGCGCCGCACGGCCCTGGCCCAGCACGTCGACATGGGCCAGCGGCTCGGCCGGCTGCTCGTCGAACAGATGGCGGGCGGCATTGCGCTCGAAGGCCACGCTCTCGGTCATGCGGTCGTGCAGCAGCGCGGCGCAGGCCTGCAGTTCATCGGCGCTGAGCGCCTTGCTGGCCCCGGTCAGGCCGGCGATCAGGCCGTCCTTCAGGTGCAGGCGATATTCCGTGACGCGTTCCACGCGGTGGATGCCCAGACCGCAGTTGTGGGCGATGTCGGTGGCCTTGGACGCCCAGGGCGATACGGTGCCCAGGCGCGGCATCACCAGCACCAGCGTGCCCTCGTCACCGGCGGTGCAGGGATCACCGTAGTCGAGCAGGCGGGCCAGCTTGTCGGTGTCCTCAGCCGCCAGCGGCTGGTCGCTCAGCACCCAGTGCACATGGCGGGCGCTGACGCCGGTGATGCGCGGGCAGGCGGCCTGCAGGCGCGGCAGCAGCGCGGCGGCGCGGAACGCGGACAGGGCATTGCCGCCCTCGAAGTGCATCAGGTGATGGGTGTGGGCCATGGACGGGGCGCTTGCGGGGGCGTCAGGGACGGTGGCGCACGATGACCCGCCCTGAGGCGGGGGCGACCGTCGGTGGAAACCCGGGATTCTACGGCGAGGTGAAATAATCACCCCTTATGGCAATCACCTTCAAGACCCCGGCCGACATCGAGATGATGCGCGTCGCCGGACGCCTCACCGCCGAAGTGCTGGACATGCTGGCCGAGCACGTCAAGCCCGGCGTGACCACCGAACAGCTCGACAAGCTCGCCCACGACATGATCGTGCACGAGCAAAAGGCCATTCCCGCGCCGCTGAACTACGCGCCCAACGGCTACAAGCCCTATCCCAAGTCGATCTGCGCGTCGATCAACCACCAGGTGTGCCACGGCATCCCCAACGACCGGCCGCTGAAGAATGGCGACATCGTCAACCTCGATGTCACCGTCATCAAGGACGGCTGGCACGGCGACTCCAGCCGCATGTACGTGGTGGGCGAAGGCAGCATCGCCGCCAAGCGCCTGTGCCAGATCACCTTCGATGCCATGTGGAAGGGCATTGCCAAGGTGCGCCCCGGCGCCCGGCTGGGCGACATCGGCCACGCGATCCAGACCTTTGCCGAGTCGCAGGGCTACTCGATCGTGCGCGAGTTCTGCGGCCACGGCATCGGTCGCAAGTTCCACGAGGAGCCGCAGGTGCTGCATTACGGCCGTCCGGGGACGCTGGAAGAGCTGGTGCCGGGCATGGTCTTCACGATCGAGCCGATGGTCAATGCCGGCCGCCGCGAGATCAAGGAAATGGGCGACGGCTGGACCATCGTCACCAAGGACCGCTCGCTGTCGGCCCAGTGGGAGCACACGGTGGTGGTCACCGAGACCGGCTATGAGGTGCTGACGGTGTCCGACCGCACGCCGCCGCCGCCGGCCTTCATCACCGCACCCGGCGCCTGATGTCGTCCACCGCGTCCAGCGCCGCGCTGTCGGTGGCGGAGCTGCGCACGCGCTTCCGCCAGGGCAAGGAGGCCCTGCTCACCCGCTTCAAGGAGGCCCGCCCCAGCGCCACCAGTGCCCGCCTCCTGCTGCATGGTCTGGCGCGGCATGTGGACGCGACGCTGGTGCAGCTGTGGCAGGGCAGCGGTCTGCCCGCCGGAGCCGCTCTGCTGGCGGTGGGCGGCTACGGCCGCGGTGAGCTGTACCCCTATTCCGACGTCGACGTGCTGGTGCTGCTGCCCGAGCCCGAGACCGACGCGGTGCGTGAGGCCGTCAGCGCCTTCATCACCGCCTGCTGGGACATCGGCCTGGAGATCGGCTCCTCGGTGCGCACCGTGGACGACTGCGTGCGCGAAGCCCAGGCCGACGTGACCGTGCAGACCTCGCTGCTGGAAAGCCGCCTGCTGACCGGTCCGCGCCGGCTGTACCAGGCCTTCGCCAAGGCCACCTCCGAGGCCTTGGATGCCGCCGCCTTTCTGCGTGCCAAGACGCTGGAGATGCGCCAGCGCCATGTCAAGTACGAAGACACGCCCTACTCGCTGGAGCCCAACTGCAAGGAAAGCCCCGGCGGCCTGCGCGACCTGCAGGTGGTGATCTGGGTGGCGCGCGCCGCCGGCCTGGGCCGCACCTGGAGCGAGCTGGCGGCCAAGGGCCTGCTGAGCGCCTTCGAGGTCAAGCAGTTGCAGCGCCATGAAGGCACGCTGCGCCTGATCCGCTGCCGCCTGCACGTGATCGCCGGCCGGCGCGAGGACCGCCTGGTCTTCGATCTGCAGACCTCGGTGGCCGAGAGCTTCGGCTACCAGTCCACGAAGGGCGCGCGCGCCAGCGAGCAGCTGATGCACCGCTACTACTGGGCGGCCAAGGCGGTGACCCAGCTCAACCAGATCCTGATGCTGGGCATTGACGAGCGCGTCAGCAGCAGCGAGCAGGCCCCGATGCGGCCGATCAACGCCCGCTTCCTGGATCGCGGCGGCATGCTCGAGGTGGCGCGCGACGATCTCTACACCGACAACCCGCACGCCATCCTCGAGACCTTTCTGATCTACCAGCAGACCACCGGCATCAAGGGCCTATCGGCGCGCACGCTGCGCGCGCTGTACAACGCGCGCAGCGTGATGGACAGCCGCTTCCGCAAGGACCCGCTGAACCGCGAGCTGTTCATGGACATCCTGCGCCAGCCCGAGGGGCAGACGCACGCCTTCCGCCTGATGAACCAGACCTCGGTGCTGGGGCGCTACCTGTGGGTGTTCCGGCGCATCGTCGGGCGCATGCAGCACGACCTGTTCCACGTCTACACCGTGGACCAGCACATCCTGATGGTGCTGCGCAATGTGCGGCGCTTCTTCATCCCCGAGCACGCCCACGAGTACCCGTTCTGCGCCCAGCTGGCCAGCCAGTGGGACAAGCCCTGGCTGCTCTACATCGCCGCCCTCTTCCACGACGTGGCCAAGGGCCGAGGTGGCGATCACTCCGAGCTGGGCGCCACCGAGGTGCGCCGTTTCTGCCGCGACCACGGCCTGGAGCCGGATGAAACCGAGCTGGTCGAGTTCCTCGTGCGCCACCACCTGACGATGAGCACCGTGGCGCAGAAGGAGGACCTGCACGACCCCGAGGTCATCCAGCGCTTCGCCCGCCGCATGGGCGATGCCCGCCACCTGACCGGCCTGTACCTGCTGACGGTGGCCGACATCCGCGGCACCAGCCCCAAGGTCTGGAACGCCTGGAAGGGCAAGCTGCTCGAAGACCTGTTCCGCTACACGCTGCGCGCACTGGGCGGCGCCCCGCACAGTGCCGATGCCGAGATCGAAGCACGCAAGCAGGAGGCGATGCAGATCCTGGCCCTGCACGCCGCGCTGCCCGGCACCGAGCAGCCGCTGTGGAAGACGCTGGACATCAGCTATTTCGCGCGCCACGATGCCGCCGAGATCGCCTGGCATGCCCGCTCGCTGTGGCGCCACCTCGACACCCAGGTGCCGCTGGTCAGCGCCCGCCCGTCGCCGATCGGCGAGGGCCTGCAGGTGCTGGTGTTTTCGCCCGACCGCGCCGACCTGTTCGCCCGCATCTGCGGCTATTTCGATGGCGCCGGCTTCTCGATCCAGGATGCCAAGGTGCACACCACCCGCAGCGGCTACGCGCTCGACACCTTCCAGGTGGTCAATCCCAACGCCGAGGACCAGAGTCCGGGCGCCTACCGCGACATGATCAAGCTGGTCGAGACCCAAGCCAGCGCTGCGCTGGCCAGCGACGGGCCGCTGCCGCCGCCCTCGCGCGGGCGGGTGTCGCGCCGGGTGCGCTCCTTTCCGGTCAAGCCGCGCGTGGCGCTGCGGCCCGACGAGAAGGCGCAGCGCTGGCTGCTCAGCGTCAGTGCCAGCGACCGCTCGGGCCTGCTCTATGCCATCGCCCGCGTGCTGGCCGCCCACCATATCAACCTGCAGCTGGCCAAGGTCAGCACGCTGGGCGAACGCGTCGAGGACACCTTCCTGGTCAGCGGCGCCGAGCTGCAGCAGCCCCGGCTGCAGTTGCAGATGGAGAGCGAGCTGCTGGATGTGCTGGCCGATGTGCGCTGACCGCCGCGGCTTGCCTCATCTCAACCTCCGCCGCGATCACTCTGCCACGATGGGAGCCCCCTGATGTCCAACAAGATGACCCAGCAGGCCGTCGCCGAATCGCGCAGCTACGCCGTGCGCCGCATCCCGATGCTGCGGCCGCTGGGCTGGCTGGCGCGCGGCTGGGCCGACCTGATGGCCTGCCCGGTCCCGGGTCTGCTGCATGGCCTGGCCGCGGCCCTGTGGGGCGCGCTGATCGTGGTGCTGGCCGCCGACCGATTCTGGTTGCTGGCCGGCGCCTTCACCGGCTTCCTGCTGGTGGCGCCGGTGGTGGCGACGGGCCTGTATGCCATCAGCCGCGCGCTCGAGCGCGGCGAACAGCCCGGCCTGGGCACGGCGCTGCGGGCCTGGAAGCCCGATGACCACCGGCTGGTGGTGTTCGGCCTGCTGCTGGCGCTGGCCGGCACCGGCTGGGTGCTGACCTCGGCAGCGCTGATCTGGACCCAGACCGGCGCCGCGGTGCGCACGCCCGTCGACTTCCTGCGCCTGGTGGTGCTGGCGCCCAGCGGCGCGCTGTTCGAGACCTGGATGGCCCTGGGCGCCGTGCTGGCCGCGCCGGTCTTCGCCTCCAGCGTGGTGACGCTGCCGCTCTTGCTGGATCGGCAGATCGGCGTGCTGGCGGCCGTCTTCGTGAGCTGGAAGACCGTGCTGACCCACCCCGCGCCGATGGCGCTGTGGGCCTTCCTGCTGCTGGCCCTCAGTGGCCTGGGCATGCTCAGCGTGATGGTCGGCCTGGTGGTGGTGGTGCCCTGGCTGGCCCACGCCAGCTGGCATGCCTACCGCGACCTGGTGGACACCTCCGGCCTGGCGGAGCGGAACTGACATGACACCCCCACGCTCACTTCGTTCGCTGCCCCCCAAGGGGGCGCTCAGTCCCTTCGGAACGGCCGGGCGGTCCTGATATGTTCGGCTACACAGAAGAACAGATCGCCTGGTTCGGCCTGACCTTCGGGGTCTCGGCCTTCATGCTGTACATGGTGTTCATCATCCTGCAGCTGGCGCGTGAATCCAAGGCCGGCCGCTTTGGCACCTTCGTGCTGTTGCTGGGCCTGGGCGTGGGCCTGCTGGGCTTTGTGCTCAAGGGCATCATCAAGTACTTCATGGCCGGCATCACCGAATGAACGCGCCCGAGGGCGCCGAGCCGCAGCGCCATACGCTGTTCGACGATGCGCAGGCGCTGCTGATCGGCACGCTGTTCGTCAGCATCGGCCTGACGATGTTCCGCCACCTGGGCCTGATGACCGGCGGCACCGTGGGCCTGGCCTTCCTGGCCCACTACGGCAGCGGCCTGCCCTTCGGCCCGCTGCTGTTCGTCATCAACCTGCCCTTCTACTGGCTGGCCTGGCAGCGCCTGGGACCGCAGTTCACGGTCAAGACACTGTCGGCGGTGACGCTGCTGTCGGGCTTGTCGGAACTGATGCCCCACTGGCTGGGCTACAGCGCCTTGAACCCGCTGTTTGCCGCATTGGCCGGCGGCGCGCTGATCGGCACCGGCTTCATCATCCTGTTTCGCCACCGCGCCAGCCTGGGCGGCCTGAACACCGTGGTGCTGTGGCTGCAGGAGCGTTACGGCTGGCGCGCCGGCATCGTGCAACTGAGCATCGACGCCGCCATCCTGCTGGCCAGCTGGCCCTTCACCGACGCCCGCCGCCTGGGCCTGAGCGTGCTGGGCGCCATCGCGATGAACTTCGCGCTGGCAGTGAACCACAAGCCCGGCCGCTACGTGGCCTACTGAAACGACACGGGCCGGCAATGCCGGCCCGAGATCGACTGTCTGACTGGAACCCCCTCCCGGAGGGGGCAGGGGGAGCCCAACGGTCGGCCGAAGGCGGTCTGCACATGGGCTGACCGCCCTTGGGCGGTCAGCCCATGTGCAGACCGCCGTTGCAGGAGAAGTCGGCACCGGTGGTGAAACCCGAGTCTTCGCCGGCCAGCCAGGCGACCACCGAGCCGATCTCTTCGGGCGTGCCCAGGCGCTTGACCGGGATGGTGGCGATGATCTTTTCCAGCACCTCCGGCTTGATCGCGCGGACCATGTCGGTGCCGATGTAGCCCGGGCTGACGGTGTTGACCGTCACGCCCTTGGACGCCATTTCCTGGGCCAGGGCCATCGTGAAGCCGTGCATGCCGGCCTTGGCGGCCGAGTAGTTGGTCTGGCCGGCCTGGCCCTTCTCGCCGTTGACCGACGAGATCTGGATGATGCGGCCGAAGCCCCGCTCCACCATGTCCGCCACGACCTGCTTGGTCACGTTGAACATCGAGGTCAGGTTGGTGCTGATCACCGCGTCCCAGTCTTCCTTGGTCATCTTCAGGAACATGCGGTCCTTGGTGATGCCGGCGTTGTTGACCAGGACATCGATCGGGCCGTGCTCGGCCTTGGCCTTGGCAAAGGCCTCCACCGTGCTGTCCCAGTCGGCGACGTTGCCCACCGAGGCGTAGAAGGTGTAGCCCAGGGCCTTCTGCTCGCCCAGCCACTTCTCGAAATCACGGCTCGGGCCGCAGCCAGCGATGACCTTGAAGCCATCCTTGGCCAGCCGCTGGCAGATCGCGGTTCCGATGCCGCCCATGCCACCCGTCACATACGCCACTTTCTGTGCCATTGCTTTGCTCCTCTTGACATTCCATTGGGGTCCGGTGGGGCCATGATCAGCCCCGACCGGGAAGTCGCGGGTCCGTACTCACCCGCTCACGCAATTCCACGTACGGGTCAACCCGCGCGTGGTGACCAGGGATCAGCGCTCGACGGTCAGCGCCACACCCATGCCACCGCCGATGCACAGCGAGGCGATGCCCTTCTTGGCGTCACGGCGCTGCATCTCGTGCAGCAGCGTGACCAGGATGCGGCAACCGGAGGCGCCGATCGGGTGACCAATGGCGATCGCGCCGCCATTGACGTTGACCTTGTCGAGGTCCCAGCCCATTTCCTTGTGCACCGCGCAGGCCTGGGCCGCGAAGGCTTCGTTGATTTCCAGCAGGTCCAGGTCGGCGGCCTTCCAGCCGGCGCGCTCCAGCGCCTTGCGGGCGGCCGGCACCGGGCCCATGCCCATGATGGCCGGGTCCAGGCCGGCGCTGGCGTAGCTGGCGATGCGGGCCAGCGGCTTGAGGCCCAGCGCGGCGGCCTTGGCAGCGCTCATCACCATCACCGCGGCAGCACCGTCGTTGATGCCCGAGGCGTTGCCCGCGGTCACCGTGCCCGCCTTGTCAAAGGCGGGCCGCAGACCGGCCAGGCCTTCCAGGCTGGACTTGCGGTTGAGGAACTCGTCGGTGTCGAACACCACCGGGTCACCCTTGCGCTGGGGGATGCTGATGCCGACGATCTCGTCCTTGAACTTGCCGGCGTCCTGGGCAGCCGCGGCCTTGCGCTGGCTGGCCAGGGCCAGTTCGTCCTGGGCCTCGCGGCTGATGCCGTACTGCTTGGCCACGTTCTCGGCGGTGATGCCCATGTGGTACTTGTTGTACACGTCGAACAGGCCGTCGTTGATCATGGTGTCGACCAGCTTGGTGTCGCCCATGCGGGCGCCATTGCGGCTGTTCATCAGCACGTGCGGCGAGGCGCTCATGTTCTCCTGGCCGCCAGCGATGACGATCTCGCTGTCGCCGTCGCGGATGGCCTGGGCGGCCAGCATCACAGCCTTCAGGCCCGAGCCGCAGACCTTGTTGATGGTCATCGCCGGCACCGCGTTGGGCAGGCCCGACTTGATCACCGACTGGCGCGCCGGGTTCTGGCCCGAGCCGGCGGTCAGCACCTGGCCCAGGATGACCTCGCCGATCTGCTCGCCGGCCAGGCCGGTGCGGGCCAGCAGGCCCTGGATCACCGCAGCACCCAGCTCGGGCGCGGCCACGCCGGCCAGGGAACCGCCGAACTTGCCCACGGCGGTGCGGGCGGCGGCAACGATGACGATGTCGGTCATGAAAGTCTCCTCAGAAAATGGCCACTGTCAGGCCATGAAGTATGAATGCGTTGAGGCGCTTGCCCGCTCAGGCCTTTTGCTTGACGTAGCGGCCGGGGGCCGGCTCGATGGCCTTGAACTTGGCGCTGCCGTAGGACTTGGGCGCCGTGATCTGCTTGCCGGCATGGCTGCCCAGCCACTGGGCCCAGTCGGTCCACCAGCTGCCAGGCACTTCCTTGGCGCCGGCCAGCCAGGCGTCGGCGGTGTCGGGCAGCTTGTCATTGACCCAGTGGCTGCGCTTGCCGGCGGCCGGCGGGTTGATCACGCCGGCAATGTGGCCCGAGGCGCCCAGCATGAAGCGCTTCTTGCCCTTGAACACCTTGGTGGATGCGTAGGCACCGGTCCAGGGCACGATGTGGTCCTCGCGCGAGGCGTACAGGTAGACCGGCGCCTTGATCGCGCCCAGGTCGACCTTCTCGCCGCAGGTGCTCAGCGCACCCGGCACCTTGAGCTTGTTCTCGAGGTAGGTGTTGCGCAGGTACCAGCAGTACATCGGGCCCGGCAGGTTGGTGGAATCGCTGTTCCAGTACAGCAGGTCGAAGGGCGGTGGGGTCTCGCCCTTCAGGTAGTTGCCCACCACGTAGTTCCAGACCAGGTCGTTCGGGCGCAGGAAGCTGAAGGTGGTGGCCAGCTCCTGGCCCTTGAGCAGGCCGGGGCCCTGCGGTGCGCGCTCGCCGATGGTCATCTCGCGCATCTGGCACATCGGCTCGTCGACGAACAGGTCGAGGATGCCGGTGTCGGCGAAGTCGACAAAGGTCGTCAGCAGCGTGACCGATTCGGCCGGTTGCTCGCCGCGCGCAGCCAGCACCGCCAGCGCGGTGGACAGGATGGTGCCGCCGACGCAGAAGCCCAGCGTGTCAATCGTCTTGGCGCCGGTGATCGCCTGCACCGTGTGGATGGCGGTGATCGGGCCGTGCTCGATGTAGTCGTCCCAGGTCTTGGACGCCATCGACTCATCCGGGTTGCGCCAGCTGACCACGAACACCCGGTGACCCTGCTGCACGGTGTAGCGGATCAGCGAGTTCTCGGGCTGCAGGTCCAGGATGTAGTACTTGTTGATGCACGGTGGCACGAACAGCATCGGCCGCTCGAAGACCTTGGCGGTCAGCGGCTTGTACTCGATCAGCTGGAAGAACTCGTTCTCGAAGACGACCGCGCCCTCGGTGGTGGCCACGTTGCGGCCGACCTCGAAGAGGCTCTCGTCGGTTTGCGAGACATGGCCCTGCTGCAGGTCATGGACCAGCTGCTGTACGCCCTTGGAGATGCTCTCGCCACGGCTTTCCAGCGCCTTGCGCTGGGCCTCGGGGTTGAGCGCCAGGAAGTTGCTGGGGCTCATCGCGTCCACCCACTGCTGCACCGCGAAGCGGATGCGGCCCTTGGTCTTGGCGTCGCCCTGCACGTTCTCGGCCATCTGCATCAGGGTGCGGGCATTGAGCAGGTACATCTGCGCGCTGAAGGCGCTGGCCGGCGTGGCGCTCCAGTCCTTGGCCGAGAAGCGGCGGTCCTTGATCGGCGCGCAGCTGGCGGCTTCGCCACCCTGCATCGACTGCAGCGTGCCGTTCCAGATCAGTGTGGCTTCCTTGAGGTAATCGGCCTGCAGCTGGGCGATCGCGTCGCTGGGCAGGTTCAGCGCGCCCATCGACTTCATCAGGCCGCCGACGGCAGCGCCGAAGGCATCGGCCGTCTTCTGGGCTTGCGGACCGAAGGCGTCCAAGGTGGGCATGGCCGGCATCTTCACGCGCGTGTCTCCTCGATCATGTGGCCTGATGGGCCTGTGGTGTGTGGCAGCATTCTTCGGGCACAAGCTTACCCCATGATGACTGATTTTTCCACCATTTGGATTTACTTTTCATAATTTGAAATGCACATCGTCGCCATCGCCTGGGGCTTCGTCATCGTGATGATGGCCGCTGCGGAAGTCACCTCCCCCAGCGGCAGCCTGCTCGGCGCGCTGTTCATCCTGCTGGGCTACGGCGTGCTGCCGCTGTGGATCCTGCTGTACATCCTGGGCACGCCCCTGCGGCGCCGCGCGCGGCAGGCCGCCGAAGCACCGGCTGACCCCGCGCGTTCAGACGAGCCAGACCGAGGCCGCGTGGCGTCCGGTGACACGGTCCCGTCGGAACGAGAAGAACCGTGAGGCATTGCTGGCCGTGCACCAGCGGCCGCCGCTGACCAGGGTCACCCCGGCCGCCGCCAGCCGCTGGCGCGCCAGTGATGGCAGGTCGGCCCACCACTTCCCGGCCTGGCCGGTGGGACGGAAATGGGCCTGCGCCGCAGGCCCGAAGGCGTCGCGCACGTCTGCGCCCACCTCGAAGGCGTTCGGGCCGATGCAGGCGCCCAGCCAGGCCTGCAGCCCGGCCGGGGTGCCCTCGGCCGCGTCGCACAGTTCAGCCACGGTGGCTTCCAGCACGCCACCGGCCAGTCCGCGCCAGCCTGCGTGCGCAGCGCCCACGGCACGGCCGCGGCGGTCGGCCAGCAGCACCGGCAGGCAATCGGCCACCAGCACCGTGCAGGCCACGCCGCGCTCGGTGGTGACCGCCGCATCAGCCTGGTGGAAGGGTCCGCTGGCGTCATTCAGGTCCGCCAAGCCCAGGCGCACCACGCGTGCGCCATGCACTTGGTCCAGCCAGACCGGCCGCGCGGGTGCCATGACGGCCGCCCAGCGGCGCTGGTTCTCGGCGATGGCCGAGGGGTCGTCCACGGCATCGGCGCGCAGGCCCGAGGGCCGCAGGTTCAGGCTGTCAAAAGGCGGCGCGCTGACACCGCCGGCACGGGTGGACATGCCACCGGCCACGTTGGCCGGCAGCCCGTCGGCCGGCAGCCAGTCCTCAGGCCGCATCCGGGCACTTCTCGGGGCGGGTGGATTCAAAGGCGTCGAGCGCCATGCAGGCCTCGAAGACCCGCATCACCTGGGGCACGTGGTCCAGGCGGCAATCAAAGCGCTGGGCGTTGAAGATCTGCGGCACCAGCAGGCAGTCGGCCAGCGTGGGCGTGTCACCATGGCAGAAGCGGCCCGGGCGGGCCACCAGCTGGCGTTCCACCGTCTCCAGGCCGGTTTCAACCCAGTGGCGGTACCAGCGGTTCTTGTCGTCCTCGCTCACCCCCATCGACTGCACCAGGTAGCGCAGTACGCGCAGGTTGTTCAGCGGGTGGATCTCGCAGGCGATGTCCTGCGCCAGCGCACGCACACGCGCGCGCTGCAGCGGATCGGCCGGCAGCAGCGGCGGCTCAGGATGGGTCTCGTCCAGGTACTCGATGATCGCCATCGACTGATGCACCCAGGCGTCCCCGTCGTGCAGCAGCGGCACCAGGCGCGCCGCCGACACCGCAGCATAGGACTCGGCGGTCTGCTCGTTTTTCTGCAGGTGCACCGCGCGATAGTCGAAGGGCAGGCCCTTGAGCGCCAGCGCAATGCGCACGCGGTAGGAGGCCGACGAGCGGAAGTAGTTGAAGAGCTCGATCGCCATCGCCCGCCCCGTCAGTCCACCACCACCGACAGCCCGCCCAGGCCGTCGATCTGCATGTCCATGCGGTCGCCCGAGAGCACCGCGCCCACGCCGGCCGGCGTGCCGGTGTAGATCAGGTCGCCGGGCTGCAGCACCCAGGCCTGGCTCAGCACCGAGATGGTTTCGGCCACGCTCCAGATCAGCTGCGACACATCGGCCTGCTGGCGCACCTGGCCGTTGACGCTCAGGCTGATTGCGCCCTTGAGCAGCTCGCCGGTGGCGCTGATCGGGTGGATCGGGCCGATCGGCGCCGACTGGTCGTAGGACTTGCCGATGTCCCAGGGCCGGCCCTGCTTCTTCATCTCGTTCTGCAGATCGCGGCGCGTCATGTCCAGACCGCAGGCATAGCCGAAGATGTGGCGCGCGGCCTGTTCCACCGGGATGTTGGCGCCGCCGGTGCGGATCGCCACCACCAGCTCGGCCTCGTGGTGCAGGTTCCTTGTCTGCGTGGGATACGGGATGTGACCCACGCTGCCCGCGGCCACCGGCACCACCGCATCGGCCGGCTTCATGAAGAAGAACGGCGGTTCGCGGCCGGTGGCGCCCATCTCGATCGCATGGTCCACATAGTTGCGGCCGACGCAGTAGATGCGATGCACCGGAAAACCCCGGCCGTCGCTGGTGGGCACGATGACCGGTGCGGCCGGCGGAAAAATGACGTCCATGGGCGGGTTCTCTCGCTCGTGAGGGCTGCAGATCCGTCGATGATGCCATGCGGGCCGCTACACTCGGTGACATGTGGGCCGCCCGAATCATCCAGCACTGCCGCGCCTGCGGCGCGCCCACCCAGTACCAGGTACCGGCCGACGACAACCGGCCCCGGGCCGTCTGCAGCGCCTGCGCCCTGATCCACTACGAGAACCCGCTGAATGTCGTGGGCACCGTGCCGGTCTGGGGCGAGCAGGTGCTGCTGTGCCGCCGCGCAATTGAGCCGCGCCACGGCCTGTGGACCTTGCCGGCCGGCTTCATGGAACTGGGCGAAAGCACCGCCGAGGGCGCGCTGCGTGAAACGGTCGAGGAGGCCGGCGCGCGCGTCGAGCTCGACGGCCTGTTCACCGTGCTCAACGTGGTGCGCGTCGGTCAGGTTCACCTGTTCTACCGCGCCCGCATGCTCGACACCCACCTCGATCCCGGCCCCGAGACCCTGGAGGCCCGCCTGTTCCGCGAGGACGAGGTGCCCTGGGACGAACTGGCCTTCCGCACCGTGCGGGAAACCTTGACCCGATTCTTCGACGACCGCCGTCGGGGTCAATTCGGCGTCCATTGCTCCGATATCGCCTGATGACGACCTCTTCGCCGCCCGAGCCCACCATGCCCGACCCCGCGACTCCCGCGCCCACCCCGACGCCAGCCGCCGCGGCCCCTGCCCCGGTGGCCGCAGCGCCCCGCGCGGTCAGCGGCCGCCTGCCGCCGCCTGGTCAGCGCGAGGATCTGCTCACGCCCGACCCGCTGCTCGACTGCCTGATCGAGATCTGCCGCCTGCACGGTCACAGTGCCACCCGCGCCTCGCTCAGCGCCGGCCTGCCGCTGGGCGGCCAGGGCCGCCTGACGCTGGATCTGGCCGAGCGGGCCGCGGCACGGGCCGGCATGTACACCCGGCTGGAGCGCCAGCAGGTGCAGGCCATCGACGCCGCCGCGCTGCCCGCCATCCTGCTGCTGAACGAGGACAAGTGCTGTGTGCTGCTGGGCTGGACCGAGGCCGGCGACGCCCGTGTGCTGCTGCCCGAGACCGGCCAGGGGGCGGTGCAGCTCAGTGCCGAGCAGCTCAACGAGCGCCACCGCGGCCTGGTGCTGTACGTGCGCCCGCATTTCCGCTTTGACGAGCGCGCGCCCGAGGTGCACGACCGCGGCAAGGGCCACTGGTTCTGGTCGGCGCTGCTGGGCCAGCGCCATGTCTACCGCGACATCCTGCTGGCCGCCAGCCTGGTCAATGTGCTGGCACTGGCGCTGCCCATGTTCACCATGAACGTCTACGACCGGGTGGTGCCCAATGCCGCCTACGAGACGCTCTGGTCGCTGGCCGTCGGCGTGGTCATCGTCCTGCTGGCCGACCTGCTGCTGCGCAAGCTGCGCAGCCACTTCGTCGACGAGGCCAGCGCCCGCATCGACGTCGAGCTCAGCGCCCGCCTGATGGAGCAGGTTCTGGGCATGCGACTGGAAAAGCGGCCGCAGTCGGTGGGCTCCTTTGCGTCCAACCTGCGCGGATTCGAGACGGTGCGCGATGTCATCGCCTCGTCCACCGTGACGGCGCTGATCGACCTGCCCTTTGCGGCCCTGTTCCTGCTGGTGATCATCGTCATTTCACCCTGGCTGGCGATCCCGGTGCTGTTGGGCTTCCTGGCGGTGCTGGCCGCCGGCTGGGCGCTGCAGGACAAGCTGCAACGCCTGTCGGAGTCCACCTACCGGGCCTCGGCGATGCGCAACGCCACGCTGGTGGAGGCGCTCACCGGCATCGAGACCATCAAGGCGCAGGGCGCCGAGGGCGTGATCCAGTCGCGCTGGGAGAAGACCAATGTCTTCCTGGCCAGCACCTCGGTGCGCATGCGCGGCCTGTCGCAGGGCGCCGGCTACCTGACCAACTTCGTGCTGCAGCTGGTCACGGTGTGCATCGTGGTCATTGGCGTCTACCTGATCGGCAACCGGATGCTGACCATGGGCGGTCTGATCGCCTCGTCGATGCTGGCCAGCCGGGCGCTGATGCCTGCCGGCCAGATCGTCGCGCTGCTGATGCAGTACCAGGGCGCCCGCACCGCGCTGGCCGGCCTGGACGAGATCATGAAGAACCCGGTCGAGCGCCCCGCCGGCAAGGCTTACATCCACCGCGCCAAGCTGCGGGGCGAGATCGAGTTCCGCGGCGTGTCCTTCGCCTACCCGGGCCGTGACGACAAGGCCCTGGACAAGATCAGCTTCAAGGTCCAGCCCGGCGAGCGGGTGGCGGTGATCGGCAAGGTGGGCTCCGGCAAGTCCACGCTGCAGCGCCTGCTGATGGGCCTGTACCAGCCCACCGAGGGCGCGGTGCTGATCGACGGCATCGACCTGCGCCAGCTCGACCCCGCCGACCTGCGCCGCAATGTGGGCTGCGTGTCGCAGGACGTGATGCTGTTCTTCGGCTCGCTGCGCGACAACATCACTTTCGGCCTGCCCTACGCCGATGACGGCTCGATCGTTGCCGCCGCCGAGCTGGCCGGCCTGGGCGAGTTCATCAATCGGCATCCGCACGGCTTTGACCTGAACGTGGGCGAGCGCGGCGAATACCTCTCGGGCGGTCAGCGCCAGAGCGTGGGCCTGGCCCGCGCCGCGCTGCACAACTCACCGGTGCTGCTGTTGGACGAACCCACCAGCGCCATGGATTTTTCCACCGAGGCCCAGATCACCCAGCGCCTGGGCGAATTCACCCGCGAGAAGACCGTGGTGCTGGTCACCCACCGCACCTCGCTGCTGTCGCTGGTCAGCCGGGTCATCGTGGTCGACGGCGGCCGTGTCGTGGCCGATGGCCCGCGCGACCGCATCATGGAAGCGCTGCAGAGCGGCCGCATCGCGAGGGCGGCATGAGCATGAGCGAGCAAGACACCTCTCCCCCGTCCCCCGGCGCCCCGACGCCGGCAGGCGCCGCCGCAACCCCTGCAGCGCCCTCGGTCACCGTGACGCCACCCGCCAAGCCGGCATCCGCCCGGCGCAAGCAGGGGCAGGTCTGGAACGCGCTGAAGCAGATCGTCCTGCCGCCGCCGGCCGGCACGGCCGTGATGCCCGGCATGGACGCCTTCGAGCGCACCGTCGAGAGCGTCATGTCACGCCAGTCGACGGCGCGCGCGCAGCACCTGGTGCGGGTCACCGCGATCACGCTGGCAGTGCTGCTGACCTGGGCCGCCATTGCCCAGGTCGACGAGGTCACCCGCGGTGACGGCAAGGTCGTGCCCTCCAGCCAGTTGCAGGTGCTGCAGGCCCTGGACGGCGGCGTGGTCTCCGAGATCAAGGTGCGCGAAGGCGATGTGGTCGACGCCGGCCAGTTGCTGCTGCGCATCGACGAGACCCGCGCCACCTCGGGCGTGCGCGAGGCCAATGCCCAGGGCTTTGCCTTGCAGGTGCGGGTGGCGCGGCTGCGCGCCCAGGCCGAGGGATCCAGCTTCAAGCCACCCAGCGGCAAGGATGCCGAGGACGAGCACATCATCGAGGAAGAGCGCCGCCTGTACGAGTCACGCATGAGCGAGCTGTCGACACTGGTGTCGATCAACCGCCAGCAGGTGATGCAGCGCCAGCAGGAGCTGTCCGAAGCCCAGGCACGCCGCTCGGCCGCGCTCCGCGGGCTGGAACTGGCGCAGCAGGAACTCAACCAGACCCGGCCGCTGCTGGCCACCGGCGCGGTCTCGCAGGTCGATGTTCTGCGCCTGGAGCGCGACGTCACCCGCAACCGCGGCGATGCCGAAGGCGCCGCCGCCCAGATCGCCCGCGCCCAGGCCGCGATCGGCGAGGCCAGCCGCAAGGTCCAGGAGACTGAGCTGCAGTTCCGCAACGAGGCCCGCAAAGAACTCTCCGAGGCCCTGGGCAAGCTCAATGCGCTCAATGAAGGCAAGGTGGCACTGGACGACAAGGTCGACAAGACCCAGGTCAAGTCGCCGGTGCGCGGCCGTGTGCAGCGCCTGCTGGCCAACACCGTGGGCGGCGTGGTGCAGCCCGGCAAGGACATCGTCGAGATCGTCCCGCTGGACGACACCCTGGTGCTGGAGGCGCGGGTGATGCCGCGTGACATCGCCTTCCTGGTGCCGGGCCAGAGCGCGAACGTCAAGTTCACCGCCTACGACTTCTCGATCTACGGCAGTCTTGAAGCCAAGGTCGAGAACATCAGCCCCGACACCGAAGTCGACGAGAAGGGCAATGCCTTCTACGTCGTGCGCGTGCGTACCCAGCAAGCCAGCTTCGGTGACCAGTTGCCGGTGCTGCCGGGCATGACGGCCGAGGTCGACATCCTGACCGGTCGCAAGACTGTGCTGTCTTACCTGCTCAAGCCGATCATCAAGGCTAAAGCTTACGCACTGCGCGAACGATAAGACGGACACCAGGCAAGCCGCTCACCGTGGGCGGCGGGTGTCCAGCGTCTGACGACGCACCCCCAGGCGACCTGTCCGGCCGGCGCATTGGCGTCGGCGGCTGCGCCGCCCTGCTCCACGGTCTCGGATCGGCCTGGTCGGTCAGATCGCTTCGGCGATCTGCCTGGATCACGCCACGCGCGTCCGGTGCGCCGATCACGGTCGGCCGCTGGCGTCCACCGACCCTGGAGCCCCGCTCATGTCCGATCACGCCAAGCCTGCTTCCCCCACCCCTGCCCACACCCTGAAGTCGTCCGCGGTCGTCCACAAGGCGATCCAGGTGGTGCTGGGAGCCCCGCTGCCGGCCAAGCTGGCCGCCCCTGCGTCGACAGGCGCGGTTCAGGCGCCGACTGGTGACGCCACGCTCAAGTCCTCCGATGCCGTGGCGCGCAGCGCCAAGCCGGTGGATCTGCTGGCCAAGGTCGATCTGCCGGGGACGCGCAGCACGGCGCACGCCAACCCGGCCAAACCCGGCCCAGCCACGGCCGACAAGGCGATCAAGGCACTGGACGCCGGTGATGCTGACAGCGCCCCGGCGGCGGGCGACGGCGACGCCTTGCAGGCCGGCCTGCGGGTCGACCGCGTGGTGGAATCGGTGACGCCGGCCAGCCTGGCGCTGAGCCCGCTGAACGGCGCCCCGATCGCAGTGCGTGACGAGGAACAGGGACCTGACCTGGCGACGGCCTCGGCGGCACCGGACACGGTCAGCGTGGCCGAGGACGGCTCGGTCAGCTTCGATCCCCGCACCAATGACAGCGGCACGCTGGGCGGCACGCTCACCGTGACCACCGTGGGTGGCCAGCCGATCAGCGCGGGCAGCCCGCTGGTGCTGCCCCAGGGCACGCTGTCGCTGAACCCGGACGGCACGCTGAGCTTCAAGCCCGCGCCTGACTTCCATGGACAGATCACCCTGCCCTATACCGTGGTCGACGACCAGGGCCAGACCGTCGGCTCGACGATCACGATCACCGTCACGCCGGTCAACGACCCGCCGGTGCCCGGCACCGAGCCCGGCGACGACGGCACGCCGGTCGCCGACCCCAATGTCGACCCCGACACCGGCCACTACACGGCCCGCACGCCCGAGGACACCGCTGTCGCAGGCCAGGTCAAGGCCACCGATGTCGATGGCGACACGCTCAGCTTCCGACTCGATGACGGCCCCACCCACGGCAGCGTGGTCGTGAACGAGGACGGCACCTGGACGTACACCCCAGGGGCGGACTACAACGGCGAGGACAGCTTCACCGTGATCGTTGATGACGGCCACGGTGGCACCGCGATCGCCACGGTCGACATCACGGTCGATCCGGTGAACGACCCGCCCCAGGTGGGCCCGGACCCCGATCCCAGCTACGACCCCGCCACCGGCCACTATGCCGAGCGCACGCCCGAAGACACGCCCGTCAGCGGCCAGGTCAAGGGCTCCGACAAGGATGGCGATGCGCTGACGTTCCGCCTCGACGACGCCCCCACCCACGGCAGCGTGGTGGTGAATGCGGACGGCACCTGGACCTACACCCCCAGCACCGACTACAACGGCCCCGACGCCTTCACCGTGATCGTCGATGACGGCCACGGCGGCACCGCCATTGCCACGGTCGACATCACCGTCGACCCGGTCAACGACCCGCCCCAGGTGGGCCCGGACCCCGACCCCAGCTACGACCCGTCCACCGGCCACTATGCCGAGCGCACGCCCGAAGACACGCCCGTCAGCGGCCAGGTCAAGGGCTCCGACAAGGACGGCGATGCGCTGAGCTTCCGCCTCGATGACGCCCCCACCCATGGCAGCGTGGTGGTGAACACGGACGGCACCTGGACCTACACGCCCAGCGCCGACTACAACGGCTCGGACGCCTTCACCGTGATCGTCGATGACGGCCACGGCGGCACCGCCATTGCCACGGTCGACATCACCGTCGATCCGGTCAACGACCCGCCCCAGGTGGGCCCGGACCCCGACCCCAGCTACGACCCGTCCACCGGCCACTATGCCGAGCGCACGCCCGAGGACACGCCCGTCAGCGGCCAGGTCAAGGGCTCCGACAAGGATGGCGATGCGCTGAGCTTCCGCCTGGACGACGCCCCCACCCATGGCAGCGTGGTGGTGAATGCGGACGGCACCTGGACCTACACGCCCAGCGCCGACTACAACGGCTCGGACGCCTTCACCGTGATCGTCGATGACGGCCACGGCGGCACCGCCATCGCCACGGTCGACATCACCGTCGATCCGGTCAACGACAACCCGCTGGCCACCGACAACAGCTACGCGGTGATCGAGGACACCCCCATCACCGGCAACGTGCTGACCGACGGCACCCCCGACAGCGACCGCGACGGCGACGCGCTCAGCGTCACCGGCTTCCGTGTCGACGTCAACGGCGATGGCGTGGCCGAGTCCTTCGCCTCCGGCCAGACCGCCACCCTGATGGACGCCTCCGGCCAGGCGATCGGCACGCTGCTGATCCGCGCCGATGGCAGCTTTGACTTCAATCCGGCCACCAACTACAACGGACCGGTCCCCACCATCACCTACACGATCAGCGACGGCCACGGCGGCAGCGACAGCGCCAGCGTCGTGCTGGGCCCGGTGCGGCCGGTCGACGACTCGCCGCGCGCGGTGGACGACACGGCCAGCACGCCCGAAGACCTGCCGATCACGATCAACGTGCTGGGCAACGACGCCGACCCCGATGCGGGCGACACACTGACCATCACCCGCGTGGAGGGTCAGGCCATCGGCGAGGGCCAGAGCGTGGCGGTGGCGCACGGCAGCGTGATGCTCAGCGGCGGCCAGCTCATCTTCACCCCGGCCAAGGACTACGTCGGCCCAGTGGACTTCAGCTACAGCGTCAGCGATGGCCGCACCGAGGTGCCGGCCCAGGTGCATGTGGAGGTCACGCCCGTCAATGACGCCCCGGTGGCGGTGGACGACGCACTGACGGTGGCGCCCAACGGCGTCGGTCAGATCGACGTGCTGGCCAATGACAGCGACCCCGACAACAGCCTGTCCGAGCTGAAGGTCACGCAGATCAACGGCCAGGACGTGGTGGCGGGCGACCGCCTCACGCTGACCGACGGCGCCGGTACCGTGGTTGGCACCGTCGGCCTGACCGCCGACGGCAAGCTGGAGTTCCGTCCCGCTCAGGACTACAACGGCCCGGTGCCAGCGGTGACCTACACCGTCCAGGATCCGGATGGACTGCAGGACGTGGGCACAGTGCAGTTCAGCATCGGCGAGAACCGGGGCCCCAGCGCCGTGGATGACAGCGGCAGCACCAGCGAGGACAGCCCGCTGGTGGTGGACGCCGTGCGTGGCGTGATTCAGGGCGTCGGCGCCGACAGCGACCCCGACCACGACACCCTGACCGTGCAGGGCTTTGGCGTGGGCAGCAGCACCACCGCGCCCGGTGGCAGCGTGGCCGGTGACTGGGGCACGCTGACACTGCGCGCCGACGGCTCCTACACCTTCACCCCCAACGCCGCCGCCCAGGCCCTGGGCACCGGCGATGCCGCGCAGGACACCTTCACCTACACCATCGTCGACGCCGCTGGCAACACCGACACCGCAACGCTGACCATCACGGTCAACGGCGTCAACGACAGCCCGGTGGCCGGCGATGTCAGCGGCGTCACGCCGTTTGACCAGCCCATCACCGTGGACCCGATCGCCAACTCGAGCGACCCCGAGGGCGATCCGCTGCACATCACCAGCGTCGATGGCCACCCGGTCACGGTGGGTGTGCCCATCACCCTGAGCGACAGCCTGGGCCACCCGATCGCCACGGTCACGCTGGGCGCCGACGGCCGCCTGACGGTGGACCCGGTGCCGGGCTTCACCGGCCCGCTGGACTTTGACTACCTCGTGGCCGACCCGCAAGGGGCCAGCGACACCGGCCACGCCCACATCACGGTGGGCCCGAACACGCCGCCGGATGCGCGCGACGACGTGGTCTCGATGAACGAGGACACCACCGTCACCTTCGACCCCCGGTCCAACGATCCCGACGTGGAAGGCGACGCGCTGACGATCACCCAGATCAACGGCCGCGACGTCCAGCCGGGCGACAGCGTTGTCATCACCGAGGGCACGATCAGCGTCAACGCCGACGGCACCCTTAGCTTCACACCCAACGCCAACTACCACGGCGGCCCGATCAGCGTGGGCTACACCGTCAGCGACGAGTTCGGCGGCTCGGACAGCGCCACCATCCGCATCACCGTGGCACCGGTCAATGACCCGCCGGTGGCGCGGGACGACGCCAACGACCAGGTCTGGGAGGACCGCCAGGCCAGCGGCAACGTGCTGGACAACGACAGCGACCTGGACGGCGACGCGCTCAGCGTCACCGGCTTCAGCGTCGACACCAATGGCGATGGCGTGGCCGAGGCCTTCACGCCCGGCCAGACTGCCACCATCGCTGGCGTCGGCAGCCTGCGCCTGGACGCCGACGGCGCCTATGTCTTCACCCCGGCCGCCGACTACAGCGGCCCGGTGCCCCTGGTCGGCTACACGATCAGCGACGGCCACGGCGGCCAGGACAGCGCCACGCTGAGCCTGGGACCGGTGCGCCCGGTCGATGACTCGCCGCGCGCCGTCAACGACAGCGCCACCACGCCCGAGGACACGCCGATCACGATCAACGTGCTGGCCAACGACCGCGACCCCGACGGCGATGCCATGAGCATCACCCACGTCAACGGCCTGGCGATCAGCGAAGGCACCTCGGTCAGCGTGGCCCATGGCCAGGTGACGCTGGTGGGTGGCGAGTTGCGCTTCACACCCGAGGCCAACTACCACGGCCCGGCCAGCTTCACCTACACGGTGACCGACGGCCATACACCGGTGGATGCGCGTGTCGACGTCAACGTCACACCGGTCAACGACGCCCCGGTGGCGGTAGACGACGCCCTGACCGTGGCCCCCAATGGCCGCGGCGCGATCGACCTGATCGCCAACGACAGCGATGTCGATGGCGATGCCCTCACCCTCACCCATCTCAACGGCCAGCCGGTCGCCGTGGGCAGCGTGATCAGCCTGGTCGATCCCGGCACCGGCCAGGTCGTCGGCACGGTCACCGTGCTGAGTCTGGACGGCCGCGTCGAGTTCGCCCCGGCGCGGGACTACAACGGCCCGGTGCCGGCGATGAGCTACACCGTCAGCGATCCGTCGGGCACCGCCGATGTGGGCCAGGTCGATTTCCGCATCGGCCCGAACAGCGCGCCCACCGCGCTGGCCGACGCCCAGTCGACCAGCGAGGACACGTCCGTCAGCGGCAACGTGCTGGGCAACGACAGCGACCCCGAGGGCGATACCCTGCAGGTCAGCGGCGTGGCCTTTGGCGGCAGCAGCGGCACGGTGGGCCAGGCACTGGCCGGCCAATGGGGCAGCCTGACCTTGCGCGCCGATGGCAGCTACAGCTTCCAGCCCAATGCTGCAGCACAGGCTCTGGACGACGGCGAGAGCCGCCTGGACCCGTTCAGCTACACCATCGTCGACGCCGCCGGCAACACCGCCACCGCCACGCTGACGATCACGATCAACGGCGTCAACGACGGCCCGGCCACGATCGACGTCAGCGACACCACGCCCTTCGACACCCCGGTCACCGTCAACCCGCTGGCCGGCTCGACCGACCCTGACGGCGACCCGCTGTCGATCACCCAGATCGATGGCCGCGCGGTGCAGGTGGGCGTGCCGCTGACGCTGAGCGACGGCACCACCGGCGCCACGATCGGCACCGTCACACTGAACACCAACGGCACGCTGACCTTCGACCCGGTGCCCGGCTTCGCCGGCCCGGTGGACTTCACCTACACCGTCAGTGACGGCAGCACCGGCGTGCAGGGCACCGCCCACATCACGGTGGGCCCGAACGCGGCGCCTGATGCGCAGAACGACGTCGTGCGCATGGCCGAGGACACCACGGTCACCTTCGACCCGCGCTCCAACGACACCGACCGCGAAAGCGATGCGCTGACGATTACCCAGATCAACGGCCACGACGTGGCCCCTGGCGACGTGGTCGTGCTGAGCGAGGGCCGCCTGACGGTCAACGCCGACGGCACGCTGAGCTTCACGCCCAACGCCAACTACCACGGCGGCCCGGTCACGGTGCAGTACACCGTCAGCGACACCTACGGCGGCTCCGACACCGCCACGGTGGCCATCACCGTCGACCCGGTCAATGACGCCCCGGTGGCCACCGACAACAGCTACGCCGTCACCGAGGACACGCCGCGCAGCGGCAATGTCCTGACCGACGGCGTGCCTGACAGCGATGTGGACGGCGACAGCCTCACCGTCACCTCGTTCGCCATCGACACCAACGGCGACGGTGTGGCCGAAAGCTATGCCGCCGGCACCACGGTGACGATCAGCGGCGTCGGCTCATTGGTCGTCAACGCCAACGGCCACTTCACCTTCACCCCGCTGCCCAACTACAACGGCAGCATCCCGGGCGCCACCTACACGATCAGCGACGCTCACGGCGGCAGCGCCACCGCCCAACTGACCCTGGGCCCGGACATCATCGACGTCAACGACGCCCCGGTGGCCACCGACAACAGCGGCACCACGCCCGAGGACCAGTCCCTGGCCGGCAACCTGCTGACCGACGGCACAGCAGACAGCGACCTCGACGGCGATACGCTGTTGGTGGCCAGCTTCCGCGTCGACACCAACGGTGACGGCGTGGGCGAGAGCTTCGCGGCCGGCAGCACCGCCACGATCGATGGCGTGGGTACGCTGCGCATCGACGCCAATGGCGACTACAGCTTCAGCCCGGCCGCCGACTACAGCGGTCCGGTGCCGGTGGCCACCTACACCGTCAGCGACAGCCATGGCGGCTCGGACACCGGCACGCTGACGCTCAATGTCACCCCGGTGGCCGACACGCCCCTGGTGAGCCTGACCGTGGGCGAACCCTTGCTGACCTCGACGCTGATCGACGTCAACAACGCCACCAGCACTGGCCAGGGCTTCAGCGTCCAGGCCTTTGCGGTGGACGGCAGTGCCAGCACGGTCAGCCACTTCGGCAATCGCAATGGCGTCCTCGGCTTCGGCGTCAGCGGCGGCGACAACGAGGAAATCGACAACGTCGGCGGCGCCTCGGAAAAGCTGGTGGTCAGCTTCGACCAGGCCATCTCCGATGCGTCGGTCACGCTGGCCTTCCTGCACAACACTGAAAAGGCGCGCTATACCCTGTACGACGCGGCGGGCCGGGTGGTGGGGACCGGCCTGATCAGCGGCCTGACGGATATCGTCGATCCGACCTTCAAGATCAGCGCCGACGGCGGCCAGCCGTTCAGCCGCATCGAGTTCACCGCCCCGGGCGCCTCGGACGGCGGCAGCGCGGTCGACGACTTCCTGGTTCACTCGATCAGCTACACCACGGCCGGCAGCTACCCGGTCAGCCTGAGCGTCACGCCCACCGATGTCGACCACTCCGAGAGCGTCAGCTCGGTGCTGCTGCGCGTGCCCACCGGTGTGACCCTCTCGGCCGGCACGGACAACGGCGACGGCACCTGGACGCTGCCGCTCGACAGCCATGGCAGCTACCAGGTGGCGATCGACCCGGTGACCCATGGCGTGTCGATCACCGGCCTGACGATGACCGTGCCCACCTCGGTGCCGGCGCCGGTCAGCGTGACCGTGGTCGGCACCGTGCTGGACGGCGCCAGCAGCGCCCAGGGCAGTGCCAGCGCCACGGCCCCGGGGCTGGATTCGGTGGTGCAGTTGCGCGACGACAGCGGCGCCACGGTGGAGGACGCCAGCCGCCTGTCCGGCAACACCCTGGCCAACGACACCCAGGGCGCCGACCTCACGGTGACCAGCTTCACGGTGGCCGGCCTGGGCAGCTTCCAGGCCGGGCAGACGGCCACCATCGCGGGCGTGGGCACGCTGACGATCGACGGCGAGGGTCTTTACACCTTCGTGCCGGTGTGGAACTGGAGCGGCGCGGTGCCCGACATCACCTATGTGGCGACCAACCCGACCGGTGACAGCGCCGTGGCCCACCTGAGCCTGAGCGTCCAGGCGGTAGCCGACACGCCGGTCTTGACCGTGACCTCGCCTGCGGACGCGCCCGCCGTGGTCTTCACCAACAGCTGGGAAGCCAACGTCAACAGCGACAACACCAGCACGGCCAACCAGGTGACCCCTTTCGAGGGCTGGACCCGCCTGGACAGCCCCGATGCCACCACCGGCGGCACCAACGCCTTTGAGGTGTGGAGCAACCAGGACAGCCAGCAGCGCCAGGACAGCAACTACAACACCGTGGTGGCCGCAGCCGGCAATGGCGATGACTTCCTAGAGCTGAACAACGCCACCTCGCTGGTCCAGACGCTGGGCATCACGCGCACCGTCAGCACCACCGCTGGCGCGGTGTACGAGTTGTCGTTCGACTATGCAGGCCGGCCGGGCTTCGATGGCGCCTACACCACCTTCGGCGTCTACCTGGACGGCAAGCTGGTGGCTCAGTACAGCGCGACCAGTCCGATGGGCTACATCGACTGGAAGAACCTGAAGTTCCGCTTCGAAGGCGACGGCAGCGACCACACGCTGACCATCCGCACCGACGCCACGGCCTTCAATGACGCCGGTCGCGGGGCCTTCATCGACGACGTGTCGCTCACCAGCCTGGGCAGCGGCGTGGTCAAGGGCAATTCGGGCAGCTACACCGCGGTCGACCTGTCCAGCCACGTTCAAGGCCAGCTGGTGGACACCGACGGCTCCGAGTCCCTCAGCTACACCTTCTCGGGCCTGGCCGCCGGCTCGGTGATCGTCAGCAGCACCGGCACGCACACCGTGGGCACCGACGGCAAGATCACCATCGCGGCCTCGGAGCTGGACAGCGCCGAGCTGCGCCTGCCCACCTCGGTCAGCGGACACGTGGATATCGGTGTGGTGGCCACGGCCACCGAGGCAGCCAACGGCTCGGCCGCCAGCTCGGCCTCGCAGACCCTGTCGATCAACGTGGTCAACACGCTGAACGACGTGGACATCGGCGGCGAGAACCTGAACAACCTGTTCGGCACCACCGCGGCCAACAACCAGGCGGGCACCACCGGCGCCGACCGGTTTGTGGGCAGCGATGGCAACGACACCCAATCGGGCGGCGCCGGCAACGATGTGCTGGATGGCGGCACCGGCAACGACTCGCTGCTGGGTGGTGAGGGCGCCGACACCTTGTGGGGCGGCAGCGGCAATGACGTCATGGACGGCGGCAACGGCTCGGACACCTTTGCCTGGACCCTGGCCGACCGCGGCGCCACCGAGTCGGACACGATCGTCGGCTTCAACGCGGCTGCAGCCGGTGCCGGTGGCGACATCCTCGACCTGCGCGACCTGCTGGTGGGCGAGTGGGTGTCGGGCACCAGCAACAACCTGCAGAACTACCTGGACATCGACACCACCAGCACCCCGGGCACCACGGTCATCCACATCAGCTCGACCGGCGGCTTCGCCGGCGGTGTCTATGACCCGGCCGCAACCGACCAGACCATCACGCTCAGCAGCATGAACCTGCGCACCGACTTGGGGCTGGGTGCCAACGCCACCGACGCCCAGGTGATTCAGGAGATGCTCAGCCGCAGCAAGCTGATCGTCGACACCGGCGGCTGATCGCCACCATCCGGCCATCGGCCCAAGGGGCCTCCCACGCGGGAGGCCCCTTTTTTCTGGGCCCGAGGCGCCGCCCGCAGACAGCGCGAAGAGGGCCGTGAGGCGCCTTCACCCTTCTTGAAGGACGAATGCTAAGGCGATTTCACTGCACACAGTATCCGTAATGGAAAATATCACCCGATCATTTGTTACCTCAGAACTGATCTGCAAACTAGGGATAAGCCGGGAACAGCCGGGGGGAAGCGTCGCTTATCAGCGGTTACATTGGTCGGAACGGTGACTTCGGTCACGTCGGAGACGGTCTGCGCCGGCTCCAAGACGCGTCGCGCCACTATGCTCGCCGCACCGCGAAATCTGTATCTGGAGCCTCGACATGCCCCACAACGCCAAGCCCGCCGCCCATCCGACCCCCGCTTTCAAGCTGACCCAGGTCAGCTTCGGGGCGCCTGCAGCCGCCAAGCTGGGGCGTGACGCCGCCACGCAGGCCGCCATCGAGAAGGGCTATGTGGCCAACCGCAAGCTGGCGGGCAAGGTCATCGCCGTGTGGGGCGACGCCCTGCTGCGCACCGAGGACGGCACCGTTCGGCCGCTGAAGGCGGGCGACGTGATCAAGAAGGGCGACGTGGTCCTGACCTCGCAGAAGGGCATCATCCAGATTGAGGGCGCACGTGGCGGCTCCGAAGCCGAACGGGTGATCGGCAAGATCGAGGACGGCAAGGACGACACGGCGCCGGCCGCCATCGACGCCACCCCGCTGGGCGAAGGCCTGCGCGTGGAGCGCATCAGCGAATCGGTCAATCCGGCCAGCCTGTCGGTGGGCAGCATCCAGGGCGGCACCATCGTCCGCCAGGACGAAGAGCAACTGCCCGAGGACGCCGCCGCCGAGGCGGTTCCCGACGTGGTCAGCGTGTCCGAGGACGGCTCGGTCTCCTTCGACCCGCGCGGCAACGACAGCGGCGCGGGTGGCTCGGCACTCACCATCACCACGGTCGCCGGCCAGCCCATCAGCGTGGGCACGCCGGTCCAGATCCCCCAGGGCACCATCACCCTGAACCCGGACGGCACGCTCACCTTCACGCCGCGGCCCAACTTCAACGGCTCGGTCGACATTCCCTACACGGTGGTCGACGATCAGGGCAACACCGCCAGCTCGACCATCTCCATCGACGTGATCCCGGTGAACGACCTGCCGGTGCCCGGCACGGTCATCGATCCCAACGGCGACGTCGTGCCCGACGTCGACGGCGGCTTCGACCCCACCACCGGCCACTACGAAGCCAGCACCCCCGAAGACACCCCCGTCAGCGGCACCATCAAGGGCACCGACGTCGATGGCGACGAACTGACCTTCCTGCTGGACGACCCGCCCGCCCACGGCACCGTGACCGTCAACGAAGACGGCACCTGGACCTACACGCCGGACCCCGACTACAACGGTGACGACAGCTTCACCGTGATCGTCGACGATGGCAACGGCGGCACCGCGATCGCCGTGGTCGACATCATCGTCGACCCGGTCAACGACAACCCGACCGCGGTGGACGACAGCTTCCCGGTCACCGAGGACACCCCTGTCAGCGGCAACGTCCTGACCAACGACTCCGACACCGACGGTGACCCCATCGTGGTCAAGGAGTTCTCGGTCGACACCGATGGCGACGGCACCCCCGAGGTCTTCCAACCGGGCGAGACCGCCACCATCCCCGGCGTCGGCACGCTGATCATCAATGAGGATGGCAGCTTCACCTTCACGCCGGTCAAGGACTTTGACGGCACCATTCCGCCCATCACCTACACGATCGACGACGGCCAGGGCGGCACCGACACCGCCTCGCTGATCCTGGGTCCGGACATCATCGACGTCAACGACAACCCGGACGCGGTCGACGATCTCTTCCCGGTCACCGAGGACACCCCGGTCAGCGGCAATGTCCTGACCAATGACACCGACGTCGACGGCGACCCGCTGGTCGTCAAGTCCTTCGCCGTCGACACCAACGGCGACGGCACGCCCGAGGTCTTCCAGCCCGGCCAGACCGCCACCATCCCCGGCATCGGCACGCTGATCATCAACGCCGACGGCAGCTTCACCTTCACGCCGGCCCAGGACTACGTCGGCGAAATTCCGCCTGTCACCTACACCATCGATGACGGCAACGGCGGCACCGACACCGCCTCGCTGATCCTGGGTCCGCAGATCACGCCCGTCAACGACGCGCCGGATGCGCGCGACGACATCGTCCCCGTGACGGAGGACACCCCGGTCAGTGGCAATGTGCTGACCAATGACACCGACGTCGACGGCGACCCGCTGGTCGTCAAGTCCTTCGCGGTCGATACCAATGGCGACGGCACGCCCGAGGTCTTCGAACCCGGTCAGACCGCCACCATCCCCGGCATCGGCACGCTGATCATCAACGCCGACGGCAGCTTCACCTTCACGCCGGCCAAGGACTACGACGGCGTCATTCCGCCCGTCACCTACACCATCGACGACGGCAACGGCGGCACCGACACCGCCTCGCTGATCCTGGGTCCGGACATCATCGACGTCAACGATGCGCCGGTTGCCACCGACAACACCTACCCGGTCCTCGAGGACATTCCTGTCAGCGGCAACGTCCTGACCGACGGCACGCCCGACAGCGATGTCGACGGCGACCCGCTCACGGTCAGTGGCTTCACCGTTGACACCAATGGCGACGGCGTCCCCGAGACCTTCGCTGCCGGTGAAACGGCCGTCATCCGCAATGCCGCTGGCGACGCCATCGG
This sequence comes from Ideonella aquatica, assembly GCF_018069755.1. GTDB lineage: Bacteria > Pseudomonadota > Gammaproteobacteria > Burkholderiales > Burkholderiaceae_C > Ideonella > Ideonella aquatica. The sequence continues at coordinate 7,287 of NZ_JAGQDE010000004.1, read as the reverse complement.
CTCGCTGCTCATCAACGCCGACGGCAGCTTCACCTTCACACCGGCCCTGAACTACAACGGCCCGGTGCCGCAGGTCAGCTACTCGATCAGCGACGGCAAGGGGGGCACCGACAGCGCCAACGTGCTGTTCGGCCCGGTCGCGCCGGTGGACGATTCGCCGCGCGCCGTCAATGACACGGCCACCACGCCGGAAGACACCGCCATCGTCATCGACGTGCTGGCCAATGACCGCGACCCCGATTCGGGCGACGCGCTGACCATCACCCACGTCAACGGCCAGGCCATCACCGAAGGCCAGAGCGTGGCCGTGACCAACGGCAGCGTGATGCTGCAGGGCGGCAAGCTCCTGTTCACGCCGGCCAAGGATTACACCGGCCCGGTTGATTTTTCCTACACCGTCAGCGACGGCAACACGCCCGTCAGTGCCCAGGTCCATGTGGACGTCACGCCCGTCAATGACGCCCCGGTCGCCGCCGACGACGCGCTGACCGTGCCGCCCAACGGCGTCGGCGTGATCGATGTGCTGGCCAATGACACCGATCCGGACAACCCGCCCAGTGACCTGACGATCACCCAGATCAACGGTCAGGACGTGGTGCCTGGCGACAGCATCGACCTCGTCGATCCTGTCAGCGGCGCCGTGGTGGGCACCGTCACCTTGACCCCGGAAGGCACGCTCGAATTCCGTCCCGCCCAGGACTACAACGGCCCGGTGCCGCCGATCACCTACACGGTGGCCGACCCGTCTGGCCTGACCGACGAAGGCACGGTGGTCTTCACCATCGGCGACAACCGCGGCCCGACCGCCGCCGATGACACCGGCTCGACCGACGAGGACACCCCGCTGGTGGTGGACGCCGCCCATGGCGTGATCAAGGGCGCAGGCACCGATACCGATCCGGACAACGACACCCTGCTCGTCAAGGAGTTCAGCTTCGGCGGTTCCACCGTCACGGCCGGCCAGAGTGTGGCTGGTGCCTGGGGCACCCTGACCCTCAACGCCGACGGTTCCTACACCTTCACGCCCAGTGCCGCCGCTGACGCCCTCGGTCAGGGCGACTCCGCCCAGGACGTGTTCAGCTACGTCGTCGTCGATGCGGCCGGCAACACCGCCACCGCCACGCTGACGATCACGATCAATGGCGTCAATGACGGTCCGACGGCCGGCGACGTGTCCGGCAACACGCCGTTCGACACCCCGATCGTGCTGGACCCGCTGGCGGGTTCCACCGACCCCGAAGGCGACCCGCTGACGATCACCGAGATCAACGGCCAGCCCATCACCGTGGGCGTGCCTGTCACGCTGACTGACGGCCTGGGCAACCCGATCGGCACCGTCACGCTGGGCGCTGACGGCACCCTCACCTTCGACCCGGTCGAAGGCTTCAAGGGCCCGGTCGACTTCGACTACACGGTCAGCGATGGCCAGGGCGGCACCGACACCGGCCACGCCACCATCACCGTCGGCCCGAACGCGCCGCCGGTGGCCCAGGACGACAACGTCGTCATGGACGAAGACACCACCGTCACGTTTGATCCGCGCTCCAACGACCCGGACATCGAAGGCGATGCGCTGACGATCACGCAGATCAACGGCGTGAACGTCGCCCCTGGCGACAAGATCACCATCGCCCAGGGCGTGATCACCGTCAACGCCGACGGCACGCTCAGCTTCACGCCGAACAAGGACTTCAACGGCGGCCCGATCGACGTCAACTACACCGTCAGCGACCAGTTCGGCGGTTCGGACACAGCGGTCATCCACATCACCGTCAACCCGCTCAATGACAACCCGGTGGCCACCGACGATGTGGCGACGGTGCTGGAAGACATTCCCGCCAGCGGCAACGTCCTGACCGACGGCACGCCCGACAGCGATGTCGATGGCGACACGCTCAGCGTCACCGGCTTCACCATCGACACCAACGGTGATGGCATCCCGGAGAGCTTCGCTGCCGGCGCCAGCGCCACGATCGCGGGCATCGGTACGCTGACGATCAACGCCGATGGCTCCTACACCTTCGCGCCGGCCCGCGACTACAACGGCCCGGTGCCGGTGGCCACCTACACCATCAGCGACGGCCAGGGCGGCTCCGACAGCGCCACGCTGACGCTGACGGTCGAGCCGCGCAGCGACACGCCCTCGGCGGTCAACGACACGGCGTTGACCGCCGAGGACACCCCGGTGGTCATCCGCGTGCTGGACAACGACAGCGACGCCGACGGCGACACGCTGACCATCACCCAGATCAACGGCCAGGCCATCACGGTCGGCGCCAGCGTGGCCGTCGCCAACGGCACGGTCACGCTCAATGCCGACGGCACCCTGACCTTCACGCCCGCTGCCGACTACGTCGGCCCGGTCGACTTCACCTACACCGTCTCCGACGGCCAGACCCCGGTCCAGGCCAGCGTGCACGTGGATGTCACGTCGCGCAACGATGCGCCGGTGGCCGTCGACGACGTCGCCAGCACCGAGGAAGACGCGCCCATCACGCTGAACCTGCTGGGCAACGACGATGACATCGACGGTGACGCGCTGCACATCACGCAGATCGACGGCGTCGACATCCTGCCGGGTCAGACGGTCAACGTGACCAACGGCACCGTCACGCTCAACGCCGACGGCACCGTCACCTTCACGCCCGCTGCGGACTACAACGGTCCGGTCAGCTTCACCTACACCGTCGCCGACCCCTTTGGTGCCACCGACACCGCCTCGGTGACGATCAACGTCAGCCCGATGCCCGACGCCCCGGTGGCGGCACCCGACACCGGCAGCACCGACGAGGACACCAGCCTGGTGGTCACGGCCGCCGATGGCGTGATCCTGGGCGCCGGCCGCGACACCGATGTCGACGGCGACACCCTCAGTGTGTCCGCCGTGGCCTTTGGCGGCACCAGCGGCACCGTGGGCCAGGCCCTGGCCGGCCTGTGGGGCACGCTGACCCTCAATGCCGATGGTTCCTACACCTACGTGCCCAATGCGGCCGCACAGGGGCTGGACGACAACGAAAGCCAGTTCGACGTCTTCACCTACACGGTGACCGACCCGAGCGGCCTGACCTCGGTCTCCACCCTGACCATCACCGTCACCGGCCGCAACGACGCCCCGGTGGCCGTGGACGACTCGGCCAGCACGCCCTTCGACACCACGATCACGCTGAATGTGCTGGCCAACGACAAGGACGTCGACGGCGAGCCGCTGTCGATCACCCAGATCAACGGCCAGCCGGTCAGCGTCGGTTCGCCCGTCACGCTGACCGACGGCAGCGGCACGACGATCGGCACCGTCACGCTCAATGCCGACGGCACGCTGAGCTTCGACCCGGTGCGCGGCTTCACCGGCCCGGTCAGCTTCGAGTACACCCTGTCCGACGGCACCGCCTCCGATATCGGCAAGGTCACGATCAACGTCGGCACCCTGGGTGCGCCGGACGCGCTGAACGACAGCTACGTCACCGACGAGGACCAGTCCCTCACCAGCTTCAACCCGCTGGCCAATGACACCACGCCCGAGGGCGACCCGCTGACGATCATCGCGATCAACGGCCAGGCGATCGTCCCCGGCGGCTCGGTGACGCTGCCCCAAGGCACGGTCTCGATGAACGCCGACGGCACGCTGAACTTCGTGCCCAACCCGGACTTCAACGGTCCGGTCGACTTCAGCTACACCGTGTCCGACCCGTTCGGCGGCACCGACACGGCCTCGGTCCACATTGACGTCAACCCGCTGAACGACCCGCCGGTGGCCAACGACGACACGGCCACCGTCGAGCCCAACCAGACCGTCAACATCGACGTGCTGCGCAACGACACTGACGTCGATGGCGACACGCTGACCATCACCGAGATCAACGGCCAGCCCGTCACCGTGGGCGTGCCGGTCGATCTGACGGACGGCACCGGCAAGGTGGTCGGCACCGTGGTGCTCAACGCCGACGGCACGCTGGCCTTCACGCCGGCGCCGGGCCAGACCGATCCGGTCACCCTCACCTACACGGTGCAGGACCCGTCGGGGACCACCGACACCGCCAACGTCACCATCAACATCGGCCCCAACCTGCCGCCGGTGGCGGTCGACGATGTCGGCACCACGGATGAGGACACCACGCTGGCGGTCAACGCCGCGAACGGCGTGATCCTGGGTGCCGGCACCGACTCCGACCCCAACAACGACAGCCTGAGCGTCTCGGGCATCGCCTTTGGCGCCGTCGTCGGCACCGTCGGTCAGCCGCTGGTCGGCGACTGGGGCACCCTGACGCTGCTGGCCGATGGCTCGTACACCTACGTCCCGAACGCCGCCGCGCAAGGTCTGGACGACAACGAGAGCCAGGCCGACGTCTTCACCTACACGATCATCGACCCGGCCGGCAATACGGCCACCGCGACGCTCACGCTGACCGTCACCGGCAAGAACGACGGCCCGGTGGCCGTCGATGACGCGGCGTCCACCCCCTTCGACACCCCGGTCGACCTGAACCTGGTCGCCAACGACACCGATCCGGACGGTGAGCCGCTCAGCATCACGCAGATCAACGGACAGGCGGTCCGCCCCGGCGACGTCATCACACTGAGCCAGGGCACGCTGACGATCAACGCCGACGGCACCGTCACCTTTGATCCGGTGCGCGGCTTCACTGGCCTGGTCTCGTTCGACTACACCGTGTCGGACGGCGATGCCAGCGACACCGGCCGTGTCTCGATCACGGTGGGCGGCATCGAGCCCCCCACCGCGGGTGATGACGTGTTCACCGTCAACGAGGACCAGCCCCTCAACGCCTTCGATCCGCTCGCCAACGACAGCTCGCCCGAGGGCGATCCGCTGCACATCACGCAGATCAACGGCGTGGACATCGTCCCGGGTGGCTCGATCACGCTGCCGCAGGGCACGATCACCATGAACCCGGACGGCACGCTGAACTTCGTGCCCAACGCCGACTTCAACGGCCCGGTCACCTTCACCTACACCGTCGCCGACCCCTTCGGCGGCACCGCCCAGGCACAAGTCACGATCAACGTCGTGCCGGTCAACGACGCCCCCGATGCTGTCAATGACGCCGGCAGCGTGGCCGAAGACCAGTCGCTCATCCTCAACCTGCTGGGCAACGACACCGACAAGGACGGCGACACGCTGCGCATCACGCAGATCGCCGGTGTCGACATCCTGCCGGGCCAGACCGTTGCGGTCACCAACGGCACGGTGACGCTCAATGCCGACGGCACGATCACCTTCACCCCGGCCGCGAACTACAACGGCCCGATCAGCTTCGCCTACACCATTGCCGATCCCTCCGGGGCCACCGACACCGCCACGGTGAACATCACCGTGACGCCTCGCCCGGATGCGCCGCAGGCCGTGGCCGACACCGGCACGACCAGCGAGGACACCGTCCTCGACGTATCGGCTGCCGATGGCGTGATCCTGGGTGTCGGTCGCGATACCGACCCCGATGGTGACAGCCTGAGCGTGTCCGCCGTCAGCTTCGGCGGCACCAATGGCACGGTTGGCCAGCCGCTGGCCGGTGCCTGGGGCACCCTGGTGCTGCGCAGCGATGGCTCCTACACCTTCACGCCGAACGCAGCGGCGCAGGCGCTGGACGACAACGAGAGCCGCGCCGATGTGTTCACCTACACGGTCACCGACCCCTCGGGTCGCACCGCGGTCACCACACTGACCATCACCGTCACCGGCCAGAACGACGCGCCGGTGGCCGTGGACGATTCGGCATCAACCCCGTTCGACCAACCCGTCGTCATCAACCTGCTGGCCAACGACAGCGACGTCGATGGCGAGCCCCTGACCATCACCCAGATCGATGGCCAGGACATCGTGGTGGGCGGCTCGGTGCAGCTGTTCGACGCCACCGGTGCGGCCATCGGTACCGTCACGCTGAATGCCAACGGCACGGTCACCTTCGATCCGGTGCCGGGTTTTGACGGACCGGTCGACTTCAGCTACACGGTCTCCGACGGCACGGCCACCGACACCGGCAACGTGCACGTCACGGTGGGCACCAACGCACCCCCGGTCGCCCAGGACGATGTCGTGGTCGGCAGTGAAGATGCCAAGGTCACCTTCGACCCGCGCAGCAACGACGGCGACCCCGAGAACGACACCCTGCGGATCACCCAGATCAACGGTCAGGACATCGTGCCGGGCGGCTCGATCACGTTGCCCGAGGGCACGCTGATCATGAATGCCGATGGCACGCTCAGCTTCACGCCGAACAGCAACTTCAACGGCCCGGTGTCCTTCGACTACACCGTCTCCGACGAGTTCGGTGGCTCCAGCACGGCCACGGTCAACATCGATGTCCGCCCGGACAACGACGCGCCCGACGCCGTCAACGACGAGAACGACCAGGTCTTCGAGGACCAGCCGGCCACGGGCAACGTGCTGATCAACGACACCGATGTGGACGGCGATGTGCTGACGGTCACGGGCTTCAGCGTCGACACCGATGGTGACGGCGTGGCCGAGGACTTCCAGCCTGGGCAGTCGGCGACGATTGCCGGCGTGGGCACGCTGGTGATCAACGCCGACGGCAGCTACACCTTCACGCCGGTCAAGGACTACGCCGGCCCGGTGCCGCTGGTGAGCTACAGCATCACCGATGGCAACGGTGGCACCGACAGTGCCACGCTGAGCCTGGGCCCGGTGCGTCCGGTCGACGACTCGCCGCGTGCGGTCAACGACTCGGCCGTGACCAACGAGGACACCTCGGTGGTGATCCGCGTGCTGGACAACGACCGTGACCCGGATGCGGGCGACACGCTGACCATCACCCACATCAATGGCCAGGCCATCAGCGTGGGTGGCTCGGTGGCCGTCACCAACGGCACCGTCACGCTCAACGCCGACGGCACCCTGACCTTCAACCCCACGGCCAACTACCACGGCCCGGTCGAGTTCAGCTACACCGTCACCGACGGCAAGACCCCGGTCAACGCGCAGGTCCATGTGGACGTGCTGCCGGTCAATGACGCGCCGCAGGCCAGCGACGATGCGCTGACCGTGGCGCCCAATGGCTCGGGCTCGATCGATGTGCTGGGCAATGACAGCGACATCGACGGCGACACCCTGAGCGTCACCGAGTTCCAGGTCGATGCCGATGGCGACGGCGTGCCCGAGACCTTCGCTGCGGGCAGCGTTGTGGCGCTGACCAATGCCGCCGGTGACCCGATCGGCACGGTGGAGCTGCGCGCCGATGGCACGCTGATCTTCACCCCGGCGCAGGACTACAACGGCCCGGTGCCCGAGCTCACCTACACGGTCACCGACCC